>NZ_CP024633.1:1200000-2400000 GCF_004924335.1 Mycobacteroides salmoniphilum | reverse complement strand
GGTACGCGACCGTTTGTTGTCCGATCTGCGCATCGCGGGATGGATCGTGGGCGCGGCATTTCTGTGCGGAATCGCCGGCTCGGTGTTGTTGGCTCGCCGGTGGCGAAGCCTCACGCTCGGTCTGGAGCCCGAGGAGCTGGCCGAGTTGGTGCGCGAACAGGCCGCGGTTCTGCACGGCATCGGGGAGGGGGTGCTGGGCATTGATGTCGACGGAAGAACCACCGTCGTCAATGACGAAGCCGCGCGTCTACTGGAACTGGGCGACGTCGCGGGGCGGCAGGTCGGTGATATCGGTTTGACGCCAAGGGTTCTTTCGGTGCTGCGGGACATGTCCGCGGTGCCGGTTATGGCGATGGTGGGCGAGCGCGTCGTGGTGATCACGGCGCGTCCGGTGACTCGGGAAGGCCGCCCGCTGGGAGCGGTACTGACCGTGCGCGATCGCACGGATGTCGAATCGCTGACCCGGCAATTGGACGCCGTGCAGTCCATGAGCGCCGTGCTGCGGGCCCAGCGGCATGAATTCGCGAACCGCTTGCACCTGCTCAGCGGGCTGGTGCACGCGCACCGAACCCAGGAGGCTGCACATTTCCTGGACGAGCTTCTCGGCAGTGGCCCGTTGGGCGCCGCGCTCCCGGACATCGAGACAGTGAGCGATCCCTATCTTCAGGCTTTCATCGCCGCGAAGACCGCGAATGCCCGAGAGGCGGGCGTCACGCTGAGGCTGGGAGACAACACCTGGGTATCCGGCACTCTCGTGCACCTGGTGGATGTCACCACCGTGTTGGGCAACCTGATCGATAACGCGATCGACGCGGCGCGCACCGGCTCGGATCCGCAGCGACGGGTCGAGGTCGGGGTGGTTCAGGACGGTTCGACACTGCATATCACCGTGGCCGACAGCGGTGACGGGGTTGCCGAATCCATGACGGATGGTCTGTTCGTGGAGGGGATCTCGACCAAGGAGGACGCGGCGGTTCCGGGTGGCCGCGGCGTCGGTCTGGCGTTGGCTCGCCAGATCGCACGGGGGCACGGCGGTGACGTGTGGCTGGCGACGGCAGCGGGTGCGGGGCCCGGACTCGCGGGGGCGGAGTTCATCGCGCGAATGCCATCGGTCATGGCCGACACCGGAGGGAAGGTACCGGAATGAATGAATCCGAGATCGCTGTGCTGATTGTCGACGATGACTTCCGGGTGGCTAACTTGCACGCCGGGATCGTCGACGCCGTTCCGGGATTCACGGTGGTGGCGATCGCGAACAGCATCAGCGCGGCACACGACGCGGTGAGCTCTATCGCCATTGATCTCGCGCTGGTCGACGTGTATCTGCCCGACGGTTCCGGGATCGACTTCGTGCGCGAGCTGCGTTGCGATGCCCTTGTCCTGTCGGCCGCGGTCGAGGGCAACACGATCCGGCAAGCATTGATCGCCGGTGCGGTGAGCTACCTGGCGAAGCCGTTCGCCCATGCCGCGCTGGTGGCGCGGCTCACCGCATATGCGCGCTACCGCAAGATCCTTGACGGCGACGAGCTCAGCGCCGCAGAGATAGACGCCGCGTTGGAGTGCCTGCGCCCGAGTGCCGGCGCGCCACGTTTGGCGACACCGTCGTCACCGACCAAGCAGATCGTGCTGCAGGCCGTCCGGGATGCGTCCTCACCGATGTCCTCAGCGGAAGTTGCCGTCGCGGTGGGGATCTCACGCGCGACGGCGCAACGCTATCTCGCGTCGCTGGTAGGGGCGTCGGACGTGGAGATGCGGTTGCGGTACGGCACCACGGGGCGGCCCGAGCAGGAGTTCCTCATTCCAGGAACGTGACGTTCTCGGAAACCGGATTGCGGGGCGAGCGCACCGAATTGACCGGTGCCGACGGGTCGCGGTATCCGATCGCCACCGCACACACCAGATCGATCTGTGGGGAGAAACCCACAACGGGGCGCACCACTTCGGGAAACATGGCGGGTGCCACCTGCATGCAGGTGTCGACTCCGTGTGCATAGAGGGCAAGTGCCAGCGTCTGCAGATAGATGCCGACTCCCGCGGCGTCGGGGATGCCCAGCCGGGCATCGAGTCCCACCAGCGCGGCCGTCGGGGCCCCGAAGAAGCTGAAGTTGCGCAGGGTGGCGTGGAACCGCGCGTCGGAGTCATATCGCTCGATTCCCATCGATCCGTACACCTGGGCGCCCAACGCGCGCCGCTGGAGCTGGAACTCATCGGGGAGATCCATGCGGGCCAGACCGTGCTCCTGCGCGTATGCGGTCAGCGCGGTCGCCAGCGTGTCCCGCGTCCGGCCCTCGACAACGGCGACCCTCCAGGGCTGGATGTTCGAGTTGGATGGCGCGTGTTGTGCGGTTTCCAACGCGGCCTGCAGGATCTCCCGCGGAACCGGGGCTTCGAGAAAGGCGCGTATCGCCGATCGCCCCCGGACCAGGCGATCGAAGCCGGGGGCATCCAACACGGGAGCTACTTCGCGATATCGGCGACGAAGACTCCTGCGACCTTGTTGACTTGGCGGGTCGAGCGGGTCAGTGCCGGATCTCCCTGGCCTTGCTCCACGATGCGCGGGTTGATCACATGGATCTGCTTGCCGCGAAAGAGCTTGATGTCGGCGCCGCCCGCGGCGATCACATTCTTGGTCCAGTTGGTCTTACCGTGAATCAGTCCGATGGAGATGACATTGCCTTTGCGGAATGCGTTCACGGTGGTTTCGTACCTGGTGCCTGACGTGCGGCCGAAGTGCGTAACTGTGGCGAATGAAGGCAGAAAGCGCGCGATAGGGGCCATGAGTGGGTTCATGAGCTTGATCTGAGCTCGCTCAAGCCACTCGGGCATGAGCATGGGCACGCCGGGCTGATTGTTTGCTGTCATCGATGATCCGATCGTTGTGGGTCGGTACGGTCTTCCTGCCGATGAGTCTAGTTAGACGTGCGTCACACACAACCGGTGACTGCCTGGTAAATGGTGTTGAGTAGCTCTGGGAGAATGGTGGTGTGAGCGACGGACCCACCCCATCAGATGCTCTTCGCGCAAGCGGCTCATCGCTGCTTCGCCGTATCGACATGCGTGGTGCGAACCTGTCCCCGTCCCATCTGCGCTCTGCCCTTCCGCGGGGCGGGACCGACGTCGATGCGGTGCTGCCGACGGTGCGGCCCGTCGTAGAGGCGGTCAGGGACCGCGGCGCCGAGGCCGCACTGGAATTCAGCGCCCAGTTCGATGGCGTTCGCCCCGCGACCGTCCGTGTTCCGGCCGCGGAGCGGGAGCGCGCCCTTGCAGAGCTGGACCCGGCGGTGCGGGACGCGCTCGAGGTGGCCATTCTGCGGGCACGTGCGGTGCATGCCGATCAGCGTCGCCAGGACACGGTGACCACCGTCGCGGATGGCGCCACCGTCACCGAGCGTTGGGTTGCCGTCGAGCGCGTGGGCCTATACGTTCCGGGCGGTAACGCCGTGTACCCGTCGAGCGTCGTGATGAACGTCGTCCCGGCGCAGACAGCCGGGGTGGGATCGCTCGTCATCGCCTCACCACCGCAGGCCCAGTTCGGCGGGCTGCCTCACCCGACGATTCTCGCGGCCGCACAGCTACTCGGCGTCGAGGAGATCTGGGCAGTGGGTGGTGCGCAGGGTGTCGCGCTGCTGGCGCACGGTGGGACCGATACCGACGGTGCCGAGCTCGCATCGGTCGACATGATCACCGGGCCCGGCAATATCTACGTGACCGCGGCCAAGCGGTTGTGCCGATCGCTGGTAGGCATCGACGCCGAGGCCGGCCCCACCGAAATCGCCGTGCTCGCCGATGAGACCGCCGATCCGATACATGTGGCCGCGGACCTGATCAGCCAGGCCGAACACGACGTGCTGGCGGCGAGCGTGCTCGTCACCACGAGCGAGAAGCTGGCCGACGCGGTGGTGAAAGAGACTGCCGCACAGCTGGAGACGACGGTGCACGCAGAACGCGTCACCGCCGCGCTGACCGGCACTCAATCCGGAATCGTTCTCGTCGATGACCTCAGTGCGGGAATCAAGGTCGTGAATGCCTACGCGGCCGAGCACTTGGAAATTCAGACGGCCGATCCGGTGCCGGTGGCCGCGCGCGTACGCAATGCCGGTGCGATCTTCCTGGGGCCATGGTCGCCGGTAAGCCTCGGCGACTACTGTGCCGGATCCAATCACGTACTCCCCACCGCCGGATGTGCACGGCATTCCAGCGGGCTGTCCGTGCAGACCTTCCTGCGCGGTATCCACATCGTGGATTACACCGAGGCCGCTCTCAAAGAGGTTTCCGGACACGTGATCACGCTCGCCAACGCAGAGAATCTGCCTGCGCACGGTGAGGCGGTTCGACGCAGGTTCGAGCGATCATGAGCGCTCTGATCGGCAGCGCGGCCCGACTCGAGGACCTGCCGCTGCGGGACAGCCTGCGCGGCAAGAGTCCTTACGGCGCACCACAGTTGACCGTGCCGGTGCGGCTGAACACCAACGAGAACCCGCACGAGCCGTCGGCCGGTCTCATCGACGATGTGGCGGACTCGGTCCGACGGGTAGCTGCGGACCTGCATCGCTACCCGGACCGGGACGCGGTGGCCTTGCGTACCGATCTGGCGGCCTACTTGGCAGAGCAGACGGGTGTGCCCGTGGGTGCCGAGAATGTATGGGCGGCAAATGGCTCCAACGAAATACTGCAGCAGCTGCTGCAGGCCTTCGGTGGTCCGGGCCGTACCGCGTTGGGGTTCACGCCGTCCTACTCGATGCACCCGATCATTTCCGATGGAACCCAGACCGAATGGCTGCAGGCCCAGCGTTCGGAGGATTTCTCGCTGGATATCCGCACGGCGGTCGCGGCGATTCGGGAGCGTCAGCCCGACGTTGTGTTTGTGACGAGCCCCAACAACCCGACGGGACAGTCTGTTCCGTTGGAGGACCTGCGTCAGATCCTTGACGCGGCTCCCGGAGTGGTGATCCTGGATGAGGCATACGGCGAATTCTCGGCGGCGCCCAGTGGAATCACGCTTGTGGACGAGTATCCGGCGAAGCTGATCGTAAGCCGCACCATGAGTAAGGCCTTCGCCTTCGCGGGAGGACGGCTTGGATACCTGGTGGCGGCGCCGGCCGTTATTGACGCGCTGCTCTTGGTGCGGCTGCCGTACCACCTGTCGGTGCTCACCCAGGCCGCCGCTCGCGCCGCGGTGAAACACCGCGCCGAGACCCTCGGTAGCGTCGCGACGTTGGTTACCGAACGCATCAGAGTGTCGGAGGGGTTGTCGGCCAGCGGATTCCGGGTTATTCCCAGTGACGCGAACTTCGTGCTGTTCGGCAGATTCGTTGATTCGGCGGCGAGCTGGCAGCGGTATCTCGATGCGGGCGTTCTCATCCGGGATGTCGGGATTCCGGGGTATTTGCGTGTCACCATCGGGCTGGCGAGCGAGAATGACGTGTTCTTGAAGGTCAGCGACACACTGGCCGCGACGGACCTAGAGAAAGGTGCGCCCTCATGACAGCATCCGCGTGGAACCGGGTGGCACGAGTAGCCCGCGCCACCCGCGAGTCGGACATCGTGGTGGAACTGAACCTGGATGGCACCGGTCAGGTGCACATCGATACCGGAGTGCCGTTCTTCGACCACATGCTCACCGCCTTGGGGACGCACGCCAGTTTCGATCTGAAGATCACCGCCAAGGGGGACACCGAGATCGAGGCGCACCACACCGTGGAGGACACCGCCATCACTCTCGGGCAGGCACTCGCCGAGGCGCTGGGGGACAAGAAGGGAATCCGCAGGTTCGGGGATGCCTTCATCCCGATGGACGAGACCCTGGCCCATGCCGCGGTGGACGTCTCGGGCCGACCGTACTGCGTGCACACCGGCGAGCCGGACCACCTGCTGCACACCACGATCGCGGGCTCTTCGGTTCCGTACCACACCGTCATCAATGCGCACGTGTTCGAGTCGTTGGCGCTCAACGCGCGGATCGCGCTGCATGTGCGCACCCTGTACGGTCGCGACCCGCACCACATCACCGAGGCCCAGTACAAGGCCGTGGCCAGAGCGCTGCGCCAGGCCGTCGAGCCCGATCCGCGGGTCACCGGCGTGCCGTCGACCAAGGGCAGCCTGTGACCGGTGCTGGGCCCAAAGTCGTTGTTCTCGACTACGGTTCGGGCAATCTAAGATCCGCACAGCGCGCACTGGAAAGAGTCGGTGCCGACGTCACGGTGACCGCCGATGCCAATACGGCGCTCAATGCCGACGGTCTGGTCGTCCCCGGCGTTGGCGCCTTCGCGGCGTGTATGGAGGGGCTGCGCGGCATTGACGGCGAGCGCATCATCGACGTTCGGCTGTCCGGTGGCCGCCCGTTACTGGGCATCTGCGTCGGCATGCAGATCCTGTTCGGTCACGGTATTGAATTCGGTGTCGACACCGAAGGATGCGGCCAGTGGCCAGGCGTGGTCAGCCGCCTGGACGCACCGGTCATCCCGCACATGGGCTGGAACACCGTCGATGCCCCGACCGGGTCGGACCTGTTCGCCGGGCTGGACGCCGACACGCGCTTTTACTTCGTGCACTCCTACGCGGTGCAGAAATGGGAGCTGGAAACTCCTGCCGAGTCGCCCATTGCGAAGCCGCTGCTGACATGGGCGACCCATCACGTGCCGTTTATCGCGGCGGTGGAGAATGGGTCACTTGCTGCCACACAGTTCCATCCGGAGAAGAGTGGTGACGCGGGGGCCGTGTTGTTGAGCAATTGGGTGAAGGGAATCTCTTGAGTCTCGTTCTATTACCAGCGGTCGACGTCGCCGACGGCCAGGCCGTGCGCCTGGTGCAGGGCAAGGCGGGCAGTGAAACCACCTACGGCTCACCGCGTGATGCGGCGCTGGCGTGGCAGAACGATGGTGCCGAGTGGGTGCACCTGGTGGACCTGGATGCCGCCTTCGGACGCGGTTCCAACCGCGAGCTGCTGGCCCAGGTGGTCGGCGAGCTCGATGTGAAGGTGGAGCTCTCCGGTGGCATCCGGGACGACGAATCGTTGGCGGCAGCGCTCGCAACCGGTTGCGCCCGAGTCAATCTCGGCACTGCCGCGCTGGAGGACCCCGAATGGTGCGCCTCGGCCATCGCCCGGCATGGTGAACGGGTCGCGGTGGGGCTCGACGTCCAAATCGTGGACGGCGAGCACCGGTTACGCGGCCGTGGCTGGGTCAGCGACGGCGGCGACCTCTGGGAGGTGCTGGAACGTCTGCGCTCACAAGGGTGTTCGCGTTACGTGGTCACCGACGTCACGAAGGATGGCACCCTCACCGGGCCGAACCTCGAACTGCTGGCACAGGTCGCGGGTGTGGCGAACGCGCCTGTCATTGCCTCGGGCGGGGTTTCGAGCCTGGATGACCTGCGGGCCATCGCAGAACTGACCGGGGCCGGTATCGAGGGCGCGATCGTCGGAAAGGCCCTCTACGCCGGCCGTTTCACCCTGCCCGACGCGTTGACTGCCGTTTCCTGATATGCCTACGACTGCGGAGCTGGCTGCGCTGATTTCTGAGGCGTCCGCGATTCTGGACGTGGCGGCGCAGCGTTTCGTGGCCGGGCACGGGGCCGATGGTGTCGTCTTCAAGGGCGGCAAGGACTTCGCCACCGAGGAGGACCTGGCCATCGAACGGATGGTGGTGGCGGCACTCAACGAGCGCACCGGAATCAGTGTGCACGGTGAGGAATTCGGCGGTCCGGCCGTCGATTCCGGGCTGGTCTGGGTGGTCGACCCGATCGACGGCACCGTGAACTACGCGGCGGGTTCACCGATGGCGGCAATTCTGCTCGGGCTGCTCTCGGATGGAGAACCGGTCGCCGGCCTGACCTGGTTGCCGTTCATGGGGGACAAGTACACAGGCTTCACGGGTGGTCCGCTGGTGCGCAACGGCGTGCCGATGCCGCCGTTGCCCCGCGTCGATCTCGCGGATGTGGCGGTGGGGCTGGGCACCTTCAATGTGGACTGGAAGGGCCGGGTGCCGGGGCGCTATCGACTGGCGGTGCTGGAGAAGCTGAGCCGCATCACGTCGCGACTGCGTATGCACGGCAGCACCGGGATCGATTTGGCGTTCACCGCGGGCGGGATACTGGGCGGTGCGGTGAGTTTCGGCGCGCACGTGTGGGACCACGCTGCCGGTATCGCACTGGTTCAGGCCGCGGGCGGTCACGCGACGGACCTCGGCGGCAATCCCTGGACCCCCGAATCGCCGTCGGTGCTGGTGGCCGCGCCCGGCGCGCACGAACAGATCCTCGAAGTACTGGCTGAGGTCGGGGATCCGGAGGACTACCGATGAGTGTTGCTACCCGTGTCATCGCCTGTCTTGACGTCGACGATGGTCGAGTGGTCAAGGGTGTGAACTTCGAAAACCTGCGTGATGCCGGAGATCCGGTGGAGCTCGCCGCCGCATATGACGCCGAGGGTGTGGACGAACTGACGTTCCTCGACGTCACCGCCTCGTCCTCGGGTCGGGCGACGATGCTGGATGTGGTGCGGCGCACCGCCGAGCAGGTGTTCATTCCGTTGACGGTGGGCGGCGGCGTGCGATCGGTGGAAGACGTCAACGTGCTGCTGCGCGCCGGTGCGGACAAGGTCGGCGTCAACACCGCGGCAATCGCGCGCCCCGAGCTGCTGGCCGAGCTGGCACAGCGGTTCGGATCGCAGTGCATTGTGCTGAGCGTGGATGCGCGCCGGGTCCGCGAGGGTGACACGCCGACGCCGTCGGGATGGGAAGTCACGACCCATGGCGGCCGCACGGGCACCGGGATCGATGCCATCGAATGGACAACGCGCGGAGCTGAATTGGGGGTAGGGGAGATCCTGCTCAATTCCATGGACGCGGACGGCACCAAGGCGGGGTTCGATCTCGCGATGATCACGGCCGCGCGTGCGGCGGTGGACGTTCCGGTGATCGCCAGTGGCGGGGCCGGCGCTGCTGCGCATTTCGCGCCGGCAGTCAAGGCCGGGGCCGACGCGGTGCTGGCGGCCAGTGTCTTTCATTTCCGCGAGCTGACCATCGGCGAGGTGAAAGCGGCCATGGCCGCAGAAGGGATCACCGTGCGATGAGCGAGCTCGATCCGGCCATTGCCGACCGCCTGAAGCGTGACTCAGCCGGCCTGGTGACCGCGGTGGTGCAGGAACACGGCACGGGCACGGTGTTGATGGTCGCCTGGATGAACGACGAGGCCCTGGCGCAGACCCTGGAGACGCGACGCGGTACCTACTTCTCGCGGTCGCGTCAGCGCCTGTGGGTCAAGGGCGAGACGTCGGGTCACACCCAATACGTGCACGCGGTGCGGCTGGACTGTGACGGCGACACGCTGGTACTCGAAGTCGATCAGACCGGACCGGCGTGCCACACCGGCGCGCACAGCTGCTTCGATGCCGATGAACTCCTGAGTGAAGAGCGTTAGGTTGCGCGTGCTACTTGCGGGCGCGGAGGAACTCTAAGGCCTTGTCCGCGTGCGCGTTCATATTGAGCTCGCTTGCGAACACCTCAAGCACCGTCTTGTCGGTGTCGATGATGAACGTGGTCCGCTTGACGGGCGCCAGCTTGCCCAGCAGTCCGCGCTTGACGCCAAACGCCGTGGAGATCGCCCCGCCCTTGTCCGAGAGCAGTGGGTAGTCGAACTTGCGCTTGTCGGCGAAGTCGGCCTGCTTTTCGACCGAATCGACGCTGATGCCGACGCGCGAGGCGCCTACTTCCTTGAATTCGCTTGCCAAATCCCGGAAATGGCAGGCCTCGGCGGTGCAGCCGGGCGTGTTCGCGGCGGGATAGAAGAACAGCACGACGGGCCCGTCGGCCAGGAGCGCGGACAGGCTGCGGGTTGTTCCGGTCTGGTCCGGAAGTTCGAAGTCGGCGACACGATCACCAGGTTTCATGAGTCGAACGCTACGCCAGCGCGCGGGACAGTCGGTTTCCCAGGGCGCTGATCGCGTGCAAGTCACCACGGATGCCGGGCGCCCAGGGCAGTCCCAGCCGGTCTTTGGACTTGTTGACATACCGGGGGATCACGTGGAAGTGGAAATGGAACTCGGTCTGCCATGCGTGCGCGCCGCAGCAATTCAGAAGGTTCACGCCATCGGCCCTGAGTTCGGTGACGACTGCGTGGGCGATCCGCTGGGCGGTCAACGTGACTGCGCTCAGATCATCGGCCGGTATCTCGAGCAGATCCTTGCTGTGCCGCTTCGGAACCACCAGGAGATGTCCGTCTGAGGCGGGGTTGATGTCCATGAAGGCATAGGTTTTGGCATCCTCCGCGACGCGTACGCCGGGTACGACACCGGAGACAATCCCGCAAAACAAGCACTCGTCAGCCACCGCTTTACGCTAGAGGCGTTGACCTATCGAACGGGTGTTCGATACCCTGGGGGTCCGAGAAGTGCGGCCGGACAGGCCCGTATATCGGCTCGACCTGATGAGGTGCGACGTGCCATCGAAGAACGTGACGGTGTTCCTACCCGGCGGCGCGGTATGGGAGTTTCACTGGGAGTTGCGCTGGCGTACCCGGTTTCCCCGGCACTCCCGGGCCGGCGCGCGAGCGTCGTCCGGCGAGCAACCGAGTGCCCCGAACGGCATGCCCGGGCCGCACATGCGGTCCCAGGCATGCCGCCACATCAGCGGGCGGGTAGCGGGCGTGACCGGATCACCCGGGGCCACCAGAACAACGGCCCGAGCAGCCGGGCAATGGCGGGGGTGATGAACGACCGCACGATGAGCGTGTCCAGCAGCAGGCCCAGGCCGATGATGGAGCCAAGCTGGCCCACCGACAGCAGATCGCTGGACAGCATGGCCATCATCGTGGTCGCGAACACGATGCCCGCGGTGGTGACGACCTTGCCGGAGTTGGCCACCGCACGGATCAGACCGGTGTTGAGCCCTGCCTTGCTCTCCTCCAGATAGCGGGAAATGAGCAACAGGTTGTAGTCCGACCCCACGGCCACCAGAATGATGAAGGTGATCGGCAGGTTCAGCCAGCTCAGCGGTATACCGAGGAAGTGCTGCCAGACCAACACGGACAGGCCGAAGGCGCCCGAGTAGGAGAACGCCACTGTGCCGACAATGACCAGTGCCGCCACCACGCTGCGGGTGATCAACAGCATCACCAGGAAAATCAATGCGAACGCCGCGATCGCCGCAATCAGGAGATCGGTCTTGGTGGCGTCCTGGATGTCCCAGTACGTCGCCGCCGCACCGCCCAGATAGACCCGCGATCCGGCCAGGGTCGTTCCTTTGAGAGCCTCCTTGGCGGCGGGCAGATAGGCCTGCGCATGATCAATGCCTTCCTCACTCAGTGCCTCACCGTCGTGGTAGATCATGTAGCGGGCGGATTTCCCGTCCGGTGAGACGAAGTACTTCAGGTCGATCTGGAAGTACGGATTGTCGAAGGCATCGGGGGGCAGGTAGAAGAACTCGTCGTTCTTCGAACTGTCGAATGCATATCCGAGGTCCATCATCTGGCGGCCCAGCTCATTCATCTGGGTGAGCATCGGCCGCATGGTGCTCTGC
Organism: Mycobacteroides salmoniphilum; assembly: GCF_004924335.1. NCBI lineage: Bacteria > Bacillati > Actinomycetota > Actinomycetes > Mycobacteriales > Mycobacteriaceae > Mycobacteroides > Mycobacteroides salmoniphilum. Next base: position 2,388,490 of record NZ_CP024633.1, on the reverse strand, counting down.
TCGGTGAGCACGACCTTTCTCATGTTGTCCAGTTCGGCGGCGCTTCTGCCAATAACCTCGACCAGTTGCGGAGTGACCGCGTCCTGGATCACAGCTGCCTTGAGGCTGTCGTCCACCGCATCGGTCATCGAATCGACCTGGTCGGTCATATCGAACAGTGACCTCATCGCCCAGCACATCGGGATATCCGCGCAGTGCGGTTCCCAGTAGAAGTAATTGCGCAGCGGCCGGAACTGATCGTCGAAATTGGCGAGGGTGTCCCGCATGCTCACCGTGACGTTTTTCAACTCCTGTGCACCTTTGAGGGAGATGTGCGCCGATCCTGCCTGCTGCCCGGTGAGCTCCTGCTGTTGGCGCATCAGGGCGGCCATCCGATCGGTGATGTCGGCCATTTGGGTGAACCGATCGGTGAGGTCTGTAAGAAACGGGAGTATCTCGTTGATCTTGGTTCCCATGGTCCCCATCGTGTACGTGAACGACGAATGCTCCAGCGGTGTACCTAGCGGCCTGGTGACGCTCTGGATCATGGCGACACCGGGTGTGTGGAACACCTCGCGCGCCACCTTGTCCAACGCGATCATGTCCGTCGAGTTACGCATGTCGTGATCGGATTCGATCATGAGCATGTCGCTGTTGAGCTTGCTCACCGGAAAGTGCCTGTCTGCCGCGGCATATCCCTGATTCGCCGGGACGTCGTCGGCAATGTATATCCGGTCGTTGTAGTTGGGACGGTACGACGGCAGCGTGATCGATCCGATCAGCACCACAACACTGCTCACCACGAGAATCCGGCCCGGCCAACGCACGGTGACGGTGCCCACCTTGCGCCAAATACCGGCACTTGCCTTGACTTTCGGCTCGAAAACCCCGAAGCGGCTACCCAGCGCCAGCACCGCGGGCCCAAACGTGAGGGACGCCGCGACCGCGACGAGCGTCGCCGCCGCGCACGGGATGCCCATGGTGTTGAAGTAGTTGAGGCGCGTGAACTGAAGACAGAACGTCGCACCTGCGATGGCCAGGCCGGAGCCGAGGATGACGTGCGAGACGCCTTTCACCGCGGAGTAATACGCCGTCTCCCGATCCTCGCCCGCGTGCCGCGCCTCCTGGTACCTGCCGATCAAGAAGATCGCGTAGTCGGTCCCGGCGCCGAGGATCAACGACACCAGGATGTTCGACGCAAAGACCGAGATGCCGATCAGCTTGTGATAGGCGAGGAAGGCGACAACACCACGCCCGCAAGATAACTCGACCATCACCACCAACAGCGTCAGGAGGGCGGTGGCGACGGATCGGTAGACGATCAACAGCATCACCGTGATGATGGCGATCGTCACGTACATCAGGCGGATCATGCTTTGGTTGCCCACCTGAAGCATGTCCGTGGATAGCGGGGCCGAGCCGGAGACGTACACCTTGACCCCGTTGGGGGGCTGGATCTCGGCGACCAGCTCGCGGACCGCACGGATGGATTCGTCGGACACCGTCGAGCCCTGGTCGCCGGCGACCCGAACGAGGGTGTACGCGGCTTGCCCGTCGGAGCTCTGCACGCCCGCTGCGGTGGTGCCCTGACCCCACAGGTTCATCACGTACTGGACGTGCTTCTTGTCGTTCTCCAGCTTGCTGGCCAGCGCGTCGTAGAACCTGTGATCGGCATCGTTGAGCTTGTGATCACCCTCCAGGATGACCATCGCCAGGCTGTTGCTATCGGATTCCTGGAACGATTCGCCAATGTGAATCAGGGCCCGGGATGACGGAGCGTCGAGCGGTACCAGCGGGCCCTGGTTCGCGTCGGTGACGGGTTCGAGCTGCGGAACCACGGTGTTGATCAGGACGGTGAACGCCGCCCAGGCGAGTACCACCAGTATGGAGAACTTGCGAATTATCCTGGCGAAGAACGGTTTCTGTGTGGAATGTGCGCTCATGCGGACAGCACCTGGCACCAGACGCCGGCGTGCTCGCCGGTTGCGGTGTGCTCCGAGCGCACTAAGCCGTCAACGGTGATGCGGCAGCCGACATTTTGGCCTGCCACCTGTGCCGTGATGTCGCCGGTCGCGGTCGTCAAGACTGTCGTCTCGGTGTGTGTCCACGGCAATGAGGTGGGCTGGATATCGACCGGTCTGTTGTTGGTGTCCCAGTAGCTCACCCTCGCCCAGCCGCCGTAGTCGCCAAACACTTCGTAGACGATGTTCTTGGGATTGAACTGGACTACGGCGAAATTGCCTCCCGGGCTGTGTGTTCGGTCCTGCGAGCCGAAAACCCCGTGTGCGAACTTGATGGCCAGTCCTGCGGTCAGAAGTATGGCCAGGGATAGGAGCGGCAACCAGGTCTTATTGAGTATGCGACGGCTCCTGGAGATGCTCATAGCTAACCCTTTCCGTCCTTAAGATATGACCTTCGGGCATGCGGACATGGCGGCACGTATTCGCAGCGTTACTTATGTCTTACTGCAAGAATGTGTCGGTCATCATTGACCCGTTGACGTTCCACGTCGCTCGTTCCCGGATCTGTCGTCACAGCACAGGCAAAGTCCTGAACGGATGCGTGACGAATACTATATAAGTTAAGTAATTGGTGTCTAGTCAGTGTGACGCAGACCGCGCCGGTCCAGTTGTCACCGATGTTGCCGAGCTTGCGGGCAGGGCGCGCAGAGTTCGATAGCCTTAGGTCGGCACGTGCACATCCCGCGGTCGAGAGGATCCAAGAAGGGACGCGATGGTGGTCAAGGAGAGTTCGATCACTGTGCGCGATTGGTCGCAGAACAGGCCCGATCTCGACACAGCCTCCATGGAGATCATTGGCTTGCTGAAGCGTGCCTCGGGTCTGCTCGCGCGCGCGATTGAACCTTTGTGCACGTCCGCGTCTATCCCGGAGCCCGAGCACGACATTCTCATCGTGCTGCGATATCGCAAAGGTCCCGTCATCGCTCGGCACATCGCCGAAGAGCTTGGCGTATCACAAGCGTGGGTGAGCCGAACGCTGCGCAAACTCGAGGAGCGTGGATACGTCACTCGGGAGGCCAGCGTCAATGACCGGCGAGCGGTCATCATCAGCATGACGGATAGCGGACGCGCGGTGGTTGACGAGCATTTCCCGGAGCGGTTGCTTATCCAGTCCGCGGCTCTCGCCGGACTGGGCGAAGATCGCGACGCTGTGGTGGGAGGGCTGGAGCGCCTTGTCGAGTCTTTGCGGGCCTACGAGGGCTAGGCGAATCCCGGGTCGGCTGGCCCGGGTCGGCAACGCGGCCTAATCGGCTCCCAGGGGTCTGGGAGAATAGCTTCCATGCATAGCACCGTCAGTGGCGCCGCGACCACGACCAGGGAAGAATTCAACGCCCTGGCGGCGGCGCATCGGGTGGTGCCGGTGACTCGAAAAGTACTGGCAGACAGCGAGACTCCGGTCTCCGCCTACCGCAAGTTGGGCGCCAACCGCCCGGGCACCTTCCTGCTCGAATCGGCGGAGAACGGTCGGTCATGGTCGCGCTGGTCGTTCATCGGCGCGGGATCTCCGTCCGCACTGACCGTCCGGGACGGTCAGGCCGCTTGGCTGGGGGCCACCCCCGAGGGAGCTCCCGTCGGGGGTGATCCCCTCGATGCGTTGCGGGCCACGATGGACCTGCTGGCAGGCGAGGCGCTGTCGGACCTGCCGCCGCTGTCCGGCGGCATGGTCGGCTTCCTGGCCTACGACATCGTCCGCCGGCTGGAGCGGCTTCCGCAGCAGACGACCGACGACCTGGGGCTGCCGGATCTGTTGCTCCTACTCGCCACCGATATGGCGGCCGTCGACCATCACGAGGGCACCATCACGCTCATCGCGAACGCGGTGAACTGGGATGACACCCCGGAACGCGTCGCCGAGGCCTATGACGGCGCGGTCGCACGACTGGACGTCATGACGGCTGCGCTGGGTCAGCCGCTGCCCTCCACGGTCGCCCATTTCGACCGCCCGGCACCCACATATCGCAGCCAGCGCACCGTGGAGGAGTACAGCGCCATCGTCGACAAGCTGGTCGGCGATATCGAAGCAGGTGAGGCATTCCAGGTGGTGCCGAGCATGCGCTTCGAAATGGAGACCGATGTCGACCCGCTGGAGGTGTACCGGATCCTGCGGGTCACCAATCCCAGCCCTTATATGTATCTGCTCCACGCGCCGGATTCCGAGGGCGGGACGGCGTTTTCGGTGGTCGGATCAAGTCCGGAGGCGCTCGTCACGGTCAAGGACGGAGTGGCCACCACCCATCCGATCGCCGGCACGCGATGGCGCGGCGCCACCGACGAGGAAGACACCCTGCTCGCCAAGGATCTGCTCGCGGACGAGAAGGAACTCTCCGAGCACCTCATGCTGGTCGATCTGGGCCGCAACGACCTTGGACGCGTCTGCACCCCGGGCACCGTGAAGGTCAGCGATTACAGCCACATCGAGCGTTACAGCCACGTCATGCACTTGGTGTCGACGGTGTCTGGACTCCTCGCGGACGGCAAGACCGCACTGGACGCCATTACCGCATGCTTCCCCGCGGGAACGCTGTCCGGTGCGCCGAAGGTGCGCGCCATGGAGCTCATCGAGGAAGTCGAGCTCACTCGCCGCGGCCTCTACGGGGGAGTACTGGGGTACCTGGACTTCGCCGGAAATGCCGATTTCGCCATCGCGATCCGAACCGCGCTGTTCAAGGACGGTCGTGCTTACGTGCAGGCCGGCGGCGGTGTGGTGGCCGACTCCACGGGCGAGTACGAATACAACGAGGCGCGGAACAAGGCCACCGCGGTGCTCAATGCGATCGCGGCCGCCGAAACCCTTACGGGCGCTGCGGATGTCTGATCCGGCCCCGCGGAATCCGGGCCGGAAGCGTCTCCTCACGGGGGCCGGACTGCTCCTGATCGCAGCAAGCGGGTTGTGGGGTGCCTCGAAGCTCACCTGGGTCCGGCTGAGGTCGTTCGACGGTTTGGGGGAGCCCCGCACGATTCTGGTGGCGGGCGCCGAGTGGTCGGCCGCCCTGTTTCCGCTGGCGGTCGCCTTGGTCGCGGCGGCCATCGCCACCCTCGCCATCCGCGGATGGGCGCTGCGGATCTTGGCCGTCCTGGTGGCGATTATCGGGGCCGGCGCGGCCTACCTGGGTGTCAGCCTCTGGGCCATTCGCGACGCCGGACCCCGTGCGGCGGATGTCAAGAACGTTCCGGTATCCACCTTGATCGGCGCCGATCGGCTCTCCGCTGGAGCCACGACCACGGTCATTGCCGCCGTCGTGGCGGTATTGGCCGCCATGACGCTCCTACGGGCCGCGCGGGGAGCCGTGGACACGAAGTACCAGACCCCGGCCGCCCGGCGGACTGACGGCACCGATCCGGGAGACAAGAAGCAGAGCGAGCGGGTGATGTGGGACAGCTTGGACGACGGGAACGACCCCACCCTAGGCCGGGCCGAGGGTTCCTCCGGCCCTACCTGACCCGGTTTTCGTGTGTGACCCCACAGCGGCTACCCTCTGTGAAGTTCGAGTGCGCAGGCGCGGGGGCGCCGCAAGAAGGGAATCGTCGAGGTCATGAGTTCGGGAACCGTACTCGATTCGATCCTCGATGGCGTGCGCGCTGATGTCGCGGCTCGCGAAGCCGTTGTCGATCTCGCCACGGTCAAGGCGGCGGCCAAGGCCGCTCCCAAGCCACTCGATGTCATGGCTGCCCTGCGGGTGCCGGGTATCGCCGTGATCGCGGAGGTCAAGCGGGCCAGCCCGTCGCGTGGTGCGCTCGCAGATATCAGTGATCCCGCCGAGCTCGCGAAGGCCTACGAGGACGGGGGAGCGCGGATTATCAGCGTGCTCACCGAAGGCCGGCGGTTCCATGGAAGCCTCGATGATCTCGACTCGGTACGCGCCGCCGTATCAGTTCCGGTGCTGCGCAAGGACTTTGTCGTCGGTCCGTATCAGATCCACGAGGCGCGCGCCCATGGCGCCGACCTGATCCTGCTGATCGTCGCGGCGCTCGAACAGAACACACTTGTTTCCCTGCTGGACCGCACCGAGTCCCTCGGGATGACCGCGCTGGTGGAAGTGCACACCGAGGAAGAGGCGGATCGTGCGCTGTCCGCCGGCGCGTCGGTCATCGGTGTCAACGCGCGCGATCTGAAAACTCTTGAGATCGACCGGGATTGCTTCTCGCGCATCGCACCCGGACTGCCCAGTGGCGTGATCCGTATCGCCGAGTCGGGTATTCGCGGGACCGCCGATCTGCTGGCCTACGCCGGTGCCGGTGCCGACGCCGTCCTGGTCGGTGAGGGGTTGGTGACCAGTGGCGATCCTCGGGGCGCCGTCGCTGACTTGGTGACTGCGGGCACGCACCCGTCCTGCCCCAAACCGGCACGCTAGTCGATGTCTGACGGTCTTCGCGCAAGCGGCTCATCCAAGTCTGACGACCTTCGCGCAAGCGGCTCATCCAAGTCTGACGACCTTCGCGCAAGCGGCTCATCCACCATGAAGAACACCGGCCTACCGCAGATGAGCGCTGCGATCGCCGAGACCACCGCGCACGATCCCGATGGCGGTGGACATTTTGGCCCGTATGGCGGCCGGTATGTGGCCGAGGCGCTGATGGCCGTCATCGAAGAAGTCACCGCCGCGTACGAGAAGGTCAGATCCGACCGCTCCTTCCTTGACGAGCTCGACCGGTTGCAGACCCATTACGTGGGCCGTCCGTCCCCGCTGTACGAGGCCGAGCGCCTCAGCACCCATGCGGGCGGTGCGCGGATCCTGCTCAAGCGAGAAGACCTGAACCACACCGGTTCTCACAAGATCAACAACGTTCTCGGTCAAGTCCTCCTGGCCAAGAGGATGGGCAAGAACCGTGTCATCGCGGAAACGGGTGCGGGGCAGCACGGCGTCGCCACCGCCACCGCGTGTGCGCTTCTTGGTCTCGAATGTGTGATCTACATGGGTGCCGTCGACACCGCGCGCCAGGCGCTCAACGTGGCGCGGATGCGGCTGTTGGGTTCGACGGTGGTGTCCGTGGAGTCGGGGTCGAAAACCCTCAAGGACGCCATCAACGACGCCATGCGTGACTGGGTGACCAATGCGCATAACACGTACTACTGCTTCGGTACGGCCGCCGGCCCCCACCCATTCCCGGTGATGGTCCGCGATTTCCAGCGCATCATCGGTATGGAGGCGCGGGCGCAGGTGCTGAATCAGGTGGGCAGATTGCCGGACGCGGTCGTGGCCTGCGTTGGCGGCGGCTCGAACGCGATCGGCCTCTTTCATGCCTTCATCGACGACCCGGCGGTCCGGTTGGTCGGATACGAGGCCGCCGGCGATGGTGTCGAGACCGGAAGGCACGCCGCCACATTCACTGGCGGTACACCGGGCGCCTTCCAAGGTTCCTACTCCTATCTGCTGCAGGATGAAGATGGTCAAACCATCGAATCCCATTCGATTTCAGCGGGTTTGGATTACCCCGGGGTGGGCCCTGAACATGCCTGGCTGCGCGAAACCGGACGTGCCGACTACCGCCCGGTCACCGACAGCGAGGCCATGGACGCCTTCCTGTTGCTCTCTCGCGCTGAGGGCATCATCCCGGCGATCGAATCCGCGCATGCGGTCGCAGGCGCACTGAAACTCGGAGCGGAGTTGGGAGAAGGCGCGCTCATCGTGGTGAACCTGTCGGGTCGCGGCGACAAGGACGTTGAGACCGCGGCCAAGTGGTTCGACCTCTTGGACAAGAACGGCACCGACCAGGATGGAACTAGGCCATGACGCAGCCCGGCCGCCTGACCGAAGTCTTCGACAACTGCCGCGCCGAGGGGCGTGCCGCGTTGATCGGGTACCTACCCAATGGGTATCCCGACCTGGACACCTCGATCGAACTCATGACCACGCTGGTGCGGGGTGGGTGCGACATCATCGAGGTCGGGATCGCCTACTCGGACCCGATGATGGACGGCCCGATGATCGCGGCTGCCGCGGAAACCGCGCTCACGAACGGAGTTCGGGTAGCCGACGTCTTCACCACGGTTCGTGCCATTACCGACGAGGGCGGGCACGCCGTTGTCATGTCATACTGGAATCCTGTGCTGCGGTACGGAGTTGACGCGTTCTCGCGTGATCTCGCGGCGGCGGGGGGCCTCGGCATCATCACTCCCGATCTGATCCCCGACGAGGCGCAGGACTGGATCGCCGCCTCGGACGCACATGACCTCGATCGCATCTTCCTGGTCGCGCCGTCATCCACGCCGGAGAGGCTGGAGATGACGATCGGCGCATGCCGGGGATTCGTCTACGCGGCCTCCACCATGGGTGTCACCGGCGCCCGTGATGCGGTCTCGAACGCCGCTCCCGCCCTGGTGAGCAGGGTTCGCGAAGTCTCCGATATCCCGGTGGGTGTCGGCCTTGGCGTGCGCTCGGGCGCGCAAGCGGCGGAGATCGCCGCGTACGCCGACGGTGTCATCGTCGGCTCGGCCCTGGTGGCGGCCGCCCCACACGGTGCGACCGCCGTGCGTACCCTGACTGAAGAGTTGGCTAGCGGAGTGCGGCAGGGCATCAGCTCGAGGACAACCTCGGGAACAACAAGGACAACACTGTGACAGTCGTGAATCTGGCATACATCCCCAGCCCACCCCAGGGGGTCTGGCATCTGGGACCAATCCCGATCCGCGCCTACGCACTGTGCATCATCGCGGGCATCATCGTCGCGCTGGTCATCGGCGATCGTCGTTGGGAGCAACGCGGCGGCGAACGCGGCGTCATCTACGACATCGCCTTGTGGGCGGTGCCTTTTGGGCTGGTCGGTGGACGGCTCTATCACGTGATGACCGACTGGCAGACCTACTTCGGCCCGCACGGTAAGGGACTGGCCAAGGCGATAGCGGTCTGGGAAGGCGGTCTCGGCATCTGGGGGGCCGTTGCTCTCGGAGGTGTCGGTGCCTGGATTGCCTGCCGCCGTCGGGGAATTTCCCTGCCCGCGTTCGGCGACGCTATCGCGCCCGGAATCGTACTGGCCCAGGCAATTGGCCGGTTGGGTAACTACTTCAACCAGGAGCTCACCGGTGGCCCCACCACGCTGCCGTGGGGGCTGGAGCTGTTCTACCGTCGTTCGGCCGACGGTAGCGTTGACGTCCTCAACCTCAACGGTGTGTCCACCGGCGAGGTCGCCCAAGTCGTTCACCCCACCTTTCTGTACGAATTGTTGTGGAACGTACTGGTTTTCGCGCTGCTGATCTTCGTCGACCGTCGCTTCAAGATTGGTCATGGACGGCTGTTCGCGATGTACGTCGCGGCGTACTGCGTGGGACGCTTCTGGGTCGAGTTGATGCGCGTGGATCCGGCGACGCAATTCGGCGGTATTCGGGTCAACTCGTTCACCTCGACGGTGGTGTTCCTCGGCGCGATCGCCTACATCCTGCTGGCTCCCAAGGGCCGTGAGGACCCGGCGACCCTGGGCGGCACCCCGGCGCAGCCCGCAGGCGACGAATCTCTCGAGGCGTCTGCCGCGGAAGATGTCGCGGAAGACTCGAAAGCGACGGAAGAAGACGTCACGAAAGACCCGGTGGAAGATACCGCGGAGGAATCGGCCGACGAATCCGTTGAGAACTCTGGCATTGTGGAGAAATGACCGAGAGCACTCCGCCTCCTTTCGGAACACCTCCGCCGGTACCCCCATCGCCTGGCATTCCGTACCCACCGCCGTATGTGGATCCCGCCGCCCCCTATGGGCGGGACCCGGCCACCGGAGCGCCATACTCCGATAAGTCGAAGCTGGTCGCCGGCCTGTTGCAATTGTTGGGCCTGGTCGGTTTCCTGGGCTTCGGCCGGATCTACCTGGGTCAGACGCTCTTGGGCGTTGTCCAGCTGCTAGTCGGCTGGGCGACATTTGGAGTCGGAGCCCTTATCTGGGGAATCATCGACGCGGTCTTGATCTTCGGCGGCAAGGTCAGCGATAAGGCGGGTCGCCAGCTTCGGGACTAGCCCGACGGCTGTGAGACAATGATCTTGACCGGGACGGCCCGGTAATTCTTCGCCAGGGGACGGCCTCACCGAAATGCGGAGGTATCTCTCATGGTTTGGCTGGTCCTTCTTCTCGCGGGTCTGCTCGAGGTGGGCTGGGCCATCGGCCTGAAATACACCGAGGGTTTCACCCGGTTGTGGCCAACCGTAGGCACCGTCGGATCGATGATCATCAGCATCGCGCTACTCGGCATCGCGATGAAGAGCCTGCCAGTCGGCACCGCATATGCGATCTGGGTGGGAGTTGGCGCTGTTGGTACCGCGATCCTGGGCATCGTGTTGTTCGGCGATTCGGCCAACGTCTGGCGGCTGCTCAGTCTCGGATTGATCGTCGCCGGCATTATCGGTCTGAAATTGGCCTCCTGACAACGTAAACCGGGCAAGGTAACCGCTGAGTGAATCGTGCCCGCACTGACTCGTGAGTAGGTACCACCACGACTATGCTCAAAAGTCGTGACGAGACGCGGAAAGATTGTTTGCACCCTTGGTCCTGCGACCGGTTCCGCTGAGCTTGTGCGTGAGCTCGTCGAATCCGGGATGGACGTCGCGCGACTCAACTTCAGCCACGGCGAGCACGCGGACCATGAGCAGAACTACCGCTGGGTGCGTAAGGCATCCGACGAGTCCGGGCGAGCGGTCGGTGTCCTCGCCGACCTGCAGGGTCCCAAGATCCGGCTAGGCCGGTTCGCCACCGGGTCCGCGCACTGGGCGACAGGCGAGCAGGTCAGGATCACCGTCGAGGACGTCGTGGGAACCCCGGATCGGGTCTCTACCACGTACAAGCAGTTGGCTGCCGATGCTGCCGTCGGCGACAGGCTTCTGGTCGATGACGGCAAGGTCGGATTGACTGTCGAGGCCATCGAAGGCAACGACGTGGTCTGCCTGGTCACCGAGGGCGGTCCGGTCAGCAATAACAAGGGTCTGTCGTTGCCCGGTATGAACGTCTCGGTGCCCGCCCTGTCGGAAAAGGACATCGCGGACCTCGAATTCGCGCTGCGCCTCGGGGTGGACCTCATCGCGCTGTCGTTTGTGCGGTCACCCGGCGATGTGGAACTCGTGCACGCCATCATGGACCGCGTCGGACGTCGCGTGCCGGTGATCGCCAAACTGGAGAAGCCCGAGGGCGTCGCCAACCTTGAGGCCATCGTGCTGGCATTCGACGCGATCATGGTCGCCCGGGGCGATCTCGGCGTCGAACTGCCCCTCGAAGATGTGCCGATTGTGCAGAAGCGCGCGATCCAGATTGCGCGCGAGAATGCCCGTCCGGTCATCGTGGCGACCCAGATGCTCGAGTCGATGATCGAGAACTCGCGGCCGACGCGTGCCGAGGCCTCGGATGTCGCCAACGCAGTCCTCGATGGCGCGGATGCCGTGATGCTGTCGGGGGAGACCTCGGTCGGCAAGTACCCCATGGAGGCGGTGCGGACCATGGCTCGCATCGTGTCCGCGATCGAGAGCCATTCGGTCAGCGCACCGCCGTTGACCCACGTGCCACGGACGAAACGCGGCGTCATTTCGTACGCCGCACGCGATATCGGCGAACGCCTGAACGCAAAGGCGCTCGTGGCATTCACACAGTCCGGTGACACGGTGCGGCGGCTTGCTCGACTACACACCCCGCTGCCGGTGCTGGCGTTCACTCCGCTGCCCGAGGTGCGTAGCCAGCTGGCACTGACCTGGGGAACTGAGACCTTCATCGTCCCGGTGATGGATACCACCGACGGCATGATTCAACAGGTGGATACCGCATTGCTGGCGATGGAGCGCTACCAGCGAGGGGATCTGGTGGTGATCGTCGCGGGCGCTCCGCCGGGGACAGTAGGCTCGACCAATCTGATCCACGTGCACCGGATCGGCGAGGACGACCACTAGAGAAGAGGATCAGCATCAGCAACGCACCTGATTTCGCACAGCTACTCGCGCTGCTGGAGCTGAAGAACCCCGAGACCGACCTGTACATCGGCGGTCACCCCACCGTGAATCCGCCCCGCACCTTCGGCGGTCAGCTGATGGCGCAGTCCGTGGTGGCCTCCGGCCGTACCGTGTCGGAGAAGCTTTCACTGGCGGCCGTCTCGACCCATTTCATCAACGGTGGCGACCCGGCGCAGGACATCGAATTCCGGGTGCTGCGGTTGCGCGACGAGCGGAGTTTCGCCAATCGCCGCATCGATGCGGTCCAGGGGGACCTCCTGCTGTCCTCTGCGTTGGTGTCGTATCTGAAGGATTCGCCGGGGCTGGAACATGCGGTGAAGCCGCCCGCGGTGGCCGACCCGGAGACGCTGCCGAGCATTGATGAGCACTTGGTCGGTTATGAGCAGACCGTGCCGATGTTCGTGGCCGCCCTCAAACCCATCGAATGGCGTTACGACAACGACCCCGCCTGGGTGCTCAAGTCGAAATCTGAACGGCTGGAACATAATCGGGTGTGGATGAAGACTCACTCGCCGCTGCCCGATGACCCGGTGCTCCACAGTGCGGCCCTGGTCTACTCATCGGACACCACGGTGCTGGATTCCATCATCACCACCCACGGGCTGTCCTGGGGTTATGACCGGATATTCGCGGCCACCATCAACCACAGCGTGTGGTTTCACCGTCCGCTGCGCTTCGACGACTGGGTGCTCTATGCCACCGAGTCGCCGGTTGCCTCGGCAGGTCGCGGAATGGGCGCGGGACGCTATTTCGATCGCGAAGGAGCGTTGCTGGCCAGTACTATCCAGGAAGGCATTATCAAATACTTCCCGGGGCGGTCATGATTCGAATTGTTTCTCTGCTGGTGCTGGTTCTCACTGTCGTCACCATCATTTCCATCATCAAGGACCCGGTGAAGCCCAACGGCGAGAAGCTGCCGTGGGCCATCATCGTGCTCGTGTTCCCGATCTTCGGCCCCATTCTCTGGTTTGCCATCGGGAAGAGCAATCCCTCCGACCGCTGGTAGCCGCGGGAGTATCCTTAAGGTCGGTACAGGGCGACTGTGGGAGGTGGCGGAATGCTCGAACCGTCAGCCGTGACCACTCATGTGCGCATTGCCGAACGCATTGCAGTGCACAGTGATTCGCGGCGCGCGCGCTTCGTAAGCGCCGCTGCGGTGCTGTTTGTCGCGGGATGGTTGGTGTTGCTGGTCGCCCATTCCGGATACCCGGTGCAGCCCGATTTCGACGAAATTCTCTGGCCTCTCACCGTGCTGTTCTGCGTCGGGTTCATCGCCCGCGGCATCTTCCTGGGCCGACCCGTTACCTACGGTCACGCGGCGTGGGCGGGGGCAGCTGTGCTGATCGCGCTGGGGGCCGCGGTCCTGCAGTTCGAGCGCACCAGCGATGCGCTGGTGATCGCCGCCGGACTCATCCTGATGTGGCCGACATCCGCGCCGGCACAGCCCGAAGCGTTGGCCCAGATCGGCGCGCTGGTGGCCAGGACCAGCGACGACCCGCTGGCCGCCTTTGCCATGCACTCGCTCAAGTCCTACTACTTCAACACCGATCACACGGCGGCCATCGGGTTTCGGACGCGTGCCGGTTTCGCCGTGGTCGGGGGAGATCCGATCGGAGACGAATCCAGGTTCCCCTCCCTGGTACGGGAATTCGCGGCCATGTGTCGCTCGCATGGCTGGCGCATCGCAGTCCTGGGGTGCAGTGAGCGCCGCCTGTCGCTCTGGAGTGACGTGCGTGCCGTGGGCCATCCGTTACACGCCGTCGCGGTGGGCCGCGATGTCGTCGTCGACGTGCAGGGCTTCGACATGGTGGGGCGCCAGTATCGGAACCTGCGCCAAGGGATGCAGCGCACGCACAACTCGGGGGTCACCACCGAGATCGTCGATGAGCGCTGTCTCGATGGCGCACTGCGCACCGAACTTCATCAGGTGATGGAACTTTCGCACGGAGGTCGATTCGAGCGCGGGTTCTCGATGATCCTCGACGGTGCGCTACTCGGCCGCTATCCCGGCATCCGGCTGATCATTGCTCGCGACAATCGTGGTGTGGTGCAAGGATTTCACCGCTATGCCACCACCGGGGGCGGTACCGATATCTCGCTCGACGTGCCGTGGCGGCGCCCCGGTGCGCCCAACGGCATCGACGAGCGACTGACGATCGACATGATCGCCGCCGCGAAGACCGAAGGAGCCCGCCGCCTGTCGCTGGCGTTCGCGGCATTCCCGGAAATCTTCGCTGAGAAGGATCGGACTCGGGTGCAGGAGATCTGCTACTCGGCAATTCATGTGCTCGATCCGCTGATCGCACTGGAGTCGTTGTACCGGTACCTGCGCAAATTCCACGCGTTGGGAGACCGGCGCTACGTGCTCGTGCAGATGTCGACGGTGCCGCTGGCCGCATTCGCGTTGCTGAGCCTGGAATTCAACCCACGGTTGCGCCCCAAAACACCAGCTGAGGCGCCTGCGTAACAGGACATTAACGTTGGGAAAACGCGCACGACTTGGGCGATCGACAGGCTGTCCGCGTGACCGACACTCTCGATACGACTGCATCCGCACCCGTTTCGTCTGCTCCGTCCACCCACGATGCCGCGGAGAGCGCGGCCCTGCGGGAGACGTTGGAGGACTACACCCTTCGATTCGCTCCGCGGCGTTTCCGCCGGTGGAGCCCGGCGGTGGTGGGGGTGACCGCCCTCGGCGGCATCGCCTACCTGGCGGACTTCGCGATCGGCGCCAATATCGGAATCTCCTACGGCACCGGAAATGCGCTGTGGGGCATAGGGGTTTTCGCGGTCATCATCATCCTGACCGGAATCCCGGTGTCCTACTACGCGGCCCGCTACAACATCGATCTCGATTTGATCACGCGCGGAAGCGGATTCGGCTACTACGGCAGCATCGTCACGAACATCATCTATGCGACGTTCACGTTCATATTCTTCGCGCTCGAGGGCTCGATCATGGCCCAGGGCCTCAAACTCGGGCTCGGAGTACCGGTACCCATCGGATATGCGGTGTCCACCATCATCATCATTCCGCTGGTTATCTACGGGATGAAAGCGCTGTCGGTGCTCCAGGTGTGGACTACTCCGTTGTGGCTCGTCATGATGGTCATCCCGTTCGTGTATCTCGTGGTGCGCCACCCGGATTCGATCGGAACCTTCTTCGCCTACGGAGGCAAGGAGGCACAGGGGGTCAACCTGGGGTCGATCATGCTCGCCGCCGGTGTGTGCCTGTCCCTGATCGCGCAGATCGCCGAGCAGATCGACTATCTGCGGTTCATGCCGCCCAAGACGCCCGAGAACAGCCGCCGCTGGTGGACAGCGATGTTGTTGGCAGGGCCCGGCTGGGTGCTGTTCGGTGCCATCAAGCAGGTGATCGGGCTCTTCCTGGCGGTGTATCTGATCGCCAATGTGGCAGGCGGTGCCGCGGTGGCCAACCAGCCCGTGCACCAGTTCCTGGAGATCTACCAGAACATGATGCCGCACTGGCTGGCCATCACGTTGGCCGTGATTCTGGTCGTGATCAGCCAGATCAAGATCAATGTCACCAACGCCTACTCCGGTTCGCTGGCCTGGACCAACTCGTTCACCCGCATCACCAAGCACTACCCGGGCCGGTTGATTTTCGTGCTGTTCAACCTGCTGATCGCGCTGGTGCTGATGGAAGCCAACATGTTCGACTTCCTGAACACCATCCTCGGCTTCTATGCCAACTGCGGTATGGCGTGGGTGGTGACGGTGGCGACCGATATCGCGATCAACAAGTACGTCCTCAAGATCTCGCCCATGGAGCCGGAATTCCGGCGCGGCATGCTCTACAACGTCAATCCGGTTGGGTTCGTCTCGATGCTGCTGTCGGCAGGCATCTCGATCCTGGTCTTCTTCGGAGTGTTCGGGGAGGCAATCCGGCCCTACTCGCCGATCGTGGCCGTCGTCATCGCCTTTGTGCTACCGCCGATCCTGGCCGTAGCCACGCGTGGCAAGTACTACCTGCGTCGCACCGATGACGGCATCGACCTGCCGATGTATGACGAGTACGGCAACCCTTCGGATGAGTTGCTTCGGTGTGCGGTCAGTGGAATCGAGTTCGAGCGTCCCGACATGCTCGCTTCGGCGAAGCCGGGTCCCGACGGTGAGAAGCAGTACATTTCATCGCTGAGCCTGGCCACGGATCGCGGCGGCGAGCACGTGCTGCGTGCCGATCCGCCCACCCGGTAGGGATCACGGCTCGGGGGTACCCGCCTTCTGGTTCATGCGTTTCTCGAAATCGTTCTGGCATTGGGTGGCCTTGGCTTGATCGCTCTTCGCATCGGAGATGCACGTGATGAAGTCGGTGAAACCGGCTGATTTCATGAAGACCAGGGTGAACACGAGGATCAGCGTGGATAGCAGTATCGCCAGGCTCCCGAGTGCGATGCCGGAGATCGCCACGCCCCGGTTGTTGGCCTCCGCGCGCTTGACTCTGCGCACGCCCACGATACCCAGGACCACTGCGACGAGGCCGCCGAGAAATCCGCCGAAGACGGTGCACGACAAGAGAATGGCGATGATTCCGACGACCAGTGCACCCACGCCTAAGCCGTTCTTGGGAGCCGGTGGGGGCACCGGCATTCCCGGCGCCCCGTAGGGGTACGGGTAGGGCGGGTACCCGGTGGGAGGCTGGTACGGGTGGTACGGCGGGGGCGGAGGCGGCGTTTCCGTCATACCTGCACTGTATCGCCGAGTTGGATGTGCCGGCAGTCCACCGAATCCGGTAGATGGTGGGTGGCCACCAGGACCGTCCGCCCCGCCAGCAGTGAGCTCTTGGCGTCCAACAACTCCCGCAGGAACGTCTCGGCGGCGGGTCCGTCGAGATGTTCGGTGGGTTCGTCCAACAGCAGCACGGGTACCTCGGACAACAGCGCCCGGGCGAGCAGCAGCCGCCGGCGTTGACCGCCCGATACCGAGGCCGCACCTGCGGTCAACACCGTGTCCAGTCCATGCGGCAACGACTCGATCCAGGGACCGAGGCCAACCTCGGACAACGCGTCGACCAAGTCGCCATCGGTCGCATCACCCCGAGCGATAAGAAGGTTATCGCGCACCGTGGTGGCGAACAGGTGCGCGTCCTCGGCGAAAAACCTGATGAGCGAAGGCAGCTCGGTCGGCGCCATGCTCTCGAGTGCATCGCCGTCAATCCGGATGGCGCCAGAGGTAGGCGATGCGAGCCCGGCGAGCGTCGTCAGCAGGGATGTCTTGCCGATGCCGCTGGCACCGGTGATCGCCATCCGCGCACCCGCCGCCAACCGGAACGTCAGCGGGCCCGATATCGAACGACCTGTCCGCCAGCATAATTCGGCGCATTCGAGGGACATTCCCGACGTGTCGGAGTTCGGCATCACATCGACAGGCGCAGGAGCGTCGACCTCTCCGGCCGCCAGCGCGTGGAGGTGTCGTGCCGATGCGCGCGAACGGGAGATCCCGATGGCCGCTGCGGGCAGCGCGGTGGAGGCCTCGAAGGCGGCCAGTGGCAACAGCACCAGGATGGCAAGGGTTGTCGGTGCGATGTACCCGGCGAGCTCGACCGCCGCCGCCAAGGCTCCGACCACCGCGGCTCCCATGGCCAGGGTAGGTGCCGCCGCCGACCACGCGGCAGGACCGGCGGCAGCGTCCTGGGCCGCGGCCCAGTCCTTGCGGCGCTGGCGCGCTACATCAAGCTGACGGGGGAGAAGGCCGCCTACCCGCAGTTCCGGCGCATGATCGAGGATCTCGACCGTCGTCTCGGCCTGCAAGGCGCGAGCCCGGGCGCCGCGTGTCTCCCGTGCCCTGGATGCGCGCGCCGCCAGCGCCGGAGCCAGCACGTCGGCGACCAGTAGCGCACAGGCCAAGATCGCCGCGGCCGGTATCGATATCAGCGCGACCGCCACGGTGGCCGCGACCCCGAGCACCCCGGCCACTGCGACCGGGATGACGCTGCGTACGACTGTCTCGGCCAGTTCGTCGATGTCCGCGCCGATACGATCGAGCACCACACCCTTGCGCAGCGCTCCGGCCGAGCCGCCGACCAGACGCGCGTACACATGCGCGCGGACAGTGCCAGCGCCTCGCAACGCGATGTCGTGACCGGCGAGCCGTTCGCAGTACCGCCAGATGCCACGCGAAATACCCAGTGCGCGCACCGCAACGACGGCTACAGACAGATCGAGAACCGGTGGCATCTGCCAGGCCCGGGTGATCAGCCATGCCGATAAACCGGCCAGCGCCAGCGCACTCGCCAGGGCCAAGACGCCATATGTGACGGCGATGGCCAGCCGCATCGGCTGTACCCGCAGCGCGATCAGCCAGTGCCGTAACGGATCAGAGGTGCGCGGCATGTCTTGCCTGCACGGTGAGTACTGCGTCGGCGGCGGCCAGGACGGGCGCTCGATGGCCCACCAGTACCACCGTGGCGCCGCGGCGCGCGCGGGCCACCAGTGCGGCCAGCACGGAGGCCTCGGTATCGGCGTCGAGGTGCGCCGTGGGTTCGTCGAGTAGCAGGATCGGCCGATTGGTACCGAGCGCACGGGCCAGGCACAGCCGCTGGCGTTCACCCAGTGACAGCCCGGCGCCGCCCGCACCCAGGCGGGTGTCCAATCCGTCTCGCAGTGTCGCCAGTGTGCTGTCGAACTGGCTGTCGGCCAGGGCAGACTCCAGATCATCCAGCGCTCCGAATATTTCGAGATTCTCGCGCACTGTGCCGGGTATCAGCACCGGGCGTTGCGGCAGCCATCCGATCATCGACCACCACATATCGCGCTGGATCTGATCAAGCGATACCCCGTCCACGAGTACCCGGCCCTGCGCGGGTGTGGTGAGGCCGGTAATCGTGTGCAGCACCGTCGACTTTCCGGCGCCGTTGTGACCGGTGAGTACCGTGACAGCGCGGGCGCGGATTTTCCCGCTCAATTCCCATGGTGCATAACCACTTCGGTCGGCCACACTGACGGCGTCCAGCTCGATCAGCGGATGCCTGCGGGGAACGACCGTTCCACTATCGGCGGCCGGTCCACCGATGGTGTCCAGGAGTTCGAAGGCCTTGTCCGCGGCGGCCTTGCCATCGGCGGCGCTGTGGAACTGGATTCCTACGCGCCGCAACGGCCAATACACCTCGGGCGCCAAAATCAGCACCGTCAGCGCGGTGGTGAGATCGAGGTGTCCGAAGACCAGACGCATGCCAATGCTCACCGCGATCAGCGCCACGCTGAGCGTCGCGATCATTTCGAGCACCATCGCCGACAGAAACGCCACCCGCAGCGTCGCCATGACGGAACGGCGCTGCGAGGCACCGAGTTCGGTGATCCGGCGCAATGGCGTCGCGGAGCGCCCGAGGGCGCGGAGGGTCGGGATACCCGTGATCACATCGAGAATCTGACTGGTGACGGCCGTTGAGGCGTTCAGCGCCGCCTCTGCACGATCCCGGGTGAGCAGGCCGATGAGAATCATGAAGATCGGTATGAGCGGCAGGGTGATGGCGACGATGATGGCCGATCGGATATCGGATAGAGCGATCACTACGGCTGCGGCGGGTGTCACGATGGCGGCGCTGAGGACCGCGGGCAGGTATCCGGCGAAGTAGGGGCGCAGGTCGTCCAGTCCCCGGGTCAATACCGTCGTGGCCGCGTCCCGACAACGCTCCAGCTCACGCGGCTGTGCCTGGGCCATCGTTGACAACAACTGGTCGTCGAGATCGGCGATGACGCCGGTCGCGCCCCGCTCGCTGAACCGGGTCTGCACACCCTGGGCCGCGGCCCGAAGAGTCCAGAGCACGACGAGGAGGGTGAGCGCCTGCCCCATATGGGCCATGTCGCGAGACGCCGGATCGGTGATCAGCCGGGCAAGAGCATGCGCCAGAACCACTGCGATCGCGAGCGTGCAGGCCGTCATCACCAGCTCGCAGAGCACCGTCAGGATCAGGTAGCGGCGGGCTGGGGCGCTGCGGCGCCACAGCCGCGGATCGACCGGGGCACCGCGCGATGGTGTCATCGCACGGGTAGCCCGACGGGGTCGGGAATCTGGTCGGCCGAGATGCGCTGCCGGAAAACCCAATATGTCCAGCCTTGGTAGATCAGCACAACGGGAGCTGTGACCGCCGCCGCCCAGCTCATGACCCGGAGCGTGTACGGGCTTGACGACGCGGATGTCACCGTCAGGTTGTAGGCCGGATCAAGGCTGGAGACAATGAGATTCGGGTAGAGGGAGCCGAACAACAGGGTGACGACCGCGACCACCGTCAGGCATGTGCAGGCAAAGGCCCAGCCGTCACGAGAGATTCGCGACGCGGCCGCCGCACCCACCAGCGACAACGCGGCGATGGCGAGCGCGATCCACGTCCAACTCTTGCCGTAGGCGAGCTGTGTCCATAATCCGTATCCGCCGGCCGCGGCAATCACGGGAATCGCTAATGTGCGTGCTATCGAGACAGCGTCCTCGCGCACCGCGCCCGCAGTCTTGAGCGAGATGAACAATGCACCGTGAAAGGCGAAGAGCCCCACGAAAACCACGCCACCCAGCAGGACATACGGTCTGAGTACATCGCCGATCGTCAGGCTGAGCTGCTTGGCGCTGTCCACCGGGAGCCCGGCGAGCAGCGACGAGAACGCGACACCC
Organism: Mycobacteroides salmoniphilum; assembly: GCF_004924335.1. NCBI lineage: Bacteria > Bacillati > Actinomycetota > Actinomycetes > Mycobacteriales > Mycobacteriaceae > Mycobacteroides > Mycobacteroides salmoniphilum. Next base: position 2,367,954 of record NZ_CP024633.1, on the reverse strand, counting down.
CACAGCAGTGCGGGTATCCAGGATCCGATGGCTATCCCGAGGTCGCAGCGGGCACGCCAGCGGGGGTCGTTGATCTTTCCCCGCCATTCGATGGCGACGATCCTGACGATCATGGCCACAAGAATGAGCAGCAGCGGAAGGTACAGGCCGGAAAACACCGTCGCGTACCAGTCCGGAAAGGCTGCGAACATCGCGCCGCCCGCGGTGATGAGCCAGACCTCGTTGCCATCCCATACCGGCCCGATGGTGTTCAGCACGGCTCGTCGTCGGCGATCGTCACCGCGGCCGAGTGGATGCATGAGCATTCCGACACCGAAGTCAAAACCTTCGAGTACGAGGAAGCCGAGAAACAACGCCGCTACGACGATGAACCAGAACTGTTGCAATGTTGTCGGATTCATGTTCGGAACCTCCTTACGCGACAGGCTGGGCTAGTAGGCGAAGGACAGCGGTTTGAGGCTGTCGTCATCGGTGACGGGTGCTGCGGGCTCGGTGTCGTGTTCGAGAGGCCCTTCGATGGTGTAACGGCGGATGAGCCAGAACCACACCACACCCAGCGAACCGTAGAGCAGGGTGAACGTGACGAGGGACAGCCACACCGTCGCCGCGGAATGGTGGGAGACCGCCACGTCTACGGTAAGCCGGATCTGTTCCACCCCGGTGGGATTGGGGGCAACCACCCAGGGTTGTCGCCCCATCTCGGTGAACACCCACCCGGCGCTGTTGGCCAGAAAGGGGGTCGGAATGGCCAAGATTGACAGCCAGGCGAACCACCGCTGATTCGGGATCCGTCCGCGCCGGGTGACCCAGAGTCCCGCCAATGCCAGCACGGCAGATCCCGCAGCCAGTCCGATCATCGCGCGAAAGGCCCAGTAGGTGACAAAGAGATTCGGGCGATAGTTACGCGGGCCGAATTTCTGCTCGTATTCCTTCTGCAGGTCTTCCACCCCTTTGAGGGTGACGTCGCTGAACTTTCCCTCGGCCAGGAACGGCAGGACATAGGGAACGGAGATGGCGTGTACGACGCTGGCGCAGTTGTTGTGGGTGCCCACGGTCAATACCGAGAACTTGGGGTCTTTCTCGGTGTAACACAGGGATTCGGCCGAGGCCATCTTCATGGGCTGCTGCTGGAACATCAGCTTGCCCTGAACGTCACCGGTGAATGCCAGGCCGACCCCGGACAGGATCATGACCGCACACGCGCCAATCGCGGCGGGCCGGTACATCGTGCGCGCGTCCTCCAGAGTGCCGAGCTTATGCGAACGGACCATCCACCAGCCACAGATGCCGGCGACGAATGTTCCTGCCGTGAGCAAGGATCCGGCGATGGTGTGCGGAACGGCGGCCAAGGCTGTGTTGTTGGTGAGGAGCTCGGTGATGCTGGTCAGCTCGGCCCGACCGGTTCCCGGGTTGTAGATGGCACCCACCGGGTGCTGCATGAATGAGTTGGCGGCAATGATGAAGAAGGCCGAGGCATTGACGCCGATCGCCACCATCCAGATGCACCCGAGGTGCACCAGCTTGGGCAGGCGCGTCCATCCAAATATCCATAAACCCAGGAAGGTTGACTCCAGAAAGAAGGCCACGAGCCCTTCGAGAGCTAGGGGAGCGCCAAACACGTCGCCCACGAAGCGGGAGTACTCACTCCAGTTCATCCCGAACTGGAATTCCTGCACGATGCCCGTGGCTACACCCAACGCGAAGTTGATGAGGAACAGCTTGCCGAAGAACCGGGTGAGGCGGTACCAGGCGTTGTTGCCGGTGACGACCCACGCTGTCTGCATGATGGCCAGCAGCGGTGCAAGCCCAATGGTCAACGGCACCAAGATGAAGTGGTACACGGTGGTGATGCCGAATTGCCATCGGGATACATCCAGGGCGTTCATCGCCACCTCCTACGACGCAGCGTAGTAGTAGTTGCTATCCGAGATCAACGCGATACGGGCCACATTTACTAATACGCCAACGAGACGAACGCGGGGCGGTAAACGCGTGAACCCACAAGAAGGCCGACGTTAGGGGATCCGCCGGGGCGCGGCGTGGGAGCGCAATGCCGGCGCCACGGCCGGACCCAGCAGGAATCCGTCGGTGCTGCCCGCATCGAGAGCGCGCCGGTATATCTCGGCGGCGCCCCGCACCGCATCCAGGGTCACCTCGATATCGGACGCCGTGTGTGCGGCGGAGATCACAAAGGACTGCCCCAACACACCGCGTCGCAGGAGTTCCTGCAACAGCAGTGCGCGATAGGACTGCGACGGCCGTCCGTCCGGATCGAGGCTCGTAAAGGTGAGACATGACGACCGGCCAACGGTGCGGATATATTCGCCCACACCAAATGCCATCGTGATATCGGCGACACCCTCGGCAAGACTGCGGCCCGCGGCCTCCATCGCGCGGACCGGGGCATCGTCACGGTAGGACCGCACCACCGCACGAAACGCGGCCAGTCCCACCGCTTCCGGTCCGTTGGTGGTCGATAACAGAAATGTCCGGGGATCGTCGGTCCGCAGCCCACCGCGTTCCATGTAGTCACGTTTTCCGGCAAGCGCGGCGATCGCGAAACCATTTCCCATCGCCTTGCCCCAGCACGACAGATCCGGGGTGACCCCGTAGACCGCCTGGGCACCCGCTCGCGACCACCGGAATCCGGTGATAATTTCGTCGAACACCAGCAGTGCACCCCGATCGGTACAGAGCGCCCGCACGGATTCCAGGAACCCGGGCTCGGGCTCGGCCGCAGCACTGGCGGCCTCCATGATGACGCAGGCAATCTCACCCTGATACCGGTCGAAAAGTGTTGTCAGAGTGGCGAGATCATTGTAGTTGAATCTGACGATGTCATCCGTCGCAGCTTTCGGGATGCCCGCGTTCATCTCGGTGGTGCCGATGAACCAGTCGTCCGTCGAGAAGAACGGCTGCCGGCAAGCCGCGACCACGGTACGTCCGGTCACGGCGCGGGCGAGGCGGATGGCCGCAGTGGTCACATCCGACCCGTTCTTGGCGAACTTGACCATGTCGGCGGTCGGCACGGTGCGCAGAAAATCCTCGGCGGCTTCGGCCTCCAGCACCGTTGGGCGGCTGAAACTCACTCCCCGGTCCAGAGTTTCACGAACGGATTCGACGATGGGGGCGTAGGCATGTCCGAGGGTTATGGCACGCAGCCCCATGCCGTACTCGACATAGGAATTGCCGTCGACATCCCACACTCGGGCGCCCGACCCATGAGTCAGCACCGGCGCCATGCCCACGGGGTATTGGTCGGCGCCGCGCGCGTAGGTGTGCGCGCCACCCGGCACCGCATCGTGGAGGCGGGCCTGCCATGCGTTCGAATGATCGAATCCCCGGTGCGTCACGCCGCTACTTTCTGGTGGCGTCTTACCAGTGCCCACGCCGCACCCGCGAGCACGATCAGCAGCCACCGAATCATCGAAATTTGTTGGAAAGCAGATACATCCAGCACAGAGCCGACGACGGTGAGCGCGACGAGTCCGCCCAGCACACCATTGATCAACTCCGTAGTGGGCGCGTCCTGGCAGCGATTGCGCGCACCGGCGGCGTAGATGATCGCCGTGATCATCAGGACGATCAGGGTCAGCAGGCCCAGGATGCCACCCTCGATGAGACGGCTGAGGTATTCGTTGTCGAGAACCGGCTGCTCGGGCCCGAGCGGATACGTGAACGACCCTTGTCCCAGCCAGAAGTGCTCTGTCCAATGCGACATCACATAGTCGATTCCCCGCGCGCGCGATTGCAGCGACGGATCATCAGCGCTGCCCATGAAGGTACTGATGATCGCGTCGAAGACGCCGAGCCCGCTCACCGCGGCGACTGCCGCCGCACCCACAGCGGCGCACAGCAACCCGGCGAGGCGGCGTACCGGCCACCGCCACGACATCACGAGAATGGCCGCCGCCAATCCGATGAAGGCCGATCGAGATACCGTCACCACGGAACCCGCGATCATCACGATGGTCAGCACGGCCCATGGCCAGGTCCTTCTGCCGGCCGCCTTGGCGCTGTACACGAGCGCGACCCCAATGGGGGCGATGGTGGTCAGCACCGCGCTGAGCTCCAGGGCATGGGCGGCCGCGCCCTGCGCGCGGACGACACCTTCACGGACAATCCCATGTGCGACACCGGTATCGCCAAACTTCATGATGCCGGGAATCCGGATCATCGCCGCGAGGTCGAGGCTGGTCGCGAACTGCACCAGGGCCAGGGCCGCGGTGATGGCACCGCCGATGACGAGTGCCTTCAGCAAGATCTCGATGGTGCGCGCGGAGCTCTCGGGATGGGCGGCGAAGAGAAAGATGAAGCCGATGAGCGCGGTTACCGTCACCGCGAAAGCGGCGATACCCTGCCCGGCCTGTATCAGGGCCAGGTGCGGCAGGACGCGTGTGGTCACGACGTTGAACGACACCACCGTCGCCAGGAGGGAAGCCAGGATCGCGAGGGAAAGCCCTCGGGCACCGAGGGTAAGGCGATGCCCCGAGAGCACCCAATAGGCGCCCAGCGCGCCGGTGAGAATCAGCGCGACCTGGGCAGGGCTCAGTCCCTTCAACGCATAGACCGCGTAGACCTGCCGGGTGCTCAGCAGCACGATCAATGCCGCGGCCGTGAATGTGACGGCGTCCAGTCCGCGACCGGACGCCACGGCGCCTGGGCTAGCGGTCCGAGGAAGGCTTGTCGTCATGCCAGCTACGGAAATCGGTGAGTCGGGGCGGAGTCCAGTTCAGCACCGCTTGGGCGAGTGCCTCGTCGTCGATCTCGACGTTGTCCAGATCATCGTCGATGATCATGGACGTCGGGCTGTTTGCCACGGCCTGACCGTTGCCGCTTGCGCTCGCCGGCGCCGGTTCCTCGATCGGTGTGGCCTCGGGGGGCGGCTCGTCCGCTGCGGGTGTGGTCGGAGTCTTCGCCCGGGCCTTGGTCTTGGTCGGAGTCTCAGCAGACTTTTCTTTGCGACGGCGTGCCGCAACCGCGTCGTACATCAGGAGCCCGATGAGTCCCGCCAGCAGTGCGGCGACGGCCATGGAGCCTGCCGATTTGATCGCGCTGTTGGACATCACGACGGGTGCGGTGGGATCTTGCAGAACCGTGAGGCTGGCCCAGTTCTCGGGTGAGACAGAAGCGCCCACCTGGAGCTTCACCAGATTGTCGCGAGCAACGTCCAGGAGCGCCGCCGCGCCTGCCTGGCAGTCGGACGTGGCGCTGCACAGCACCAGGATCGACACCTGAGGCGACGGTTGTTGATTGCTCGGCCCAAGGTCAATGGTGTTGGAGACCTTGTAATCCACGCCCGGGGCGGCGGCCGCAATGGCGGCCTGCGCGGGCTGGCTGGACATCGAGGTGGCGAGGATGCCGGCGAGCTGCGCCTTCTCCGGCGAGAGATTCAGCATGGGGTTTGCGCCCAGGGTGTCACCGGTCGAGGAGTATGTCGGAGGCGGTATGACGACGGCCGAGGCCGTGGACGCGCGAACGGTGACTCCCGTGGTGTATCCGTAGGCGCCTGCTCCGCACACCAACAGGGCCACCACAAGCAGCGCGATTCGCCGGTTCAAGATCCGTCTGACCAGGTCGTTGACGTTCACGGGTGCTCCGACTCTCGCTATCGTCCGGACTATTCGCAGCAGGCGCGCCGTCCCCATAACCAGCGTTATTGGTCACGAGGATAACCCACACTTGCCCGCCGTATGGAATCACCGACGCTAGGCTGTCCGCCGTGTCGACAGAAGCGTTGGGCTCTCCGCTGAGAGTGACGATCTCCCAGGTGACGGTGGATCTTTGCTCAGCCCGGGATGTCCTCGCCGCCGTCGCACAGCGTGTCTCAACGTCTGCTGATCGTCCGCTGGTGGTTGGCTCGGTGAATTTGGACCATCTGCATCACTTCGGCGCTGGTCGTGCGAACCCGGATTGTGCGGAGCTCGGGCCGCAGCTGGATTGGTTGATGCTTGCCGACGGAGCACCGATCGTGGCGCGTGCCCGCGTCAGGACGCGGCAGAACTGGCCACGGATCACCGGAGCCGACCTCTTGCCGCTGGTCCTCGAACAGGCAACACGCACCGGTCGGCGCGTCGGATTCCTGGGTGGACTACCGCAGATGCATGATCGGCTGCGCGCGGTGCTCGACGAACGCTATCCGGGCCTTGAGATCGCTGGATGGTGGGCGCCCGATCGCCTCGATCTCACCGACCCGGGTCGCAGCGAGGCCCTGGCGCGTGACATCGCTGCCGCGGGCGCCGATGTGCTGGTGGTGGGGCTCGGAAAGCCTCTGCAGGAACTGTGGATTGCAGACCACGGCGTGACCACCGGCGCCGCGGTCCTGTTGGCCTTCGGCGCATCCGCGGACTTTCTTGCCGGTGCCGCCGCGCGAGCTCCGGAATGGATGCAGCGCTGCGGACTGGAGTGGTCCTATCGGTTGGGCCGTGAACCGCGGCGCATGGCCCGGCGATATCTGGTGCAGGGGCCGGCGTCCATCCTGCGGTTGCGGAAGGCCACGGTCGGGCCCGCACGGTCCTGGCAGGCGTCGTAGCTAAACCCCATGCATAATGCTCGCAAAATGCTCAGCCATTCGTTCGGAGCTGAACTCCGCCCGCACCCGCTGCGCCCCCGCCTGTCCGAGGGCGCGGGCGCGGTCGGGATCGCACACCAGGTCCGCAATCGCCCGGGCGAACGCATCGGGGTCACCCGGCGGTACCAGGATGCCGTCGACGTTGTGCCGGACGTAATGCGCTATCCCCGGATTGTCCGTCATAATTACCGGGCGCCCGCTGGCCATGGCCTCAAGAGCGACCGTCAGGCCCGAACCGGTAATCACATCCGGGCGTACCGCGATCGCCACCACGGTGGATCGACGATACAGATCGCGCATTCGTCCGTAGAGACGCTCGGTATGCAGCGTGACCACCCCGGGTGGCGCGCTGACCGGCAGCGCGGTAGCCAACTCGAGTGTGAGGCCTGGGCAACGTTCACGGGCGGTCAGAACCCCCTGGACAAGGAGCGCGTGATCCCGGTGAACATCCTCGCCCGCGCTGACGACCAGGGGAGTGGCCGTGCTCTCCCACGGTTGTGCTCGATAGAAGTCGGTATCGATACCCACGGGTGCGAAATGCAGCCGCGAATCGTCGACACCCCAGGAGCGCGACAGCAGTTCGACCTGCGGGGGGGACTGCGAAAAAACCGCGGCACTACGCGCCAGCGCGTGGCGCGCCAGCCCGCGATGAACCGGCGGAAAATCTGCGGGCTCGGTAAGCCATCCGACTCCGGTCACCACCGGTGGGCTCATCCGGATGGACGCCGCGGCCGCCGCGGGTACACCGGTACGCTCGTCGTAACAGAACACGACATCGCTCGCACGTCGTGCCGCCCTGTCGGCTATGACCTCCAGGATTTCCAGATCACCGGTGCGATAACGAATGTGACCGGCCACGCGCTCGAGGCGGCGCCCGAACGAGAACTCGCTGAATGTCGGCGTCACGCCGTAGTTGGCCAATCGATGCAGTCCGTAGGGCGCCCGGTCCGGCACCTCATCAGCGCCGTTCCTGACCTCCCATTGCGAAGCCGAAACGCCGTGCGGCAAAGCCACATACGCGTGCAGTCGTCGTTGCATTGTTCCCATCCCGTGTCGGCGCAAGGTAGCACATGACGCCGGAGCGCACCGATGGATCACCTGTTACCGAGCCGGCATCTGGACGGCGCATTGCCAGTGCTATCGCATGGCAGCTGGGTGGCCGGATACTGGGGACGATCACGTCCATCGTCGCGATCGCGCTGACCACGCGTGCGCTGGGCCCGGAGTCCTACGGGCATCTCAATTCCGCGATCTTCTTCATCGGACTGTGGACCAGCCTGACGGAGCTGGGTATCGGTGTGGTGATAGTCCGGCGTGTCTCCGCGGGTTCCGGAAGCCTGCAGCGGTTGGTCGGTATCAATCTGGCCTTCTCACTCAGCTATTGCCTCCCGCTTGCCGCCGTGGCCGCCCTGTCGGGCTGGCTGATCTACGCGGATCAGCCCGAGGTGCAGTCGATGCTGCTGATCGTCAGCGCGAGCCTCACCCTGACCACATTGTCGAGCTGCCTCAACCCGATATTCATGGCCTCGGTCCGGTTCTCCGCGGTGGCGCTGGCGGACACGCTATCGCGGGTAGCGATGCTCGTGGTGACGATCATCCTGGTAACTGTTGGTGCGGCGCACGTTTGGTATGCGTTGCCCCAGGTGGCGGCACCGGCCGCGCTGCTTTTGATTCAAGGTATCGCGGCACATCGGATCACCCCGCTGCGAATCGTCGTGTCTGCGAAAGAGACCTGGGTCCTGGTACGCGAAAGCCTGCCGCAGACAATGGTGCTCATTATCGGCGTCCTCTACTGGCGCATCGATGGCGTGATACTCAGTCTCTTGAGCACACCCGCAGAGGTAGGCCGTTATGGCCTGGCATACCAGACCGCGTTCACCCTGTCGCTGGTGGGGAATTTCTTCTTGGGCGCCACTCTGTCCACGATGACGGGACTGTTCGCGTCATCGCGTGAGCGCTTCGCGGCGTTCATCGAGCGTTCTATGGGATTGATGCTGGCCATCGCGGTTCCGGTCGCGGTCGTCGGCTTCTTTGTGGGCCGAGATCTCGTCGCACTCCTGGGTACCGAACAGTTCGTGGACAAATCGAATCTGGTGATGCCGTTGCTCCTGGTCGCGGTCGGCCTGACCTTCCTGACCGGCACCGTCAGTCAGGCGCTGTTCGCAGCGCATCATCAATCGTTTCTGCTGCGCCTCAATGTCTTCAATCTCGCCGGCAACATCGTTCTCAATGTTCTGCTCATCCCTCACCTGGGCTCTCTGGGTGCGGCGATCGCGCTGGTGGCCAGTGAGGTGGTGGGCTTGGTTGCCGCCACCATCAGGCTGACCACCTGTACGGGCTATCGCACGCCGTGGATGTTCTTGCTGCGGTTGGCCATACCAACGGCGGCGGCAGTGGGCACGCTCCTGCTTGCCGCGCAGTGGATGCACGAGTTGATCGCCGCCACCATCGCCGCCGGCGTGTATGTGGTGGTGACCCTGTGGGCGGGCCCCGTACATCTGCGAGATGTCCGGGAAGTACTCCGCAAGGAGGCCTCTGATGGGTGATCGACATGGCTAGGAAAAGACATAGGGAGCTCGACCGGGCCTACTTGCCGGCCCCTCGGGTCAGTGAGGTGCACGGGGGTATCGCGGTGTGCATCGTGGCGTTCCGCCGACCGGATCTGCTCGAGGACTGCCTGCGGTCCTGTCACGAACATCTCGGCGATCTGCCGGTGCACGTGTGGGATAACTCAGGACCGGACTACCCGGGAATGGAGGCGGTTCGGGCGGCCTACCCGGACGTGCACTGGTATGGCACGGACCACAATCTGGGATTCGCCTCTGCGGTGAACAGATTGGCAGACTTCGCGCCGGGCGCACATCTGCTGCTACTGAACCCCGATGCGATCGTGACGGGGCCGCTCACGCAGACCCGCGCCCGGGTCACGCTCGATGCGGGGGTGGCCGCGGCCGCGCCGCCGATAGTCCCTGCCACCCCTCTTCCCGGCGAGTCCCCGTGGGATAACGGACATCGCGCTCCCAGCTTGCTGCGGGCGCTGGTGTCACGCGCGGGCTACGCGCCGGCGTTGCGCGGCCGCGCGATCTCGGAGCTGTACGGGACGCGCCCCACCGACGTGGACGGATACCTCACGGGCGCCTGCCTATTGGTCAATCGGCGGGCCTGGAATGAGATCGGCGGTTTCGATGAGGAGTTCTTCCTCTACGGCGAGGAAGCCGACTGGCAGCTCCGTGCGCGGTCAGCGGGATGGCGACTGGTTCTTGTCGATGAACCCGGCGTCACGCACAGTGCCAAGGGGACAGTCGCCGGAGATCGGCAGCGCGGCATCCGTTCCGACGATCTGCTGAGGGCCAATATCGCACTGACACTAGAACACTCGAAGGGTGTGCGGACGGCCGATCTCTACCTGGCCGGGACATCCATGCTGGACCGGGTGCAGCCCGGTGCCCGTCGCGCGCGCACGACGCGGATCAGCGCCAGCGGGGGACGCCCATCGGTAATTCTGACCACGAATCGGCTGGTGTACGGGGGAGCCGAACGCCAGCACGTATTGCTGGCCACCGAATTGGACCGGCGTGGCTACTCCGTAACCATCGCGTGCATGCAGCGACTCGGTCCGTTGGTGGCCGAGATCCCGCCGACTGTGCGTGTGGTGCGCCAGCCCTGGTGGTGTCCCACCTTTGAGACTGCCCCCGGACCCGCGATCCTGGTGTCGGGAGACACCAACACGGAGACCGGATCCGCGACGCTATGGCGCGCGGCGGGACGGCATCGCAAGTGGCTTGTGGCGGCTCATATCCCGCCCGAGCTGAAGACCGGCACATACTCGGTGCCACTCGCGGCGGCGATGAGCCGGTCCGATGGCTTTATCGCACTGTCGCGCAGACACTGGGAAGAGGTGTCGGCACATCAGCGGGTGGGTACACGTTTCTTCACCGCCCCCAATGGGGTTGTCCGCCGCCGCGACCTTCCCGGTGACGCACCCGAGCGCAGGACACCGGACGGCCCGTTGCGTTTCGTGATGTTGTCCCGCATTGTTGAGCACAAGAATCCGCACCTGCTGGTGGAGGCGCTGGCCGGATTGGCCGAATATGATTGGCAGCTCTCCATCTTCGGAGACGGACCCGATCGTCAACGACTGGAAGCACTCACTCCCGAGGCGGTGCGCGACCGTGTGCATTGGCGGGGTTGGTCTCCGGGACCCGAGCATGCGCTGGCCGATTGCGATGTGCTCTGCGTGCCCAGCCGAAGTGAGGCCTTTCCGCTGGTGATCCTCGAAGCGATGGCGCGCGCCGTACCGGTCATCGGCTCCGCGGTGTGCTCGGTCCCGGACATGCTCGACGACGGCAGCGGCATGGTCGTCGACCCCATCGACGTACCGTCGTGGCGCGCCGCGCTCAGGGACGTCCTGACTGGGCCCGAACGTTTGACAGCCCTGGGACGCAACGGCTTTGACCGCATGCGCGATCTGTACACGATCGAGACGATGGCAGACTCGTACGAGGAAGCCTTTACCGCGGTGCACAAGGGCTGAGACCAGATGCGAATCCTTTGGCTGTCGCCCTGGATGCGCCCGTTGGCGCGCGTGCACGCCGAGGCCCTGCGCAGTCAGGGCGCTTCGGTGCTGTTGGTGACCTCCGATCAGCATCCGGAATCCGATCCGGCGCGGGACTATGAGCTGGTGCTGGAGCCCTCGCTCAAGGATCCCGCCGGGTGGGCATCCTGGGTACGCGCGGTGCCGAGAGTCCGGGCCTTCCGGCCCGATGTGGTGATCACCGAGCTTGTCCGCGATCCCCGTTGGCAGATGTTCGGCGCGGGCCTGCCGCGCGTGCTGCTTGTCCACGACGATCGGCCGCACGACGCTTCCGAGGAGGTGTCGCGATGGCGGCGCAGAGCGTTTCGCCGCTGGGAGGCGAACGCGGCTCATCGCGTGGCGTTCAGCGACTATGTGGCGCGGAACATCACCGCCGACGCCTCATCGCCGGTCGGGGTGGTTCCGCTTACGAGTGATCTCGATCCGCAGCGTGTGCCAGCCTTCGTTCCCGCGAGCCGGCGTCGGGACTTCGTCCTGATCGGCCGGCTCAACGGGTACAAGAATGTCGACCTCATCCTGCGCGCGTGGCAGGCCCATGTCGCGGGCCCGGCCTGGCGCGGCGATCATCTGGTGCTGATCGGGGACGGTGACATCACGCGCGCCCTGCCGGAATCAGTCCGGTGGATCCGTGGCCCATACAGCTACAGCGATGTGCTGCAACCTCTTTCAGAAGCCAAGGCCTCGGTTGTGCACTACCGGCAGGCCTCCCAGAGCGGGGTGCAGACGCTCTCCATGCAGCTGGGGGTGAACGTCATCGTCTCCACCGAGGGTGCATTGCCGGAGTTCCAACCGCCCGGTGAGGCGGCATTGGGCCGTGATGACACCGCCGGTCTCACCGCGGCGTTCGACCGCCATGCGGATCCCGTCGTCGCCGAGAGCCTCGGCGCAGCCGCACACGAGCATTACGCGCAGAACTTCGCCGCACATCACGCCGCGGCCAGGCTTCTAGCGATCTGCGAGCAGCTTCCACGTCCGCACTAGCTGCGTCTCCCACTCGGCGATATCGAGACCACGCACCGTCTCACGCCCGGCGGCCCCCAGCCTGCGACGCTCCTTCTGATCTGTGGTCAGCCGGCTGAGGGCCCTGGCCAGGGCATCGATATCGCCGGGAGTCACCAGCAGGCCGTTCTCACCGTTGCGTACGACCTCGGCAATCGATCCGACCGGTGAGGTGATGACCGCGACCGCCGAGGCCATGGCCTCCAACAGCGCCATGGGCAGCCCCTCGGCATAGCTGGGGAGCACGAAGATGTCCGCACCACTGAGCAATTCGGCGCCTGCCGCCGCATCCAGCCAGCCGTGCACGGTGATCACGTCCGCGACACCGGCCGATGCGACGGCGGTGCGCGCCTGTTCCACTTCGCCATCGCCGGCAAGGTGGATGTGCAGTGCTGCGCGAATCTCCGGTGCCAGTACAGATGCCGCCCGGATGACGTCGTACGTGCCCTTGCGGTGACCGAGCCTGCCCAGGCTTACCGCCGTCAAGCGGTCGCCGCACGTGGACGCGGCCTGTTCGGGGATGCGCACCGGATTGCGCAGGACGGACACCCGTGACGGGTCGAGCTGCAGGCACGCGGTGTACTCATCGGCGAGGTCACGCCCCAGGATGATCCACCGGTCGGCGCGTAATCCCCATCGCACACCACGTTGCACCGCGCCTCGCTGCTCGCGGTACCACCCGGCGAAGTCGAAGCTGTGGGCATGGATGAGTGCCGGTATGCCGCGGAGGCGCGCGGCCCACAGGGGCATTGCTTTGCGGGCCACACTGCCGCCATGGCCGAGATGGACGTGCAGAACGTCGACGTGCCCGGTGAGGACAAACCATGACGACACGATCATTCCGCGCACGCCCACCCACAACCAACGCCACCGTGCGGCGTCCACATAGGTGGGCACCACCCGCACCGTCACCGAGGGGTCAGTCAATGCCGCCATGTGCGCCATGACGGTTGCCATGCCGCCGCGACTCTCGGGACTCGCCGGGGCCGGGCCGATGGCCAGGACGCGCACGGGCGCGGGCGCTGGACCGGTGTGGGGCACGGGCCAAGTGTAGAGCTCAACAGGTCTGTATCGTTCCCCGCTGTGACCGGTGAGGCAGTAGTGCGACGCCGCCGTCCAGAGTGGCTGTGCGCGGCGGCGCTCACCGTGTTGATTCTGATAGCTGCGGTGGTGCTGACACGCGACTCCAGCAAGTTCGAGAATCGCGATGCGGCAGACACGGCGGCACGCCGGCTCGATACGGGTCCGCTGGTGCCCAACGCTCTCGACGTGCAGTGGTGGGTACGCGACCACCCCGGTGACGCGCGGGCGGCGGCAATCCGGGATCGCATCGCGCGGTACCCGATTGCGATGTGGGCCACCGGCAATGACGAGGACGACAGCCGAAACATCGGCGACATCGTGACGCGGGCACGAGATACCGGCGGCACCGCACAATTGGTGCTGTACAACATTCCGGATCGTGATGACGGCTTCTCGGGGCCTCACCACGCGGTCACGCCCCAGGTATACCGAGCCTGGGTCGACCGAGTATCCGCGCTCGTGACGGACGCCCGGCTGGTGCTGATCGTCGAGCCCGACGCCCTGTGGTTCGCGGATCGGCAATCCCTGGAGGGCACTGATTTTAGCGATCGAATCGATTCCCTCCGGTATGTGGTGGCCACCTTCTCGGCGCGGAATCCCAACACGCGCGTCTACGTCGACGCAGGAACCTCATCGGGTTCGGTGACTCCGGAGCGGATGGCGGCCCTGCTCGCCAAGGTCGGGATCTCCGATCGCGTGGGGTACTCCGTCAACGTCTCATCGTTCGCGCCGACCTTCGAGATCACCGCGTACGCGCAACGCATCAGAGCGGCATTGCAACAGTGGTTCGGTGTCCCCGATCCACGCTATGTCGTCGACACCTCGCAGAATGGCAACCCGGACTGGAATTTTGACTGGTGCAACCCGGCAGGCCGCATCCTCGGGACACCGCCCGCGGTGCTGGGGCGCCCCGACGGTCTGGACATGAACCTCTGGATTCTCGCGCCGGGCAGCTCGAACGGCCCCTGTGGCGCCGCCCCCGACGCACCCGGGGGACAGTTCAGTCCGGCGCTCGCGACCGCGTTACTGCGTTAACACAGCCCGGTCATCCAACGGCCCTCCAGCTCCGGAAAGCGCAGGCGCACTTCTGCATACAGATCCGGCAGGGTCAGCAGCACGTGGGCTGGATCGGCAGCCACCAGATCGGCGGGGGACACGATCGGAATATCGGTTCCGGGCATACGTCGCCCCTGTTTGGCTACAGACGCATCGGCGACCGCCACTACCGATTTCGTCGTCAATCCTGCCCGGTGAAACAGCGCCACCGCCCGGGACGGTGCCCCATACGCATACACCGTCTGTCCGGACGCACGCCGTTCGTCAAGCCAGTGGGTGAGGCGCTGCACCTGCTCGTCCACCTCGTGCTGCAGCCGGACAAAGCCGCCCGAATTCTCAGCGCCGTGCGCCTTCTCCCGGGCCAGGACCTGCTCCACGGAAGGCGGAGCGGGATGCTCACCATGCCGCGCCGCCACCAGCAGGGTGCCGCCGTACAAGTCGAACTCCCATACCGCCACCACGGACATACCCACGTCGGCGAGCATTCGGCGCAGCACGGTCAGGGAGTAGTACGCAAAATGTCCGTGCCGCAGCGAGTTCCACTGGCCCGACCTCAAGATGGTCGCTATCGAATGGAATTGAAGAAGCAAAACACCCTCGGCGCTGGTGCGGCGGGCGCGCATACCGATCGCATCGGCCTGATCCCGGTCGTGCATCATGCCGAAGCTGTCCAGCACCAGATCTGCGGGCTCAGTAGCTGCGATCTCAAATCCTTTGGGAACAAGGAGGTTCAGCCAGCTGCCACCGTGAGGGCTGGTGAACTCGTACACGGTGCGTCCCGTGAGGAGCCCGGCGGCTTCCGCTCGGCCAACCGCGTCGGCAGCCTGGTCCCGCAGGGCTTGCGGCTCCACGGCCCGCGGCTCCTCGGTGTCGGTATCGTCGATCTCGAGCTGCGCGAGCGCGCAGTCCGTGCACAGCACCATGGCCAGCGGATGTAGAGCGTCCTTCGTGGGTGCGCTGGAAGCGGAGGGGAAGTAATCAGCGGCGGGTACGGCTCCCAGGTCCAACACCCGGTGCAGCGCCTGGCCGCGGCAATAACGACACCTGATCACCGTTGGCACCACAATCTTTCCGCAGTACGGCAGTATGGCGGAGTGCGTATCCACACCACCGAAATCGACGGCGTACTGCTGATGGAGCCCACGCCATACCAGGACGATCGTGGGTTCTTCACCCGGACATTCGACGCCACGACTTTCGACGAGTACCAGCTTGCTGCCGGTGCGGCAACGCGGGCCGCCGACTTTCTGCAGGACTCCCAATCACGTTCACGCCAGGGCGTATTACGTGGTCTACACGGACGTTCCGGCAAGGGGGAAAGCAAGCTCATCCGCTGTGCGCGCGGCGCCGTCTTCGATGTGCTGGTCGACGCGCGACACCCGTCACCGACCTTCGGACGTTGGCAGAGCTTCACTCTCGACGATTCCACCTTCAAACACCTATTCGTCCCGGCCGGCGTACTGCATGGCCATCAAGCGCTGACAGAGTGGGCCGACCTCTGTTATCGCATCGACCGGCCGCACGACCCCGCCGAGGATGTCTCGGTCGCCCATGACGATCCCCAGCTCGGCATCGACTGGCCACTTCCGGTCACCGTCATCAGCGCCAAGGATGCTGCCGCCGGCAGTTGGGCCGCGTTGACCGGAAGCTGACCGGCTCACCGGGTGACCGGTCGCAGCGTGTCGTCAACTGCTCCCGATTCACGCAGACTCTTCAGGTGGGCGAGTCGCGTGAAGGACTGGCGGAACATCGATTCGGTGAGGTTGCCGGCCACGCACTGCTCGTAGAGCTCTTTGGCGCCCGCCTCGATCGACCATTGCGCGTGGTAACCGGGCAGTGCGGCTCGGATCGCGGAGAAGTCGACGCGATAGGAGCGAGGATCTGCGCCCGTCTCGCCCGTGATGGTCAGGGTCGAGTTGGGTACGGCGGAGACGGCCGCCTCCGCGATCTGTGCGACCGTCTGGTTGTTCTCCTCGGTGCCGACGTTGAACGCCGCGCAGTGAATCACGTCCTGAGGTGCCGTGAGGCACTCGAGGAACGCGGAGCCGATGTCGCGGGCGTGTACCAAAGGGCGCCAGGGTGTTCCGTCCGAGAGTACCCGGACCTCACCGGTGATAACGGCGTTGCCGACGAGGTTGTTCAGCACGATATCGGCGCGAAGCCTGGGTGAGTATCCGAATGCTGTGGCGTTGCGCAGGAACACCGGGGAGAAACCAGAGTCGGCGATCGCCGCGACATCGTCCTCGACGCGAACCTTGCTTTCCGCGTACGGAGTCAAGGGTTTCAGGGGAGCGTTCTCGGTGACCAGATCATCGCCCGCCGACCCGTACACCGAACACGTCGAGGCGTAGAGGTAGCGGCCCACTCCGGCGTCCTTGGCCAGCTGCGCCAGCCGCACCGACGCGTGATGGTTGATGTCGTAGGTAAGGTCCGGCGCCAGCGCGCCGAGCGGATCGTTCGAGAGCGCTGCCAAGTGAATCACCGCATCGAAGCCGGCCAGCTGATCGACCGTGACATCACGAAGGTCGACCGCAATGGACGGCGGTTCCACGAGCGCCGGGCCCAGCACACAATCGGCGAATAGCCCCGAATCCAGACCAACCACCTCGTGACCGGCCTCGGCGGCCATCTGCGACATCACGGTACCGAGATAGCCCTGATGGCCGGTGATGAGAACCTTCACTGCGCTGCTCCTATAGAGATCGTGGCTTTCTCCAGTACAAACGCTTCGGCGTACCGGTGGCGGCACTGCACACCGCGCACTCGTGCCAACGCGAGAAATGTCTCGTGGTCAAACCAATCATGCGGTCGCTGCGACGGATAGTGCGTGTAGATGAGATCAGCCTTGCTGCGGGCGATCTCATCGCTGAGCGGCTGAAACACGGTCGGTGTCGGGGTGTCCGTCTCCCACTTGATGATCTCGTAGCCGAGGATCAGATGATCCCGAAATTCGGTGGGTGCCAGGGTCGCCAGCAGCCGGTGGTCCTGATGGGCGTCGTGGCGCTGCGGAGCAAAGACCACCGAGGCCGCGGACTTACGGCGAAAGGCGGTCAGGGCATCCTTGATCTGGTTCCAATGCGCGGGGCCGCGCCCATCCGGAAAGTCGAGCACGTCGATGGTCACTTCCGCGCCGGGACACAGTGCCGCCAACGCGGCCCGCTCCTCGGACTCCCGCTCGGTTCCGCCGCCGGTCAGCGCGAGGGCCCGCACCCGTAAGCCGGGCCGGCGGGTGGCCATGGTCAGCAGCGTGCCGCCCATACCGATCGCGATATCGTCGCAATGCGCTGCCAGGAGCGCGATTTCATCGACAGATCCGGTGCTGAGTTCAATCACGTGGTGGCGGGCTCCTGCTCCCAGACCATCCACGGGCGCACGCCCTTGCGATAACCCTCGTCGAGCTCGGCACGTTCCTTGAAGGTGTCGGCCGGCTTCCAGAACCCGCTGAACTTGTAGCCGAACATCCTGCCCTCTTTGGCCAGCGACCCGCAGGCATCCTCGACCAGGTCGCCGCCCGCGGGCAGATAGTCGAAGACATCTTGGGACAGCACGAAGTAGCCGCCGTTCTCCCACATGTCGAGCTTGGAGACGGCGGTGATATCGGTGATGGATCCGCCCTCGTTCACATCCACGGTGTGGAAGGAAGATTGCGGCGGAACCAGCAGCATGGACGCGGCGGCTCCGGAATCCTGGAACTTGGCCACCAGATCATCAAGGGGAGCGTTGGTGAGAACGTCGGCGTAGTTGGCAAGGAAGTAGCGATCGTCGCCGAGGTGGTGGCGGACGCGTCGAAGCCGTTCACCGATAGGCGATTCGGCGCCGGTGTCGGCGAACGTAATCGTCCAATCCGCGATATCCGATTTCAACAGCCGCACCTGACCTTCAGCCAAGACGAAATCGTTGGACTGCGCCTCGTTGTAGCCGAGAAAGAAGTCCTTGATGGCTTCGGCGCCGTAACCCAGACACAGAATAAATTCTTTATGCCCGTGGTACGCATAGTATTTCATCACGTGCCAGATGAGCGGCCGTGGTCCGACCATCTGGAGGGGCTTCGGAATCACATCGCCGGCGTCGTTGCGCATGCGCATTCCGAAGCCGCCGCAGAAAAGCACGACCTTCATACCGATGCTCCTTCGGGCTCAACGTGCGGTTCCACGACATGCAGCTGGGGCAGGGGATAGACAAGCTTTCCGCCCCACTCGCCGATATGCCGCAATTGATTGGTGATCTCGGCTTCCAGGTTCCATGGGAGCACCAGCACCACATCGGGTTTGTCTTCGTCGATACGCCCGGGGGAGTACACCGGGATGCGCGTGCCGGGACTGAACATGCCCTGTTTATAGGGATTCCGGTCGACGGTATAGGCAAGAAGGTCGGTGCGGATGCCGCAGTAGTTCAGCAGGGTATTGCCCTTGCCAGGTGCGCCGTAGCCGACGACGGTCTTGCCTTCGGCCTTACAGGTGAGGAGAAACTGCAGGAGTTCCAAGCGGATTCGTTCGGTCGTCGCACGGAATCGTTCATAGCCAGACAGTTCGTGCAGACCCGCCCGCCGTTCCAGTTCCAGGACCTCGGCGACCGATGCTGCGATCTCGGGCCCGCACTCGCGAGGGCGTGCCCAGACCCTTATCGAACCACCGTGCGTATCAAGGAGTTCGACATCGACCACTTCGAGATCGCCTACAGCAAGGGCTCTTTGGGCCGCCAACACGGTGTAGTACTGGAAGTGCTCGTGGTAGATGGTGTCAAACTGGCCAAGCTCGATGAGGTTGAGCGCGTGATGCACCTCGATGCTCACCCAACCATCATCGGCAACGAGCCCGCGCAGAGCACGTGTGAACCCGCGCAGATCGGGGATGTGCGCGTACACATTGTTCGCAGCGACCAGGCGGGCGGGACCGTGTTCGGCGCGGACACGGGCGGCGGTGTCCTCGTCGAGGAAGGCCGTCAGCGTCGGAACGCCTTTGTCGCGCGCGGCGTGCCCGACATTTACTGAGGGCTCGATACCGAGGCAGCGGATACCCGCGGCGACCGCGTGCTGAAGCAGATAGCCGTCGTTGCTGGCTACCTCGATCATGAAGTCGTCGACGCTGTCCGGGGAAAGTCCCAGTCGCGCAATAGAGTTGGTGACGTAGGAGTGCGCGTGGTCAACCCAGCTGTCGGAATACGACGAAAAGTAGGCGTATTCGGTGAAGTTGTCTTCGGGGCTAATCAGCGCGGGAATTTGCAGCAACATGCAATCCCGGCACAGCCTCAGGTGCAGAGGATAGGTGGGCTCCGGCAGATCCAGCTCGTCGGTGTGCAGAAACTTCTGGCATGGCGGGGTGGCACCCAGATCGACGACGCTGAGCAGCTCGGTCGAGTCGCACAAGCGGCAGCGCACCGGTCCCTCCTTAGCCAGCTATGTGGAGTACGGATGTCTCCAGACCCGGCGATAGGGTACCCGGTTCTCGGCGCTACTGCGACCAGCGGTTCGCAATCAGGTTGAACCCGATGTCCTTGGTGTTTTGCATGGCCTCGTAGAGGCGGTAATAGGAGATGTAGCTGATCCGCCATTTCCCGTCCGTATCGCGGCGGTAGCGGTCGGTGTAGTACGAGGTTCCGGTGATGAGGACGCTGTGCGCCGGCACGATGACGACATCACTCATGGCCCAGCTGCCGGTCGCGATGTCGCCGTCGACCTGAATCTCGGGATGACTCATGGTGTGCACGCTGGTGATATCGGTCGTCAGCGATGACCGCATGTAGTCGACAACACCTGTGCGCGAGGTGAACTCGAGGGGCGCGCCGTGTACCGCGGTTCCGTACGTCGCCTGAACATCTTCGGTGAGCGTGTCCGCGAACTCGTCCCATAGTTTGTTGTCCAAAGTGCGGGCATAGCGGTACTTGAGCTCGGTGATCTCGTGGATATCGACGAGTGTGGCGAGGGTCATGATTGCCAGTATTAGCACGTGAAGCGGTATCGCGTGCGGCATCGCCCAGGGGTTAGACATGGTGTGCGGTTCCTACCAAGATCATCTGCAAAAGCTGTGTGTGGGAGTACATTTGTCCTGTATTTATCCGCCCTTTGAAGAGGTGCCCATGAACTCATTCACTCGTCTTGTCGTGGCGCCTGCGGTTGGCGTCGTGGCTGCTGCGTTCGTTGGATTCGGAGCGGTGGTGGCGTCGGCCGACCCGTCTCCGGCACCTCCGGTTCCGGGCGCGCCCAACTCGCCCTCGCACGGATCCTTGGTCGATCAGCCGGGCGACGACGGAAACAGCGGCTGGGGCTACCTGCCCGGTGGTGCGGGTGCTCAGTGTGAGAACGCCTGGGTGGTCTGTGGATCCGACAACAACCCACCCGAATCCAACATCGCCCCCGGACATGACGACGACGGCGGCTGGGTCAGCGCACCCGGACAGACCGGTTCCGACTGCGAGAACCCCGGAGTCACCTGCACCGACGTCGGCTAGACGTTGAGCTGCTGAGCCACTGAGCTCAGTACATCTGGCCGTAGGCCATGGATACCCAGCTGTGCTGACCGGCAGCTCCCTGCACCCTGATCGTGTGGGGGGTTGTCGGGTCGGCATTGACAGCGAGAAGCATCACAATAATTCCTGGCTTTCCGGGGTCGTCTCCACAGATTCCGCCGCCGGGCACCGGAGTGCCGTCGAACGAGATGTTGACCGCCGGGCCGCCGGTGCACAGCGCCGCGATGTAGGCCGCCGGCTTTGCCACTGAGGGTTGGGGTGGAACCGGGATCTCATAGCTGCCGGTGCCGTCCTTCGTCGCGGCGATGACGGGGTTCTGCAGGCTTCGGAACGTGTCGCGGATGCGCTTGGCCGGGTCATCCGCGTCCGCGTTGGTAGTGGGGGAGACGGATGTCGACCTGGGGATAGTCGACGCGGAGAAGGTCTTCGTGGTGGCAGTTGCCGACGATGGCTCCGATATCCGGGTGATGCCCGACGACGTCTGGCACGCCGCGACGGCAGAGGCAGACACCACAAACATCAGCATGCCGACAGTTGCTCGCTTCATGCGGGGAATCAAAGCATCATCGCGGCAGTTCGTGGTGCCCTCGGTGAGATTCGAACTCACACTGCACGGGTTTTGAATCCGTTTCCTCTGCCAGTTGGGATACGAGGGCAACGCGTTACTGCCGTTTTGGTGACCAGCGGCCAGTCGCGCGATCTCCAACCTTAAGGGATGGGGTACATCACTTTCACCAGGGTATCGCCGTACATGCGACCACATGCGTCACAATGGTCGCCATGACCGGCCCTCAGAACACCGAACCGGCGGCACCCGCGCACCGCGTGCTCGTCGCCGAAGACGAAGCCCTCATCCGCCTCGACCTGGTCGAGATGCTCCAAGAGGAGGGCTATGACGTGGTAGGTCAGGCCGGGGACGGGCAGGAAGCCGTCGACCTCGCCGAAGAGCTCAAACCGGATCTGGTCATCATGGACGTGAAGATGCCGCGCCGGGATGGCATCGACGCCGCGTCGGAGATCGCCGCCAAGCGCATCGCCCCGATCGTGATCCTCACCGCATTCAGCCAACGCGACCTCGTGGAGAAGGCCCGCGACGCGGGCGCCATGGCCTACCTGGTGAAGCCGTTCTCCAAGACCGACCTGGTGCCTGCCATCGAGGTCGCCGTGAGCCGTTTTGGCGAGCTCACCGCGCTGGAGAAGGAAGTTCAGACCCTGGCTGACCGGCTGGAGACCCGCAAGCTTGTCGAGCGCGCCAAGGGCGTCCTGCAGTCAACCCAGGGCCTCACCGAACCCGAGGCGTTCAAATGGATCCAACGCGCCGCGATGGACCGCCGCACCACCATGAAGCGGGTTGCCGAAGTGGTGCTGGAAACACTCGATACCGGCGCGCCGAGCTGAAACTCGGGTAAGCACTGCGCGTTGCCCCGCGGTTGGCTATGTTTTCTGATCAGCGTTTTTGTTTCGCCCTGTCAGCCCCAGCCATCCGGAGGTAATCGTGCGTGCACGCGCGAGTGTGATCATGCTGGGCGCGGTGACCCTCGCCCTGGCCGGCTGTCATGCCGGCACTCAGTCGGACGAGTCGAATCAGACCACCCTGAAGATCTCGCCCTTGGTGCAGATCGCTCAGGACGGGTCCGAGGTACCTGCGTCCAACGTGAAGTCGGCGGCCGATCCCGCCGGTGATGGAAAGGCGCAGTGCGCCAATATTTCCCTGGCGATGGCCGGTGCACTCAACGGCCCGGATGCGGCGCTGGGAATCAACATTCTCGACGGGGCGAAACTGGCCATTGATAAGCACAACGCCGCTAATCCCGGATGCCAGATCAAACTCCGTGAGTTCGATACCGAGGGGCTGCCGCAGAATGCGAGCAATATTGCTCCGCAAATCATCGGCGACCCGACCATTATCGGGCTGATCGGGCCGGGGTTCTCTGGGGAAACCAAGTCGACGGGCCAGATCTTCAGTGAGGCCGGTCTGGTCTCCACGACCGCCTCGGCGACCAACGTGACACTCACCCAGCAGGGCTGGAAGACGTTCTTCCGGGGCCTGGCCAATGACGGAGTGCAGGGCCCCGCCGTTGCCAACTACCTCAAGAAGACGCTTGGGTACAAGAAGATCTGCGTGGTCGACGACAGCACCGACTACGGTTCCGGGCTTGCCAACGCGGTACGCGGGACGCTCGGAACCGACTGCAACGCCTCGGTGAAGAAGGGGGACAAGGACTTCTCCGCGGCGGTCACTCAGCTCAAGAGCGCCACACCTGATGCCGTGTTCTTCGGCGGTTACTACGCCGAAGCGGCCCCCTTGGTACAGCAGCTGCGCAACGCCGGAGTGACCGCGACGTTCGTGTCCGCGGACGGCACCAAGGACATGGAGTTCGTGAAGCAGGCGGGCGATTCCGCCAAGGACGCGCTGCTGTCCTGCCCGTGTGGGCCCGCGTCGGACACCTTCGCCAAGGAATACACCGCTAAGTTCTCACAGGAGCCGGGGACGTACAGCACCGAGGGGTATGACCTGGCGACGATCCTGGTCAAGGGAATCGACGCCGGAAAGACCACCCGGGCTGGATTGGTTGATTGGGTGCGGAACTACCAGGGGCAGGGTGTGGCGCGTGAGTACAAGTGGAACGAGAACGGAGAGCTAACCTCGACGCTTATCTGGGTGTATAAGGTCACGTAGGACATACGAGGGGACTAGGCTCAGCCGCAAATGATTTCGGGGTGGATGGCACAGACAGGTGTGCAGGCCAGCACAATTTCATTCGATCTGCACGGACTGTGGAACAGCATCGGTCAGCTGACGATCGACGGCTTGGCGTGGGGCGCCATCTATGCGCTGGTCGCGGTGGGCTACACGCTCGTCTTCGGGGTGTTACGCCTCATCAACTTCGCGCATTCCGAGGTCTTCATGCTGGGCATGTTCGGGGCGTACTTCGCCCTGGACGTCATACTCGGCTTCACACCCGGAGGTAATGCCTACAACAAGGGCGTATCGCTCACCGTCCTGTATCTCGGTGTCGCGATGCTCGTCGCGATGGTGGTATCGGCCACCACGGCGCTGGGACTGGAAGCGGTCGCCTACCGCCCGCTGCGTCGCCGCGGCGCGCGGCCTCTGACGTTCCTCATCACCGCCATCGGGATGTCCTTTGTCATCCAGGAATTCGTGCATTTCGTGCTGCCGAAGATCCTGAAGGGTTACGGCGGCAGTAATGCACAGCAGCCGATCCGCCTGGTGACGCCCCGGCCGGTATGGACGTTTGGCCCCTTTGACATAGGCGGCCACCACATTCCGTTCCAGGCCACGCTCACCAATGTCACCATCGTGGTGGTGGCGGCGGCCCTGGTGCTGGCCCTTTTGACCGATATCGCGATCAACCACACCAAGTTCGGGCGCGGTATCCGTGCGGTCGCGCAGGATCCGACGACGGCGACGCTGATGGGCGTGTCGCGCGAACGCATCATCATGACGACGTTCGTCATCGGTGGACTGTTGGCCGGGGCGGCCGCGCTCCTCTATACGCTGAAGGTGCCGCAGGGCATCATCTACTCCGGCGGATTCCTGTTGGGGATCAAGGCATTCTCTGCCGCCGTGCTCGGTGGTATCGGCAACCTGCGCGGTGCGCTACTGGGCGGCCTGCTGCTGGGCGTGATGGAGAACTACGGACAAGCGGTGTTCGGCACCCAATGGCGCGACGTGGTGGCATTCGTCCTGCTGGTACTGGTGCTCATGTTCCGTCCCACCGGCATTCTCGGTGAGAGTCTCGGGCGGGCGAAGGCATGACGGCCGCGCGCGCTCTGGCACCGGGCGACTCGATACGCCGGTGGTGGTCCGAGCTGGCCCGCCCGGTCCAGTGGGCATACGGGATCATCGGATTCGCGCTCATGGCGCTGTTACCGGTGTGGAAGATCCCGCTCCTGGACACTCCCAACACCGCCTTCGGCCCGGTGATGGCCCAGTTCGCGATGGTAGCGCTGATTGCGATAGGCCTGAATGTCGTTGTGGGGCAGGCGGGGTTGCTTGACCTGGGGTATGTCGGCTTCTACGCCATCGGCGCATACACGGTCGCGTTGCTCACCAGCCCCGACAGTCCGTGGAACCGCATGGGAACATCGGCCTTCTTCAGTTCGAGCTGGGCATGGTTGTCCTGTCTCCCCATCGCCGTGGCGATCACCGCCTTCTTCGGCCTGGTGCTGGGCACACCCACACTGCGCCTTCGGGGCGACTATCTGGCCATTGTCACGCTGGGATTCGGCGAGATCATCCGGCTGCTCGCCGACAATCTGGAGGTCACTAACGGGCCGCGTGGCCTACACAAGATCGCGTATCCGCATGTGGGGGAGCAGTACGTCCGCGGCGGTGTCTTCTCCAGCGGCAATTC
Source organism: Mycobacteroides salmoniphilum (assembly GCF_004924335.1). Classification (NCBI taxonomy): domain Bacteria; kingdom Bacillati; phylum Actinomycetota; class Actinomycetes; order Mycobacteriales; family Mycobacteriaceae; genus Mycobacteroides; species Mycobacteroides salmoniphilum. The sequence goes on along the minus strand of NZ_CP024633.1, from coordinate 2,342,807 downwards.
TGGTGGCCACCTGAACTATGGCGTGTGGTGGTACTGGCTCGGTCTCTGCCTGATCGCGGTGGTGCTGATACTGATGGGCAATCTGGAGCGCAGCCGAGTGGGCCGCTCGTGGGTGGCCATTCGGGAGGACGAGGACGCCGCCGAGATGATGGGGGTTCCCACGTTTCGGTTCAAGTTGTGGGCCTTCGTGATTGGCGCCAGCATCGGCGGATTGTCCGGCGCCCTGTACGCGGGCCAGGTCCAGTACGTGGCATCGCCCACCTTCAACATCATCAACTCGATGCTGTTCCTGTGCGCCGTGGTGCTCGGTGGGCAGGGCAACAAGCTCGGCGTGATCTTCGGCGCGTTCATCATCGTGTACCTGCCGAACCGCCTTCTCGGCGTGCAGGTACAGGGCGTAGACCTTGGCAATCTGAAGTATCTGTTCTTCGGATTGGCGCTGGTCGTGCTGATGATCTTCCGGCCCCAGGGTTTGTTCCCGGCGCAGCAGAAGCTGATGGCCTACTGGCGCAAGGCATCTGAGCGGTTTGGCGCGAAGAAGCCCGAGGAAGCCGAGGCCCCGGCATGACCGAGCACGAGAACGACAGTCCCGAGGACGAGCAGGAAGTTGTCGAGTTCGCCGGATCCGATACCGCGGTCGACCTTGCCGACGATCTCGACGACACGACCGATCCCGCCACCGCCGAGGTGCTGCTCGAGGTGAAGGAACTGACGCTCAAATTCGGTGGCCTGCAAGCCCTCGACGGGGTGAGCTTCGATATCAGGCGTGGCGAGATCCTCGGCCTGGTCGGTCCCAACGGCGCCGGCAAGACGACCTGCTTCAACGCCATCACCGGCGTGTACAAGCCGACATCGGGCAGCATCGTGTTCGACGGGAAAGCGATGCGCCGACTGCGGCGGCACCAGATCACCCGGCGCGGGATCGCCCGGACCTTCCAGAACATCCGGCTGTTCGGCGAGATGACGGCCCTGGAGAATGTCGCGGTAGGTACGGATGCCCGGCACAAGACCTCGGTACTGGGGGCGCTACTGCGCACACCGCGGCACCGTCGTGAGGAACACTATGCCGTCGACGTGGGGTTGGGGCTGCTCGACTTCGTCGGCATCGCCGATGTCGCCGACATCAAGGCCAAGGATCTCCCGTACGGCAGCCAGCGCAGACTCGAGATCGCGCGGGCGCTGGCCACCGAACCCAAACTGCTCTGTCTGGACGAGCCGGCTGCCGGGTTCACCCCCAGTGAGAAGGAATCGCTGATCGAGCTGATTCAGCGCATCCGCGACTACGGATACACCGTGTTGCTCATCGAGCACGATATGAAGCTGGTCATGGGCGTCACCGACCGCATCGTCGTGCTCGAATTCGGCAGGAAGATCGCCGACGGCCTGCCCGCCGAGGTCAGAAACGACCCGGCGGTGATCGAGGCGTACCTAGGAGTGGCCGATGAGGAATTCCACGGACCCGGTCCCGGACCTGGTTGGCTCGACTCGGCTGTGCCCGATACCGAAAGCGAGAGGTAAGTGCCTCCCGTACAGCTGAAACTCACCAACGTCGGGGTCCACTATGGCCCAATCCAGGCTGTGCGCACGTTGTCCCTGGATGTCCGCGAGGGCGAGCTGGTCACCCTGCTCGGTTCCAATGGCGCCGGCAAGTCGACCACCATGCGCGCCATCTCCGGCCTGGTCCCGCTCAGTGCCGGGACCATCTTCTTCGAGGGCCAGGACATCTCGAAGATGAAGGCGCACAAGCGCGTCAAGGCGGGAATCGTCCAGGCGCCCGAAGGGCGGGGGATTTTCCCCGGCATGACCGTCGCCGAGAATCTCGAAATGGGTTGTTACGGGCGAAAATTCAAGTCGCGCGCAGAGCGCCGGGAACGCCTCGACTGGATCAACGCATTGTTCCCGCGGCTCGCCGAACGCCGGCACCAAGAGGGCGGCACTCTCTCCGGCGGCGAGCAACAGATGCTGTCCATTGGACGTGCCCTGATGGCCAGGCCCAAGATCCTCTTGCTCGATGAGCCGTCCATGGGTCTGGCGCCGTTGTTGATCACGAAGATCTTCAACATCATCGAGGAGATCAACGCCTCCGGGACGACGGTGGTTCTGGTCGAGCAAAATGCACAGCAGGCGCTGAGCCGTTCGGATCACGCCTACATTCTGGAGACCGGTTCGGTCGTTCGATCGGGCGCCGGACGAGAATTGCTGCAAGACGACAGCGTGCGGTCCGCCTATCTCGGCGTTGTCTGACCTTCGCCCGTTTTACCCGCGGATCGCTCCCACGGCCAGGTCATCAATGCCCAGACCGTGAGAACCAACCCGGTCGCGGAGACCACGTACCAGGGCCACGGACCCATCAGATCCAAAAGACTTGCCGTTGAGGGCTTCTCGTTGAGGAAGCCATAATTCGACCCGACGATGGCATTGAACGCCATGGTGAGAGTGACCCAGGACAACGTGACAGTGACGGTCAGGCGATAGCTACGCCACGTGGGACGCATGCCCCGACCCCAGGTGAGATAGATCGCCGCCCACACGACGAGCAGATGTATCGACCAGAACCCGAGGAACCTGTAGTCCGGGAAGTCGGGGCCGGTCAGCACGGGGGAGATCAGCGCCTGGCTGCTGAGCACCAGTCCCCAGTAATACGTCAACGCATATGCCCAATGCCGTTGGGACCACAGCGCGTACGCCGCGACGACGGTGGCCAGGTCGGTCAGCCGCAGGGGTACCGAGACGTCGATGCGCAGAGGAATACATCCGGCGATCAAGATGACGGCATAGATGATCGCCGTCACGGCGCCGAGCGCACGACCGAGCAGGCGCGCGCGGATCTCGGCGAGGCTGCGCCCGCACGACACCAACAGCACTGCGCCAAGCACGAATACGGCAAGAATCACCCAATGCGACGGGCCGTACGCGTGGAACTGTCGTTCCATCGCTTGAGGCTAACGCCCCACGATCACCGCGGCGCGATCACCACGGCGCGTGGCTAGCGCGCGACGATGACCGACGAACCGTTGCCGAACAGGCCCTGGTTGGCGGTAATCCCGACCCGCGCACCCTCGACCTGCCGATCACCGGCCTGCCCGCGTAGCTGGAAGGTCAGCTCGCACACCTGCGCGATGGCCTGGGCCGGGATGGCTTCGCCGAAGCAGGCCAGGCCACCGGAGGCATTCACCGGAATCCGTCCGCCGACCGTCGTGGCACCGCTGCGCAACAGCTGCTCGCCCTCGCCCCTGGCGCACAGGCCCAGGTGCTCGTACCAGTCCAGCTCCAGGGCCGTCGAGAGGTCGTACACCTCGGCGAGGCTCACGTCCTCGGGACCGATACCGGCCTCCGCGTAGGCGGCGTCGACGATCTGATCCTTGAACACGCGCTCGGGCGCCGGCACCACCGCGGTGGAATCGGTAGCGATATCGGGGAGTTCAGGAAGATGCTGCGGATACTTGGGGGTGATGGTGGCGACCGCGCGAACCGACGGGACGCCCTCGACCGAGCCGAGATGTTTCTTCGCGAAATCGGCGCTGGCCACGATCAGGGCCGCGGCGCCGTCGCTGGTGGCGCAGATGTCCAGCAGCCGCAGCGGGTCCGACACGACGGGGCTGGCCAGCACATCCTCCACGGAGGACTCCTTGCGGAACCGGGCGTTCGGGTTGTTCAGACCATGCCGGGAGTTCTTGACCTTCACCTGGGCGAAATCCTCGGCAGTCGCACCGTAGAGGTCCATCCGGCGCCGCGCGAGCATCGCGAAGTACACCGGGTTAGTGGCGCCGATGAGGTGGAAACGCTGCCAATCCGGGTCGGCCTTGCGCTCGCCGCCCACCGGCGCGAAGAAGCCCTTCGGGGTGGTGTCGGCCCCGATGACCAATGCCACATCGCAGAAACCGGCGAGAATCTGCGCGCGGGCACTCTGCAGCGCCTGCGAACCGCTGGCACAGGCCGCATACGTCGAGCTGATCGGTACACCGTTCCATCCCAGCTTCTGGGCGAAGGTCGAGCCGGCGATGAAGCCCGGGTAACCATTGCGAATGGTGTCCGCTCCGGCGACGAATTGAATTTGGCGCCAATCCAATTCGGCGTCCTGCAGTGCGGTGCGGGCCGCGGCGACGCCATACTCGGTGAAGTCACGTCCCCACTTACCCCACGGGTGCATGCCCGCGCCGAGGATGTAAACCGGATCCGGGGTGCGGCTCATGCCGAGACCTTCTTCCATGCGTAGACCAGACGCTGCACGCCCTCGTCGTCGGTGTAGAGCGGTTCGAGTGCGAGTTCCATGCTTTGACCCACCTTCAGGTCGGCAGCGCCGGTGCCCGCGACCACCTTGCCGAGCACGATGATGCCCTCGGCCGCCAGTTCGACCGCGGCGATCGCGTACGGCTCGTATGGGTCGGACGCCGGATAGGGGGGAGGAGGTGCGTACTGATTCTCCGTGTAGCTCCAGACCGTGCCACGAGACGACAGCGGCACCTGATCGAGCACATCGCTGTCACAGGCCGGGTTGGGGCAGTTGTTGGCACGCGGCGGGAACACGATGGTGGCGCACTGCGTGCACTTGCCGCCTATCAGGTGTGGCTGACCGGATTCGTCGGTATCGAACCAGCCGTCGACGGCAGGGGCTTGATCTGTAGGCACCCGGTCAGATTACCCATGCTCATGGGCGAATTGAAACGTGTGTCAGTTTTGTGTCCCGCCTGGCGGGATCATGGCCCAAATATCGAGTCCGACGGCACGAAATTCTCGAACGTGTTCCGGACGGCTGACATGTCCCACAACTGCTCGGCCAACGCTACTGATTCGACCGTCGGGAACTCGTGGGCATCGCGAGGTGTCACGGCCGCCATCTCGCTACCGAGGATGAGCGCCCCGATGGTCAGCAGCCCGACGTACACACCGTGCGGTGCCACTTCAGAATGCAGTCCCTGCAGATAGTTTCGCGCTGCGGCCGCGGCCGGCCCGGGTCCGCTCATCTCGGGCATAGCCCTGGCTCCTGTTCCGCCGATGGTGGACAGGATCGTCCCGCGCCCTCGTTCGATCATTCCGGGAAGTACCGCGGACACCGTGTGGATCAGCGGACGCACCAGCAGCCCCCAGTAACGGTCGGCCTCGGCCACGGTGAGTTCGCGGGCGGCGGTGAATGCGACAGGCGACGAGGGGCCGTAGTAAATGGCCTCAATCGGGGGCAGCGCGGAGGTCACCGCCGAAAGGAGCTCGGCAACGCGGACCGCGTCGGTGAGGTCTGTGGGAAACGCGGTGGCCAGTACGTCGTCGTCGAGGAGATCTGCCACCAACGAGTCCAGGGGTTCACGTCTGCGTCCCACCACCGCGACGTGGAAACCATCACGGCCAAATCGCCGAGCTACCGCCGCGCCGGTGCCAGTGCCAGCCCCGAGCACGAGCATGGTTCTGTTCATCCTTAACCTCCTGGTCGTATCATTTCTTCTGATCTGTGCGTAGCACCATCATGAAGATGTTTTGAACCTCCTACAAAAGGCACACGGGTGTGCGCTGGCGAACAAGGATGTGCGTAGTGACGGAACGTGAGAGCTCTGTTTTGCCGAGTGTTTGCGCCGGCGTGGGGCTAGCCGAGGGCGAGTTCATCCGCGAGGTCCTGGACCGCGTCGGCGACAAATGGAGTGTGCTGATCATCGCGACGCTGCACGACGGCCCTCGCAGATACACCGAGCTTCACGACGCCGTGCCGAGCATTTCGCAGCGCATGCTCACCCGCACGCTGATGTTGTTGCGCCGTGACGGACTCGTCACGCGCACCGCGTTCGCCGAGGTGCCACCGCGGGTGGAGTATGCGCTGACGCCGTTGGGACTCGACCTGCACAGCATCTCCGCCGCCTTGGTCCTCTGGGCCCGCGGCCATCACGAGGCCATTCGCGGCCACCGGGCGCTATTCGACGCTAGCCTTGACAATCCGTCGATGGCGAAGTAGCGAGGTTCCATGGGTATCGCGTTCAACCACACCATTATTCATTCACATGACCGCGACGCGTCCGCGCGCTTCTTCACCGAGATCTTCGGACTGCCTTCCGCACAGGAATTTGGCCCGTTCCTCAATGTGACCCTCGAACACGGCGGCAATCTGGACTTTGCGACCATCGCGGGCGACGACATCACCCCGCAGCACTATGCCTTCCTGGTCGACGAGGACGACTTTGACGCAATCTATAGCCGCATTACTGATCGCGGTCTCGAGCACTGGGCAGATCCGCGGGCCCAACATCCGGGCGAGATCAATCACCATGATGGCGGCCGCGGGGTGTACTTCCGCGACCCGTCGGGCCACTATCTGGAAATCATCACCCGGTCCTACGGATCAGGGGAGGCGTCGGGGTCGTAGGTGCTGTCGCCCCCGTTGCTTAGGGTAGGAGGGTGACTGCGCCTGTAACCAAGACCGAGACCAAACAGCCGACCCTGCTGCTGCTCGACGGTAACTCGCTGGCGTTCCGGGCGTTCTATGCGCTCCCGGCCGAGAATTTCAAGACACAGTCCGGCCTGACCACCAACGCGGTGTACGGGTTCACCTCGATGTTGATCAACCTGCTGCGCGATGAGGCCCCGACGCATGTGGCCGCCGCCTTCGACGTTTCCCGCAAGACATTCCGCTCGGAGCGGTACCCCGAATACAAGGCCACTCGTTCGGCCACGCCCGACGAGTTCCGCGGACAGATCGACATCACCAAGGAAGTGCTGCAGGCCCTGGGCATCACGGTGCTCGCCGAGGAAGGTTTCGAGGCCGACGACATCATCGCCACCCTGGCGACCCAGGGGCAGGCCGAGGGTTTCAAGGTCTATGTGGTCACCGGTGATCGCGACGCACTGCAGCTCGTCAATGAGGACGTGACAGTGCTGTATCCGCGCAAGGGAGTCAGCGAGCTCACCCGGTTCACGCCGGAGGCCGTGGTCGAGAAGTACGGGTTGACGCCCACCCAGTACCCCGATTTCGCGGCATTGCGGGGCGACCCCAGCGACAACCTGCCCGGGATCCCCGGGGTCGGCGAGAAGACCGCCAGCAAGTGGATCCTCGAGTACGGCTCCTTACAAGAGCTGATCGACAAGGCCGATACCGTGCGCGGAAAGGTTGGCGACTCGCTGCGCGCGAACCTGGCATCGGTGGTCCTGAACCGCGAGCTCACCGATCTGGTGCGGACGGTGCCGCTTCCGTATGTGCCCGCCCAGCTCGCCTTGGCCCCCTGGGACCGCGACCAGATACACCGCCTGTTCGACGATCTCGAATTCCGGGTGCTGCGCGACAGGTTGTTCGAGACCCTGGAGGCGGTGGAGCCCGAAGTGGACGAGGGCTTCCAGCTGGCGGGACAGGCGTTGGAGCCGGGAGCCGTCGCCGAGTGGCTGACCGCACACACAGCCGATGGCCGTCGTAGCGGCCTCGCGGTAGTCGGGACATACACGCCCTATGACGGCGATGCCACGGCCGTGGCCATCGCGTCCGCCGACGGAGATGGTGCGTACATCGACACCACAACGGTCACCCCAGAGGATGAGGCAGCTCTGGCCGAGTGGCTCGCCGATGAGGCTCGCCCCAAGGCCCTGCATGAGGCGAAGCAGGCCATGCACGCGCTGACCGGGCGCGGATGGCCACTCGCCGGCGTCACCTCCGATACCGCTCTCGCCGCCTACCTGGTGCGCCCCGGGCAGCGTAGCTTCGCGCTCGACGACCTGTCGTTGCGGTACCTACGCCGCGAGCTGCGCGCCGAAGACACTGGAGAGCAACAGCTTTCGCTACTCGATGAAGACGGTGCGGACGGAGCCAAACAATCCCAGGCCCAGATGCTGCGTGCCCGTGCCGTCATCGACCTCGCCGATGCGCTCGACGTCGAACTCGAACGCATCGAGTCGGCGGCACTGCTCACCGAGATGGAACTACCGGTCCTACGGGTGCTGGCCGGGTTGGAGTCGGTCGGTATCGCGGTCGACATCGACCATCTGACCTCGCTACAGAACCAATTCGCCACCGGTATCCGGGAGGCCGCCGACGCCGCCTATGCGGTGATCGGGAAGCAGATCAATCTGGGCTCTCCCAAACAGCTTCAGGTGGTGCTGTTTGACGAGCTCGGTATGCCCAAGACCAAAAAGACCAAGACCGGCTATACGACCGATGCGGACGCGCTGCAAACGCTCTTCGACAAGACCGGGCACCCGTTCCTGGAGCACCTCCTCACTCACCGTGATGTCACCAGGCTGAAGGTCACCGTCGACGGGCTGCTGAAATCCGTTGCCGCGGATGGACGTATTCACACCACCTTCAACCAGACGATCGCGGCCACGGGCCGGTTGTCATCGACAGAGCCAAACCTGCAGAACATCCCGGTGCGCACCGAGGCCGGGCGTGAGATCCGCGATGGCTTCGTTGTCGGTGGGGGCTACGCCGAGTTGATGACTGTCGACTACAGCCAGATCGAGATGCGCATCATGGCGCATCTGTCGGCCGACGAGGGTCTTATCGAAGCGTTCAACACCGGCGAGGACCTGCACTCGTTCGTGGCTGCCCGGGCGTTCGGGGTGCCGATCGACGAGGTGACCGGCGAGCTGCGCCGGCGGGTCAAGGCCATGTCCTACGGCCTGGCGTACGGGCTGTCGGCCTATGGCCTGGCCACCCAGCTCAAGATCTCCAATGACGAGGCCAAAGAGCAGATGGATCAGTACTTCTCGCGGTTCGGCGGCGTTCGTGAGTACCTGCACGCCGTGGTGGATCAGGCACGCAAGGACGGATACACCTCGACGGTGCTCGGCCGGCGCCGCTACCTGCCCGATCTGGACAGTGGTGATCGCCTGCGCCGCGAGGCGGCCGAGCGCGCAGCACTCAACGCGCCGATCCAGGGGAGCGCCGCCGACATCATCAAGGTCGCGATGATTTCCACCGATAAAGCGCTGCGCGACAAGGGTTTACAGTCGCGCATGCTTCTTCAAGTGCATGACGAGCTGCTCTTCGAAGTGGCCGAAGGTGAACGGGACACGCTCGAGACGCTGGTACGCGAAACCATGGGTTCGGCGTATCCGCTCGATGTGCCACTTGAGGTTTCGGTGGGGTATGGCCGTAGCTGGGATGCCGCGGCCCACTGAGTCGCGGCGCTAGTGCACGTCCGGGGTGTGTACGCGCTCCGGACGCAGGCCTCTGCCGACCGCGATCGGCGGCACGAACTTGAATGGGCCCCGTCCGACAAAGAATGGCAGTTTGATGGGGGACAGGTCGCCGGTGAGAACCGGCTTGATGACGTTGTTCTGGACGAACACCTGAAACGCTTGCACCATCTTGGTCGGCAGTTCGCGTCGGCGTTGCACCCTGGCGAGATCCTCGTCGGTGACACGTCCCTCGCGCAGCGGATCCACGAGGATGTTCGCAGCTGCCACTGCATCGGCGACAGCCAGGTTGATGCCGACTCCGCCTGCGGGCGACATGGCATGCGCGGCATCGCCTATGCACAGCAGGCCGGGGCGCCACCAGGTCTTGAGCCGGTCGACCCGGACATCGAGATGGCTGGTGTCATCCCAGGACCGCAGATCATTCACGTGCTCGCGCAGCTGGGGGCGTGCCGTGATCAAGCGCTCCTTGAATGCGTCCAGCGAGCCGTTATGCGGGCCGGCACCCTTGGGCATGAGGTGGGCGACCTGCCAGTAGTCGCCGCGATGGATCATGGCCAACAGCAGGCCTTTACGCAGTACCGCAAATGTCTCGTCGGGATCACCCGGTCGCCGGTTCAACCGGAACCACAGCACATCCATCGGTGAACTCTCGTCGGCGATTTCCAGTCCCGACGCGGCGCGTACGGCAGAGGTGCGACCGTCAGCCGCGATGACCAGCTCGGCATGCACCTCCAGGTCGGGTGTACGCACGCCTGTCACTCGGTCATCATCATCGACGATCAGATCGGTGACCTCCGCATTACGGATGAGCGTGAATTCCGGGTATTGCTCGGCCTTCTCAGCCAAGAAGTCCAGGAAATCCCACTGCGGCATGAACGCGATATATGGCTGCTTGTACCCCAACCACGCGAGCGCGCGGAAATCGCCGAAGGTGCGCAACCGCCCGTCGCCATCGAAGGCGATGTGATCGACCTTCTGGTGTGGCAGCCGCAGAAACTCGTCGATAAACCCGAGATCATCCATGATGCGCATGGTGGTGGGGTGAACGGTGTCCCCCCGAAAATCGCGCAGAAAGTCGGCGTGCTTTTCCAGGACGACAACGTTGATCCCGGCCCTCGCCAGCAGCAGGGCATGCACCAAACCTGCGGGGCCTCCGCCGGCGACACACACCTGAGTCCGCATAACTTGCGTCATACTCGGACGCTACGCCCGAACCAGTTGTGGTGGGGGTATCCATTGGGTGGTGCCGTCTTGGTGTTTTTGGGTGGTCCAGCCGTGGTTGAGGAGGCGGTGGTGGGGGCCGCAGGCGAAGGTGAGGTTGTCGATGTTGGTGGGGCCACCGTCGGCCCATTCGGTGATGTGGTGGACTTCGCACAGGTATCCGGGCACGTGGCAGTCGGGGTGGGTGCAGCCGCGGTCTTGGGCGTGCAACACAATCCGCTGATCTGCCGATGCGATGCGTTTAGAACATCCCAGATACAACGGTCGACCGTCATCATCGAAAATCGTCAGGTAGTGGTGGGCGTGGGTGGCCATGCGGATCACATCACGCAGGGGCAGCCTGGTGCCGGCGCCGGTGACCGCTATGCCCGCGGCGCCTTCGAGCTCGGCCAGGGTGGTGGTGACCACGACGGTGACCGGCAGTCCATGGTGCGAACCCAGATCACCGGAGGCCAGGGTGGCGCGCAGGCAGGTGCGTAGTGCGTCGTGGTGGCGTTGGGCACCCGAGCGGTGGTCGTGTTCGGCGGCTTCCGGGTTGGGTTCCCCGTCCACGAGAGGGCTCTGGTCGGCCGGGTTGCACATGCCGGGTGCGGCTAGTTTGGCGAACACTGCATCCAGATAGGCGCGCGTCTCCGGATCCAGTAGGCCGCTGATGGGTGACATGCCGTCAAAGCCCTGTTGCCCGATCGTGACTCCGCGCCGCCGCGCCCGATCCACATCGGCGAACTCACCATCCGGATTCAACAGGGCCATCATGCGGTCGGCACCGATACGCAGCGCCTCGGGCCCAAACCGGACGGCCATCTGGGCTAGTTGTTGTTCGGCGCCCTGGCGGGTCGGGGCATCCACCACCACCGGGAGCCGATCAAAGAACTGCCGGATGATCCGCACATGCTCGTCCCCGATATCGCCGCGAGATAGCGCGGCGGCGACATTTGGCAGCTGCGGTGCCAGCACCTCACTGGTCAACGCCCGCCGCGGCGCCAACTGCTCGGCATCGGCGATCCGGCGCCGGGCCGCACCCTTACCGATATGCAACCGCCGCGCAATCACATCCGCATAAGAAGTGCCACCGAGCTCGACCGGCGAGGCCTGCGACGTCACCCTCGGCACCAGCCCCAACCCATGGGCGGACAACCGACGCTGCACCACCTCCACACGGGCCAGCACCGTCAACGCCTCAGCGGCAGTCAACCCATCGCGCGATTCGGCGCAGAAGGCATCAACCACCGCCTCCAACACCCCAATCGAACCCACGTTCGAATACTAACGACACCCACCGACAAAATAGCTCGCTATGTGACACCAGAAACTACAGTGGCGCAAGTGAACTGGCTCAGCCACATGACGTCGAACTGCGGATTGTCCGATCTTGGCTAGCGATTTCTTGCATGTGCGGTGCGGGCACCGAAATTCATGGTCGCCGTGCCACGATGACGGGTACTCGCGAGGCTTGAGCGACGGCAGAACTGACTGCGCCGAGCAGCATTCCGGCGAAGCCTCCGCGGCCGTGACTGCCGACAACGACAAGCTGGGCGTGCGTGCACTCGGCGATGAGGTACGGGCCGGGGTATTCACACACGACACGGCGGTCGACCTTCACGTCGGGGTAGCGTTCTTGCCATCCTGCCAGTCGTTCGGCGAGTGTTTGTCTTTCTTGGGTTTCCGTGGCACGCAGGTCAAATGCCGGTTCGAAGAAGTTGGGCATGTGCCAGGCGTGCACGGCAATGAGCCCAACCTTCCGATGTGATGCTTCATCGAAGGCGATAGCTGTCGCCTTCTCTGATGTGGGCGAGCCGTCGACACCGAGTAGGACAGGTGCGTGGTCGTCGAGTGTTGCCTCGTTGTGGATCACCGCGACGGGGCATCGCGCGTGGTGCAGGACAGCGGTGCTGACCGAGCCCAGCAACAGACGATCGAGCGCGCGTTGTCCTCGGCTGCCGACAACGAGCACGCGTGATTCCTGTGCCGCGTCGACGAGCGCCGACACCGGATGCCCGAATACCACTCGGCCGCGTGCGGAGGGCAATGCGCACCCGGCGGCCTCTTCGGCAATGCGCTGGGCGTTTTCCAGGACCAATTGCGCTTGACGTTCGCGCGACTGATAGATCCGCTCACGGAACTGCTGGTCGTAGACATGGGTTTGTTCGATGTCGAAGGCGCTGATGAGGGTCAGCGGTTCGTTGCGCATGCTCGATTCTTGTGCGGCCCAACGAACCGCCATGTCGGCGCAGGCCGATCCATCGACCCCGACCACGATCCCCGCATGATGGTTCTTGGATATCATGTCGTTTCAACCCCGTTCGTCATCATGAGTTGTTAGTTGCGAACGATCAGGATGGTGCGGTCGCCGTGCTCTGCTGAAGGCCGCATACGGATGACATGTGGAATATCTGCACGTCCCACTACTGCCAGTTGGATCGGTTCATCACAGTCGGCGAGAAAATGACCGATATCGGAGCGTGCCGCAACCGGGTACATGTGGACGTCTGGATAACGTTCACGCAGGCTCGTCACGCGTCTATCGAGTTCGTCGTAGGGCGATGCGCCCATGTCTTCTTGCCAGGTGCCCACCGCAAGAATCGGAAGATGGCGAAGTCGTGCTTCCTGCACCGCGTGGTCGATGACGGTGTCCGTGTCCTGAGGACCGTTGACAGCCACAGCAATCCACGCGGGAAGCCCATGTGCGACAAACACCGGTCGATGGACTATCGCGACGGGGCAGTGCGCACGCTTAGCGATTTCGGTTGCGGTGGAACCCCAAAAGGCACTCGCCAATCTCCCGAATCCCTCGGAGCCAACGCACACGAGACTGGCGGTGCGTGACTCTGCGGCCAAGGCATCCGAGGCCAGCCCGTGGCGGATCACGCAGTCGACCTTGACGGGCTTTCCGGTCGCCTTGACAGCGGACGCGGCATCACGCAGTGATGTTTCTGCGTACTCCTTGTCGATGTTGTATTGGTCCACAAAAGATTTGGCAGTGACCACGGGCCTGGTCACATGAATCAGGCACAACGGCACATCTCGGGTGATTGCTTCATCTGTGGCCCATTCGGCCGCGTGAATAGCGGCCCGTGAACCGTCAATGCCAACGACTACGGGGCCGTGCCGGTCGGTATCAGTCATTGGACTCACTCCTTTGGGTGATCGAACGCGGTCGCCGGCCCTTTGATCGGCTGAACTGACGGTAGGACCGATTTCGGGCGCAGGGCGGAGTCGTAAGTCCCCGATTCCCTGCCAGTGGTATGCGCCCCGCGGTGTCAAAGGGTTGATGCGCACCGTGACTAATGACCTGGTCAAGTGGAGGCCGCGGTCTCTGCAGCGTGGACGCACCCGATGCGACGATCAGCTGGTTACCGCAGATGCTCGGCCTAGGAGATGTCATGAATGTCTTGGCGTTTGGCTATGTGCAGGTCCTGCTTACCAGATTGTTCCGGCGCCATCCCTTGGTCCGGGGCTACGATCGGGTCGCGGCTGCAGTACAGCTGGTGGGTTTGCTCGCGGCGTTGGTGATGTTGTCGGTTGCGGGAGCGGTCGGCACAGCTCTGTACGACGCCGGAAGCAGAACCAGCAGCGAACAATTGCACACACGCCACCGGGTGCAGGCAGTGGCAACCGGCGATAGTCACGCGGTGGCACCCCGGTACAGCGCGGTCGTTTTGGTACCAGCCCAGTGGAGCGTCGGGGGCGTGCAATATCACGAAACTGTCCGCTACGGTGCAGATCTCAATACAGGAGACAGGTTCCTGATGTGGGTTGATCCTACTGGTCGCAGTGTGTCGGCACCGACGTCACGCGGGGACGCCGCGGCTGATGCCATTGCCGCCGCGGTCCTGCTGTGGACGGCAATGACGAGTCTCATCGTCGGTACCGTCGGGTTGGTGCTCCGGCGCATCGATCGGCTCCGGTATGCGCGCTGGGAATCAGACTTCAATGCCCTGGTGGATCGCGGGGGCCGCCGGAAAAGCGACCATTGAGCTCGTAGGCTCATTCGTGAGCAGAGTGGAAGAAGGCAGCCATGGACACGGAGATGCTGGCCTGGCAGGTTCAGCGGCCGGGCCTCATCGCGAGCGGGCCCCTGCGCCGTGTGCGTGTGCAAGTGCCCGAGCCTCACCCGGGCGAGTTACTGGTGCGAATGCTTGCCTGCGGGGTTTGCCGCACCGATCTTCATGTCGCCGAGGGTGATCTGGTCCCGCACAGGCCAAACGTTGTGCCCGGACACGAGATCGTTGGCGAAGTCGTCAGACTGGGCGAGCAGGACGACACGGACTTCACGGTAGGCGATCGAGTCGGCATCCCATGGCTTCGGCATACGTGCGGTGCGTGCAGGTATTGCCTCCGTGGCAACGAAAACCTTTGTCCCGGATCTTTGTACACAGGCTGGGATGCCGACGGTGGGTACGCAGAATTCGCGGTGGTGCCCGCAGCCTACGCATTGGCGCTGCCCGCGGGATACACCGACGCCGAGCTTGCCCCGTTGCTATGTGCTGGCATCATCGGTTATCGCTCACTGCAGCGTGCAGAGCTGCCCGCGGGGGGCCGCCTAGGCCTATACGGATTTGGCGGCAGCGCACACATCACCGCGCAGGTCGCCCTGGCCCAGGGCGCCGAGGTCCACGTGATGACCCGGGGGAAGGACGCCCAACTGCTTGCCCTCGAGCTTGGTGCCAGCTCGGCGCAGGGGCCTGCCGATGCGCCTCCCGTTGCGCTGGACGCCGCGATACTGTTCGCGCCGGTCGGGGAGTTGGTGGGGCCCGCGTTGGCGGCGCTTGACCGGGGAGGCACATTGGCCATCGCCGGTATCCACCTCACAGACATTCCTGCGCTGAACTATCAGCAGCACCTGTTCCAGGAGCGGCAGATTCGATCGGTCACGGCAAACACCCGGTCCGACGCGCGGGCATTCCTCGACTTCGCCGCGACACATCGTCTCCACCTGGCAGGCCCCCGATACGACCTCCGGCATGCGGACCATGCTCTGTCAGATCTTGCCGCCGGCCGGATCACCGGCGCCGCCGTGCTCGTTCCCTAGCGCGTGCGCCGCGGCGCTCGGCATAAAGCTACGTACCCGCGAATTCGATGACAGCAGAGAGCGGCCGCCGCGGCGTGGGAGCCGGTATCGGATCCAGCGGCGGCGTTGTGCCAATCCGGACCACCGCCTGCGGGTAGTCGCGGTCAGTGATGCCCTCGATGATCTGGCGGCTCGCAACAAGCTCCGTGACATGGGTCAGCGTGCAGGTGGCCGACCCGGCAACGGTTGCTTCAATCAGCAAGGCCGACAAGGCTTCGCCACATTTCACGTAGTCCTGCGCAGAATCATCGCCGGTCGAGAGCACCACCAGAGTTGCCCTATCCTGCGGCACGGCGGCACGGCGCTCCCGATGCCGCGCGAAAGGAAAATCGCGGCCGATATCGACTCGATTTCCTTCTTCCTCGGAGGGCAATGAGCTGTCCGGGATTCCCTCGGATAGCTTGAACGGGGCAGTCCACCAATCGATCTCCGACTTGTACTCCGAATCATATTGGCGCAGTCCTTCACTGAGCTGAGCCGCCTCAACGACGCGTGGGCGGGCCCCGTCGGCGAGGACGTCGAGGAAGGCCCGGTCGCTGACCGCCTGCCGGAGTAGCTGCTCGGTCACCGCCCACCGGCGCGGCGGCAGGAAGGGGAGTCGATCGGTGTAGCGCCGCTCAAGGGCATGTAAGCGATCGCGATGCGCATCCGTAACGTACTGCATCTTGGTGAAATTCATTGTTGCCAAGTGCGTATGGTCATTGGGGTTCGGGAAGTACTCCGGTCGCACTAGCCAACCGAAAGCGGCCGCAGCCACCCGAAAGTGATCCAGCACGGCACCGCAGCTGATCAAGGCCTCGCGCTGCGACGGGTCGACGCGTAGTACGCGGTTCACGTCGAGGAAGAGCTTGAGTTCCTCATCCATAACCCAACGCCATGGCTGACTGTTGTGGACCGACGGCGCCCGGCACGCGGCCTGGATTGCCTTGATGACTACATCACGGCCTAGCACTACCTGCGTCACAGCCATACCTCCGTGTAAGTCGTCCTGCACCAAGCATGAACTGAGGCGACATCGCAGATGAGAGCAATTAGTCCCGGTTTGGCAGTGCATTAGGACCGAAGAACCGTATTGCCTTGCTGATCGGGGACGTGCTACCCGGCGGAACGGGACCTTTGACCGTGGGAGATCGCACGGCTGATCCATAGCGTTGTCGTCACCAGCCACTGGTACCGACCAACTCGGAGGACACCATGAACACCACACCACGTCCATACATTTTGGTGGGCATCGACGGATCTGCGTCCTCTCTGCATGCACTGACATGGGCTGGGGCCGAGGCAGAACGGCACAATCTGCCCCTTCGGCTCGTGCATGCTGTCGATTACGGCAGCTTCGGTTACGGCTTCAACCTGTCGGCGTCGACAAGCTTCTACGACCATATGGATAACGACGGCGTGGAGTTCCTTGCTCGGGCCAAGGACCACGTCTTCGCCCTGCATCCCCATCTAGAAGTGGCTACCGCCAAGGTAAACGCTCAACCCGTGCCCACACTTGTCGAGCTGTCCAAGGATGCATTCATTACCGTGGTCGGATCTAGCGGGCTTGGCGGCTTCACCGGGATGATGGCCGGGTCGGTGTCGGTCTCATTGACCGCGAAGGGGCACGGCCCCGTGGTAGTCGTTCGCGAGTCGGGAGCTCCGCCAGCGGGCCCGGTTATCCTCGGCGTCAGTGGATCTCCCTCAAGCGAGGAAGCAATCGCGTGGGCCTTCGAGGAAGCCTCCATGCGCGGCGCCGAGTTGGTGGCCGTGAATGCCGGGGGCGAAGTGCCACCGAGCTATGTGTACGCGTACACCGCCTGGAACATGATGGATTGGGATATCGCCGAGCAGCAGCAGACTGAGATACTCGCCGAGAGGCTGGCGGGCTGGCAGGAAAAATATCCCGACGTCACCGTGCGCCGGGTAGTCGCGATGGGCAATCCCGCGGACATCCTGCTGCACTGGGCCCAGCACGCACAGCTGCTCGTGGTCGGCAGCCGTGGACGCGGCGATGTCGCAGGCTTCTTTCTCGGCTCGACTAGTCACGCCCTGATTCACCAAGCTCCCTGCCCGGTGTTGGTCGCTCGCTCACATGCAGGAGACGAGAAGCGATGAGTATGGCAACGCCAGGCACCGCGCGCCATCAGCCGCGCGCCTTACCTGCCGATCAGCTTGCGGCAGTAGATGCGCAGTGGCGGGCCGCGAACTATCTCACCGCCGGTCAGATCTATCTCATGGAAAATCCGCTGCTGACGGCACCTCTGCGGGCCGAGCACATCAAGCCCCGTCTGCTGGGGCACTGGGGAACCTCACCGGGACTGAATTTCATCTACGCCCACATGAATCGGGCCATCATCGCTCACGATGTCAACGCGATCTACGTCACCGGGCCTGGGCATGGCGGGCCCGCGCTGTTCGCGAATACGTGGCTAGAGGGCAGTTATAGCGATATTCGTCCCGATGTCCCGCGTGACGGACAGGGTATGCGGAAGCTATTCCAGGAGTTCTCATTTCCCGGGGGCGTGCCTAGTCATGTAGCGCCGCAGGTCCCCGGATCTATCCATGAGGGCGGCGAACTGGGGTACAGCCTGGCCCATGCCTATGGCGCTGTGTTGGACAACCCGGATCTGGTCGCAGTCTGCGTGATCGGCGATGGCGAGGCCGAGACCGGGCCACTGGCCGCCAGCTGGCACGCCAACAAATTCCTCAGCGCCGCGACCGACGGTGCGGTCCTACCGATCCTTCATCTCAACGGCTACAAGATCGCCAACCCCACTGTGCTATCGAGAATTACCGATGAAGAGCTTGAGAGCCTGCTACGGGGATACGGCTACACACCCATCTACGTCACGGGCCATGAACCCGCAGATATGCACCAACAGATGGCCGCTGCACTGGACCGGGCGATCATGGAGATCCGCGACTTTCAGACGTTGTCCCGTTGCCAGGTACCGATTTTACATCGTGCCTTCTGGCCCATGATCGTTCTGCGCAGTCCGAAAGGGTGGACGGGCCCAGCGGTGGTCGACGGACATCAGGTCGAGGGCACATGGCGATCGCACCAGGTACCCATCGCCAATGTGCGCGAGAACCCAACACATCGGGCCCAACTTGCCCACTGGCTGCGGTCCTACCACCCCGAAGAGCTCTTCGACGAAACAGGAGCGCCGAATGAGCTGGTAACGCGGCTCATTCCCTCCGGGCAACGACGCATGGGGTCTAACCCCCATGCCAACGGTGGCACGCTCCTCACGCCACTGTCGCTGCCGGCTCCGGGAACCTTCGGTGTGGTGACCGGCCAGCCGGGTGCAGTGGACGCATCACCGACCCGGGTGCTGGGCCGCTATCTTCGAGAATTGTTGGTCCGCAACGCCGACCGAAGGAACTTCCGACTCTTCGGGCCGGACGAAACCGAGTCGAACAAACTCGGAGACGTCTATGACGTCACGGACAAACAGTGGAGCGCAACGATTCTGCCCGGCGATCAGCACCTGGCGCGAGATGGTCGCGTTATGGAGGTCTTGTCCGAACACCTGTGCCAGGGCTGGCTGGAGGGTTACTTGCTGACAGGCCGCCATGGCCTGTTCTCCTGCTACGAGGCGTTCGCCCACATCGTGGATTCGATGGTGAACCAGCACGCTAAATGGCTCAAGATCAGCAGGCAACTACCGTGGCGCCGCCCCGTCGCGTCACTGAATTATCTACTGACGTCTCATGTGTGGCGTCAGGACCATAACGGCTTCTCCCACCAGGATCCAGGTTTCATCGACAATATTGCGAACAAACGCGCGGAGGTTGCGCGCATCTACCTACCGCCGGATGCCAACACTCTGCTGTCGGTTGCGGCGCATTGCCTGGCCAGCCGCGACTACATCAATGTCATCGTCGCCGGCAAGAACTACACGCCGGTATGGCTCAATCCTGAACAGGCAGCACTGCATTGCGCACGTGGTGCCGATATCTTCGAATGGGCTAGCAGTGACGCCGGAGCCGTTCCGGACGTTGTTCTTGCCTGTGCCGGTGACGTGCCCACCATCGAGGTACTGGCCGCCGTGTCGATACTGCGAACGCATCTGCCGCAGTTGAAGACCCGGGTAGTCAACGTTGTTGATCTGTTTCGTCTGCAACCCGATAGCGAGCACCCGCATGGCATGTCCGATGTCGATTACGACACGCTGTTCACCGCGGACCGTCCTGTGATCTTCGCCTTCCATGGATACCCGGCGCTCATCCACCGGCTTACCTACCGTCGGGCAGGTCATGCGAACCTGCATGTTCGCGGCTACCTGGAGGAGGGCACCACCACCACACCCTTCGACATGCTGGTGCTGAACAAGATGGACCGATTCCAGCTGGTGATCGATGTAGTGGAGCGCACACCGGGCCTGTTGGAATGCGCTGACGCCCAAGGGCTGAGGGACGAGATGCTCCGCATGCATGAACGCCACAACGCGTGGATACGTGCCCACGGTGAAGACCTGCCGGAGGTGCGGGATTGGCGATGGGGAGAGGACGAGACGCGATGATCACCGTGTTCCTGGTCGATGACCACGAAATCGTGCGGTACGGGGTGGCCGATCTCATCGACGACGAAGAGGACCTTGTCGTCATAGGGCAGGCCGGTTCGGTTGCTGAAGCGATGGCCCGCATCCCCGCCCTCAATCCCGATATCGCGGTACTCGACATACGGCTGCCAGACGGCAACGGGATCGAACTCTGCCGGGACCTACGTTCGCGGTGTCCTGCCCTGAACTGTCTGATGCTGACGTCTTTCACTGACGAGCAAGCCATGCTGGATGCGATCCTGGCCGGGGCCGGGGGATACGTCATCAAAGACATCAAGGGTATGGATCTGGTGTCCGCGATACGGACGGTCGGCTCTGGACGGTCCTTGCTGGATAACCGGTCGGCAACGGCCCTTATGGATCGACTGCGTGTGGCGACTCAATCCTCGCCCGTTGCCTCGTTGACGCCACAGGAACAGATTCTGCTGGAGCTGATAGGGCAAGGCCTCACCAATCGGCAGATCGCGGGGGAGATGTTCCTGTCGGAGAAGACGGTGAAAAACTACGTATCGAGGTTGCTGGCCAAGCTCGGACTGGAACGTCGTACACAGGCCGCGGTGCTCGTAACCAAACTCGCCGGCGACCGAAGCGCTACCGGAGAGCGATACTCGGAGCGTTAAGACTTGGCCTTTGACCAGCCAATATCGACTGGTTGCGGCATACTCAATAGGTGACCGATCGGTTGGGTGCCGACGAGTCGGTGTCCAAGGAACTTGCGCATATCCAGCTCAGCGAGCTGCTGGCGGAGGTCCAGGGCCGTATTGAGCGCATCATCACTGAGACCAGGGTCCGGGTCGATGCGCTTTTGGATGCCGTGATGGCGGTCAGCGCGGGGCTGGAACTGGATGTCACACTCCGCCAGATTGTCAGAGTCGCCATGGGGCTCGTGGATGCCCAATACGGAGCTCTCGGGGTCCTGGGCCAGGACGGCATGCTTACCCAGTTCATCTACGAGGGCATCGACGATGCCACCCGGGAACTCATCGGGCCGCTGCCCACCGGCCACGGTGTCCTCGGTGTGGTCATTGACGACGCCAAACCGCTGCGGCTCAGCGAGATCATGCACCATCCGTCATCCATCGGTTTTCCGCCCAATCATCCACCCATGCGCACTTTTCTGGGCGTGCCTGTGCAATTGCGCAACGAGGTATTCGGGCGCCTGTACCTCACCGAGAAACGCAATGGCGAGGAATTCACTGCCGATGACGAGGTAGTCGTGCGGGCGCTGGCCGGTGCGGCCGGAATAGCTGTGGAGAACGCCCGCCTCTATGAAGAGGCCCGGCAGCGACAGCGCTGGCTGCAGGCAGCTGGCGAAGTGACATCCAAGCTGCTCGCCGGGGTCGAGCCCGCCGAGGCGCTGCAGCTGATAGCCATCCGCGCGGCCGCACTGGTCGATGCTGACTACGCCCTGATCGCGCTGCCCCGGGAGTCCGATGATGACGATGATGCCGGCGAGCTCGTCGTGGCAGCATGCGCCGGCGCCTCGGGCCGAGAACTCAGCGGAATACGTATTCCGCTGAAGGGGTCGACTTCCGGAGCGGCATTTCGAGATCGACTGCCACGCATCGTAACTCAGCTCGAGTTCGATATCGCCGCGGGAACGCAGGTGGCATTTGGGCCGGCGATGGCCTTGCCGCTGAGTGGACGCGATTCCACTTCTGGCGTGCTCCTGCTGATCCGGCCGGCTGACAGCGCGCCTTTCGGGGACGGGCAGCTCGATATCGCCGCGTCCTTCGCCGATCAGGCGGCACTCGCGCTCGAACAGGCCCAGACCCGCACCACGATGAATGAACTGCAGATGCTGGGCGACCGTGACCGCATTGCCCGCGATCTTCACGATCACGTCATCCAGCGGCTGTTCGCTGTCGGATTGGCCATGCAGGGAACGCACCGGCGCGCGGCTAAATCACCGCGAGTAGCTGCCCGGCTTGCCGAACACATCGATCAGTTGCACAACGTCATTCAAGACATTCGTACCGCCATTTTTGACTTGCATACTGTTGCCACCGACGGCCCTTCGCTGCGTGCGGCCCTGCGCGCTATCGTCGCCGAGCTGACCGATGACACCTCGCTGCAAGTCTCCGTGCGTATGAACGGACCGCTCGATGTTGTCCCGACGGATATCGCCGAACACACCCAAGCTGTGCTGCGCGAGGCGGTAAGCAATGCTGTCCGTCATGCGAAAGCATCGGAATTGGCGGTACTGGTCGCCGTCGGCGACGATGTCGTCGTTGACGTCACCGACAACGGGATAGGCATACCCGAGGGCGCGAACCACCGGGGTCTGCGCAATCTCGGTACCCGGGCTGCGGCGCTGCAAGGGAAACTGACCATCGCGGAGGCGGCCGGCGGCGGTACCCAGGTCTTCTGGTCGGTGCCGCTGCCCTGACTATTTGGGCGGATTGGCAGCTAGGAAGTTGAGCCAGCGTGGCAACGGGTAGCGGCCGAACGCCGCGATGATTGTCATCTTGATCCCGGCGAGAACCAGCACCCAGAGAAGCACCAATTCGATCGTGGAGACACGTTCTGTCTTGTCCATCAAGAACAGCACACCCGTCGCCAGCACGATCACACCCATGATCAGCCAGCTGAATCGTTCCATCGGAGTCGTTTTCACGATCCGGAATGCAGGTGCCTTCGACGAATCCATTGTCGTTCCTGTCTTTTGGTAGTGGCACCACAGAGCATCGCACCGCTCGGCGTCCTTGAGTAGGAGAGTTGTGCCCGTCGCAGCTGGGTCCTTGGTCATCAGGTCCGTTCAGCTGCGTGAGAACCGCCGACGCACCATGATCTTCACCATGCAATGGGCGAACTACGCGCCGGGTCTGGCACAGCTGCAGAGGTACCAGAAACGATGGCTGCGGGGAGATATCCTCGCCGGAATCACGGTGGCCGCATACCTCGTCCCGCAGGTCATGGCATACGCGACGCTGGCCGGCCTGCCGCCGGTGGCCGGGTTGTGGGCGGCGCTGGCCCCGTTGGCGATCTATGCGATGCTGGGTTCGTCCCGGCAATTGTCCGTGGGGCCGGAGTCGACCACCGCGTTGATGACCGCAGCAGTATTGGCTCCCTTGGCCTTTGGTGAGGCCGCCCGATATGCGGCGCTAGCGGCAGCGCTCGCGTTGCTGGTCGGGGTGGCGTGTTTGATCGCAGGGCTGGCACGTCTGGGTCTGCTCGCTAATCTACTGTCGCACCCGGTGCTTGTCGGCTACATGGGTGGCGTGGGAATCACGATGGTGGGCAGTCAGATCGGTACCATTACGGGCACGGTCAGTTCTGGTGACGAGTTCATCGAACAAATCAGGTCATTTTCCGATCACGTCGAGCAGATCCGTTGGCCCACAATCATCGTCGCTACATCGGTGCTCGCACTGCTCGGTGTGCTCGCACGATGGGCGCCGCGAGCACCAGGGCCGCTCATCGCGGTGTTGACGGCAACGGCCGCAGTGGCCGTCCTGCCGTCTGCCGGTTCCGGCATCGACCTCGTCGGCCGCATCCCCGCAGGACTGCCGCACCCCGGGGTACCTCAGCTGGGCCTCGATACCCTGGGTGCCCTCGTCCTGCCCGCGTTAGGTGTCGCGATCGTGGCGTTCTCCGACAACATTTTGACGGCACGCGCATTCGCCGTTCGCCGCAATGAAGACATCGATGCCAACGCGGAGCTACGTACGCTGGGGCTGTGCAACCTGGGATCCGGACTTACACAAGGTTTTCCGGTCAGCTCCAGTGGTAGCCGGACCGCGCTCGGAGACTCGGTGGGAAGCCGTAGTCAACTACATTCCTTGACCACACTCGCACTGGTCCTGATCGTGCTGATCTTCGCGCACGGCACCTTGGCGCAGTTTCCCCGCGCCGCCCTGGGGGCACTCGTGGTGTATGCCGCCATCAAGCTGATTGATGTTCCCGAGTACCGTAGGTTCGCCCGCTTTCGTCGCAGCGAGTTCATTATCGCCCTGGCAACAACATTCGCCGTGCTCGGGGTCGGGGTGCTGTACGGAATCCTTACAGCCGTGGCTTTGTCGATTCTAGATCTGCTCCGCCGTGTCGCACACCCGCACGACAGTGTGCTGGGCTTTGTACCGGGAGTGCCCGGAATGCATGACCTTGATGATTACCCCGGCGCGCATGCGATACCCGGCCTCGTGGTCTATCGATACGACGCGCCTTTGTGTTTCGCCAACGCCGAGGATTTCCGCCAGCGCGCGATGGCAGCCGTTGCCGCGGGGCCCGAGCCGGTCGAATGGTTCATTCTCAGCGCGGAGGCGAATGTCGACGTGGATCTGACCGCGCTCGACGCACTTGATCGACTCCGGGAAGACCTGGAGAACATGGGGATTGTCTTCGTGATGGCACGAGTCAAACAGGACCTGCGTGACGCGCTGGCGGCGGCAGGGTTGCTGACCACAATAGGGGAGGACCGGATCTTCGTGACACTGCCGACCGCCCTCGATGCTTTCAACGCACGGTAGACAGACTCGGCCTCACGATATGGCGTGACCGACGAGGGTGCCGATCAGGTAGGTGACCGCCATGGCAGCAAGTCCGCCAATCGTGACGCGCAGGATGGCGCGGGTTCGACTGGCCTGGCCGATGGTCGCGCTGATCCACCCAGTCGCAATCAGAGCCAGGCACACGGCAACTGCGGTCACGGGGATTCTCCATGCCGCCGGCGGCAGGAGGATCGCCACCATGGGCAAGATGGCGCCGGTCAAGAACGAGATGGCCGACGAGAGGGCAGCATGCCACGGGTTGGCCAATTCGTGGGGGTTGATTCCCAACTCAGCGTCAGCATGCGCAGCGAAGGCATCATGGCTGGTGAGCTCAACTGCCACGTGCCGGGCGGTTGTTGGCGACAGGCCCTTTGATTCGTATATCGAGGTGAGTTCGGCGAGTTCTTCGGCGGGCAGGTCCTTGAGTTCCTGCCGCTCCTTGCCCAGAAGGGCTCGTTCGGTGTCGCGCTGTGTGCTCACCGAAACGTACTCACCCAGCGCCATGGAGACTGCGCCGGCGGCCACACCGGCTAGTCCCGCGGTGAAGATCGGTGCCCGCTCAATGGTGGCCGCCGCGACACCGACCACCATGCCCGCGGTCGACACGATGCCGTCGTTGGCGCCCAAGACCCCCGCGCGTAGCCAGTTCAGTCTGCGGCCGGTCCCGACCTGATGTGGCTCGGCAGAATGTGCAGCCTTTTCGTCAGTCACAGCTCACCTAAGCAATTCTGAACTCTTCTGTCCAGCAAGGCAGTACATACTAAGTTCGCGGCTTCTAGGATCGCGATTCCCTTCACTGATTGTGTTGCCGGCCAGTACGTATCGCAACTATCGCGGCTAACGCCAATTCCGCGAGGATGGTCAGACTCAACTCGGCGAGCGCCGTGATCCGTTCTGATAGAAGGATATTAGGATTACGCGTGCAGACCCGGGAAGCCAAGTATCGATAGAGCTCGAGAATCAACATGTCCATGGCGACCTCCAACTACCCTAGACGGCCCGGGCCACAATCACCGGCGCGTGCGATCCCTGCACGACACTTCGGCTCACGGACCCAAGCGACATACCGGCGAACCCGCCGCGGCCGTGGCTGCCCGCGACGACACCTGTCTTCTTGGTGATCTCGTACATGCTCGCGTTCCTTTCACCTGGATCCTTAATGCAGGCTAGGAGTCCGTACCCATGGCGCGATGGAGTCGGCAGTCCCTATCGGGCTGCCATTGGTCACGCGGTATGAGGTTGTCATCGCGGACTTTCGGCTCTGCAGGAACCGACTCTCGGCACTTACCCCTGCCTCGTGGACCCGCGAGGATCAGTGCTGTGCGGCAGTGTATTTCGAATCGGCCGCTCTCATCGAAGGGAGAATGTGATGCGAGACCATACAGGCGCACACAAAGATGGCCGGGGCGCGGCCGATCCCAAGGATGACAAACCGGCATCCGCTGTGGTTGTCGGTATCGACGGATCGCATCGCGCTATCGCGGCCGCATTGTGGGCAGTTGATGAAGCCGTTGATCGGGATATCCCATTGCGCCTCATTTATGCCATCGAGCCTCGACAGCAGTCAGACGACGATCTCTACTCTGCCCACGACGTGGCGACAGCAGAGATTGCCACCCAGGGGGCAGTACTCGCCGTGCAATCCTGCGATAAGCCCGTGAAGCTCGAGGTTGAGATCCTTCAGGGCCGAGCTCGGGAAGTTCTGATCGGGCAGTCGCATTCTGCGGCGTTGATATGCGTCGGCGCGCTGAGTCGCGACCGCGCATCAGATCACCGGGCGGCGTCGACAGCGGCCGCACTATCGCGGCATGCCCATTGTCCTGTTGTGGTCGTTCGAGGAAGCCGCTACGCCGGCAGGCAGGGAAGTGTTCTCATCGAATTCGAGGACTTACGTGATTTTGAGGATGAGCTGGCACAGGGTTTGCATGCCGCGACATTGCGGGGCGCGGCCGTCCAGATCATTGCTTGCCGGTCAGGGCAGGGGGGCAGTACGTTCGGGGCCGACACAGACCTCTTGCGAGCACGTCTGGATAAACTCCTGGAGCCATGGCGTCACAAATACGCCGGTACATCCCTCGATGTCATCATCTTGCCGAGAAAGATTACTGATTATCTTGCGCACGAACATGATTCAGTGCATTTGCTTGTCGTAGGGCGGCACCGCAGGCAGGGTGTCGCTGAGCTTATCGATCAGATACCGACCGTAGGGTGTCCCGGCACAACCTGCACCGTCATGATCAGCGGGCACGACCTACGTCTCTGAAATTTTGGCTACCACCCTCATCCGAAACTCAGAAAAAGGCCAGGCACATGAGTCGGTGGCGGCGTACAAGAGTGGACCATCTTCGACGTAAAGAAGTCCACGGCGGCGCTTTGGGGGTACACCCCTTCCGGCCAGATCTGGGAAACAGCGTCGGGCATAGTCTATTTCGATTTCACCGACCCCGACCCGGCGATGATGTGGTGCTCCGGTGGGGCTATGAGCATGCCGATGTCCGCCCAGACGAAGGCGTCGATGGAGGATTAACGGGGTGAAGCGGACGGGCTGACTCTAGGAAAGTGCGGTGCTGAAGCGCGCCGCGCGGCGTTGGACGTGGTGCCGAGGATCCTGCGGTTTTGGTGTGCGGGTCGCTGTCTGAGCCGTGCTGTAGAAGAGCTTCTTTCCCGCCTCGATGAGGATGAGGTAGCAAACGACCATGAGGATCAGCGCGACGAAGAAGCCGAGTGGCAGCGGGTGAAAGCCAAGGCTGTGTGCCAGAGGTGTCGCCGGCAGCAGTGCCCCGATCACAACAACGCCGAGCACCGAAAGTACCAGCGGCATACTGGGGGTGCTACGAAAGAATGGTATCCGCCTGGTGCGGATCGCGAAGATCACCAGGGCTTGGGTAGCGAGCGACTCGACGAACCAGCCGGTGCGGAATTGTGTGGGCCCAGAATGGAACACCCACAGCATGACCCCGAAAGTAGCGAAGTCGAACAGTGAGCTGATCGGGCCGAAATACATCATGAACCGGCGGATGAAACCGATGTTCCATCGAGATGGCCGAGCGAGTTGCTCGGCGTCCACCTCGTCGGTGGGAATAGCGAGTTGGCTGCCGTCATAGAGCAGATTGTTGAGCAGAATCTGTGAGGGCAGCATAGGAAGAAAGCTCAGGAATAGCGACGCACCGGCAGCGCTGAACATGTTGCCGAAGTTGCTGGAAGTGCCCATCAGGATGTACTTGATGGTGTTGGCGAAGATTCGCCGGCCTTCCATCACTCCGTCGGCGAGCACGTCGAGATCCTTCTCGAGCAGGATGACGTCTGCAGCGTCCTTGGCGACATCGCTGGCCGAGTCAACGGAGATCCCGATGTCGGCGGCGTGCAGGGCAAGTGCGTCGTTGACGCCATCGCCGAGGAACCCCACGTCGAAGCCGCTGCGGCGCTGGACCCGCACAATACGTGCCTTATCTTCGGGACTTACTCGGGCGAAGATTGTGGTGTTCTCGAGGACGGCGCCGAGTTGTTGATCATCGAGGACGTCAAGATCGGGGCCAGTCAGGGTGCCGGTCACGGGCAGACCAAGGTCTTGGCAGATCTTGTCGGCAACCGCCGGACTATCCCCGGTGACGATCTTGACTGCTATGTGCAAGCGTGCCAACCGTTGTAGAGCCGCGGCAGCACCTAGCTTGGGGGCGTCTAGGAAGACCAGCAATCCGGCAAATCGCAAGTCGCGCTCGTCATCGGGGCTGGGCGTTACCAGAGTGGTTGCGGAGCGGGTAGCCACGGCCACTACACGATTTCCTGCGGCGAATTCCGCGGCGAGCGCCGCTCGCGCTTGCGGCGGAACATCGGCACATCGATCAAGAACGGTTTCCGGTGCCCCTTTGGTTACCAGGGTCCGTCGGCCTGCTGAATCGTCCACGAGCACAGAGGACATCCGCCGTTCGTGGTCGAAGGGAATCACTGCCCGCACTCGATAGCCGGCGACTTCGCTTCGATGCCGAGCAGATTGAGAAGACTCCCACAACGCCACATCCAGCGCGTTTCCACCGAGCACCGTGGTGCCCTCCAGGTGCACCTCGGTACACACCAGACCCCAGCTCAACGCCTCGTCGGAAAGACGGCCATCAGGGCCCAGCGCCCGCATGAAACTGATGCGCCCCTCGGTGAGGGTGCCGGTCTTATCGGTGAACAAGACGTTCACGTTGCCCAAATCTTCAATGCATACAAGCCGTTTCACCAACACCTTGCGCTGAGACATTCGCCGGGATCCAGCGGCCAGACATGTGGAGACAATGGCTGGAAGCAGTTGGGGAGTGATCCCGACCGCGATCGCCAGAGAGAACAGCAACGCGTCGATAATCGGTCGGTGCAGCGCGAGGTTGACAACGAAGATGAAAGTGGTCAACACGCCCGCGACTTGTACCAAGAGCATCGAGAAGCTGCGCAGCCCAACCTGAAATTGTGTTTCGGGGTGGTGGATATCCAATCCAGCTGCGATACGCCCAAACTCGGCCTGCGCGCCGGTCGCCACGACAACGCCGCGCCCGCTGCCAGCGTGCACCACTGTGCCCATTAACGCGCACCCGGACAGCTCCGCGAGCGGCGCTCCGACGGGGCTCTGGCCCACATTCTTCTCGACGGGCAAGGATTCACCAGTCAGTACCGACTCGTCGCATTCCAATTCGGTGACCGACAACAATCGGATATCGGTAGGCACAATGTCACCCAGCCGCAGCTCCAACACATCTCCGGGTACCAGCTCGGTGACATCCACCAGAACCTGATGTCCATCACGCACAACCAGCGCACGGTGGTGGATCTGGGAGTGCAACGCCTCAGCAGTTTTCGCCGCACGGTACTCATTGCCGAACCCCAGACCGACCGAGAGCGCAACTATCGCGCCGATCACCAGTGCATCGGTGCGTTCTCCCACGAAGAACGATACGGTTGCCGCCGCTACCAGCAGACCAAGCAAGGGGGACCGGAGCTGGCGCCAGAGCACCGCTGCCATCCGTGCCCGGTGTGAGTACACAGCATTCGGCCCGTGCTGGAGCATCCGCTGATGAGCTTCGTCCTGTGTCAATCCGTCCTCTCCGGCCGCTAGCTGTGTCAATACTTGCTCTACCGGCAACGCGCTCGCCGCAGCAATACCGAGGGATGCTGCGGCGGTATCCGATGAGGTCGTCGCGCCGGTGCTCATCGGCGCAGAACAGCAGGGGAGCAGTCGATCTCGGCGACGTACAGTGTTCTCGGCATCGTTTGCTCCCTGTCGGGCGGGTCATGTGAACTATCCGCGCGACGCCGCGTTGGCGAAAGAGGCTTTCGTCCCTGCTCACCCGAATGAAATGGGCATCGAGAAAGAGCCACAAGGCCTCGATATCCGGGCATCGGCGGACGATCATGGGAACCGTGGACGCAATCCAGCCGGGTACGTACCGTACTTCACATGAATTGGCGTCCAACGGCGGTCCTGCGCAGTTTCGTGAAACACACACAGCGTTCGTAATCTTGATCGGCGACCGAGCCTACAAGGTCAAGAAGACGGTGACGAACGATTTCTTGGATTTCAGTACCGTGCAGTTACGCGAAAGTGCCTGTAATCGAGAAGTTTTCCTGAATCGCAGGCTGGCGCCGGACAGCTATCTGGGTGTGGCTCACCTGTCTGATCCCGCGGGCGGTGCCAGTGAGCCCGTGATAGTGATGCGTCGCTACCCGGACTCCGCGCGACTGGCCACGATGGTGAGAACCGGGGCAGACGTCGAGCCGAATCTTGTCGCTATCGCTGAGGCGCTGGCGCACTTTCACTCCGAAGCCGAACGCGGCGCCGCGATCAGCGAATCAGGGACCGTCGACGCCGTTGCGGCCCGCTGGGAGGAGAACATCACTGTCCTGGCCGGCTTCGCTGGATCCGTGGTCAGCGATGACGTAGTGCGCGAAATAAGGACACTGTCAAATGAATTCATCAGGGGTCGGCATCGGCTTTTCGCCGAGCGAATCGATAGAGGTCTGATCGTTGATGGCCACGGCGACCTGCTGACCGAGGATATCTTCTGTGTATCTACCGGGCCTGTCATGTTGGACTGCTTAGAGTTCGACGATTCCCTACGCTACGTCGACTGTGTTGATGATGCAGCGTTCCTGGCGATGGATCTAGCGTTCCTAGGGCGCGACGATCTGGCCGATTACTTCATCGATCAGTACGCGCGTTCGGCCCGAATCGATACTCCACAATCGTTGTGGCATTTCTACATTGCGTACCGTGCCGTGGTGCGGGCGAAGGTGGACTGCATCCGATTCACGCAGGGGCATCCGGCGTCGGCGACAGCGGCAGTCGCGCACCTTGAATTGGCGCGTCAGCGCCTTCGGGCGGGCGCGGTTCGGATGATCCGAATCGGCGGTGGGCCGGGTACCGGAAAAACAACGCTCGCTACTGCATTGGCGGAAAAGACAGGAGCGCAGGTAATCTCGACCGATACAGTGCGCCAACAGCTGCACGAGCAAGGTGCCATAGTCGGCGATTCTGGCACCCTCGACAGTGGGTTGTACTCCGCACAGAATGTCGCAACGGTGTACGAGACCGTGGTGCAGCGTGCGCGAGAATTCCTGACGCAGGGCCAGTCAGTGATCCTCGATGGAACATGGCGTGACCCTCATCAGCAAGAGCAGACTCGCTGTATCGCCCGCGAAACACATACTTTGATATATGAATTCGAATGCCGCCTCCCGCTTTCTGCTGCCCAGAACAGAATTGCTCACCGCGGGCCTACACTCTCGGACGCCACTTCTGACGTCGCCGCAGCCTTAGGCGCGACTGTGAACACGTCCGACACGGCGCATCCCATCGACACCAGTCGGCCAGTCGCAGAGTCAGTAGCTCAGATCGTGTGTCATGTGCTGTAGTCCGTGGCCGAGACTCCTGGGTGTGTCGTTCAGACTTTGGTAACGAAAGATGTTGCAGAGCAAGGTCATTCGAGGCCTATTCGTCACAGTGACGTAATAGTCGAGAAGAGAGGGGAGGGCTGGGGTGGTGGGGTAGCGCCACTTCATGCCGCTTTATGCGATCGCGCAACTTGGGTCATCACACCCAGGCTGCCCAGGTAACTCCTTCAGGTGTTCACTAAGCACGGCAGAGTGCTGTCGGCGGCGGACTCGCCGCCGCGGATTATCGAAGATGATTGGTTTCGCGAAAGTCATATATTGATGCCTCTGTTGACCGTCGAGCGGCTCCCGAGCGGTTGTGTTGTGTCGTCGACGGGGCGGGTTGGAAATTCCCCGAACTGACCATATCGTCACAGTGACGTTTTGAGGGTGTTGGGCTGGATGGCCGGAAGGAGCGTCAGATCCGCGAAACATGCTTGCGCCCAATAGATTTTAGCTACTGGCGCGGTTAGACCTGGCGACTACGCGCATACGAGTGTTTGTTAGTTCGATGTGTCGCGCGTGCACTCAGTCAATGGGTGGCGATGCAGGGGGGCAGCCGAGAGGGCGTTGTGCGGAAAGGTGCAGATAGACGCCTGTCCGTCGTCGGCCCAGCGTATATCTAACGCCGATAAGACACATTATGTCAGTTAAAGTACTGCATATTGATTTCGCCGCGAAACGCCCACCCCCGCGCGCCGGACGGTTGACGGCGTTTCTCGCCCGTCGCAACTCAACTGAATCGCAGGTATTAGTTGTAACTTGCTCGCTGCCGCTCGAGTCACGGGCCGACCGCCGGGGCCGGTTGACAGCCGCGCCACAAATCCAGGGGCGTCCGCATTTTTGCTCAGCGGAAAAAAGGTTCAACCGTGCCACTGAGCTTGACGACCATCGGATTTCCGCGGCGATCCTTCGCGGTGGGGACTTCAACACGCACCCAACCCTCGGCCACGTTGTATTCGTGAACATTGGTTTTCTCGACACCATTAAAGCGAATACCCACGTCGCGGCGAAGCACCTCTTCGCTATAGAAAGCGCTACGCGGATCGATGGAGAGGTGATTCGGTGGAACGTCTGTGTTCTGATCCTCGGACATGATGGCCTTCGTTGAATGCTGCGTTAGGTGCTCGGATTGTTCTCGAAGAATCTACGCGACCCTGCAGTAGTGGGTTGCGGGTAGGTCTAGGAGGGCCGCTCTCCCCTGCCGCTTCTGATGAATTCCGCACGTTCGTACCGGGAGGAATGCGCCACTCTCCCATCGTGCGCATCCACCAAGCTGAGTACCGCATCTTCGTAGGCGATCAGCGCCCGCGCCATCGACGTACCCCACTGTTGCTGCATGGTTGCGTGCCTGGGTGGCGACTCGAACTGGCGTCTGGCTAGGCGTCGTGACCACTGAATGCGACCTGACTGCTCGGGGGGCACCACTTGGGTGGACACTATGACGTGGCCCTTTCTGCAACAGTTTTCAAAGTCGAACTTGGCGTCTCCGATGTCGATCACGGTTACTACGCCGATCACGCACTGACCGTGGCCCGTCATCCCAGCGAGACCGATGAGCGGATGGTGGTGCGTTTGTTGGCTTTTGGGCTTCGTGCACACCGACTCAGCGACGTCGACGGCGAGTTGGCGTTCGGGCCAGGCCTGTCCACTCCTGGTGTACCGGACTTGCGGCTCGCCGACTACACCGGCCGGATCCTGGAGTGGGTCAACGTCGGCCAGCCCGATGAACGCGCATTGGGCAAGGCGGCCAGCCAGGCCGACCAGGTGCTGCTCTTCCCATTCGCCGCCGGCGTGGCCACCTGGTGGCGCACCGTCGGCCCCAAAGTGGCGGGGCTATCGAACCTGTCGGTAATGCAGATACCGAATGCAGCGGTACAGCAACTGGCAGAGGCTGTCGATCGACGGGTCTCGGCGCAGGTGATGGTGATCGAAGGTCAGGTGACGATGACCGTAAGCGGGGTCGACGTCACCTTCACGCCCGAGCCATTGGAGTGAACGTCTGAGCCCGAGTTGCTAGTCGATGGCGCTAGCGTCACGGATGCTGATGTGATCATCGTCGGGGTCGGGGCCGGAATGGTCGCCCCGCCTGCGAGCTCGACGCGCGCGGGGCAAGACTGCCCACGTCCGGGCTCAGCAGCACGCTCGGCGCCCATACCGGGCCACGCTTATCTTGAGCCGACCGGGTTGGCCGTCGCCACCACTTTCACCGGGCGCTCGTCCATTCGTTCCGGGCACGCCAGTGGTTCGTGACTTTCAACCGCGTGCCGTCCTGCGCCCGCGCCAAGTGACTTGCGCAGACGGGAGCGATGAGGAAATGCGCCGCTACAACAGAAGAGCGCAAACTTGCGGGTACCCGTCAAGACAAGTCGGAGCGATTCCAGGACCGGTGACGACTCCGCCGCCGGGCGTATCGCGAAAAACGTGCCCAGGCGCGAGCCGCTTGGCACTGAAGGGTTAAGGCCCAGGGCGTGAGTAGATGCGGAAGCCGAATTGCTTCAATGGTTGCAGCACTACGGACTCGGTGAAGCCGGTGTCGTACCCGGCCGCAACTTCGGAGAAGGTCGCGAAAACGACCATCCCGCCGTCGTCGTAGGCGAACGCATACCACTTGTAACTGCTATTGAAAAGATCGGCCTGCATGGGCAATTCAGCTGGGAAACGTGCGATCGTGATATCGGACGACTCGCCATCCAGCCGAACACGTGCCTTACATATCGAACTCACGGTCGCGTGAGGGAATCGTTCATTTGGGGTCCGCAGGTGGTATACCGGCTGCTGGCATACCGCAGCAACCCAATCAGGCGGCCAGTACGTCACGCGGTTGATCTCTGCAAATTCATCCCCAGGCGGAAGATTATGCAATCGCACAGCGATCCGTTCACCGCCGCGCACGAATCCCGGAATGCTGCTCGCCAGCACTACCAGCGCTGCGATAGACACCGCCCCGACAAGGGCGGCGGCAATCGCGCCAGCAGGTAACAGAAGTCGTCCTCGCAGCCTCCATGCACTCAGCGGAATCGACGATTGGGACTTGCCAGGCATTGAAACATCCTAGGTCGGCTGTAAGCCGTGGCACCTGTTGAGCGCTCACCGTCGGTTGCCTGCGGGCCTGCTAACCATCTCCCCGCGGTCATGGTTGCATCAAACCCCTTTCACGCTCGACGTGCCCGACAAGTGATGCGCGACGAAACACCTGAATTAGCCAATCGTTTGGTTCCCGCCCGCGACTGCCTTCCCTTGGAGTGGGGTCCGATGCATCTGTACTGGTGGTGTTTGAGTCGTATCGCGAAAAACGTGCCCAGGCGCGACCGCGTCATCGCTCGGCGGCTTCTCACCGCTGCAGTCCGACGAACTACGGTCAGTCGCCACCCGTCTCGACACCACACCGATAGCCGTTGCATTAGCGTGGCTGCTTCGGCGCTCACCCAGCATTCTGCTGGACACCGGCTCCTTAAGCTGGCTAGGCGGCGCTGGTAGCGTGCAGGCGGTGCCATTCATCAAGGTCTGCGGTCTGCGCGATGCTGACACGGTCGACCTCGCGGTCAGACTGAGCGTCGACGGTATCGGTCTGGTCTTCGCTGAGAGCGTCCGCAAGGTCACCCCCGCGCTCGCAGGCGAACTGCTTGCGCGGATCCCCGATCACATCCGGGCGATCGGTGTGTTTCGCGACAACTCAATCGATCAAATCACCGAGATCGCCGAGATGACTGGGCTTCGCACCGTGCAGATTCACGATCTTGTCGACGCCGAGCAAGTGCAGCGGCTGCATGACGCCGGCCTCAACGTGATCCGCGCGGTCGTCGCGGGTACCGTCCGCGACGGTTACAACCTCGAGCTCGGTGAGGACGAGCTCCTGATCGACGGCACCGACGCCGGGTCGGGAACGCCATGGGACTGGGCCCAACAGCGATCTCGTCCTCGAGGACGGTGGATCCTGGCGGGCGGACTGTCTCCGGACAACGTCCGCGACGCACTGGATGCCACCGGAGCTTGGGGCGTCGACGTCTCCAGCGGCATCGAATCGTCCCGCGGCGTCAAGGATCACGCTTTGATCGAGAGGTTCGTGAACGTTGTCCGAGAGACCGATCACGCGAAATAGATGTGTAGTCGCTGAAAGCGGCTTGGCTGGTGGAACTGGCCTGCACATCATCTCTAATGCGCCTACGGACTTTCGAACGCGCGAAAATACCGACACACTCCCCCCGACCGGCCGTCCGCCCCTGCGACCGCGTTGGGCCGTAGGTCAAGGCACGTTCAGGGCCCGGATCGGGCGGCAGGGGTTCCCGACGGCAAGGGTGCAGGGGGCGATATCGCGGGTGACGACGCTGCCAGCCCCGATCACGCTGTTGTGCCCAATTGTTACTCCCGCGCAGACAATGACTCCGCCCCCGAGCCAGACGTTGTCTTCGATTGTGATGGGAGCAGCTGACTCCCATCTATCTCGCCGCGCCTGATGGTCATCGATGGGATGCAAGGCAGTGAGGAGCTGTGCCCGCGGCCCGATTGAAACATCGTTGCCGATCGTGATCCGTGCGCAGTCCAGCAAGATCGCGTCATAGTTGAGGAATGAGTTTGTGCCGACGGTGATTTGGTAGCCGTAGTCGCATTGGAATCGGGGCATGATCCATGACCCATCGCCGAGCGATCCCAACAGCTCCGCAAGAATTTCGTCCCTGACCAAGTCGTCCGCGGCGCCTGCCGCGTTGTACCGGTCCAGCAGTTGTTGACAGTGCTTACGTTCGGCGACGAGCTCGGGATCGTTGTCCCGGTAGAGCTCGCCGTTCAGCATCCGCCGCTTGTTGTCACCCACAGACGGGCAATCTATCCGAAGTTCGGCAGAAAGGTGCGCGTAGAGACCCGTACCCCGGCGGCACTAGGCCTCCCGATCGGTGCACCAATACAGCCCAATTCGCTTGTGCGGATGGGGATATCAACCGGCAGCGGGTGCCCGAGATGGCGGAAATTAGCCGGTCAAAGGTGCAGTGTACGGAATGGCCAACATTATCCGGACGAATCGACGCTCAAGTGTCCATGAAAAGATAGCCAAATCCCATGTCGCAGTGGCTAACTAATCCGAAACGGACAGCCCCGGCTGGGAGCTGACGAATGTGCGATCGGCTGGTTGATCTGGGCTATCGGCGGAGTCCGGGCCAGCAGACTCTCCTAAGTCGTCACTGCTCCATTGCAGCACAGCGCGGGCGATAACAAGGGCGACATCCACGCTAGTTACAAAACGGGCCGGTTACACCAGATAATTACTTAACGCCCTGTAACGCAATGTTTTTGGTCGTGCGCCGGATCGGCAAGCATTGTGTCGCCACAGGTTACCCCTTCAAATGGATCCCGGTGGACGCAGGGACGGTGAAGGAGTGGTTAGGGTAGCGAGCATGACTGTGCACGACCGGCTCGCTGAGCTTTCCCAGCGGATCACCGCGCTGACGGGGCAAGCCATCAGCCGCGACCAGGTGATGGCAGTGGCCGACCAGGCCTTCAAGCAGCAGATCGATCTCGACGACGATGGCCAGCTGCGCACGCTGGTAGCAGAACTCGCTGCACCGCTGGCTGCCGGTGGACCCGCAGTGCCGGGCATACAGTCTGGCCAGCCTGCTGAATCGGAGAACGCTGCCCCGACCTTGCCGGCACCCACGCCTTCAGCCGCGGCGTCCGGGAACCACCGGATGCGATGGGCGGTAGTCGCAGCTGTCGCAGTACTAGTGATCGCGGGGGGCACCACCGCCTACTTCGCGATCCGACGCGCCTCGAACCACTGCGACACTACGGTCGCCGCCGCCGAGGAGGTTGCCCACCTGAGCTTCGAGTTCACCGGTCTCGCAGATCAGAACCTGCCCGCGCTCAAGGAGCGTCTATCCCCTGAGGTTTACACACAGTCCGAACAGGCATTCCGCTCCGTCAGCACGATTCCGGGCGCAGATCGATACGTCTCGCATATCGCCGAGCTGACCAGCAAGCAGGTCGAGTGCTCCGGTACCAACGCCCGCGTTGAGTCACAGATCGCCTGGTCGGTAACAACACCTAGAAACCCTGCACAGCAGACCACGCACGGAACCTGGGCCACCACTCTCGAGTACCAGAAGAACCGGTGGATCGTCACCAAGGTTGAGTACGCGTCTAAGCATTGATGTGGCCGGTCCTGAGCGATTTCGCCGCCGGTAGGCCATTCTGCCCGTGTCCAGGCCCTTGTCCTGGTTTCGGCTTATCCGGTTCCGGAAGTCGCCGATCTGACCACGCTGAACAGCATCGCCTCATGAACACGGCCATCACAACCATCCCGCAACTGCGATCGGATGCATCGCCGTGGGCCATCAAACACCCTGTCGCACAATCGGATCGTAATTCCGGTTCCTCTGCCTTTCCAAGGGCACGGGCCTGGTCTACGCGTGGTCAGTCGGCGAGTTTCGGGAGCCCCTTGGCGATCGTGGACGTGAGCACTTTGCCAACCAAGACGGCGAGCCCGGGGATCGCTGAGTCGAACCCGATCGTGTAGTCGAGCGTGGTGCCGCCGCTCGCAGTCGGCGTGAGCTCCTGGCGGCCCCAGTGGCCGCGTAGTGGACTGCCTTTGGTGATCTTGTACTCGATGAGCGTGTTCGGTTGGGCCGTTGTGGTGGTTTCCTCGAACGCCGGAAGGGGACCAACCTTGAGGCGGCGGACCGAGCCGGCGCCGTTACGAGTGCTAGTGCCGTCGCTGACGCGGGTGACATTGGCGCCAAAGACCGGGCCGAGGTTCTCGTGCTCGGCGAGCTTGTTGAACACGGTCTGCGGGTCGGACTTGAACTCGTGAGTGATGTGAACACGTTGCGGCGTTGTCATGGGTTCGGATGGTAGGGCATCAAAGTAGTGGCGCACAGCCCCCATCGGGCAATCAGCGCCACTCCCCTGTCGTATCTCGTCGATCTGCGACTAGCCGTCGGTGACATGTCATCATGAGGAGGCCCTACTGCCTAGATACTTCCACCCGGGAACGACGTGGTCAGCCCACGCGTATCGCGCCGCTCTCGCCGGCCGGAACATCTCACAGAACGTCGTTTTGGTTGAGGCCGAAACCATGGCGCGGTACCAGGCTGCCGCTACATCGTGTGGACCGATGCGGTCGGCTATCGAGGCTCCGCATGGCCTAGCGCGAGAGGCAGACATCTGATGCACATCGAAAATGAAACTGCCTACGAGTCAGCAGAATCCTTCGATAGTTATGTGGGTGAGAACGGAACAGTCCTCGAGACAGATACCGTTGTCAGAGTCGAAAAACTCGAGCGCAACGCGCCAGATCTGCACCGCCAATTCCAAACGGCTGAGCCATTTCCGCACCTGGTGGTCGACGACTTCCTACGCCTGCCCTCGGAGTCCGCCGATGACTTTCCCGGCATCTCCTGGCCCTGGTGGAACCAATGGGACGACGGATACATTCGGAACAAACGGTTCTGCGCGGAAATCGACCTCATCCCGGAACCGTTCAAAACTGTCATCAGAGAACTCAACGAACCGCGCTTCCTGAGCGTGCTCGAAAAGGTCACGGGCATCCGGCAGCTACTCCCCGATCCCTATCTGTTTGGGGGTGGCATTCACCTCAGCGGCTCGGGTGGAGTCCTGACTCCCCACACCGACTTCCACTATCTTCGCGCGCTAAACCTCTACCGCCGCATCAACGTTATCGTCTATCTGAATGACAGCTGGTCACTGAATGACGGAGGTTGCCTATCGCTCTACGACGCGGAGGGCCGGGCCGTTCAGACGGTCGTTCCCGTTTGGGGCAGGGCCCTCATCTTTCGCACCGATGACCAGTCGGTGCACGGATTCCCTCTCCCAGTCGCCGAAGGCTCATGGCGACAATCGCTGGCGCTCTTCTACTACACAGCCGCTCCGGCGGACAGCTTCGGCGGTGACGAGACGACGTACTACCGGGAGCACGGGGCACAGGACGGCATCGCCCGCAAGGCCCGACTGTTCGTCTTCAGGCGCCTCCTGAACCTCAGCCGCAATATCAGCATGGTTGCCTATGTCGTGAACCCCAATCTCGGCCTCCCCGCGGTCAAGGCTCATTTCGCCTACCTCCGCAAGGCCAAAACCCGCGAGATATTGCGAAAGTTGCGGCACTAGGACCGGCGCCAGCACTGTAATGAGGCAAGGCATGGAAGGTTTTGGCGGCAAGGTGGCCGTAGTCACCGGCGCAGGATCGGGCATCGGGCGCGCTGTGGCGATCGAGCTGGCCCGCTCCGGCGCCAAGGTTGCCATCAGCGACGTAGACACCGAGGGACTGGCCGTGACCGAACGCCTGGTCGCGGCCTTCGGCACCGAGGTCCGTGCGGACTGCCTCAATGTCGTTGAGCGCGAAGCCTTCCTGCTGTACGCCGACTCGATCAAGGAACAGTTCGGCAAGGTTAACCAGATATTCAACAACGCCGGCATCGCCTATGCGGGCGACGTCGCGGCGAGCCCGTTCAAAGACATCGAGCGCATCATCGATGTCAACTTTTGGGGTGTTGTCAACGGCACCAAGGCATTCCTGCCCCACCTGATCGCCTCCGGCGACGGCCACGTCATCAATGTCTCCAGCCTGTTCGGCCTCCTGTCCCTGCCCGGCCAAAGCGCCTACAACGCCGCCAAGTTCGCGGTGCGCGGCTTCACCGAGTCCCTGCGCCAGGAAATGATCGCCGCCAAGAAGCCCGTCGCCGTCACCTGCGTGCACCCCGGCGGCATCAAGACCGCAATCGCCCGAAACGCCACCGCCGCCGAGGGTATCGATGTGCAGGCGGCGGCCGCTGTGTTCGACAAGTACCTGGCGAACACCAGCCCAGAGGCCGCCGCGCGCATCATCCTCACCGCCGTGCGTGAGAAGAAGCCCCGCGTGCTCGTCGGACCCGATGCCAAGGTCCTCGATGTGCTCG
Organism: Mycobacteroides salmoniphilum; assembly: GCF_004924335.1. Classification (NCBI taxonomy): domain Bacteria; kingdom Bacillati; phylum Actinomycetota; class Actinomycetes; order Mycobacteriales; family Mycobacteriaceae; genus Mycobacteroides; species Mycobacteroides salmoniphilum. Next base: position 2,302,564 of record NZ_CP024633.1, on the reverse strand, counting down.
TCCGGGTGATGGGAGCTCGCTACCAGGACCTCTTTTCGGTGTTCACGGGTCTCTCGGCTTAGCGGGCTTCCGCGACGGCGAAGTAGTCACCGTGTTCGAGGTCTTCGATCAGCATGTACTGACTCGGGTTCCCACTGAGCAGCTCGCGGGTGCGCGCGCTGGAGACCGGGACGTCAGCGGCGAACACAGAGCCGCGCTCCCGAAATGGGACGGGGCTTCGTCCAACCCGACCGATACGACGGGCAGATCGAGTGCCCGGCTGATTGAACGTGACTGGCTCAGAATGGAATTGGTCGTGCCTCATCCTCGGCACGAATCATCATCGCCTTCTACAGCCCCGAAGGTACGACCTTGTCGTTGACCGTGACCTCGACCTGGCCGGTCTTCTCGTCATATTCGATCTTGCCGTGCTCGAACGTCGACACGAGCAGATCACCATCGGCGTTCTCGTCACTGGTGGGCAGGCCCAGCGGCCCCGCCGAGCCGTTATCGCCGGTGATCGACGGTGTGCCGTCCGGGCCGCGTTGGATATTCCAGGCGTCCCGAATCTTGCCCACGACGATGTACGCGGGCGTGCCTGCCTGGTTGTTCTTGGCGATGATCGCGCCGCCCTGGAACTGCTGGAACACCGCGCCGCTCTCCCGGGTGCCCGCATTGCGGTCGCCCGTTAAGGCCTTGCCGAGAGCCTGCTTCTGATCCTCGGTTGCCGACGAATACTTGGCAGCGATCGGGCCAGTCAGCGTCACCTCGACGTCCCTGTCCCCGATCAGCTTGACCTGGGTGGGCTGCGCCGGCGCTGCAGACGAGGTGGTGGCGATCAACTCGACCTGAGGCGGCGCCGACGTGTCGACGCTCTTGCCATTGCTGCAGCCCACAGTGATCAGCGCAGCGGCGGCCAGGCCGGCAACTGCCGTGTAGCGGTATGCAATCGTCCTCATGAGCTCCCTCTCGCGTCTTCCTCTGGTGTAAGTCGAGATGCGGCTGAACCTGTCGCCCGGCCGAGACTACAACCGAGCCACTTAAGTCGCGCGGGAGATCGCGGTCTTCGTAGGTCCACACAGACCTACGACGCAGTGATAGCCAGAGGAACACGGCAGAATCGAATACCGGGGGTTACCAACGGATATCGCGCAAGCCCGCATAGTTCTCATACCGGCAGCTGAGGAACGCTACCTACATTGAACTCCGGGATTGTTGCAAGACTTTCCAATACCGCTGCTATTTCTTCCACCGGTGTCGAGTTGGGGATCACCCACGACCTGCCACGAATCGGGCGTGTACGTATTCATCGCTTCGTGTCCGATGAGGAACTCGGCCTCGTCGTCCCAGGAATCGGCACGATACGTCACAGAAGCCGCATCTCCCCCAGCGATAGCTGTCGCGCCAAGAAGGCCAGCACCTATAGGTGCCGCGGAACCGATGAGGGCGAGTACCAGTAGCAGACCAAACCTAGATTCTGTACTCATGGCGAATGCGCCACCTCTCTTCAGGCTCAATTGATGACAGGGCTGGCTGAGACGCCGCAACGTTCCTTGAAGTCGGTCACTGGCTGGCGGATTCCTTCGAGATCGCTACGGACATCGGGATTCGCGGCCATGTACCCGTCAATCTCCGAACGTATCTCGTTTCTCGATTTGCCCTTGAAGCCGTTAAAAAACTCGTTCACGTCAGGATGTGTGTGCAGATAGACCGATTCGACGGCCGCAACCCCGGACACCACTCCCAGCAGGTCCGCCGCAGAGCAGTTGGATGCATCTATGCCGGGATCATCGGCCGAGGCCAACGGCATTCCAATGCCAGACAACCCCAAAGCAGAGGCGGCGATTCCGGCATAAACCACAAATCTTGATGCAGACGACATGCGAACTCCTTCCGTGAGAAGCAGGATCTTCCTTGACAAAGCAAACAGTAACGTAATGACGAGATTTGGCCAGTTTTGCCGTAAGAATTTTGCCCGAACCATCCCCTCGCCGGAATCGCTCCAGCAAGAGTGTCGATGCCGCGCTGTTGCTCACCGGGCGGTAACCCGCCGCTCTGCCGACGTTCTAGCTGCAGGGATACTGCCCGTTGAGCACACAATTCAATGGTGGCGTGTAAGAACCGCTCAGTACGCCGCGTAGCCCACCGGTGGCCGAACCTCCTGGTGCGATGGTGCGGTTCCAATTCGCGGGGCCGAGAACATAGTGCGTGCCAGATTGCGCAAGGGTGCTACTCCACGTGTGCCGGACGGACTCCCCCATCGGCAAGTCGAAATCAAGCCTCCAATCGGTGAGCGGCACCGTGCTCAAGTTGGTGATGGTGAAACTCGCGATGAAACCGGTCTGCCACGTCGATGTCACCGACAACGTGGCCGCCGCCGCAGCCGCGTGAGCTACGGGCGCGCCGGGGAGTCCGAGGACGGCAAGCATCAACGCCGACACGATTACATGAAGCGCTGCGCGCCAGCGTTTCATGTAATTACCAAGTCCGGCCATAGCAGCCAACACTAGATCCAAACGGGTGTCATTGGCCCTCGCGCCGCCAGTAAGGCGCAGTACCTTTGCTCAATTGAGACCGTCATGAAACTTAGTCTCGCTCCCCTGGCCGGGCTCGGAAGTTGGCCGTTAGTAGCCGATTCGGGGCACTTCACGGGTTTCACTGGACAGGAAGGGTGCAGTGCCGGTGCGGCCTCGGGCTCATCTGAGTCGCTTCTTCCGGTTCGGCTCAAGTCTCGGCGATCAGCCGAGCGGCGAACTCTGTTCGGCATCAAGCAGTTTGGGTGGTTCGGCCCCCACACCGGCATTCGGAATCCGGTTGCCAATTCATGTTCTGCGGCACCGGATTACTGCTGGCCTCGCTATCGGGCTCAGCCTCTGATATGGTGAAACTGGTTGATTTTCTTAGTGACACGCTCGCGAAGATTTTCCGCGGCGGACACATACCTATCTCCGTGACTTTTGCCAGTTGCTTTGATTTCGCGTACCTCCGCAGACCCAGGGTCGAACGTCGACCCCGCAATTAGATACTCAGGAGAGTAATCGCATGGCTCAAGGCATCGTGAAATGGTTCAACGCCGAAAAGGGATTCGGGTTCATCACTCCGGATAACGGCAGCAAGGACCTGTTTGTTCACTTCTCGGCCATCGCCGACAAGGGCGGCTTCCGCAGCCTCAACGAGAACGATCGCGTTAGCTTCGAAGAAGAAGCCGGCGATCGCGGCCCCCAGGCTGTCTCAGTGCAGACCGTCTAAAGTCTTACGGCGCAACATCAATGCGTCCGGCTGGCTGTCCAGGAATCCTGGGCAGCCAGCCTTTTTATTCGCTACCCAGGCCCGGCTCACAGGCTCCTGCGGCGCTCGATGAGATTGACTCCTTGTGATGTCGCATACCTTTTCGCGGCGTACATCGCGCTGTCGGCCTTAATGAGCAAGTCCGCGACTACCGCCGCCAGCGATACGGGCGCGCTGTCGTCGGTCCGCGATAGTTCCTCGGATGCGACGCCGACGCTGGCATCCACCTGGGCAATGTCGTCGGCAAGGGCGTCTTCGACCGCACGCTGGTAGTCGAGCACCCGGTTTCCGTCGACAACGGTAACCACACCGAACTCGTCTCCGCCGAGCCGGACTAGCCACGTGTCGGGACCTGCCAACAACTGCAACAGCTGGGCCGTTTGCTGCAGCACTTGGTCGCCTGCGTGATGCCCTTGCTTGTCGTTGATCGATTTGAACCCGTTCAGATCGATGGCAGCGACTACGACATGCTTGCCCGTTGTATCACCGGACCAGTTCGCGCAGGCTTGCTGAAGGCCGCGGCGGTTGAGTAGGCCGGTGAGTTCGTCCTGGCGGGCAAGGCGATCCTTGTCGCGGGCGACCTTGGCGAATTGAGCCATACCGAGGTAAATGGCCCAGGCGGCGACCGCGTTGACCAAGATCACGGTCGCCACGGTTGTAATGAGTGCCGGCGCGCTGGAATCTCCGCGGATCACTGCCCCGCCTATCGTCAGGCCCGTCGCGAGTGCCGTCACGGCAGCCTGTACCGCCATCGCTAGCCTGCCGTGAAATGCGAATGCGTAGGTGTTGGCGGCCACCAGCCACACGAGCTTGAGGAACGCGATACCTGTCTCCGTGACGACGCAGACACCGACTGTGATGGCTACATCGCAGTACAGGATGTAGGTGATGGACTCCGCGTAGGTGATGGGTTTCTTGAGGGCGTACCGGATACCCCAGGCGAATGCCGGAATCGAGATGGCGAGGCAGACGAGTGGAACCGTGGACATGCCTGCGAAGGCCAGCGTTGCAGCTGCCGCACCGATACCGGGTGCGCAGATAGCTGTGAGGAGCCAGACAGGGCGTAGCAGCCGAATGCCCTCAAGAGTCTCGGTATTGACCGTATAGATCTGTTCCGCCCGATTGCGGAAGCTCATGACATGGCTGGACATGTTTTCCGCCTAAGAATCAACACTTCGCTACGAGAACGTCGGTACCGCGCTGGACCTTGGGGCACGCGCCCGAACCAGGCCAGCGACATCGTAGCCCTCTTCCCTCCCATGTGTTTCCTACGTGGTTGCTGGTCAAAGGGTCTGGCGGTGTTGCAGTCCCTATGGCCGCGGAAGTTGCTCGCGGCCACGGCCGCACGCTGGGTCCATTCGGTGATAGCTGTGCTTCGCGGCCGACACGTTGACTAGCCTGAACATGGATACCCGGACACCGAGGTAAGGAGATGTCATGCGCCTGTCTACGCGCAATCAGCTGACGGGAACCATCACCGAGGTGAATGTCGGAACCGTGATGGCGATTGTGAAGATCCGGCTCGACGGTGGCGATCAGGTCGTGACGTCTTCAATCACCAAGGACGCCGTGGCCGACCTCGGGCTCACCGTCGGTCAGGCCGCCACCGTCTTCATCAAGTCCACCGAGGTGACGGTGGGAGTCGAGTAGTTCAGGTTCGCGGCGAGCTGGGTCTCACGTAAAGGTGCGGTGCCCGAGCTCGGTGAAATCCACCTCGACCTCGTCGCCGTCTCGCTGGACCTCGCAGTAGCCACTACGGCGAAGCTCATCAAGCGCGTCCCAGGGTGGTTCTTCGTCAGGCAGGTACCAGCCAATCGCCGTGGGCCATTCGCGGTCGTGATGGTGGTCGACGAGCTGATCGACCACCAGCGTGGCCTCGGGGCTGAGCTGAACGGGCTCGGGGCGTTCGCTACGCCTCCGCGAGAACCACTTCATGGCAACAGTTTACGAGCACTCCCCCCGTATGTGCGGTCAGCCTTCCTCCGACATCACCTCGGCCGCCGCACGCTCCCCCGCCCGGATGGCGCCATCGACCCACCCGAGCATCGTGGCAGAACTCTCGGTTCCGGCCCAATGGATGCGACCACACGGCTGGCGCAGCGCGGGCCCGAATTCCGTCAGCACTCCGGTTGGCGCATGACTGATCATTCCGCCAACCGAGTACCGCTCGTTGGTCCAGTCCTGTTCGTGATAGCCCTGCGGCGAGGCAGCTTTGGGGCCGAACCGGTCAACATCAGCCCCGTCGCGACGCCCCAATGTCATGCCGCCGGAGTGCCCTGCCAGTATCGGTGCTGCGCCAACGGTTCGGGATGTGGGCGACCAGAGCACGGCGGTGATCTCGTCCAGAATGAAATGACGTTCGATGACACCGTTCGACGATGTCATCGCACTGCTTCCCCGGCGCCTTGGAAGGCAGCTGTTAGCGTGACCACCGTGAACTCTTCGCGTGTGTACCCATCCGTCGCGCTTGCGGCCTGCGCCGCCTCGTTCGTTCTGGCGCTCGCCGCGTGCGGGTCCGATACGGAGGCCAAGTCGGCACCTGCCGACCCGGCAACCGCGGCCAGCGCGTGCCCAACAGCAGCACCGCAGAACGGTGGCACGCCCGAATGGACACAGGCCGGGAGCACCGGCAATGTCGCGGTCAGTGGATCGACGGATACGGCGGCGCCATCCGTCAACGTGACCGCTCCGTTCAGCGTGACCGAGACCCAGGTGCACACGTTGCAAGCCGGAACCGGACCGATCGTCGGGGACATAGCCACGGTTTCGGTCTGCTACATGGGTGTCAACGGTCGTGACGGGTCCGTGTTCGACAGCAGCTACACCCGGGGCGCCCCGGCTCAGTTTCCGCTGAACGGAGTCGTGCCGGGCTTCAAGAAGGCCATCGCGGGACAGAAGGTCGGGTCCACCGTCGCTGTGGCGATGGTTCCTGCCGACGGCTATCCGGCCGGTCAACCCAGCGCTGGCATCCGTCCGGGTGACACACTCGTCTTCGCGATCAAGATCCTCGACGCGTCAAACTGATCTCAGCGGGCTGGCTCGGGTGCCGTCGACTGCGCGTTCTCGACGGCACCGAACGTGGCCACTGTCACCGCCGCGACAACCGCGACCAGGAATGCCACGGCGACGAGCCAGCCCAGTCCCGGGCGTGCGCTGTCGCCTAAGAGCACGACACCGGTAACGCCGGGCACGACCGTCTCCCCCACGACCAATGCCGCCGCCGCACCGTTGACCGAACCCACTTGCAGCGCAACGGTAAACAAGTAGAAGCCGCCCACTCCCGCAAGAATCACCGCGTAGGCGGCAGGATCGGACAGCATGACCTTGATGCGCAACGGATCCAGGCCATCGAGGACTCTGACCGCGACAGCCATTGCCCCATAAAGAATCCCGGCGCACAATCCCGCCGGGATCGCGGCGCGGGTGCCAAGCAGGCGGATAGAGCCGAGGCCAGTGAGCAGCACCACCACCGATGCGATCAGCACACCCCAGTGCACGGCCGCCGGTGCGGCATCCTCGCCGCGATGGCCGGCCGTCATCGCGAGGACGCACAACGACAGCAGCACGGCCGAGATTGCCAGCCAGTCCCGTCGTTGCAGACGCACACCCAACACTGCGATACCAAGTACTGCGGTGACCACCAGGTTGGCGCTCATGATCGTCTGGGAGAGGAACAGCGGAATCAACCGTGCCGACACCAGGCTGCCCGCGAACCCGACCAGATCGAGAACCATCCCGGCGATGAATGCCGGAGTCAGCATCGCGGCGATGGTCGATTTCAGCGGCGGGGCGCCGTCGCCCGCCGGCCCGTGGACTTTCGTCGCGGATTCACGGGCACCGTAACCCTGCAGAACCGAGGCGGTCCCATACCCAACGCACGCCAGCACGGCGGCGGCGATGCCGATCAGCATGGAATAGCGGTGTCATGGCGTGCGGTCGTCGACATCAGTCGATTGTAGTTACGGCTGGTTCTGCGTCGCCGGTTGTTACCGGCAGTACCTGCAAGCTGATCGGCTAAGCGAACGCCGATAGTCCAGTGCTGGTTGTCCGAAAACCACCTCCACCCAAAGATTTACAGCCAACTTGTGTGAGTTATCGATCGGAGTAAGCTGGCTGGAAGACGGTAATTTTGCACCCGCCCACACATGGGCGTGGCGTCGTCGAAATGTTCAGCACCGGACACGGGCGCTGAAGCTAGGAGCGTCTGATGACGCATCAAATATTCTCGCCATTCGAAAGTGACGACTCCGTTCGCCTTCGGTTAAAGCCCGACGGTGACGGGAGCGGGCACGTCGACGGCGCATGGTGGCCGCACTCGCGAGATTTAACACAAGATCTGCCAATGCTTTTGGATGCGATAGCGCCCCGATTGGGGGCCATCAAGCGGGTGATCTACCGCATCCAGGAATGGGATGCCGCCCCAAAACAGCTGCGCTGCGGCGATCGTACGGTGTCGTTGGACGGCTACCACACTCAGCAGGCGGACACCATCTACATCAGCGATCTGGATCGTCGTCAACTAGTGCTGCTCGTGGTCCCTCCGATGACTGACCCGCACTTTGCGCACGATGTGATGACCGACGCATCCATCCCGGGTAGCACCGCGGCCCCGACGGAGCTGCTGTCTGCTGAGCTGTTGGCGGCGACGCGTAGAGCTAGTTGACAGAGCCGGCCTGTCGATACTCGCCACTGTCCGGCCCTTACCGACAGCAGGTGGGATCCAGAACTGCGCAGAGCGCGGTGAGCGCATCCGGAACCGGTCGGTGATAGACATTCATTCCGCGACGGTCGGATTCCACCAGCCCTGCCCTACGCAATTGGTTCATGTGGTGACTGACGGTTGACTCGGTGAGTCCGAGGATGCCTGCAAGGTCACCACTGATGATCTCGCCCTGGGGTGCGCCGAACAGCTGGGACATGATTTTGACCCGTACCGGATCGGCAAGTGCCTTGAGCCGCAATGCGACTTCAAGGGCCTGTTCGTCAGTCATCGGGCCGGCCGCGACCGGCGCGCAACACACGGGGCCGGTGGTGTCTACCACGGGAAGCGCCTTGGGCATGGTTCCAGCATGCCCACGTATTTGACATATGTCAAAGACGTGGCACACTGAACGCGTACAACAAGTTCGATGAATATCTCATTAGTTCCGGAGGTGGACCGGTGTCCCGTGTGCAGCTGGCTCTCAATGTGGACGACCTCGATGCGTCAATCGACTTCTACTCCAAGCTCTTTGGCATGCAGCCCGCCAAACACAGACCGGGTTACGCGAACTTCGCAATCGATTCCCCACCGCTGAAGCTGGTGCTGTTGGAGAACCCCGGTCATGGCGGCACGATCAACCATCTGGGAGTCCAGGTGGAATCCAGTGCGCACGTACACGCCGAGATTGCTCGCCTCACCGAGGCCGGCATGTTCACCGAGGAAGAGATCGGCACCACGTGCTGCTTCGCGACGCAAGACAAGGTGTGGGTGGCCGCGCCCGATCGTGAGAAGTGGGAAATCTACACAGTTTTGGCCGATTCTGAGACCTTTGGCACCAGTCCCGAGCTCCTCGCTCACGACGCAGACTGCCAGTGCGAGCACCCCGGATGAGCGTGCCCACCGCGGCAACGAGATTGTCGACGCTGGACCGGTTCCTGCCGGTATGGATCGGCCTCGCGATGGCTGGCGGGCTCCTGCTGGGCCGTTGGATTCCCGGACTGAGCGGTGCGCTGGAAAGGGTTCAGGTCGACGGGATCTCACTGCCAATCGCGATCGGGCTGCTCGTCATGATGTACCCGGTCCTGGCGAAGGTGCGCTACGACCGCCTCGATGCCGTTACCGCCGACCGCGGGCTGCTGATCGGCTCACTGGTCCTGAACTGGGTGCTCGGCCCGGCGTTGATGTTCGCGCTGGCATGGCTGATGTTGCCGGACCTTCCCGAATACCGAACTGGTTTGATCGTTGTCGGCCTGGCCCGCTGCATCGCTATGGTGATCATCTGGAACGATCTGGCCTGCGGTGACCGTGAAGCCGCAGCCCTCCTGGTTGCGTTGAATTCCGTCTTTCAGGTGTTTATGTTCGCGGCGCTGGGCTGGTTCTACCTGTCCGTCCTGCCCGGTTGGCTGCACCTGCCGCAAACCGCCATCGACACCTCCCCGTGGCAGATCGCCAAGTCGGTGCTTCTCTTCCTGGGAATCCCCCTCGCAGCCGGATACATCTCGCGCCGTCTCGGAGAACGGGTCAAGGGTCGCTCTTGGTACGAAACACGATTCCTGCCAACCGTCGGCCCGTGGGCCCTATGGGGGCTGCTGTTCACCATCGTGATCTTGTTCGCTCTCCAGGGCGCTCAGATCTCTTCTCGGCCATGGGATGTCGCTCGGATTGCGGTGCCGTTGCTGGCCTACTTCGCGATCATGTGGGGCGGCGGATATCTACTTGGCGCTGCCCTGGGGTTGGGCTACCCGCGCACCGCCACGCTCGCGTTCACCGCCGCGGGGAACAATTTCGAATTGGCCATCGCCGTCGCGATCGCCACCTGGGGCGCCACTTCCGGCCAAGCGCTGGCCGGCGTTGTCGGCCCCCTGATCGAAGTACCGGTCCTGGTTGCGCTCGTCTACGTTTCTCTGGCGCTGCGCCGCCGATTTGCCCCTGTGCTGCAACAGAATATGTCCGAAGCCGTACGCAAGGAGGCGGTTCAATGACCGAAGGTAAGCCCGCTGTGCTTTTTCTGTGCACCCACAACGCGGGCCGCTCCCAGATGGCACTCGGATTCTTCACGCATATGGCCGGTCATCGAGCTGTTGGGTGGTCGGGCGGTTCGGAACCCGGAAAGGAAATCAACTCCACCGCTGTCGAAGTCATGGCCGAGCGGGGCATCGATATCACCGGCGAGTACCCCAAACCCTGGACCGACGAGATCGCGCAAGGCGCAGATGTCGTGGTCACCATGGGCTGCGGCGACACCTGCCCATACTTCCCCGGGAAACGCTACGAGAACTGGGACCTACCCGACCCGGCCGGCCAGCCGATTGAGGCCGTGCGCCCTATCCGGGACGACATCGAACAGCGGGTCCGCAACCTACTGGTGGAACTCAACATCACGGGCTAAGCGGCCATGATGATTCGGAGCGCCGCGGAGACTTCGTCCTCCTTGGGAGAATCGAGCAGGGGCATTTGCGCGGCCAAGCGCATGATCACCCTGGCGAGAATCCGGTTGGTGCGTGCCGGCACCATGAGGATCCGGACCGTCCGATGCTCGCCCTGCAGTGTGACCACCCAATGGAACGCACGGTTGGCGAGAGTCGGAGGCATGGCCGCCGACCTCATACTCGACCGGGGCGAGCCGGCCTTCCAGTTCAGGGATACCTGATTGACCGGACCAATGTGCTCGGCGAGCTCTTCAATCAACGGTGACAGTTCGCGCGCGATGAATCCGTCGTCTTGCGGCCACCACGCGCCGTTCATCCTGCCGGTCTTGCGCGGACCCAACGTATAGCGGATCGGCGGACCAGGATATTCGGCCTGTGTCATACGTACTTCCTTGTTGCTCAATGAGACTCAGACAAGGGAATCCGTATGAGCCGAAACAGTTGGTGCTAGGTACGTGCCATCGCGATAGTTACTTGACCAATATTACCCCCCCTTTGAGCGACTCCGTTCACGCCGATTCGTAAATGGTTGACGCTCAACAATTTTGAATAAGTCAAAAGTTTGCGATCGGCTGGCGCTACCGGCGATCGGATGACTACGCCGGCCGAAGTAGGGGCGGTCACGGAATGCTTTCAATTGAGCGAGTGCTGCAAGTAGGCGCCCATTCGCGGCATGAACATGCTAGCTTTCTGTAACTGCCGGATACGTGTACCGCTAGTTGCGGTATCCGTCTGGCTCCCCGATCTGAGGAACGTGTCCATGCAGAAGGCCTTCACCGACCTTGAGTTGCTCCATGAGCTCGAGCCCGTGGTCGAGGAGAATGTCAACCGCCACCTCGGTGTCACCAAGGACTGGAACCCCCACGACTACGTGCCGTGGTCCGAGGGCAAGAACTACAAGGCACTGGGTGGGCAGGACTGGGATCCGGAGCAGTCCAAGCTCTCGGAGCTGGCCAAGGTCGCGATGATCACCAACCTGCTCACCGAGGACAATCTGCCCTCATATCACCGCGAGATCGCGATGAACTTCACCATGGACGGGCCGTGGGGCACCTGGGTGAACCGGTGGACCGCCGAGGAGAATCGCCACGGCATTGCCATCCGCGACTACCTCGTGGTCACCCGCTCGGTAGATCCCGTGGAACTCGAGAAACTCCGTATCGCGCAGATGACGAGCGGCTTCTCCCCCGGCCAGAACCGGCAGAACGTACCGTTCTCGGAGGGCCTGTTCGACTCGGTGGTCTATGTGACTTTCCAGGAGCTGGCCACCCGCGTCTCGCACCGCAACACCGGCAAGGCCTGCAACGAGCCGGTGGCCGACGAGCTGCTCAAGCGGATCTCGACCGACGAGAACCTGCACATGATCTTCTACCGCAACATGGTGACGGCCGGTCTGGAGTTCGCCCCGAATCAGGCTGTTCAGGCCGTACATAAGGTGCTTGATAACTTCACGATGCCCGGCTACACGATCCCCGGATTCCGCAGGAGCGCCGTCACCATCGCCACCGGCGGCGTGTACGACCCGCAGTCACACCTCGACGAGGTGGTGCTGCCGGTGCTGCGCAAATGGCGCATCTTCGATCGTGACGACATCACCGGCGAGGGCGAGTGGTACCGCGAGGACCTCGCCCGCATCGTCGGCGACCTCCGGAAGACCTCCGAGGACTTCGAGGAAGTCAAGGCCAAGTACCTGGATCGCCAGGCCAAGCGCGCCGAGCGCAATGCCGCGAAGGTTTTGGTTAGCCGCTAACAGCAGTGCTTGATGGGCGCCACCGGTGGCGCGCCATGTTCTGTTCGTGAGGCGTCGAGGAACACGTCCAGGTCGACCCTGCGACCGCCGATCCAGGTGCCGTTGACGCCGACTACCTCGATGAGCCGAGCCGGGTCGAGGTCGTAGGGGTCCGCGGACAGCTCGACGAAGTCGGCCAGCTTGCCGACGGCGATGGAACCAACCAGGTGGTCTCGTCGCAGCGTGCGGGCGGCATTGATGGTCTGTGCGCGCAACGCCTCATGGATGGAGATGGCCTGTCCGGCGCCATGGACGTTGCCGGCGCGTGTGCGTCGCGACGTCACCGTCTGGATGTTCGTCAGCGGCGAGGGAGGCGATACCGAGCCGTCGTTGTGCAAGGAAATGCAGGCCCCGGATGCGACCGCGTCCGAGAACGGCTGCCATCTGCTGCCGTTCTCGTGGTCAAAGATCTGGCCGTCCAGCAGATCACCCCAGTAGTAGTACTGGAACGGCGACATGGATACGTGCACGCCCAACCGCGCGGCGCGGTCGAGCTGGGCCCGGGTAGCACCACCGGCGTGTTCGAGCCGCCACCGGTGATCGGTGCCGAGCAGGCCATGACGCAGTAATGCTGCCTCGTAGGCATCGAGCGCAAGTTCCACGGCGAGATCCCCATTGGAATGGAATGCCATCTGCCAACCATGGGGTGCGGCTTTGTCGAGAATGGCATCGAGCTGCTCGCGGGAGTAGTTCAACGAGCGGGTCCCGCCCGCAGTGGCGGGGTCGATAGCCGCACGCCTGGTGGCCGCCGAGTCGACATACGCAAAGGACGTCGCGCCTGACCCGACCCAGACCGCTCCATCGGTCCACAGCTTGACACCCGTCTTGCACAGCATGTCATCGCTGGCGGTGAATGTTTCTGGCTCGGTGTAGGTTTCGGTAGTCGACATCTCCCACAGGCTGACCCGCAGTGGGCATGACGGGGCCGCGGCGAGCGCCTCGTACGCGGGCTTGAGCTGAGGGTCATACGTCATATCGGAGGTCGATGTGTACCCGGCACGGGACATCACGGCGAAGAATTGTGCGGCTGAGTGCAAGGGATTGCCCAGCCCGGCGATCAACGGGGCGAGCACTTCCGTCAGCGCCGGAACTTCAAACCCGCGCCCATTGAGGGTGCCGTCGGGGTTGCGTTGGTAGTGCCCGCCCACCGGGTCCGCCGGCGGAGCGCTGTCCCAGCCGTGCAGCTTGATCAATGCGGTGCCGAAGTAGACCCCGTGGCCGGAGTTGTCGGTGAGGGCCGCGACCCGCTCACCGAATATCTGATCCAGCTCATCGACATTGGGCGCGGGATGCTCATGCAAGAGTGCGTCGAATCCGCTGAAAATCAGGGGCTCTGAAGGATCAGTGTCCGCGAGCGCAGCCCGGAATGCGGTAGTGACATCGGCCCAGCTTGATGTCTTCCAGGGTGCGACCGAATGGACCGGCGCTTCGGTGATGACACCACTCATGAACGGATGACCATGTGGCTCTACGAAACCGGGAAGAAGAGCGCCGGCTCCGGTGTCGATCACCTCTGCGCCGGGCAACGCTGAGGCGCACTCGGCCAGCGAGCCCACGGCGACGATGCGGCTATCCGATACTGCGACAGCCTCGGCCCGGGGCCGGTCATCGTCCATGGTGATCACGGTGGCGGCGGTCAAGATGACGTCCGGCATGTTGCTTCCCATTCCTGCTGTGCTGAGCTTCCTGGCGTCAACAAGTATCTGGTGAAGAGGGCCAGGATTTGGCAGGAATACCCATGTCTCTCTGACGGCGTCCTCGACGCAACTTGCCGGCTCGAGGGGCTAGGTGGTGCCGGAGAGCCTGAAGCGGTGCTGGTGCTCGGGTACGCGAGCCAAGCCGTTGCCTAGTAGACGTCCCGGAGATACCGCTTGCTGGCGACCAGTTCGCGTTTGTAGTCGTGTGCACCCTCCGCGGAGAGCCGCCCGTGCTTTTCGATGATTGAGGTCAGCGCGGTGTCGACGTCTTTGGCCATTCGAGAGGCATCGCCGCATACGTAGAGGTGAGCGCCGTCCTGCAACCATGCCCATAGCTCGGCGCCGTTGTCCCGCATCTTGTGCTGCACATAGACCCGGTCCTTCTGATCGCGGGAGAAGGCGACGTCGAGCTTGGACAGGAAGCCGTCATCAGTCATTGCGGACAGGTCGTCACGATAGTAGAAGTGTTGTGCCGCATGCTGATCACCGAAGAAGAGCCAGTTTCGGCCGGTATGGCCGAGTGCGCGCCGCTCATGCAGGAATCCCCGAAACGGCGCGATACCGGTCCCCGGGCCAATCATGATCATCGGAATCCGCGACTCTTCCGGGGGGCGGAAATGCGGGGACTTCTGCAGGAACACGGGAACCCGCGTGTCGTCGGCGCGATCGGCGAGAAATGTTGAGCACACTCCCCCGCGCTCGGCGCCGGCGGTTCCCCGGTAGCGGACCACCGACACCGTCAGCTGGATTTCATGGGGGCTGACAAGCGGACTGGAGGAAATCGAGTAGCAGCGCGGAGTCAGCCGCACCAGTACGTCTTGCCACTGCTCGGCGGTGGCGCGCACGGGGAATTCGTGCACCGCATCCACTCCGTTGCGGCCAATCGCCCACGATGCAAGGTCTTTTCGTGCGTCGCGTAGATCCTTGGCCGCCGCGGTGTCTGTGATGTTGTCGGCGAGGAAACTCAGCAGATTGGGCGTTACCCGGCCGATGTCGTACGCGAACGTCAGGGCATCGCGCAAGGTCCGTTCTGCGCCGTCGACCTCGACGATGTCGTCGGCGCGCAGCCCGGTGCTGGCAAGCCATGCGGCGACGGCGCTGTCGGAATTGGTTGGGCACACCCCGAGGGCGTCGCCGGCACTGTAGGTGACGCCGTGCTCGGAGATATCGAATCCAAAGTGCCGTACCTCCTTTGAGGAGGACCGAGGCGTCAGCACGGTGTTGCGGCTCAGGCGCGCCGCGATGGGGCTGTTGCGGGTGAACGGCTCGGCCGTGGCTGCGGTCGATGGGCACGGGCTTGCGGTGACCGGTGCTGCTACCGCGACGGTGTCCTCCTGCGTGGTGACCAGGCTGGTCACCTGTCGGGCCCATTGCGCCAGGGGTTCGTCGTCGTATATCTCGCAGTCCAACCGGTCTATCAGCCGGACCGCGCCCAGGCTGGCCAGCCGTTCGTCGATGGATTTGGCGTGGCCGCAGAAGTTCTCGTAAGCACGGTCGCCAATACCCAACACGGCGAAACGGATCCCCGTCAATGGCGGCGCCTCGGGGGTATGCAGGCGGTCCCAGAAGCCAGCGCCATTATCCGGCGGGCCACCGTCTCCGAATGTGCTGGTGACGATGAGGACATCGGTGGCCGCCGCGAGGTCGTCGAGCCCGCAGTCATCCATGTTGACGATCCGCGGCGGGGTGCCCGTGGACCCCAGCTGCGCCGCCAGATTGGTGGCGTATTCCTCGGCGTTGCCCGTCTGAGATGCCCACAGCACCAATGCTGTTGGCCGGGCGGCAGGCAATGGTAGGCCGCCCGGGACCGTCACGCCACCGGTGGTACGGGAATACATGCCGGCCAGCGCGCCATCGATCCATAGTCGTACCGCAGTACCGACCGGTGCCCCTGCGGGCAGGACGGGAACACCCTCCGCGCCTTGGTCGAGCGTGGTGAAAAATCCTGATAGATAGGCCTGTTCGCTCTCGGCAAGAGTGGGAATCGGCTGCGACATCAGGCCGAGGGCTTCAGCGACAGGGTGCATAGACGTTGCCTCCGGTCGGTCCGGTTTCTGGATAACCACCGTGGGCCGCATGCTGACCGCACATACTTTGAGCTCGGGCTGTAGCGAGTCAGGATCCACTGCATCACTCGTGAGCGCATTGATCGCGAGGTACTCGCCGTGCTCGTCGTTCCAGTGGAAGGGCACAAAACAGTTTCCGGGCCGCACCCGATCGGTGACGACGGCGGGCAGCACGGCTCGTCCGCGCCGCGACTGTAGTTCGATCGGTTGCCCGTCAGTGATGTTCAGTCCCGCGGCATCGTCGGGATGAATTTCGACGAAGGGGTCACTGTTGAGCTTGTTGAGTTTGGCCACCTGGCCTGTCTTGGTCATGGTGTGCCATTGGTGTTGCAGGCGGCCCGTGTTCAGGATGAACGGGTAGTCGTCGTCGGGCAGCTCCCGCGCATCCATATGCGGGCGCGGGTGGAAGACCGCACGGCGCGAGGGAGTCGCGAACGCCAACCGCGGCCGGCGCCCGGCGGCATCTTCGAAAAGGCTCTGGCTGACGCCGTCGTTGAGGTAGCGAATGGGGTGGCGATCGTTGGCATCGTCCGGCGGGCAGGGCCACTGCAACGGAGTTTCGCGCAGGCGCCCGTAGCTGGCACCGCGCAGGTCATAGCCCGTTTTAGGATTCCAGAACCGACGGATCTCGTTGAACACGTCCTCGCTGGAGGTGTAGCTGAACTGGTCACCAAATCCCATGGCGGTAGCGACCTGGCAGATCAATTGCCAGTCGGGTCGGGCTTCGCCGATCGGCTCGACCGAGCGTTGGAGCAAGGTGAGGTTGCGTTCTGAGTTGATCATCACCGCGTCGGCTTCGGCCCACAATGCGGCAGGTAGGACGATGTCCGCGTAGTGATTTGTGGCCGTGGCCGCATAGGTGTCCTGGGTGATGACCAATTCCGCGGTCTCCAGCCCGGTGATTGTGTTTCCCCGGTTAGGCACTGTTGCCACGGGATTCGTGCAGATGATCCAGCACGCCTTGATCTCTCCCGCGGTCATGTGCTCAAACATGGCGACGGTTCCTGGGCCCACCTCGGTCCGGATGGTCTCCGGAGCGAGCCCCCACTCCGTCTCCACGAACACCCGGTCTTCCGGGCTGACCACCGATCGCTGACCGGGCAGGCCCGGACCCATGTAACCCATCTCGCGCCCGCCCATGGCATTGGGTTGACCGGTCAAGGACATGGGGCCGCTGCCGGGCCGACAAATCGCACCGGTCGCGAGGTGAAGATTGCATATCGCGTTGGTGTTCCAGGTGCCGTGGGTACTTTGGTTCAAGCCCATGGTCCAGCACGTCATCCACTCGCCGGCCTCACCAATCATCGTGGCGGCCGCGCGGATATCGGATTCGGGAATGCCGGTGATCTCGGCTACCACCTCGGGTGGATAGTCGGCCAGGAACTCGGGCATCGCCGCCCAGCCCTCGGTGTGCTCGGCGATGAACTCCTCGTCGATATCTCCGGATTTCACCAAAAGATGCAGCAGCCCATTGAGAAGTGCCAAGTCGGTGCCGGGATTAATCTGCAAGAACAGGTCGGCTTTGTCGGCGGTCGCCGTGCGCCGCGGGTCCACGACGATCAGTTTTGCACCGGCTTTGAGCCGGTCAGCCATCCGTAGGAATAGGATCGGATGGCAATCCGCCATATTCGCGCCGATGACGAAAAATACGTCAGCGCAATCGAAATCGGTGTACGACCCCGGCGGGCCATCTGCCCCGAGCGACTGTTTGTATCCAGTCCCGGCGCTGGCCATGCAGAGTCGCGAGTTCGACTCAATGTGTACGGTGCGGATGAATCCCTTGGCCAGCTTATTGGCCAGGTACTGAGCCTCGATCGACATCTGGCCCGATACGTACAGCGCGATGGCGTCGGGCCCGTGCTCATCGAGAATTGAGCGCAGTCTCTGCCCCGCCTCGGTGACGGCGACATCAACGGGCGTCTCGACAAGTTCGGCACCACGCGACGGGCGGGCCAAAGCGGTTGTCAGCCGACCATCGACCGCCGCCATGAGCTCGGCATGGGTGGCGCCCTTCGTGCATAAGCGGCCGAAATTGGTCGGATGAAGCTTGTCGCCCGAAACGCGTGCGATCACCGGACCCGTCGGGCCAGGCTTCGTCTGGACCTCGATCCCGCAGCCCACCCCGCAGTACGAACACGCCGTACGTGTCGACGTGCTCGTATCCGCTGGACCGGCCATGTCACCACTGTCGCCGAGATGTGTTTCCCCAGGGTTTCCGTGGACGCTATGTGCAGGAAAAACCCACCTCACAGTGCGCCCGGTGCACATGTAAGCATCGGCAGTCGAATGCAATCCGGCGCCCTCTGCGACAGAATCGTGGATGGAGTGCGTGATGAGGAAGAGAGACAACGAATGACCGATTGGGATGTGGCCGGCCGGGCGAACTATGTGGCGTTGACGAGCTATCGCAAGGACGGCACGGCGGTGTCCACACCGGTATGGATTGCTCCGGCCGACGGCAAGCTCTACTTCTTCTCGGAGGCGGGCGCGTACAAGGTCAAACGCATCCGGCGCAATCCTGCGGTGACGTTGCAGCCGTGCAGTGTTCGCGGGCAGCTCACCCCTGGTGCGCCGGTCGTGGCAGGTACCGCGCGGGTGCTAGGCCTCGAGGACACTCCGCGGGTCCGCAAGATCGTCAGTCGCAAGTATTGGCTTTTGGGGCCGTTGAGTGAACTCGGAGTCTGGATTGCCCGTCGCCAGCAGGCGTCGGTCGCCATCGAGATCTCCCCGGCTTCGTAGCGGTTGCCAACATCAGCGGATAAACACCCCGGGCCACACCTGTCCCTCCCCCGGAGGGCTGTTCGGCATACTCCGACGGCAAATGCATCCATCGACACGGCACCGTTCCTATTATTTGCCTTCGCCAATATGAGCGTACAGAGAATTTACACTCACCATGCTCTTGAACATGCCTTATGTTCTGTTACAGGCCATTTCCGATGCCCTGCGGGTGCCGCTTAGTAAAGCGCATTGCGGAAAACATTAAATTCGCTCGCTCGATTTCAGAAAAGCTGTAGTAATTCGCAAACACCTTGAGGATCGAAGACGCGGAGATTCTTACGCTAGACGTAGAGCAGGTGCTGGTCGGGATTGTGCAGTATGTTCATTCGCAAAGGTAAAAGCACAGCATCGGCGCCTCGAGGAATTATGAAGCTTGGGCAGGTATTCGATAGACACCACAATGCACTGACCATGTGGCGTCTCGTTCTGGCGATCGGAGTGGTCCTCTACCATTCCTGGCCCCTTACTGGTCGCCAGATTGACTACGCACCAGCGGTGCGGCTGCTCAGCAACATATTTGCCGATGGATTCTTTGTCATCTCCGGGTTCCTCATCACCGCGGCGTGGATGCGTCGCCCGTACCTCAAGGAGTACTGGGCATCCCGTGTATTGCGAATCTTCCCGGGCCTGTGGGTATGCCTGCTCGTGGTCGCCTTCGTCATAGCGCCGATCGCCGCCAAGGTCCAGCACTCCACAGTCACCCTCTCCTCAGAGCTCGCGTATGTGGTCAACAATGCCCTGCTCAATGTGGCCTATTTCGATATCGACGGCACCCCTGCGGATGTGCCCTATCCGGGAGTCTGGAACGGATCCATCTGGACGGTCTTCTTCGTTCTGCTCTGCGACGTCATGGTTTCGGTGCTTGGCATTGTCGGCCTACTGAGACACCGCTGGGTCATTCCGACTCTGTTCGTCGTGGCGACAGTGTGGGCGGCCTACGTTTCGTACACTCCACCGCTGTACAGCTGGCCGCAGGTGCTGGCCCGATTCTTCGTCGTGTTCCTCGCAGGCGCGATGCTCTACCAGTACCAAGATCACGTACCGGCTCGCTGGTCATTGGTCGCGTTGAGCGTCGCCGTCGTCGTCGCGTCGGGATTCACGCAAAACTACCGAGTCATCGGCGCCCTGCCGCTGGCCTACGCGGTCGTTGTTTCTGGCGCCCTCATCCGCAAAACGCGACTGCGCAACGATCTTTCGTACGGGGTGTATATCTATGCATTCCCGGTCCAGCAGTTGCTGGCTTGCTGTGGGCTTACGCGGTTGAATCCGTTCCTGTTCTTTCTTCTTGCCGCCACAGTCACCCTTCCGCTTGCCGCGCTGAGCTGGTTTGCGGTGGAGAAGCGTGCCGCAGCTCTCAAATCTCGGATCCACCGGAAGTCGGTCGAGCAGCCCACCGCACAGAGGGTGGCGATGCCCTGACGGCGGCGCCAGTTGCGTTGGGGTTCAATGTCGTTGCGGACAGGATCGAAGTGTTCATGTGAATGGCAGAACAATGCGCGATCTTGGTGCTAGCTTCTGCTCTTGTGCTCCCCTTCACGCCTCGCCTGATCGTCGAGCCGAATGACGGCCTGGAACCGGTTCGCGAATTCATCGAGAGCGCGGAGACATCGCTTCTCATCAAACAATTCACCTTCACCGAGGGAAGCTTGATCGGGGCGGTGATCGGCCGTTGTCGGGCAGGTGTGGATGTCCGCGTGATGCTTAACCCGCAGCGGTCGGGCGGCGACCGAGCCAACGACGAAACGTTTGAGACGCTCTCCGCGGCCGGAGTGAAGGTCGCCTGGTCTAGTCCGAAATTCTATGTGACACATGAGAAGTCGATAGTCGCTGACAACAAAGCGGCGCTGGTGGCCACCTTCAACCTCTGTGAGAAGTACTTCACACGGACCCGCGACTACGGCGTCATCACGGTGGTGCCCAGCCATGTCAGACAGATCGTCGAGGTGTTCGAGGCCGACTGGGAGCACCGGGATTGGGTGCCGTCGGTCTTCGAGGGGCTGCTGTGGAGCAATGCGAACTCTCGCTACCACATGGCGGAGTTCATCGACGCGGCCGAACAGCGGCTCGACATCCAACATCCGAAGTACGTCGATGCGGTCATCCTGGACCGCGTCGCCGCAGCGGTGGACCGAGGTGTCCGGGTGCGTGTGCTGTGCGGAGGCAGACATGGCATCAGCGAATGGGACATCCTCGACACGTTCGCGTCGCTCCGGACACTGCGCCGCATCGGGGTGAAGGTGCACAAGCAGAAGAACCTCAGGGTGCACGCCAAGCTGCTCGTCGTCGACAACGCTCACGCCCTGGTGGGCTCGATGAACATCGATCGCAGCGCCTTCGATCTGCGCCGCGAACTTGGGATCACTATCACCGATGAACTTGTGGTCGCCCGGTTGCAGGATGTGTTCAACACCGACTGGGACCTGTCGCATCAATATGACCCGCCGGATCCGCTCGATTCATACCAACACCACGAGGACGACTTCCCGCACGATCCGGAATTGATGCATGAGTAACAGGGATGACGATCCCCCACTGCCGCGGGTGTCCCTGTTTCGGTTGGCCTGGACGTTCAACCACATCGCGCTCGCCTCGTTCGGGGGCGGCCTCTCGGCATGGTCGCGGGAGGTGCTCGTCGTCGAAAGGAAGTGGCTGGGCGAAGAGGAGTTCTTGTCCGCGATGACGATGTGCCGAATTCTTCCGGGCGCCAACCAGATCAACATGGCCGTCTTTGTCGGCACCAAGATGCGTGGTGCACCGGGTGCCGCCGCGGCGGTGGCAGGCCTATGCCTGATACCGCTGGTCCTCGTGTTGACGGTGTCCTACTTCTACTTTCGCTTCAAGGAAGTGCCCGCCGTCAAAGGCGTGCTGCATGGCGCCTCGGCAGCCGCCGTGGCACTCACCCTGGCAATGGTGATCAAGACGGGCCGCACGTGCCTGACCGGTGCGATACCGGTTCTCTTGTTCACTGCCAGCTTCGCGCTCAACGGATTGATGCGCTGGCCCTTGCTGGTCACACTGGCACTGCTCGCACCGCTGGCTCTCTTCTGGGCATGGCCCAGGAAGGTGTCCGCATGAGCACCTACTGGCAGTTGGTGGTGTTGTTCGGATCACTCTCGCTGATGTCCATCGGCGGCGGCAATGCGGTGCTGCCCGAGATGCACCTGCGCTCAGTGAGCGGCGAACACTGGTTGACCAATTCGCAATTCGCCGACATCTTTTCGATTTCCCAGACCACGCCGGGCCCGAGCATTCTGATCGTGGCGATGGTCGGGTATGCCGCCGGGCTTCCGGTTGGTGGCGTCGCGGGGGGCATTCTCGGCGGAGTCGTCGCGACGGTCGCCATGGTGTTTCCCGCCGCATCGTTGGTGTACGCGGTGACGCGATTCTGGCAGCGGGCGCAGAAGTCGAAATGGCGCATCGCGATGGAGAGAGGCCTGGCGCCGCTGACCGTTGGGCTGATCCTGGCGACGTCACTGGTGATGAGTCGCGCGGCGGATCACGATTGGCGTGCGTACACGCTGACCGGTGTCTGCACGCTCATCTTCGTCATTACGAAGATGAATCCCTTGATCGTGGTCGCCGTGGCGGGAGTGTTCGGCTACTTCGGCCTGGTGTAGTACCGCTGTCCGGATCAGCGCCAGCCATAGCCGGGTGCGCCAAACCCGTACCCAAATCCGTCGTCGTCTGCCCACATCCACGGTGAAAGGTCATCATCGGTACTTTGTGTACACGCGGCATCGGGGCCCAAGCCTCCCGAGAACTGGCACGGGGGTTCGGCCCTGGCCGGCGCGGCGAATGTCACCGCTGCCACCAATACTGCTGTGACACATGCACTGTAAGGCATTCCGTACCCCCTCTTCGTGGCAACAACGTGCGGGGCTGGAGTTGAGATTAGCACCGGAATCGGTGATCCGCCGGGGTTCAACCATGCATTCCTATGGCCTGATCTGCGGCGCGAGATTCACTTGCGACAATGGCTGCATGGTTGAGCAGAGCCTCTGGATGCAAAAAGTCGCGGCCGATCCACACCATTCGCATTGGTACATCGAGCGCTTTCGCGCGCTGGCGCGTGAGGGCGCTGATTTGGCGGGCGAGGCTCGCCTCGTGGATGCGATGGTGCCGCGTGGTACCCGCATCCTCGATGCCGGGTGCGGCTCCGGTCGAGTGGGCGGATTTCTGGCGGCGGCCGGTCACCATGTGGTCGGTGTCGACGTCGACCCCGTGCTCATCGACGCGGCCGAGCAGGACCATCCCGGATCACGTTGGATTGTTAGTGATCTCGCCGATCTGGACCTGCCCTCGCGCGGTATCGCCGAGCCCTTCGACGTCATCGTGTCGGCGGGCAACGTGATGGCATTTCTTGCCCCGAGCACCCGCGTTCAGGTGTTGACCCGGCTGCGTGCGCACCTGGCGGGCGACGGCCGCGCGGTGATCGGCTTTGGCGCCGGCCGTGACTACGAGTTCAACCGCTTCTTCGGCGATGCGGCCGAGGCTGGCCTCATCCCAGATCTTCTGCTGTCCACCTGGGACTTGCGGCCCTTCACCGATGACTCCGACTTTCTCGTCGCGCTGCTTCGCGCAGGAGACGCCCCTCATGAACTCTGAGGCACACAGCACGACCGTCACACGGGGCAAGCCACAATCACTGGCGTTGGTGGGCATCGCGTACGTCATCGCTGTGTGCGTGGGCGCCGCGTGGCTTGTCTGGGGGCCAGGTACGGGACGCATGTGGCTGGACACCTTGATCGCCGATGTGCTGGCCACCGTGGTGATATTCATATTCAGCAGGCTGTACCGCAATTCGAGCTTCTACGACGCCTACTGGAGCCTGATACCCCCGCTGCTGCTGCTCTACTGGTGGTCTCAGTCCGGGGTGCAGGAGTTGCGTTGTTGGCTCATCGCGCTGGTGGTCATGATGTGGGCAGTGCGTCTCACGGCCAACTGGGTGTATGCGTTTCCGGGTCTGCACCATGAGGATTGGCGCTACCCCATGCTGCGCGCGAGTGCTGGGCGATGGAGCTTCCTGGCCGATCTGGTGGCGATCCATCTCATTCCCACGCTGCTGGTTTTCGCCGGGATGCTTCCCGCGTATGTCGCCGTGACACGACCCGGAGACGACGTGGGCTGGCTGACGGCGATCGCCTGTGCGGTTGGCCTCGCGGCGGTCGCCCTGGAGCTGGTCGCCGATACACAAATGCACCGGTTTACCCGCACCCGTCGCCCCGGCGAGGTGATGGACCGTGGCCTGTGGTCGTGGTCGCGCCATCCAAACTACTTCGGAGAATTCAGTTTCTGGCTTTCCCTGGCGCTCTTCGGCATAGCAGTCTCCCCTGGGGACGCGTGGTGGCTGTGTCTCGGCGCCGCGGGCATGTTGGGGATGTTCCTGGGTTCGAGCATCCCGATGATGGAGCAGCGCAGTCTGCAGCGTCGCCCCGAGTACCAGGACGTGATCGCGCGGGTGTCACGATTCGTGCCACGCCCACCACGGAAATCGGCGTGAGACGTCAACGGGTCCTGGTCGCCGGTCTCGGCGACAGCGGGCTGCTCACCGCGATCCGGCTCGCTCGCCACTGCGATGTCGTCGGAATCTCCGCCAAACCCGGGTTGGTCAGCGGACAAGAACTGGGCGTACGGCTGTCGCGCCCGGAAGAGTGGGCGCAGAACTACTGGGTGCCCTTCGACCGGTTCCGCGAACTGGACCGCGTGCGTACGGTGCATGCCAGCCTTACCGGCGTAGACCTGGGCGCCCGAACAGTTTTCGGCCAGAATAGTGACGGTTCACCGCTAGCGGAACCGTATGACACGTTGATCATCTCGACCGGCGTCAGTAACGGCTTCTGGCGGCAGCCAACTCTGCAGTCGAGCACCGAAGTGGCCACGGACCTGCGTACGGCGCATCATCGGCTGGCCGCTGCGGACACAGTGATCGTCATCGGTGGAGGGGCCGCCGCCGTGAGCAGCGCCGCCAACCTGGCGATGACATGGCCGAACCTAGGCGTCGATCTTTATTTCCCCGGTGAACACGCGCTGACACAGCACGCGCCGAGAGTGTGGGAGCGGATCCGCCGGCGGCTGAAGGAACTTCGCGTGGGACTGCATCCCGGGCACCGTGCGCTCATCCCCGATGGATTCACGTGCAACCGGATCACGGGCGAGCCGGTTCACTGGAGTTCGGGGCAGTCTCCGACGTCCGCCGATGCGGTGGTGTGGGCCATCGGTCACGTCCGGCCCAATACGGGCTGGCTGCCCGCGGAGCTACTCGACGAGCACGGCTTCGTGCGGGTGACACCGCACCTGCATATTCCGCACTCCCGGGATGTCTTCGCTGTCGGAGACGTCGCAGCCACCGATCCGCTCCGCACCTCTGCCCGCAATCGTGCCGACCGGCTTGTGGCGCACAATATTCGGGCCGGGGCCTCTGGGCGGCCGTTGCGTACCTACCGCCCACCCAGGTACCGGTGGGGCTCGGTGCTCGGTGTGCAGCCCAACGGGCTGGAAGTCTTCGCGCCCTCTGGCCACGCGTTCCGCTTCCCGGTGTGGTCGATCGAGCGCGTACTGCAACCCTGGATCGTCCGCCGCGGGATCTACCGCGGCATCCGCGAGAACCGGCCGCTTGCGTCCGCCATCGACGCGCTCCAACCTCCCCAGAAGGACTGATCACATGGGTATCGGCAGCACATATCCGCACAATACCGAATCTTGACTGAATTTTCAGTTTGTTCTACCGTCGCAGTTATCACCACCAGGAGGTAAGCAATGCCCGAGTCGGGATTTATCGTCGAAACCGCGTTTACACCGCCAATCTCGCCGGCGCGCGTGCGCGAACCACGGCGAGCGCCGCTCCGTGTGGGCCTCGTGCAGCACCGCTGGCTCGCCGATCCCGAGCACCTGCGCGACCAACTCTCCGAAGGCATCCGATTGGCCGCCGACGAGGGCGCAAGGGCCGTGTTCCTGCCGGAGCTGACGCTTTCCCGCTACCCCGCGGATGTACGGGCAGGCAGGAACCCGGGCGCTCGTGCCGAGGACCTGCTGTCGGGGCCCACGTTCTCCTTCGCCGCACAGGCCGCGAAGGAGAACGGCGTGCTGGTACATGCGTCCCTGTACGAGCGCGCAGATGACGCTGATGGGCTCGGCTACAACTCGGCCATCCTGGTATCCCCCGGCGGCGAGCTCATCGGCCGCACCCGCAAACTGCACATTCCTGTCACTGCGGGCTATTACGAGGACACGTACTTTCGCCCAGGACCCGCAAAAGACGCGTATCCGCTGTACCGCGTGGCCCAACTTGATGATGCCGCAGTCGGGATGCCCACCTGTTGGGATGAGTGGTTTCCTGAGGTCTCGCGGATGTACTCGCTGGCCGGCGCGGAGATCCTGGTCTATCCGACAGCGATCGGTTCCGAACCGACTTTTCCAGCTTTTGACACTCAGCCGCTCTGGCAACACGTGATCGTGGGAAACGGGATTACCGCAGGGACATTCATGGTCGTGCCCAACCGTTTTGGCGATGAGGGAAGTGTGAACTTCTATGGTTCCTCGTTCATTTCCGATCCGTATGGCCGGATTCTCGCGCAGGCGCCGCGCGATGCGGCGGCGGTATTGGTAGCAGATCTGGATCTTGAGCAGCGCCAAGATTGGCTGGATCTGTTCCCGTTCAACATGACCCGCCGGCCCGACACCTACGCCCAGCTCACCGCACCTGTCGATACCGCCAATCCCTATGGGTCGCAAGCGTCATGACCTGGCTCATGCCGCCGGAAACCTCCCGGCAGGAACGTATCTGGATGGCATTTCCTTCGCAGGGGGCGACCGTCTTCGAGAACGCGGAATCCACGCACCAAGCACGCATCGCATGGGCCGCGGTCGCGCACACCATCCTCGACTTCGAACCGGTCTCGATGATCGTCGACCCAGCCGATCGCACGGCGGCACGTACCTACCTATCACGGGAAATCGAGGTATTCGAGGCGCCGCTCGATGATGCCTGGATGAGGGACATCGGCCCCACCTTTGTGCGCGGCGCAGATGGCGGTCTGGGTGCCGTGGACTGGGTGTTCAACGGATGGGGTGCCCGCGACTGGGCGCGCTGGGATAAAGACGCGCACATCGGTGGGCTTGTCGGCCGGCTCGCCGGGGCTGAGATTGTCTCCTCCCCCTTGGTCAATGAGGGCGGGGGTATCCAGGTTGATGGTGAGGGCACGGTGCTGGTCACCGAAACGGTGCAGCTCGATCCCGCCCGCAACCCGGGGCTGGACAAGCCCGCAGTGGAAGCAGAGCTGGCCCGCACGATCGGCGCGCGGCATGTGATCTGGCTGCCGCGCGGCCTGACTCGTGACGCGCAGCGGTTCGGTACGAATGGCCATGTCGACATTGTGGTCGCCATCCCGTCGCCGGGACGGCTGCTGGTACACACACAGAACAACGCCACACACCCGGACCATGAGGTCACCAGGGAGATCATCGACCTGCTGACACAGAGTCACGACGCTCACGGAAAGCCCTGGGAGATAACACAAGTACCGGCGCCGGAGGTGCTGCGCGACAGCGAGGGCTGGGTGGATTACAGCTACATCAACCATCTCGTGGTCAATGACGGTGTGATCGCCTGCCGGTTCGGCGATCCGGCCGACAACATCGCTAAAGCCATTCTCGCCGAGGAATATCCGGGCCGCGCAGTGGTGACCGTAGATGCACGTGAGATCTTCGCGCGTGGCGGTGGTATCCACTGCATCACCCAGCAACAGCCTCTCCAGAGCGCAAGGAAGTGTGTCGGGTGATCAGTCGACAGGAAGCGATCCTGCGGGCCAGTGCCGCCGCTATCGCCGAGAACGGCGTCCGGGGCCTCCGCGTGAGCGATATCGCACGCGTGGCTGGGGTCTCGTCGGGTCTGCTCTACTACCACTTCAAAGACCGCGATGGCCTGCTGGCGGCCGCCCTCACCTACATCAACGACCAGGCACGCGCGTACCGGCAGGCCGCCAGCGGTTCCGGAGTATCACGGGGCCAGCTTATTGAGCACATTCTCGGGGAGATTCAGGATTCCGCGGCGGTAGTGGAGAACTCGTTGGTGTGGAACGAGTTACGTGCTTCGGCGGTCTACGAGGAACCCCTGCGCGAACCCCTCGCGCGCACATCAGCGGAGTGGACGCGCGAAACCGCTGCCGCCATCCAAGCCGCTCAGGACATCAACGAAGTATCCAAAACCGTGGACGCCGACAGTATCGCCTTAGTTCTCAATGCGCTCACCGAGGGGCTGGCGTCCCGGTGGCTTTCCCAAGAACTCACTGCCGCCGAGGCGCGTGCTCATCTGCGTGCCACTGCCGAGTTGATGCTCCCCGCACATGGCCGTAGCCCCAAGGGTATTCAGCCAATTCGCGGATGACGCGGCAGTGCCGCTATCCGGCCGTCGGATTGGAGTAGACGCGGCGGGGCGTGATGAGGACGGCGGCGCGTCGTTCCTCTGCCATCACGCTGTCGTAGGCATCCCAGTCGTCATGCGTGCCGCCGGCAGCCTGAAAGATATTGCGCAACAACAGACGTAACGCTTCGCTGTCGACGCCTGGATGCGGGTCGTCAGGACCGATGATCTCCGCGGCTCCCTCGACCGTGGCCCATTGCCACCCGGCACGCACGACGATGGTGGCCCGCGGGTCCGCCCGCAGATGGTCGAGCTTGCGGGTACCCCCTGCCGCCACCAGCGCGACGACCGGCTCGCCGGTTTGGGGATGCCGCATGACGCCGGCATTGATCACCGAAGATTGGATGCTGCCGTCGCCCCGAACCGTGCTGAGCACGCACAGGCCGTGATCGAGATGAACCAGCTCGGCGAATGCGGATATGTCTGTCACGACTGAATCCCTTCCATGAACTGCGCTACCTCACTGTAGGTGCTGGTTCCGCTCGCGGATGTGAGTTAGCGCTCTCACGTCCTTGTACGTGACGGCGTACGCGACATTCGGTACCCGGCGGCGAGTAGCAGCAGCCATACCGCCCCGACGACGAGCGCAACGCGGGTATCGGCACCAAAGGCCAGCAGGACCATAACGAAAACCAAAAATCCCGTCGCGAACATCTGCAGATACGGCCACCCCGGCGCGGGAAACGCCGGGGCCGATGCATCGCCGATACTCGACTGTGCCCGGAATTTGAAGTGGGACAATAGGATCATCAGCCAGACAAAGATCGTCGCGAAGGTGGCGACGGACGCGATCATGACGAAAACGCGCTCTTCTATCGCATAGTTCAACACGACGCCGACGAACAAGGCCGCCGTCATGACGACCACTGTCATCCACGGGACACCGTTACGCGATACCCGTCGCATAATCGCCGGAGCCTGTCCCCGCTGAGCCATCCCGTAGATCATTCGCCCGGCGGCGAAGATATCGCTGTTGATGGCGGACAGTGCTGCCGTCACCACGACGATGTTCAGCACGGTCGCAGCCGATGTGAGTCCCAGACGTTCAAATATCTGCACGAAGGGGCTGCTATGCGCATCGATTGATCGCCAGGGATTCAGGCACATGATGACGGCGAGTGTCAGGACGTAGAAGAGCATGATGCGGGCTGGGACCGTGTTGATGGCCCGGGGAATCGTGCGCGCGGGGTCCTTAGCCTCACCCGCGGTGATACCGATGATCTCGGTGCCACCGAACGCGAACATCACGATCATGAAGCTGCCCACGAAACCTGCGAGCCCGTGGGGAAAGAACCCCCCGTCATTCCATAAATTCGCAATGCCGTGCTGTTCGCCGTGATCGGCAGATGTACCCCACAACAGGATCGCGATGCCGCCGCCGATCATCGCCACGATGGCGAGGACCTTCACCAGGCTCAGCCAGAATTCGACCTCCCCGAACACCTTGACGCTGAGAAGATTTACCGCACCGATGAAGAAGATGATCGACAGAACCCAAATCCAGCGCGGCACCTCCGGGAACCAAAAGCCCATGTACACACCGAACGCGGTGACATCGGCCAAGCAGACGACGATCATCTCCAGGGCGTACGTCCAGCCGGTAAGAAAGCCGGCCAGCGGGCCCAGGTATTGAGTTGCGTACTCGCCGAACGATCCCGCGACCGGGCTGCGCACGGCCATCTCCCCCAGCGACCGCAACACGATGTAGATCACGGCCCCGCCCAGTAGATAAGCCAGCAGAACCGAAGGTCCCGCTTGCCTGATCGCCTCGGCCGATCCGTAGAACAGCCCCGTCCCGATGGCCGAACCCAATGCGATGAACCGGATATGGCGAGCAGAGAGCCCGCGCGTGAGCGTCTCCGGCGTGCTGTTCACAGGGCGAACTCCTATCGCGTGGCCACATTCCGAGTTATGGCTTAACCGGGAAGTTAGCTGAGTTTAGGTGCTCTGCTGCTGACCGCGGTCATCGGAGCTGCCCGCTAACCACCGCTTCCAGATCCACGCGTCGTATGAGCCTGTCTTGTGCGGCGCATGATGAGGCGAATATCCTGTGGGCAATTGGCTAAACACCACAGGTACGGCCCGCATGGCCGATGCCTCCGAGGGGTGTCGGATGGTGAGGTTGTGGTCAGAGCATGTCTGATGAACTTATGGAGACGGCGGCCGACGCCAACTTGGAGCAGGCGTTGGCGGGCGGGGCACCCCAACACGTCGGCTGGTTTCGTTTTTATTTTGCCGATGAGCGCTGGGAGTGGTCCGCCGAGGTTGCACAGATGCATGGTTATGGGTCGGGAGAAATCACGCCGACCACGGAAATCGTACTTTCCCATAAACACCCCGACGACTTTCGTCAGGTCGCCGCAACGCTCGACGAGATCCGCCGTACGGCGCAGCCCTTCAGCACTCGTCATCGCATCATCGATTTGCAGCAGCAAGTTCACCACGTCGTGGTGATTGGCGACCGGCTCTGTGACGATGACGGCACCGTGGTCGGCACCCACGGGTTCTATGTCGATGTCACCCCGTCGGCCCATCAGGACCGTGAGGATTCGCTGACCGCCGCCGTCGTCGAGATTGCGGAGAGCCGCGGGATCATCGAGCAGGCGAAGGGCATGCTGATGCTGATCTACAGGCTCAATGCCGACACAGCATTTGAGTTGCTGAAATGGCGGTCACAAGAGAGCAACGTGAAACTGCGCGCGCTTGCCCAACAGATCGTCGCAGACTTCCAAAGTTTGGATTTCGGGACGAGCTTGCCCTCACGATCGGAGTACGACCGCCTGCTTCTGACCACTCATCAGCGAGTTCCTCGATAAGGGTTTGACACCCCGTCCGTCCGGGAAGCCTGCCGATGCGGGATCTGAAAGCTGTGACTGTGTGCGCACGCGAGAAGCCGCTGCCGGAGTGCGCCTACTCCGCGCGCCAGACCTGTTTTACGGGAGCCTGCGATAGCTAGTTGCCACGCATATGAACGCCCCGATGTACAGCGA
The DNA here is from genome assembly GCF_004924335.1 of Mycobacteroides salmoniphilum. NCBI lineage: Bacteria > Bacillati > Actinomycetota > Actinomycetes > Mycobacteriales > Mycobacteriaceae > Mycobacteroides > Mycobacteroides salmoniphilum. The sequence goes on along the minus strand of NZ_CP024633.1, from coordinate 2,271,425 downwards.
CCCGGCGCGAAGATTCCGAGATAGGCGGCATCGTTGCCTCTGTCCAGACCTACCGGGTCTGGAGGCGCCGTGAGAGCTGTGGATCTGGCAAGGCGCCGGTTGGTTCCTGCTGTTGCTCATGGTGGCGAATCTCATGCTGGCCGGAAGGATGATGACGACCTGACTGCGCCCACCGGTTTGATCAACGGGATCGCGGGTACTGCTGGGATACCGGCTCCCAAACGCCGCGCATCTCGCGCAGCTGTTAGGTGAGTACCTTTGCCCCTCTTACCAATAGGAGAGGCCCTGGCTCCACACCGAACGTAGGCGGATTCGCCAGATGGAAAGACAATGTCACCAGAAACATTCGGAACCTACCCACGATTGAGCTAACACAGATAGCGGAGAGAGGGACGAGTGGAACCCAGAGTCGGCGTTTCCGTGCGGAAGTGCTCATTCGTTACGCGTCGACTTGCGTAATCGATGATTGAGTCGACGGTTCACCGGGTAGGCCACACCCATCATGAACGAACAGGCCCTACTCGTGCCCCGCGCCGCGGTGCTCTCCGACATGCATGTCGGCCTGTGCGAACCTTCTTGTGAACAGCGATCGGCCATGGATTCCTTTGGCCCGTCATACGACGACAGCGGCAGACGTATACTCGCGCTACCCAATTCCAATGGCGGCACGCATAGCTCGGCGTGGATGCTGATCGGCTGCAGGCACGTATTGGTTGTGCACCGATGATCCAGGTAATCTCGAACGCAGAAATCTTGGGAGAGACATGACCGAGACTCACACCGCACAATCCGGTAGTCAGGCGGACGACCGGTCTCTCACGTTCCAAACCGCCGCTCGGCTAGACAATCTGGCGATGGTACGTACGGTCGTAGCGGCGGCCGCGACATTTGACGACGTGGATATGGATACTGTGGCCGATCTGAAACTGGCCACAGATGAAGCGTGCACTCGACTCATCAGAGCATCTGTGCCCGAGGCCACGCTCACCGTCCGATTGGATTTTCATCCGGATCATTTCGGCATCGTGGCGTTCACGCACTGTTTGTCTGGGGAGGTTTTTCCGCTCGAAAGCTTCAGCTGGCACGTCCTCACCTCATTGGTAGACCACATCGAAACTTTCGAAGAGGAGGAACCGGCAGGCAGTGCCGGCCGGATCGTCGGTGTCACCATGACTACGGCACGAGACGCCACTGCTGCGGTGCGTGTGGCGCATGGATAGTGCCGCCCCTCAAATACCGCTTACGGCTACAGTGCCAACTTTCTCCATACCTCGGGTATTGAATCGCTCAGCGGGAAAGTGCTGCTGTCCCCACTGATGTCGAGGAGCCTCGTCACGGCGCGACCCGGAATCACGGACCATTCGATCCCTTGCATCGCACAATGGCGACGTATTTCGTCCAGGGCCACCAGGCCGTCGGTTCCGAAGAAGCGCAGTCCTTCTAGATTGAGCACCAAAGTCCGGTGCCCATCTAGGTAACGTGTTGCATACTCCGTGAGGTGGCTGGCGTTGACTGCATCGATCTCCCCGGTGACACTCACCAGGACTGCAGATGGACGGTGCCAATGAGCCGTGAACCGCGCCGTGTCGTCCGTTGATGAAAATAGAGAAATGACACCGGTTTTGGTTCGAGCCGAGAAACGTGATGCATTCTGGTCAATGACAGACATATGACTCCATCGATCGAAGCGTGCATTCTTTCGGATTGGAGACACCAGGCTGCTCGCCCGATACAAGGGGCCCAACACTGCACTGGCATCTACAGATCCTGCGCGGCTGTGGACTCAACCTGATGACGACGTTACGCCGACTCGCATTCGTGCACAATGTTTCTAGCGAGCGGGGTCGTTCAGCGCAAACATCGGCGAACCGCATTGTCAGGTACTCGAGCTATCAAGCTAATTTTGATGATCGTGACGCTGATCCGGTTGGGCTCCCCCAGCGGGGCATGCTGCGGGTAGTCATGCGCGAAGCCACGTATCGGTCGGAGTGGCGACTACTGCAGTTGTTCCCGGAGGTATCGCAGTGTGTCGCTGAGAATCCGTGACACATGCATCTGGGACACGCCGATCTGCTCAGCTATTTGACTCTGCGTCATCCCTTTGAAGAACCTAAGTTCCAGGACGATGCGCTCGCGAGGCGGCAAGCCAGCCAACAGCGGACGTACTGCCTCGCGATTCGTGACGTGTTCAAGCGCTGGGTCGTTGTCACCCAGCAAGTCGGCCAAATGCTTGGATTCGTCATCTCCGTACGCCACAGGTGCGTCGATTGACTGGGGCTGATATGCATCCGCCGCAACCAGGCTCTCCACGACTTCTTCACGGCTGATACCCAATTCGGTTGCCAATTCACTGGCGGTGGGTGACCGTTGCAGGTTCTGCGTTAATTCCGCAGTGGCCCTAGCGATCTGGGCATGCCTGTCCCGGATGGAACGGGGCACGTGCATTGACCAACTATGGTCGCGGAAATGCCGACGCACCTCCCCCATCATGGTAGGAACGGCGAAACCAAGGAAGCTCGAACCTTTTTCGGGATCAAAGCGGTTAACCGCATTGAGTAGTCCAACACGCGCCACTTGGGTCAGGTCTTCGAGATCCTCACCACGGCGATCGAAATGGCGTGCGACATTGTCGGCCAAATGGAGACACCTGGTCACGATCTGCTCACGGAGACGGTGGTACGCGGGGCTATCGGGCGGCAGGTCGCGGAGCGCCAGAAACATGTCGGGAACGTCCGAGTAGTCGTCGGATGTTCCACTTGGTTTGGATCTAGCCTCCGTGCGCCCGGTCTCCGGAGCATCCACAGGGCATTCCATTTATGAACCCTCTCAACGCTGTCGACGAAACAGCTCGTTCGACTGGGCCAACTGCGTCCGCGTCGGCGAGCTGCGCCCGCATTCCGATGGCGGATCGCTTGCCGTTCCTGTGCCGGCGGGACCCTGTCCTCCTATGTCAACCATAGGCGCTGCTTCCCCCACACTAAGCGGATATTGCGATGGGCACCACCCGGTGTCCGCTAGAAAATGCAGGTTTGGTTCTGCGGCCCGCGGGTAGTCCACCATCGAATGGCCGTCCGCCGGATCCCGAAGGGGATCGCCGATATCGTTTGACTACACCCTCGGCCCTGCGATTCGCGTTTGCCCGGGTGTTTATGCGCTGCAATGCGATTCGGCACCGATGGCTGGAGGCTCTTGTTCGGCGCCCGCCAATGAATGTCGTCCGGCCCGGTTCTCACGCTTCGTGGCCCGGATGGAGATGTGTGGCATTGCGGGATGTCACGTATCCAGAAATTTCCGATGCCTGACACACGGCTACCGGCGCCAGTACGTGCCCCACGTGGTCGCCAAGCTTGACGCGTGTGGCGATCTCACCGACAAACCAGGCCGACGCATCCTGCAGTATCGGGGCACCGTGCGGGCCCTTGAGCCAGGAACATGCCGCGAACTTGTCGACGCAGTCGCCCGTCATCTCCCCAAAAAGGTGGACCAGCTCACCTTGCGCCCGGGGGATCACATGCACTGCCAGATGGCTTGCCTCGTGCGAAACCCGCCAGGTGTGGTTCTGTTCGGACAGCCCTACGAGAAATAGTGGTGGGTCGATGCTGACCTGACTGGCGAAACCGACGAGACATCCCGAGGGGCCGTCGGCTCCCTGCACCGTCACCACATACATAGGGTGGTCCAGTTGGCTCATGAGGCTGGCGAAATCTGCAGGCACATCCGACTCCCCTGAAGCTGCCGCGCTGACCATTCCTCACACGCTAGGCGGCATGCCCCACCCAGCTGGCGGAATGTCCGATCTTCGCATGTCCCTCGGCGCTAAGGGCCTGCATGAACTCATACTGCCGACGTGAGCCGTTGTGCGCTTGCCTGAGGCGGCCGCCGGGCAGTATGAAGTTCGCGCCGGTGCGTAGCAGGTTCACCGGGATTCGCAGCATCGGATACCACGGAGGCATATAGGTGGGCAGCCCAAGTCTGCGCATTTGCGCCCGCCCGATGTACATCGTGGTGATCGAAATATGTTGTGCCCATGCGATTCGACGGCGGATGGCTTCGAAATTCGAGTAGCGCCAATGCAGCGGATCATTGGCCATCGGCACCGCCATCGCTCGGCTGGTCTCATCAGGGCGGTGCAATGACATCAGGTAGTGGTACAGCCGCTTCATCGCATCGCGAAAACTCACGGGAAGGTATTGTTCCTCGACACCCATGAGCCACCCCACATATCGGGTCAGGTGTGCAACACCGTCCAGCTCGCGAGGTGTCGCGACGATACCGAACGACAGCGACAGCACCGCCGGTACGTAGATTGCACCGAGAATGGTTGCCGCCATGTCGGTTTGATTGACCGGTGTCCCCCAATCCTCGGCCTGCCATTCGGGTAATGCTCCGACATGCCGTCGCACGAACGCGTGAATCATCCGAACATGCAGGGTCGCTTGATAACCGCTCCCCTGCGGCGACAGGCCGTCATCGGCAATCGTGCTGAGTGCCCACTGCATAGTTTCGGCGAAGCGCTGGGCGCTCCCACTTTCCCCGCTCTGTCCCGTCTTGGTGAGAAGAAGCGTCCGGTTGATGCCTGACGCAGCGAAACCGCCCAAGAACGGGACGTCTCGCGCCAGGAAGATCGTGTCGAGGCCGCCACGCTGAAAGAATCTTTGCCCGGACCGAATTCGCTTCCAGTCAACCCAATCCGGTGTTGCTTCGATGTGTGTGAAGAAGTCTAGTAACGGTTCGGGCGGGTTCTCGACACTGCGGATCCCTTGGGCCATTGCCTGGTTGAAAAGGGGTCGGGTGGAGTCCATCCCCTGTGCGTACATCCAGTCAACCAAGTCGTCCATCGGCTGGTCCCCCGCGTTCAGGGCAGCGCCGATGGTGCACCACTCCGCGTCGGTTGGCGGGTCGATCAACATTGCCTTGGCCAGGAGGCCGACCACGGGCACCTTACGGCGGTCTTGAGGGTGGCGGGCGGGGGCGACGGGGGCTGCGTGAGGTGCCATGAGCGGGTTCCTTCCGGAGTGGGAGGCAATTCTGGTGGAAGTCTCCACCAGAAGTTGCTTTTGTGCAAGGACTCCACCAGAATTGGAGAATGACGGCCACACGCGGTTACGGCGGGATACCTGCAGAGCAGCGACGGGCCGAGCGTCGTGCGCGCCTCCTCGATGCGTCGCTCGAGATTGTCGGTTCACAGGGGTACAACAGCCTCTCGGTCTCGGGTTTGTGCCAGGCCACGGGACTGAACGACCGGTATTTCTATGAGCATTTCGAGAACCGCCACGCGATCTTCGTGGCACTGGTCGATGAGCTGGCGGCTCAGACGTTGGCGGCCATGACCGCTGCCATCGCCGCCTCAGGGAGCAATGGACGGCAGATCGTGCGGGCCGGGTTAGGTGCGTGTATTGATCTGCTCACCGGAGATCCGCGTAAGGCGCGTGTGGTGTTTGTCGAATCCCCCGCGCACAATTCACACCAACACCGCACCCAGATACGCGGCATGTTTATTGCCCTGATGCGTGCCCAGGCGGATCGAATGGCTTCCGAAGCCCTATCGCGGGATCGGGAACACAGGGTCACGCTTGCGGGCGTCCAATTGTTCGGCGCGCTCATGGAGAGTGTGACGAGTTGGCTTGCCGGTGATCTCGCCATCGGCAAGGAGCAGCTGATCGATCTGAGCGCCGATCTCCTGTTGACGGTGACGAATCACGTACTGGCCGTTGATAACATCCCCTCTGCCTGAGGTTACTGCGGCTACCTGCCGGTGCGCTCGCGGTGCTTACACCCGGGCCAGCAGCAGGGCCGGCGCTTGCCCTCTTCGAGTTCCTCTTGTGTCCGCCGAATACGGCGCACCCGAGTGGCCTCCTGCTTCGCGTCCTCGACCCAGCAGATGAACTCGTTGCGCCCCAATGGCGTGATGTCCTGCCACAGGGCCAGGGCCGTGGGGTTCTCGATCAGTGCCGAGCGCAGGTCGGCAGGCAGCGTGTGTACGACTCCCCCGGCGACCTTCGGGCTGCTCACGGCGCGGGGTTGGTTTGGGCAGCATTGTCCGGAGCGGGTCCGGTCGGCTCATAGCCGGGTGGAGGAGGGCCCGTCAACGAGGTGTACCCGGGTGGCAGCGGCGGTCCCGAGGGGGCCGGTGCGTAGGGGTCGCGTATCCGCCCCGGGTTGGAGGACTCCGGGGCATTCGTCGAGATATAACCCGGGGGCAGCTGCGGTGCGGGCCCCGCACCGGCCGGTCGCCCGGCGACGCCTTCCGGCGTGTCCATCGGCCCGTCTTTTGCCTGATGGTATAGGTCGCGGATGGTCCCCAGCGGACCTCCGGACCCCGAGCCATACGAGGGGTTCGCGACCTCGGGAACTGATGGCTGAGCAGGCGGCGGGGGCGGCGGACCGACAGGTGCGGTGGCCGAGGCCGCCGCATCCGGAACCGACGGCCCGGGCTGGGGGCCAGGTGCCACAGGATCGGCTCCGGCGGGAGTCGGCAGGGATAGCGCGGCACCGGCGACAATCACGCCAGCGACGAACAGCTTGGCTACATCCATCGAGTCATCGTCGCATAGACGATCAGCAGCTGCTGGTCACTGGCGGTGCAGTGCGGCGATGCCGCGCCTGGGGCTGATCTTCGCCGAGCATCACGAAGCTCCTCCGGATGGTTACCCCGCCGTTGTAGAGTCCCACGGCGTCATCACCTGGGGCGACACCAACAGACCTCTCACGGAATCGGTTCCCTGACATGATCAGCAGACGTGGATTTTCCAAGGTGGCGCTGGCCGCGGCGGTCGGCGCAACCACCCTCGGGGCCTGCTCGAACGGCGCCAGTGTCGACACGACTCGACCACGCACACAGTTCCCGCCCCTCACACAGATCGACGCCGGCCTGCTCAACGTCGGATACGTCGATGAAGGGCCTTCCGACGGACAGCCGGTGATCCTGCTACACGGCTGGCCCTATGACATTCACAGTTATCTCGATGTGGTACCGCTGCTGACCACCAAGGGATTTCGGGTTCTGGTCCCATATCTGCGGGGGTACGGCAGCACCCGGTTCAGGTCCACCGATACCTTCCGCAATGGTCAACAAGCAGCGCTTGCCACCGACGTCATCGACTTCATGGACGCGCTGAAGATTCCCTCGGCCATCCTCGGTGGATTCGACTGGGGTGCCCGTAGCGCCGACATTGTCGCCGCTATCTGGCCTGAGCGGGTGAAAGCGCTGGTGGCGGTCAGCGGTTACATCATCGTGAATCTGGAAGCCAACCAGCAGCCGCTGTCGCCGCAGGCGGAACTGGGCTGGTGGTACCAGTACTACTTCTCCACCGATCGTGGCGTGCGCGGCTACCGGCAAAACACCCGCGACTTCAACGAGCTCATCTGGCACAACGCCTCTCCGATGTGGCACTTCGATGACATCACTTACAACCGCTCGGCCGGGGCATTCGACAACCCCGACCATGTCGACATCGTCATTCACAACTACCGCTGGCGACTCGGGCTGGCCACAGGCGAGCCGCGCTATGACGCTATTGAGGCCAAACTGGCGGCCAAGCCGATCATCGGCGTGCCGGCCATCACGATCGGCAGCGATTTCGACGGGGTGGCCAAGGACGGGGCGACCTACCGGAAGATGTTCACCGGCAAGTACACCCACCGGATACTCGACGGAATCGGCCACAACGTCCCGCAGGAAGCGCCCAAAGAATTCGCCACCGCGATCATCGACGCCAACGCCCTTTAGGCTTCCCCCAGAAGCCGCCCGCCTAGAATCACTGAGGAACAGGCGAACAGGTAGGGAATGAACTCACTCGGAATGTCGATCGGGGCTACACAGCTGGTCGCCACCGACGGCAACCCTGACGGCGTCCCCGTCGTGCGGACCTCGATGCTCACGCTCCACGAGGATCGGCCCTCGGAGGTCGGTATCCCGAAGGAACCTGGCCTGGCCCTCACCGGATTCGTCGATCGCATCGGTGACCCTGTCGGAATCGTCGGGGCCGACGGATCCGTGCACAGTGCCGATTGGGTGATGGCCGAGGCCATCCGGGTCATGATCGCCGACGCGGCCGTGGTGGCGAACTTCGATACTCCCCCGGCACTCGCGGCTGCCGTCCCGGCCCATTGGGGTACGCACTCCATCGCCGCGTTGCGCGCCGCCATCGACAAGGTGCCCGCCCTGGCACCCGGCGGCACCCCGATGAAGCTGGTGCCCGACGCACGCGCCGCACTGGAGAGCGCGCGTGATCGCCTCCCCGCTCATGGTGTCGTCATTGTCTGCGATTTTGGCGGAACCGGCACCAGCATCACGCTCGCCGACGCCGCACGTAACTTCGAGCCCATCGGCCAGACCGTTCGCCATCGTGACTTCTCGGGGCAGCGCATTGACCAGGAGCTCTTGACGCGGGTTCTTGCCGGCCTCAACCAGGACCCGGACGGAACGGCATCCCTGGGCGCCTTGACGCGCCTGCGTGATCGCTGCCGCGCGGCGAAGGAGCATCTGTCGGCCGACACGACGACCGTGGTTCCCGTTGAGCTGCCCGGCCTCGCCTCTGATGTGCGGCTTACCCGCAGTGAGCTGGAGGACTGGATTCGGGAGCCGTTGACCATGCTGATCACCGGGATTCAAGAAACCTTGGAAAGCAACAACATTCCTTCTGCCGGGGTCAGTGCCGTCCTTAGCATCGGCGGCGGTTCCGGCATCCCCCTTGTCACCCAACAGCTTTCCGAACGCTTGCGCTGCCCGATCATCGCCGCACCGCAGCCTCAGCTCGCCGCTGCGTTCGGGGCTGCCGTCATGGCCGGTCAACCAGAGGAAACGCCGTCCCCGGAAGCAACCATGATGCGGCCGGTACCCGCGGGTGAAGAAACCGCCAAGAGCCCCGCATCCAAACCCATCGACACCGTCGAATCCGACAGGTTGGCCTGGTCAGAAGGCGACACCTCCCCGGAATTGCAGGAGTACCAGGACTACTCGACTCCCGTCACCGCCGCCCGACCCGAGGTGACGTTCAGCCCCGGACCGGGCGACTACCGTGACACCGACCGGATGCGTTGGTTCCAGCGACCGTTCCTCTGGTTCCTTGCCGCGGCAGTGTTCTCCGGGGCCATATTTACCGCACTGTTTATCGCGTGGCAGGACCGCGACGATGCTCCGTCTCCGAGCAACCGGACATCAACCACGACGACAGTGACCACCTCGCCGCACCCCTAGTCCTCGTGAATCCTGTTTTAGGCCAGCGGTTCTGAGTGGTATCCGAGCCTCGCGGCACGCACCGATGTGAGCTATAAAAGTAAGAGTCGGAAGGCGTGATGTGCCTTCCTTTTTTCGTGTCAGCACTGTTGGATGTCGGGATGGTGTTGTTCGAGGAGAAGGCATGACCGGCGCCAGGCGATTCTGGATCGCGCTCGTAGCGGGGTTGACGGCCGGCGCCTTGACATGGACGCTCTTGCAGCGGTGGCAGGTTGCATTGCTCGCGGTAGTCATCATGTCCGCCGTCGTCAATGTCGTGTGGGCGCTCACTGTGTTGTGGCCCATGGATCCCGACCAAACACGTGCCCGCGCGAGCAGCGAGGACATGGACGGCGAGCTGGGCGACCTGGCGATGCTGCTAGTGCTGGTGGCCAGCTTGTCCGCAATCGGGATACTTCTGATCTCGGCCAACGAGGAGGACAAGGGTGCCTACGCAGGACTATGCATCGGAGCGATCCTGACGGTGTGGGCGATGCTGCACACGATCTACGCTGCTCGATACGCACGGATCTACTATCAGGGCGCCCCGGGAGGTATCGACTTCAACTCCGAAGTCCCGCCTCGCTACGTCGACTTCTACTACTTCTCCTTCAATCTCGGTATGACCTATCAGGTCTCCGATACCGCCGTCACCGAGTCACACATTCGCGATGTGGTGTTGAAGCACTGCCTTTTCAGCTACATCTACGGCACCGTCATCATCGCGTGCACGATCAACCTGGTCATCAACCTCGTCGGCTAAGCCTGGGCACTACGCGCGCGCTGATACCGCGTGGTGTGGAAGTCGCGATTGCCGAATTCTGACTCAATTGCAGTGAGGCGCTTGAAGTAATGCCCGATCGCCAGCTCCTCGGTCATCCCCATACCGCCGTGCAGCTGGACGGCCTCCTGCCCGACCAGACGGGCCGCGCGCGAGATGGTTGCCTTGGCTGCCGACACTGCACGGGTGCGGCGCGGGCCACCGAGATTAAGCGAGGCCAAGTAGGAGGCGGCCACCGCCTGCTCGACCTCAATGTGCATATTTACCATGCGGTGTTGCAAAGCTTGGAAATTGGAGATTGTCACGCCAAATTGCTGACGTTGCTTGGTGTATTCGACCGTGTCGGCCAACACCTTACGCAGCATTCCCACTGCCTCAGCCACGGTGGCGGCCGTAGCTTCGTCGAGGGCCGCATCGATCAGCGGCCAGGCCTCGTTCACCTCCGAGATACGCGCAGAATCCGGCACGCGTAGACCGGTCATTACGAGGTCGCTGGCATGGTGATCATCGATTGTCCGATAGTGATGTGCAGCGATTCCCTGGGGTGGGCTCGCGGGATCGAACGGTATCGCGAACAGCGTGAGACCCGCGGTGTCGGCGTCGTTGCCCGCGGTACGGGCGGTGATCAACAGATGACTGGCGATCGGCGCGTCGCTCACCACGATCTTCTCGCCGTCGAGTACCCACTCTTGTCCCTCGCGACGGGCAGTTGTCCGCACCGAGTGAAACGATTGCCCGGAAGTTGGCTCCAGAGCGGCGAATCCAGTCACCACATCGCCAGCCGCAATGCCACCGACGAGGTCCTTGGCAAGGTCGCTGTTCGAGCGCCGGAGCAGGCCGCCGCCAAGCACCACCGTGCCGATGAAGGGCTCGACGACGAGATGCTGTCCGAGCACCTCCGCGATGACTAGTACCTCCTCCGCGCCGCCACCCAGACCGCCACGGTCCTCAGGCAGCGGCGCGGCAAGGATCCCGAGCTCCTCGGCGAAGGACTTCCACACCTGCGGCTGCCAGCCGACGTCCGAGCGTGCCGCGCGGCGGCTGGCGGCCAGGGCGTAACGGGTGGACAGGAAATCCGAAACAGAGTTCTTCAGGAGCTGTTGTTCGTCGGTAAGACTGAAATCCATGGTGGTGTTCGCTCTTGTCTGTCAGAGGCCGAGTTGGGCCTTGGCGAGGATGTTGCGCTGAATCTCGTTGGAACCTGCATAGATTGACCCCGCACGGTCGTTGAAGTAGTGCAGTGGCGCTACCGCCTGCCACAGCTCACCGCTGTGGTAGCCGTCGGCGGGCGGGGTGTACTCGACGACCGGACCGCCCGGCTTCGTGACATGGGGCTGATACACGCGGCCACGCGGACCTGCGGCCTCCAGTGTGAGCGTGGTCAACGCCTGGGACAGTTCGGTGCCAAGAATCTTGAGCATCGAGGACGCCGTTCCCGGATTACCGCCACCCGCGACGACCGCCAGCACCCGGTGCTCAAGAACTTCCATGACGTCGATACGTATGGCGAGATCGGCGAGCTTCGCGCCGAACACGGGATCGTCTGCCAGGGTGCCATTCTCGGCGGGCACCGACTGGGTGGCCGCACTCAGCTGGTCGAGGCCCACCTGCAGCATGGGGGCCACTGCCCCACCACCACGCTCGAACTCAAGGAGGTACTTGGCGACGGTCCACCCCTCGTCGATCTCACCGAGGACGTTCGTTTTGGGGACGCGCACGTTGTCGAAGAACACCACGTTCTGCACCTCCTCGCCCGAGCTCATCACCAGTGGCTTGACGTCGATGCCGGGTGAGGTGAAATCGATCAGGATGAAGGTGATACCGAGCTGCTTCTTCGGGCCCTTGGTCGTGCGGACCAGGGCGAACATCCAATTGGCCTCGCGTGCATGGGTTGTCCAGATCTTGGAGCCATTGAGGATCACGTCGTCACCGTCGGAGACCGCCGACATCTGCAACGACGCCAGGTCCGAGCCGGACTCGGGCTCGCTGTAACCCTGACAGAAGAAGACCTCCCCCGTCAGAATGCGGGGTAGGAAATAGTCCTTTTGCTCCTGCGTACCGAACTTGACGATTGCGTGCGCGACCATCCGAATGCCCATGGGCGACAACGCGGGCGCCCCAGCAAGGGTCGATTCGACCGCGAAGATGTAGTGCTGCGCCACAGTCCAGGGCTGCCCACCGTGTTTCACTGGCCAGGCCGGTGCCGCCCATCCCTTCTCGTGAAGGATGGCCTGCCATTGGAGGCTCGCCTCGTGGTCGCTGTACACACTCGTTTGCAGGCGACCTGCGGTGCGCAGATCCTCGGTGAGGCTCGTTTCCAGGAACTCCCGGACCTCCGTACGGAATTGTTCTTCCTCTGCCGAGAAGGCCAGGTCCATGTGCACTCCGTTGTGTCGAGGCTGTGGTGGGAAGCGATGAATCCAACCAATCTGGATGCAAGCGCATTCAGATTAGTGCCCGTTCTGCCCACAGGCAAATACCGGTTCCTGTAAGACTGGGTGAGTGTCATCTCCAGCCGGCCGCTCGTACAGCGGTCTTCCCGCCGACGAACGCGTGGCTCGGCGTCGGCAGCAGCTGATGGAGGTGGGACTCGACATCCTCGGCGCCCCGGACGGGCCCGGCGACCTCACGCTGCGTACCGTCTGTCAGCGCTCCGGTCTGGCGCAACGCTATTTCTACGAAAGCTTTGCCGACAAGGACGAATTCGCCATCGCGATCTTCGATTGGGCCGTTGAGGGACTGACGTCCACCATCGAGGCCGAGGTGGCCGCGGCGGCGCCGCGCCAGCAGGTGAGGGCCGGTATCAGCAGCGTGGTGCGTGTCATCAACGCGGACCGTCGCATCGGGCAGCTGCTCTATAGCCCGCGCCAGGTCAATCCGGTTCTGGTGCGCAAGAGGTTCGAGGCCACGGCGATGTTTGTGTCGCTGTTCGCCCAGCATCTGCGCGACTGGTTTCGCCGCGATGACGACGGCAGCCTTCCGGTGCTGGCCCATTTCGTCGTGGGCGGCGTTGGGCAGGCCGTCGCGGCATGGCTGAATCAGGACATCGCGGGCACCGAAGAAGCGCTCATCGATCAGTTGGTCGAGATGCTCCTGGCCCACGGGCCGGAACGCTCCACGCAACTCTGAGATTCGGTCGCTGGCGTCACCTACCCCTACCCCGCGCCGGTATCCTGAGGATTAGCTGATATCTACATGAGAGCTTCCTGATTTCCTTGGAGGCTGTCTAGACATGCCGACTCAAATTGATATATGCATAGATAGCAATGTATTTGCGTGCGCGGGTTGCACCAGATTCGATTAGCTGATTGATGGAAAGGCGGAGAGGTACGGGCATGAAGGTATTTGTGGCAGTGAGTTCGGCAATGGTCGTCGGCGTAGTCACGCTGATCGGGTCCCCGGTGGCCGAGGCGGCACCGGAGCCCCCGCCCGTGTGTTACGCGAACCAGCCGAGCGTCGGTTCGACCGACTTCGATCCGTGTCTTGCCCCGGGCGATGTCGAGTACCAGCAAGGCGCCCATCAGCCCACCTACGAGGGCGCCAATCCGTTGACGCCAACCGGGGTCAACCCATTCGTGCCGGATGGCACGAACAAGAACAACGCCGGCTAGCGGACACCCGCGACGCGCGCGAAACACCTGACCGACACGCGGAAGAGCCCTTGAGAACTCCACGCCGGGCAGCCAAGGATATGGGTGTGAATTACGGTGAGGTGCTTGAGAAGTTGGTCGCATGGGCGACCGAGGTGGATGCCGTCCGGGCGGTCATCGTCACCGGCTCCGCGGCCAAGGGGGACGTTCACCCTCTGTCGGATCGGGACATCGAGCTCTACGCGTCCGAGCCCGATGACCTGGCGGACGAGGATTCGTGGTGGGCATCGCTGGGCGAAGTTCTTGTGGTCGAGCGTCTGGAAGACGAGGACTCCGGGTATCAGACCCGCCTGATCTACTACGCCGGCGGCAAGCTCGACTTCACCCTGATTCCCGCCGAGGATCTCGCCGACATGGAGCATGATCGGCCTTTCCACGTGTTGGTCGACAAGGACGGTCAGGCACCTGACCCGAGCGCGGTGAACGCACCGGAGGGCGACCTGCCCGACGAGGAGGAGTTCGACGAGAGCGTGCACTGGGGCTACGCCGCGGCGCTGATGTGTGCGAAAGCCGTAGTACGCGAGGAGCTCTGGTCGGCGAAACTACGCGACCAAGACCTCAAGGAAGAGCTGCTGCGCATCATTGAGTGGGACCACCGCGTTCGGTATGGCACCGCGCATGACACGCGCTACCTGGGAACCCGCATGAACAGCTGGATGGATGCTGATGTGCGCGACGAAGTCGAGGGCTGTTGGGCGCATTTCGATGCCGACGACACCGTCAACACGCTGCGGCGGACGGTGGACCTGTTCGCGCGGCTGTCGGCACGTACCGGCGCCGCCCTCGGTTTCAAACCGTTTCGTCACGAACGGCTGCGGCGCGAGATTGAGCAGATCCTGTCGCTGCGCGCTTAGGAGGCTGCTAACACCAGCACCCGCCGAGGCCCAGCCCCTGCGCCCGGCATGATGGACATCATGGAGTCGTCCCGCGTCGATCGGTGGCTGTGGGCGGTCCGGCTGACGAAGACCCGCCCGGACGCCGCTGCGGCATGCCGAGGCGGGCACGTACGGGTCAACGATCGACCGGCGAAGCCGTCGACGATGGTGGCACCCGGTGACGAGATTCGCGTATTGGTGGGTGACACGACGCGAATCGTCAAGGTGGTGAGGGTGATCCAGAAACGGGTTGGCGCCGCCGACGCCGTGACCTGCTACCTCGACCGAACGCCTGCCCGGCCCGAGGTCCCTCGGGTATTGGTGGCAGCGCGTGATCGCGGCGCGGGTCGCCCGACTAAACGGGACCGGCGAATGTTGGATAAGTGGCGTGCGGGCCGGGAATGAGCGTCAGTAGACGTCGCGTACGTACCGGTGGCTCTTGATGAGGTCGTTGACGTACGCGTGCGCCGCTGCGGCGTCCATGCCGCCGCAGCGGGCCACGATCTCGTGCAACGTCGCGTCGACATCCTTGGCCATGTTCTCGGCGTCGCCGCACACAAACACGTACGCGCCGTCCTGCAGCCAGGCGAATAGCTCCGCCTCGCTCTCCAGCATGCGATGCTGGACATACTGTTTCGGCTGACCGTCGGCGCCGTCTCGTGAGAACGCGAGGTCGAGCCGGGTCAGTATGCCCGAATCGACGAAGCCCTGAAGCTCCTCGCCATAGAGGAAGCTAGTGGCGCGGCGCCGGTCTCCGAAGAACAGCCACGAACGCCCGGGCGCTCCCGCGGCCTGGCGCTCCTGGAGGAAGCCGCGGAAGGGAGCGATCCCGGTTCCCGGCCCGATCATGATGATCGGCACGTCGGCCGCCGGCAGCCGGAAGGTGTGGTTGGGTCGCAGATGCACCCGCATCGTCTGCCCGCGGTCGGCCAGAAATGTCGATGCCACACCCCCATAGGTGCGATCGGCATCGGCGTACCGAATAGTCGCCACTGTCAGGTGCACGGTCTCGGGGTGCAGGGCCGGGCTCGATGCAATGGAGTAATCACGGAACTGAAGCGGGCGCAGATTGTCGAACAGCTCGTCAACGGTCAACTCCCCCAACCTGATCAGGTCGAGGACATCCTTTCCGTACAACCAGGAACCGGGCGCGGGAGTGACGTCGCCTCCGAGCGCGGCGACCGCGTCCATGTTGTCCGTGCGGGTGGCGACCAAGGCGCGAAGAGTCCTTGAGGGAGTGCGGATTTCGAGATGGTCGGACAGTAGTTCGGCGAGCGGCTCGTCGTGACCGGCCACCCGATGGTCAGCCCCGACGCCCAGTTCGGCAAGTATCGCCGCGACGAGCGCGGGATCATTGGTCGCGTGCACGGCAATCGAATCGCCTGCCTCATACGAGATCCCGGAGCCGGCAAGGTCTACTTCGTAATGGCGTACCTCTTTGTCGGATTCGCCAGTGGTGAGCAGCCGGTTGACGAGCAACCGCGCCTCGACGGGCTCGTTGCGGTCACGCTTGGGCGGTGCGGGCGCCTCCGTCGCCACAGGCGTTGCGGTGGTACTGATGTGTCCCGCCGCCAGACGCTTGACCAGATCGGTGGTCCACTCCTTCGACTGCTGGAGATAAGGCCCATCGATGTCAACGCGTTCGGTCAACCGGGCGGCGCCCAGGGCCTCCAGACGTTGGTCGAGCAGCAGACCCGCGTTGCAGAAGAATTCGTAGCTGCTGTCACCGAGCGCGAGCACCGAGAAATTCAGATGCTCCAGCCGATCGGCGGCCTCGGCGCTGATCGCCTCCCAGAACAGCAGCGCATTATCGGGAAATTCACCGTCGCCGAATGTCGACACCACGACAACGAAATGCGATGCCGATCGCAGATCCGCGACGTCGACCTGGTTGAGTTCGATCGCCTCGGACTTGATGCCGGTGGCCTCTTCCAGGGCCTCGGAGAACGACATGGCGGCGTCCTCGGCATTGCCCATATCGGTGCCATAGCCGACGATCAACGAGAAGTCCGGCTGGGCGGTCACAACACTCCCTCGCTCGCGCGCGCGGGGCTGGTCCCAGCGCTGGGTAAGGGCGACCTTACTTTGGCGAGAGATGTCATGGGGATCGCCCCCCTCTTTTCCCTGCGTGGGCCGCCTAACCGGCTAGCATCCGAACGTGGTCTGGCTCAATTCCTGGTGGCACTACGACGTGGTGGACGGTTACAAAGGTCCCCTGCTGCTCGGATTCGTCGCGTTCGTGGTGACCTTCGTCGTGACACGCACCATCACGCGGCTCATCCGCGATGGGAAGGGGCCCTTCCACAACATTTCCGGCGGCGGTGTGCACATCCACCATTCGGTACCGGGCGTGGTGTTGCTGATCGTCGGTGGTTTCACGGCGCTCGGGTCCCCGCCGCTGTCGGTGTGGACGTACGCGGCGGGCCTGTTGGTGGGAATCGGCGCCTCGTTGGTGCTCGACGAGTTCGCGATGATCTTCCATCTGGAGGATGTCTACTGGTCCAACGAGGGGCAGTTATCGGTCGACATGGTCACGCTCGCCACCGCGTGTATCGGTCTGGCCGCTGTCGGTGTGTCACCGCTGAATGTGGACGGCCTGACCGGCGTGATCGCGATCGCTCGCGGGGTCGCGGTGCTGCTGCTGCTGATCCACCTTGCGCTGGTGGCGATTACCGCGCTCAAGGGCAAGTACCCCACCGCGATGATCGGGATCTTCATCGCTCCCGTCGCCTGGTGGTCCGCGGTGCGTCTCGCCCGCCCAACATCCCCATGGGCGCGGTGGCGCTACCCGGCGGACAAACTCGCGCGGGCGCGGCAGCGTGCCTTGGTATTTGACCGTCGGTGGGGTCCGGTACGTCGGCGATGGCTCGACGCGATCGGTGGCACACCGACGCCCGAGCTTACTCACCCACCTACAGAGTCGCGGACGCGCTGAGCGATCTCGGCGAGTGTTGATTCCTCGTGCACCGGCGATCCCCATTGCGGGGCGATCGTCAGCGGAACCCAGCTGGTGCAGCCGCCGTGTTCGTCACCGCGAAGAATTCGCACCGGCGCGACCAAGGGGTACGCACACACCACCAGCGCCGTGAGGCGGTGCTTGGGCCGAAAATCCACACGGTCCGCGCGAATTGATTCGATTGTCCAGATATGTAGTGCGGCAAGCTCTTCAAGCGCCTCTGGCCGGTTGACCTCGACAGCGGCGACGACCTCGGCCCCGGCTCGCACCACGACGTGCGTTTCGGTGCTATCGGCGGCCCCACGTGCGAGCAGGTCGTGATGTTCTGGCCGCACCCGCTCGGCATGGCCGTGCACCGCTGTCGGGAAGAGCAGGAACCGGGAATCGGCAAGGGTGAAACGCTTCTCGTGGATTCCACCCTTGCGCAGCAGAATTGTCTGTCGGCCATCGAGCATGCCGTGAATCGCGGCGCTCCACTCCTTCAGGGCGAGCCGGCTCGGAATCTCGGTCACATCGCGAGACTACGGCCGGGATGTCACCAGCACCGGGCAGGTGGCCTTGTGTATCAGCGCATGGCTGGTGGATCCGAGAAAGAAGCCCGCGACATCACCGCGGCCGCGGCTGCCCGTGATGAGCAACTGCGCACCCTCGGCCTCGCCGAGCAAGACGTCGGCGGGATGCCCGACCGCGACAACGCGCCGAACCGGCACATCCGGGTACTTCTCCTGCCAGCCATCGAGTCGCTCGGCAAGGATCTGTTGCTGGCGCTGCTCCTCCCTGGCCGAATCCATCGTGCTCCACGCGGTATAGGCGTACACGTAGCCCGGCGGAATGTTGTTCCAGACATGCACTGCTACCAGCTCGGCGTCTCGCATCGCGGCCTCCTCGAACGCCCAGGCGATCGCGCCGTCGCTGGAATCGGAGTCGGCGACGCCCACGACGACCGGCCCCGCCGGTCCCGGTGCTGCCCTGACGACGACAACCGGGCCGTGTCCCTTCGCAGTCAGCGACACCGACACCGAGCCCGCCATCATCCCGGTGAATCCGCCGAGTCCGCTGGAACCAAGCACCGTCATGATGGAATTTCTGGACAGCTCAACGAGGATCGCCACCGGCCTACCGGCCGCCTTGACCGTGGACACCTCAATGCTGGGGTACAGCGCGTAGGCGTGGTCCTTTGCCTGGCTGAGGAACTCGGCCCCGTCGGTGTCCAGGTGATCGAAGAAGCTCGCCGATGCCCCCAGGTTGTAGCCCTGACCGAAGCTGCTGTGGTCGATGGCGTGGACCAGCGTGAGCGGCAGGTTCCGCCTCTCGGCCTCGGCGCCCGCCCATGTCAGTGCATGAAGAGCCGATGTCGATCCGTCGATACCTACAAGAATGTGTGGGCGAGGCGTGGTGGTCATGGCTCCTCCGATGCGGTAGCCCGATTGCTCTCACCACCGACTCTATGGACGATCTGCCGTGGCTCCCATGGGCCAAAATCCCCATTTCCAGTGACTTTCGCCCATACAAACGTGTGCTGCATCACTCGATATGCGTGTCAGTCGTGTTGGCGGAGATCCCATTTGGAGCTCATGGACTGGTAGATAGCATGACTAAGGACTCTGACGATCCTGCTAGCGTTGTACGTAACGGAATCTTGCCGGCAGTCGATATGGACGTCGGGGGAACTGGTGGAAGGTAGACGAGAATGCCCTTGACGGCGAAGTTGATTGTTGGTTCTGGTGCGGTGGCATTGTCGCTGGTTGCGGGCGGTGGAATCGCTTCCGCTGACCCGGATGTGACGGCCATCGTCAACACCACGTGCACCTACCCACAGATCATGGCGGCACTGAACGAGCAGTCGCCCGCGGCGGCACAGCAGGTGAACGCGAATCCGATCGCCGGCGCATGGCTGCAGCAGTTCGTGGCCTCCCCGCGAGCGAAGCGGCAGCAGATGGTCAACGAGGTGCGGGGCATGCCGGCAGTTCAGGAGTACACCGTCCTGATCAACCAGGTCGCCAGCTCCTGCAATAACTACTGATCGGCGATTTCCCGGCCGCTACCCCATAATGGTGATGGGGCGGCCGGTCCACTGATGCGTCGGCACGCTTGCTAGGGCTGGTAGTCGGTGTGACGTATATCCCGCTGGCTATCAGCCCTCACGGACTTAGGCTAGGCTTGGTTTAACTGACCCCAGGAGGCCGGGTTACCGGCGTCTGTCGGGTCGCGACCATGCGGAGCGCTGGTCAGGGCGGGTTCGCTCAACGAACGAGAGACCCAACGTCACACGCTGGATACGCCGTGCGCGGCGCTGGGTGAGGAGAATCGGCTGAACGGGCTGTATGACCAGAGCCAGGAGAAAAATAGCTGCGGTGTCGGCTTCCTGACCCGCAAGGACGGCATCCAGACACACGATGTCGTGCGGATGCTCCACGAGGCGCTCTGCGCCGTTCCGCACCGCGGTGGGATGTCTTCCGAAGGTGTCGGTGACGGAGCCGGTGTCAATATGGACCTGTCCTTGCGCTTCTTCTCCGAATTGACGGGCGATCCCGACTTGCAGCCGGGCCAGTTCGGCGTGGGCAACTTCTTCCTGCCCAACGACCCGGCGTTCCACCCCGAGGCCGAGGCAGTCATCGAGCAGGCACTGCTCGCCCAGGGATTCACGATTCTGCTCAAACGCGATGTGCCGGTGAACAATGCGGCGATCCGTCCGGCGGCCATCAGATACCAGCTGCCGATACGGCAGTGGGTGTTCCTCTCCGACTCCGACCGCAAGACCCACGAGGCGCTGATGGCGATCGAAGCTATCGGCTACACACGCCCGGAATTGCTAGGGCTGTACCCACTCTCGCTCAGCACGCAGACTCAGGTCCTCAAGGGGCGCCTCAACTCAAATGAGGTGGTGCCCTACTTCAGTGACCTATCCGACCCGCGCATGGAAGTGCACTCGATGTTCTTCCACACCCGGTTCTCGACGAACACCGCGCCGAACGCCACCATGGCCCAGCCGTTCCGGTTGATGGCGCACAACGGCGAGCTCAACACGGACAAGAAAAATCGCCTGTCCGAGAACGCGATGGCACGCGCACGTAATCGAGCGATCATTCGCCCGGTGGGGCAATCGGACAGCTGCAGGCTGGACCAGACCCTGCAGAGCCGTGTGCTCGAGGATGACCTCGACCTCGTCACCGCCGTTGTCGCGATGATGCCGCCCGCGTGGGAGAACGACACGACACTCTCGCCCGAGGTGACGGCCATGCTGGAGTACTTCAGCCTCTATGAGGAGAAGAACGACGGCCCGGCCGCGTTGATCTTCGGAGACGGCACCATTATCGGCGCGCGCCTGGACCGGCTGGGCCTTCGGCCGCTGCGCACCGTCGAGACGGCCGAGTACCTGGGTGTGATGTCCGAGGCCGGGCAGATCTACTTTGACCCCAACACGGTGCTCGAGCGAGGCCGTATCGAGGCCGGCGGCATGCGCTACTACGATCACGCCGAGCGTCGGTCCTACGGCACCATCGAAGCGCTGGAAAAGCTTGCAGCACGGCATGATTACCGCACCATGCTGGCGCAGGCCCGCGTGAACATCGCTGATCTGCCCCATGTACCCCCGTTGGGTCAGGGTTCGCCGGCCCGGTATGACGGCGACCTCGACCGGCACCAGCGGTACGTGGCCTACTCGCTCAACCAGGAGAGCTTCAAGTTTCTGATGGATCCGATGCTGGCCACTGGCCAGGAGAAGATCTCCGCGATGGGATACGGCGCGGCCATCAACGCGCTCTCCAATCAGGAAGGCGGCGTTGCGAAATACTTCTCGCAGCGGTTCGCTCAGGTGACCAACCCGCCGCTGGACTCCATCCGCGAGGCGGATGGAATGACCTTGCGTGTAGCGCTCGGCGCGAAACCCAACAGCGGAGCACAGTCAGCACCGCAGATCGTGGTGCCCTCCCCCGTCCTCACCCATCTCGACATGCTCAAGATCCGCGAGCAGCAAGGCACCCCGGTGCGGCGTTTCGGGATGCGCTACCGAGTCGAGCTGTCCGACCCTGAGTCGAACGCCGAGCGGATCGTGCGGGCCATCGACGAACTATGCGATGCGGTAGAGGAATTCGCCCGGGAGACCGGCGGTATTGCCGTCATCTCCGATCGCCATGTCTCCAGCGACCGCGCCGCGATGCCCCTCATCATCGTGATCTCTGCCATCAACCAGCGGCTGATCGAGGAAGGCCTGCGGCTGCGCGTTTCGCTGATCGCTGAGAGTGGACAACTGTGCTCCTCGCATCATGTGGCCGCCGTGCTGGGTTTCGGGGCTTCGGCCGTGTATCCGCTCGCGGTGCAGATGCGGGCAGAGGAAAAGTACGGTGCCGACGCCGATAAGGCGTTCAAGCATTTCGCCAAGGCTGCCGAGAAATCCCTGATGAAGACGATGGGTCGGGTCGGTCTCTGTACCGTCGAGAGTTACATCGGTGGAGAGTTCTTCGAGCCGAATTATCTGGATACGTCAGATCCGGTGTTGCACAGGTACTTCCCCAATGTGACGTCACCGGTCGCCGGTGTTGGATTCTCCACGCTTGCGGCCGCCGTCGCCGACTGGCATGCGCGGGCACTGGAGGTGACAGGTGAGAACGACGTTCCGTTACTTGGGCTGTTCAAGGAGCGGGCCGAAGGCGCGGGCCACTCGTACGGGACAACAGCCGTCCGCGGGTTCGTGGACATGACCGAGGAAGAGATCTCATTCGGGGACGACGCACGCCCGGAGAACCCCGACATGGCCGACCCCACGTACCTGCGGCTGCTGCCACTGCACCAGCTCGAGGGTGCGTTCGGCCTGGACGATGGTGCATACCGCAACAACAGCTTTGACGAGCTGCCCACACGTGCCGTCGACAGTTTCGACATCACGCCCGGGTACCGCAGCTTCGTCCGGGCGATGAACACGGAACGCACCCGGCGCCCGGCGGCTCTTCGCGACGTGCTGGCCCTGCCCGCTGATGTCAACTTTGTGCGTACGGCCAATGAGTTCCGCAGGGAAATGGGGCAATTCGCACGGTTTGGGAACAACGACTTTCAGGTGCGCGGCCTGTCCTGCCAGCAGACGGACGGTCAGTTCGTGCTGCGGCTCTCGCACACCCACGAACGGCTGGCGGCGCTGGCGGCCTCGCTGCGCGTGCGGTTCGGTGGCGACATCACCGGCCAGGAGATCGTCGGCGACGAGCTGCGGGTGAGTGCGACAGGTCAGGCGGCGATCTACCTGGCGAAGATCAGGACGGCGCCGGAGTCGGTTCCGTTGTCCTCTGTGCAGCCGGCCAGCGAGATCACGCCGACCCTGACATCAGGAGCCATGAGCCACGGCGCGTTGGTTGCTCCCGCACATGAGGCGGTGGCACACGGAACCAACCTGGTTGGCGGCCTATCGAACTGCGGCGAAGGCGGAGAGCACATCAGCCGTTACGGAACCATCCGTGGCTCTCGCATCAAGCAGTTCGCCTCGGGCCGCTTCGGGGTGTGGGCGGGTTACCTCGCCGACCCGATGCTGCGGGAGTTGGAGATCAAGATCGGTCAGGGCGCCAAACCCGGGGAGGGCGGCCAACTCCCGGCACCCAAGGTGACCGTGCAGATCGCGGCGGCCCGCGGCGGCACCCCTGGCGTTGAACTCGTTTCTCCCCCACCCCATCACGACACGTACTCGATCGAGGACCTTGCCCAGCTCATCCACGATTGCAAGGCGGCGCGCGTCCGGGTAATCGTGAAACTGGTGTCTTCGGAGGGCATCGGCACGATCGCGGTGGGTGTCGCCAAGGCCGGCGCCGACGTCATCAACGTCGCCGGAAACACCGGCGGCACCGGTGCCGCGGCCGTGACGAGCCTGAAGTATGCGGGCCGGTCCGCCGAGATCGGCGTGGCGGAAGTGCATCAGGCGCTCTGTGCCAATGGAATCCGGCAGAAGGTGGTGCTGCGCTGCTCGGGTGCGCACCAGACCGCCAGTGACGTCATCAAGTCGGCGCTGCTGGGCGCGGACAGCTTCGAGTTCGGAACCACCGCGTTGATGATGCTCAAGTGCGTGATGGCCAAGAACTGCAATATCAAGTGCCCCGCCGGGCTGACGACCAACGCCGAGGTGTTCGAGGGTGACCCACGCGCACTCGCGCAGTATCTGCTGAACATCGCGCACGAGGTGCGCGAGATCCTGGCGGCGCTTGGCCTGCGGACACTGCGCGAAGCGCGTGGGCGCAGCGACCTGCTGCATCTACTGGACCATCCCTCGAGCATCGGCACCCTCGATCTGCGCCGAATGCTTGCGGTGGCAGAGGAATT
This sequence comes from Mycobacteroides salmoniphilum, assembly GCF_004924335.1. Taxonomy (NCBI): domain Bacteria; kingdom Bacillati; phylum Actinomycetota; class Actinomycetes; order Mycobacteriales; family Mycobacteriaceae; genus Mycobacteroides; species Mycobacteroides salmoniphilum. The sequence goes on along the minus strand of NZ_CP024633.1, from coordinate 2,247,649 downwards.
CGTAGTCGACAACCCCGTGTACATGGAGAAGGACTACTCGGTGGACGACGCGTTCGCCGCCCAGCTCGACCTTGACGGCGCGGTACTGCCGCCCATGCGGTTGACCAATCAGAACAAGAGCGTCGGCGGGCAGTTCGCGATCGACATCGAGCGGATGCTCAACTACCAGGGGGCAAGCGGATCCGCGGTCGCCGCCGATGAGCGCGGCCGCCACTATCTGCTGCCGGAGAGCGTCACCATCACCACCACCGGTTCGGCGGGTCAGAGCTACGGCGTCTTCTGTAACGACGGCATGGTGCTCACGCATACGGGCACCTGCAATGACGGCGTCGGCAAGAGTGCCTGCGGTGGCACGATCACGGTGCGCTCGCCGGGCGGCGGTTCCGATGCTGTCGGAGGCAACGTTCTGATCGGTAACTTCGCACTGTTCGGCGCCTCCGGCGGCCGACTCTTTGTCGAGGGCCAGGCCGGGGACCGCTTCGCCGTTCGGAACTCGGGTGCCACAGCAGTGGTCGAAGGAGTCGGCGAATTCCTGTGCGAATACATGACAAACGGCGCTGTTCTGAACATCGGTGGGTTCGGTAAGGGCGTTGCGAACGGGATGAGCGGCGGATTCCTGTACCAGTACGACCCACAGGGCGAACTGCCGTCGAAGGTGAGCACCGACTCGGTGCTGGTACTGCCCGTCACCGATGCGCCATTCCACGAGGCGGCCGCACGCATCCTGCTCGAGTGGCATGTCTCGGCCACCGGATCAGCCAGAGGTCAAGCCTTGCTTGATGATTGGCAGTCCACCCGAGAGCACCTGGTCTATACGATGTCGCGGGCTCTGCTGCAATACCAGGATTCCGACGCCATTCTGCACGGCAAGACACGCAAGGAGCTGCTGGACGAGCTCACCGCCGCCCTGGCCGGGTACCAGGTGCATAAGTTGAAGCGGTCGTATCGCGACCGGCGCGATGTCCTCGGCGGATCGGTGCCCGCCTATGGCGACACCGATACCGAGGGCATGTACGCGCTGCTCAACACCTACACGGTCCTGAACATGGCGCAGCAGCTCGCCCTGTCGAGAATGCCGAGCATCACGAACGTGACGGATCCGCGGATCGACAAAGCGGTGCGCAATCTCGTGCTCACCGAGGACTTTTTCCTGATCCAAAAGCTGCAGAAGTATGCCCGGGAGGCGATCGACGGATACAGCGACGAGGACTTGGCCGTGCTCATCGCGGACAAGCGCCTCACCGACTACAAGGACGCGCTGAACCAGCGCAACGTCCTGTCGATGGACAGCCCCGGCACCTATGGCTGGATCCTCTACCAGAGCGCCAAGAACCTGGACAAGATCGGCCGTTTGCCTTCCTTCGAAGAGCTGTTCGCACATCAAGCGTTGCCTGTCGTCGCCCTCTCCGGACCGTCCCTCCTGACCACGTGAAGAAGCCATGAAGATCGCCTACATTCCCGAAGACGCCCCATTCAACGAGGACCAGCGCGCCTGGCTCTCGGGCTTCCTGGCGGGGCTTCATTCCCGCCTTGCCATGAACCTGGCAGCTCCGCCTCCGCCGGCCACCGCAGACCTGGCGGCCCCGCGCCCGCCGCTGCGGGTCCTCTACGGAACACAGACCGGCAACGCCGAGGGCGTGGCGGGTGACATCGCGGCGGCCGCCAAGGCGCAGGGGTTCGACGCCACGGTCAGCGGACTCGACGAGATAGCACTCGACGAATTCGCCGGGCTGAAGTATGTCCTCATCGTCACGTCCACCTATGGCGAGGGCGAGATGCCCGACAATGCCGAATTGTTCTGGGAGGCGCTGTCTTCGACATTGGCGCCGCGGCTCGAGGGCGTGTCCTACGGAGTGCTCGCGCTCGGCGATACCAGCTATGACGGCTTCTGCCAGGCGGGCAAGCTCATCGATACCCGGCTCGAGCAGCTCGGCGCGAGCCGGGTGGTGGGGCGCAGCGACTGCGATATCGACTACGAGGTGCAGGCCGCGGAATGGGTCCAGGGGGCGGTGGGAAGCCTGGCCACCCTGGCCGGGGCCAGCGGCGGTCCCGGTACTCCCCCGCCGAGTATCGCGGCGCGATCCGGCTGGACCCGAAAGAACCCATTCTCGGCGGAGCTGCGGGTCAACCGGCTGCTCTCACGGGCGGGTTCGGACAAGGAGATACGACACTACGAGTTCGCGCTCGCCGACAGCGGAATCGCGTACGAGGCCGGCGATGCCCTCGCGGTCATCGCGGAGAACGACCCGGCACTCGTGGAGGCGATCGCCGATCACTTCCGTGTCTCGGTCGGCACGCTTGTCGACGGTGAGCCGTTGGGCGAGCTGCTGGGCACCCGGTACGAGATCAGCACCCCGTCACGGGACCTGTTGAGCGAGGTGGAGAGCCGTGCGGAGAGCGAGGAGTTCTCACACGCCTTCCGTGGCGGGGTGAAGGAGGTGCTGGACGCCTGGCTGTACGGCAAGGACATCCTGGACATCCTTCGCATCGGCGGGGATGCGCTGAGCCTTGAAGAGTTCGTCGGACTCCTCAAGCCGCTTCCGCACCGCGCCTACTCGATCTCGTCCAGCGCGCTGGCTCATCCCGACCGCATCCACCTGACGGTGGCCAGCGTCCGCTACCAGAGCCTGGGCCGCGAGCGCGGCGGCGTGTGTTCCACCTTCCTGGCAGACCGCAGCAGCAGCGGCCGAATCTTCCTGCAGCCCAACAAGTCATTCCGGGTGCCCAGCGACGACGACGCTCCGATGATCATGGTCGGTCCCGGCACCGGCGTAGCGCCGTTCCGGGCGTTCCTGCAGGAACGTGAGCACCGTGGTGCCAGTGGCCGTAACTGGCTGTTCTTCGGTGACCAGCACCGGGACCACGATTACATCTACGAGACCGAGCTCGACGGCTGGCATGCCTCCGGCCTCCTTAACCGCCTTGACCTGGCCTTCTCCCGCGATCAGGCGGAGAAGGTCTACGTACAGACGCGGATGCGCGAACACGGCCGGGATCTGTTCACGTGGCTCCAGGACGGTGGGCACTTCTATGTGTGTGGCGATGCCACGCGCATGGCCAAGGATGTGGACAAGGCACTGCACGAGATCGTCGGTGAGCACGGCAGCTTGAGCCCCGACGAAGCCTCTGAGTACGTGAACACACTCAAGCGGGAAAAGCGGTACGTCCGCGATGTGTACTGACGGCCGACGTTGCGAGCACTGCCCCGCCCGGCGAATCGTGGCGGGGCCCAGGGCCATCGCCGAAGCGCTACCCGCTCTCGGCACGGTGGTCGCGGTCACCGCGAACGACGCCGCCCTGCTGAGCCACACCGGCGAGTACCTTGACCCCTCATTTCCCGGCGATGCGCTCAGCTGCGATGACGAGTACGTTGCGCTCCGGCTGAATCCGGCCCTCGTCCGCGACGCGTTCCTGGCTCCGCGGGGACTGACGATAGTCGGTGACACGGGCACCCACCGTGCCTATCTCACGCCGCTCTCGGACCCCCTGACGGTCAGCGCCCTCGAACTGGCGTCGGCGGCCGATCCGGAGGCATTCCCTGTCACGGACTGGTCGGACGTCAGCTGGCGTGACACCGATCAGCTCACCCATCTCGACGCCCTCACCCCCGGGCGTTACCGCGTGCTCCCCTTTACCGGCGCCCGCACGATCGATTCCGGAGTTGTGCCTCATCTCCTGGCCCACCTCGTCGATGTGGACATGCCGTTTACCGTCGCGGTTCCCGGCGGAGGCTGTGTCCAGTTGCACCGTGGCCACGCCGCGATGGTCGAACAGGCGGGTGCACATATCGCCGTCATCTTCGGTGCCTCGCGGTACGCCATGGATCCGGTGTTCATCGCCGAAAGCTGGGTAACGCAGGCGTACGGCACCCAGGGGCTGACCTCCTCGGTGGAGCTGTACGACCACAGCCACCGTTGTGTCACCGCCATTACGCAGACCGGGCCTATCACGGCCCGGCTGCACCAGGCATGGGAGCACATGGTTTCCTCACTGCCGGACGGTGTTTGACCGCCGTAGGACGGATGTTTCGGCGCTTTGCTCACAGCGGCCGGTCGGCGGCGTGTGAACAGATTGAGATGTCCCGGTGAATTGGGGGCAGCGTCCGGGAAATTGTGCGGACCTAGCGTATGTCCATGAGAGCGACACCAGGAGTGTGCAACATGGGCCGTGAACCGTGAGCAGCCTGGCCAAGATCGGCGATCCGATTCTGCCCGGTCGGAACGCGGACCTGCGGCAGGCGCAGTACTACCAGGATGTCCTCGGCGAGCTGCGTTCGGCAGCACGGCGAGAATTGGACGACCACCTCGCATCAGTGGAGCGAAGAAGACAGAGCGGCAAGCCATCCAGCCTCTCGCGCCTGCACCGGCTCGTCGGCGCCAAGCGTGCAGAACTGGCCGCCCTTGATCAGCTGATCGGGGCGCTGGGCGATCGATTCGGAGACCACTCGACCCTGTCAGCCGGGTAATTCCGCCCGGCGGTACGTCGTGCCTGGGTGACTGTCGGCCAGGTGCGGGCCGTCATTACCGAGATGCTCACGCAGCGTGCGCGTTTCCCGATGATGCGGCACCCGGCCACGGAGGCGCAGCTCGGGTACGACGAAGCGGGCGAAATCGACGAAGGTCCCGGGTGTGGTGACGTACGCGACGTTGAACCCGTCGATGTCGGCCTCATCGACCCAGCGTTCGAGCTCGTCGGCGATGCCGGAGGCCGAGCCGACGAGAACCGGCCCGCGTCCGCCTATCCCGATCTCCTGTGCCAGTTCCCGTGTGGTCCACGTTCGGCTCGGGTCCTTGGTGAATGAGGCCAACGCCGAACGGTTGGCATCGGTATCGACATGACGCAGTGGCTCATCGGGGTCCAGTTCGGCCAGGTCGACACCGGTCCAGCCGCCGAAGAGTGCCAATGCACCAGTGGCACTGATGAATTGGCGGTACTCGCGCAACTTGGCATGCGCCAGGTCGTGGGTCTCGGCAACAACCGGCGTCACCATGGTGAACACCTTGATGGACCGCGGGTCGCGGCCCAGCCGGGCGGCCTCCTCGCGCAGTGCCCGCACCGGCCCGCGCACCACCTCGGGCGTCGGGCCCGACACGAACACCGCTTCGGCGTGCGCGGCCGCGAACTGAACTCCCCGTGGCGAGGTGCCGGCCTGGAACAGCACCGGCGTGCGTTGAGCGGACGGTTCGCACAGGAATGGTCCGGGAACGGTGAAGTACCGGCCGTCGTGCTCGATGTCGTGGACCTTGGCGGGGTCGGTGAAGATGCCGCGCGCACGGTCACGCACCACGGCATCGGTCTCCCAGGAACCCTCCCAGAGCTTGTAGCAGACCTGCAAGTACTCGTCGGCGATGTCGTAGCGCTGATCGTGCGGTATCTGCGAGTCCATACCCAAATTCCTTGCGGCACTATCGAGATAGGAAGTCACGATGTTCCAGGCGACCCGCCCCTCGGTGAGGTGGTCGAGTGTTGAGAGACGACGAGCCAGCGCGTACGGCTGTTCATAGGTGAGAGACAGCGTGATACCAAACCCGAGTGTTTCGGTGACTGCCGCCATCGCCGAGACGGCCAATGTCGGGTCGTTGACGGGGAATTGCGCGGCATCGACCACGGCGGCATCCCGGGAACCGCCGTAGACGTCGTAGGCACCCAGCACATCGGCGAGGAACAGCAGATCGAAACCACCGGCCTCAAGGGACCGGGCTAGCCCGGTCCAGTAGCCCAGCGCGCGGTAGCGGTGCCCTTGGTCTTCGGGATGGCGCCACAGGCCGGGCGATTGGTGACCGACACATGCCATATCGAAGGCGTTGAGATAGATCCGGCTCACAGGGAATCTCCGATCCGATCGCGGTAGGTCTCGCGCGCGGCCCGTGCCGAGGCGAAGGTGAGCACCGCCAGCACCAGGTAGTAGATGACGATGAGCCAGGGGCTGCCGTGATTCGCGGCCAGCAGCGCCGCGGCAATCAGCGGGGCAAACCCGCCGGACAGCACAGCCCCGATCTGATAGCCGAGGGATGCCCCGCTGTACCGGACACGGGTGTCGAACAGCTCGGCGAACCACGCGGCCTGCGGCCCGTACATGGCGTCGTGAACGATGTTGATGCCGAACACAATAGAGAGCACGACCAGGACCGTCGACCCGCTCCCGGCGGCCAGGAAGAACAGCGTCAAGGCCACCGGACCGGCGGCGGCACCGAACAGGTAGAGGGCGCGGCGGCCCACCTTGTCCGAGAGCGCCGCCCACGCGGGAGTGCTCAGGATGCCGATCGCCGAGGAGATCAGGACGGCGGTCAATCCAACCTGACTATCCTTTCCGAATAGGTCCTGCAGGTACGTCAGCGAGTACGTCGTCAACAGCACGAACAATGCGATCTGCGATAGCCGTAAGCCAATGGTGAGCAGAACATTACGGGGCTGTGTGCGCATCACTTCCACCACAGGAAGCCGCGCTACCTCACCGCGTTCGCGCACCTGCCGGAAGACCGCCGAGTCATTCAGCCGCAGCCGGATCGCCAGGCCGATGCCTACCAAGATGACGCTGCTCAGAAACGGGATCCGCCAGCCGTAGGCAAGAAATGCCTCCGGCCCGGTGACTGCGTGGGTCAGACCGAATACCCCGGTGGCCAAGAGCATTCCCGCGGGCGAGCCCAGCTGGGTGAAGCTGCCGAATAGGCCCCGGCGGCCGGCCGGTGCGTGTTCAACCGACAACAGGGCGGCCCCGCCCCATTCCGCGCCGGCAGCAAGGCCCTGTAGGACCCGTAGCACCGCAAGCGCGGCCGGTGCGAGAACACCCACCTCGGCATAGGTCGGCAGGGCGCCGATGATCGCGGTGGCGGTGCCCATGAGCAGCAGGGCGCCGACGAGAACGGCCTTACGCCCCACGCGGTCTCCCACGTGTCCGGCGATCACCGCCCCGATGGGACGCGCGCCGAAACCTGCCGCGTAGGTGGCGAACGAGGCAAGCGTGCCGGCGGTCGGCGAGACGGTCGGGAAGAACAGCGGCCTGAGGACAAGCGCTGCGGCCGTCGCGTAGAGGTAGAAGTCGTACCATTCGATCGTGGTGCCGACCATGCAACTCAGCGCGACGGTGCGGGCACCGGGACTGCCTTTGTCAGCCGTTCCGTCCGCGCGGACGGCAGGCGCCGTGCTGGTGGAGGTCACGTGACGCCATGCTGTACGGCCCGGCGGCCGGTGGGAACCTTTGCGCTCGGCGGGATTTCAGCGGCAGGGGCTAGAAGCCGCCGGCTCTCATATCGGGCTGCGAATCCTCCAGAGGAGTAAGGATTGTCGCGAGCCAGGTCACCGTCAGGGTCGCCGAGGCGAGTGCGGCGAGCAGCGTCCACACCAGCGGATCGGAGCCGTCTGCGGTCTGATGCCACCACAGCGCGGCGAGACTGGTCACCATGCTGAGCGCCGCGGTGTACGCCGCCGCGCAGCACCACCGGAAGTGTCGACGCCGCAGAGCTATCAGCGAGACAACGCATGCCGTCAGGAACATGATCGATGTTCCCGGCACCACGGCGTCGACATGCAGCGACGGGCCGACCTGGGCACCGAGGTTTGACCAGCGGCTTGCCGCGGCCACGCCCAGGATGATGGCCGCCACGAGCGCGGTCCAGCGGCGTGGTCTGCTCATCCAGACGTCCTCGAGCACGCCGCGCTCGATCGCGCGAAGCGTGTCTTCAAGCCCAACGTCCTGGCGCTGCGTCTTCACTCAATGCCTCCCAAATCCGAACATCTCTGAGACTAGAGGTCGGATGCGGGGCCGCGGCAGTTCCATGCCACTTGTCATTCGTCCTGCTAGGTTCCCGCCGTCGACCTCGCCCCCGTGCCGCGCCGCAGGCCTCCGGTGTTTCTCGGATGAGTCGTTAGCGCGACGTCGACGTCGAGTTCGGGTCGTAGGTCATGACCGGAGGGTTGGTACCCCAGGGCACCAAGGGGTTGGTTCCATAAGGAAGCCACGGATTGGTGCCTCCCGCCGGGCAGAAGATCTGTCCATGGCAGGGGGTCTCACCACCGGCGAGGAGCGCCCGCGGGGTCTGCGTTGGTATCGGTAGCGCCACGGCGACGGCCGCGCCGATAAATACCAACGCTTTCGCGGCATGATGCCCGCTGACGTGTGCGATCTGCATGATCCGGACCTTCCTATCGTTCTGGTCAGTGCTGTCCGTAGGGGAAGTTCTGAATGCTGACTCCCCACGGGACGTCGGGATTGGTGCCCGCCGGGACACGGGGATTGGTTCCGCCCGGCAGGCAGTAGTCGAACGCGTCGGTGTCGCACGGTGTTTGATATGCCACGCGAGACAGACTGAGCGCGCCATCGGCGGGCAAGAGCAGCATCACGACCGCGCATCCGGCGGCCAGCGAAATGCCCAGATTGGTGGCGAGCATCGGTTGTGTCCCTTCTGTGGTGCACTGGGTATTCACTGCTTGGCCTATGCGCAGTTGAGGGTCACGTAGGCGATCTTGAAATCCGGGGGCTCCGGGTCGCGGGCCGGAGCCGGCCTGATATCGCTCGTATGGAGGTGCTGCACCGGAGTTTGGGTCAGGATCGAACGCACCGTGCAGTCCTCGATGTCTCGTCCGCCCACCTTGGTGACGATGACGCGATACCCCTCAGAGGTGAGCATGTTGATCACCCCTTGGGCGCCACCCACCGCGGCCGGGCCCGCGGCGGCAACCGGGGATCCAGCGACGGCTTCGGCCGCGAACACCGCTGCCGAGACGAGTCCCGTCGCGGACACCACTCGGACGAGCATTCTTCGGCGTTGACCTGCGCATTGACGGATCATTGGAGTTGCTCCTCTCGCTCTGAGGTCCACCATAAGACACTACGTGTCATTAAGTAAACGCAGTGTCATGTGGCGTGGAGCACATCTAGACGGACGAACCATTTATCGGCGGTCACGGCTAGCATTGGGACATGACAACGCAGTTTGATGCCGTGATCGTCGGGGCCGGTTTCGGCGGGATGGGCGCGGCGATCCAGCTCAAGGAGCTCGGCCTGACCAATCTGGCGATCCTGGATCGCGAGGATGATCTCGGCGGTACCTGGCATGTCAATCACTACCCCGGCCTGGCTGTCGACATCCCTTCGGCAACCTATTCGTACTCATTCGAGCCGAACCCGTACTGGTCGCGGTTGTTCGCGCCGGGCGCCGAGCTCAAGCAGTACGCCGCGCATGTGGCCGAGAAGCACGATCTGCGCAAGTACATGCGCTTCAACACCCCGGTATCGGGTGCGCGCTGGGACGAGGAGGGGCAGCACTGGGTGGTGGCCACCGAGGCCGGCGATACCGTCACCGGCAAGTACCTGCTCACCGCCACCGGCTACCTGTCGCAGCCGAAGATGCCCGATATCGAGGGCATCGAATCCTTCGCCGGCAAGATCATCCACACCACCAAATGGGACAACAGCTTTCGTGCGGCGGGTCACAAGATTGGCCTGATTGGCACCGGAGCAACCGCCGTTCAGCTCATTCCCGAGCTGGCCAAGGATGCGCAACATCTCACCGTGTACCAGCGCACGCCGATCTGGGTGGTGCCCAAGGCAGACGCGAAGGTCCCGGGTGTGATCAAGAAGCTCTTCGCCCGGGTGCCACGAACCCAAAAGATCGCTCGCACAGTGGGTTCGGCGATCCTCGAGGTGATCATGGTGGGCGGAGTATTGCATTTCCGCCAGTTCCGGCAGGCCAACAATGGGGCCGCGATGCTGGCCAAGGCGCATTTGTTCGCACAGGTGCGCGATCGCGAGCTGCGCCGCAAGCTGACACCCGACTATGACTTCGGCTGTAAGCGGCCGACCTTCTCGAACACCTATTTCCGCGCGTTTGCCAAGAAGAATGTCAGCCTCGAGACGGCATCCATCGAGCGCATCGAGCCCGACGGCATCGTCACGAGCGATGGTCGCAAGACGGTCATCGACACCTTGGTGCTGGCCACCGGATTCAATCTGTGGGAATCGGCCTTCCCGGCATTCGAGGTGATCGGCCGTGAGGACTATAACCTCGGAAAGTTCTGGCGAGACAACCGTTTCCAGGCCTTCGAGGGGATCACCGTCCCCAAGTTCCCGAATCTGTTGACGCTGAACGGTCCGTACTCCTACAGCGGATTGTCCTACTTCGACACCATCGAGTCGCAAATGCGACACATGAAGCGGCTCTTCGGAGAAATGGCGCGCACCGGTGCGGAAACCTTCGAGGTCACCGACGAGGCCAACACCGAATTCCTGAACCGCATGAACCACAACTTGGACAGTTCGGTGTTCTACCTCGGCAGCTGCCAGACAGCACGAAGCTACTACTTCAATCAGCACGGTGAGGCAGCGCTGCTGCGTCCGACGTCGACGGCCAGCGCGTACAAGGAGCAGGAGTCGTTCCCGCTCGAGGCGTACCAGTTGGCCTAGTCGGTTCTGATCTGGCTAGGTGAGGACACAATCACCGCAGACCGCAGAACGGTCGTCGGTGAGCTGGTAGATGAGGCAGCAGCTGCGCCTCCGGAAATCCGGTCCCGCGCGTAGGGTGCCGTCGTCGATGCGCCGGTCGCGAAGGTGTGCGTTGGCGATGTCGCGGGCGACATCGGTCAGCTCAGGTCGCGACGACGCGATGAGACGCGCCGCGCTATTGACGGCCGATCCGATATTTCCCCAGAGAACGCGGTGACTCACGCCGGTGTGGTCGATGACGCCCTGCGTAATCGATTCGACGGCCGACCCGGCAAGGGCGTTGCACTCCCCCGCCCGTACGACCACCGACAGCGGAAAGGGGCCACCCAATTGGTCCTGCCACCACAACTCGTGCAATTCCTGCGAGATTCGCAGCTCACCGCAGGTCGCGGCGGCGATGGTTGGCGCGAGGATGCGGGCGACAAGGCCCAGATGTGCCACCGAGGCCGCTACCCGCAGATCGATGTCGGCGGGACCTGCCGCCGTGCGCGTGGCGAGACTGCTTCGGACGCTATCGATCCGGTCCGCGAGCGCGCTTGATTCGTCGGTCAGCTCCGCCATAGACCGCCACGGGGGCCTCGGTGTCTCCCCGGCGTCATGCATCTCAACGGCGAAGAAGGGCCCAAAAGCCGACAGCTCAACCGCGCTCACACGCCGATGATGCCACCAGCACGATCAAGATCACGCGCGGGCGAGGCATTGGGATTAGGTTGTTGGCGTCCACTGCATCGATTGGTGGTGTGCACGGAAGGGGTGTTTGGTGGCTGAGCAGGTCGGGGACCTCACTACTGTCAACTTTGAGTACCACTACGCGTATCCTGCTCACAGCGTGTGGTCGGTGCTCAACTCGCCACAGTTCTTCGGGCAGTGGGTCAGAGATTTCGGGCCGACGAAATACGAAACGGGACTGAACTTTTCGTTTAGCGTCTTCCCGTTCGTGGGAAGCGGATTCGTCGGAGAGATCGACGGCCGGTTCACCGAGGTGGTCGACGATGAGGTGTTGGCCTACCGGATGGCCACCCGTGACGGTTCGATCGTCATCAACTCGCGCTGGATCCTGGAGCCGGACTCGGACGGAACACGACTATCGGTCGAGGCGACCGGGTTCGATCCGAATGACCATGACCAGATGCGATTCAGGCAGCTGTGTCTCGTGGGCTGGCCCGCCGTACTGGAGCGGATTGACGACTTTCTGCGCGAGCAGTGATCGCGCAGAATGCGCGCTGATCTGGCTACTCGATCACGCGAACCAGGTAGGGGGCCATGTCGTTGAAGCGCACCGGCGATACCTGCACCGCGGGTTCGGATGCCTCCAGCATGAGGTTGTTACCCAGGAACATCGTCACGCTCTGGCTGCCATTGGGTCCATAGAAGATGAGGTCTCCCGGGAGCGCCTGTGCTGGAAGTACTTTCCGGCCGCCTTTGTAGTCGTACTGGTCGCCGGACCGGCGGGGCAGTTTGATGCCCGCGGCGGCGTAGGAGTAGACCATGAGCCCGGAGGCGTCGAATCCCGGGACCTTCGGGGCGGGCGCAGCCACCGGAGCCGGAATCAACCCCAGCAGGCTCGTGGTCGCCTCGGGTGCGGCCGGCGCCGTGTCGGTGCTCGTGGTCGGCCCCTCGGTGTTGCCGCCCCCATACGTGAACGGCACGCCGCGCTGACTCAGGCCCCGCGCGATTACCGCGTTGATGGCCTTCTGGGCGTCGGCGGGGCTTCTGTGGACGTCGGCGGAGGCCAGCCCCGGCGTGGCGAACAACAGGGCGATGCCGAGCATGACTGCGTAGGTGCGTTTCATTCGATTGTCACTTCTCTCCGGCCGTGAACTCTGACTCCCGGGTGGTTCCTTCCGGCCGGCGACGACCACCAAGATCCTTTCTACCGCCGACATCGTGTAGATCCCAATTAGGTTCTCGGACATGGCCAATGAGTTGTCGTACTGTAACCGAACGGTGACACTGGGACGCTGTACGGCGACAAGTCAACCCTTGCGCTCAACGTTTCTTGAGCGCGCTCGGCCTACCGGTCGTAGGCTGACGCCATGACCGATCACGACCGCCTTGCCACCCGCCGCGAGATTGCCGATGCACTCACGAACGCCTTCGAACGGCGTCATGAGGTGCTTGATCTGATTGTGGAATCCGATGACCGAAAGAACGCCGTCGATGCGATCGCTACATTGCTGGGCACCTCGCACCTGGGCGGCGAAGCGGTCATGGGCATGTCCTTCAACCAGCTGACCAAGGATGAGCGCCGCAAGAACGCCGCAGAGCTCGAGGATCTCAACAGCCAGCTCACCTTCACCCTCATGGAACGCCCCGCGAGTTCGGGAGACAGCCTCGAACTGCGACCGTTCTCCGGTGATTCCGACGCCGATATCTTCGCGGCCCGCACCGACGAGGTAGGCCAGGCGGGCGACGGTTCCGGTGCCCCGGCGGGCGGTCTCGAAGACGAGCTGAGGGCGGCACTCGCGCGCATTGACGACGAGGAAGCGGCCTGGTTTGTCGCGCTCGAAGGGCCCAGCAAGGTGGGTCTCGTCTTTGGCGAACTGGTCGACGGTGAGGTGAACGTGCGGATCTGGGTTCATCCCGATCATCGAAAGAAGGGTTACGGCACAGCGGCTTTGCGGAAGTCCCGGTCGGTGATGGCGGCCTACTTCCCCGCCGTCCCCATGGTGGTGCGGGCCCCCGGAGCCGCCACGTCGTGAGTGTGGAGGTAGCCGGGCGCTCATCAAGAGCATTAATCAATGTGCTTGATGCACTGACGAATTGGCGCGAATTTTCTGGACGACACGCCGCCCTCGCGTTCCTCTTCGGGCGGTGGAACATTGGCGAAGTCCGCTACTGTTGACACGGTATGAGCACACACGAGGAATCTCCGATGGGCATTCTGGTGTCTCAGATCTATCGCGTGCTGTGGTCACGAGCCTCGGTGATCGTGCGCGACTTCGGCGTGACGGTTCCGCAGATGGAATGTCTGGCCGTGCTGTCCGCACAGCCGGGGATATCCAATGTTGAGATCGCCGCAGAGCTTCGCATCACGCCCCAGGCGGTAAGTCTGGTCCAGCGGTCCCTTGAAGAGGCAGGTCTGGTGCTTCGGTCGCGTCGACAAGCCGACGCCAGAGTGCTGACCACCGAGTTGACCGCCAAAGGGCGCAAGCTCTTCGAGCGTGCCGATGCCACTCTGCGCGAGGACGACGACGAGGTACTCGCCAACATGACAGAGAAAGATCGCGCCCAGCTGCGCAGGCTGCTCGGCGGTGTGATCGAAACCATGTCGGCGAGGTAATTCTCCCCATTGCCGGGCGCAAAGCGCTCGGCGCCGACGCCATGTGACGGTCATTGTCGACTCCTTTGCGCTGGTCAGGCTGGTTGTGAACTCTTTCCGACTCTTTTGCGTATTTCCTGGATTCATTCCAGATAATTGAGGCATACTGACCTCGTGGCCTTCAGTTCGGATGAGTACGCGGCGCTGCTGCGGACTGCTGATCTGCGGGTGACCCGGCCCCGGGTGGCCGTCCTCGAAGCCGTGGAAGCGCACCCGCACGCCGACACCGAGACCGTCTTTGGTGTCGTCAGGACCGGTCTGCCCGAAGTGTCCCGGCAGGCCGTTTACGACGTCTTGGCGGCGCTGACTTCGGCGGGCCTGGTGCGCAAGATCCAGCCCTCCGGCTCCGTCGCCCGGTACGAATCGCGGGTCGGCGACAACCATCACCATGTCGTATGCCGCTCGTGCGGCGTTATCGCGGACGTCGACTGCGCCGTCGGCGCCGCGCCGTGCCTCACCCCATCCGACTACAACGGTTTCGTCCTTGAGGAGGCCGAGGTTATCTATTGGGGCCTATGCCCCGACTGCGCTTCCCCGCAAGCGCCCACACGAATTTCGGGATCACACACGTGATCACAGCCCATATCACCCCCTCCCGAAAGGATCGCTGTGCCTGAAGAACACCCGCCCATCGCAGAGGCGAACAACCAGCCGTCGAACGGTTGCCCCGTTGCTGGCGGCCGACTGAATTACCCCGTCGAGGGTGGTAACGCCAACCGCGAATGGTGGCCCACCCAGCTCAACCTGGGCATCCTCAAGAAGAATCCGCCGGCGGCCAACCCCCTCGGTGAGGACTTCGACTACGCCAAGGCCGTCCAGACGATCAACGTTGACCAGCTGAAAAAGGATGTCGAGACAGTCCTGACCGATTCGCAGGACTGGTGGCCAGCCGACTTCGGCAACTACGGCCCGATGTTCATCCGCATGTCGTGGCATGCCGCCGGCACCTATCGTGTCGCCGATGGTCGGGGCGGCGCGGGCGCCGGTATGCAGCGGTTCGCCCCGCTGAACAGCTGGCCCGACAACGTGCTGCTGGATCGCGCGCGGCGCCTGCTGTGGCCCGTCAAGAAGAAGTACGGAAACTCTCTGTCCTGGGCCGACCTCATCGTCTTCGCCGGTAACCACGCCATGGACACCATGGGGTTCAAGACCTTTGGGTTCGCGTTCGGGCGTGAGGACCGCTGGGAGCCCGAGCAGGATGTCTACTGGGGCCCCGAGCACACCTGGTTGGGTGATGAGCGTTACACCGGTGATCGCGACCTGGAGAACCCCCTTGCCGCGGTGCAGATGGGTCTGATCTACGTCAATCCCGAAGGGCCCAATGGCAATCCGGATCCACTGGCCGCCGCCGTCGACATTCGCGAGACCTTTGCCCGGATGGCAATGAACGACGAGGAAACCGCGGCGCTGATCGTCGGTGGTCACACCTTTGGTAAGACGCACGGTGCGGGCGATGCCGGGCTGGTCGGGCCGGTTCCCGAGGACGCGCCGCTGGAGCAGATGGGCATCGGCTGGAAGAGCTCGTTCGGCTCCGGCAAGGGCAATGACGCGATCGGCAGTGGTCTGGAAGTTACCTGGACCCACACGCCGACCAAGTGGGACAACAGCTTCCTGGAGATTCTGTACGGCAACGAGTGGGAGCTGACCAAGAGCCCTGCCGGTGCGCATCAGTGGAAGCCCAAAGACGGGGGCTGGGCCAACTCGGTACCGACGGCGCAGGGCACGGGCAAGACGCATCCGTCGATGCTCACCACGGATCTGTCGATGCGCTTCGATCCCATCTACGAAGGGATCACCCGGCGCTGGCTCGACCATCCCGAAGAGCTGGCCGACGCCTACGCCAAGGCCTGGTACAAGCTGATCCACCGCGACCTAGGGCCGCTCGCCCGCTACCTCGGTCCGTTGGTGCCCACCGAGACTCTGCTGTGGCAGGACGTCATTCCCGCCTCCGAGACCAATATCGGGGCCGATGACATCGCCGAGCTGAAGAAGCAGATTCTCGCTTCCGGCCTTACTGTGCCGCAGCTTGTTTCGACCGCATGGAAGGCAGCGGCCTCGTATCGCAACAGCGATAAGCGTGGTGGTGCCAACGGCGGCCGTATCCGGTTGCAGCCGCAGGCCGGCTGGGAATCCAACGAACCCGATGAGCTCGCCCAGGTGATCCGCACACTGGAGGGCATCCAGGAGTCCTTCAACACGGGAGGCAAGAAGGTCTCGTTCGCCGATCTCGTCGTACTCGGTGGCGCCGCTGCCGTCGAAAAGGCGGCCAAGGACGCCGGATTCGATATCACCGTGCCATTCACACCCGGCCGCGGCGATGCCACCCAGGAACAGACCGATGTCGACTCGTTCTCCTACCTGGAGCCGGCTGCCGATGGTTTCCGCAACTACCTGGGCAAGGGGGCGCAGATCCCTGCCGAATACAAGTTGATCGACAAGGCCAACCTGTTGGCGCTGTCCCCGCCGGAACTGACTGTCCTCGTCGGCGGTCTGCGCGTGCTGGGTGCCAACTACCAGGGCTCGGAGCTCGGCGTGCTCACCGACAGGCCCGGAACATTGACGAACGACTTCTTCGTCAATCTAGTCGACATGGGTACGCAGTGGACACCCTCGTCAGCCGACGACGGCACCTACCTGGGGACCGATCGTGCCAGCGGCACGGCGAAGTGGACCGCTAGTCGGGTGGATCTGGTGTTCGGTGCCAATTCCGAGCTGCGCGCTCTCGCAGAGGTTTACGCACAGGATGACGCCAAGGAGAAGTTCGTCAACGACTTCGTCGCGGCTTGGGTCAAGGTGTCGAACGCGGACCGGTTCGACGTTCGCTGATCTCGCAGCACGTGGGTGGCCGGCTCCTTCGGGGGCCGGCCATCGCGCTATCGGTCAGGACTAGTCACCGTCTGTCGTCTGGGTCTTTCGTCTCGGCACGCGTCGTCAGCGGTACGCCGGCCTCCTCGAAGATCTCCTCGATGGCGTCCCAGTCCCTCTTCCCCACCGCCGACTTGATGCGCGCCGCGTCCCGCAGCACGAACCGGAACGGCTCATCTTCGGGGGTACCGAATCCCCCTCGAAGGCAATCGACAAGGGCGTCGAGGTTGCTGCCGAAGTAGCCGCCCGGCCCGTTCACCGCACGGCCGAGCTCGGTGAAAAAGTCCGCCCGGGTGCGAACGTGGGAGCCATCGACGAGATAGGTCTTCATGCGCCGTCAACCTCACAGAATGACTGGTAGTGGTCGCCCGTGTAGTAGACGTGCGGCGGATCGTTCAGCGGATTGCCGCCGGTGATGATGCGCCGCGTGCCGCGCGTCTTACCGCCCGGAGTGCGGACCGTGTACTCGTGGTAGTACCCGCGGGGCTCCGAGGGCAATACCCTCTCGCGATTCTGGAACACGACGCCGTCATTGCGGGGATACGGAAATGGTCCGCCGGCATGGATAAGGTCCACGGTTCCGGTCGCCTCGGAAGGTAGCTCGGACAGATCGCACTGGGAGATGGTGGCGCGCGCCGGTAAGGGCTCAGTGCAACCGATGAGCGCCAATGCGAGGACCGCGGCGCCGACGGCACGCAAACACGGCGACATGCCTCGACGGTACTGCATATATCTGCCGGAACCGAGGTCGTTGACGGCCGAGTTACCTCGATCTTCCCCGCAGCACGGCCAATTCGGTATGCGCGGACGCGTGCTCGGCTTCTACCAGTGCGGCTTGCTCGTCGGCGGGGTCGGCGAACAGGAATGAGCCGGTGCCGGGTGCGCCGGCGGATCCGAGTTTGTTCATGCGTTGAGGTACTGCTGCGCCCTGGTATTCCAGCGGGATGGCGTGGCCGTGCTCGTCGACTCCGGCCAGTGGCTGGTGCAGCTCGATGTATTCACCGTGCGGCAGTCGCTTGATGATGCCGGTTTCGATGCCGTGTTCGAGTATCGCGCGGTCGCTGCGTTGTAGGCCGATGGCCCACCGGTAGGCGAGGTAGTAGACGACGATCGGCAAGATGACCATCCCGATGCGGCCGATCCACGTCGTTGCGTTCAGCGAGATGTGGAACTTCAGCGCGATGACGTCGTTGATGCACGACAGCGTGAGCAGAATGTACAGCGAAAAGGCCGCTGCCCCAATGGCGGTGCGTACCGGGGCATCACGCGGACGCTGCAGCAGATTGTGATGCGCATCGTCACCGGTAATGCATCGCTCGATCCATGGCCAGGCGACAATCATCGCGAATGCGAGCATGATGCCCAGCACGCCCCACAGCACTGCGGGCACGGTGTAGCCGAAGAGGTACAGCTCCCAATCTGGGACGAGCCGAAGCAGACCGTCAGTCCACATCAGGTAGATATCCGGTGGTGATCCGGCCGCCACCTGGGATGGCTTGTAGGGTCCGAGGTTCCAGACCGGATTGATCTGCAGCAGACCACCCATGAGCGCGAGAATAGCCGTCACGACGGCGAAGAACGCACCGGATTTCATGGCGAACACCGGAACGATCCTCACCCCAACAACATTGGATTCTGTGCGCCGCGGCCCCGGGAATTGCGTGTGTTTCTGATACCACACCAGCGCCAGGTGCACGCCGATGAGAGCGATCATGATGGCAGGAATGAGCAGCACATGCAGGGCGTAAAGTCTTGGTAGCACGATGTTTCCGGGGAAGTCGCCACCGAACAACGCCCAGTGCATCCAGGTGCCGATGATCGGTAGCGACATCATGCCCTGGGTGACCACGCGAAGGCCGGTACCGGACAGCAGATCATCGGGCAGCGAGTAGCCCGCGAACCCTTCTGCCATGGCAAGGATCAGCAGCAGCGAGCCGATCACCCAGTTGGCCTCGCGCGGGCGGCGGAACGCGCCGGTGAAGAAGACGCGGGCCAAGTGCACGACGATTGAGGCCGCGAACATCAGCGCCGCCCAGTGGTGGATCTGGCGGACAAACAGCCCGCCGCGGACCTCAAAACTCAGATTCAGGGCGCTCTCGTAGGCCTTGGACATCTGCATGCCGCGCAGCGGTTGGTAGACGCCGTTATAAGTGACCTCGGCCATCGACGGATCGAAGAACAGGGCCAGATAGATGCCCGAAAGCAGCAGCACCACAAAGCTATAGAGTGCGATCTCGCCCAGCAGGAATGACCAGTGCGTCGGGAAGACCTTGTTCATCTGTCTTCGCAGGCCCGATGCCGCGTGGTAGCGCGAATCGACCGCCCTGGCAAGCTCCGTTGCTTGACCCATAGCTGCTCCCTCGGAAAGAGACTTTGTGCCTACTACGGAGAGTAGTACGTCATTACTACTTGCGGTAGTAATTGTCGGAGATTTGTTGAGTCGGCCTATTGAATAACAGAGCATTCGCTCTGTTATTCTCCGGGTGTGCCCCGCCCCCGCATCCATTCCGTCGACGATCTGCTCGATGCCACCGAGCGGATCGCGGTGGATGAGGGTCCGGCGGCGGTGACGGTCCGCGCGGTTTCCCAGGTGACCGGGATTTCCAATGGCGCCATCTACCATGCCTTCGGATCACGTGGTGCGATGGTCGGACGGGCCTGGTTGCGCGCCGCGGAGCGGTATCTCGCCATGCAACGTGACGCCGTCGATGCAGCGTTCGCGGCCGGTGCCCCTATCCATGCCGCCGCCGTGAACGCGGTTGTCGCGGCCGCCGACACCCCCGCCGTCTTCGCCGAACGTTTCCCCGAATCCTCGCGGCTCGTGCTCGGTGTGCGGCGCGAGGATCTTCTGGGCCCCGATGTTCCCGGCGACGTCGTCGACGCCATGGCGGGCGCCGACGCGATGCTCGTCGCGTTGTTCATTCGCCTGTCACGAGCCCTGTGGGATCGGGAGGACGGCCGCGCGGTTCAGGTCATCGAGGACTGCATCGTGGGGTTGCCGACCGGCCTTCTGTTGCGGGGGCGCCGCCAGCCCGATGCGGCGGCACGCTCGCGTCTGCAGGCCGCGGTGCGCGCCATTCTTGCTCTCGATCCACCCTCAGCGCGCCCAAAAACGAAGGGCGCCAAAACGAAAGGAAACACGGGATGACCCCCACTCTCGAACTTCAGGACACCGTCGCGGTTCTGAACCTCGGCGCGGACGAGAACCGCTTCTCCCCAGATTGGCTCGATACCGTCGATGGGCTCCTCGACGATGCGCTGACGTATGCCAAGCCATTGGTCACCGTGGGAGCCGGAAAGTTCTACTCGAACGGACTCGATCTGGATTGGCTTCTGTCCCACGGTGATCAGACTGACTGGTACATCGGCCGCGTGCACGCGCTCTTCAGTCGGGTCCTCACCCTCCCGCTGCCCACCGTCGCCGCGGTCAACGGTCACGCGTTCGGGGCCGGGGCGATGCTTGCCGTCGCCCACGACTACCGGGTGATGCGATCCGACCGTGGGTACTTGTGCTTCCCCGAGGTCGATATCAACATCCCGTTTACCCCCGGAATGGCGAGCCTCATCCAGGCCAAAGTGACCCCGCAGACAGCGGTCACCGCCATGACTACCGGACATCGGTACGGCGGAGACGCCGCCGTTGCCGCGGGTCTGGCCGACCGGGCCGCGGCCGAAGACGAAGTACTCAGCGTCGCAGTCGATCTGATGGGTCCCCTGGCCGGTAAGAACAGCGGAACGCTGGGCGCCATCAAGACGACCATGTTCGCCGCGACCACCGCCGCCCTGGCGGCGTAGGGCAGCTCTACTGAGGTGGAACCACCGGTGGGCGGCACACGTTGCCCACCGGGTCCCACCACCAACCGTTATCGCAGTTCAACGGCGTTGTCGCTACCGCTGGTCGGCACGTGTTGGCCACCGGGTCCCACCATCCGTCCGGACAGTTGGGCACGATGGGATCTGCCGAGCCGATGGCCGGTGCGATGCCGGACACCGCGGCGAGCGGAAATATCGTTCCCGCGGCCACAATCATTAGTCGGCGTGCAAGCGTGTTCATGTGGCCCACCTCTGGTATCGGGTAGTACGGCTCGTGTGAGCCTACCCGGCAAGAGGTGCACGAAACCTCGGCGCCAGTACTCGTCGCGCCAGCAGGTCCAGGGTGTATCCGAGCACGCCGATCACAAGAATGACCGCCACCACCTGATCGTACGCCAGCTGATCACGTGCGTTGAGGATCTGATAGCCCAAACCTGATCGCACGCCCAGCATTTCGGCAGGAACAAGCACCACCCAGGCGATGCCCAGGGCGATGCGCACCCCGGTCTGAATGTTGCCCCGGATGGCCGGGAGTATCACTGTGGTGAGGAGCTCGAGGCGAGTGGCATGAAACGACCGCGCCACATGCAGATACCCGGGTTCGATGCCGTGGACGCCCGCCGTGGTGTTGATGAGTATCGGCCACACCGCCGCCGCGGCGATGAGAAAAATGACCGGCTGGCTGCCGATCCCGAACACGGCCACCGCGATCGGCGTCCACGACAGTGGTGAGATCATCCGCAGAAACTGGATCACCGGGCGGGTGGCACGTTCGGCGCTGGTGCTCACACCGAGCAGCAGACCCGCTGGGACGCCGATCACGGTGGCGAGACTCAGTCCGATCAGCAACCGCCACAGGCTGATTCCGACATCCGGCAGTAACACTCCGCGATTCAACAGATCGATGGCCGCGGGCAGCGCCTGGTCCGGAGCCGTCTGGCGTAGCAGCGAATGGGGTTGGCTCAGCACTGAGCTCGAGAGCCACCACAGGGCGATGCTCGCCGTGATGGCCACTGCCGGAGGCCAGATCTTGCTGAGCAGTCGTGGTTTCCACGGTGGGGCTCCGCCGTCGCGGATGATCGTGGGCGTGCTCTCGATGGTGCTCACAATGCCTGTACCTGTTCTGTTCGGGTGAAATCGGCGGTGATACCGAAGGCTTCAGGTCCCCCGTGTGTGGCGATCGCGCTGCGGATGAAGGTGTCGTCGACGAGGTCGTCGTGTAGCCGCGCCGGGTCCAGCCGGTCAAGGAACCCGCGGTCGCCATCGACGACGGTGTTGTGCATCGACTCGACCAATCGCTGCGTAAAGCTCCGATAGGGAAACGGCTGGAAGCCGAGACGCTGCGGGTGCCAGTCCGGATGTTTCAGCGGGTAGGGCGGATTCGGGTAGGTCAACGCCGTCTGCACCGCCGCCACCGGTTGCGGCAGGTACTTTCCGCCACCGAGTGTGCTCGCCGCCGACTTTCTGTCCCCATCAATCCGCAGCTGGGCGGCCACCACCGCGTCAGTGACACCTTGAACGGCCGACGCACGCCCGGCGATCACATCGTCGCGTGTGACGAGGACACAGCAGGCATGGTCGCGCCACACATCGCCGAGAAACGTGTGAATCCGTCCGATCTTCTTGATCTGTGCGATGGCGTTGAACGGATCGGCGACGACGTATCCCCCGATGGATCGGTTAGCCAGCGCCGGCACCATATCGGAGGGGCTCATCACGATGAGCTCAACGGTGCGCTGGCCGCGGGAGGCGGTGCTCCGAACCACCGGCCGTAACCCGTTGCTGCGCAACAGCTCTTGCAAGATGACGTTATGGATCGACCACCAGAAGGGAATGGCCACCTGGGTACCGGCAAGATCCTCCAAGTGCTCGATGTCCGGAGCTACGGTGAGCGCCGATCCGTTGGTGTGGTTCCACCCCAGCACGCGGACGCCGTGCCCCAGTACCTGCCGGAGCTGGATCGCCATGGGCATCAGCAGATGCGCCACATCGATCTGCCGTGCCATGAAGGCCTCTGCCAGCGCGGCCCAGCTGCGGAACAGCACCGGTTTGGCGGCGCTCACGGCGCCGGCCGGATACAACCCCGCAGCGTGCGCGAGGAGCAGCGGTGCTGCATCGGTGATCGGTAGATACCCGATGCGCAATTGGGCGTTGTTGTTCGAGGCGTCGGATGCCGCGGCGCGAATCAGTCCCGCGCCGCCGAAGAGTCCTGCTGTGGTGGTTATTCCAGCAGCTCCCGCCAGCACCGCCCGGCGCGAGATGATGCCGCTCACTGGGTCCCCGTCTCGGCCGGTTGGTACTGGACAAGGATTTCTTGGCGTATCCGGTTGCGCTGCGCCACGGCGTTGTTGTCGAGCGACCACTGCTGACGTATGCGCCCGTTGTCGCCCAACAGGACCACCCTGTGCGCGAGCGTCAATGCTTCGTCGACGTCATGGGTTACCAGGATGACGGTGACGGCCAGCTCCCCGGCCAGCTCTGCCAGCCAGGACTGTAGATCCGCTCGCGTCGCGGGGTCCAGTGCGCTGAACGGTTCATCCAAGAGCAGCAACCGCGGCCGGGTCGCCACCGCGCGCAGGATCGAAACACGTTGGGCCTGGCCGCCGGACAATTGATCGGGATAACGGCCCGAGAGCCGTCGTATCCCGAAACGCCCGACCAAGTCGTCCACGTACGCGTCGTCGAAGCCGCCGCGATGCACCGCGAACCGCTTGGCGAACGCGATGTTCTCCGCGACGGTGAGCCACGGCATCAGCAAGGGGTCTTGGAAGACGACGCCCGTTCGTGGTCGCCCTCCATCCGATGCCCAGACGACGGTTCCGGTGCTGAGTTCTTCCAGTCCCGCGAGTACGCGCAATAGCGTGGATTTGCCACTCCCGCTGGGGCCCAGGACAGCCACGAACTCACCGGATGTCACCTGGACATCGATGTCACGGAAGGCGGCTGTTGACCCGAAATACCTGGTGCCGTTTGTTATTCGTACTGCTTCAGTTCCCACCGCAGCTGTCCTTCCGAGGGTGATTGAATGGGCAGGAAGGCGGCCTCGCGAAACCGCCGGTTCGCCGAGGTTCCCAGTGCGTAACCGGCGCCTCCGGCCAAGGTGACCTCCAGCCGCGACGCCTGACCGGCGAGGCCTGCGGCGTCCAGCCGGAGGCGAAGAAGCTCGGCGATACTCGGAGCTGACGGTGCCGCCGCAAAGGCATAGAGACGATCTCGCAGTACGTGATTCCGCTGTGCGAGCCCGCCCAGTTCGGTGTCGAACTGTCCGGCGAGCTCGCCGCGCGCGGATCGTGCGCCGTCAAGTGCCGCGCCGCTGACTCCGGTGCAGAATGCAGTCTGGAGTAGGAGAAATGCCGGCCGGATTCGGGCGACAAAGCCTCGTAGATCTGTGCTGATGATGTTCTCGGCAGGAACATGGAGGTTGTCCAGTTTCAGGGATGTCGAGGCCGTGGCAGTCAATGCCATCAGGTTCGGTGGTCGCTCGATACGTATCCCGTCCGCGTTGACATCGACCGCCACCACGAAGGTGGCGCCGTCCGCTCCGCAGGCGGGTAGCACCATCAGCGCATCGGGGAACACGTTGGATGCCCAACGGATCGGGCCGGTGATGCGTAGGCCGTCGGGATGCGTCGTGGCGCGTAGCGGCACCTCCCCCAGCCCTGCAACCTGTTTGAGACCGGCCGCCATCGCAGTGACCCCCGCGCGGCGACCGGCCGTCAGGGCGGGCAGATATGCGGTACGAAAGGCCTGCGGCGCGAGGCTCACATACTCGATGGTCATGCGATGCGCCCATGCTGAGAAGCCCACGGCCAGACTGCTTGTGGCTATCCGTTCGATCACGCGCGCCATGGGGGCGAGGTCAGTATCAACGAGACCTGCATCGAACAGACCCTCAGCGCCCAGTGCGGCGATATCGGCCCGTACGTCAGTCTCATCCGCGTCGAGAGCCGCCGCACGTGCGGCCACCTCGTCGCCGACGCGTTCGAGTGCCGCGTCGATGCCCTTGGCCACGGCGGCCGTCATAGCGTGATATCTCCGAGTCCGTGCAGTCTGTCGACCGGGGTGTCGACGGCCTTACGTGCACGGAGCACGGCCTCCTCGTCGGGAGCGTCGTAGAAGCACAGGCACTTGCCCATGTCTTCACGGACGTACGTGCGCAGGAAGCTGACTTCAGGTACGTCGGCGTACTTGGGCGCCTTGGCCTTCTTGCGTGCCAGATAGGTCGGCATATCCAGGTCCGCCGGTAGGTCCCATTCCACCAGGTATCCGGCGGCCGGCCGCACGGACTTCAGCTGCTCCAGGTCCGCGCCGACAAGGCGAACCGGATGCGGTCCCGAAACCGTCTCGACGCGCAGAGAGTCCGCATCCAGCGGTGCCGCCTCGCCATCGAACTCCGCGATGACGAAGATACGGCGAGCTTCGCGTGTCACCTGCGCTTCGATCAATTCGCCGCCACCGCGATGAACTAGCCCGTCGATGTCTTTGAGAAGTTGAGTGGCATCGGTCTTATCGGCAGGGATAAGGGCGATCTCGTAGAGGTGCAGCGTCACGTCACTCTTCCTAACTTCGGTGTACGACTCGATGTGCGACGAAGGTGACGGTTCCATGGACAGACCGGTCTGTCTATCGGGGTCGGGTGGGTTACCCTGCTCTCATGAGTTCCACGACAGCACCGTCGGACGCCGAGATCGCCGGGACCCCCCGTGTGCTCGCGCCCGCTGATCGACTGCTTCGTGCGGCCGCAGATCTCTTTGCCACGCAGGGAATTAGAGCGGTGGGGATCGACCAGATACTGCGTGAGTCGGGGGTTGCCAAAGCGAGTTTGTACAGCAGCTACGGATCCAAGGATGCGCTCATCGTCGCCTACCTCGAAGAATTGGATCAGCGTGATCGCAACCGCTGGGATGCGGCGGTCGCCACACGGCGGGATCCCATCGCAAAAGTCCTGACGTTCTTCGATCTGGCCGCCAGTGCCGCGCATGCCAGAAACTTCCGCGGCTGTCTGTACGCGAACGCTGCTACCGAATTCCCCGGGACAGAATGGGAACCGGTGCGAGCGCATCGTGCGTGGTTCCGTGCGACCGTGACAGCACTGCTGCGTGAGGCCGGGATATCACGCCCCGACAACGTCGCCCGACGCGTGCAGCTGTTTTACGACGGCGCGCTGACCGCGTCCAAGATGGAGAAATCCGTGGAGCCGATAACGCTGGCACGCAAACTCGCTCGAGAATCGATCGGCTAGACGGCAGGACTCTGGTTGGATGGGTTGCATGACTGAGGACGTCAGAGTGGTCTCGGCGAGTCGCGAGGTGGATGCCCCGGCGGCGGTGATCTTCGAGCTCATTGCCGATGCCGCACGGCAGCGTGAATGGGATGGCAACGAGAACCTTGCCGAGGCCGCCGCACAACGTGTGCACGGCGTGGGTGATGTATTCGTGATGACCCTCACCAACGGTGCCGTTCGCGACAACCACATCGTGGAGTTCGAGGAGGCGCGCAGGATCGCGTGGTTGCCCTCGGAGGTGGGCAAGAAACCGCCTGGTCACCTGTGGCGATGGGAACTAGAGCCGCTCGGCGACAGCCGCACACGGGTGACCCATACGTACGACTGGACAAATCTCACCGACGAGAACAGGCTGCCGCGGGCTCGTAACACGACGTCAGAGCGGCTGCAGGACTCGGTGGACAGGCTCGCGGCACTCGCCGAGTCACGCGCCTAGCCTCGGCCCAAGAATCCGGGGTTCAACCCTTGACCTCAAGTTCACTTGACATTGAAGACTGGCCTCATGACAACGAGAACGTCGAATGTGCGCCGGATTCGATCAGATCTGTGGGAGACACGCAGGGACAGTCCGTTCCCCGGGTTGACCACCCACGCCTACCTGTGGACCCGCCCCGACGGGAACGTGCTGTTCTACAGTCCCGCCACCGATGCCGACTTCGAGGTGATCGCAGAACTGGGCGGGGTGGCCCACCAGTACCTGTCGCATCAGGACGAGGCCGGACCCATGCTCGCCGTCGTGAAACAACGATTCGGGTCGAGTCTGCACGCATCCGCCCACGAGCGGAACGAGATTGGTGAGCACGCGGACCTTGATGTCGCCATCGACGAACGTCACGTGGACGACAACGGCGTTGAGGCCATCCCCACACCGGGACATTCCGCCGGCAGCACAAGCTATCTGGTCACGGGTGCGGACGGCGAGAAGTACCTCTTCACCGGAGACACCATGTTCCCCACCGAGGGGGGCGTATGGTCTACCTTCCTGGTTCCCGGGCGCGGCAGTGCCGATGAGTTGTCGGGGAGCCTGGACCTGTTGGGGGGCCTGGACCCGGACGTCGTCATCTCGAGCGCCTACGGCGGGAACTCCGCGGTGTACGAGCTTCCGGAAGGTCGTTGGCGCGAGCTCATCGCCCAGGCGCAGCAAAGCGTGCGGCGCGATTAAGGGCGAACGGCCTGCATGAACCCGAAGACTCCATTCGGATCGTAGGCCGAAGCAATCCGTCGCAGCCGCGTCAGGTTGTCCCCGTAATACGCTGCGGCCCAATCGGGTAGCCGGGGATCGATGTAATTCACGTATGCGGCGGCGCCACAGACCTCCGCGAGCCGATCCCGTGCCTCGTCCACGCGGCGATACGCGACGGACGAGTCTGCGCCGACTCCGTGATAGATCTGGATCGATGCGGCCGCCCGCCGATGCGGGAAGGCGGTGGCGTCGGCCGAAACTCGGCTCACGGCGCCTCCGAGGCTGTCGAAGATGAAGGTGAGCCCGCGGTCGCCGACCAGGAGCGCCTCGACTCTGGCAGTGTCGATAGCCGCGTCCGGGACCATGCGGGAGGACGCCACAAACGCCTCGCGCTGCAGCTGTCCCGCCCCGTCGCCGTTCCATGCCGGATGACACTGAGCCACAGTCAATGTCGAGCAGCCGCCCATGAACTTCATGGCATCGAGAAAGGACTTGTCGGCGACGAATCGATCGGATGGGCCGATGCCGATCGCGCTGCGGAGACCATCGACCAGTGCACGTGGATTGTCGGTCTTGGCGATACATCCCACGATCCGGCATTGCGGTGTGGTGCCGGCCACGGCGTGCAGGGTTGTCCACAGTTCATCGGGCGCATCGTCCATGAACATCAGCCACCGGCGCAGGATCGCCGCCATGTCCCCCGGCGCGTAGTCGAGCGTGAACACCGTGAGCTCTGTTGCCTGGGCGGTCTCGAAGGTGAACTCCGTGACTATGCAGAAGTTTCCGCCGCCAACTCCGCGGATGGCCCAGAATAGTTCGGGCTCGGAATCCGACGACACGACTCGGATCCCACCGTCGGCGGTCACCACGCGTGCCGATATCAGCTGGTCGCACGTGAGTCCGAACTTGCGGGTGAGAACCCCTATCCCGCCGCCGAGTGTCAGCCCGGCGATGCCAACGGTCGGACATGAGCCACCTGCGAGCATCCGGCCTGCAGCCCAGACACCCGCGTAGACATCGATCAGACGCGCGCCAGATCCGACCGTTGCCCGCGTCCCGGTCACCGACACCGCCGCCATCTGCCCGAGATCGACCACCAGGCCGTTGTTCGGGACGCAGTAACCGGCATAGCTGTGGCCACCACTGCGCGCGGCTATGGGTATCCCGGAGCTGGATGCGAACTCCACGCAACCCGCCACATCCTGCTCGGAAGTGCAGAAGGCCACCGCGCCAGGATGATTCACGTCAAACAGGGGATTGAACGTCCGCGCGGCCTCGTCAGACCCGGCTTCCCCGTGCACCGTGAGAGTGCCGGATAGTTTGCGGCGCAGGTCTTCCCATCGAGGGATGGTCGGTACGTCTTCAGAGTGTTTTGGTGAGCATCCGGTGATCGCCGCAGCGCCGAATGTCAAGGCCACCCCGGCGGACAGCACACTGCGCCTGGTGATCAGCGCAGGTGTGCGCGGGCGATTCGGTTGGGGGTCCATCACTGCTCCTGCCGGCCACTATCGGGTGGATGCCCCATCTTGTCGCCTACGCCCGGTGTGCGTTGCGTGCAACGGTAGATTGGCCCACATGACGGTGAGCCCGGCACCCAATCCGGTGGCCGACATAGCGCTCAGCCCCACAGGTCCGCAGGTAGGAGCCTTCTTCGACCTGGACGGCACTCTCGTGGCCGGATTCACCCCGACGGCACACGCCCGCGATCGGATGCGCCGTGGTCAGGCCAGCATCGGCGAGGTTCTCGGAGTTCTGGAGGCCACTTTCCGGTACAAGCTGGGCCGCATGGAGTTCGAGCGCTTGGTGGTGCGCGCCGCCGGATACCTGCGTGGCGACTCGCTGGCCGAACTCGAAGCCGTGGGCGAACGAATCTTCCACCAGCACAATGCCTCGATGATCTATCCGCAGATGTGCGAGCGTGTGCGGGCGCATCAGGAACAGGGCCACACCGTGATGCTGAGTTCTTCGGCGCTGACCATTCACGCCGAACCGGTAGCGCGCCATCTCGGAATAACCCACGTCCTGTGCAACCACTTCGACCTCGACGATGACGGGCTTCTCACCGGCGGTATTCGCACGCCCATCGTGTGGGGACGCAACAAGGCGGCCGCGGTCGCGCTGTTCTGCGAAGCCAATGGCATTGATTTACAACGCAGTTACTTCTACGCGGACGGCGAGGAGGATATCGATCTGATGTCCCTTGTCGGTGAGCCCTGCCCGGTCAACCCGCGCGGCCGGCTCGCGGCCATGGCATCCACCCAAGGCTGGCCGGTGCTGCGATTGGACGATCCGCGGCCCCATGGCGTGAGCTCGTCGCTGCGCAGGCTCGCCGGGCTGGTTCGCCGATAGGCTGGGATCATGGCGGGACGCTATGTGGCATTGGGAAGTTCGATGGCTGCTGGACCGGGCATCCTGCCGCGTGCGCCGGGCTCACCCCGGTTGGCTGGGCGCTCGGCACGCAACTATCCGCACCAGGTTGCCGAACGTAAGGGATATCAGCTGGCCGATGTCACCTATTCCGGTGCGACCACCGCACATGTTCTGACCGACCGGCAGAACAACGCCGCACCGCAGATCGCTGCACTCGACGGCACCGAGGAGCTGGTGACGGTCACGATCGGCGGCAACGACGTCGGCTATGTGCCGTTCTTGCTGGCCGCGTGCCTGCCGCGCGTCCTGCGTGCCCTGCCCGTGGTCGGCGGTGGGTTGAGCGACATACTCGACACCGGCCAGCGGGATGCGGCACTGGCGGTTGTGGGTGAATCGCTGCGCGCGGTGGGTGAGCAGGTGCGAAATCGCGCACCGCGAGCGCGGGTGATCTTCGTCGATTACCTCGCACTCTTGCCACCCGAAGGCGAGCTCGCACCGCCGTACACCCAGGCCGAGACCGCGAGCGGACGTCGCATCGCCGCGGAACTCATGGCTGCCACCGCGGCCGCGGCCCACGCCACCGGCTGCGAGATCGTGCGCGCCTCGACGGCCAGCGCCGACCATCACGCCTGGTCGGCGCGACCCTGGACTACCCGTCCCGGATTCCCCTGGCCCTGGCGCCCGGCCCCGCTTCACCCCAACGCGGACGGCATGACCGCCGTGGCCGATCTGATCGTGGCCGTATTGGACGCCGCGTCTAATGACTGAGGTTGCGGCGTGACCCGCCCGCAGCATTGCGATACTTGATCCTGTGCGCACAACTTCCCTGCTCATGGTTCCCGTCTCCGCCCTCGCGATCGGAGTCGGATTCGCCAGCCCGGCGTCGGCTGTGGCGCCTCCGGCGGACGGGACGTATCGGATGATCGAGGAAGGACTCGGCGAGGTTTCTTGGACGCTGTCCGCCGTCTGCGTGCAGGCCTCAGGCACCCGCATCCAGTCCGACTACACCGACCCCACCATCCAGGCCGACGGCTGCATTCTCACCGTCACCAGTGCGACGCCCGACATCCTCAAGCACAACGACAGACTGCAGAACTACTCCACCCCGGCCAAACTGGTTGACGACCAGTGGACGTTTCTGCACGCGCGGCCCCAGGGCATGACCTGCCCGGACGGGACCTTCGCGCCCACCCAGGAGAAGTACGTCTTCAACGACGAGACCCTCACCGGGGTGCACACCACGATCCACAGCGCGGTGTGCGGCGGCCAGCCGGGGATGACGAAAAAACCCTTCAGCCTGCAGTTCGTGAAACCGCTGGATGTGCCCGTCGATCGCTTCCCGCAGTACTGCGATGGGTTCGCCCACTGCTGGTGATCGGTTAGGGCAGCAACGGCACCCGCCAGAGCGGCACGCCCGGGTCGATGACCCACAGCCGCGTCATCGTCAGTCGCGTGATCAGCATCGCGCCCCGGATCATCACCGCCGCGAGCGGCAGTTCCGCGGCGACGGCGGCCAGGATCGCCCATCGCAGCTCCGCCGGGCCGGCCGTCATCACGTCAAACCACGCGTCGCAGATCAGCAGCACACCGGTGGTGAACGCGGTCAGCACCAGCAACTGGCGGCGCAGCAGACCCAGCACGGCGGTCGCCGCCATGAATGCCACCAGCAGAATGTCGAAGCCGACCCATGTCGCCGTCCACCGCTGTGCCACATAGTTTTCCGGCAAGGTGAACGCCAGGTAGGTGATCCAGGGAATCAGCGCGATCGCTCCGCCGATCATCAAACCCAGCCGCAGCGCGCGAAACCTGGCCAGATTCGGCGGTGCCACCTCGCTGAGCGGGCGTTCCAGCCGCTGAATCAGGTCTCGCCGCTCGGCCGCGGACAGCGCCGCGATCGTCTCGTCCGATAGATAACTCTGGGTCATGTCCAGCTTCCTCCCAGGAAACCTCATCACAATGTCAGCGTGCCACCGACTACGCCGATGCCCCCTCCGGCGCCGACTCCTATTCCACAGCTGCCTGCCAACGATTTCCACCAGTACAGCCACGGGATTTCGGCCCTCGGTGGTTGGTTTCCGATGGTCGTCCAGGTGCTTGCGGTCGTGACCTTGCTGGTGGTCATCGGATGGCGCGGCCGCCGGTGGCGCCTGCTGTGGGTGCCCGTGAGCGTAGCGATCGGCGCGGTGGGTGCGTTGGTGGCGTGGGTCTACATGAACTCCGAAGGGTTGGCCTCTGACCCGGCACCCTTCAAATTGTGGATATGGATCGGTGTGTTCGTCACGTCGGTCGCGGTTGCCGTCATCGGCTTCCGGAGTGCGCGCTGGTGGCGTCGTGGTGTATCGGCGTTGGCCGTTCCACTGACGTTGCTTTCGGCACTCGTCGCGCTCAATACCTGGGTGGGCTACTACCCCACCGTGCAGGCGGCCTGGGGTGCGGTCTCTGCGGGCCCGCTTCCCAACCAGGTCGATATCAGTGAGCTTGCGGGTCTGCGCAATTCGAATCCCGATGCCGGAAAGGTTGTCGACGTCGACATCCCCGGCGACGCAAGCGGGTTCAAGCACCGAGGCGAGTACGTCTATCTCCCTCCGGCGTGGTTCGCGGGCGATACTCCGCCGCGATTGCCGGTGGTGATGATGATCGCCGGTGAGTTCAACACCCCAGCCGACTGGATCCGCACGGGTAACGCCACCCAGATGATCGACGACTATGCCAAATCGCACGGTGGGCAAGCACCGATCTTCGTGTTCGTCGATGTCGCGGGAAGTTTCAACAACGACACCGAATGTGTCAACGGCCCGCGTGGCAACGCCGCCGATCACCTCACCGAAGATGTTCGCCCCTATGTGGTCTCGGAGTTCGGCGGGTCGGCCGATCCTGCCAAATGGGCTGTTGTCGGCTGGTCCATGGGCGGCACCTGCGCTATTGACCTGACGGTCATGCATCCGGATCTGTTCTCCACGTTCGTCGATATCGCCGGTGACCATGGTCCGACCGCCGGAACCAAGCAACAGACGATCGAGCGACTGTATGGCGGTGATGCCGCTCGATGGGACGCCTTCGACCCGCGCACCGTGATGGCCAAACATGGTCCGTACACCGGTGTCACGGGATGGTTCGAGGACGCGATACCTCCGGCAGACAGCAAGAAACCAAGTGGTGCGAAGCGCCCCACGGCCGACACCCCGACTGGAGTCGGTGGGCATGACGATGTGACTGACAATGATCGAGACGGTGCTGCCGCGGATCTGTGCGCAGCGGCCCAGCAGGTGCAGATCTCCTGCACCATCCACCAGATGATCAGTGGGCACACCTGGCAATTCGCCAGTCGAACATTCTCGGACGCACTGCCCTGGCTGGCGGCGCAGCTCCACACCCCGGGAAGCCCCTGAGGACCTACGGCGCCCCGATCTGGGTCCGCAGCGACTCCAGCAGCACCTGCCACCACTCGCCGTGGCGGCGCAGGAACAGTCCGTCGGGAAAGGTATGGCGTGCCACATGATCCTGCGGAACCGACTCCCAGCCGAGATGTTCGACCGTTACCCGGGTTTCGTCCCTGATCGGCTCGAACCGCACCTCGACGGTAGTCATCTGATCCTCGGCGAAGCTGTCCTGACGCCAGGTCAGGCCCAGCCGTCGGCCGGGTTCCCACGTGGTGACCCTGCCGATTTCGAACTCGGTGCCGTCCGGGTATGACTCAACGAAGCGGCCACCGAGCTCCGGTTCGATCGCGAGTGCGCCACGGCGTCGGGTGAATCGGAACAGTGTGTTGGGCTGCCACCAGATTCCGATGTCCTTGACGAATACGTCGAATGCGCGCTCCGGGGTGGCACGTACCCGCAGTGATACCAGCACACGTGACGCCATCAGGCCTGCTCTCGCTCGATGTGCTCCTTGAACGCCGAAAGTTGGGTAGCCCAGAGCTTCTCGATCTCGTCGAGCCATGCCTTCAGTTCTGCCATGGGAGCCGGTCGCAACGTGTAGATGCGTACTCGCGCGTCGAATTCCGGGTGAGACTCCTGGACCAGCTCGCTGGCCTTGAGGGTCCGCAGGTGCCTACTGAGTGCCGCGGGGCTCAGGCCGACGGCTTGTGCGATCTCTCCCGCGCGACGCGGTCGATCCCGCAGCACCTCAACGATTCTTCGTCGATGGGGATCGGCCAGCGCGGCGATTGTGCGATCTATGCTCGCGAGCTCCGGAGAGGGCCGAGTCAAACCCATCCCTCGATGTTCAGACCGCTCGCTTTTTCGGCATCCTCGCGCGAGACCGTCCGCACCGACTGGCCGAAGGTCCAGATGTGTCCCTCGGGGTCTTGGGCCCGATATACCCGGTCGCCGTAGAACTGGTCGGCCGGGCGCATCAAGATCGTGGCACCAGCCGCCTCGGCCTGCTCGCAGTGCGTGTCGATATCGCTGTCGATTTGAACATGGATCGTCTGGGTACATCTGCCGCCGACCGTTTTGGGGCTGGCGACACTGGCGTCCCACTCGGATCCGACCATGAGATAGCCATCCCCGAAACGCATCTCGGAATGCTCAATCTTGCCGTCGTTATCGGTGATGACCATAGACCGTTCGAAACCAAAGGCCTTCTCCAGCCAGTCAAGAGCTGCCGACGGGTCCTGGTAGACGACCGCCGAGGCCAAGCTAGGACGTGTGCTCATGGTTGATATTTAACGCTTGCGTTGAATATCTGTCAATGGTCGCGCGGGCGGGCGGCATCCCCTGCCCGCAGCTCGACCCATAGACCGCTACGGGTTGACCTTGGAGATGACGCGCTCGGCGAAGCTCTCCAGGTTCTTAATCTTGGTGTCCAGCGGCTCGGTGTCCGGTCCGACGATGTACGGGATTCGGAAGCCGACGATGACATCGGTGACGCCCTTGTCCTCCAAGCGTTTCACGCCATCGACGGTGAATCCGTCGATGGAGATGACGTGAATCTCAAAGGGTTTATCGGCAGTCCCCTCTTCCTCGCGGAAGGTGTTGAGCTTGGCGAGCAGCTCGTCCAGATCCTCGGTGCCGCCGCCATGCATCCAGCCATCGCATCGCGCGGCGCGGCGCAATGCCGCGTCGGCATGTCCACCGATGAGGATCGGAATGGGCTGAGTGGGCGCGGGGCGCATCTTGGTCTTGGGGATGTCGTAGAACTCGCCGTGGAACTCGAAGTATTCGCCGGTGGTGAGCCCCTGGATGATCTCGATGCACTCGTCCATGCGCTTACCACGCTTGGCGAACGGCACGTTCATGAGTTCGTAGTCCTCGGGCCATGGGCTAGTGCCCACACCGAGGCCAAGGCGGTTACCCGTCAGTGCGGCGATGGACGATGCCTGCTTGGCCACCAGCGCAGGCGGCCGGATCGGCAATTTGAGCACGAAGATGTTGAAGCGCAGCGTGGAGGTCACCGCACCGAGTGCCGCGGTGAGGGTCAACGCCTCGATGAACGGTTTGTCTTCCAGGAACTCGCGGTTCCCGTCGGGCGTGTACGGATACTTCGCATCCGACTCATAGGGATACGCCAGGCTGTCGGCGATGGTCATACCGTCGTAGCCGGCCGCCTCGGCCGCCTGAGCCAAGGGAATGTAGTACGACGTGTCGGTCATCGCCTCGGCGAAGGTGAACCGCATAGATTCCTCCTAGAGTGCCTGGGAAAGCACATGGTGCTGTCGGTACTACGCACTCTAGCGGTTGCGAAATCTGAACTCGCATATTGTTTTTACGGAGTCAACGAGCCTTCTCGTCGGCGCCGGCGATGGCGAAAAACAGTGCGGGAATCAGGATTTCGACGGCAAGCATGACGATCCAGAACGGGTGCGGCTGTCCCCTGTCGATGAGCGACGCCACCCGGCCGAGCCCTCCCACCAGCAGCCCGGCGGCGAGGAACCGGACGGCAATGCCGGGAATGGGCGACTGGCGGGCCACCCAGATCCAGGCCACGCCGTAGACGGCGAACAGCCCGGAGAAGAAGCGCTCCTGGCTGTCGGTGCTCGCGGTGATGCCACCCCCGCCGATGACCGTTCCGCCTCCACCGATGAGGTGATAGAGGCCAATGGCCACACAGATCACGCCGGTAAGGATCGCCAGATACTTCAGCACTTTGTCCATCACTGCGCCCTCCGAGTAGCACCAACTTGATAGAACGTTCTAGTGAGGACCGTACAATGCGACGAAGCCGGATACAAGGCCCCGAAAGGACACACCATGCCCGCCGACACGCGCGACCGTATCGTCGCCGCCACCTGCGAGTTGTTCCGTCGACAGGGCATGACCGGTACTGGCCTCAAGCAGATCGCGCAGAGTGCGGGTGCGCCCTTCGGATCGATTTACCACTTCTTCCCCGGGGGGAAGGTGCAGCTGGCGGACGAGGCGATTCGGACCGCCGGGGGGATGTATCGGGATCTGGTGCTGGCACTCTTCGATCAGGGCGGTCCCGATCTGCCAACCACCATCCGCACCGCGTTCGCGGCCGCGGCTGACAACCTCATCGCGACCGACTACGCCGACGCGTGCCCCATCGCCACCATCGCCCTTGAAGTGGCGAGCACCGACGAGCTTCTCCGTCGAGCCACCGCCGACGTCTTCACGGACTGGATCGATCAGGGTGTCGACCGCATCTCCGGATCAGGTCTGCCGTATGAGGTGCGCAGGCGCCTCATGCTGGGATTCATCACCAGCCTGGAGGGTGCGTTCGTCTTGAGCCGGGCGCTGCGTAGCCCCGAGCCGCTGTTCGCCGCGGGCGAGACGGTCGCGGCGGCCGTCTCGGCCGCTCTGGTCACCGAGGGTGCGCTGCCGGAATAAAGCGGACTACGGTCCGGTTATAGAGGCATAAGAACTCTCACCAGGAGGTTTGCATGCCAGCCATCACCGTGTCGTCAATGGACGCCCTGACTCTGCCGCGCATCCCCATGCCCGAACCCGTCGATGCCGAACGTCCGGTGCGGTCCATCACCAGTGGACCCCGCGGATACGAGGGCGAAGGTTTCCCCGTCGTGCGCGCCTTCGGCGGGGTGCCATCGGCCGAATTGGACCCATTCATCCATATGGACCAAATGGGTGAGGTGGACTATGAACCGGGCGAGCCGCGCGGAACGGATTGGCACCCGCATCGCGGATTCGAAACCGTCACCTACATGATCGACGGCAGGTTCGCCCACCAGGACTCCCACGGCGGAGGCGGACTCATTCACGACGGGGCCACCCAATGGATGACCGCTGGGTCAGGAATCCTCCACATCGAAACTCCCCCAGCCGAATTGGTGGAGAGCGGCGGAATATTCCACGGCATTCAGCTCTGGGTCAACCTGCCGGCTCGCGACAAGTTTCTGACTCCGGCCTACCAGGCCATCGAGGGGGCGCAGACCACGCTGGTGAGCTCGCCCGATGGCGGTGCGCTGGTGCGGATCATTGCCGGAGACATCGGGCCGCATCATGGTCCGGGCAGTACGCATACGCCAATCACCCTGGCGCATGCGACGATCCAGCCTGGTGCGCAGCTGAACGTGCCCTGGAACCGGGAGTTCAACGCGCTCGTCTACGTTCTGTCCGGACGTGGTTCAGTGGGCGCGTTGGGGCACCCGATCGAACAGGGGCAACTCGCGGTGCTGGGTCCCGGCGATCGGATCACGCTGCAGGCCAACGCAGAACAGGATGGCAACCGCCCGGCATTGGAAGTGCTCTTGCTCGGCGGCCGCCCCATCCGTGAGCGTGTGGTGGCCTATGGCCCGTTCGTGATGAACACCAAGGCCGAGTTGATCCAGGCGGTTGAGGACTACCAGGCGGGCAAGTTCGGCGCCATTCCCCCGAATGCGCTGATGCCTCACGTCGCGCGCTAACCGCGAAGCGCCTATCGCCGGAATGCCCGGCGGTAGGCGCTCGGCGTTGTCGCGGTGACCTTGCGCAGATGCGTCCGCATCGCCGTCACGCTGCCAAACCCACATTGCGCGGCAATGGATTCCATGGTCATATCGGTATTCTCCAGCAATTCACGGGCGCGGGTGGCGCGCTGCACGTCGAGCCACCGTTTGGGCGTGGTGCCGACTTCCTCCCCGAAGCGCCGGTTGAACGTGCGAAGGCTCACATGCACGTGCCGCGCCAGTGTCGACACATCGTCGATATCGGCGAGACGCTCAGAGGCCCAGCTCAGGGTCGGGCCGAGTCCGCTGGAATCGTGAGAGGTCACGGTCGGCGGGATGAACTGGGCCTGGCCACCATCACGATGCGGCGCCATCACGTTCCATCTGGCCATCTCCGATGCCGCCGCCGCCCCCAGCTCGCGTCGCACCACATGCAGGCACAGGTCCATGCCCGCCGAGAGCCCCGCCGAGGTGAGGATGTCCCCGTCATCCACGTACAGCGCATCGGGCCGCAGATCCACCCGCGGATAGAGCGTGCGCATGTCATCGCAGTACTCCCAATGTGTGGTGGCAGGGCGCCCATCCAGCAGGCCGGCGGCCGCGAGAACGAAAGCACCCAGGCAGATGCTGAAAATCACGGCGCCGCGTTGGTGCGCGTTCGCCAGAGCGTTCAGCACATCATCGGGTGGCGGATAGTCGTGCGGGGCCCGCGCGGGGACGACAACGATATCGGCGGTCTGCAGCGCATCGATGCCGTGTTCCACATCGAGAGTGAAACCGTCTGGTGTCCAGACACTTCCGGGCCGATGGCCACAGGTCACCAGATCGAAACCATCCGGCTGGCCGGATCGCCCGGGACCCCTGCGGAACATCTGCACGGCGCATGCCAGGTCGTAGGTGATGACGCCATCGAGCGCGAGTGCCGCCACCGTCTTGGTGCCCATGGCTCACTATGGCATGAATCCGAGCATCTATGGCATTCATGCCACTGTTCGTTGTGGGCGCACGGGCCTTGACTGAGCCCATGACGAGCGAATTCGACTGGCACTGGGCGACGCGGACCGGCGGCGAGGTCTCGACGGCCCAGCGCCGGGCATTGTTGGGACGCTTGTTTCGTGCGTTGCCCGCAATGGTCAGCGATGCCGTCAAAACCAGGATGGGCCGGCGCGGGCAGGGGCGTGTCGAATTCGGATCGATCGCGGTACCCGATAGCGCGCTCGCACGTGCCGCCGAGCAGGAGGCACGTGACTCGGTGACACCGCACGTACTCGAACACTCATACCGCACCTACTTTTTCGGGAAGGCGCTGGCCGCATTCGACGGCGCGCAGGTCGATGACGAGCTCGTCTACATCGCGAGCCTGTTGCACGATCTACAACTCGAGCACCCGACGCCCGGACGGTGCTTCGCCGTCGTCGGCGGGCAGCGCGCCGCACAGTTCGTCAGGGATCGAGGTGCCACCGAGGACCGCGCGCAGGCGGTGGGCGCCGCCATCGCGGCACATATCACCCTTGGCGCCAGTGAAAACCTCTCAGATCCGGGCGGATTCGTGTCGGCCGGTGCGGGAACCGATGTCTTCGGCCTACGGCTGTCGGACCTCGACGCCGCCTGGGTGGATGAGCTGCTGTGTCGACATCCTCGGCTGGAATTCAAGCGGCACATGCTCAAGGCCTGGGCGGCCGAGGGCGCCGCGGTACCGCACGGTCGCGCTGCGTGGCTGACCCGTTATGCGGCGTTCCCGCTACTGGTCAAGGCCGCCCCCTTTGACCAGTAGGGCTATCGCCGCAGCAGTCGGCGCAACAGATGCAGCGCGACAGTGGTGGAACGCTCACGAATCTGGTTGCGGTTTCCGGGGATAACGACCTGGAGGTCGGCCTTCTCCCCCGCCGCGGTTTTCACACAGAAGCACACCGTGCCCACCGGCTTCTCCGGCGTTCCACCGCCGGGACCGGCCACACCCGTGGTCGACATCGCGATATCGGCACCCAGCGCCTTCAATGCGCCGTCCGCCATGGCCTCGGCGACCTGCGGAGACACCGCGCCGTGCTCGGCGAGTAGCTGCCGATCCACATGCAGCTGGCCAATTTTGACATCGTTCGCGTAGCTGATCACCCCGCCCAGGAAGTATTCCGAAGAGCCCGGCACATCGGCGATCCGTGCCCCCAACAGCCCTGCTGTGCACGACTCCGCCACGGCCAGGCGCTTCCCGCGGAGCAGTCCCGCCACCAGTTGGTCGACGGTTGAACCGTCGGAGGAGAACAGCGCCGCACCATGTCGGGCCTGGATGAATTCGTAGAGGCGAGTCCACAGATGCTGGGCGGACGCCTCGAATCGGGTGACCACCTCGACCTCGCTGCGTCGCAGGCAGGTCGTGATCTCCAGTGCGGCAAGGTCTCCTAACGCACTTTCGGCGAGGCGCAGCGTCTCTGCGATATCGGGCTCGGTGATTCCGTACAGACGCAGCGTGGTCTGCTCGATGGCCGTGACATCGTCGCCGAGGAGCGCCCGGAAGGGCCCGGCCTCGACGGCCGACGTCCACATTCGCTGGAGCTCATGTGGAGGTCCGGGCAGCACCACGATGAGAACGGCACCCGTGCTCATGATCGCTCCCGGCGCAGTGCCCACCGGATCAAGTACCTCACCTTGCGCCGGCACGAGTGCCTGTTTGGCGATGCCGACGCGCAGCGCCTCCCAGTCCACATTCTCCCAGCGGTTCGCCATCGGACGCAGCCGATTCATGATGGCTTCTTCCAGATTGGCGTCGAAAACAAGTGTGGTACCGGCAAATTCAGCCACAGTCGGTAGCGTCATATCGTCGGCTGTGGGCCCAAGGCCGCCGGATGTGACGATGAGATCCACACCTTGATCGGCAAGAAACTGCAGTTGTGCCGTCAGATCCTCTTTGCGGTCTCCACACACACAAATATGTGCGACATCGACGCCCACTTCCCGAAGATGTTCGGACAGCCACGGGCCATTCGCATCGGCCACCCGCCCGGTGAGGACCTCCGTACCCGTGACGACGATTCCCGCGCGCAACATGTCAGCAGCCTAGGCCGGTAGGTTCGGTGTTATGGATGAGGGCGCCATCATCGAATACATCGTCACGACGTTCCCGGACCTTCGGCACGAGGTTGTGCAGGGCAACTGGTTCTTCTTCCGCGGCTCCGACCGCCAGATGCCCATCATCACCCTGATGTCGAACGAGGCGTTCGACACGTACTCCGATCTGGGGCGACCGTCGGTGTACCGGCTCAACATCGGGGTCAGCGGTGACACCTTCGACAGCGTCGTCTCGGTCGGAGACGACGAACCGACCGACGCCGACTACACCGAGTTCGACCGGGTTCTCCCCCATCCCGAATATGGCGGCGCCAAATGGGTATGCGTGGTCAACCCGGGTGAAGACACCTTCGGTGAGGTGATCCGTCCGCTGCTGACCGAGGCGTATGCGCGCGGTCGGCGCGATTAGCTTTCTGCGACGTGGGCCCACAGCTGGCGGGTAACCACGGCCTCGCCGAGGGTGGGCAGGGTGAGCCCCTCATTCTGGAAGCCGTGTGCGGAGAGCGCATCGATCAGGGGCTGGTCATCGGTGCGCGCCGCAACCACGATCCGCCTCGTGGCTGATGGAGCACGCGTCAAACGCCCGGCCAGGTCTGCGACTGTCGGGGCGAGCATGTCCTCGGAAACATCGGGATGCGGCCTACTGATGAGCTCGGTGGTGGAACTACCCGGATCGACGGAAATCTCGACGCACCCCATGGTCTTGCCCGAAACATCCAACACCACTTGGCTATTCGTAACAGAGGTGGTGTGCCGACCCCAGTTGCGCAGTTCGTAATGCCCGCGCGCCACGAGATCGCACCAGGAAACCCGTGATCGACACCCGGGTACCCCGGCGGTTGCGTTGCCTGAGAACGTGTCCCGCTTGTGGCGTAGCGCGGCCAGGTTCTCGGCGGTGTTGCTCTGAAACCAGATCTGATGATCGGTGGGCTTTCCGTCGTACATGCGCAGCTTGCGGCATGTCTGCAGCTCTGACCAGCCCACGGCCTGGGCCAGTCGTTGCACCGGAACGTTCTGAACCGCCAGCGGTGCCACCGCGTGCGGAATGTTCGGATTGGCCTCGAAACCGGTGATGATCAGCGATGCCTGCGCCCACATGGTGGCCGTGTGGGGAACACCGGCCGTCCATGTTGATACCTCGGTACCGCCCGTTCGTGGGTGCCGCCCCGCCATGGCGAGATGGCCCACCACCTGCTCACGGCCTCCATCGAGATGTACGAGCAGACAAGAAACCCACCCCCGTGCCGCGTCGGAGAGTGCCTGCTTCCAGGTATGAATCCACATGTATGGCGAGTGCGCACCCGACCACGCCATATCCGTGCGGCCGAACGCCGGCGCCAGCCGCTGCTCATACCGCAGGTTGGTTTCCCGCCACGATGCACCATCGGAGAGCCGCGGCGTGCGCAGCATGACCGTCATACCGTCGATTTCAACCGGCCCCAGGCATGGCGGGGTGGGTCCGTCGCTTGCACGCACCTCGGCAGGGTAGCGCACCGAGGCGGACACGAATGGCCGATTAATCGGCCACTGCGAGAAGACGATTGCTGTGTACAGGCTGTCTATTTTGGATGTGGAGTCGCTACGAGAGTCCACATCCGCAGGGTGCCACCGTCGTCACCGAGGGTCGGTGGCGCGTCACCTTCGTCGATGAAACCAAGCGCGGCGAGCCGATCCGCAAGGGTCCTGTCGACAGCACTGACCGCGATGACCGTCCGGCGCGACCGATCAGGGCAAGCGGTCAGGTGGCTCGCGAGTGCGGTCAACGCCGAAACGCGGGCGTCGTCTGATATCCGCGACTCGAATCGCGGCACCAATTCCGTTGTCGACGTGCCAACGTCGGAATGGACCTCGATTGAACCGCCAGGCCGCGCGGCCACCGTCACTCGGTATCGCCCACGGCCGGCCGACTCGACCTGCACCACTTCGCCACTGGCAGCAGGTATTTCGAACACGGTCTCCGGTGGGGTCGTTCGCAGCGCGGCGCCGATCAACTGACGGGTGCGGATCACCGCGAATCGGGCCCATGCCGTCAGATACTCAGCATCCGGCAGGCGGGCCCGCGAAGGCGTCAAAGGTGTTCTCGTGATGGGAATTTCCGAGAGTCGGTGCCTGACCGAGTCGCGGTACTCGGCCGTGTTCGCGAGAATCCACATGTGATGGTCCGATACCTGCCCGTCGTATGTGCGCAGGGCTCGACGTGTCTGTAGCTGGGTCCAACCCATGGAGTGCGAGAATCTGTTTGCGCGCACGTTCGATGTCGCGGTCGGCGCCAGCGCATGCGGGATGGCGGGGTTTTCTTCGAACGCGGAGAGCACCGTGGTCAGCTGTGCCCACGTACTCACGGCCGAGGGAACATCGACCGCCCAGGTCGAGATCTCGGCGCCACCGGTTCGTGGATCTGTTCCGGTCATCGAGAAATGGCCGACGACCCTTTCGGCGCCCTCATCGATCCTTACCAGCAGATACGAGACTCCCCCTGCTCGCGCGTCCGCACGGGCCGAACGCCAGGTGTCCACCCAGATCACCGGTGAATGTGCACTCTCCCAGTCCATGTCCTCACGATTGAACGCCGGCGAAAGCCGTTCGGTGAAGGTCAACGCGGTCGTGCGCCAGGATGGGCCGTCCGCGAGCCGGGGCGGCCGTAGCATCACCGTCACCCCGTCGATCGCGACGGGACCTCGGTCCACCGACGACCGGTTTTGGGATTTGCTAGGCACCGAGCCAGGCTACAGGAGAAAAATTCGCTCTGTGATGGTCCTCAGGAGGCAGGCACCAGGACGAGTGGAACCCGCTTCGCGCCGATGAGGCGATGCGACACAGACTGCCCGAGCAGTGCCTCCACTGCCGATGCCGGTCCTCCCCGTGGGCTACCCAGGATGATCATCAGCGCCGCGTGCTGGTGCGCCACGGCGAGAAGCGCAGCGGTCGCGGACCCATGGGCGCGATGGTACTTCCAGGCCACTTCCTGGCCGGAGAGCTCTTCCAGCGCCTCCGCCTCGGCTGCGGCAACCGCGGTGCCCGCCTGAGCTTCCCAACTGTCCGTGTCGGGATCCGAGGGTTCGTCGTCCATGTCGAGGACATGCACCACGTGTACACACGCGTCGAGGCGCCGGGCCAGATCGATCCCGAAATGCAGCGCGGCAGTGCTCGGCGGGTATCTGTCCCATCCGACCACTAGATGCAGATCGGGCTCGTCGGTCATAGTGACATCTTCACGCCATCGACCATGCCAGCGCTAGTCCCGCGGCGCATGCTCCCACGGTGCCCAGCAGGGTGCCGAACGTGTTGCACAGGGCGAGGAACCATTCACGCCGCTCAATGAGTCGCACCGATTCGACGCTGGCAGTGCTGAAGGTTGTATAGCCACCACAGAAGCCGGTTCCCAGGACGGTCAGCAATGTTGACGGAGAATGGTGGAAGATCACCGCTCCCGCCAATACGCCGATGACGGCCGACCCGGTGAGATTGATGAGCAGCGTCGCCCAGGGAAAAAGGTAGGTCCGTCGATGTTTGATGGCGGAATCGACGACGAATCGCAACACCGCGCCCAGTGCCCCGGCGAGTATCACGGCGATGACTATCACGCCGAACCCCCCGAGTAGCGCGCGAGGGCTTGTGCGGCAGCGGCTATCCCCGCCATCGCGGCGGCCAAACCCGCGGCGACGCTGACCAACGCGTACCCGACGGCGATACCCGAAAATCCGTTGCGGGCGAGAGTGCTGATCTCCAGCGCGAGTGCGCTGTAGGTGGTGAAGGCGCCGCAGACACCCGTGCCAAGAAACAACCGGGCCCGCTGACGCCAGCCGCCATCGGGCCCCAGCAGCATGAGGGTTTCCAGCAGCACGCCAAGGACGAACGCTCCGGTCAGGTTGACCGCGAATGTTCCCCAGGGCCACGACGCGCCGGAGGCCGGCCACATCTGCTCGAACCAGTACCGCAGCCCGGTGCCGCACATGCCGCCGAGAAACACCCACAGCAGTGCGTACGGCCGCAGATGTAGGGGGCGCGGGAATTCCTCGCGTTGTCCACCAGTCACATTCGGTCCCATCGTGTTACGACTCATCAACACAGGAACTATCAGCCGTCAGTGGCGGTTCGGGACAAGCCCCGGCGAGATCCATCGCGCGTGACGAATATAGCGCGAGGGCCGTCAGTACACGTCGCGGACGTAACGTTTTTCGGCCACGAGTCCCTTACGGAACTCGAGGGCCTCTTCGCCCGATAGCCGTCCGTGCTTCTGAGCAATCGTGAGTAACGCGCCGTCGACGTCTTTGGCCATGCGGCTAGCATCTCCGCACACGTAGAGATGTGCGCCCTCCGCGAGCCACCGCCACAGCTGAGCCCCCTGCTCCATCATGCGGTGCTGAACGTAGATGCGTTTCTGCTGGTCGCGCGAGAATGCGAGATCGAGTCGCCGCAGGGAGCCGTCGCGTAGGAAGCCGTCGAGCTCCTCGCGGTAGTAGAAGTGCTGGGTGCGGTGCTGGTCGCCAAAGAACAGCCAATTGGGCCCGGTGTGTCCCAGTGCGCGACGTTCTTGGAGGAACCCGCGAAAGGGGGCGATACCGGTTCCTGGGCCGATCATGATCATCGGCGTTTCCGAGGTACCGGGCGGA
Source organism: Mycobacteroides salmoniphilum (assembly GCF_004924335.1). NCBI lineage: Bacteria > Bacillati > Actinomycetota > Actinomycetes > Mycobacteriales > Mycobacteriaceae > Mycobacteroides > Mycobacteroides salmoniphilum. The sequence goes on along the minus strand of NZ_CP024633.1, from coordinate 2,202,849 downwards.
CGAAAGTGCGGTGATCGCTGCAGGAAGATCGGGACGGGAAGTGTCTGCGCACGGTCGGCCAGAAAGGTCGAACCCACACCACCGCGAGCCGAGCCATCCGGTCCGCGGTACCGGACGATGGATACCGTCAACGCGACAGACCTGGGGCTGACCAGGGGGCTCGACGAGATTGAGTACTGGCGTGGGGTGAGTCGGATGAGAACCTGCTGCCACTCATCGATATCGGCGCGGATGGGAAATTCGTGAAGCACATCAAGGGCATTGCGGCCGTGCAGCCACAGCTCACGCGCCGCGGTGTCAGGGCCGCACAACAACTTGACGGCGGGTTTGTCGCCTCGCCGGTCGGCGACGAAGCGCAGCAGATCGTCCGTGACGCGACATATGTCGTAATGACTGGCGAGCGCGGTGGCCAACGGGAGTTCACCCCCATCGATCGTGATCGGCCTCTCTGCGTCGAAACCGGTTGCGGCGAGCCAGCGTTGGACATCTTCATCGCGGTTCGTCGGATAGATCCCGAGCGCGTCGCCCACCGAGTAGTCGACATCATGGCCGGTCAGGTCGAACTCGATGCGCCGCACTTCCTTGCCGGACCCCGGCGCCGACAGAATCTCGTTATGTGACAACGCAGCCAGAATGGGCGCGTTGCGGGTGAATATCTCCGGCGCGGCCACCGGCAGCCCGTCGCCGCGCAATCGCTTGACCGCCTCGGTGCTGGCGGCGGTGCCTTCCCCGATTGCCTCCAGGAGGTCCGCGGTCCACGATGCGACCAGCGAACGGTCGGTGGCCTCGCCGTCCACCCGGCCAAGCACTGGAGTAGCGCCGAGCTCGTGCAGGCGGGCATCGAGTGCCTTCGCGTGGCCGCAGAAATCCGCATACGCGCGGTCACCGAATCCCAGCACCGCATAACGCATGTGGTTCAGGGGTTTTGTCTCGCCGGAGAGCGTCGACCAGAATCGCGCGCCGTTATCGGGAGGTCCGCCCTCGCCGAAGCTGCTGGCGATCAGCACGGCCGTACGGACCTCGGCGAGATCGGCGGGGTCACACTCGTCCATCGCGGTGATCGTCGCGGAGATCCCCGCCGCCGCCAGAAGCTTGTGCACCGAGGTGGCCGCGGTCTCGGCGTTGCCGGTCTGCGATGTCCACAGAATTGCGATGTCCCCCAGCGCTTGTACGTGCGTGTCGGGCGCGGTATCGATAATTGTCCGCCCGGTGGGGCGCAGCGCGACGGCGCTGACCTTGAATTCGGGCTGCAGCGAATCCGGGTCGACGGCGTCGTTGGTCACCGCGTTGATCGCCAGGCCCGGCCCCTGCGCGTCATTCCAGTGGAAGGGGACGAAACAGCTGCCATGCCTGGTTCTGTCGCTGATGATCGCGGGCAGCTCGGCACTACCGCGGCGCGAGGCGATTTCGACAACATCACCCTCGGTGATCCCGAGGGTCACGGCGTCGCGCGGGTGAATCTCCACAAAGGGCGCCGGATGGAGCCGGTCGAGGGCCTTGATGCGCCCAGTCTTGGTGAGTGTGTGCCAATGATGCTGTAAACGACCGGTATTCAGGATCATGGAGTATCCGTCGCCCGCGAGTTCCGCGGGATCGCGATGCGCCCGGGCGTGGAACACCGCCCGGCGAGACGGGGTGGGGAACGCCAGCCGCGGCGTGATGCCGTTCTCATCGACGTACAGGTCCTGGCTGATTCCGTCATTCAGGTAGCGAATCGGGTTACGGTCCCCCGCATTCTCGGGCGGGCACGGCCATTGCACCGGACCTTGCCGTAACCGGGTATAGCTCATGCCCCGCATGTCATACCCGGTGCGCGGATTCCAGAATGCGCGGATCTCCTCGAAGACCTCCTCACTCGAGGAGTAGTCGAACGCATCGCCGAACCCCATCGCGGTGGCGACATCGCAGATCAAACGCCAGTCAGGTTGGGCATCCCCCGGTGCGTCGGCGGCCCGGTTGGTCAGCGTCACCGTGCGCTCCGAGTTGACCGATACGCCATCGGATTCGGCCCACAGGGCTGCGGGCAACAACATGTCCGCGTAGTCGTTGGTGGCCGTAGCAAGGAACGCGTCTTGGGTGATCACCAGCTCGGCGCGTTGCAGACCGTCGATTACATTCTGCCGATTAGCCACCGAAGCAACGGGATTCGTGCAGATAATCCAGCATGCCTTGATGTTTCCCGCGGCCATCTGCGCGAACATATCGACCGTGCCGGCACCGAAGTCCGTGCGAAGGGACCCGGGCGCAAGTTCCCATTGCCTCTCGACGAAGTCTCGATCGGCGGCGGATTTCACGGATCGCTGGCCCGGCAGCCCCGGCCCCATGTAGCCCATTTCTCTACCGCCCATCGCGTTGGGCTGGCCGGTCAGCGAGAACGGTCCGCTGCCGGGGCGAGAGATTGCCCCGGTGGCCAAATGCATATTGCAGATGGCGTTGGTGTTCCAGGTGCCATGAGTGCTCTGGTTGAGGCCCATCGTCCACAACGTCATCCATTCGCGCGCCTCCCCGATCCACCGGGCGGCGGTGCGGATGTCGTCCTCGGCCAGCCCCGTGATCGCCGCCACCACCGGCGGCGCGTAGCTGGCGAGGAACTCGGGCATTCCTGCCCAGCCCTCGGTGTGCTGGGCGATGAATTCGGAGTCGATATCACCGTTTTCGACGAGCAGATGCAACAGGCCATTGAGCAGGGCCAGGTCGGTTCCCGGACTGATCTGCAGGAACAGATCGGCGCGTTCGGCGGTGGCGGTACGGCGTGGGTCGACCACGATCAATCGGGCTCCGCCGCCGAGCCGGTCGGCCATGCGTAGGAACAGAATCGGATGGCAGTCGGCCATGTTGGCGCCGATGACAAGGAACAGGTCGCTCTGCTCGATATCGGAGTACGACCCGGGAGGCCCGTCGGCCCCCAATGATTGTGTGTAACCGGTGCCCGCGCTCGCCATGCAGAGACGAGAGTTCGATTCGATCTGTGTGGTGCGGATGTAGCCCTTCGCAAGTTTGTTGGCGAGGTACTGCGCCTCCAGGCTCATCTGACCGGATACGTACAACGCGATCGCATCGGGTCCGTGAGTGTCGAGGATCTGGCGTAACCGCCGGCCCGCCTCGGTGGTTGTCGCCGCCAACGGCGCCGGAACAGGCTCCTGCCCGCGGCCCGGACGAACATGTGCCGTCGTCATGCGTCCGTCGGCGGCCATCAGTTGCGCATGGGTGGCGCCTTTGGTGCACAGGCGGCCATGATTGCTCGGGTGCAGGGCATCGCCCTCTACGGTGGCGATGGTGACCGGACCTGCCGAACTCGTCTCGGCACGCACGACGACACCGCAGCCGACACCGCAATACGAGCAGGCGGCGCGGTGCGCGGTGGGCGGCGCGCCCAGTTCGGTCACCCCGTCATAGTGAGTCACGCAGATTCCCGAATTCTTCCGCCGAGGTTATCCAGCTGTCACGGCGCCCTCACCGCAAGGATCTATGGTGCGTGAGGTGGTGAGCTCGACCGCGCCGTGTCGTTAGAGCACCGACGAACCAGGTGTTCTACTAGCATCAGCACCGGTTGACGCTCGTTTCCTGTAGTACACATCCTCGAAGGAGCTAGACATGGTGTTGAACATCATTTGGATGATCATTCTTGGCCTGATCGTTGGCTGGATCGCCCGATTGATCGTGCCCGGCAAGGAGAACTTCGGCTGGATCGTCACAGCGTTGCTGGGCATCGTCGGTGGTTACGTCGGCGGGACGCTGGGAAGTCTGGTGTTCGCCCCACACAAGTTCACGGTTACCCCGCCGATCAATCACGCCTTCCTCGGTGCGTTGGTTGGCGCGGTGCTCCTGTTGGTCGTCTACAAGTTCGTCGCAGGAAAAACCAAGAGCTAGTCAGCGCCAAGCCGCGACTCGCCAACACAGCGCGGCAATGACGGCGTCGCCATTGCCGCTGTGCTTCCCGGCGAACTTGACCCTGCCCCCGAGTTCTTCACCGAACTCCAGGGCAGGGTCAGCGCATTGGCCACCTTGCCCACGCTGATCGTGTGGGCCGCCGATGCGGATGACAAATACCGTGCGCGACCCGAAGCACAGTTCTGCCCACGACGATTCGATCGAATCGTCGTGGGCAGAACTGTGCCGAGAGCTAGACGGGGACCCCAGGCGCCGGGGGCGCCGCAGGCGGTGCCGGGGGCGCGGGCTGCCCGGGAGCAGCAGGTTCGGGAGCCGGTGCACCCGGTGCCGCGGGAGCAGGTGGCGGCGGCTGGTTCGGATCGGCCGGCGGGGGCGGCGGCTGGTTGGGGTCAGCCGGCGGGGGTGCCGGCTGGTTGGGATCAGCGGGCTGCCCGGCCGGAGGCGTGGCAGGAGTGGGCGGTGTCCATGGGCGAACCGAGTCGGTCAGGGCCTTGGCCACGCCCTTGTCCACCGGTGAGGCCGATGTGCCGAGCCAGACGATGAACCAGCGATCTTTACCCTTGCCCACGGCCGCGGCCCAGATCTGGCCGGGCTCCTTGGCTGCGTCGTCGAATTTGACCTCGTAGTAGGAGGACGCCGCGGGCATGCCCGCCACCTCGAAACTCTGATCTTCCTGGTTGACGCGGTTGCCCGGGTACGGCATGAAAAACTCGCCCATATCCGACGCCAGCCTGCGGGCCGCCTTCTGGTTATCGGGCTCGGCGCCTGCGAAGAGCTTGAGGTCGAGGCGACCCAACAGAATGCTTCCGTTCGGTGCGGCCGGATTGGTCAGCAGCGCCGATCCGTAGGTGAGCCTGCGGGCATCCGACTGCGCCCAGCCTTGCGGCACAACATAACTGAATCCGCCTTGGTCATTGTTGACGCGTCCCCCGTCTGCCGGCGCGCCGGGTGCCGGCGGCGACGCGGGCGCGGGTGCGCCGGGTGCCGGAGGCGGCGTGGGCGCGGGTGCGGGTGCGCCAGGCGGAGGTGTCGTCACCGTCGTCGGAGTCTCCGGATTGGGTGCCGGTTGACCGGGAGCGGGCGTTGCGGGCGGCGGAGGAGCGTCGGTTGTCACCAGGTGGATATCCGCCGTGCGCACCGATGCCGGCGCCTGAGTGACCGGTCCGGCGACGAGCGTGATGGCACCTGCCCCGGACAGCGAAGCGACCGCGATAGCGGCCGCCATCACTCGTGCCTGGTGCGCCCGCTTGCCCGCCGATGTTGCCCGTGGTTGCTGCATGTCCATGAACGTACCGTTTTGTCCAGCACGTGCAAGCCTAACCGGCAATCGGCGCGCCCGATTTGCCGACCGCTGCCAGTGGCGCCACTGCGCGACCATTCGATGCGGTGGCAAGGGGTTTGGCTGACCAGAAGCAAACATACGTTTCCTTTCAAAGGCTACCGAAATCCACGTCCCCAGCTATTGCGCCGCCTGAATGACGACCTCGTGGGCCTTGACGGCAAAGTATGCCGACGCCTCGGGTGCCAGCTTGAGTTCTGCCGCGGCGGCCGCGGTAATATGTGCCGTGAATATCGTGGCTCCCGCAGATGCCGTTACAACCACGGTGTCCGCATGGGCGCTCAAGGTCGTCACAGATACGGCAATGACGTTGCGCGGGCTACCTCCTGGTGGGGACAGATGCACGCCGACAGCACGCGGCCCGAACACCGCGACGGCGCGCTGACCCTGCACGGGGCTTCCGATGCCGGACCACACGCCATGGATGACAAGGTCGTCGACGTGTAGCGCGCCGTCCTGGCCCACGGTGCCGTCGAGGAGGTTCACGCCCGCGAACCGAGCGCCAAACTGGCTGGTCGGCCGGGCCAAGACTGTGGTGGTTTCGCCCAACTCAGCGATACGACCCGAGTCCAGCACCATCACCCGGTCGGCGATGGCTACCGCATCCATGATGTCGTGCGTCACGATCAGCGCGCTTTGTCCGTCGCGGCCCAGCACCCGCCCGAGCAATGCCCGGACGGCTGGCGCACTCTCGGCGTCGAGACCGGACAGCGGCTCGTCGAGCAGCACCAGCTCGGGCTCGGCGGCCAGCGCGCGGGCGATGGCCACCCGCTGCGCCTGTCCCCCGGACAGTTCACCGGGTCGGCGTCCCGCCAAATCGCGCGCACCGACCGATTCCAGCCAGTGCTCACGCGCGCCGGACACCTCGTCGCGGCGCCTACCGCGCATCCCGAACTCGACGTTACCCGCGACCGTCAGGTGTGGGAACAACAACGCCTCCTGTAGCAGTAGCGCCGTGCGTCGTTGGTGAGTGGGGACGAAAGTGCCCGTGGCACAGTTGGTCAGCACGTGATCGCCGAGCCATATCTCACCGGAATCGGGCCGTAGCAGTCCGGCGATGAGCCCGAGTAACGTGGACTTACCGGCCCCATTGGGGCCGACGATCGCCAGCGTCTCTCCGGGCGCGACGGTGAATGTAGCCTGCACGCCGCGGCCGGAATGTCCTGCGTCGAATCGCAGTTCGCTCATCGCCGCCACCCGTCCGGGCGCCAGGTCCGTGCACCGACAACGGCCAAGACAACCGCTGCCACCGCCGCCAAAAGCAACGAAAGCGCCACGGCCGCTTGCGCATCGGATTCACGCTGCAGGTAGATCTCCAGCGGCAGGGTGCGCGTGACGCCCTGCCGTGAACCCGCGAACGTCAAGGTGGCACCGAATTCACCCAGCGAGCGCGCGAAGGCCAACACCGTGCCCGATATCAGCGCCGGCATGACCAGTGGCAGCGATACGCGACGCAGGACGGTGGTCGGGGGTGCCCCCAGGCTGGCCGCCACATGGTCATAGCGTTCCCCCGTCGTAACCAGCGCACCCTCAAGGCTGATGACGAGGAACGGCAGCGATACGAAGGTCTGTGCCAGCACCACGGCGGAGGTGGAAAACGCTATTCGGATTCCGGCGGCGTCAAGGTAGTGCCCGAGTAGTCCCAGCTTGCCGAAGGCATAGAGCAGCGCGATACCGCCGACGACCGGTGGCAGCACCAGGGGCAGCAGAATCAACGGGCGCAGCAGCCGGGACAGCCACCCGGGCCCGCGGGCCAACACGAGGGCCAGCGGCACCCCCAACAGCAGGCACAGCGCAGTGCTCGCGAGGCATGTCCTGAGGCTCAGCGCCAGCGCCGCCCGCGAGGCGGGGCTCGTGACCAGCGCCGGGAACTGCACCCAGTCGGCCTTCACCACGAGTGCCAGCAGTGGCAGCACGATGAGCACCGCCCCGATGGCCGCCGGCAGATAGACCCACCGGGGCAGACCGGGCGCCGGAGTCACGGCGCGGAGAACCCCGCCGCCGCCAGAGTCTTGTGTCCGACGTCCCCGGTGACGGTTTCGATGAACTGGTTCGCGCGTTCCGGATTGCGTGAATTTGTGGTCACCGCAATCGGATAGGTGTTGACGATGGACTGCGCCCCGGGAAACGTGACGGCGGTGACCTTGTCACCGGCGGCCTTGGCATCGGTGACATACACCAGACCGGCGTCGGCTTGCCCCGCGATCACCTTGTTGAGCACGTCGGTCACCGAGGACTCTTCGCTGACCGGATTCAGTTGCACTCCAGTCTCTTTGGAGGCCGTGGCGGCGGCCGCACCGCACGGTACCTGCGGCGCGCACACCACTACGTCGAGACCCGGACGCGCCAGGTCGGCGAAGGTCGCGATGCCCTTCGGATTACCCGGGGCGGCAACGATCGTGAGCGAGTTGGCGGCGAAGTCGACGGGATTGATCACCGCATGCGCCTTCCATGCCTTGTCCATGTTGGCCGAGTCCGCGGTGGCCAGTAGGTCGGCCTCGGCGCCTTGGCTGAGCTGCGTGACCAGGTCCGAGGAGCCGGCAAAGGTGAACTCGACCGTGGTTCCGGCGTGGGTAGATTCGAAAGACTTCCCGATCTCGGTGAACGCCTTGCGCAGCGACGCGGCGGCCAGTACGTGTAGCCGGACAGCGGCAGCCTCGGGGCCCGCCGACGAGTTCGTCGCGCCGTCGGCGGGTGTCGTTCGTGAGCCGCAGCCGGACATGGCCAGCGAACCCGTGAGGAGAACCGCGGCGAGAAGTTTCCACGCGCTGCTGGTCGGGAGAATCCACGCTCTGCTGGTCACCGCCACAACCCTAGCGGTCGCCCGGGCGATATACGGTGGTCGAGGGTATTGCTACCGTCCAGTAATATTGGGCGTCAAACCCGTGCGACCCGGCCACCAAATCCGGGGTATGAGGTCCGGGTTGTGTCACGATCAAGCTGATCAGGCCTGGCTTCAGGTGCGGATTGGTAAGGCTTTCAGGAAGGTAAGGAAGGTACCGCCATGGACGTACTGGTAACCGGAGCGGTTAACGAGGTCGGCCGGGCGGTGGCGGCGGAGTTCCGCAACGCCGGCCATCGGGTTGTCATCACCGGCCCCAACGCCGATGAGTTGGAGATCGCCGCCAAGGAACTCGAGGTCGACGCCATCGTGTGCGATAACTCGGACCCGGACAGCCTGGAGGAGAACCTCGAGCTGTTCCCCCAGCACCTCGATGCCATCGTCAACATCCCCAACCCGGTCTGGAGCGAGCCCGGCCCGCATCTGGGCACCCTCACCGACACCGGAGAGGCTTGGCTGTCGCGGTACGAGTCCAGCGTGCTGACCGCCGTGCTGACGGTGCAGGCCATCGGAGACCACCTGCGTTCCGGTGCGGCCATCGTCAACCTGTGCACATTGGGCACTCGTGACCGATCGGGCGCAACCACTGCCGCCAAGGCCGCACTCTCGGCGTGGACCGCCGAGCAGGCCGAGCGGATGGGCACCCGCGGGATCACCATCAACACCATCGCACCCGGGCAATCGGCCGAAGCCAACTACGACGGCCTCGACAGCGCCGAGGATGCGCAAGATCTGGTCGGCGCCGAGATCGCCCGGCTGGCGTTGTTCCTCACCAGCCCCCAGGCGCGGCACATCACCGGTCAGACCCTGCACGTCAGCCGCGGCGTCCCCGCCGGCGTCAGCTAATCTGGAGCTGGAGCGCACTCCAGCTCCAGATCCTCGAATTGCCTTGCGCGGCAAGACCGTAATGCCGCATTGGCGCATCGCGCGTAGGCTGGCCGAGTGACCATTCGGCTCGGATATCAGATCCCCAATTTCTCCTACGGCACCAGCGTTGCCGAACTCTTCCCCACCGTCGTCAATCAGGCGCGCGAAGCGGAGGCGTCGGGTTTCGACACGGTCTTCCTGATGGATCACTTCTATCAGCTGCCCATGATCGGCACCCCTGATCAGCCCATGCTGGAGGCCTACACCGCCCTGGGCGCATTGGCGAGTGCCACCAGCACCATTCAGCTGTCCACGCTGGTCACCGGCAACACCTACCGAAACCCGACCCTGCTCGCGAAGGCCGTCACCACGCTCGACGTGGTCAGCGGTGGACGAGCGATCCTGGGCATCGGTGCGGGATGGTTCGAGCTGGAACACCAGCAGCTCGGGTTCGATTTCGGCACATTCACCGACCGCTTCGAGCGGTTGAGCGAGGCGCTCGAGATCATTGCGCCCATGCTCCGCGGTGAGCGCCCCACCTTCGAAGGCAAGTACTACCGCGCCGAGACGGCGCTGAACGAACCGCGGATCCGCCCGAACATACCGATCATGATCGGCGGCAGCGGCGAGAAGAAGACGTTCGGTCTGGCGGTCAAATACGCCGATCACCTCAATCTGCTCAGCTCGCTGGATGAGATCCCGCACAAGCTGTCGGTGCTAAGACAGCGCTGCGAGGAGGCGGGGCGTGACCCGGCCACACTGGAGACCTCTGCCTTCTTCTCGGTGTTCATCGATGACGACTCGGCGACGGCGTGGAAGCTGGCTGCTGAGCAGCTGCGTAAAAACGGTCTTGACCTGGAGACCCTGCCCGAGGATGTCCGGGCGCAGGTACTCGGACGCACCCTGGTGGGTAGCCCGGAGGAAATCGCCGAGCAGGTGCAAACCCGGATTCTGGATCAGGGAATCGACTCCGTGACCCTCAACGCAACCGTGAACGGGCACGTCCCCGGCGTGGTGGAACTGATCGGCAACACTCTTCGCCCGCTGTTCAAGGACTAGTCGGACGGATTCGGTCTCTCTCGCGCGATCCTTCGGCAGGATGTGGGATATGGACGCGCCGTTCAGCTTGAAACCTGCCGCTACCGCCGTGGAGGCGCTTCTTCCCGGGGTGTCGGACGACGCGCTGGACAACTCGACTCCCTGCGCGCCGAACTCACGGTGCGTGCGCTGCTGAATCACCTGATGGGTCTGTCGACGGCCTTCCGGTACGTCGTCCAACCCGAGGAGGCCGCGGCTCTCGGTATCGACCTCTCCGGCCCGTCGTTCACCGAGGACCTTGATCCGCAGTGGCGGACCTTGTTGCCGCAACGTCTCGCCGACCTCGTCGAGACCTGGGCGCAGCCTCGGTCATGGGATGGCGAGTCGACCATCGCGGGAACCGTCATGCGCCATGACCAGGTGGCGATGGTGGCCCTCGACGAACTGGTACTGCACGGCTGGGATTTGGCGGCCGCGACCGGGCAGCCGTTTGACCTACCGGTGGGCACCGATCCGGGCCTGTACGAGTTCATCAGTGCACTCGCCTCCGACGACGGAATTCCGGGTTTGTTCGGCCCGCAGCGGGCGGTTTCCCCGGATGCCCCACAGTTCGATCACATGCTCGCCATGTCGGGACGTGATCCAGGCTGGCGACCGCAGGGTATGTGAGATATTTCGCTAAACTAACTGACGCGACGTGAGGGGAAATCCCGACTACGGTTGGGGTGTTGCACCAAGTGTCAGACAAGGTGAATAAGCCCAGTTGAGACACCATTCGATGAGGAGTGATCGATGAGCACGACACCAGACGCCGCCAGCTCTGCGGCGCCTGCCGAGGCCAATCCGAAGCCCAAGATCAAGGACGCGCTGACACCGACACACCGGGTCGTCATCATCGGGTCGGGGTTCGGCGGCCTGACCGCCGCGAAGACCCTCAAACGTGCCAACGTCGACGTCACGCTGATCGCGCGCACCACCCACCATCTGTTCCAGCCGCTGCTGTACCAAGTGGCCACCGGGATCATCTCCGAAGGGGAGATCGCTCCCCCGACGCGCCAGATCTTGAAGGACCAGGACAACGCGCAGGTGGTTCTCGGCGATGTGACCAGCATCGATCTGGAGAATCAGGTCGTTCATTCCTCGCTGCTCGGGCATGACTACTCCACGCCGTACGACAGCCTGATCGTCGCCGCGGGTGCGGGTCAGTCCTACTTCGGGAACGACCACTTCGCCGAGTGGGCTCCGGGTATGAAGTCCATCGATGACGCTCTGGAGCTGCGCGGCCGCATTCTGGGCGCCTTCGAGCAGGCCGAACGCTCCAGTGACCCCGTCCGGCGCCGCAAGCTGATGACCTTCACGGTGGTGGGTGCCGGTCCGACCGGTGTCGAGATGGCCGGGCAGATCGCCGAACTGGCCAACGAGACCCTCAAGGGCACCTTCCGGAACATCGATCCCACCGATGCCCGGGTCATCCTGCTCGATGCCGCGACGGCGGTACTGCCGCCCTTCGGCCCAAAGCTGGGAGACAAGGCGCGCAAGCGTTTGGAGAAGCTCGGTGTTGAGATCCAGTTGGGCGCCATGGTCACCGATGTGGACCGCAACGGACTGACCGTCAAGCATTCCGACGGCACCGTGGAACGCATCGAATCCTGGTGCAAGGTGTGGTCGGCAGGCGTGTCCGCGAGCCCCCTGGGCAAGAACCTGGCCGAGCAGTCGGGTGTCGAGCTGGACCGCGCCGGACGCGTGAAGGTCGGTTCGGACCTCTCGATTCCGGGTCACCCGAACGTCTTCGTGGTCGGCGACATGATGGCGGTCGACGGTGTGCCCGGTGTCGCCCAGGGCGCCATTCAGGGTGGGCGCTATGCGGCCAAGCAGATCAAGGCCGAGCTGAAGGGGCGTAGCGCCACAGAACGCCCCCCGTTCAAGTTCTTCGACAAGGGTTCGATGGCCACCGTGTCGCGATACAGCGCGGTGTGCAAGATCGGCCGGTTGGAGTTCAGCGGGTTCATCGCGTGGGTCATGTGGTTGGCACTGCACCTCGTCTACCTCGTTGGCTTCAAGAACCGGCTGGTGACGCTGATCCTGTGGTCCATCGCCTTCATCACGCGCTCACGCGGGCAGATGGCCATCACCGAACAGCAGGCCTGGGCGCGAACACGCCTGGATCAGCTTGAGGAACTCGTCGCCGAGAAGAACGGCGACGAGGATGCCATCGCGCAGCCGCAAGAGGAAAAGGCCGCGAGCTAGTCAGGGTTAGTCCGACGGAAGACGCCGCCCCTGCCAGGTAAGCAGGGTGGCGTCACCCGCGAGGCGTAGTACGGTGGCGTCGACCGGACTGGGCGGCGTGGAATCCATTGCGGGGTAGCACAATTCGCTGATCAGTGCGAGAGGGCGACCGAGTTCGTCATCGGTCACCGATCCGGCGCCGAGTTCGACACGATGACGTAGTAGCGGCCGATCGTCGATATCCGCGTCGAGCTGGCCGGTCCAGAATCCCGACGACTCCCCTGTCCTGCCGATCTGCACGCGCTCGCGCAGCCGCAGGCTCGCATTAACCGATCCGCGAACGGTGACGTGAGAGTGGTGAGAGGCGGTGGCCGCCACGATGGTGGGCGCCGGGTCGAGGTCCAGCCCGCCCGCCACCGAACAGTCCCACGCCGTCGAGGACTGAAGGGTGTCGCGGCCGGGCAGGGCCACCGCGGCCGCCACGGACCGCACTCGCAACAGCACCCCTTCACCGACTTCGATGCGCACCGAGATCTCGTCGCCACCAAGCGGACTCGCCGCCACGCCGACCAGGTGCACGGTATCGGCGTCGGTCAGTCGGCACTGCAGGCTTCCTGAACAGCGCAAGCGTGGGAGTCGGCCCTTCTCCGCAATGATCTCGACGTCAGTGCGCATGATCCAGATGGTGCCGCACCCACGCCAACACCTCGGCGGCCGTCGGGTCCTCGGTCAACGAGATCATCGCGGTAGGCCGGCCTTCGCGTACCGCCGCCGCATCACGGGCCATCACGCCCAAATCGGCCCCCACCATGGGTGCAAGATCGGTCTTGTTGATGACCAGCAGGTCCGAGAAGGTAACGCCGGGACCGCCTTTGCGTGGCACCTTGTCACCACCGGCGACGTCGACCACGAAAATCTGCACGTCGATCAGGCCCGAGGAGAAGGTGGCGGTCAGGTTATCGCCACCCGATTCGACGAGGATCAGGTCGAGTGGATCATTGGTCGCGATGAGATCCTCGATGGCATCCAGGTTCGCGGTGATGTCGTCGCGGATCGCGGTGTGCGGGCAGCCGCCGGTCTGCACCGCGGTGATGCGCTCATCGGGAAGTACCGCGTGGCGGCGCAGAAAGTCGGCATCCTCGGTGGTGTAGATGTCGTTGGTCAGCACCGCCACCGAGATCTCGTCGCGCAGCGTGCGGCACAGCGCGGCAACCAGCGCGGTTTTACCCGACCCCACCGGCCCGCCGATCCCGATGCGCAGCGGCTCCCCCGGTTGACGGACCCGGCGCGGCCTGTCGATGTGCTGATGGGGCTGGCCGTCGAGGAGGTGCGGTGGCATGTTGATCCAATCGTGGTTGTGCGTGAAAAGCCTAAAACCCTAAGAACTACGAAACAAACAGCGGGCGTTCGCGTGTGAGATGCTGCTCGGCGAGCACATCCAGGAGCGGGTCCGACAGGCAGGCCAGCCCGGAACTGGCCAGTGTCGCGGTCTCCTCACACAGTCCCGTCAGGGCCAGGGTGCCGACCGCTACCTCCGCCGGGTCCAGAGCCAGCAGTCGCTGTCCTGCCGTGGCCGACCCGGTCAGGGTCGTGTACACGACGACGAGGGCGATATCGCGGCCCGACAAACCTGCTGCCGCGCCCATGATGCCGTACACCACGGCCAGATGTGGCTGCCGGCCGTGCGCGGGCCAATCGATATGCGGCCAGGCGCTCCCGGCCAGGCGCTTGAGTCCGCGGCCCTGGGCGCGGGAGGCCTCTCGCGCGGCCTGCGACGGCGTGCGTGCGTCCGTTTCGGCATCCGCACGCACCGGATCCAGCCGCCCCGACGTGATGGCGGCAGCGATGGACGCCGCGACAAGGCCATGAGTCCGGATGCGGCGCCGTAGATAGGCATTGAGCGTCGCACCGTCCCGCACGAGCCCCTGGGCTATGGCCTCTTCCACCCCGCCGGAATGCACATGCGACCCGGTCGGCAATCGGGAATCAGCCAGTGACAGCAGCAGGGCGGACGTCGCAGACGCATCGGTAGACCCCATCAGAACAGGAAATACCGTTGCGCCATGGGCAGTTCGGTGGCCGGCTGCTCCTGCCACACCTCGCCGTCGATACGTACGGTGAAGGTATCCGGATCCACTCGGATGTCCGGCATCGCGTTGTTCAAGGGCAGGTCGGCCTTGCCGCGATGGCGGACATTGCGAGTGGGAACCAGTCTGCGCCGCAGCGCAAGCCGCGCGGCGAGGTCGTCCTCGATGGCCGTCGGCGAGACGAAATGCACGGCCAACCCCGGTGCCACGTTGGGCATCGCGCCGAACATGGGCCGAGGCAGCACGGGCTGCGGGGTGGGAATGGAGGCATTGGCATCACCCATGGCCGCCCACGCGATGGCACCGCCCTTGATGACCACGTGCGGCCGGACCCCGAAGAACGCCGGTTCCCACAACACCAGATCGGCCAGCTTGCCGACTTCGATGGAACCCAGCTCGTGATCGATGCCGTGGGTAATCGCCGGGCAGATGGTGTATTTCGCGACATACCGGCGGACCCGGTTGTTGTCGTTACCCTTGGCTCCGGCAGGGTCCCCTTCCAGCGCGCCGCGGCGCTTCTTCATGACGTGCGCGGTCTGCCAGGTGCGCATCACCACTTCGCCGATACGCCCCATGGCCTGGCTGTCACTGCCGATCATCGAGATGGCACCGATATCGTGCAGTAGGTCCTCGGCCGCGATCGTGGACGGACGAATCCGGCTCTCGGCGAAGGCAAGATCCTCCGGCACGGCGGCATTGAGATGGTGGCAGACCATGAGCATGTCGAGATGCTCGTCGAGAGTGTTGACGGTGTGTGGGCGCGTGGGATTGGTGGAGCTGGGCATCACATTCGGGTGGCTGGCCACGGTAATGATGTCTGGAGCATGGCCTCCACCGGCGCCCTCGGTGTGGTAAGCGTGGATCGCGCGTCCCGCGATCGCCTCCAAAGTGCCTTCGACAAAACCTGTTTCGTTGAGGGTGTCCGAGTGCAGGGCGACCTGAACATCCGCCTCATCCGCGACGCGCAGGCAGGCATCGATCACCGCGGGCGTGGTGCCCCAGTCCTCATGCAGCTTGAAACCTGCCGCACCGCCGCGCAATTGCTCCCACATCGATTCGGGGTTTACGGTGTTGCCCTTGCCCAGCAGCAGCACGTTCACCGGCCAGCTGTCGAGTGCTTGCAACATCCGGCCCAGATGCCATGCGCCGGGCGTCACCGTGGTGGCCTTGCTGCCCTCCGCGGGGCCGGTGCCACCCCCGATCATGGTGGTGATGCCACCACCGATGGCCTCGTCGACCAGCTGCGGGCAGATGAAATGGACGTGACAGTCGATGCCGCCCGCCGTGACGATCCGGTCATTGCCGGCGATGATCTCGGTGGACGGGCCGACTATCAGCTGGGGATGAACCCCGTCCATGATGTCCGGGTTGCCTGCCTTGCCGATGCCGACGATTCGGCCGTCCCGAATGCCAATGTCGGCCTTGATGATCCCCCAGTGGTCGATGATGACAGCGCCGGTGATGACGGTGTCGGGTGCTCCTTCGGCGCGGGTGAGACGGCTCTGCCCCATCGACTCGCGCAGCACCTTGCCACCGCCGAAGACTGCCTCTTCGCCCGCCAATCCGGGACCGCCACATCGGTCTTCGGTGATCTCGATGAGCAGATCGGTATCGGCCAATCGGATGCGGTCACCCGTCGTCGGTCCGTACAGCTTGGCGTAATGCTCCCGCGACAGCCGGGTCATGCGGGTTCACCGCCATCCAGCCGCCCCGGAGCATCGAGCGTCAGTCCGTGCACTTCACGGCGACCGCGCAAGGGCACCAGCCGAACCTTCTGGGCGACACCGGGTTCAAAGCGAACCGCGGTACCAGCGGGAATATGTAAGCGGTGCCCATGCGCGGCCTCCCGGTCGAAATCAAGTGCCGGGTTGGATTGAGGGAAGTGGACGTGGCTGCCCACCTGTACCGGACGGTCGCCGGTGTTGACGACGTCGAGCTCGATGACGGTCGCACCAGCGTTGAGTTCGATGGCGTCTGGCGCGAAGAGGTATTCGCCGGGAATCATGTGGCTCATCCGATCGGGTGATGCACAGTAACGAGTTTCGTGCCGTCAGGAAAAGTTGCCTCCACCTGGACATCCGGGATCATCTCGGGCACGCCGTCCATGACATCGTCACGCCCGAGCACCTCGCGGCCGCTGGCCATCAATTCCGAGACGGTGCGGCCGTCACGGGCACCTTCCAGGAGATGATCGGTGATCATCGCGATCGCTTCGGGATGGTTGAGGCGCAGGCCTCGGGACTGGCGGCGGCGCGCCAATTCCGCCGCATACGAGATGAGCAGCCGTTCCTGCTCGTGCGGGGTCAATCGCATAAGGGGCGATCCTGCCACGATCCGGGCAACCCGGCATTGCCGACGTCGTGGCGCACCGATGAGTTTTGCCGTGCGGTCGCGATCGCGAGTGCGAGAATCCTCGGAAACGCGCTGGGTGCGGAGTCGATCAGGAGGGTGCGCGATGAGGTATGGAATGAGCGTGGGGTGCGTGGTGTCGGCCGCGCTGCTGATAGCCGGGTGCAGCCAGCCCAGCGAGGGCATCAAACCGGTGTCCGCACCGACCACCACTGCCGCGGACATGCCGATGACGGCGGGCACGTCGGCTCCCGCATCCATCCCCGCCACCACCAAGGCGCCCGCGCCGCCACCTCTGGTGGTCACGCCGGAGAAGATTGACTCGATTCTGGGCTCGCGTGCCGATGTGGGGAAGATCCTGGGAACCACGCTGGAATACGACGACAACACCTCGGCACCGCCGACCGATGCCGTGGGCGGCGCGGGGGATTGCGTGAACCTGGACAATCCGCGCGCCGGCCAATTGGGATCCGAATGGACCACCTACCGCTGGAACTACTACCGAGAGACCAAGGACACGACTGCGTACATCGTGAGCCAGGTGGCCGTTCTGTATCCCACCCGCGCGGAGGCCGCAGCGGCCTTCACACGGGCGTTTCCCCCATCCGCGTCGAGAACATGCACGAATGCGGAGATTTCCAAACAAGATCAAAAGTGGAAGATCACCAACATCGCGGAGATCAGTGATACCGCGGCCCGATGGAATCAACTCCAGGTCGCGCAAACCGCGAGCTGGCACTGCTTCTTCGACTTCCGCAACAAGAACAACGTGCTTTTCGGAACCTACCTATGCCAATACGGCGACGGCGTCCCCGGCGTGACGACCATTACCGACCGGATCGCAGCATGGATCCCGCAGTGAAAGGAATGGCCGTGACGACCGAATCGGCATACCGAAAGACTGCCGTCGCAGTGTGTACCGCCATTGTCCTGACAGGATGCTCATTTTTCGGAGGTGGCCAGCAGGGCCCGGCGACGTCCGGGCCATCAGCGGCATCGGGTGCGTCGAACACATCGACATCGGCGGCGGATGCGATCAGTCCCGACAAGGCGAACTCGCTCATCGTCCCCAGAAAGGACGTCGCGGAGCTCATTGGCTCCACCCTCGAATACGAGGGAAAGTCATCGAACCCGCGAACATCGACGATCGACGGCAAGCAGTCATGCCAGGCTCTCATGGTGCCCCTGGCGGTGGACGTCGGCGACAAATGGACGACCTACCGCGATGTTTGGTACCGGGAGGACAAGGACACGTTCACTCACTCGGTGACCCAGCGGGTATTGCTTTACTCGTCGAAATCCGATGCCAGGGAAACCTATTCGAAAGAGTTCCCCGCGGACGTCGGAGGTTGTTCGGGTGAGGAACTGAAAATTGATACGACGACGTGGCGCGTATCCGTGCGAGATGCATCGGAAGACCGTGCGCAGTGGGTGCTCGACGAGATCGTCGACGGACGGCCCTCGGGGTGGCGTTGCATGTTGGAGGCACGCATCATCGACAATCTGCTGCTCTCGGCGACGGTCTGCCAGCTTGGCAACGGAGGTCCGGCAGTGAAGGCGATCGCGGACAGGATGGCGGCGGCCACCACACCGAAGTAAGTTATCGGTCTTGGCGTGCGTGTAACACTGAGCGCGAGCGATCCGATGTAGCCATGATTTGGGTCGGTGTGGGCCTGATATCGGCAGGGAGGGATTCGGATGCGTCACGTCGTGGCAGTGGGATGGCTTGGCTTGGCAGCGATGTTCGCGGTGAGTTGTGGCACTGAGACCGGGGGCATCAAGCCGATACCGGTAGGTGCGACCGAGACGTCGGCGGTCACCGATCACGGGCGGGACGGGGCGATCGCAAGCCCCAAATCCAGCGCCCCACCGGTTACGACCTCGCTCGAACCGCCGGCACCGGTGATCGTCACGCCCGATAAGGCGGAATCGATCATCATCTCCGCCGATGACGTCGGCCGGCTGGTCGGATCCCCACTGACGTACGAGTTCAAATCCACACGGCCCAGCGACGCCACCGCGACCGGCAAGTGCAAGGCCCTCACGGGGCTGCGCAGCGAGAGCCTTGGTGACGAGTGGACCACCTTCCGAGGCTCTCGCCTGCAGGAAACAGAGGACCGGTACGACCACATCGTCTGGCAGTCGGTGGTGCTGTTCCCCGATGCGAAGGCCGCCTCGAGTCAGCTACAGGCCGCGTATCCCCCGTCGCTGGCATCATGCGAAGACTCTCGTCAGACCGAGGGCGATATCGAATGGCGGATCGGCCCATTCTCGAACAACGCCACCCGCGTGACGTGGGTGCGACAACAGCTGAAGGACGGAAACCCGGCGGGGTGGCGGTGTTTCTACGACTATCGAGTCAAGAACAACGCACTCTTCGGGAGTCTGTTGTGCCAGAACGGTAATGGCACTCCGATCGTCACCGCGATCGTCGACCGCATGGCCGAGTGGATTCCGGCATGATCGCGACGAAAAACATGAGAGGGGGCCTCATGGCACGCACGAGAGGGCGGGCGGTGTTGTGTGCGATGGCTATCGTCGCACTGGCACTGTCCGGATGTTCCAGCCGGCAGGATGCGACCGAAATGTCAACGGCTGCCACCACGACAGCGTCGCGGACCGCACACGCGCCAGCCCCGGCTCCGAGCAGTAGCGGGCCTGCGGGGCTGACGGGATGGCCGGGGCAAGACAAGGTCACCGAGGATGCCATGGTGTCGGCGTTGTTCACCGACGAGGAGATTGCCAAGGCGCTCGACATGGAAGTCGCCAAGACGAACAAGCGGGACAAGCCGTTCACGGCGACCGAGTCTGACGACGCGAGCTGCAATGTGACGCAGGGGCTTACCGTCGAGTCGGTGAGCAAGGACTACGAGGCGTTCCGTGGGACCGAGATGTTGCTCGGAGATGCGAAGAACCCGGACGCCCAGGTCTACCAAGGCATCGCGGCATATAAGGACAAGGATGCGGCACAGGCGCAGTTCTCGACAGCGGCCGATGAGATCAACGAATGTGACGGAAAGACATACAACTTCACCGACTCCAGCGGTCGGAAGGTGCCTGTGGCGGTGTCGGTCTCAGCGTCAAACGCCAAGAAGATGAATTGGACTCTCGCGTACGGGCCGAGTAAGTATCGCTGCTTCGTGTCCTACAACGGTGTCGCGAATGTGATTGTTCAGACCCAGATTTGCGCACGAAGCAACTCAAAACAGCTGGTACAGAAGATGGCCGACAGGATTGTCGACAAGCTGCAGCTGAGCTGACGAGCCACTGGATCCAGCGGGGACTGGATCCAGGCGGGGGGACGAGGATGGCGGCCCGACCATCGGGGGGCCGGCCGACATCTCTCGAAATGAGCTCGGGTGGGCGCACGGGGGTCGCGCCCACCCGAGTCTCATAAGTTCTGTAGGCGAACCTGCCCACGCGCGATTGTCCGGCTCTCGCCGTCGGTAATGGTGACGAGCCACAGCTGCTGACGACGGCCTCGGTGTATCGGCGTGGACGTGGCGGTGAGTGTGCCCGATGAGATGGCGCGCAGGAAGTCGGTGTTGTTGTTGACCCCGACCACCGCGCTCTCCTCCCCCAACACGTTGGCGCGCCAGATATACCCGGAGACGCTCGCCACGCTTTCGACCACCGAGCAGTACACGCCGCCGTGCACGATCCCGTTGGGTTGCAACAGGTTCTCGGTGATCGTCAGGGTGGCGGACACTCCCTCGGGTGTCAGCGAGGTGTATTCGAGCCCCACGAGCTTGTCGAAGGGCGCGGCAGGCATCTTGCTGAGGCGCTCCGGCGTGTCTGGCATGCGATGTTCATATCAGTGCGGCATCCCATAACGAAGAAGTGCCCCACCTGCCGAGGCAGGTGGGGCACTTCCTTCGAGTGGACCGGGGGTCTCTGCAGCCCTCAGGACTCCGGCACGGTCCGGGTGTCTGGTCGCGCTGTAGCGCGTTCGACATCTGTAAGAATAGGCAAGGCTGCCCTAAATTGCAAGCGCTTTGTGGCGGACCGGCAACCCGAGTGTCATGAAGCGGTCGAGGATCGCCTGTCCGCGTCGCATTCCATCGGTCTCGCTGGAGCGCGCCAGCAGTGGAACATGGGTCGCCGCCCCCACCACGGTCGAGCCAACCAGTTGCCACATCTGGCCGATTTCCATGGTGCCGGAGCTGATCTGCGACAGTCGCGTGAACAAGGGCGCGAGTGCGCGATGGCATCGGTGTGCGGTCCACGCGGCGAGCGCTTCCTCGCCGGGGAAGACCACAACCTGCTCCCGGTCCCGGTCCGGGTCGTCGGGCAGCACACGCAGCGTCGGGTCCACGACCCCCGCCCAATCGATGCAGCCCTCGGAATCGAAGTAGACCCATAAGTTCCCCAGGCCCGGATCCCAGGCGCGTCCCTCCAGTACCACCAGGGCGACCAATCGGCCGACCACGGTGTGGACGAGAGCGTCCGCGAGCTGATGGACGGCGACCGCATCGCTACCGGTCTCCTCGATAGCGCGGGCGTACATCCGCTCAAGCCGGTCGGTGCTCAAGGCGCGCGCCAGCGGCCACCATCGGCGCCGGCCGACATCGGACATGACTGCGACGCCGTAGGCCCGAGGGCATTCCGGATACAGCTCGCGAAGCCGACTGCTCGATTCGTGCAGCGGCAGTGATTGGCGGATGGACATCCCGGCGATCAACGGATCGTCGGCGATGAGACTCCTGGTCGAAGAGCATCGGTCGATGGCCAGCGTCACAGTGAGCAGCCTCCCTTCACGTAGGCAAGATAGGTAAGCCTAACCACATGTAGGATGACATCGCCAGGTGCGGGTGTTGTGACTGCCCTCACCGAAGCTCCTGATCATCGGGCCGTGTAGGCAGCGAGCGGCCCGCAGTGTCCAAGTCCGAGTGAGACCAAATCGAGCGCTGGAACAAAGACCGAGCTATGGATCGTTGGCTGTCAGAAGAAGTACGACTGGATGTAGTACGGCATTGCGTCGGAGGTGAACGTAGAATGTTCGGAATGGCACGCCTGGGCGAACTTGAACGCGCGGTGATGGACCATTTGTGGTCCTCTCCCGAGCCCCAGACTGTGCGCCAGGTCCACGAGGCATTGTCGACGCGGCGCGATCTCGCCTATACGACCGTGATGACCGTGTTGCAACGTCTCGCCAAGAAAGATCTGGTGGTACAGCACCGCGATGACCGCGCGCACCGCTACGCGCCCGTACACGGCCGCGACGAGCTTGTCGCGGGCCTCATGGTGGACGCGTTGGCGCAGGCCAACAACTCCGGTGCCCGCGAGGCGGCATTGGTGCACTTCGTGGAGCGTGTCGGCCCTGATGAGGCCGATGCGCTGCGCCGTGCACTGGCCGAGCTCGAAGCGAAAGATCCATCTGCTGGCGGTCGCCCCACCGAGTAAGGGACACTAGTTATGTGTCCGCCCTGGCGTTCGCGATACTCGCGCTGCTGCTGACCGGTCCCGTACCGGCGTTGCTCGCGCGTGCCCGCTGGCCATACCGCGCGCCACGTGCCGCCATGGTGTTGTGGCAGGCCATTGCCGCGGCCGCCGTTCTTTCCGCGTTCAGTTCCGGGCTTGCGATCGCGAGCAGACTCCTCGTGCCTGGGCCGGATGGTCACCCCACCGCGACGATCACCGGTGAAATCGATCGCCTCGGTTGGGGTCTATGGCTGCTGTACGTCACGGTGTTCGCGATCACGATCCTCATCGGTATCCGGCTCATGGCGTCGGTGATCCGGGTCGGTGTACGTACCCGCCGCCGACGCGCCCATCACCGGGCCGTCGTCGACCTGCTGGATCACAAGCAGTACTGCGAAAACTGGCGCGGGGGCTACGACATCCATCGTCGGCGCGACCACGATCTGCGAGTCCTGGAAGTCGATGAACCCTTGGCCTACTGCTTGCCGGGTGTACGGAGCCGGGTGGTCGTCAGCGAGGGGACGCTGAGCACGCTGGGACACAATGAGGTGACCGCGATCGTCGCGCACGAACGCGCCCATCTGCGCGCGCGCCATGACCTGGTGCTGGAGGCGTTCACCGCCGTCCACGACGCGTTCCCGGTCATCGTGCGCAGCAAGAACGCGCTGGACGCGGTCAAACTGCTTGTCGAGCTGCTCGCCGACGATGCCGCGGTCCGGACAGCTGGGCCGACTCCCCTGGCCCGCGCACTCGTCGCGTGTGCGGGTGGCCCGACACCAGTCGGTGCGATGGCGGCAGGTGGGCCCACGACACTCATCCGGGTCCGGCGCTTGGGCGGGAGCGGGAACAGCCTCGTGTTGTCATGCAGCGCCTATGCCGCCGCCGCGGCCATACTGGTGGTGCCGACGTTGGCTGTGGTCATCCCATGGTTCACCGAACTTCAGCGCTTGTTCAGCAGTTAACCCGCGAGTAGGTGACCCGCGCTCGCGGGTCGAAAGTGACTGCGCGAGAATCGGCGATGAGCCGCTTGCGCGAAGAGCATTCGGTTCAGATGAGCCGCTTGCGCGAAGAGTGAACGGCTTTGGTGCGCAACACGTCAACGAAAGGATGTGCTGGTGACGGCTGCAGACGGCTCGGCGCAGGGAAAAGCTCAGATCGGCGTGACGGGTCTGGCCGTCATGGGATCGAACATCGCGCGGAACTTCGCACGGCACGGATACACCGTCGCCCTGCACAACCGATCGGTCGCGAAGACCGACGCGTTGTTGGCCGATCACGGGTCTGAGGGCAATTTCGTTCGCAGCGAGACGGTCGAGGAGTTCGTCGCGGCCCTCGAGCGCCCGCGCCGCGTTTTGATCATGGTGAAGGCCGGTGATCCCACCGATGCCGTGATCGAAGAGCTCGCATCGGCGATGGAGCCCGGCGACATCATCATCGACGGCGGTAACGCGCTGTACACCGACACCATTCGCCGTGAGGCCGCGCTGGCCGCACGCGGACTGCACTTTGTCGGTGCGGGAATTTCGGGTGGTGAGGAGGGCGCGCTGAACGGCCCCTCGATCATGCCCGGCGGCCCCGTGGAGTCCTACAAGGCGTTAGGTCCACTACTGGAATCCATTGCGGCACACGTCGATGGCACACCCTGTTGCACGCATATCGGCCCGGACGGTTCGGGGCACTTCGTGAAAATGGTGCACAACGGCATCGAGTACTCCGATATGCAGCTGATCGGCGAGGCCTACCAACTGCTGCGCGACGCGCTGGATATGTCGGCACCCGATATCGCCGAGGTCTTCACCGAGTGGAACAGCGGTGAGCTGGAGAGCTATCTCATCGAGATCACCGCCGATGTGCTGGCCCATAAGGACGGCAAGACTGGACGGCCCTTGGTTGATGTCATCGTCGATGCCGCCGAGCAGAAGGGCACCGGACGCTGGACCGTAAAGTCCGCCCTGGACCTCGGCGTGCCGGTCACCGGCATCGCCGAGGCGGTCTTCGCCCGTGCGCTGTCCGGATCACGCCCCCAGCGTGCCGCCGCCGCCGGATTCACCTCCGGATCGCTGGGTGAAAAGCCAAGTGATGCAAATCAATTCGTCGAAGATGTGCGCCAGGCGCTGTACGCATCGAAGATTGTGGCATACGCACAGGGCTTCAATCAGATTGCCGCGGGGAGCGCCGAGTACGGCTGGAACGTCAAGCCGGGTGACCTGGCCACCATTTGGCGGGGTGGCTGCATCATCCGCGCCCAGTTCCTGAACCGCGTCAAGGATGCCTTTGCCGACGAGCCCGACCTGGCCACATTGATCGCCGCCCCATACTTCCGTGCTGCCGTCGAAAACGGCATCGACAGTTGGCGTCGCGTCGTGGTGACGGCTACGCAGCTGGGAATCCCGGTCCCCGGCTTCGCCTCGTCGCTGTCGTACTACGACGGTCTGCGCACCGATCGTCTGCCTGCTGCCCTTACCCAGGCGCAGCGGGACTTCTTCGGTGCGCACACCTATGAGCGCGTCGACTCCCCCGGCAAGTTCCACACGCTCTGGAGTGGCGACCGCAGCGAGGTGGAAGCGTAACTGTGCAGTTTCTAGACGGGCAGCGGCCGCCGTACGACCTGACCTATGACGACGTCTTCGTGGTGCCGAACCACTCGGATGTCATCTCGCGGTTCGATGTCGACCTGACCACCGCCGACGGCACCGGCACCACAATCCCGATCGTGGTCGCCAACATGACGGCGGTGGCGGGTCGGCGGATGGCCGAAACCGTCGCGCGCCGTGGCGGAATCACGGTGCTGCCCCAGGATCTTCCGGTGCAGGCGGTTGCGCAGACGGTCGAGTTCGTCAAGAGTCGCGATCTGGTCTACGACACGCCGGTGACCCTGGCGCCCGACGATTCGGCGGGCGAGGCGATGGCACTGATCCACAAGCGCTCGCACGGGGCCGCGGTGGTGCTTGAGGACGGCAGGCCGCGGGGGCTGGTCACCGAGGCTGCCTGTACCGGCATCGATCGGTTCACCCGCGTGCACGACATCGCGACCACCGACTTCGTCGCGGTATCTGCGGGGACCGATCCGCGGGCAATCTTCGATCGCCTGGCCGAGGCACATGTGCCGGTAGCGGTAGTGACGCGTCCGGACGGAACCATGGCCGGGATACTCACCCGCACCGGGGCGATCCGGGCGGGTTTGTACACGCCGGCCGTGGATGCGAGCGGACGCCTGCGCATCGCCGGTGCGGTCGGTATCAACGGCGACGTCCGCGCGAAGGCGACGGCCTTGGCACAGGCCGGGGTGGATCTCCTGGTCATCGACACCGCGCATGGACATCAGCAGAAGATGATCGAGGCACTCGCATCGGTCGCGGAACTGTCGCTGGGTGTGCCCATCGCCGCGGGCAACGTGGTGTCGGCGCAGGGCACCCGGGATCTGATCGGGGCCGGTGCGGACATCGTCAAGGTGGGCGTGGGTCCGGGTGCCATGTGCACCACCCGGATGATGACCGGCGTGGGTCGCCCGCAGCTTTCCGCGGTCATCGAATGCGCAGCGGCCGCAAGGGAACTGGGTGCGCACGTATGGGCCGACGGTGGGGTTCGGCACCCGCGGGATGTTGCCCTGGCGCTCGCGGCGGGTGCCGCCAACGTGATGATCGGTTCGTGGTTCGCCGGCACTCACGAGTCCCCCGGAGATCTGCAGCTCTCTGCCAGTGGCCGCCGCTACAAAGACAGCTTCGGCATGGCATCCAAACGTGCGGTGGCCGCCCGCACCGTCGGCGACAGCGCCTTCGACCAGGCCCGCAAGAGCCTGTTCGAGGAGGGTATTTCCACCTCGCGGATCGCATTGGACCCGCAACGCCCCGGTGTGGAAGACCTCATCGACCACATCATCTCGGGCGTGCGCAGTACCTGCACGTATGTCGGTGCGCGCACGCTGGCCGAGCTGCACGAACGGGTGGTTCTGGGTGTTCAGTCGGCGGCCGGATTCGCCGAGGGACGCCCGCTTCCCGAAGGTTGGTGACCGCCCGGCGACCTGCGCGGTTACCATGAGCCTCACGATGGTCACACCGTGTGATCACTCAACCTAAGGGGCCAGCCAGCGGTGACGCTCTTATTCACCGGGCTGAGCTTGCTTGCGTTCATCGCGCTGACCGCGGGGACGGCGCTCTTTGTGGCTGCCGAGTTCTCCCTGACCGCATTGGAGCGCAGCTCCATCGAGGCGCGTGCCAAGACCGGCGATAGCCGGGACAGGTCGGTCAAACGAGCACACAGCACGCTCTCGTTCCAGCTGTCGGGGGCTCAGCTCGGCATCACCATCACGACGCTCGTGACCGGCTATCTGGCCGAGCCGGTGATCGCGCGCCTGCTCACCCAGGCGGTCGGATACACCGGAGCGACGGTCAGCAGCGCGGTATCGCTGGTGCTGGCGCTCATCATCGCCACCTCGATATCGATGATCTTCGGTGAGCTGGTGCCCAAGAACTTCGCCTTGGCGCGTCCCATCTCAACCTCGCGCGCCACCGCGGGGCCCATGGTGCTGTTCTCGTCGGTGTTCGCCTTCGCGATCCGGGCGCTGAACGGCATCGCCAACTGGGTGCTGCGGCGCATGGGTATTGAGCCCGCCGAAGAACTGCGCTCGGCGCGTTCGCCCCAGGAACTGGGGTCACTGGTGCGCACGTCAGCCCGCAGCGGCGCGCTGGACGAAACCACCGCGGTGCTGGTCGACCGTTCGCTGCGGTTTGGGAGCCGCACCGCCGAGGAACTCATGACCCCACGCACGGAGATCGAGTCGCTCGAAGCGACGGACACGGTCGCCGACCTGATCGCCCTCGCCGTGGACACCGGCTTCTCGCGGTTTCCGATCACCGAGGGCGATCTTGACGCGACGATCGGCATCGTCCACGTCAAGCAGATCTTCGAGGTGCCACGGGATCGCCGTGCCACAACCACACTGGCGAGTCTGGCCCGGCCGGTCGCGGTGGTGCCCTCGACCCTTGACGGCGACGCGGTCATGGAGCAGGTACGGGCCAACGGCATGCAGACGGCGTTGGTGGTCGACGAATACGGAGGCACCGCCGGGCTGGTAACGGTCGAGGACATGATCGAGGAGATCGTGGGTGATGTCCGCGACGAGCATGACGACGCGACCCCGGACGTGGTGCCCTCCGGCGGCGGCTGGGTGGTGTCGGGTCTGCTGCGGATCGACGAGGTCTCCGCGGCGACCGGCTACCGGGCCCCCGAGGGTGAGTACGAGACCATCGGCGGTCTGGTGCTCCAAGAGCTCGGTCACATCCCGACGGCCGGCGACACCGTCGAATTGTTAGCGGTGGTGCCGGACCATCCTTTCGCTGAGCTGCCCCGTTGGCGGGCTCGGGTGGCGAGCATGGACGGTCGCCGGATCGATCAGATCGAGCTCACCGAGCTGACCGACACCGACGCTCGGGGGAATGACCACGATGGGTAGCACCGTACAAACAGAGGTACTGAGCGTATTACTCACCGCCGCATTGCTTTTGGCAAACGCGTTTTTCGTCGGCGCCGAATTCGCCCTCATCTCCGCCCGCAGGGATCGGCTTGAGGCGCTGGCGGAGGCCGGTAAGAAGCGCGCGGTGACGGTGATGATGGCCGGCCAGAAGCTATCCCTCATGCTCGCCGGCGCCCAGCTCGGCATCACGATCTGTTCAATTTTGTTGGGCCGCATCGGAGAACCGGCCGTGGCGCACCTTCTGGAACGGCCCTTCGAGCTGTTGGGCGCACCCACGGCGGTGACGCACACCGTCGCGTTCGTCATCTCGCTGTCGATCGTGGTGCTGTTGCACGTGCTGCTCGGCGAAATGGTGCCCAAGAACATCGCCATCGCCGGCCCGGAATCCGCGGCCATGCTTCTGATTCCGCCCTACCTCGTCTACATCCGGCTGGCGCGGCCCCTGATCGCCTTCTACAACTGGTGCGCCAATACCGCGTTGCGGATCGTCAAGGTCCCGGTCAAGGACGAGCTTGAGGTCACGGTGTCGACCGTGGAGCTTTCGGAAATGATCGCGGAGTCGCTGTCCGAGGGGCTGCTTGACGAGGAGGAACACACCCGGTTGCGGCGCGCGTTGCAGATCCAGCACCGTGTGGTCGCGGACGTGGTCGTGCCCGCTAACCAGATTCGATCGATCGCCGTATCGGGCTCGGCGCAGGCACCTTCGGTGACCGCTGTGGAGCGTGTGGTGGCCGAAACTGGCTACTCACGATTCCCAGTCATTGGACCCCACGGAGATTACCTCGGCTATCTGCACATAAAGGACGTCTTGACCATGGGGGACGACCCGGAGGCGATCATCGACCCCGCGTTCATTCGGCCCCTGCCGCGGTTGCACGGTTCGGTTCCGCTACCGGAGGCGCTGTCGACATTGCGCCGTAGCAACAGTCATCTGGCGCTCATGTCGACCACCGACGGCAGCGTAGTGGGCCTGGTCACACTGGAGGATCTGGTGGAGGATCTCGTCGGCACCGTGCGTGATGGAACTCACCGCATATAGCGCGGTTTCGGGGTTGATGGCTACCAATGAGTAGGATCATTGTTCACCGATTCGCACGAGCGTCCGGTCCCAGACCCCTTAACCACACAGAGGAGTTGCGATGAGTGATCGCGTCGATGTGGGCAACCTGCGCGTGGCGCGGGTGCTGTACGACTTCATCACCAACGAAGCCCTGCCGGGCACCGGTGTGGATGCCGACGCTTTCTGGGCTGGGGTCGACAAAGTAGTCACCGATTTGGCTCCGCGGAACCGCGAGCTCCTCGACCGGCGCGACGACCTGCAAACTCAGGTTGATCGCTGGCACCGGCAGCGCGCCATCGAGCCGCTGGATCCCTCGGAGTATCGGGAGTTCCTCACCGAGATCGGTTACCTGGTCTCCGAGCCCGAAGATTTCACCATCACCACCGCCAACGTGGACGACGAGATCACCACGACGGCAGGGCCGCAGCTGGTTGTTCCGATCCTGAACGCGCGCTTCGCGCTCAACGCCGCGAATGCACGCTGGGGCTCCCTCTACGACGCGCTGTACGGCACCGACGTCATCCCGGAAACCGATGGGGCCGAGAAGGGCTCGTCGTACAACAAAATCCGTGGTGACAAGGTCATCGCGTACGCCCGCCAGGTCCTCGATGGTGCGGCGCCGCTGGCGGCCGGCTCATGGAAAGACGCCGTCGGCGTGAAGATCGATGACGGTCAACTGCTCATCGAGCTGGGCGACGAACTCTCCACCGGGCTGCAGAACCCCGACCAGTTCGTCGGCTACACCGGCAAGCTCGGTAAGCCGCAATGGTCGGTGCTGCTCATCAATCATGGCCTGCATATCGAGGTCCTGATCGACCCCGACTCCCCCGTCGGATCCACCGACAAGGCCGGCATCAAGGACGTCGTGCTGGAATCGGCGATCACCACGATCATGGACTTCGAGGACTCGGTGGCCGCCGTGGACGCCGAGGACAAGGTGCTTGGATACCGAAACTGGTTGGGGCTCAACAAGGGTGACCTGTCCGAGGATGTTTCCAAGGGCGGTAAGACGTTCACCCGGGTGCTCAACGAGGACCGTGTGTTCAACACCCCCGATGGTGGTGCTTCCGGACCTGGCGAGCTGACCCTGCCCGGCCGCAGCCTGCTGTTCGTCCGCAACGTTGGTCACCTGATGACCAATGACGCCATCGTGGACGCTGCGGGTAACGAGATGCCCGAGGGTATCCAGGATGCGCTGTTCACCAGCCTCATCGCCATTCATGGCCTGCGTTCCGGCAAGAAGAACGGTCCGCTGAAAAACAGCCGCACCGGGTCCATCTACATCGTGAAGCCCAAGATGCACGGGCCCGAGGAAGTGGCCTTCACCGCCGAGTTGTTCGGCCGTGTCGAAGAGGTGCTCGGACTTCCCCACGCCACCATCAAGGTCGGCATCATGGATGAGGAGCGCCGCACCACCGTCAATCTGAAGGCTGCCATCAAGGCCGCCTCGGATCGCGTGGTGTTCATCAACACCGGCTTCCTGGACCGCACCGGCGACGAGATCCACACCTCGATGGAAGCCGGTCCGATGTGCCGCAAGGCCGTCATGAAGTCACAGCCGTGGATCCTGGCGTACGAAGATCACAACGTCGACACCGGACTGGGCGCCGGATTGGCCGGTAAGGCGCAGATCGGCAAGGGCATGTGGGCCATGCCCGACCTGATGGCCGACATGGTCGCGCAGAAGATCGCGCAGCCGCGCGCGGGAGCAACCACAGCGTGGGTGCCGTCCCCCACCGCGGCGACCCTGCATGCGCTGCACTATCACCAGGTTGACGTCAAGGCCGTGGACCAGGAGCTCGCCGGTAAACACCGCGCCGAACTGGAGTCGTTGCTCACCATCCCGTTGGCCGAATCACGGCACGACTGGACCGCGGAGGACATCCGCGAGGAAATCGACAACAACTGCCAGTCGATCCTGGGCTACGTGGTGCGCTGGATCGACCATGGCGTTGGCTGTTCCAAGGTTCCGGACATCCACGACGTGGCGCTTATGGAAGACCGTGCCACCTTGCGTATCTCCAGCCAGCTGCTGGCCAACTGGCTGCGGCACGATGTCATCACCGAGGACGAGGTGGTCGAGGGTCTCCAGCGGATGGCACCGGTTGTCGATCGGCAGAACGCCGGTGACAAGGACTACCGTCCGATGGCTCCGGACTTCGACAGCAACATTGCCTTCGAGGCCGCCAAGGAGCTCATCCTGGAGGGTAAGGATCAGCCGAACGGGTACACCGAGCCGATCCTGCACCGGCGCCGTCGCGAGTACAAGGCTGCGGCGGCCAAGTAGCGGATGGCCCTGCGGCGTGCCTTTACCTCGTGGTGCAGGGTACGTCTCCGTGTCTATTTGGACGCGGTTTGGTTGCGCGCACCGTGGTATCGGCGGTCAGGGACAGTAGACTCGGGCCGACGCGCAGCGGGACTCGTAGTCAACCGCTGGACAAGTATTTAGACACGATCAGAAGGGTCGCGACAACACATGGGCAGGCACAGCGCATCTGGGTCGGGTAGCCCAAACGATCGAGACGACAGCGACGATTGGGACGCGGACGCCGAGCCGGAATACGTGTCGAGCTCCGGTTCAGAGTTCGACACGGGCAGCTTGCAGCGGTCGCACCGCAGCGGCGGTAGCAACTGGGGCGTCAGCAAGGGACTGGTCGGCGTCGTTGCGGCTGTGCTCGTGGTGGCCGTGTCCATCGGACTGTGGTGGTACTTCGACAGGCGGACGACCGACAACCAAGCGGAGGCCTCCGCCACCTGCGTGCACGGGGACAACACCATCGCCGTGGTTGCCGACCCATCGATCGCGGACCGGATTGGCGAGTTGTCCGAACGATTCAACAAGAAGCACGAAGTGATCGGCGACTACTGCTTCACCGTCTCGGTGCGCCCGGCAGACACGACCAACGTGATCAAGGGACTGACAGGTCAGTGGCCCGCCGAGCTCGGTGCGCAACCGGCGCTGTGGATCCCGGGGAGCTCGATCTCCTCGGCACGGCTGAAGGCAGCGGCGAAGACCAACATCGTGAGTGACAGCCGGTCGTTGGTCAGTACGCCGGTCGTGATTGCGACGACCCCGAGGCTGCGCCAGGCCATTCCTGCCGATAAGAGCTGGGCGGATCTGCCTGCGCTGCAGAATGTTCCGAACTCGCTGGACGGTCTCGGCCTCCCCGGTTGGGGCTCGTTGCGATTGGCACTGCCGTCGAGCGGTAACGCCGATGCGACGCAGCTCGCCGCGGAAGCGGTGGCGGCCGCCAGTGTTCGTCCCGGTGATTCGCCCGAGCTCGGTGCCGGTGCGGCCGCGTCGTTGGCCGCGACGGCTCCCAAGCTGCCCGCGAACAATCTCTCCGATGCCCTGGGTGCTCTGCTTGACGGTGGCGAGCAGCCTGGTGCCGCGGTGCACTCTGTGGTCACCACAGAGCAGCAGCTCTATGCCCGCACCCGCAGCAACGGCGACGCCAAGAAGGTCGTCGCCGCATGGCTGCCCACCGGAGCGACCCCTATTGCCGACTACCCCACCGTGCAGCTGGATGGTGCGTGGCTCTCCGAGGAGCAGCACACCGCGGCAAGCCAATTCGCGCGTTTCCTAGGCGATAAGGATCAGCTCAAGGATCTCGCGGCGGCCGGTTTCCGTGTCGAGGGAGCGGATCTGCCCAGTAGCGATGTGGTGAGCTTCGCGAAGATCGAGAAGCCGCTGAGCATCGAGGACAAGGTTCGTGTCGCGCTGGCCGATGGCACCTCAACGGGCGCCGGGGCCACCACCATCATGTTGGATTCCTCGTTGTCCTCCGAGGGCGTGAAGTTGTCCGATGTGACTGGGGCACTTGCCAACCGCATCCGCACCGTTGCCCCGGGCTCTGGTGTCGGGCTCTGGACGTATGACGGCAAGGAAGGCAACACCGTTGTGCGGTTGGGTGCTGCCGCCGACGATGTCGAGGGCGCGCCCAGGTCGCAGAGTGTGGCCGACGCGTTGACGGCGCTGCAGCCGACGTCCAACGGTGCGGTGGCATTCACTACATTGCGCAATGTGTACCAGGAAGCGGTCAACAGCTTCCGTCCGAATCAAGTCAATTCGGTGCTGATCGTGGCGGGCCACTCGCACACCGATCAGAGCCTGGACGGCGCCGGCCTCATCGACACGATCAACCGACAGAAAGATCCGGCAAGGCCGGTGCGCATCAACGTGATTGACTTCGGCAACGACTCCGATCAGCAGACCTGGCAGACGCTCGCCCAGCAGACCGGCGGTGCCTACCAGAACCTGGCGGCCTCGAACAGCCCGGAGCTGGCCGCGGCTATCACGCGCTTCGTGTCCTAGTCGACGAGCAGTCCCCCGCGTGCGGAGGACTGCGCGTCGACATCACTACTCGGCGAAGGCCTCGATCGGTGGGCAGGAGCACACCAGGTTGCGGTCGCCGTAGGCGCCGTCGATGCGACGCACCGGCGGCCACACCTTGGGGCGGAAACCCTTTCCCAGCGGGTACGCCGCCTCGGTGCGGCCGTAGGGGTGGTTCCACTCGTCGGCGGTGAGAGATTCGGCGGTGTGCGGCGCCCCGCGCAGCGGGTTGTCCTCCACCGGCCACACTCCGGAGCCGACCTTGTCGATCTCGGCCTTGATCGCGATCATCGCCTCGCAGAAGGCGTCCACCTCGGCCAGGCTCTCGCTCTCGGTGGGCTCCACCATGAGCGTGCCAGCCACCGGGAAGCTCATGGTCGGTGCGTGGAAACCGTAGTCGGCCAGGCGCTTAGCCACATCGTCGACGGTAACGCCGGTGTTCTTCGTGATGTCCCGCAGGTCCAAGATGCACTCGTGGGCCACCATGCCGCTATCGCCGGTGTAGAGCACCGGGTAGTACTCATCGAGACGGCGTGCCAGGTAGTTGGCCGAGGCGATCGCGGTCAGCGACGCCGCCCGCAGGCCGTCGGGTCCCATCATCCGGATGTAGGCCCAGGTGATCGGCAGGATCGATGCCGAACCATAGGGCGCCGAAGACACCGGAGGTCCGGACGGTAGTTCCTCGGCGTACGGGTGCCCCGGCAGGTACTGCGCGAGGTGGCTACGCACCGCGACAGGTCCGACGCCGGGCCCGCCGCCGCCGTGAGGGATGCAGAACGTCTTGTGCAAGTTCAGGTGGCTCACATCGCCGCCGAAGCGCCCAGGACGGGCAAGTCCCACAAGGGCGTTCAAGTTCGCGCCGTCGACGTACACCTGTCCCCCGGCGTCGTGCACCGCCGCACAGATGTCGGCGATATCGTGCTCGTAGACACCGTGGGTGGACGGGTACGTGATCATGATCGCCGCCAGCGCACTGGCATTCGCCGCGATCTTGGTGCGCAGGTCATCCAGGTCGACATCGCCGTTCCCGCGACAGCCCACCACCACGACGCGCATGCCCGCCAGTGCCGCCGAAGCGGCGTTGGTGCCATGGGCGCTCGACGGAATCAGGCACACCTCACGATCACTCTCGCCGCGGTCGATGTGGTACTGCCGGATGGCCAGCAGCCCCGCGTACTCGCCCTGTGATCCCGCGTTGGGCTGCAGGCTCACGTTGTCGTACCCGGTGATATCGGCCAGCCAGCCTTCGAGGTCGGCGATCAGCGTGCGCAGGCCGCGAGAATCGCTCGCCGGCGCAAACGGGTGCTGAGCGGCGAACTGCGGCCAGGTGATGGGTTCCATTTCAGCGGCGGCGTTGAGCTTCATGGTGCAGGATCCGAGCGGAATCATGCTGCGGTCCAACGCAATGTCCTTGTCCGACAGCGCGCGCAGGTACCGCATCATGTCGGTCTCGCTGTGGTAGCGGTTGAAGGCAGGATGCGTCAGGTAATCCGAGTCACGGGTCGCGATATCCGAAGGGTGCGGGGCTTCCAGGGCGCCCTCGAACATATCGGTCCCGAATCCCCGCAGCACCGACACCAGGTGCGGCAGCGTTGTCGCCTCATCACAGGCGATCGAGACGTGGTCGCCGTCGGGGCTCCAAATGTTGACCCCTTCGGCCTTGGCGGCGGCCTGGATCTCTGCGGCCTTGCCGGGAACGTGCACCAGCACCGTGTCGAAGAATTGTCCGTGCACCACGGTGTGGCCCCCGCGCGTCAGCCCGGAGGCCAGCAGCTGTGCGTTGCGGTGCACCCGGGTGGCGATGGTGCGCAACCCTTCCGGCCCGTGGTAGCTCGCGTACATGGCGGCCATCACCGCCAGCAGCACCTGCGCGGTACAGATATTGCTGGTCGCCTTGTCGCGGCGGATGTGCTGTTCGCGGGTCTGCAGTGAGAGCCGGTACGCGGGTGCCCCGTCGGCGTCCACCGACACCCCGACGAGGCGTCCTGGAAGCTGCCGGGCGTGCGCCGTGTGTACCGCGAGGTATCCGGCATGTGGGCCACCGAATCCCATGGGCACACCAAAGCGTTGGGTGGTGCCGAAGGCGACGTCGGCACCAATGTCGCCGGGTGGGGCGATGAGGGTGAGGGCCAGCAGGTCGGCGCCGACCGCCACCAGCGCGCCACGCTGATGAGCCTCGGAGATGACCGACGTCCAGTCGCGCACCAGCCCGGAGGCGCCGGGCAGCTGCACGATCACGCCGAAGAACTCGCCTTCGGGCAGTCCTTGGGTGAGATCGGCGGTCACCACCTCGATGCCGAGTGGTTCGGCCCGGGTAGCGATCACGGCCGCGGTCTGCCCGTACACATCGGCATCGACAATCAGACGGTTGGACCCGGACTTCACGGCCCGATGCATGAGCGTCATCGCCTCGGCAGCGGCCGTACCCTCGTCAAGCATCGAGGCATTCGCGATGTCGAGGCCGGTGAGCTCGGCGACCATGGTTTGGAAGTTCAGCAGTGCCTCAAGGCGTCCCTGACTGATCTCCGGCTGGTACGGCGTGTACGCGGTATACCAGGCTGGGTTCTCCAGAATGTTCCGGCGAAGTACCGGCGGTGTCAGCGTGTCGAAGTAGCCCTGCCCGATCATCGACACGGCAATCGTGTTCTGGCTAGCAAGTGTGCGCAGCGCGTCCAGAGCTTCGTGCTCGGATGCCGCTGGCGGGAGCGCGTCGAGGCCGGTGGCGAGGCCGCCGTGCTGCTCATCGAGGATGCTGGCCGGAACGGCCTTCTCAGCGAGCTCATCGAGGCTGGCCACGCCGATGGTGACAAGCATGGTGTCGATATCAGCGGCGGTGGGACCGATATGGCGATCGGCGAAAGACATGACACTCCCGGAGGGCCGAGTCACGCGACGGGCACGCGACGGCGTCTCCCCTCCCTCTGTCATCAACCCGGTACGGGCGCCTGAGAGATTCGGTCGTCTCACCGGGCAGATTCCGGGGTGAGCGCCTTTCCCCGTCGGCGGGTGATCCGATCACAAAATCAGATCACCGCTTTTCAGAGGCATCGGGGCCGAGAGCGGTTCGGGGGCCTGAGAGATTGGCGGAGAGGTGTTGCTCCTTCGGCGGCCATGACTGGCGGTCATGACACTCTCCCGCCCGCGGGCGATGCTCGACCAGTTTACGCGAGTTAACCCTCTGGTCCAGACCGCCGAGTTGGCGGAGTCGGATCAGCCGATCTTGCGGGCGCGATCCTTACGACGGGAGGCCAGCTCGTCCTCGGGCGCCTCGATGGCCTCGCCGCCGTCGGCGCGCTCCCCCGGGAACTCGGCGATGGCGCCGGTCAACTCGCGCATGGCACCGCTGACCGCGATGCCGAATACACCCTGTCCGCCCTGCAGCAGGTCGACGACCTCTTCGGCGGAGGTGCATTCATAGACCGTGGTGCCGTCCGAGAACAGCGTGATGTTCGCGAGATCCTCGACCCCACGCTGACGCAGGTGTTCGACGGCAACCCGAATGTTCTGCAGTGAGATTCCGGTGTCCAGCAGTCGCTTGACGATCTTGAGGACCAGGATGTCCTTGAAGGAGTACAGGCGCTGGCTGCCAGAGCCGGCGGCGCCGCGGATCGAGGGAACCACCAGTGAGGTGCGGGCCCAGTAGTCCAGCTGGCGATACGTGATGCCGGCAACCTGGCAGGCACTGGGTCCGCGGTAGCCGACGAGCTGGTCGGGAACGGAGTCATCGGGGAAGAGACCCGGCTGGACAGGTCCGTCAGACGCTGATGACTCGGCGGAACTCGCCGCGCCACCATCCAGCGTCATGTCCAGCTGCCCCTGCTGCGGCTGTTCGACCACTTCTGCTCCCTCTCACCGATCGCTTCGCCGGCTCTCGTGGCGCGGTTCCTGAGAAATCCCCTGAGAAATTTCAAGGAACCGAGTCCGCCGGTAGTGCGTTCGTCCAAGCACGAATTCTCCGAGCATACGCTCCTTGCGCTGCCCCGTGCCGGCCGCTGAGTCAAATTATGACCTCCGGGAAATTACGGTCAACGCGACGCGCCCGGGTTGAGACTGTAAAGGTCAGGTTGAGACTTACTCGTTACTTAAGGCCCTGTTTACGGGCCTTCCGTGGCCTTGAAGTCGTCGGGCGACACGCTGTCGAGGAACTCCTTGAACTTCTCGACCTCGTCTTCTCGCAGCGCTCCGCCGGAGTCCTCGTCGTCCTCGTCCGGAATGATCAAGCCGGCCTCGGCCAGTACGGCTTCCTCGACGTAGATCGGAACCCCTACGCGCAGCGCGATTGCCACCGAATCCGACGGTCGTGCCGACACCCGGATATCGCTATCGAAAACAAGATCTGCGTAAAACGTACCTTCTTGCAGATCCACGATCCGTACTTCCTTGAGCGAATGCCCAAGGGCGACAATGAGATCACGGATCAGGTCATGGGTGAGCGGCCGCGCCGGTTCCACCCCCTGCTGTTCCAGGGCAATGGCCGCAGCCTCGGACTGACCGATCCAGATCGGCAGGTAACGATCGCCGTCGGACTCCCGTAGCAACAACACCGGCTGGTTCTGGGGCTGCTCCACGCGGATTCCCACGACTCGAACTTCGCTCATCGTGCCCTCCAACACCAGTACTTCTGTCGTACCGCGAGTCTAGTACTCAGCGATCGAGGACGCCGCGCACGGCGGACTTGATCATCGCGCCGTGAAGCGCGATCGACAGCGCCGCCACCTCCCGGATCAGGTCATCGGCGCGGTCGCGGGCTCCTGCCTTATTGGCCTTGACGGTCGGGCCCACGATCTGGGCAATCAAATCGGTCTCGCGATCGACTGCCGACCGGAAGGTGCGCAGGTGCCGCGGCTCGACACCGTAGTCGGCCAGTTCGGCGGCGCACTGAACGATCAGGACCGTGTATTCATCGAAGAAACCGCCCGGTCCGGCAGTGATGATCCCCGCCCTGATGAGCGAGGTCAGCAGCACCTCATCAGCTCCGGAACGAGACAGCAGGTCCTCGCGGCTGAGCCGGGTGGGACGTACGGATGAAAATCCTTGACGGGCAGCACTGTTGGTGTCTTCACCATCACTGATGGCAAACAGACGAGGGCCGCCGCTGAAACCCGCCACATCGGGCAGAGCACCGTCGGGCTGAGCGTCGAGCTGCTCCTTGATCACCTTTAACGGCAAGTAGTGATCGCGTTGTGCGGTCAGGATGAACCGGAGCCGCTCGGCGTCATAGGCCGAAAACCGGCGATACCCCGACGCGCTACGCGACGGGGTAACCAGGCCCTCCGATTCGAGGAATCGAATCTTCGAGATCGTGACGTCCGGAAACTCCGGACGCAACAGGTCGAGTACCGACCCAATCGACATTCCGGTGAGAGCCGGCCGGTCGGGAGCTGTCACTGGCCACCCGAGGCGGTGTCGTCGCCGGCCGACTTCGGCCCGGTCAGGAAGACCAGACGGAACTTTCCGATCTGCACTTCGTCGCCGTTGGCGAGAACCGCGGAATCCACGGGCTCGCGGTTGACGTAGGTGCCGTTGAGGCTGCCCACGTCGACTACCTGGAATTCATCACTGTCAAGCCGGAATTCGGCGTGACGACGGCTTACCGTGACGTCATCGAGGAAGATGTCACTGTCGGGGTGCCGCCCGGCCGACGTGGTTGCCTGATCGAGCAGAAATCGCGATCCCGCGTTGGGTCCGCGCTTGACCACTAACAGTGCCGAACCGGCGGGCAATCCCTCGACACCCGACACGTCGGTAGAGGCCTGTGCGGGCGCTTCCAGCTCCGTCGCGAAATCGGCGCGGAACACCGAGGTCGTCTCCGCGGTGACCTCGCCTGACGTGTCGTCCTTGTCGTTATCGGTCACCATCGCTCCTTCTTCCTCGCCCCTGGAGGATTCGATTGTCAGTGCGGATCTCGCTGAGCTTGATGCTCTTCGCGACCCTCATCTGCCCTCATGCTCTTCGCGGCGAGCGCTCATCGCCGCTCATTTCCGACCGTACCGTCTGACTGCCCGTAACGGGCCACCTCGGCTGTTTCGGACAGTGGTCCGCCCGAAATAGTGGTCATCGGACGGGTTGGAGAGCTGGCGCCCTCCTAATCGGTGGCGTCACCATATCCCGTTGCGTCTAAGAGGTCATTAAGAGCCGCGTCGAGGTCTGCCGCACTGGTGACTTCAAGATCGACCAACCATCCGTCGCCATAAGGGTCGGAATTGACCAGCTGCGGGTTGGAATCCAAATCACCATTCGCACCAACAACTTTCGCGGTGATCGGCGCGAACAGATCAGATACCGACTTGGTGGACTCCACCTCACCGAACGTGGAGCCGGCGGTCAGATCCGAGCCGACATCCGGCAGCTGGACGAACACCACGTCGCCGAGCTGCGACTGTGCGTAGTCGGTGATCCCGATGCGCACGGTGCGCTCACCCGTGCGCCGCACCCATTCGTGTTCCTCGGTGTAGTGCAGGTCGGCAGGAATTTCGGTCACGGTGAATCATCCTTGCTCTCGGTCAGTGGTCTGCGTAGTCGCTGGGCCCGGAGGGCTACTTGCCGGGCTGAGCGTATTGGCGCGGTTTCGGTTCCCGCAAGGTGGTGATGTCTACGCGTGTCGGCTGGTCGATGGTAACGCCACCGCCAACTCGCGACACGGTGTCGACGGCGCCGCCGGGAATGTTCATCGCCGCCGCGAGTGTCGGCGGATCGCCTATCGCCAGAACCGAATACGGGGGCGCTAGGGGCGTCCCATCGACAGTGAGCTGTCCCGGGGTCCCGGTCACCCATGAATCGGCCCCGATGCGCACCGACGTATCGCCCGATCTGATCTCGATCGCCTCCGCGCCGGCCGCCCGTAGCTCGTTGATGATGTCGAGTAGGGCTTCCGGTCCGAGGCCTTGCCCGGGATCGTTGATGGTGAGGACGACGCCTGGTCCGGTGGCACCGACGGTGCCCACCATGATCGACAGCGCCGACAGCCGAGCCTTGGCGTCGTTGATCACCGCCTGATTGCCGGTTCCGCTGGCGCGCATGGTGATAAGGCTCTGCTGCAAGTCTGCGATCTCCTTGTTCAGGTTGGCGTCGCGCTGCTGCAACGAGTCGAGCAGCACCAGCAGGTCAGCGGGCCGTGCGGTGTCCAGCCCATCGCCGGATTCGGTTTGGCGAACCTGGGTGGTGATCGCCAGCCCCAGCAGTGCGCACAGCACGACACCCAGTACTCCAAAGGTGACCTGAGTACGCGTCGGCGGACGGCGCGTCTTGGGCATCTCGTGCTTGCCGGGGTGCGGTTCGTGCTGGGAATCGGTCATCTGCTTACGCCCCAAACAACCTGCGTCGCAGGGCGGCAGCGTTGCCGAAGATGCGAATGCCGAGAACGACGATGATGGCCGTGGAGAGCTGCGTGCCGACCCCGAGCTGGTCGCCCACAAAGACGATTAGCGCCGCTACCAGCACGTTGAACACGAAGGAGACTACGAACACCTTCGAATCGAATATCTGGTCCAAATAGGCCCGCGCACCGCCGAAGAGCGCATCGAGCGCGGCCACCACCGCGATCGGCAAGTATGGGGCGACGGCGTCGGGCACATTCGGGTGAAACACCAGTCCCAAAACCACGCCGATCGCCAGCGCGACAATGCCGATCATCGTCTACTTCCTCTCCTCGTCACGGTCCGGGTCATGTCATCGG
This sequence comes from Mycobacteroides salmoniphilum, assembly GCF_004924335.1. NCBI lineage: Bacteria > Bacillati > Actinomycetota > Actinomycetes > Mycobacteriales > Mycobacteriaceae > Mycobacteroides > Mycobacteroides salmoniphilum. The sequence continues at coordinate 2,162,248 of NZ_CP024633.1, read as the reverse complement.
GCTCCTGTGGGAATTTCCTTGGCGTACTTCACGTCCCGATTAGCCGCAGGGGCCAGCTGGACGTTCTCCTGAGTGCCGAGGGTAAGCCGGATGCCATAGGACTTCTGCAGAAGCCGCATCCTGGCCATGCCCGGACTGCGCTCGAATGAGGACCGCATCGTGTTGGCGGGGCCGATGGCGACGATCCGGTATGGCGAGCTGATGGGCTGGTTGTCGACCAGGATCGCTCCCCCGGCCTGACGCATCGTCACGTTGGGGCCGATGCGCACGTCCGAGACCGAAATCGCCTCTGCGCCACTGTTCCACAGCGAGTTGACGACGAGCTGCATGTCGCGGTCGAGAATAACCTGTTGACTACGCGGGATGCGTTCCTTCGAGACGTCTGAGAGGTCGCCGGTACTGCCCGGATCGGCCAGCGTGACGATCAGCGCGGGTCCGCGCACTGGGGTGCTCGCCGCCGCAAGACCCAACTGGTCCAACCGATTCAGTAGCTCCTTGCCCTGCTCATTGCCCTCCAGCTGGCCGCGCCGAGCACCGGCCACCTCTGCCGACAACTGGTCGCGCGTCGACTCGAGCGCTCCCGAATCGCGCTTTTCGCTCCGGATACTCGCCAGCAGTCCCTGCTTCTCCTGCATCACGCCGGGCGCGATGCGGGTCGTCTGCGCGACGGCCGCCGCGAAGACGGCGGCAATGGCGATGGCAGCGAGTGCCTGCCAACCCCATTCAGCCAGACGTGAGCGCGGCGCGGCCCCGCCGGCGCAGGCGGCGGCCGCCTCGGCGTATCCGGCGTCCAGGTGATCGGAAAGCAAGGTGCGCAACAACGAGGGCACCGGATTGCGCTTGGGCCGGTTCGCGCTGTGATGGCCCAAACCCTCCTCAGGTTCGAAACCACCCATGAGATGCGGCCCATTGCCGTGTATGGGGTCGTCGGCGCTCATGTCAGGTGCCGACCCTCGGCAGCTGCCGGACCACCAGCACGATCTGCGCGACGTAGAGCACGAACGTCCACAGGTACATGCCCAGCCCCCACAATAGGAATGCCCAACCGCAGGGGCCGATTATCCTGCCCCACAGCGAGTCCCATTCGCCGATCAGGATCAGCGGGAACGCCGACATCAATGCGAAGGTCGCGGCCTTGCCGAGATAGGTAACCGGCAACGCCTCGATTCCGCGGCGGCGCACGATGGGTAGTCCGAGGGTGAGAATGAGGTCGCGGGCCATCAGGGTGAGGACGATCCACCAGGGCACGATGTCCCGGATGGCGAATGCGATCGGGGTGGTCACCATGTACAGCCGGTCTGCGGCCGGGTCCAGGAGCGCGCCCAGGTGTGACGACTGATTCATCAGCCGGGCAATCTTGCCGTCGGCCCAGTCGGTGAAGCCGCTCAGCATCAGAATGGCGACGGCCCAGCCGTCGGCGTGCTTCACCAGCAGCAGGTAAAGGAACAGCGGGATGAACGCCAGCCGAATGACGCTCAGCACATTGGGGACCGTCAGTATCCGGTCGTCTCCGGAGCGCGGTTCCGCAGGAGCTGAAGCTCTTCGCGCAAGCGGCTCGTCGGTTCCCATCCGGCCAGCCTCTCATATTCGCGAAGCGATACCCCGCGTAAACAGGCTCCTTGTCGTCAGCTGAAGACGCCGGGCAGGTTCAGAATCGAGAGGCTGTCGTTCTTGCGTGGATCGTCGTGGATCATGTAGGTCCATGTCGAGGTCGGCCGGGCAAGCTTCGACAGATCCAATCCCTGTTCGTCGTCAACCAGATTCGCGGTCTCGAAGGTCTGCTGTGCGGCCTCCACGGCATCGGCGGCCAGCGACGCGAAGGCATCCACGGCGAGCCGGTGGAACTCATCGATAGGGTTCTGCCGCCCGAGCGCGCGCAGGTGGATGCTCTCTCGTACGTCCGACAGGTACGCCAGGTGATCCGCCCAACCCCGGTCGAGGTGGTACAGCATGATCTGGCGCGAGATGCGCTCCAGCCGCTCTTCGGAAAGTTCCTCCGCCAGCTCGTCATAGCGCTCGGCAGAACGCTCCTTGAGCTCCTTGCGGGCTGTGTCGGTGCGCAGCAGGGTGTCCCGGCGATCGGAGATGATGGCGCGCTGCTGGGCAATCAGTTGGTTGTAACGCCAGGTGTTGGCATGCAGATCGAGCATCGCACCCTCGGCGACTCGCTGCGCGTGGTCGAGTAGACCGCCCGCTTTGGTGCTGACGATCTGTCCGTCGTCATCGGTCTCGGTAGGGAGCTTGGCCGAATCAAGGTATGCCACAACAACCTCGTCCTCCCAGCTGGAAAAGAAGACCGACGAACCCGGGTCGCCCTGGCGTCCGGCACGTCCGCGCAGCTGGTTGTCGAGCCGTTCGGTGCGGTGTCGCCCGGTGCCGACGACGTGCAGCCCACCCACTTCCACGACGGCGTCGTAATCGGTCTCCTCGGAGCCACCCAGTCGGATATCGGTACCGCGGCCGGCCATCTGAGTAGATACCGTGACGGTCTTGAGCGCACCGGCCTCGGCGATGACGCGGGCCTCCTCGGCGTCGTTCTTGGCGTTCAGCACGACGGCAGGAACCCCGGAACGCACCAAACGGTGGTGCAGCGCCTCAGATTCGGCGACATCATGCGTGCCGACGAGCACCGGCTGGCCGGTGGAGTGGATCTCGGCGATATGCGCGACGAGGGCGTCGTTCTTGCTCGCCTCGGTGATGTACACGCGGTCGGGCTGGTCCTCGCGAATGTTCGGGGTGTTGGGCGGGATCGGTGAAACGCCCAGCTTGTAGAACTGCCGAAGCTGTTCGCCTGCGGCGAGTGCCGTACCGGTCATTCCGCACACACGCGGGTACCTGTTGATGAGGGCCTGCACGGTAATGGTGTCGAGAACCTCACCGGTGTCGGTGGTTTCGATGCCTTCCTTGGCTTCGACCGCTGCCTGCAAGCCATCGGGCCAGCGCTGCAGGGCCGCGATGCGGCCCCGCGAGGAGTTGATGAGGTGCACGGCACCATCGCGCACGATGTAGTGCACGTCGCGCTCCAGAAGTACATGTGCGTGCAGTGCGACGTTGACCTCGGTGAGGGTCGTCCCGACGTTCTGCTCGGAATACAGATCGATGTTCCCCAGCCGCTTTTCCAGCCGCCGGGCGCCGGTGTCGGTAAGGAAGATGTTGCGGCGATCGTTGTCGGCCTCGTAGTCCTCTCCGGCGGTCAGTTCGCGTACCGCTTCGATGACCTCAGAGCTCGGGGCTTCCCGATGGCTGGTACCGGCCAGCACCAGGGGCACCAGGGCCTCGTCGACCAGCACCGAGTCGGCCTCGTCGACGACTGCGACGTCGGGGCTCGGTGACACCAGGTCGTCGACGTCGATCGCCAATTGGTCGCGCAGCACGTCGAAGCCGATCTCGTTGACTGACCCGTAGGTGACGTCACAGGCGTAGGCCTTCCGACGTTCGTCGGCGGTGGATTCCTCGGTGATCCATCCGACCGTCAACCCCAGCCGCTCCAGGAGCGATCCCATCCATTCGGCGTCGCGCCGGGCCAGGTAGTCGTTGACCGAGATGACATGCACGCTGCGCCCGCCCAACGCGTACGCGGCGGCGGTGATCGCGCCGGTGAGGGTCTTGCCCTCGCCGGTGGCCATTTCGATGACGTCGCCGTCGAGCATGCGCAATGCGCCCAGCAGCTGAACGTCGAACGGTCGCTCGTCGATGGTGCGTTCGGCGGCCTCACGCACGATCGCGAGGAACTGGCCGATGTCCTTGGACTCGATGCCCTCGGCCAGGTCGAGCTTCTTGGCCGCCTTGGTGAGCTGCTCGTCGGTGAGGTCCTTGGCCTTCTCGTCGTACTTCTTCGAGGCGTCCACGAGGTCCAGCGACTGGCCCTGGTTCTTATCGGTGGCGGCACCGAGGAGCTTCCAGAACTTCCCGGTGAACCGTGAGGGGGTGTTCGACTTACGCACATGCACACGGTACGTCAGGGAGCTCGGAGTGCCGCCGGTGCCGCGAACTCGACGATCACCGAATCGACTACCGCCCGAAATCCGAGCTTGCGGTAGATCGAGTTGGAGGTCGAGTTGGCCAGATCGGTGGTGAGGACGATCTCCTGAGCTCCGGCTTGTCGCGCCCACTCGCAGGCCGCCGCCGTGACGGCGCTGCCGTAGCCGCGGCCCCGATGCGCAGGCGGGGTGTACACCGGACCGATCCGCGATACCCCTTCGATCGGTGCCCGCGCTCCGGCCATGGCAACGGGCACGCCTCCGTGTTCCCCATGCAGGTAGACATCCCCCAGTTGGTAGGAGCCTACGAGCCAGCGCCGCGCCTCAGCGGCTGGAGTCGCCACGCCGAACGTCTCCAGGCTGTACTCAATACTCCACGGCACCATCACCTCGATGGCATCCGCGGTAACCGGTTGCGGCCTGCCGGACACGCGCGGGGTTGAAAATGGTCGAGGCGGTAGAGCCGCTCGTCGGTGGTATCGGATCGCCGCACCCGTCATCGATGCCCTAGATCGGTCAGGGTGATGAGCGCTACCGCGGGATCAGAAGCCGTCCCACGAAGCCGCGCACCGACATGTAGCTCGACGGTGTGCAGCACGGGATCGGCGGAGTACAGCGGCCCGGCCAGGGCCCAGTACTCCGCCAGATCCTCGTGAAGGCGCGCCAGCATCGCCTCAGCCTGATACGCCGGCGCCGGGCTGTCGAGCCGATTACCGTGCTAGTTGCCTGCCAGCAGGCCCTTGGCGATATGGGTGATCTGAACTTCGTTGCTGCCGGCGTAGATCATGAGCGACTTGGCATCGCGCGCCAGCTGTTCGACCCGATACTCCGTCATGTAGCCGTTGCCGCCGAAGAGCTGCACGGCGTCCATCGCGACGTCGGTGGCGGCCTCAGAGCAGTAGAGCTTGATGGCCGAGGCCTCCGCCAGCGATGGTGTCTTGTTCTCGGACAGGCTCTCGATCGCATGGAACAGCATGTTCCGCACGTTGAGCCGGGCCACTTCCATCTTCGCCAGCTTCAGCTGGATGAGCTGGAACTGGGCGATTTCCTTGCCCCACAGGGTGCGTGCCTTGGCGTAGTCCAGCGAGAGCCGTAGACACTCCTCGATGACACCGAGAGCGAGCGCCGCTACACCGATGCGTTCCATCGAAAAGTTGGCCCGGGCGCTGTCACGCCCGTCGCCCTGGTCGTTGGTCTCCGATTCGCCCAGCAGCCGGTCTTTGCCGAGACGGACATTCTGGAAGAACAGCTGCCCGGTGCGTGAGCTGTGGATACCCATCTTGCGCAACGGCTTTGACTGCACAAAGCCTTCCATGCCCTTGTCGAGCACAAAGGTCAGCACCGTACGGTCGCGCTTGTCGACCGACGGGTCCTTCTCATCCAACTTGGCATAGACGACGATGACATCGGCATCGGGCCCATTGGTGATGAAGGTCTTCTGCCCATTGAGGATGTAGTCCTCGCCGTCGCGGGTGACGTACGTCTTCATGCCGCCGAATGCATCAGAGCCCGAATCGGGTTCGGTGATGGCCCACGCACCCACCTTCTCGTAGGTAACCAGCTCGGGCAGCCACCGCTCCATCTGTGCGGCGGTGCCGCGAGAGGCGATGGTCGGCACGGTAAGCCCCATGCTCACACCCATGCCTGTCACTAAACCCATACAGACACGCGAGATTTCACTGGTGAGAACGAATCCCATGCCTGCGGACCCGCCCGCTAGTCCCATGACTCCCCCGCCACCGGACTTCGCGGAGTCTGCTAGCGGTTCCCCGGCGGCCAATGCGGTCTCGCGAGCCTGCTTTTTCTCGATCTGCTTCTGCAGCGCCTCTTTGGCAAGAGCGTCGATGCCAAAGGTGGCGAACATCTTCCGGATGATGGGATACGGCTCCATCTCACCGGACTCCAGGGCATCGACGTGAGGTCTGACCTCCTTGTCGATGAACTGGCGAACGGCGTCACGCACCGCGAGGTCAATCGGTGACCAGTCGAGCATGTGTCCTGCTTTCTTCAGTGAAAGTGATCGACATCAATGGGCCCGGTACATGGGCTCGTTAGCCGAGCTCCTTGGCCAGCAATTCCTTGAGTCGGGCGACGGAGTTTTCGAGTTCCTCCTGCACCGCCTTGTCGATGGCCGTGCCGATTGCTCCGGTGAGCATCTGCCCGGTGAAGGACGAGTCCACGTTCACCCTGGTGTTGTCAGCGTCGATTTCCTCGACACTTGACTTGATGATGGCCTCGACGCCGGCCATACCCGTGCCGCCCAGCTTGAAGGCGCCCTTCTTGGCGGACAGCACCTCGTCGGCAGGGGTGAACTCCTGCACGGTCCACTCGACCGTGTTGGCCATGCCCATCAGAGTGACGATTTCGGAGAATTTGGTGCCGACCTTGATGTCCTCGATCGCGGGGACATCGCCCTTGAAGCCGGTATGGATGGTCATCCACTCGTCGTATTTGTTGAGGTCCGGCAACACCGACCAGAGCTTGTCGATGCTGTACGGAAGATCAATGCTGGAGTGCAGCTCGGACATGGGCGAAAGACTCCTTTGTCAGTGGTCTGGCACGGATGATGCCAACAGTTCCGAACGTAACATACATACCCTCGTGTATGTAAGATGCAATTACCGCAGATCTCGCACGGCGAGCTGACTAAATGCAGGTGTACGACGGTCAAATACCGACACGACTGTGGGTAGCCGAAGGTGAGCCGACAGCTACGAACCAGTAGCCCCACGCACGTTACATACAACTGTGCTCGTATGTATTACAGTGACGCTCATGACCACCCCCGAGGGCGCGGGCAACGATGCGGCGCCCCTCGCTGCCGGAATACCCGAAAACGGGACACAACAGCCCGTCGTCCCGGAACCTACCTCGGAACCACCCACCGCGGCGGTGAATTCGCCGCCGAAGAGCGGGTCGATCGATATCGAGATCACCCGACCTCGGGTCAGACTGCATCCCCCGCCATTTCGCGTGGAGGCCGGGAGGTTTGGCGTCGTTGTCGCCCGGCTCGCCGGATCGGGAGCACGCCTGCTGACCAAACCCCGGCGCGGAAGAACACTTGAAGTACGTGCGGCACATGAGCTGCGCCGCACCTTCGCACTCATGGGGCCCACTTATGTGAAGCTTGGCCAGATCATCGCGTCATCCCCCGGCGTGTTCCCGGAAACGCTGTCCAATGAGTTCCGCACGCTTCTCGACAGGGTTCCGCCCGCGCCACCAGAGTTGATTCGCCAATCGCTGCGCGATCAGTTGGGTGCTGATCCCGCGGCGATATTCGCGACATTCGACGACCATCCCTTTGCCTCTGCGTCTATCGCTCAGGTCCACCACGCAACACTCAAATCCGGTGAGCGGGTGGTGGTGAAGATTCAGCGACCGAAGATCCGCACCAGGTTGGCCGCCGACGTGCGGATCATCGGGCGCCTTGCCCGCCTGATCGTCAAGACCGATCTGGGGCGCGCGAGCAATGCGCCCGAGATCGTTGAGGACTTTGAGCAGAACCTCAACGAGGAACTTGATTTTGCGGCCGAGGGACACGCCATGGAGCAATGGATGGCGAGCCTGGCGGACACCGAGTACGGCGATGCGGTCCGCGTTCCCAAGGTGTTCTGGGAGTACACCACCGAACGTGTGCTGACGATGGAATACGTCGAAGGTATCCGGATCGACAACGTCGGCGAGCTTGCCGCCGCCGGATTCGATGGGGTCGGACTGGTCAAGGCCATCGTCTATTCACTGTTCGAGACCGGATTTCACAAGGGGCTCTTCCACGGGGACCTACACGCGGGCAACCTCTTGGTGGACTCGAGCGGACGAATCGTGTTCCTGGACTTCGGGATCGTCGGGCGTATCGATGAACGCAGCCGCAAGATCTTCACCGAGATCATGGTCGATCTGTTCGTGAAGAACGACCATGCGGCGGTGAGTCGCGGCATCTACAAGCTCGGCGCCATCGGAGATCGGGGTAAGGCTGTCGATCCCACGACAGCCGCCAAGACGATCTCCGATTTCACCAATCCCCTGCAGTCGGCCAAGCTTTCGGCGATCTCGTACGGCCAGCTCGGCAAGCAGCTCGCGGCGATGGCCAAGCAATACGACGTGCGGCTTCCGCGGGAGCTGGTGCTGATCTCCAAGCAACTTCTGTACGTAGAGCGCTACATGAAGCTACTGGCACCCGACTGGGCCCTGCTTTCGGATCCGTCGTTCATCGGATACTTCGGGAACATGGTCATCCAGGCTGAGCAGTCACGCATGGAGGAAGCGGCGGCGCGAGAATCGAAGTAGCTCAGTCGGAAAGACTGAGCTTTCCGGCGTCCATGGTGCGCAACGCGGAGTCAAGCGGTGCACCGACTGTCGGTGACTCGACGATGTTCAGCAGCATCGCCTTGGCGCGTGCCCAACGTTGATCGCGAACTTCCTGCGGCGCCGTCATGCTGTTGACCAAGATTCCGCGAACAGCGTCCATCGCGGTGAGCGTGATGTTGCGAATGACACGCAACTCCTCGTCGGTCTGACTCACCGACTGCCCTAGCGTTGAGAATTGTTGCATAACAATGAATTCAAACTGATCCATCTGCGCGGACAATTCGGGATCGGTGCGTGCGGCGATCCACAGTTCCATGGTGGCAATGAACATCGACCCCTGATGCATCCGCCAGAGCGCGTCCAGGCAGCGGCTGATGAAATCGGTGTCGCTCTCGCGGTCCAGCGCGATGAGCTCGGAGAGAATCTCCTGGCCCTGTTTGAACGCCAAGTGCCGTACCGATTCTCCGAGAAGTTCGGATTTCGACTGGAAATGGTGCACCAGTGCGCCGCGGGTCACGCCGGCACGTTGTGCCACTCGGGTGGTCGTCGTGCCCGCATATCCGTAGTTGACGAGGCAGTCCACCGTGGCATCAAGGAGCCTGCTGCGCATGGCGGCGCTGCGTTCCTCCTGCGTCCTTCGCCCGGAGCGATGATCGCGGGCGGTCGACCGAGCTGGACTTCCAGCGGTGCGTGTCATTCTCCGAGCCCGTCCTTGCTGTCCTTGATCTCTTCCCGGGCCTGCTGATATTCCGATATCAAGGCGCCGAAGTAGGTGAGGATGTCCGGGTCTCCTACCGGTTGCCATTCGGGCGCAAGCAATTTCGTGTATCGCTCGACGTACAGCAGTTGCTTGCCGACCAGGATGAATTCCTTGGGAAGGATGGCGTCGTGCTCGCGCCCCAATGCGGTGAGCTGCCGACCGATCGTGCCGTAGGAGATCTTGCCCAATGAGGCGCCCATGGGGCCGGTCACTTTTCGCAGGGACGCGGCGACCTTCGCGGGGTCGGCGCCGGGGTCGATGGCGCCCAGTTTGATCAGTGTTCGCGCGGCCGCCTCATCATCGGGTTCGATGATGAGTGCGCCAATCAGCTCGCGCAACGTCTTACGGGTCCGCTGATCAAGGCGGCCGACAATTCCGAAGTCCAGGAATACGATTCGACCTTCTGGATCCACCATCAGATTCCCGGCGTGCAGATCGCCATGGAAGGTGCCTGCGGCGAACGCCGAGTCGAAAAGGGTAAGCATCAGGGTCTTAACCACTTCGGGGCCGTCGAATCCCGCCGCGCGGATCTCATCCGCGTTGTCGATCCTGATGCCCTCGACATACTCCATGGTGAGTACCTTGTCGGTACACAGCTCCGGATAGAGCTGAGGTACACGCACTTTCGGAGCGTATTTCGAACCCGCGAGGCCGGCGGTCCAGTCACGCATGGCCTGCGCTTCGAGAGTGAAATCAAGTTCCTCCGCGAGGTTGGCCTCAAAGTCCTGCATCACCTCGTAGATGTTCGACATCCGGCCCATCTCGGTGAGTTCGAGACCACGAGCGATCTGTTTGAGGATCTGCAGATCGGCCGCGAGCCGCGTGCGGATCGCGGGGCGCTGGATCTTGACGACGACCGCGGTGCCGTCCTTGAGTGTTGCCTTGTGTACCTGGGCGATCGACGCCGAAGCGAAAGGAACCTCGTCGAATGAGGCGAACACATCCTCGGGTTGTGCGCCGAGCTCGCCGGCGAGCATGGAACGGATGGTCTGTGGATTCGCCGGTGGCACCTGATCGAGCAGCGACCGGAACTCCGCGGAGAGGTCCTCGGGAAACATTCCCGGAGAGGATGCGATGAGCTGGCCGAACTTGACGTAGGCGGGGCCGAGCTCGGCGAACGACCGTCGCATTTCCTTGGCGACGACTTGACGAAGGTCGCGCTCGGTGGGGCGTTGGCTCAGGATTCGTGATCCGGCCTTGAGGAGCTGACCAGCCGTCGCGGCCAGACGATCGAACTGAATCTCGGCGGAAACCGGATCCAGCTTCCGCGGCCGCCGCGGCTGATCGGATGTATCGCTCACCGCGACTCCCTTCGTCCTCACCTCGTCGTCTCTGTCGGTGAGACATTACCGACAAACCGGTATGTATGTTAATCAAACGCCGGGAGTGTCCAGTGGTGACGAACGGAGAAAGGCCTACCGGTTCAGGACACGTTCGACCTGGGCGATCCGATCATCTGCGAAATCCAGCACGATTTTCGTCGGATAGAGCGCGACCTTGAGTACGCGAATGAGCGGGTTGACGACGTCGATGAGGGTCTCGAGACTCGTCATCGTGTTAGCCAGGGTCGAGGTGGTCTTGGCCAGATCGTTGAGCGTGAGGTTAAGCGAGTCCAGAGAGTCATCCAGCCGCTCCAGGCTGGAGTCCAGGTGGTCGAGCATCGAACCCACTCGGTCGGTGAGGTCGTGTACCTCGACGGCCATCGATTCAATGTGTCCGACGGTGCCGTCGATGTTGAGCGCGACGTTGGCCAGCTTGCGGATCTTGCGGGCCGGTGCGGGCCGATTCCCGTTACTGGTATAGACCTCCGCCATTGGAGTCACCTTTCCGTTGCGCCCAGCGTAAGCGACGGGTTCGCGGCCGCCCACCGGCTACCCCGCTGAGCGATCATTTGATGCAGTTTTGTGACCGGCCTCACATAGCGTGCCGGATCCACTTAACGAGCGGATACCCGCGCTGACGCGTGCGAACCCGCTCGTCGGCCGAAGAACGAGGCTTCGCCGAGCCTGGTTCCACTGCTGTAGCCCTTGCCGTCCTGAGCAATGTTCGACGCGCTGGCGCCCGCCGCGTAAAGGCCTGATATCGCTTCGCCGGTGTCGGTGAGCACACGTCCGTCCACGTCCGTGCGCAGGCCGCCGAGTGTGAACCCCGCATAAATCGCCTTGCCAAGGGTCAGGTCGAACGCGCCCCACGGGCCGGTTCCCTGCGCGGCAAGGTATTTGGGGTGTTTGTGGAAGTCGGGATCCTCTCCCCTGTCGGCATGCTCGTTGTAACGCTGCAACGTCTTCTCCAGGTTTCCTGCCGGGATACCCAGTGCCTCTTCCATTTCCGGGATGGTCTCCCAGCCGTCAATGAATGGCGTCAGCGGCAGCGTCGGTCGATCCATGTGTTCGGAATCGACGATCAGGTATGCAGCACTGTCGGGCTGGTCCATCACGAATCCGGAGGTTCGGGAGTGGTAGGAGTCCTCGGCGACAAACCGTTCACCGTTCTTGTTGACGACGATTCCGGTGAGCAGGCCCGATGGCGGGTAAACCGGAGCGGTGATGAAGATTTGGTTCATGTTGCGGGTGCCGGCACCCGCGGACACCCCGAGCCTGATACCGAGTCCGTCGTCGTAGGTGCTGCCGAGTACGAACGGTTTCTCTGCGAGCTTGGGGGTGTATTCGGCCACCATGGCGGGGTTCATCACGAATCCTCCCGCCGCGATGATCACCGACTTCGCCCGTATCGCACCGGTTTCCGCGAAATGCTTCCAGGTGGCACCCACCACCACACCCGCCTCATCGAGGATGAGCGCGGTGGCCCCGGTCTCGTAGCGAATAGGCACGCCGAGCTCACCGGCACGCTGGGCGAGCAGGTCCACGACCATGCCCGCACCACCGGTGTCCCCGGGCTTGGGGACCTTGTGCCCGCGCGGCGCGGGGACCGCTTCCTCGCGGTAAGGCCACACCAATTCGTTCCCCGTGAACATCAGCCCTTCGGTGTTGGGCTGGATGACGGCCTTCTCAGGGTAGAAGCTACGTTCGAACTGAAAACCCAGTGCCTCAAGCCAATTGAAATGCTCGACGCTCCCGTCACAGTACAACCGGATCTTCTCCGGATCCGGATCCGGCGATACCGCCATGAGGTACTTATACATCTCGTCGGCGTTGTCGGCATGCCCGGTGGCCTCTTGAACGGCCGTACCGCCGCCCAGGTAGAAGTGACCGCCCGCCATCGCGGTGGTTCCGCCTGCGGCGGCGGCACGCTCGAGCGCGAGTACCTGCGCACCGGCCTCGGCGGCCGAGACGGCGGCGCATCCACCACCCATACCAAAGCCGATGACGAGTACATCTACCTCGTCAGACCACTCCGTGATGTCCTGGACCGCCACGGTTTCCGGTATCGCTACAGTCATGCCTGCTCACTCTTGATGTAGTCGTAGAACGCCCGGATTTCGGGCGGGACGAAGGCCAGTTCCATGTACGGCAAGGCGGCCGCGGGCGCCGACAGGTAGGCGAATCGCATGCCACCGGGCATCACGCCGTCTTGCACCACTTCCATGCCGCGCGCTGTGGCGTGATCAAGCGCCGCGTCGAGGTCGGGTGGCTCCAGGCACACGTGGTGTAACCCCGCGGGCTGGTGGTCCAGAAACTCGGTGTAGATGCTCGTCCCACTGATCGGGAGGATCAGCTCGAGCTGCATGTCGTCCAGATAGCTCAGCGCGATGGTCGCGGTGAAATCGGCCGGCGCACCGCGATAGGTGCACGTGTCCGGACCGAAATGCACATCTGGAATGCGCGTCCATTTTTTGACCCCGAATACGGTGCTGAGCATGCCTTCTGTGGCATCGAGATCATCAGTAACCCAAGCAATTTGGGTGACGCGTCCAAATCCAGATACATCCGGCGGCATTGCCGATGTGGTCATGGGCCGATAGTAGCGTCCGCTGTGACGTGGGATACCTCAGCCCGCGGTATAGGCCTGCGTGGTGCGATCTGCCATACCTCGGGCCCGCGCCACGTCCATACCGGAGGCGACGGCCGCCGTGTACCACCGCTCGCTGGATCCGGTCATGAATGCGCGCCCTTCATCGCTGGCGGCCCACGCCGCCCCCTCCTCGGGAGTTATCCGATCATCAGGGGACGCGATGTATCCGGCCAGGCCGAGAATCCCGGAATCCCAACCGACTCCGACGGCGCCGGGGCCGAACTGCAACCAGTGCTCATCGTCGTCGTTGATGTCGGAGATGTGATCCAGGGTGAAGGTGGCCCGGTCGCCGGACTCGGGCGTGATCGTCACCTCGATCCAGCTGGTGACCCCCATGGCTTCCCAGGATACGCTGAACGAACGAGGCGCATCGCAGGCAAGCACCGTTCCAGATGCGTTGCCCTCCAATGAGTAACGACCTCCCAGACACAGGTCCCCGGTGATCGGCAGGAACCATCGCGGGATGCGTTCAGCATTGGTACAGGCATCCCACAGATCCTCGGCATCGGTGTCGTAGGTCTGACTGACGGTCACGACTCGTGCCGCACGCTCCTCGAATGTCGTGGTGCCGACGGTGCGGCGGACGGCGTTGAGCTGGTGTTCGACATCTATCACGAGGCACTCTCCTTGTGCGTATTGGTTGCGCGGCGTTGACGCTTGCCACGGGCAATCTCGGTGGCCAGCGCATCCAGACGTGGAGTCCAGTGACGGCGAAAGGTGTCCAGCCAACGATCCACCTCGCGCAGGGGTGCGGTGTCCACGCTGTAAAGACGGCGGGTTCCCTCGGTACGAACCGTCGCGAACCCGTTGTCGCGCAGCACCTTCAGGTGTTGTGAGACGGCGGGCTGGCTGATCGCGAATTCTGAGCGGATCACCTCGGTAATGGTGCCGGAGGACATCTCCCCCGCGTGAATCAGCTCCAGAATGCGCCGACGCACCGGGTCTCCGAGTATGTCGAAGGCGTGCACATTGCGATATTAAAAGTGCTTACTTATATAAGTCAAGACTGAAATACTAACCCCAGGTCAGCGGGTCCAGTTGCAGGTAGAACTCCAATCGGCCAGGGTCCGCAGGTGTTCCATAGCTGTCCGGGAACCGTGCGTGCGCCGCACCCGCGCGAGTGTCTTCGGGCCAGGTCTCGCGCGAATTGGCGAAGAGCAGCGCGAGATCGGCATGTCGGTCGGCCAGCCCAAGCCTGCCGAGGTCGATGAATCCGGCCACCGAGAAATCTCCCGGAACGATGAGGATGTTCGGCAGGCACAGGTCACCGTGGCACACGACCAGGGCGCCGGGTTCCTGGGCAAGGCGTTCGGGCAGTTGAGCGATGACACGGGCCAGAAGCTCTGCTGCGGAGACCCGGCGGTCCCGCTCGGGCAGGAAGTCCTGGTTGATGGCGCCGCGCTCCACCACGTCGCGCGCCAGCGACATGGTGGTGGCCAGATCCCGCGTGAAGGGGCAGTCGGCCGTCGGTATCGCGTGCAGCCGCCGCACCGCTTCGGCGATGGCCGACCACGCCCTGTCGAGATCGTCTGCGTTGAGCTGGTCGGCGGGTATGCCCTCGACCGCCGAGGTGACCAGCACCGGACCGCGGGGCCCTGCGGCCCATTCAAGGACGGACGGGCCGGGATGTGTTGAGCATTAAGCCATTCGATGCGATCACGCTCGTCCTCGAGCTCGTCGCCTCCCGTTTTTGCGTATCGCGAGCGGTCGGGCGACCGGTAGACCGCAGCCCCGGACTCCCCCGTGGTGACGGGTTCCCAGGCCGAGAGGTCGATCAAACGCCCGTCCAGGCCGAATCAAGTCGGTGTGCGACGTCGATCGTGCGTGCTGCCATGGCCTTCGGGTTGTCCACCTCGTTGGCGACGTACTTGGCGATGAACCGGCTGATGAGCTGGTCGACCCCCGCCAAGATCCGCAGCAGCTCCCCGCGGATGGTGGTCGAGGAGACATCGACCGTGATGTCCGAGGGTCCAGGCGGCGCGACATCGATGATCAGCTGCAACGGCGCGGCGGCGCGGGCGGTGGCCTTGAGGTTGATGTTGCCCGCGACGTTGAACCGGCTCTTGTCGAGTTTCAGGTCGATCAACAGATCAATGGCCAGTGGCACCTGGATGTCGAAGGTGATGATCTCTCCGCCGTTGCGGGTCACGATCGGGTCCAGGATCTGGACCTTCGCGGTGACCTTCGCGATCTTGCCGGGCCCTTGGGCCATGGGGCCGACCTCGAACGGTTCACCGGCGATCGACGCGACCGCCGCTCTTACCCGCGCTTCGCTGACGGCTATCTCGAAGAACGCCCTGCCGAATTCCTCATACGAGAGGTATTGGTGGCCACTCGCCTCGCTATCCATAGTGAGAGATACCGTCTCATGGACCGGGCCGGAAGTGCGAACTGTCGAGCCGTCCGTGTGTCAGAAACCCCGAACGCGCGATGATCGAAGCGATCGTCGCACTAATAGCAAACATGTGATAGATGTTACGCGGCACGTAGGTGGCCAAACAGCGCATATGCGGCTATACGCTGATGCCACGGACGTCGCCGACGTTTCAGCACCTTGTCCTACAGGATGTAGAGCATCTCCTGGTAGGTCGGTAGTGGCCAGAGGTCATCGGCCACTATCCCTTCGAGCGCATCGGCAGCGGCACGCACAGCATCCATCGCGGGCAGCAGGCTCTGGGCGTGCTCTGCCTCCTCCAGCGCGGTGGTCGCGAAATCACTCTCGACTCCCTTTCTCAGGTCGGCGAGCGCGTTGACCAGATCGGAGATCGGAGCCGACACGTCCTCTAGCAAGGTGGTGCTGGGTTCAACCCCGGCGGCCTTCAGTGCGGCGACATTCTGGGCGATCTCGGTCTGGTAGCGCAATGCCGCGGGGAGCACCACCGTCGAACCCAGCTCCAAGGACAGCTTCGCCTCGACGTGAATGGTCAGTGCGTACTGCTCAAGGCCGATCTCGTAACGGCTGTGCATCTCCCTGTCGTTGAAGACCTTGTACTTGTCGAACAGCTCCAGGGCGTCCGGCTTGATCAGCTCGGGCAGCGCGTCCAAGGTGGTCTTCAGGTTCGGCAGGCCGCGAACGGCCGCCTCGGTCTGCCACTCCTCGGAGTAGCCGTCGCCGTTGAACACCACCGCACCATGTTCGGTGATGATGTCGGTGAGGAGCTGCTGAACGGCCTTGTCGAAGTCGGTGCCGTCGGCGACCTCCTTCTCCAATACGGTGGCAACGTAGTCCAGCGATTCGGCCATGATCGTGTTGATCGTGACCATCGGTGCGGCAACTGTCTGCATCGAGCCGGGAGCGCGGAACTCGAAGCGGTTACCGGTGAAGGCAAATGGGCTGGTGCGGTTGCGGTCGCCCGGATCGGTAGGCAGGACCGGCAGCGTGTCGACGCCGATAATCATGCTGCCCTTGCCCTTTGATGACGTCGCCGCCCCCTTGGCGATCTGCTCGAACACATCGGCTAGCTGATCGCCGAGGAAGATCGAGATAATGGCCGGTGGGGCCTCGTTCGCGCCGAGACGGTGGTCGTTGGTCGCCGACGCCACTGAAACCCGAAGCAGCCCACCGAATTTATGCACGGCGCGGATCACCGCAGCACAGAAAACCAGGAACTGTGCGTTCTCGTGCGGCGTGTCGCCCGGCACCAACAGGCTGCCGAATTGCGAGTTTCCCAGCGAGAAGTTGACGTGCTTGCCCGAACCATTGACTCCGGCGAAGGGCTTCTCGTGGAACAGGCACTCCATGCCGTGCTTCTTGGCGATCGTCTTGAACGTCGTCATGAGCAGCTGCTGGTGGTCCGAGGCGATGTTGGCGCGCTCGAACATCGGGGCGATCTCGAACTGGCCGGGCGCGACCTCGTTATGCCGGGTCTTGGCCGGGATGCCGAGTTTGAACAGTTCACGCTCGGTGTCCATCATGAAACCGAGAACACGCTCGGGCACCGCACCGAAGTAGTGGTCGTCGAACTCCTGGCCCTTCGGCGGCTTGGCACCGAATAGTGTGCGACCAGCGTTGATCAGGTCGGGGCGGGCCAGGAAGAAGTGACGGTCCACGAGGAAGTACTCCTGCTCCGGACCGCAGAACGACACGATGTGATCGAAGTTGCTGTGACCGAACAGTTTCAGTATGCGTTCGGCGTGCTCGCCCATAGCCTGCTGGCTACGCAGCAGCGGGGTCTTGTGATCCAGGGCCTCACCGGTCATCGACACGAACACAGTCGGAATGCACAGCGTGTTGCCGTTGGGGTTTTCGAGGATGTAGGCGGGGCTGGTGACATCCCAGCCGGTGTAACCCCGGGCCTCGAAGGTGTTACGCAGGCCGCCGCTGGGGAAGCTGGAGGCGTCCGGCTCGCCCTGGATGAGGGTCTTGCCTGCGAATTCGGCCAGGGTCGCGCCGTCGCTGACCGGTTCGAGGAAGCTGTCGTGCTTCTCGGCGGTCAGGCCGGTCAACGGGTAGAAGACGTGCGCGTAGTGCGTCGCGCCCTTCTCAAGTGCCCAGTCCTTCATCGCCGAAGCGACCGCATCGGCCACGGCCGGGTCCAGCTTGGCGCCCTTCTCAATCGTGGCAGTCACAGACTTGTAGACCGACTTGGGAAGGCGCTGTTGCATGACAGCCTTGCTAAAGACGTTCGCGCCGAATACTTCACCCGGTTCTTCACCGACCACGAAGCTAATCGCCGGCGGCACATAGGCCTCGACGTTATTGATCGCCTGCAGCCGGACAGCATTTCCGCTCAATTGACTTCCTATCGCTGTGACGTGCCCGCAGCCGATTCGCGGGCGACCAACGTGGCTACGTTAGGGACAACCGATAACCGGCATGTTTCCCGCACATCAACAGCAGAATGCCGGGCGCGGGAACTCCCCCGGCGTGCTGTGCCAATTTCGGCTCGTGCTGAGTACTTCATGGAGATGCAACATGTAGGAGCTGTGATCGACACATCTGCTGCGCATTGTTCTCGCCGCGGCTCTTAGGCCGCGCACCTTTCAGAGCCGCCAAGGAGGAATGCGCTAGTGGATGGTTTCCCAACAATGGGTGTCCCGAATACTGGGGATACCGCGTGGATGCTGGCCAGCGCCGCGCTGGTGTTATTGATGACACCTGGTCTGGCCTTCTTCTATGGCGGCATGGTCCGCGCGAAGAACGTGCTCAACATGATCATGATGAGCATCAGTGCGATGGGCCTGGTGACGGTGCTCTGGGTGCTTTACGGATACTCGTTGGCGTTCGGAAACGATGTGTCGGGTCTGTTCGGTAACCCGGCACAGTTTTTTGGGCTCAAGGGTTTGATCGGCGGTAATGGGGCCGATGCGGTGGCCGCGGACCCGGCCAATGCCGTTGATGCGGTCGCTGCGGTCAACATCCCTTTGGTGGGCACTATCCCGGCCACGGTGTTCGTGGCGTTCCAGTTGATGTTCGCGATCATCACCGTGGCGCTGATCTCCGGTGCGGTGGCGGATCGGTTGAAGTTCGGGTCCTGGCTGTTGTTCTCGGGTCTGTGGGTCACCGTCGTGTACTTCCCGGTGGCGCATTGGGTTTTCGCGTTCGATGGCGCGGCCGCTGAGAAGGGCGGCTGGATCGCTAACCAGCTCAAGGCAATCGACTTCGCCGGTGGTACCGCGGTGCATATCAATGCCGGTACCGCGGGTTTGGTGCTGGCGCTGCTGTTGGGTAAACGCAAGGGCTGGCCCGGTACCCCGATGCGGCCACATAATCTGCCGTTCGTGATGCTTGGTGCCGGTCTGCTGTGGTTCGGCTGGTACGGGTTCAACGCCGGGTCGGCAACGAGCTCCAATGGTTTGGCCGGATCAACCTTCGTGACGACCACCGTGGCTACCGCCGCGGCGATGCTGGGCTGGCTGCTCACCGAACGCATCCGTGACGGGCACGCCACCTCGCTGGGTGCGGCCTCGGGAATCGTGGCCGGCCTGGTGGCCATCACCCCGTCGTGTTCATCGGTGAATGTCGTTGGTGCTCTTGCCATTGGCGTCATCGCCGGCATTTTGTGCGCACTGGCAGTGGGCCTGAAGTACAAGCTCGGATTCGACGACTCACTCGATGTGGTCGGTGTGCACCTGGTCGGCGGTATCGTCGGTACCTTGCTCATCGGTTTGTTCGCAGCACCCCAAACCGGTGCGGCCGTAGCCGGTCTGTTCTACGGCGGCGGACTAGAACAGCTGTGGCGCCAAGCCGTTGGCGCCGGGGCGGTTCTGCTCTATTCGGCGATAGGCACGACTATCGTTGCTCTCATCGTGAAGTACACCATTGGCCTGCGCATCAGCGACGAGGGAGAAGCGGCAGGCGCCGACGAATCCCAACACGCTGAAGGCGCATACGATTTCGTCGCACTCGGCGTCGGATCAGTCATCGGAAATTCTGGAGTCTCCCACACAGAGGGACGCCCCCTCATCTCCAACAGAGAGGGATAAGGGACATGAAACTCGTCACCGCGATCGTCAAACCGTTCACGCTCGAGGACATCAAGACCCAACTCGAACAAACTGGCAACCCCAGCATGACGGTCAGCGAGGTGCAGGGCTACGGCCGGCAGAAGGGCCACACCGAGGTGTACCGCGGCGCCGAATACCAGGTCGACTTCGTACCGAAGGTCAAGATCGAGGTCCTTGTCGACGAGGACGCCGTCGACAAGGTCGTTGAGGTCATCGTGACCGCCGCACGCACCGGCAAGATCGGCGACGGCAAGGTATGGGTCAGCCCGGTCGACTCGGTGGTGCGAGTACGCACCGGCGAACAGGGCGCCGATGCCCTCTAACGCTTCATATAGCGGCGACGGATGATATTTGCGCTCAATTGGTTTCGTACCCCTGCTGCGCGGTGCTAGCGCCGCTCCTATCACGAATAGTCGTGCGATCTAGCGTGTGAAGGCGGCTGCTACGAGCTAATGTCACCAAGCGTGGAGAGACATACCATCGTCTATGGCAAAGACGCGTTGGCGATCCGGATCGCGGAAGAGCTCTGGACTGCCGGTGTCACCGTCGCCGCATTGGACAATGTCGACGGGTTGAGCAAGGTGGGCATCGCGGGCGCCGCAGCAATTGTGTGCGCAGGGTCCGATGATGCCCAGAACCTCGAAATTGCCCTCTTGGCGAGACAACTCAACCCGACAGTGCGTGTGGTTACCCGCATGGTCAATGATGTGCTTCGCGAGGCCGTCGCGGTGGACGGTGGACCGGGCGCGGTGCTCGGTGTCGCCGACCTCGCTGCTCCGTCGGTAGTCGAGGCGTGCCTGCGCCGTACCACCCACACCATCGCGGCGGCCGGCACTGACTTCATTATTTCCGGTACCGATGCACCGCGCGACGGCACCTTACGCGATTTGTACGGTGACCTGGCTCCGGTTGCCGTTGTGCACGGGCACAGCTCGCCCACTCCCGGCCAGGTGGTGGCGTGCCCTGGACGGGACTTGCAGGTGCGCCGCGGCGACTGGACAGCCATGATAGGAACCGTCGACGAGCTTGCCGCCCAGGGAATTACGCCGACGTCAGGCACGGCACCTTCCCGGGGGCGACGCTCTCGGGTGTCGCGATTACTGCTCGGCGCACGGGCCTTCCGGGAGGATATGAACCCGATCTTTTTCCGCGCATTGGGGATCGCGATGGCGTTGCTGGCCGGGGCTACGGTGCTGCTGCGGTACACATATCAGCGGCCCGGAATGAGTTACGTTGATGCTCTTTATTTTTCGACTGAAACCATCGCGACTGTGGGCTATGGGGACTTCAGCTTCGCTAACCAGCCGACCTGGCTGCGATTGTTCAGCATCTTCCTGATGTTCGCGGGGATCGCGACGACAGCAGTGGTCATGGCGTTCGTGGTGGACCTGCTGCTATCGCAGCGCATCGCCCAGAATTCCGGACGGCGCAGGGTTCGGAACCTCACCAACCATGTGATCGTGGTCGGCCTCGGGTCATTCGGTATCCGGGTGGCCCAGGACCTGAAGGCTGCCGGGCACGATGTCGCCGTGATCGAACAGTCCGAGAACAACCGGTATCTGGCGACTGTCGCCAATCTGAGGATCCCCGTCATATTCGGCGACGCGACCCTGCCGCAGACATGGGATGCGGCGCAGATCGACGAGGCGCAGGCGGTCGCGGTCCTCACCCACGACGATATGGTCAATATTGAGACGGGCATCGTGTTGCGGAACCGGTTGGGCGCCAGATGGTCCGATGTCCCGGTGGTAATGCGGATCTTCGACCGCAACCTCAGCGCTGCGGTGGCTCAGCGCTTCGGGTTCGGCAACGTCCGCTCGACCGTCGACCTCGCGGCGCCGTGGTTCATCGGTGCTGCCATGGGACTACACGTGTTGAGCACCTTCTCGGTCGGTCAGCAATCCTTCACCGTCGGCGGGGTGCTCGTGGAAGACCGTAGTCAGCTGGACGGTATGCGGATGGCCGATTTATCTACACAGACAAGGGTTATCGCGATCAGCCGGAGGGGTGTACCGATCCGGCTGCATCCCCGTCGAGACACGCGGCTAGCCGCCGGGGACACCGCTTACGTCGTCGGACCGTACCGAGAGCTGCTGGAGACACTCCGCATGGGGCGTGCCGCCAATCTGGTGTGACGATCCCGCCGCGTTTCGACTGGCGGTATGTGGCGCCCAGCATGCCCCGCCCTAATCCGTGAACTGTACAAACAATCTGTCGGGCTGACAGGATTGAAACCCCGTCCCGGCGAATCAACACGCCGATGCCATTCAGGCTTGGCAACTCGCCGCGTCGGTGAAAGCCAAAGCCGCCGACTTGGTCAGTCGAGCCAACGTGAGCCGCTCACGAGAGGACGTAGTCGGGTGCGAGGGAGATGTGGATCATGAGCCAACTGAACGGGCTCAGGGCGAATCAAGCTCGCGAGGTGATAGAGGCGCTGGCCGGTCCCGGTGCGACCCTGCGAGACGATCAAGAGACCGCCGTGGCCGCGCTACTGGAGCCCGCGGCTCGGGTGCTGGTGGTCCAAGCCACGGGATGGGGTAAATCCGCGGTGTACTGGGTCGCGACAGCGATCCGACGCTCCGAGGGCGCCGGTCCGGCACTGATTGTCTCGCCACTGCTGTCCCTGATGCGCGATCAAGTCGCTGCTGCCGCTCGGGCAGGGCTGCGTGCCGCCACTCTCAACTCGTCGAACTTCGACGACTGGAGTTCCATCGAGGCGCGGCTCGTGGCTGGCGATATCGACGTGCTGCTGGTGTCACCTGAGCGGCTGGCTAACCCGTCGTTTGGCCGTCGGGTGCTTTCTGCACTCGAAGGCGCTATGGGGCTGCTGGTCATCGACGAGGCGCACGCGGTATCGGACTGGGGACACGATTTTCGTCCCGACTACCGCCGGGTGTCCGACGTGCTCACCCGGTTGAACCCGCAGACGCCGGTACTGGCCACCACTGCCACCGCGAACGCGCGGGTCACCGAGGACGTGGCCACCCAGCTGGGAGACGCCACTCTCGTTCTCCGGGGACCGCTAGCCCGTCGCTCATTGCAGCTCAACGTGTTGCCACCGATGTCGCCGCTGGCACGCTATGCCTGGGTCGCTCAGCATGTGGACGAGTTACCAGGGTCGGGCATCGTCTACGTACTCACTGTCGCCGATGCGCAACGGCTAGTGAACGCCATCCACGCGGTACACCCACAGGCGAAAGTCGCTGCGTACACCGGTCAACTCGATGCGGACACACGAGCCCGGCTCGAGGACGCGCTACGTGAGAACCGGATCAAAGCGCTGATCGCCACGTCTGCCCTGGGGATGGGCTTCGACAAGCCCGACCTCGGGTTCGTCGTCCACATCGGCTCGCCGCCGTCACCAGTCGGTTACTACCAACAGGTGGGGCGCGCCGGCCGCGCCATCGACCACGCGGCAGTCGTACTGCTTCCATCAGCATCCGACGCCGGTATATGGGACTACTTCACCACCGCCTCGATTCCAGACCCCAAACAGATGGACACGGTGCTCACCGCTCTCGCCGGCGAGACGCGCGAGGGTGCGGAATCGGTATCGGTAAACGCACTCGAGGCCAAGACGGGTATTCGGCGCACACGAATCGAGCTCATGGTCAAGCAGCTCGCCGTCGACGGCGCAGTGGAGCGGGTCGACGGCGGCTGGCGATCTACCGGTAGCCCTTGGCGTTTCGACGCAGAGCACTACGAAGGCATCATTGCCACTCGCCGCCGCGAGGCCGACATCATGAAGGCCTACACACGGGGAGAACGCTGCCTCATGCAGCTGCTCACCGAATCGCTCGATGATCCCCAGGCCGCATCGTGCGGACGCTGCTCGGTGTGCCTCGGGCAAACACCCGATGGGCTTGGACTGCCTGCGGCCGCCGACCTGATGCGGACGGTCGCCGCCACCCTGCGCGCCGATTCCACGGTGCTTGAACCCCGAAAGATGTGGCCCGGCGGAGAGTTCGGTACCCGCGGCAAGATCCCAGCGGACCTGCTCGCCGAGCCGGGCCGCGTGCTGGTCCATGCCGACGCTCCGGAGTGGAGCGGGGTAATCGTCGCTGCGGTTGCAGGCGAGCCCGAGGCAATCGAGGCTCTGGCCCAGGCCGCGGTTTCCACTCTCGCCCGATGGCGCGACGAATGGGTCGCCCGCCCCGAGATCGCGGTGTCGCTGCAGCTGACCGGCACGCCCAGTCCGGTGCGGCCGGTGACCGACCGAATTGCCACGGTCGGTCGCCTGCGACACGCAGTGATGCCGGTGGTCGCGGGTACGGTTCCTGGCCGTGATTCATCCGGCGGGGAGGAGGCCGCCTACTGGCGTGACGCGATCGGCATGGACAACTCGCTCCGGGAAGTGATCGCCGGCCGGCGTGTGCTGCTGGTGACAGACTCGACCTCTACCCGGTGGCCCGTCACCGTTGCCGCCGCTCATCTGCGGAAGGCCGGAGCCCGAGCGGTGCTGCCGCTGCTCATCCACCACCCGGCCTGACCCTGACTGAACTGGCATTGATTCAGAAGCTAAAAATCCCCTCCGACCTGGGTCAGAAGGGATTTTTGTTGTCGGGCTGACAGGATTTGAACCTGCGACCACTTGACCCCCAGTCAAGTGCGCTACCAAGCTGCGCCACAGCCCGCCGCCGCTATGAGCAGCAGACGGAAGCCTACCGTAGGTCTGGCCAGATCTTGAACTCGGATTCCGATCAGCGGTGCGGGGTTCCTGAAATCACTTGTGTCACAACAAAAACATCCGCAACATGCGGCGACCACTTGTCGGGGTGGCGTCCTATCATTCGAACATGAGTTCGATGGTGGATGTGGACGCAGGTCAGGTCCTTGCGGGGCTGGCCCATGCCGTCGACACGCTGGCGGAACTCGATGCCCAGACTCTGACGCAGGGCGATCGTCTCGCCGTTCTTCGCGGTGTCGAGGCCCTCGTGCGTCGGATCCCTAGCGCGACTCATCTGATCGTCAATGAGCTTGTGTCCGAGCATGTTCCGGGGCAGTTCGGTGGGGTCAACCTGGCTGAAATCCTTGCTGACACCTTGCGGATCACTCGTTCGGATGCGCGCCGGCGCATCCGGGATGCCGCGGAGCTGGCCCCCACCGCTTCTCTGAGTGGCGAACCGATCGAGCCCGTGCTTGCGGCGACTGCCGTGGCGCAACAGACCGGTGTCGCCGGACACGATCACATTGCGGTCATCCGGCAGTTCTGGGACCGACTCCCCCGCGCTGTTGATGCGGTAACCCGAGCGGCCGCCGAGAAGCAGCTTGCCGGGCTCGCGGGAACACTCCGGCCGGACCGAGCTACGCAAGGCCGCGGACAGGCTCCTGGCATATCTGGATCCCGACGGCAGCCTCACCGGCGATGCCGATCGTGCCCGACGACGAGGGTTCCGGATGGGACGTCAAGGTGCGGATCTCATGACGCCCGGAGCATTCGACCTGGACCCCGAATTGCGTTCCTATCTCGATGCGATCTTCGCAAAGTATGCGGCTCCCGGTGTATGCAACCCCGAGGGCGAAACACCTTGCCTAGATGGCGATCCCGATGTCGACATGGCAAAGCGCGATGTGCGCTCGCTCGCCCAACGGCAGCATGACGCGCTCAAGGCGGTGTGTCGGTCTGTGTTGTCATCGGGCGAGCTAGGCCGTCATCGCGGACTGCCGGTGACGGCGGTCGTCACCACAACACTGCGGGAGCTCGAAGCAGGGGCAGGCCACGGGGTAACCGGCGGAGGCTCACTGCTGCCCATCACCGATCTCATCCGGATGGCCAGTCATGCCCACCACTACCTGGCCGTCTTCGACGACGCCGGGCGCGCGCTGCATCTGGGGCGGGCAAAACGGATCGCCAGCGAGGACCAGCGAATCGTGTTGATCGCCAAGGATCGAGGCTGCACGTACCCGGGATGCGATCGGCCCGCGTATCACTGTCAGGTACACCACATGGACGAGTGGGCGCGCGGCGGTAAGACCGACGTGGACGCACTCGCGCTCGGCTGCGAGGGGCATCACAAGCTGCTGGGGGCCCCAGGACCATCACTGGCGGGCCACACGCGGCCCCGACGGCCGTACGTGGTGGATTCCGCCCGCGCATATTGATCCTGCGCGCGTCCCGCGCATCAATTGGTTCCACCACCCCGACGGCTACCTGAGGCAGTAGAACGACATCAGCCCCGCCGGGGGGTTAACCCGACGGGGCCGATGGGGCCAAGAGGCTTACATCACGCTGCCTACTTAAGCCGGCGTGATTACTCCGGGATGGTCAGAACCTGACCCGGCTGAATCAGATCGGGGTTGGCAACCCCGCTCGCGTCGGCAATCTTCTGGTACTGGTTGCCGTCACCGTAGAAGCGCTCCGCGATGGCCCAGAGGGTGTCACCCGACACGACGGTGTAGGTGCGGGGCTCCGGGGCAGGAGCAGGCTCCTCCACGGCTGCAGGAGCAACCTCAACGGACTCGGTTGCCGGTGCGACCGGGGTGTCGGTCTGCGTGCCCGAAGACCAGACGGAATCCGCGCCTGCGTAAAGCACCAGGTTGCGGTCGTCCTGCAGAACCAGCTTCACGTCGGAGCGGCCCTCGGTGTTGCTGCTCCACAGCGCGCCACCACCGTTGTCGTAGACGACGAAGTTGCCGTCGCCCTGTACCTCTGCGTGGCCAGCGGTGTGTCCGCTTGAGTCTGAGGCCCAAATGGGGCTGCCGCCATCGGTCAGAACCAGATTGCCGTCATCCTGCAGAGTCAGGGTGTACGCGCCGTTGTTCGAGGTGAGGCTCTGTCCCGAATCCAGCTTCTGACCCTGGGTGAGTGTGTCCGCCACTGTGTTGCGCCTTTCGTAGGTGGTTTTGCTACCGCCGCAGGATGGTAGACGGTCAAACCAGCCTAGGTCAGCAAACCGAAAAAGTGGGCGATTCCGATCGGGTAGATCTCAACACGAGTGCGAATATTCGGTGAACGGAGCCTGAGAGAGCAATGTGCACGAGATCTTTTAGCTTGTCCCCGTTGCTATCTCACCGGCAGTTAGCGTTTGGGTCCGCGTTTCTCGCGCATCCGAACATTCACCCTGATGGGAGTCCCTTCGAAGCCGAAGGTTTCGCGCAGTCTGCGCTCGAGGAACCGGCGATACCCGGCTTCGAGGAAACCGGTGGTAAATAGCACGAAGGTGGGTGGCCGTGACGTGGCCTGGGTGATGAACAACACGCGTGGCTGCTTCCCGCCGCGCACCGGAGGTGGCGTCGCGGCAACCACTTCCTTGATCCAGGTATTGAGCTGACCGGTGGAAATTCGCGAATCCCAGGAGCGCAGCGCAGACTCGATCGCGGGCACCAGTTTCTGGAGTGCCCGGCCGCTCTTGGCTGAAATGTTCACCCGTTGCGCCCAGCCGAGCTGCGAAAGCTGAAGGTCTACTTCACGTTCAAGGAGGTCGTGACGATCCTCGTCCACCAGATCCCACTTATTGAACGCGAGGACCAATGCGCGCCCGGATTCGACCACCATGGACAGCACTCGTTGGTCCTGTTCGGTGATGGGCTGGGATGCGTCCAAGAGCACGATCGCGACCTCGGCAGCCTCGATGGCCCCATGGGTGCGCAGCGAGGCGTAGTACTCATGGCCGGAGGCCTGTCCAACCTTGCGGCGCAAACCTGCCGTATCAACAAAACGCCAAGTCTTGCCGTCGAGTTCGATCAAAGTGTCCACCGGGTCGACCGTCGTCCCGGCAGTATCGTGGACCACCGACCGCTGGTCGCCTGACAGCTTGTTCAGCAGAGAGCTCTTGCCCACGTTGGGTTTTCCAACGAGAGCCACACGTCGCGGGCCACCCTCCCCCGATCCACGTGCGGACACCTGGGGCAGGTCGGCGACCACACGGTCGAGCAGATCCGCGACCCCGCGCCCATGCATGGCGCTGATAGGAAAGGGCTCTCCCAATCCCAGCGACCACAGTGTTGCCGCATCGGCCTCGGCCCGGTCGCTATCAACCTTGTTGGCAGCCAGGAAGACCGGCTTGCCTGAGCGGCGCAGTAACTTCGCCGCGTCTTCGTCTGTTGAGGTCGCGCCGACCGTGGCGTCCACGACCAGGATGATGAGATCGGCGGTCGCCATCGCGTGCCGCGCCTGCTCGGCGACAAGCTGTTGCAGGCCAGACGCATCGGCCTCCCACCCGCCGGTGTCTTGGACGGTGAATCGGCGATCCATCCATTCGGCGGGATACGAGACGCGGTCCCTGGTCACCCCGGGAATGTCTTGGACAACCGCTTCACGACGCCCGATGATCCGGTTCACCAATGTCGACTTGCCGACATTCGGACGACCGACCACTGCCACAACGGCAGGCGGGGCACTCGGTTCCTCGACTCCCCCATCTTCTTCGAATTCGTCGACTTCCCAATCGCTTTCATCGACCCATGTGCCGTCGGTCATCGAGATGCCCCTGCCTTTGTTCGCACCAGGTCCAGCAGGTGGGCCACGACCTGATCCTGTGTCATATCGCTGGTGTCGACCTGCACCGCGTCCTCGGCCGGCCGCAGTGGCGACACCGCTCGTGTCGAGTCCAAATGATCGCGGCGCTGCACGTCGGCGAGCACGCGCTCGTACTCGTCGACCCCGCCGCCGGAAACGTTCTGTGCATTCCGGCGCTGCGCCCGGGCCTGTGCCGATGCGGTGAGATAGATCTTCACGTCGGCATCCGGGAGCACGACGGTACCGATATCGCGGCCCTCTACCACCACCGCGCCGCCGCTGCCCTCGGCCAGCTCGCGCTGCTGTCGCACTAATCGCTCGCGCACTGCCGGCACCGCGGACACCGCAGAGACAGCGCCGGTCACCTCGGTTCCCCGGATGGGAGTTGAAACATCTTCTCCCGCAAGCAGTGCCGTCTGCGCATCGGGATCAGACCCCACCGACAAGGGGACCCGTTCGGTGGCAGCGGAGATGGCTGCGGGATCGGCGAGGTCGATACCGGCGCGCAGCACCCAGAGCGTCACGATCCGGTACATCGCCCCGGTGTCCAGATAGGCGGCGCCGAGCTGCCGAGCCAATTCCTTGGCCACCGACGATTTTCCGGTGCCGGATGGTCCGTCGATGGCCACCACGACGCGCGTCACAAGCCCACCGCCTTGTACAGCGAGCCAACCTCGTCGCGGCCTAGAGCACGCAGGCTCCCGGGACGTTGATTGCCCAGCACCACATCGCCGACCTTGGTACGCACCAACTCCAACACCGGATGACCCACGGCGTCGAGCATCCGGCGCACAATGCGATTGCGTCCCTCATGCAGGGTCAGCTGGATCATGGTCTGGCCATCCACGGTGCCGAGGAACTTGAAATCGTCGATCTTCGCCGGTCCGTCGGCGAGTTCCACGCCGTCGCGCAGCTGCCTGCCGAGGCCGCGCGGCACCGTGCCCGCCACCGTGGCGATATACGTCTTGGGCACCTCGTAGGACGGATGCATGAGCCGGTGAGTCAGCTCCCCGTCATTGGTGAGCAGGATCAGCCCGACGGTTTCGGCGTCGAGGCGCCCGACATTGCG
Organism: Mycobacteroides salmoniphilum; assembly: GCF_004924335.1. Classification (NCBI taxonomy): domain Bacteria; kingdom Bacillati; phylum Actinomycetota; class Actinomycetes; order Mycobacteriales; family Mycobacteriaceae; genus Mycobacteroides; species Mycobacteroides salmoniphilum. Next base: position 2,133,254 of record NZ_CP024633.1, on the reverse strand, counting down.
CACGCCCTGATTGCTCCTCACCCGCTCCTCGATCAGCTTCCCGATGCAGGCGCGGCCACGGTCGTCCGACATGGTCGATAACATGCCGTAGGGCTTGTTGAGTGCCAGATACACCAGCTCGGAGTTCATGATCACGCGGGCGCCGTCGACGCGAACCACGTTGACCGCCGGATCGATTCGCCTGCCCTGCTCCGTGACGATCTGACCGTCCACTTCGACGCGACCCTCGTAAATCATCCGCTCGGCTACCCGGCGTGACGCAATTCCCGCTTGCGACAACACCTTCTGGAGTCGAATTCCCTCTTCATTCATCGTTCAGTCCTGATCAACAGTAAAGGCGGGTGCGGAGCCGACGGCCGGCGTCCGGTTGAGCCGCGCGAACCGCGGCTCGTCGCCGAGGTTTTCGGATAGGTCGTCGATCACGTCGATATCGGGAAGAAGCGGTGCGATATCGGGAAGATCTGTCAATGAGGTCAGCCCGAGCCGCTCCAGGAACAACTCGGTGGTGCGGAACATCACAGCGCCGGATTCGTCATCGGTGCCGGCTTCGGCGATCAACCCGCGCATGAGCAGTGTTCGCATGACGGCATCGACGTTCACGCCCCGGACGGCACTGACCCGGGATCTGGTCACCGGCTGTCGGTAGGCCACCACGGCAAGGGTCTCCAGCGCGGCACGGGTCAGCTTGGACCGTGCACCGTCAAGCAGCAGCTTCTCGACGTATGGCGCGTACTGGGCGCGCGTGTACATACGCCAGCCGTCGACGGTCTCACGAAGATCGATTCCGCTGGCGCGATCGGTCAGGATCTCGGAAATCCGTTGCAGCGCTTCGGCTACCCGGTCCAATGGCTGGGCAACGACCGCGGCCACCGCCGAGGCACTGATGGGAGTGTCCACCACCAGCAACAGGGCCTCGAGAGTGCTGATGAGTTCGTCATCGGCCATCGGGACGAATTCGTCCGCACCCGATTCGGCCTCGCCAGAGGCTTCCGAGTCGGATTCCGGGGCACTGATCTCGGTGTCGACGGGGGCGTCGAGATCGGTGGACTCCTGCGACCCCTCGACAGGGATCGTCTGCTCACTCATGCGTAGTCCACTGCCTTTTCTAGATCATCCTGCGCCGGGCGCTCACCGGTCCATGAAACTTGGAGCGGTCCAAGCGGTTCGGATTGCTCGAATAGTACCGCCTTGGAGCGGTAGAGCTCGAGGACGCCTAGGAAGCGGGCCACGATCTCGATGGGTGCCGCGCATTCGGCGACCAGCTCGGTAAACGTCATCCACTGTCCCGCGCCGCGTGCGGACAGCAGCTCGACCATCCGTTTGGCGTGTTCAGGCACCGAAACACGGGGAATGTGCAGATGGCTCAGGCCCACCGTTGGCACCGGCCGGGGAGTGAACGCACCGGCGGCGAGCTGGGCGAATTGATCCCCATCGAGCCCCAGGTGAACCGGCGGCAGCAGCTCGCTGAACCGCTCCTCCAACGCCACCGCGCGCGGGTACGAGCGCAGGGCGGCGGCCTCCAGTTCGGCGAACATCTCCGCCACATGCTTGAAGGCCCGGTACTGCAGCAGCCGCGCGAACAGCAGGTCACGGATTTCCAGGAGCGCCAAATCGTCGGAGTCGTCCACCTGGCCCGAGGGCAGCAATCGCGCTGCCTTGAGATCCAGCAGGGTCGCCGCCACCACCAAGAACGCGGTGACTTCGTCCAGGCTGTACGTATCGCCCAACGTCTTGGTATAGGCGATGAACTCGTCGGTCACCTGGTGCAAAGCGACCTCGGTGACGTCGAGCCGATGCTGCGAAATCAGTTGCAGCAGTAGGTCGAATGGACCCTCGAAGTTGGTGAGATGAATCCGGAAGCCGTGGGTATCGGCGGCCTTCGGTTCCGGTTCCGGAGCGGCGGAGTCGGGCACTACGGGCTCCGTGGAAGTCGCGACTGGATCAGACACAGTCCGCGCTTCCGGTACCTCGACCGTCACGATTCAAACCGGTCGATTACCTCGCGAGCCAACGAGACATACGCCTGGGCACCGGAGGATTTGGGCGCCCAGGTGGTGATGGGCTCCCCCGCCACGCTGGTTTCCGGGAAGCGGACGGTGCGGGTGATGACGGTGTGGAAGACCTGGTCGCCGAACACCTCGATGACCCGGGCCATCACCTCACGCGCGTGCAGAGTGCGGGCGTCGAACATGGTGATGACGATTCCGGACACCGACAGCTTCGGGTTGAGCCGGTCGCGCACCTTGGCCACGGTGTCGGTGAGCAACGCCAGCCCGCGCAGCGAGAAGAACGCACATTCCATCGGGATGACCACCCCCTCGGAGCAGGCCAACGCGTTCACCGTCAACAGACCCAGCGACGGCTGGCAGTCGATGAGCACGTAGTCGTAGCGGTCGAGCACCGGGTGCAGCGCGCGGGCCAGCGAGTGCTCCCGACCCACCTCGTTGACGAGCTGAATCTCGGCTGCGGAGAGGTCGATGTTGCTCGGTATCAGGTCCAGTCCCTCGACGCGGGTGCGCATGAGGACCTCGTCCACCGACACCCTGGGCTCCACCAGCAGGTTGTGCACTGTGGTCTCCAGCTCGTGGTGGGCGATTCCCAAACCGGCCGACAGGGCGCCCTGCGGGTCAAGGTCGACAAGCAGTACCCGTCGCCCGTAGCCGGCCAGCGCAGCGCCCAGATTGATGGTCGACGTGGTCTTACCCACCCCACCCTTCTGGTTGCACATCGCGATGACCTTGGCCGGCCCGTGGGTCGTCACCGGCTTCGGCTCGGGCGTGTCCTTGTGAGGACGACCGGTCAGATCAAGGTCGCCGTCTTCGACGGGGAACTCGGTGTCGACGTTCGGGTCCGTCACGTCACCTCCCGGTCGTCTGTTCGCCCCTCTGCGCGCAAGCTGGGGGTCCCACCCACTTGTGGGGGCCTCATCGAAGGCATTCGGGCAAGTCTAGTGGGGTTGCGGCTTCCGGTAGCGGCAACCCGCACATGGAGTCGGCACTACCGGGCGCGGGGATGCGCACCAGCCCATACTTCGCGTAGCGAACTGACGGTGACCAGCGTGTAGATCTGCGTCGTCGTCACCGAGGCGTGGCCGAGTAATTCCTGCACGACGCGAACATCGGCACCACCTTCCAGGAGGTGCGTTGCAAAGGAGTGCCGCAGTGTGTGCGGCGATACCGCCGCGCTGATTCTGGCGCGTTCGGCGGCATCCGCCAGTACCTGCCAGGCGCTTTGGCGCGACAACCGCCCACCCCTGGAGTTCAGGAACAGCGCGGGCACACCGCCGCGTCCTCGTCGGGCCAGATCAGGACGTCCGCGCACGAGATAGGCCTGGAGTGCTTCCACCGCGGGGCGCCCCACGGGCACCAGTCGCTGCTTGCCGCCCTTGCCCCAGAGCAAGGCCGAGCGCGCGTGGACATCGACATCGTCGACATCGAGCCCCACGGCCTCGGAAATGCGCGCCCCGGTCGAGTACAGCAGTTCCAGGAGCGCGCGGTTGCGGAGATCGAGCGGGCCGTCAGTGGCACCTCCGCCTGCGGCGGCCAATAGGGCCTCTACTTGGTCGATCGTCAGGCTCTTGGGCAGTCGCCGGTTGGGGGTCGGTGGTTTGACGGCGCGAGCGACATCGGTCGGGGCCAGCCCCTCGAGGGCGGCGAACCGGTGCAGTCCGCGCACGGCGATCAGCGCGCGGGCGGCCGAGGACGCGGACAGCTCAGGCACACCATTGTCGGGGTCGCCGCGGCGCAAGGTGACCACGAAATCGCTCACATCGGGTTCGGACACGTCGGCGAGGCGACCGATCTTGCGGTCGGCGAGATGCTGCTGATAGCGGCGCAGGTCGCGACGGTATGAGCTCAGGGTGTTGGCGGCGACGCCGCGTTCCACGTCGAGGTGATCCAGATAGGACTGGATCTCACCGTCTAGGAGCCGGACCGCCACGGTCACATTCCGGCCTTGCGTTTCGCAAAGGCTGTTGGCCGGTCCGGCCAGGGGGCGTCAGAGTCGCGGGTGTGGTGGCCGGCGAGGGCCACGTGTGCGGCCAGAATGCCCGCCGCGGCAATGGCGTTCACAATCTCGCCGGCGAGCACCATCGAGACCGCTTCGGGCAGCGGCAACCAATGCACCGTCATGTCGGCCTCTTCGTCATGGCTTTCGCCGCGGCCCGGATGCGAGAGCCCGGTGGCCAGAAACACCCTGACCACCTCGTCGGTGAAACCGGGCGAGGCAGCGGCGTCCACGAGTACCCGCCAGGTGGTTGCTTCGACGCCGGCCTCCTCCCGCAGCTCGCGTGCGGCGGCCAGTTGGGTGTCCTCCCCCGCGATGTCCAGCAGTCCGGCGGGCAGTTCCCAGAGCCGGTGTCCGAGCGGATGGCGGTACTGATGCACCAGTGCGACCTGTCCGACCTCGTCCACGGCGGCGACTGCCACCGCCCCGTAATGCTCGACTACCTCGCGAATCGCGCTGCCGCCGCCGGGCATCGCGACACGATCACGACGCAACGCCAGAATGCCGCCCATGTACATAGGCTCGGACTCCAGGGTGAGGAACTCATGGCGTTCTCCGTCCCCGGAAGCCCCGTTACTCACTGTCAGGGTCCAGTGGAAGGCGTTCGGCCGCTTTGTATTCCATCGCAGCACGGATGAATGCGACGAACAACGGGTGCGGACGGGTGGGGCGGCTCTTGAGCTCCGGGTGCGCCTGGGTAGCTACCGCGAAGGGGTGCACATCCCTCGGATACTCGACGAACTCCACCAGGTGTCCGTCGGGGGATGTCCCGGAGAACCGCAGACCGCTCTCGGCGATCTTGTCGCGGTAGGGGTTATTCACCTCGTACCGATGCCGGTGCCGTTCGGACACTTCGGTCGTTCCGTACGCCTCGGCAACAATGGAGTCGGCTTCCAGAACAGCAGGATAGGCGCCGAGACGCATCGTTCCGCCCAGATCTGCCTCACCGGCAACCGCCCGCACCTGATCGGCCATGGTGGCGATCACCGGGCTCGGAGTCTTCGGGTCGAATTCGGCAGAGTTGGCATCGGCGAGACCCGCCGAGCGTGCCGCCTCGATCACCATGCACTGCAATCCGAGACACAGGCCGAGCATCGGGATGCGCCGCTTACGTGCGTAGCCGATGGCGCCGAGCTTTCCTTCGATGCCCCGGATGCCGAAACCGCCTGGGATCAACACCCCGTCGACGTCACCGAGCGCGGACTGCGCACCGGCCTCGGTCTCACAGTCGTCCGAGGGCACCCACTTGATGTCGACCTTCGTGCGGTGCCGGAACCCACCGGCACGCAGCGCCTCGGTGACCGATAGATAGGCATCAGGCAGGTCGATGTACTTGCCCACCAAGGCGATTCGCACCGACTCGCTGGGCTCGTGCACGCGCTGCAGCAGATCGCCCCACTCTGTCCAATCGACATCGCGGAAGGGCAGGTTGAGCCGGCGCACCACGTACGCGTCGAGCTCCTCGCGATGCAGCACCTTCGGGATGTCGTAGATGGACGGGGCGTCCGGTGTGGAGATGACACCGTCGACATCCACGTCGCACATGAGCGCGATCTTGTTCTTGAGCGGCTCAGGCACCTCCCGATCGCAACGCAGGATCAGCGCATCGGGGGTGATGCCGATGCTGCGCAGCGCGGCGACCGAGTGTTGCGTCGGCTTGGTCTTGAGCTCACCGGACGGCCTCAGGTACGGCACCAGGGAGACGTGCAGGAAGAAGACGTTGTCGCGGCCGACGTCGTGCCGGATCTGGCGCGCCGCCTCCAGGAACGGCTGCGATTCGATATCGCCGACGGTGCCGCCGATCTCGGTGATGACCACGTCGGGCCGCTTGCCATTGGCATCGGGCTCGGCCATCGCGAGGATGCGGCTCTTGATCTCGTCGGTGATGTGCGGGATTACCTGCACGGTGTCGCCGAGGTACTCACCGCGTCGCTCTTTGGCGATCACGGACGAATAGACCTGCCCCGTCGTGACATTCGCCGAACCTGACAGGTCGCGATCCAGGAAGCGCTCGTAATGCCCGACGTCGAGATCGGTCTCGGCGCCATCCTCTGTCACGAAGACCTCGCCGTGCTGGAACGGATTCATGGTGCCCGGATCCACGTTGAGGTACGGATCGAGCTTCTGCATGGTCACGTGCAAACCGCGTGATGTGAGAAGTTGCCCGAGGCTGGAGGCGGTCAGTCCCTTGCCCAGCGAGGAGGCGACTCCGCCGCTGACGAAGAGGTGCCGAGTGGCGGATTGAGGATGCTTGCGTAGACCTGGCAAGAAGGCTCCCGTGACGACTGCGCAGGGCAATTCTGACTGGATCGGGGCCCTGCTGACCCACGGAACCTCACCCTAACAAACACGCCGACAACAGGCACCGAACACGCCGTGCGGTGTGGGCTAGATCCCTTTTTATGGCCCGCCTAGGGCACCGTGATGGAAGTAGCTCCAGGGCCAAGGCCGTATCGACCCGAGTGGCCATCGGACTGTTCGCGCAGCGCCAGGACGGTGGTGATGCGGCCCGAGGCCATCTCGACATCGTCGACGGTGCTCGCCGCCGAGGCCATGGAACCGTCGGCACGGGTCACCGCGATCGACGCGATGCCGTTGGCCGATCCGCTGCGTCCGACGAGCACGGTGCCCGAGCCGCGCCGATCCAGCGCGGCAGCGAATCGCGCGACGCTGGACCCCTTGTTCCCGGCGTCGTCGGGTAACGCTCCACCGGTCACGATCACCGCGAGATTTCCCGCGGACACCTGCCCGTCGGTGTAGGTGATGAATCCGCTCTGACGCAGCGCCGACAGTGCGATGTCGCGCTGCTCGTCGGTCACCGGCGGTGCCTGCTCTTCTGGTTTGTGCGGGGCAATCTGCAACACGATGCCCACGAGGTCACCCGCTTGCGATCCCTGGTCTACGGCATCGGTGCGCAGCTGCGTCCCCGCGGGCAGGATCGACGAGTTCACGATGGTGCGCAGCCGTTCACCCTGATTGGCGTCGGTGAACTGGTCGGTCAGCCCGACCCGGGCCGATACCGACCCGCCGGCGGTCGAGATCAGTTGAGCGATGCCGTCGACATCGGAGCGGTCCGCCTCCGGGGTGGTGAACAGCACCACCTTTCGATCACCCAGGGCATCCTTGACCATTCGGGGCGCCATGGTGGCATCGAAATTGCTTGCCGCGTTGAGCTTCTCACCCAGGGCATTCTTGTCCTGATTGAGGTCTTCGATCTGTCGTTGCTGGGTGCGCTTGTCGTCGCGCAGGCCCGAGAGGAGCGTGTCGTTGAGCAGGCCCGAGCCGAGTACGACACCCACTGCCAGTGCGAGGAAAACCGCAGCGAGGGATATTGCGTGCTGACGCAGAGTAATCATGAGTAGCTCAGCTGACTAGGTTCTGCACCCAGACCGTCATCCGGTTCCAATAGGCGAGCAGCCATTCGGCCGCGCTGTCGCCCGCACTGGTGACCCACAGCATCGTGATCACGGCCACCAACACCGCCAGGATCAACAAGGCGATGGCCCCACCGGAGAACCGGTTGCGATACAGCGTCGCAACGGCTTTGGAGTCGACGAGCTTGGCGCCGACCTTGAGCCGGGTCAGGAAGGTCGACGGATTGGACTGCTGGCGTTCGCGATCGAAGAACTCCTCGATGGACGCGGTGTGGCCCACCGTGACGATCAGTGATGCACCGTGGTGATCGGCCAGCAGCAGCGCCAGGTCCGCGGCCGAACCCGCCGCCGGGAAGGTCACGGCCCCGACTCCCAGGTCCTGGATGCGTTCGAGCCCGGCGGCGTGCCCGTCGGCGTCGGCGGGAAGAACAACCTGCGCACCGGATTTCAAGACATCGTTACTCATCAGCAGCGGGTCGCCCACCACGATGAGCGGCCGGTAGCCGGCCTTACGCAGGATATCGGCGCCGGTCCCGACTCCGATGAGAACCGGTTGATACTCCTTGATGAACGGCTTGAGGTTCTTCAGGTCATTGGCGGCACCGACGCCGTCGGACACGACGATGACATGGCGGTTGCGCAGGTCGATGTCGACGTCCGGGATACCGATCCCGTCAATCAACAGCGGACTCTCGCTGCGGATGAACTCGATGGTGTTGCCGGAGAACGCCTCCAGGTGGGCGACCAATCCGGTCTTGGCCTCGGTCATCAGGTCGTGCACGTCCGCATCGGTGCGCGGTGTCCCGGCGATGAGGCGGCGGTCACCGTTGTAGATGCCGCCATTGTGCACGCGAACCGTAGAGCCGTCCTTGACCTTTTTGAAGACCTCGGGTCCGATGCTGTCGATGAGGATGATGCCGTTGGCGACGAGCACCTCGGGCCCCAGATTCGGGTAGCGGCCGGAGATCGACGGCGAGACGTTGACCACAGCGCTGACGCGCGCGTCGACAAGAGCGTCTGCTGTGATGCGATCCAGATCGAGGATGTCGATCACGGCGATATCACCCGGGTTGAGGCGTTGCAGCAGCCGGTTGATGTCCCTGTCGGTCCGCACTGTTCCGACGATGCCAGGCCGGGAGCTGCTGCTTCGAGTGAGCATCGTGGTCAAGTTCATACAGCTGATGATCGCTCGCGGGGCTGCTCAGGCAGTGGAGGCGCGCCGTAACACCTGTCACATTAGTCACTCCAGCACCCCTGGTTTCACGGCCGAGGAAGTGCATATCACGCAGGTCACCCGGGGTTTGTGGGCCACAAGCGTGCCCCGCAAGCGGGAGGTACCCCCAGCTCGTGGAAGGGAGCTCAGCCTCGCTCGGAACGGGCGGCGTCGAGCAGCTCACGGGCGTGCGCCCGTCCGGTGTCGGAGTCGCCGAGCCCGGCCAGCATCCGGGCCAGTTCGGCGACCCGATCCTCGTCATCCAGACGGCGGACACCGCTGCCCTTACTGCCCACCCGGTCAACAGTGAGGTGAATATCGGCGAACGCCGCGACCTGGGGTAGGTGCGTCACGACGATCACCTGGTGGGTGTGCGCCAACTTGGCCAACCGCCGGCCGATCTGCACGGCGGCCCGGCCGCCCACACCCGCATCGACTTCGTCGAACACCATGGTGGTCCCCGCAGTCGAGGCGGCAAGCACCACCTCGAGGGCCAGCATCACGCGTGAGAGCTCACCTCCGGACGCGCTCTTGGCCAGCGGCAGCATCGGGTTGTCGCGATGCGCAGCGAATCCGAATTCGACGGCGTCGGCACCCGCCGATCCCGCGTGCACGGTCTGCCCGGACGGCAGCGTCAGGGGCGCCACATCATCGGTCCGGGCCGCGATGGGTTCCACGGCAATGGTGAACGCGGCTCGGTCCATCGCCAGGCCCGCCAGCTCGGCCGTGACGGCTTTACCCAGCGCCTTGGCGGCCTTGGTACGCGCCTTGGTCAGACCTGTTGCGGCGGTAGCTAGTTCGCCGGCAAGTCGATCCACGCGGACAGAGAGGGCATGGAGTGTTTCTTCGGAGGTGTCGACCTCGGCCAGTCTGCCGCGCGCCTCCTGCGCCCAGGCGATCACCCCATTGAGGTTGGCAGCATACTTGCGGGTCAGCGTGCGCAGCTGCCCCTGACGTGCCAGCTTCTCCTCGAGAGTGCTTGCATCGCTTGGCAATTCGTCCGTAAACGCGGTCAGCTCACGGGAGACGTCACCGACCACCGCGAGTGCCTCGGCCAATTGTGGTGCCAGGGCTCGCAGCGCGGCGTCATCGGTGGCTTCCAGCAGTACCTTGGCCTTCGCGATGCGATCGATCGCCGACTGGGAATCGTCGGCCTCACCATGGGAATCCGAGCCTGCCAGCGCACTGCGTGCGGAGGCCGCCGCATCGCGCAGCGCGTCGAGTTCGGATAGGCGATGGATATCGGCGGCGAGCTGGTCGTCCTCCCCTGGTTTCGGGTCGACGGCATCGATCTCGTTGAGCGCGAATCCGAGTCGATCGGCTTCCTGCGCCAGCTCACGCGCCCGATTGGTGCGGTCGATGAGGTCGCGCCGGGCGGTGAGCCATTCCTCGCGCAGCTTGCGGTAGGTGGTCAGGAGCGCCTCGATGCTGGCCGGGCCTTCCGAGGCGAATCTGTCCAATGCCGCGAGCTGCTGTTCGGGGCGCATCAGGCGCAGCTGGTCGTTCTGGCCGTGCACCGTGAGCAGACCCGCGGTGAAGCTGGCCAGCGATTTGGCGGGCACGGAGCGCCCGCCCAGGTACGCGCGCGAGCGGCCATCGGAGGTCACCGAGCGCGCGGCGATCACGCTGCCGTCGTCGTCCCGTTGTGCCCCCGAGGAATCCAATACCTCGGTGACGTCGGTGGGCTCGGCGCCGAGCGGATCAGTCGTGAGAAATCGGCCTTCGACCACGGCGCGGTCGGCGCCCGCCCGCACCCGGTTGGCGTCGGCGCGCGCCCCGCCGAGCAGATGCAGACCGGTGACCACCATGGTCTTACCTGCTCCGGTTTCGCCGGTCAGCACGGTCAGCCCGCTGTCGAACTCCGCGGTGGCGGCGGGGATGGCGCCAAGGGACTCGATGCGAATCTCGGTGAGCACGACTACCTTCCCCGCCAGCCCTTGACAGGCAAATGGAACTTACGCACGACCCGGTCCGCGAAGGGCTTGCTGTCCAAGCGCGCCCACAGCACCGGCTGATGGCCGCGCACCACCTCGACCCGCCCGCCCGGCGGAACCCGGATCTCGCGACGGCCGTCACAGAAGAGCAGCGCGTCATGCCCGTCGGCCTCGATCTCGACGGCCACGGTAGAGGCAGGGCTGGTCACCATCGGCCGCGCGAACAATGCGTGAGCGTTATTGGGCACCACGAGAATCGCGTCCAGGTCGGGCCAGACAACCGGTCCGCCCGCCGAGAATGCGTAGGCGGTGGATCCCGTCGGGGTCGAGACGAGAACGCCATCGCACCCGAATGCCGACACTGGACGCGCGTCCACCTCCAGTACCACGCCGAGCACGCCAAGTCGGGGGCCCTTTTCGATGCTCACCTCGTTGAGTGCCCAGCCGCGTTCGACCACCTCACCGCCGATACGGACCAGAACGTCCAGTGTCATCCGGGTCTCGACGCGATAGGTGCCCTCCACCACATGGGTGAGGACGGCGTCGATCGCCTCGGCCTCCACCTCGGCAAGAAAGCCGATGCGGCCCAGGTTGACTCCGAGTACGGGTGCGGTCGCGCTGCGTGCGAGGTCAGCCGCCCGGAGGAAGGTGCCGTCCCCGCCCAGTACCAACACCAACTCACAGCCGGTGGCGGCATCCTGATCGGCGTCGACAACCTCGACGCCCACACCGAGGGAGCGAAACTCGGTCGGGTCCAGGTGCACCGGTCCGCGATCGATGGCCTCCGCGGAGAGCACCCGCAGCGTGATGCCGTTCTCCCCCAGAGTTTTCGCGACACGGCGGGCGGTCTCGATGACCTCATCACGGCCCGTATGAGCGACAAGCAAGATCTTGCGTTCGGTCACCTGAGTCTGATGTGCTTCGCCCAAGCGGGTCATCACTGCGGCCCCTTCGTAATAGCTTCGGCAACGGCTGCCTCAATATCCAGGCCGGAATCTGTTTTCCGTAACCACAGGAAGTACTCGACATTTCCAGACGGCCCGGGTAGCGGGCTGGCCGTCACTCCCGCGGTGTGCCAACCCCGCGTCTGCGCGCGGCGGGCAACCGACACCACAGCATCGGCGCGCAACTGCGGATCACGCACCACCCCTCCCGTGCCGACAAGCTCCTTACCCACCTCGAACTGGGGTTTGACCATCGGCACGATATCGGCATCGGTTGTGGCACAGGCGATCAGCGCGTCGAGCACCAAAGCGAGCGAGATGAAGGAGAGGTCGGCCACGATCAGTTGTGCCGATCCGCCGATCAGTTCGGGTGTCAGGGTGCGCACATTGGTGCGATCGAGCACGGTGACTCGATCGTCGGACTGCAGGGACCAGGCCAATTGTCCGTACCCGACATCGGCGGCCACCACCTCGCGAGCGCCCGAACGCAGGAGTACCTCGGTGAAGCCGCCCGTCGATGCCCCCGCGTCCAGGCAGCGCTTGCCCTCGACGGAAAGCCCGTGTGGGCCAAAGGCCTCAAGTGCCCCGAGGAGTTTATGGGCGCCGCGTGAGACCCACTTGTCTCCGGGTTCCCCCTGCACCACAAGGGAGGCCGTCGCCGGCACGGCTGTCGCTGCTTTGGCGGCCGGTATGCCGTCAATACGCACCCGGCCCGCGTCGATCAGTTCAGCTGCCTGCTGACGCGAACGAGCGAGTCCTCGGCGCACCAACTCGGCGTCGACCCTGGCGTGCCGGGCCATGGCTATCCCTGCTCCGCGGATTCCAGTGCTCGGACCAACACGTCATGTGCCTGCTCCAGTACCTGGGCTTGGGTCTCGAGATCCAGCTCGGCCTCGGAATCGCCGAAGCCGGCGGGTGGGTCGAGCTGACCCAGCAGCGCCTGCACCTGGGACCTGACCTCATCGGGGTCAGATCCACCGGCCTGGCGGGCAACATCGTTCGGGGTGGTCATCGCGCTCAAGGCTAGTGGATCTCCCCGAAGTGGCAGGGGCGACGGCACACTATCCGGCAGAAAGCTGCTGCCAGGCCCGTTCTGCCACGTCATCGGTGGCCACAATGGGCCTGCTCGCCGGGGCAGGGCCCGTCGCCCACACCGCGGCTGCCAGAGCCTGGGCCAGCGACAGGGGCGACCCTGCGTCGCCGACGGCTCCGATCGACACCTGGTCGACATCCACGGTGACCTGCCACGACGGCTTCGGTTCGATACGCACCTCGGGCAGCGGCAGGTGCAATGCCGCCAGATCGGTCCCCAAGAACGTGGGTCGATGCGCGGCATCCGCCCAGATCGCGTCGATGGCGCTGTTCACGCCGGTGAGCACCATGAGACTGGGCAGGCCCGCGGCATTGCCACCCGAGATGTCGGTATCGAGCCGGTCCCCGACTACGAGAGGCCGCAAGAAGGTGCCGCGTGCCAACGCGTCCTCGATGAGTGCGCGCCCCGGCTTGCCGGCCACGACCGGATCGGCATCGGTGGCGGTACGCAGCGCGGCCACCATGGACCCGTTTCCGGGGAGCAGGCCCCGCTCGGTAGGCAGCGTGGCGTCCACATTGGCCGCCACCCAATAGGCGCCCGCCCGGATGGCGAGTGCGGCCTCGGCAAGGGTGGTCCAACAGGTGTCCGGTGAATGCCCCTGCACCACAGCGCGTGGAGCCTTGTCGAAGCTGCGCACCGGGGTGAGGCCGACGGCGGCCACCTCGGCGGCCAGTGCCTCGGTGCCGACCACGAGCACCGCGTCCTCGCGCTCAAGAGCTTCGGCCAACAGTCTCGCCGCACTCTGGGCGCTGGTGACAACGTCACCGGCGGTCGCCGCGAATCCCAGGGAGGTGAGGTGTTCGGCCACCTCGGGCGCGGACCTGCTCGCGTTGTTGGTGACGTACAGCTGCCGCGCGTCGCCGGCCGCCGCCAACGCCGCAATGGCGTTCGGGGTGGGCTCGGCACCCCGGAACACGGTGCCGTCGAGGTCCAGGAGCAGGCAGTCGTGGGCGCCGACGAGTGTGTCAGGCAAGTTCGGCTGCCCGATCCTCGGCGTCCGTGTGGCCTTCGACATCGGCGTTGGCGGCGTGCAGGAACCATTGCACCGCTTCGGGTTTGCGATCCAGAGCCAGGAGGATGTCGGCGTAGGCGTAGAACAGCCGCGCCGCGACCACACCGGCACGCTTCGGATCGGGTGCCGGCGTGGACAGCACCGCCAACGCCTGATCGAGCTGTCCCATATCGGCACGCGCTCCGGCGATCACGATGCGCAGTTCGTCGGCGGCATCGCCGGTGAGCGCCTTGGCCTCATCGCCGCGGGCGAGCTCGATGGCGCGCTCGGGGCGGCCAACTCCCCGTTCGCAATCGGCGATGAGCGCCAGCAGCGGCGACCGCGTGCCCATGCGCTTGGCCGCACGCAGCTCGGACAATGCCAGCGCCCAGTCCCCACAGTGATACGCGGCGATGCCGAGCGCTTCGCGGACACCGGCGATGCGGGCCGCGCGACTCTTGGCGGCCTTGGCATGCTCCAGCGCGGCCTCCGGGTCCTCGTCGAGCAGATTGCCCGCGACAACCAGATGCCGGGCCACCGTGTCCGCGGTGTTCTTGTCGAGGCTCAGCAATTCGGCGCGAACATCGTGGGCCAGCTGCTTGGCCTCGACCTCGTCGGGAATGGTCGGGCCGAAGTTTCGTGGGGCCTGGCGGTCATCGGTGCGTCGAGGCCGCGGTGCCTGATTTCGCTGAGGTCGATCGCCGCCGCGCTCGTCCGACCGGCGCGGACGCGCAGCGCCGCCACCACGGTCGTCGCGCCGCGCACCTGAATCCTGTGCGGGGCGACTCGGGCCGTGCTTTCTGGGCCCCTGCTGCCTGGGTCCTCGCTGGTCCACGGGCACCTCCTTTTGTCGATGAGTCCCCCACGCGTGGGAGGTGCCCCCAGCTTGCGCGAAGACCATGTATTACAGCGCGAGTATGCCGGTAACAGGGCCTTCGCCGGAAATTCGGTGGCGATCGAGGTGATCCGTTACGCAGACTGAACGCTATGAGCCATGTGCAGCTCGATGCCATCGGCTATCACCTCCCGGACGGCAGAGCACTTCTTCACGATGTCAGCCTCCGTGTCGGCGAAGGCAGCAAAACCGCGCTGATCGGCCCCAACGGGACCGGTAAGACGACGTTGTTGCGTGTCATCGCCGGCGACACAGATCCGCACGACGGATCTGTCACGCGGGGTGGGCAGCTCGGCGTGATGCGGCAGTTCATCGGTTCCGTTCGCGACAATTCGACGGTCCGCGATCTGCTGCTGTCGGTGGCGCCGGATCGCATCAGAGCAGCCGCCGGCCGTCTGGACGGCGCCGAGCTGGCGCTCATGGAGCATGACAGCGAACGTGACCAGCTCACCTACGCACAGGCGCTGGCCGACTGGGCCGATGTGGGCGGGTACGAGTTTGAGACCGAATGTGACGTGCACACCATGGCGGCGCTGGGAATTCCGTTTGAACTGGCTAGATTTCGCGGCGTCAACACACTTTCGGGCGGTCAGCAGAAGCGCCTGGTCCTCGAATCGCTGCTACGTGGACCCCACGAGGTGCTGCTGCTCGACGAGCCCGACAACTATCTGGATGTCCCGGCCAAACGATGGCTTGAGGAGAAGCTCGCGGAGTCGCCCAAGACAGTCCTATTCGTCAGCCACGATCGTGAGTTGATCAATCGCGTTGCCGGCCAGGTCGCCACGTTGGAACCCACCCGGTCCGGGTCCTCGCTGTGGGTGCACCCGGGGCCGTTCGCGACGTATCACCAGGCGCGAGCGGACCGGAACGCCAAACTCGCCGAGTTGCGCCGCCGCTGGGACGAACAGCGGGCGGCGCTGCGTGATCTGGTGTTGATGTACCGGCAGAAAGCGGCGTACAACTCCGATATGGCCAGCCGCCTACAGGCAGCCGAAACCCGGCTCCGTCGCTTCGACGAGGCGGGGCCACCCGAAGCTGTCCCGCTGCGGCAGAACGTTCGCATGCGTCTCACCGGTGGTCGCACCGCCAAGCGTGCCGTGATCGCAGAGAACCTTGAGTTAACCGGTCTCACAAAGCCATTCGATACCGAGTTGTGGTACGGGGATCGCGTCGCGGTGCTGGGCGGCAACGGCACCGGCAAGTCACATTTCCTGCGACTGCTGGCCAGCGGGGGCAGCGACCCGGAGCCGGACCAGTTGCCGGTGGGCGACATGATTCCCGAAGCGGTGCGCCACGACGGACGATTGCGGCTCGGCGCGAGGGTCCGTCCGGGTTGGTTCGCGCAGACACACCATCACGAGGGGCTGATGGATCGGACACTGCTGGACATCCTGCATCACGGGGACGAACGGCGCGCAGGACACGGACGTGAGCAGGCCTCACGGATCCTGGACCGTTACGGGCTGGCGCCGTCTGCCGAGCAGACCTTCGGCTCGCTATCCGGTGGACAGCAGGGCCGATTCCAGATCCTGCTGCTGGAGTTGATGGGGTCGACATTGCTGCTACTCGACGAGCCGACCGACAACCTGGACCTGCATTCGGCGGAGGCATTGGAAGACGCGCTGGCGGCCTTCGACGGTACGGTGATCGCGGTCACCCACGATCGATGGTTCGCACGGACCTTCACGCGCTACCTCGTCTTCGGCGAGGACGGCAAAGTGAAGGAATCCGTTGAACCCCAGTGGACATAGCCGACTCTGCGACTAGCGGACTCGCTGCACTCCGGCGATGTTGCGCTTTCCGCGACGAAGCACGAGCCACCCTCCGGTGAGGTAGTCACCGTCGCTTGGCGTCCAGTCCTCGGTGTTAACTCTGGTGTTGTTGACGTAGACACCGCCCTCCTTGAGGGTGCGGCGTGCGGCGCCCTTGCTTTCCGAAAGTCCGCTGCTCACCAGCAGATCGACAATGGTGTCGGGTTCGCCGTCCGCGAGCCGGGCGGGCTCTCCGTTGCCCGCTTCGGTCAGGGCCGCAGTGAGCGTGCCCTCGTCGAGCCGGTCCAGCTCGCCGCGACCGAACAGCGCACCGCTGGCGAGTTCGACTGATTGGGTGGCGCTTTCGCCGTGCACCAGGGTGGTGACCTCGACGGCCAATCGACGCTGAGCGGCACGCTCGTGTGCCCGTTCCGCTGTCGACGTCTCCAGCTCGCCGATTTCTTCGGCGGACAGGAAAGTGAACCAGCGCAGGTATCGCACCACGTCGGCATCGGCGGTGTTGATGAAGTACTGGTACCAGGCGTACGGACTCGTCATCTCGGGGTCGAGCCAGAGGTTGCCGCCACCGGTGGACTTACCGAACTTGGTGCCGTCGGCCGCGGTCACCAGCGGAACGGTTAAGGCGTGCACCGACGCGCCGTCTTGCTGACGAGCCAGCCGGACACCGGCGACGATATTGCCCCACTGATCAGAGCCGCCGATTTGCAGCGAGCAGCCGTACTTGCGGTGCAGCTGCACGTAATCGTTGGCCTGCAACAACATGTACGAGAACTCGGTGTAGGAGATGCCATCGCCCTCCAGGCGGCGGCGGATGGTCTCGCGGTCGAGCATGACATTGACGGAGAAGTGCTTGCCCAGATCGCGCAGGAATTCCAAGGCGGTGAGCTGGCCGGTCCAGTCGAGGTTGTTCGCGACGATGGCTCCGGTTGGCGTGTCGTTGAATTCGACGAACCGCTCCAGTTGCCCGCGAATCCGGTCGGCCCACTCGGCGACGAGGTCGGCCCCGTGCATGTTGCGTTCGGAGGTGTCGCGCGGATCTCCGATGAGGCCCGTGGCTCCCCCGGCCAGCACGATGGGCCGATGCCCCGCCCGCTGGAATCGGCTCAGTGTCAGCAGCGGCACCAGATGCCCGGCGTGCAGACTCGCGGCGGTGGGGTCAAAACCCCCATACACGCTGATCGGCCCCTGCGCGATATCGGCCGCGAGTGTGTCGAGATCGGTCGTCTGCGCGATGAGGCCGCGCCAGGCGAGCTCATCGAGGATGTCGGATGAGCCGCTTGCGCGAAGACCGTCAGTTGTAGAAACCACGGCAACGATCATCCCCTATCGGGTTCACCGTGCGGGATACCGCTCATCCCATCGTGGCCCCGTAGGTCCGAGAAGGTCGTCGGCGATGGTGACGATGACCTCGCGCAGTTCGAGCCGATCCAGCCAGTCCGGGGGTAGCGCCCGCATGCCCCACATCGCCCCGAGGATGTTTCCGGTGATGGACCCGGTGGAGTCGGAGTCGCCGGAATGGTTCACCGACAACCGGATTCCGTCCTTGAAGTCGCGCGCGCAAGCGGCCGCGCAGACACCGATGGCAAGCGCTTCCTCCCCGACCCATCCACCACCGAGCTGGGATGCGATCCGTTCCGGAGTGGGCCGTTCGTGCGCCGCAAGCTCGACACCTCGGCTGAGGGCTTCGTGTGTCTCCTGGTATCCGGAATGCGCGGTGAGCAGATCCAGTGCCCTCTGCACGGCCTCCGCCAGCGTTGCCCCGGCCGCCAATCGGTTGATGATCACCGCGAGTGCCCCGGCGCTGAGGTAACCGCTGGGATGTGAATGGGTGAGCGCCCCCAGATCCGCAGCCAGCTCGAAGGCCCCTGCCGAATCGCGCTCGGCAAGTCCCACCGGTGCGGCGCGCATCACTGCTCCGCACCCCTTGGAATTGTTCAACGGGTGTGTGCGCGAACCATGCTCGCGGGCAGGTGAACTGGTGAACTCGAGCGCCGTGAGGCAGGTGTTCCCAGGTGCACGCGCGAGTGCAGCTCGGAGACAGTAACCAGCCATCCATCGATGACATCTGCCGGCACCTGGCCGCCCTGGGTATGCAGCCAGCGCAGGTAGGCGCGATGCTCGATGTCGGCAGGGTCGCACGCGGGGGCACGGCGGGCGCGGATGAGCGCCTCGGCGGTGAACAGCGTCATTTGCGTGTCGTCGGTGATGAGCATCGGCTGCCCCGGTTCGGGTTCGGCAATGCCGTTCTGCCCGAACTGCAACCGGATCTGCTCAACGCTGTCGAACTCGACGAACCCGCCGAGGGCATCACCGAGTGCGCCACCGAGCAGCGATGCGCGTATTCGTTCGTCAGGCATACAGCTCAGTATCGGGTTGCGGCGCGCGGGGACTACGCCGGTATGCGGATATCTCCGGGTATCCCGGCAGCCAGAACCGCCAGGGACGATCAGCGGCCACACTGACACCCACTCGTGGCCCGGACTGCGCCTTCCGTGCGTGGCTCAACACGAGACGCACCGGACTGGACGCGGAGAAGACATCGACGCCGTTGTCCTCGGGGGTAATCCCGAGAGCGGCACCCAGGTTCCCGGGGCCGCGGGCCAAACCCGCGTCGTCGCGGGCGGTGGGACGCCGCTGCCAGCACGTCGGCACACCGTCCACGATCGCCCCCGCCCGCATCAGCACACCGCCGGCGATACCGGCCGGGCCGCAAACCACGTTGGCGCACAGGTGAATTCCATGGCTTCGATATACATATAGATGGCCGGCGGGCCCGAACATGACCCGATTGCGATTCGTAGGCCCCCGGAACGAGTGCGAGGCGGGATCGGGCCATGGACCGTCGGGCACGCCCCCGTATGCCTCTACTTCCACGATCACCGCGCTGACCCCGCGTGATTCGATGGTGGCGCCGAGGAGGCGCTGTGCGGCTTTGACCGGGTGGCTCGTCAGGATCTCGGCACTCACCCCTCGATTGTCCTTGACGCTCGAGCCGCTGGCCTCACTGACGGCCGAGGAGATCGCCCTCACCGTCGGGCCGAACATTCAGCGCTATCTGACGGGCGCGCTGCCGGGCCTTACTCGGTGAAACGCTGGTGCTCCTCGTCGGTTACGTCGCGGGCCTCGTCGGGCAAGAGCACCGGGATGGAGTTCTCGATCCGATAGGCCTTACGTAGGCGAGGGTTGTAGAGAAGGCCGTCGGTCTCGCCGCCGATGAGCAGGAGTGTCCCGCGGTCGATCGGGCAGACCAGGATGTCGAGGAGTGCGGCGTCAAGAGGCATGTCGGTGATATCAGCCCAGTGGGATGTTCTCGTTGAAGATCTGCTGGCCCCCGCCGCCGCTGACGCCGATACCCGGTCCCGGATTGACGTTGGGCGGTCCACCGTTCGGGTTGTTGGTTCCGTTGGTGCCGCTGATGCCGATATGGACGGGCTGCTGTGGCTTCTGGGCAGCTTTGAGGAACTGAGACTGCGTGGCGATGACCGACTTCAGCGAGTTGATCAGCGGCATCTGGCTGGGCCGCTTGTCGAGCGCGGCCTTGAGGGCGTCATTCTGCGAGGAGCTCACCTGGGCGCCCCTGGCTCGTAGCTGAAGCGCCGTGCGGACCAGGTTGGAGACCTGACCGCCACTGGTTCCGGTGGAGTACTCGTGCGCGATGTCATCAAGCACATCGGCGCTGGCGGTGCCGGCGCCGGGCCCGAACACCAAGGCTGCGGAGAGACCGGCGGCGGCCAGTGCGGTGCCAGTGAGGGCACGTAGGCGTGTCGGCATGACGAGTTCCTTCCGGGTATCGCGGAGGTCAGCCTAACAACAACACGGCACATCAGCAGCGGAAGGCGACCCGAACGGCGCTGGTACGGCCCCGCTGCGGGTTACTGCGCGGCGCCCTGCAGCGCGTCATACGTCGCGGCGGTCAACCGATGGTAGGCACCTGATTCGGGGTCCAGATACCAGGTTTGCCGCCCCGGTTTCGGGAACCCGGCCTCCCGAAGCTGTGTGGTGGACGGGCGATACGTAGCGCTCAGTGGCAGGTTGGGTACCACCTTGACGATATCGGGGCGCTCCGAGATCGGAACAGAGGCAAACGCTTCCGCCAGGTCGGCCGGGGATATCGCTTCGCCGGGCCGCAGAACCACAGCGGTCACCGCGACGTTGGTCTCACCGGACTCCACGGGATATGTGGCGACCAGGTCGATGGCGCTCACCGAACCCAGTGCGTGACTGGTGGCTTCGGCGTACACAACGCCACGTCCTGTACGGATCGCGGTGTTGCGGCCGTCGAGCATCCAGAAGTCGCCGTCCTCGTCGCGGCGGAAAAGGGACTCCGACGACACCCACGTATCACCTGGGGCGAACACGCCGCGCCGAACCGCCGCGGCGGGGTCCACATCGCCAGGGGGCTTCGCCAAAAGCAGACCGACCTCGCCGGGCCTGGCGATCTGGACGAATCCGTCTTCCCCCTCGATGATGACGTCGTCAATGGGGTCATATGCGGCGAGCCGAACCTTGCCGCCACCGGGAAGCGGTCGGCCCTTGCTGCCAATTTTGGTACCCGACACATTGGCCAACACCGCTTCCCCGTCGGTGGTCGCGAAGAACTCCACGACGTGGGCGGGCGCGAATCGCTCGGTGACACGTCGCCACAGGCCCGAGGGCATACCCGAACCGATGAACAACCGCACGGGGTGATGCGCACCCAAGGCCAACGAAGGGTCGTCGATGACCTCGTGCATCATCGCCCAGGTGTACGAGACAACGGTCACGCCGTACTGATGCACCTCTTGCACGAATCGATCGGGATTGAGCACGCGCGACAGGGCAATTCGCGCACCACCGGCCACTGCTCCACCCAGGCTCACCAAGAGCCCGGACTGATGGTGCAGCGGTGTGAGGCAGTACACGGTGTCGTTGGCGGTGAGCGCGGCCGCCGAGGCGGTGCCGAACGCCGACAAGGCCCACCGGTGATTGGTGATCTGCTTGGGCACCAGGCGGGATCCATATCCGCTGAACATCACGAAGGCAAGATCGCGGGCTTGCCCTGGATCGGGCCGGTACCAGCCGGGCAGCTCGACCGCGTCGGGGTCGATCTTCTCCATGTCGATGATGGAGCCGTCGTCCGGAATGGACAGGTCACGTGACTCGCCGCCACCAAGCACCAGAATGTGCACAGGAAGGTCTTGTGCGGCAGGAAGATTCGGCGGATCGGTGAGCAGCTCGGAAATCTCGCCCAGCCTGACCGCGACCACAAGGTCGGCATCGGGTGGCAGCAGCACCGCGACGGCCCCCAGCCGGGACAGCGCGGCTATCGCCACCAGGGCGCTGGGCCGGGTCTCCATCAGAACACCCACCCGGACACCCTGACGTACACCTACCTCGATGAGGCCCCTGACCACGTTGTTGATGCGGCGATCCACCGCCTCGTAGGTGTGTACCCGGCCGTCGAACAGGAAGCTCTCGCCGTGGGGCGTGCGGCGGGCCTGTTCGGTCATCAACCGGCCCAGAGAGATTCGGGTGTGATCGTGGATCTGCCCGAGGCGAGTCAGTCGCGGCAGCGTCCGCACCGCTTCGACAGCAATGGATTTCACCGATTTGTTGGCGGCTGCCGCGGCCGCTCCCGCCGTTCGGGCGGCGGCGATGGCCACCTCGGTGGTGGTGCTCAAGCCATGCGCTACCCGAGAGGCGAGCGGGACACCGCCGCCGTCGAGCTGGCCGCTCTCGTGCTCGTACATGAGGTCGACCGACGGGGGTTTCGTCTCCTCGCCCTCACGCCATTGCACCCACTGGCTGACCGTCGGCCACGTCTGGGCCACCGCGGTCGAGCCGACGACGAGACCGAAGTGACCGGCGCGGATGAGGTACTCGTACACGTCGGCCTTCGGTGCGGCGCGCAGGATGCCGCGCACCGACGCCGGCTGTCCGATGTCGTCGACCTCGCCGACCACCGCCAAGACCGGGCAGGTGATATCGCTGAGCGTCACCACGCGGTCGTTGACGGTGAAGCCGCCGGTGGTCATTCGGTTATGCACCACGAACTGGCGCAGCAACTCGGCAATCGCGGGACCGGACCAGGCGATCCACCCCTCATTGGCGAGGAACTTGCGCTGCTGCTCGCGCGGCAGCAGGGCATCGCGGTCGTGCAGCTGGCGTAAGAAGTCGAGGCGACCCTTGACGGTCTTGACCGGGTCCAGCATCTGGAAGCCGATGCGCGCCGACCACGCCGGGATGGAGAACCGGCTGAATATGTGGTCGGCCATGAACTCGGCGATATCGGCCGAAAGCCCGGCGGGCAGACCCATGGGCATGGCGGCGTTGGCGTCGACCGGCGAACCGAACGTGATGATGCTCGCGATGGTGCGCGACTTGCGCAGTGCCGCAGTCTGATAGCAGAACATGCCGCCTTGTGAGTATCCGGCCAGGTGTATCTGACGGCCCGTGATCCGATGCACGGTCTCGATGGCGTCGCTGACGGCCACCACGTGATCGGACAGGGTGCGTTCCATGCCACCGGCCATCCGGTCGGGGCTGCCGAAGTCGATGACCCATGGATCGATACCGGCGCGGTGCAGGATGCCGACGGCGCCGCCATCCTGGGTGACGTCCCACATGTCGGCGGCCATCATCATCGGATGCACCATGAGGACCACCGGTCCGGCGTCCTCTGTCTCGGAAGATCCCGGTGCGAAATAGCGGCGCAGCCGGTACATCGGCACGCTTTCGACGATCTGGTGCGAGGAGGCGGTGCTGCCGGTTTCGAGTCCGCCGAGACGCAGAACCTCCAGCCCGTTCTGCGCGGTGGCCGCCAGGCGCGCGACGGGCTTGGCCAAGGAGGAGAGATTGAAGGACACAGCTACTCCTTAGACCGACCATCCGCGATATTGCCCAGGTGAGGGCCTGCATATCCTGTCACAGCGGGCGGATCGGGCAGACCGAATCCCCGTCACCGGATAGGAAGCGACGTTGCGACGCGAGCCTCTACGATGACGCGGTGGGGAATCTGTTGCTACGGCCGCTGCGCCTCTGGGTGATGTATCTGCCGCAACTGGCCGCGTGTTATCTGCTGGGGCTGCTGGGGCGGAACATTGTGATCGAACTCGCCGCCAAGTACGCCTGGAACAACTATCTGGTGGTCGACCTGCTGATGCCATTCGCCGGTCTGGCCCGTCTCGGATCGATCATCGCGATGTTCCTGGTACTGCGCCCGGCGATCCCGGCGCTGGCGACGATGCCGAGGATCTCATTCCGCAATGTCGACATCTTCGCCAACGTCGTGCTGCCGTTTTTCGTTATCTATCTGGCTTGGAAGATGTTCCAGGATGATTGGCTGATATACGAGCAGAAAGTCATGTGGCACCGGATAGGTGTGCACATGACAACCGGCGAAGAGACAGCCACATTGGGGAATATCCCGATAACCAACTACATCTGGGTACTTATTGCCGGTGCTTTCGTCCTTCGGCTCGCGTTGAATCTCAAGTCCGTCAAGAGCCGGCTGCCGGCGTGGTTTGTTTTCATCAGGGTGTATCTCGATGCATTGTGGGTTTTCCTGGTCCTGTCCTTCTCAGCCAGTAAGGGTGTGAGCTTCTTCCTCAGCCCATCGACTTGGTTCGGCGAACGTCGCATCGTGGTCTGGTTCGAGGACATGCGTAGCGAGTTGTTCTCGCATTTTCGCCCACTGGAGGTTCTGTGGAGCTTCGCGGGCGACGCGCTGCATATCATCTGGGGCGCCGCGGCAGTGCCGCTGATCTGGCTGGCCATCGCCGGTATCGTCTACGGCTCCTCTGACAAAGCCAGCTGGCGTGGAGTGCTACGCCGACTGGCCGGTCTACAGGCTGCTGAGGCCGCGGCCAACAAGCTGGCGCCCGCCCGAGACCGGGTGCAGCGTCAGGTAAGTGGGCGGCTGTCCGAACAGACCCGAAGTAAGGCAAAGGATTGGCTACTGTCGCAGTTCGGCAGCGCCAGACCCATTATCGACTCGGCCCGCCTGGTGTTGCACGGGGGCTTGGTGGTGCTCTCCGCCTACGTATTGGTGTACCTGTGTCTGTCCTGGCTAGACATGTCGGATAGTTTCCTGACAACGCAAATGCAGGTGGGCGGGTATTTGACTCGTGGCTTTGCCTGGATATTAGGTCCGCATCCTCTGTCGTTCTGGAATGGTGTTGCTCCCATACTGACCGCGATTTCAGGTGTTCTTGTCGCGTCGCTGCGCATGTGCGTCGTTGCGTCGGTCTTCGCCCACTGTGTTGAACGAGTCGAAGCGGAATCATCGGCGCTAGCTGACAATGAGGTTGTCGACTATCCGGCCGACCCGGACGAGCTTGCCCCGGTAAATCCCGTTGTCGCAGGGCCGTGAAAATCAGGGGATTTCAAGCCTGACAAGAATTTCGCCGGTGCCTCCCACCGGGTTCACCAGGTCCACCGCGGTCATCGTGACATCGTCAGGCACCAAAAAGGTGAACTGCAGGTTTCCCGGTTTCTCACAGTGATTGACGACGCCGTCAGGCAGTGGTCCGGTATAGAGCAGGAACTGAGCCTCAGGCCACAGATGCGAACCGTCGGTCATTCTTCCCACACAGAAGAAATTATCTGGGACCGGGCCTGAGCGTTCTATTGTGACCACCGCCAATTCCGCCCCCTTCGGGACGATCCCGTTTGCCCCACGCGGGGCCTTGCCGAGGTGTGTGACTCCGACGAGACGCCATGTCTGTCCGTAGGCATCACCCGACTGGCCGGCGGCAACCAGATTAAGAGGCTTGACGCTTGCTCGATAGTCAAGCCAGGGGCCGCGGAACGAGACCACCCACACCCCGGTGAACACCGCGATGACAACCGCCCCCGCAATGACGTTGCGAAACCATAGGCGCGAATGCAACGGCGGATCATTTGTCGTGTTCTCGCGTCGATGGCGTGGTCCCTCGATATCGATTGCCGTCTCGCTCATTGATTGCCCACCACTGTTTTCGGAAGCGCGAGCACGGACGAACGCGGCGCATGCTCAGGGTCGAGCGGAATGTCGATGACAAGCCGAGAGTCCCATTTGTACATCCCGGCGGCGTAGAAGATGTACAGCTGCGCAGAGCGCGCATGCTCAAGCACATCTGAGCTGACCTCGAAAACGAATACACCGGTCTGTGGAATCAGCGGAGTCAGCCTGGCGCCGAACAATGTGGAGCCCTGAAGTCGGTTGTCAGGCGTATAACCCCGCTCACCAAATGCCAGTATCGCATCGGCCTGTGAGGCTTCGGTCATGGACGTAATGGTGAGCTTGACGACGACCCACTGGCCGACGGACTTGATGTTCCGTTGCCGCGGAGAGAAACCCGTATGTTTGACGACGGGTGCCACCCCGGCTTTGGTCACCGTGGCGGAGAACAGCCGACCGGTTACCGAGCTGCCCATAGTGCCATGAACATCAAAGCCATTTTGTGTGGTGGCGGCATTTGGCAGGCGATTCCAGACGAACACCGAGGCGGATAAGATAACGGCCACCACCGCGGCAGTGCCGGCTAGACGCAATAGCGGTGACGAGGAACGCAATGCAGCAAGATTCTTGGAGAGGATCACGACGGCACCTCCACCCGCACAGTAGTTGTTGCGGTCTCGTTGGAGTCAATCCAGCCTTCACCGTAGTTCACCAAGCCGCGACTGAAGGTTCGATAGGGCACCTGGATCGATACCTGGGAGCCCGGCGGCACGGCGGCGGTAGGAACGCTCCACACCACCGCCACCTTCTCGGTGAGATCCGGTTGTAGCAGAATCAGATTGCTGCCGTCCTCGATCCGATACACCGACGGGTCCTCGGAGTGCGTTCCAAACGGGCCCTGTACATCTGCCACATCTCGCAGCGCGAACTGGTTGGCGACCACGTCGGCTCTATCGGCATCGTTGGTAACCTCCGCGACGACAGCAAGGTACATGCGCCCGGGTTTTTCCTTCGCAAGCACCGCTTCGCCTCCGGTAATTTCCGGCAGCAGAGAAGCCTTATGCACCGTGATGGTGAACTCGCCATTGTCGAAGGGTTTGCCGAGATCGAACGTCTGCGGCGTCTTGTCAACCTCGTCCAATCCGCCGAACCCGGCGGTGGCGAGAACCGCGAGCACAACGACCACATGCCACATTTGTACGAACGCCAGCTCGCTCCACCACGTGCGTACTGTCCGGGCGGCTCGTGCGAGCAGTCCGTGTTTGGTGTGCGCCCCGAGGGGCTCGATTGTCGGGTTCGGGGCCAACGCTTGGTCGGGTACGGCACTGTCGGGCCTACGCCATGCCGCATTCGGGTCGTCCGGTGTCTCGCCCCCCGGACCGGGGCCCGACAACGTCGGGTCCGGCTCACCGTCCATGGCTGGATATTAGCCTGGATGCTGGCCGCTCGGACCGCGCAGGACGTGCAGACGGGCCAGCACCAGTTCGCGCTGTTCAGCAACGCGTTCCGGCGCGGTGCCGCCTCGCGCACTGCGCGAGGCGACAGACCCGGAGGTGGTGAGCACGGCGCGCACCTCCCCTGTCAGGGCCGGATGAATGGATCCGAACTCGGCCTCGGTGAGGTCTTCCAGACCGACACCACGTGCCTCCGCCGCGCGAACCGCCTCCCCCGCCGCCTCATGCGCGATGCGGAACGGCACACCTTGGCGCACCATCCATTCCGCCAGGTCAGTGGCCAGGGTGAATCCAGCCGGGGCGAGAGCCGCCATGCGTTCCGTACGGAACCGCAGCGTGGCGACCAGTCCCGCCATCGCGGGTAGCAGCAGCTCCAGCTGAGCCACCGAGTCGAACAGCGGCTCCTTGTCTTCCTGTAGGTCCCGGTTGTAGGCAAGCGGCTGCGCCTTCAACGTGGCCAGCAGCCCGGTGAGGTTGCCGATCAACCGTCCCGACTTTCCGCGGGCCAGCTCGGCGATGTCGGGGTTCTTCTTCTGGGGCATGATCGAGCTACCGGTCGACCAGGAGTCATCGAGTTCGGCATAGCCGAATTCCGTTGTGCTCCAGAGGATGATGTCCTCGGATAGGCGCGATAGGTCGACCGCGATCATCGCGAATACGAAGGCGGCCTCGGCCGCGAAGTCGCGTGCTGATGTCGCATCGATCGAATTGTCCGCTGCCGCGGTAAATCCCAGATCCAACGCGATGGAGTCGGGATCCAGGCCGAGTGAGGAGCCTGCCAGTGCGCCGGCCCCATAGGGAGAGACGGCGGTGCGCCGGTCCCAGTCGACGAGTCGGTCCACATCGCGCAACAACGGCTGTGCGTGCGCGAGTAGATGGTGTGCGAGCAGCACCGGTTGCGCGGCCTGCAGATGAGTCTTGCCCGGCATGATCGCCTGGGGGTGCGCGCCGGCCTGATCGGCCAGCGCTTGCACCACGTCGAGCACGCCGTCGGACACTCGCCCGGCCGCATCACGCAGCCACATCCGAAACAGCGTGGCCACCTGATCATTTCGCGAACGGCCCGCGCGCAGGCGACCGCCGACATCGGACCCGACACGTTCGATCAGACCGCGTTCCAGCGCGCCGTGCACATCTTCGTCGCTGTCCGCGGGGACGAACTGCCCCGAAGCGACATCGCGGTCTAGCTGCTGCAGCCCGTCCACCAGGGCAGACAGCTGCTCATCGGTGAGTAGATCCGCCTTACGGAGCACCCGCGCATGTGCAATAGATGCCCGAATGTCGTACGGCGCCAACACCCAATCGAAATGGGTGGACTTGCTCAGTGCGGCCAATGCGGGCGCGGGTCCGCCCGCGAACCGGCCGCCCCACAGTGATCCCTCGTTGGTGCTCACTTCCCTGACAGGTCCCGCTGCGCGGAGATCTTCGACGACAGTCCGTGGATATGCACGAAGCCCTTGGCGCTCGACTGGTCGAAGCTATCGCCCTCGTCGTACGTAGCCAGGTTGAAGTCGTAGAGAGACTCGGCGCTGCGGCGGCCGTTCACCGCGATGTTTCCGCCGTGCAGCACCAGTCGGATATCACCGGAGACGTGCTGCTGGGTATCGGCGACGAACGCCTCCAGCGAGCGCTTCAGGGGCGAGTACCACAGGCCGTCGTACACCAGCTCGGCCCACTTTTGGTCGGTGTGCCGCTTGTACCGGCCGAGCTCACGCTCCAGGGTGACGTGCTCCAGCTCCTCATGCGCGGTGATCAGAACCATTGCGCCTGGGGCTTCGTAGATTTCGCGGCTCTTGATGCCGACCAGACGATCCTCGACAACGTCGAGACGACCCACGCCCTGCGCACCCGCACGGCGGTTGAGTTCGACGACGGCCTCCAACACGGTGACCGGATTGCCGTCGATCGCTGTCGGCACGCCCTTCTCGAAGGTGACGATCAGCTCATCGGGCGCCCCCCAGTTGAGTGTCGGATCTTCGGTGTAGTCGTACACATCCTTGGTAGGAGCGTTCCAAAGGTCTTCCAGGAAACCGGTTTCCACGGCGCGACCCCAAACGTTCTGGTCGATCGAGAAGGGAGACTTCTTGGTTACATTGATCGGGATTTCGTTCTCGGCGGCGAATGCGATGGCCTTTTCGCGGGTCCAGGCATAATCGCGGACCGGTGCGAGCACCTCCAGATCCGGTGCCAGCGAGGCGAACCCAACCTCGAACCGGACCTGATCGTTGCCCTTGCCGGTGCAGCCGTGAGCGACGATCCCGCCGCCATGCTCGCGCGCGGCGGTAACCAGGTGCTTGACGATCAGTGGGCGGCTGATGGCCGATACCAGCGGGTACCGATCCATGTAGAGCGCGTTGGACTGCACGGTCGGCAGGCAATACTCATTGGCGAATTCGTCGCGGGCGTCGATGACCACCGCTTCGACGGCGCCGCAGTCGATGGCACGCTGGCGCACCACCTCCATGTCCTCGCCGCCCTGGCCGAGGTCGATCGCGACGGCAACCACCTCGCGGCCGGTCTCTTTGCCGATCCAGCTGATCGCCACCGACGTATCGAGCCCACCCGAGTAGGCAAGGATTACGCGGTCAGAGGTTGTCATGATTCTCCTTTTAAGCAAGCTGTTCGAACTGTGCGGCGAGCTGAGCTCCGGTCAAGGGTTCGCGGGCGATCACCGCAATGGTGTCATCCCCCGCGATGGTCCCGACAACGTCGGGTAACGCGGCGCGATCGATCGCGCTGGCGAGATAATGCGCGGCACCCGGCGGTGTACGCAGCACCGCGAGATTACCGCTGGAGTCGGTCGCTACCAGCAGCTCCCCCAGCAACCGGGAGAGCCGGTCGGTGCCGCCGGACACGCCACGAACAGGACTGCCGTCTTCGGGCACCACGTACACCCCCACTCCGCCGTCGGCGGCGCGGAGCTTGACGGCACCGAGCTCGTCGAGATCCCGGGACAAGGTGGCCTGCGTGGTCTCGATGCCCTCGGCGGCCAGCAGCGCCGCCAGTTCACCCTGGCTGCGCACCGACTGGGTGGACAGCAGTGCGACGATGCGGGCTTGGCGCCCCGCGCGGGTGTCGGCGGCATGCGAGGCTGTCACGGCGTTCTCCGCTCGTCGCGCCGGTGGCTCATCGGCGCTGCTCCAGCAGCCACACCAAGAGGGCCTTCTGGGCGTGCAGACGGTTCTCGGCCTCATCCCAGACCGCGCTCCGGGGGCCGTCGATCACCTCATCGGTGATCTCCTCACCACGGTGGGCGGGAAGGCAGTGCAGGACAATGGCTTCCGAGTCCGCCACGCCGAGCAGATCTTCGTTCACCTGGAACGGCCGGAACGGCCGGACCCTGTCCAGCCCGTCATTCTCCTGCCCCATCGAGGTCCAGGCATCGGTGACGAGCACATCTGCGCCAGCCGAGGCGGTCCGCGGGTCAGCGGTCACGGTCACCGAAGCGCCGGTGTCGGCGGCGATCCGCTCGGCCTCGGTGACGTACTTGACATGCGGCGCAAACCCATTGGGCGCTGCGATCGTCACGTGGATACCGGCGGTGACGCCACCGATCATCAGCGAGTGCGCCATGTTGTTCGCGCCGTCACCCAGATACGTCAGCCGCAACCCGGCCAGTGAACCTTTGCGTTCGGCCAGTGTCTGCAGGTCCGCGAGCACCTGGCATGGATGGAAGTCGTCAGACAGGGCGTTCACGATCGGCACCGTGGATCCGGAGGCCATGGCGGTCAGGCGTTCCTGCGCGTAGGTCCGCCACACAATGGCTTCCACGTAGCGGGACAGCACCTGCCCGGTGTCCTCGAGGGTCTCCTCGCGACCCAGCTGAGTGGTACGGCTGTCGACGACCACGGCGTGCCCACCCAGCTGCGCTATGCCCATCTCGAAAGAGAAGCGGGTTCGGGTGGAGTTCTTCTCGAAGATGACAGCGACCCCGTGCGGCCCCTCAAGCGGCCGCCGCGAAAACGGCGCCTTCTTGAGTTCGGCGGCCAGCGTCAGGACTTCGGCCTGCTCGGCAGGTGACAGATCGTCGTCCCTCAGAAAATGCCTGATATTTCCCGCCCGGCTCATGCCAGCTCCTGTCCTGCTGCGGTGTCGAGGATGCCGGGCAGCGCGGCGACGAACTCCCCGATCTGTTCGTCGCTGATGATCAGCGGTGGGGCCAGACGCAGCACGTCGGGTGCGGCGGCGTTGAGAAGGAAGCCGGCCTCGCGTGCCGCGACCTCGGCGGCCTTGGCGCGCTGGTCCTTCAGGACGATGCCCAGGAGCAGTCCTGCGCCACGCACGCGTGCGACCAAAGGGTGGTTCAGCCCTTCGATGGCATGGCTCAAAGACTTTCCTGCCGCGGCGGCATGGTCGATGAGGTTCTGCTCATCGAGGACCCGCAAGACGGCCAGGGCCGCCGCGGCACAGACGGGATTACCCCCGAATGTGCTGCCGTGCAGACCCGGAGTGAGCAGCTCCGCGGCCGCCCCGGTGGCGATGCAGGCGCCGATGGGCAGCCCGCCGCCAAGTCCCTTGGCCAGAGTGACGATATCGGGGGTGATACCCACCTGTTGGTGCGCGAAAAATGTTCCGGTACGGCCGATTCCCGTTTGCACCTCGTCGAGCACCAGCAGCGCGCCATAGCGGGCGGTGATCTCGCGCACTCCGGCGAGGTAGCCCTCCGGTGGAACCACCACGCCGCCTTCACCCATGATCGGTTCCAGGAAGACCGCGGCGGTGTCACCATCGACGACAGCCTCGATGGCGGCCAGATCGCCGTAGGGTACGTGAACCACCCCGGCGGGCAGCGGCTCGAACGGGGCCTGCTTGGTCGGCTGACCGGTGAGCGCGAGCGATCCCATGGTTCGTCCATGGAAGGCGCCTTCGGCCGCTACGACTTTCGTGCGTCCGGTGAGCCGGGTCAGCTTGAACGCGGCCTCGTTGGCTTCGGTGCCGGAATTGCAGAGAAACACCCTGCCGGGAACGCCCAGCCGCGCGATGAGCCCCTCGGAGAGTTCGATGCCGGGGCCCGTCGCGTACAGATTCGACGTGTGGCCGAGTGTGGAGAGTTGGTGGGTGACGGCATCGATGACGGCCTGGTTGCGGTGGCCCAATACGTTGACGGCGATGCCGCCCAACAGATCCAGGTACCGCTTGCCGTCGACATCGGTGACGACGGCACCGTCGCCCTCGGCAAGGACGACCGGCGGTGTGCCGTAGTTGTTCATCATGACGTTTTCCCAGCGTTGCTGAGTCTCACTGGTACTGCTCACGATCGACTCCTGACGATTGTCCCGACGCCCTCGTCGGTGAATAGTTCGACCAATACGCAGTGCTCCACGCGCCCGTCAATGATGTGGGCGCTGGGCACTCCCCCGTCCACCGCGCGCAGACATGCCTCAACCTTGGGAATCATGCCCGATTCCAGCGCGGGAAGGAGCGCGCGCAGATCCTCGGCGGCTATCGCGGTCACCAGCGACTCCCGATCCGGCCAGTCGGTGTACAAACCCTCGATATCGGTGAGCATCAGGAGGCGTTCGGCGCCAAGGGCTTCGGCGAGCGCACCGGCCGCCGTGTCGGCATTGAGGTTGTGCACCACACCATCCACGTCGGGGGCAAGGGTGGACACCACCGGGATACGTCCGGCATCGATCAGATCCAGGATCGCTTCCGGATTCACCTGTGCCACATCGCCGACCAGTCCGATATCGGTCTCGACGCCATCCACGGTCGCGGTGCGCCGCACGGCCGTGAACAGTTGTGCGTCCTCACCCGTGATCCCCACGGCGTATGGCCCGTGGCTGTTGATCAACCCGACGAGCTCACGGCCGACCTGGCCGAACAGCACCATGCGTGCGATATCCAGCACTTCCGGCGTCGTTACCCGGAAGCCGCCCTTGAACTCGCCGGACACGCCAAGTTTTTTCAGCATCGACGTGATCTGCGGGCCGCCGCCGTGCACGACGACAGGATGGATACCGCAGTTGCGCAGGAAGACCATGTCTTCGGCGAAGGCCGTTTTGAGGGCGTCGTCCGTCATCGCGTTACCGCCGTACTTGATCACGACGATGGTGCCGTGCAGCTTCTTGAGCCATGGCAGCGCCTCGGCCAGCACGCGTGCCTTTTTCGGGGCCTTCATGCGGCCGCCTTCATGAGCTGTACGCCGAATTCTCTTCGACATAGGCGTGCGACAGATCGGTGGTCCGGATGGTCGCCGTCTGATCCCCGGCGCCGAGGTCGATGAGCACTTCGACATCCGGCCCGGACAAATCGATATCGCGGGCACCGTCGACCCCAGTGCAGTTGGCGCATACCAGGTTTCCGTTGAACGACACGGTGACGCGATCCGGGTCGAGGTCCACCGGCGCCATTCCCACCGCTGCGAGCACCCGACCCCAGTTGGGGTCGGAACCAAAGAGGGCGGTCTTGACAAGGCTGTCGCGAGCGACGGTCCGAGCCGTGGCAACCGCCTCGTCCTCACTGACCGCGCCGGTGACGGTGATCAGGATCCGTTTGGTGACACCCTCGGCATCGGACTGCAGCTGCGCGGCCAGGTCGTCGCAGACCCGGACCACCGCCGCGGCGAATTCCTGCGCATCGGGCGTGATCTCGCTTGCTCCGGAGGCCAAGAGGAGCACCGTGTCGTTAGTGGAACAGCTGCCGTCGACGTCGAGCCGGTCGAAGGTGCGTGCGGTCGCCGCCCGCAACGCGGAATCCAGCTGCGCGGCGGGCACCGCGGCGTCGGTGGTGATGACCACAAGCATGGTCGCCAGGGAGGGCGCCAGCATGCCCGCGCCTTTGGCCATGCCACCCACTGTCCAACCGTCTTTATGGTGCAGTGCAGCCTCTTTGGGCACGGTATCGGTGGTCATGATGGCGTGCGCGGCATCGGTGCCGCCGCCCAGCCCTCCGGCCAGCTCGTGCACGATTTCCCGCACCCCGGCGAGCACCTTGTCCATGGGCAGCCTGTCGCCGATGAGCCCGGTAGAGCAGACGGCGACCTCAATGGCCCCTGTCTCGGTGCCCCAGTCGCTGAGAGTCTTCGCAACCTCTTCCGCGGTGGCGTGGCTGTCCTGAAATCCGAGTGGTCCGGTGCAGGCGTTGGCTCCGCCGGAATTGAGGATCACGGCGCGTAGACGGCCCGTGCTGAGTACCTGCTGTGACCAGAGCACGGGCGCGGCCTTCACCTTGTTGCGGGTGAACACTCCTGCCGCGGCGTAATCGGGCCCCTCGTTGAAGACCAGGGCAAGATCCGGCCTACCGGACACCTTGATCCCGGCGGCGATTCCGGCCGCCTTGAAACCTGCGGGCGCGGTGACGCCCTGCGTGCGCACCAATGGTGAGGTCGCATCAGGCGCGGATGAGCCGCTTGCGCGAAGACCATCGGTCACGGTGCCACCCCCACGATGGTCAGACCGTCACCCTCCGGCCATCCGAGGGCGAGGTTCATGGACTGAACCGCGGCTCCGGCGGTGCCCTTCACGAGGTTGTCGATCGCCGCGATCGCCACCAGCACACCAGCGTCGGGGTCGACCGCGAGGCCGATGTGTACGGCGTTGCTCCCCGATACCGCCTTGGTGGTGGGCAGTTGCCCTTCGGGAAGTACATGAACGAACGGCTCATCGCGATACGCCTCCTCGTAGGCCTCCCGGATCTGAGCCAGGGTTGCCGTGGTCGGCGCGGTACACGTGGCAAGGATGCCGCGGGGCATGGGGACCAGCACCGGCGTGAAGGAGACGGTGACCGGATTGCCGGATGGATGATGCAGTCCCTGAGCGATTTCCGGGGTGTGCCGATGCGCTCCGGCAACGTTGTAGGCACGCGCGGACCCCATCACCTCGGACGCCAACAGGTCGGCCCTGGCGGCACGCCCGGCGCCCGTGGTGCCGCTCACCGCCACCACGGTGGCCGTGGGTTCCACAAGGCCCGCCGCCACCGCAGGGGACAACGCCAACAGTGCTGCTGTCGGATAGCAGCCAGGAACGGCGACGCGTCTGGCGCCGTGTAGGGCATCGCGCTTGCCCGGAAGCTCGGGCAGGCCATACGGCCAGCTTCCGGCATGCTGTGAGCCGTAGTAGCGCTGCCATGCGGCGGCATCGGTCAACCGAAAGTCCGCACCGCAGTCGATGATGAGAGTCTGCGGCCCCAGCTCATCGGCGATCTTGGCCGAGGAACCGTGTGGGAGCGCCAGAAACACCACGTCATGACCCCGCAACAGTTTGGGATCGGTGGGCTGTAGTTTGTGGTCAGCCAAAGGTGTCAGATTCGGGTGATGCTCGATGAGGCCGCTGCCGGCATTCGAACCAGCGGTCAGCACTCCGATACGCAGGCGGCCCGCGGCGTACGCCGGATGTGCGAGCAGCAGGCGCAAGATCTCACCGCCGGCGTACCCGCTGGCACCGGCTACCGCGACCGAGAACCCAGTAGTCATGGAACCAATTCTGTATCATTATGCAGACAAGCGCAAATATATTCGACGAGTCGTCGTGAATTCGTGGTCAACCTCAACTTGAGCTAAACGGTGTAATGCCCGGTTCCCACAGCTACGGTAGAAGTAGCTGGCGAATAACGCCAGCAGTCGATAACGAGCGAGAACGAATACGAGAAGGGAGCCTTCCATGTCGGATCGTGCCGATCGTCAGCGCCAGGAGCAGCACCGCGAGCAGGCTGACCAGCGCCGGGGACAGTAAGACCTGCTAGGCGCGTTGGGTTGCCCCAACGCGCTCGGCCGCAGAGGCCACCGCCGTCATCCGTGCGGCGGTGGCCTCGTCTTCTGTGAGGGTGCGGTCAGCTGCCCGGAAACGCAGCCGGAAGTTCAACGATTTGTTGCCCTCGCCAACCTGCGGTCCGGTGTAGACCTCCACGAGCCGCACATCTTCGATCAACTCACCCGCACCGTCGCGCAGCGCGTCGGTGACCGCATCGGCAGGGACCGTCTCGGCGACTATCAACGAGACGTCCTGAAGAGCAGCGGGAAACGGCGAAATCCTTGGTGCAGGAAGCGAGTTGGTGACGGGAAGTGCATCGAGGCTCAGTTCCAGAGCGCACGTGCGCTTGGGCAGTCCGAGGCGTTCGATCACCGCCGGATGCAGCTCACCGGCATGCCCGACGACCTGGCCGTCGGCCACAATCTCTGCACACCGGCCCGGGTGCCAGGGCAACTCGTTGCCCGCTCGCAGCGACAGGTCCACATAGGCGGCACGCCCGATGATCCGGGCCGCCTCCAGCGCGTCGGTGACATCTGCGGCACGTCCACGCCCCCACGGCCCACTCGGCTCGCGCACCCCGGCCAGCACCAGCGCCACATGGACCGGCTGCGCGGGCAAGGATTCGAGCAGGGCAGTCAGCTCGGCCTCGGAGGGGCGATCGGTGACATCGAGCAGCGGGATCGCCCGAGTCTCCTCGGTCGGCCGTACAACCTGACCGATCGTGAACAGCGCCACATCGGAGGTTCCACGAGAAATGTTGCGCGACAAAGCCTCGAGCACACCGGGCAACAGGGTGCTGGCCAGCTCTGGGCGATCGGATTCCAACGGGTTGAGAACCTTTGTGGTGCGGCGGCGTGCATCGTCGCCGTCCAGGCCCCATGCGTCGAATACCCCAGCCGGCAAGAAGGGCATCGGCAAGATCTCGGTGTATCCGCTGAGGGCCAACGACTTCCCCACCGCGCGGCGACGGCGTTGCCTTGGCGTGAGACCGCCGCCTTGTGGCGCCGCGGGCAGAATCGACGGGATGTCTTCCAGGCCTTCGAGGCGCAGCACCTCCTCGACCAGGTCTGCGCCCTCGACAATGTCGGGGCGCCAGCTCGGCGGTATGACCCGCAGTGTGTCGCCCTCCGCAACCACCTCGGCGCCGATCTGACGGAGCCGGTGTTCTACCACTCCGTCGGCGTAGGCAACCCCGGCGATGCGTGCCGGCAGATCAGTGGCCATGACGATCTCTGACCGAGCGTCGCCGTCGGCGGACCAGTCGGTGAGCTCGGCAGGCGTGCTACCGCCCGCGATGTCACGCAGTAGAGACGCGCAACGATCAAGCGCGGCAACCGATATCGCAGGATCCACGGAACGCTCGTAACGGCGCCCCGCCTCGCTGTGCAGGTGCAGCCGCCGTTGGGTGCGCAGCACGGCGGCCGGATCCCACACCGCGGCTTCAAGAAGCACGTCAGTGGAGTCGTCGCGCATCTCGGTGCTACCGGCGCCCATCACACCGCCGATGGCGGTGACACCGGCGTCGTCTGCGATCAGGACGTCGCCGGGTTCAAGCATGCGCTCGACGTCGTCGAGGGTGACCACTGTTTCGCCGGGTGTCGCGAACCGCACCCGGAAATCCCCGCTGATCCGGGCGTTGTCGTGTGCGTGCATGGGATGCCCGATTTCGAGCATCACATAGTTGGTGGCGTCCACCGCCGGCGAGATGGCGCGGATTCCGCAGAGCATCAGCCGTCGCTGCAGCCACCATGGCGATACCGCCGTCGGATCGATGCCGACTACCGGCCGTAACCCGAAGCGCTTGACTCCGGTCCCGGCATCGATATGCACGGGCAGCGATGGTCCGTCGGCCGGGAGTGACGGTACCGCAGCGGGATCGACGAACTCCAGGTCATACGCACACGCAAGATCACGCGCCAGTCCGCGAACGGACAGGCAGTATCCGCGATCGGGGGTAATCGACAGATCGAAGATGGCGTCGTCGAGTCCGACCACCTCGATGGCATCGGCACCAGGCTCGGCGGTCCCCCGCGGCAGCACCAGAATGCCCGCTGATTCCGACCCGATGCCGAGCTCGGTCGTCGAGCAGATCATCCCGTCCGAGGTGTGCCCGTAGGTCTTTCGTGTCGCGATGGTGAAGTTGCCGGGCAGCGTGACACCCGGAAGTGCCGCCACCACGAGATCATCGACTGCGAAGTTGGATGCACCACAGACGATTTCACGAGGCTCTGCCTCGCCGACATCGACCAGGCAGAAACGGATCGGCTTCTTGAACTCGGTGAGCTCGGTGATCTGGACGACTCTTCCGACCACGAGCGGACCGGTAACCGGTCCGGGGACGATGACCTCTTCCACCTCGTGGCCGATGCGGATCAGGGTTTCCTCGATACTCGCAGGAGTGGCGGAGAATTCCGGGGCGCCAGCGCGCAGGACCTCGATAAGCCAGCTGTAGGGAATGCGCATCAGGCACTCACCCCGAACGGAAGGCTGAAGCGCACGTCGCCTTCTATCATGTCGCGCATATCCGGGAGGCCATTGCGGAACTGCAGGGTGCGTTCCAGTCCCATGCCGAAGGCAAAACCGCTGTATTCGTTGGGGTCAATACCGCTGGCTCGCAGGACATTCGGGTTGACCATGCCACAGCCACCCCATTCAACCCAGCCTGCACCACCCTTCTTGTTCTCGAACCAGACGTCCACCTCGGCGGAGGGTTCAGTGAACGGGAAGAAGTGCGGGCGCATCCGGGTGTGCGCCTGCGCCCCGAACATCGCCCGGGCGAATGCATCGAGAGTGCCCTTGAGATTGGCCAGGGTCAGTCCGCGATCCACGGCGAGCCCTTCCACCTGATGGAAGGCGGGCAGATGTGTTGCATCGATTTCGTCGGTGCGGAAGGCACGCCCCAGCGAGATCACGTAGACGGGCAGTTCGCGTGCCAACAGGGTACGGACCTGAACTGGTGAGGTGTGCGTGCGCAGCACCTGTCGAGAATCCTCGGGGGCGATGTAGAAGGTGTCCTGCGTGCTGCGTGCCGGGTGATCGGGCAGGAAGTTGAGGGCATCGAAGTTGAAGTGTTCGGTCTCCACCTCTGGGCCATCGGCCACCTCCCACCCCATCGCGACGAAGGTGTCCGCGATGTGTTCGGAGAGAATCGTGATCGGATGGCGCGCGCCGATGGGCTGCCGTGTCGAGGGCACCGTCACATCGATGCGTTCCGCGACGAGTACCGCCGCGTCACGTTCGGCACGCAATACGTCAAGCCTGACGTCGTAGGCCTGTTGTGCCCGGGTACGCATGGCGTTGACGAGCTTTCCGGCCTCGGCCCGTTGATCCTTGGGCAGTGCGCCGAGAGCCTGACGGGCCAGCGCCAAGGGCGACTTCTCCCCCAAATGGTCGATCTTCGCCTGCGCGAGTGCGTCCAGGTCGCCCGCGGCGTCGAATGCCGCCCGAGCAGCATCGACGGCGCTCGTCAGAGCTCTCTCTGATGGGTCCACGGAAGGATCCTGCGAGTGATCGGCCACGGATGCCGATCATAGGGTAAGCCGGGTTAACCACCTTCCGGTCATGCCCGACGCGCGTCCGGGCAGCCGCCTAGTGTCGACGGTGTGAATGGCGAAGCGGTGCGCCGCTGGATCTTCGAAAGGCATTGTCACCCGGTCAGTGCGTGGTCGCGTTGGGCAACGACGCCGCTGTTGCTCGTGCCGGTGTGGACCCGGCAGTGGCGGTGGGCAATCCCGATCGGCATCTGGCTCGTGATCAACCCGGTCGTGACGCCGCCACCCGGGGATGACAGGTCGTTCGCTACGCGCGCCATACGCGGCGAGGAGATCTGGATGACCAAACCCACCTCGGATACCGCCCTCACCGCGTTGAGCCTCCTCGGCGGTGCCGCGCTGCTCTCGGCGCTTGTGGCCGCATGGCGTCGTTCGTGGGTCGGGGCAACTGTGGGCACCGCGATATCGATGGTGATCACGCTGCTGGCCTGGCGTCGCTACGCCCTGATCTGGGAGACGAGCCGGAACCGACGGTAATGTCCGATTTCCGCTAGCACTGTGGCGCGGTGGCGGGCATGCTCGGATGCATGGAACTTGACGCGGAGGCCTGTTACCGGGCGGTGCAATCCCGTGACACGCGATTCGACGGGCAGTTCTACACGGCGGTTCGCACCACGGGAATCTACTGCCGGCCGTCCTGTCCCGCCATCACACCAAAACGACAGAACGTCTCCTTCCACCCCACCGCCGCCTCCGCTCAGGCCGATGGCTATCGGGCCTGCCGGCGCTGCCAGCCGGACGCGGCGCCTGGATCACCACTGTGGAACATCAAGTCCGACTTGGCTGTCCGGGCCATGCGCCTCATCGGCGACGGTGTGGTCGAGCGCGAAGGAGTGGAGGGGCTATCTCGCGCCCTGGGATACTCGAGCCGTCAACTCAACAGGGTTCTGCTGGCCGAGCTCGGCGCCGGCCCGCTGGCCCTGGCACGGGCCAACCGGGCCACCACCGCACGCCTGCTGATTCAGCGGACCGAGCTGGCGATGTCCGATATCGCCTTTGCGGCAGGTTTTTCCAGCATCCGGCAGTTCAACGACACGATCGCGGCGGTGTTCGCGACGACACCATCGAAGCTGCGGATCGAGTTACCCCGCCGAGAAAACGTCGCGTCCGCTCCGATACCTGGCGGTGTCAGCCTCAAACTTCCCCTGCGGCAACCTCATAACGTCGCCTGGTCTACTTGGCTGCTGGAACATCACTGCGCACGCGGTGTCGAAGACTTTTCCGAAGGGCGGTACACCCGGGCGCTGAGGATGCCTCATGGTCCGGTCGTGGTAACCCTGACGGTGTCCGCCGATCAGGTGCGGGCGGACCTGCAGCTCAGTGATATGCGAGACCTGGCGCCTACGGTGGCGCGCCTGCGTCACCTACTTGACCTCGACGCCGATCCCGCGGCGGTCGACGGCGCGTTGCTGTCTCATCCCGCGCTGGCCCCCCTTGTCGCCGAGGCTCCCGGGATCAGGGTTCCCGGGACGGTCGACGGGTCAGAGCTGCTGTTGCGCACCATGATCGGTCAGCAGATCTCGGTTTCCGCGGCCAACACGGCGACGGCGAACCTGGTTGCCGCACTCGGTGAGGAAGTGACGGACACGACGGGAAGGGTCACTCACCTCTTTCCCACGGCCGAATCTGTCGCTGCCGCGGACGCGGGGGTAATGGTTGGTCCCGCGGCACGAATCGGCGCAATCGTCGAAGCAGCGGATAGGCTTGCGACGGGCAAACTGGAGTTGCATCAGGGCGTGACCGCCACCGACATGCGCCGGCAGCTATTGGAAATCAAGGGAATCGGACCATGGACCGCGGACTACGTGGTGATGCGTCAACTCGCTGATCCCGATGTCCTGCTCGAACACGATCTGGTGCTGCGCCGTGGCGCGTTGTCCGAGGGCATCGACCTCGCCGCCGCCCGCGGCTGCTCGCCGTGGCGTTCCTATGTATCTATGCATCTGTGGCGCAAGGGGATCGCCGCGCAGACACGTCCACGCACCCACACCCGGAAAGGAAACTCATGAGCGACTACACGACTCTGACCACTCCGATAGGACCGTTCACCGCCATCGTCGACAGATCGGGCGCGGTCCTGGCATCGGGATGGACGGACTCCCCCGACCTGCTGCGCTCGTTGATTCATCCGGCTTTGCGCCCGCAGACCCTGAGTCGCAAGCGTGACCTCGGGAAGGTCACCAAGGCTGTCACCGACTACCACGCCGGCGATCTGACTGCCATCGACCCGATCCCCGTCACCCAGCAGTCCGGAGAATTCCTGATGCATGCCTGGGACGTGTTGCGTGAGGTCGATCCGGAGGCGCCCATCACCTACAGCGAGTTCGCCGCACGCGCTGGGCGACCCGCCGCGATCAGGGCAGCCGCCAGTGCGTGCGCGCGTAACGCGGCGGCGCTCTTCGTCCCGTGTCACCGGGTGTTTCGGGTCGGCGGCACGTTGGGAGGCTTCCGATATGGGCTTCCCATCAAGCGATGGCTACTTGATCACGAGGCTCCCGCCGCGACCTGACCCACTGGGTGAGGAGTACCGCTGCGAACGCGGTGGGTACCGCCGCGGCGAGGGTCTGGGCATCTTCGGAAAACATCATGAGGGCGAACAGTCCGCCGAATCCTAAGAGCACCAATCGAAGTGCAGACCAACGCGGTGTACGCAGGGAAAGTGTGTGCGCGGCGAACATTCCGAGGAGAAGTGCTGTGAGGTGCCCCACCTCGGTAAAGGTCTGGTTGCACGCGATGGACACGACGCCCACGGAGATCCAGCCCGCCATCCACGAGCCGCGCCAGCGCGGCGGGATCGATGCCGTGAGCGCCCCGACAACGGCAGCCGTTCCATAACTCATCCCCACATCGCTGGCTCTTGCCAGAGATACCGGGGCCCAGTGCATCCAGATCGCCAGCGCCGTACCGACTCCGACGATGAGGGTTGCACCTATGTGCCCGAGCACGAATGTCAACGCCAAACGTCCACTGCGCCATTGAAGTTCAGCCGACGCGAGGATGCAGATTAAGCCGGGTAGCCATAGATAAATCGGTCCCGCATCGGTGACAAAGGCGCTGCCGATAAGCGTCCCCAGCCGCCCCTGATGCAGGTTGTGCAGATTGGTACTCGCATGCGCGACGACTCGGTCTTGCATGCGTGGCCCTTCCATAACCAGCACGCTGGCCACCGCGACCAGCGCGACCGCATAAGCGATCGTCACTCGTAGCCGGATTAGCGCGGCCCAGACTCTCCGCATGCCCCATGATCGCACCGGCTAGGTGCGACCGTCATCCCCCGCCGCTGGCAGTTCCCTGCGAGTTTCGAGCAGGTACATCTTCATATTCTCGGGCACACCCGCGGGCCTGCTGGAGAAGAGCGGTCGCCGGACGGGTGTAGGTGTCAGGCCCAGGTGATCAAGAAGCACCAGGGGCACCTTGGCAAGCGCGGGTTGCGAGATCGCCAGACCACCCTTGGTGGCGCTCTCCATGACACGAGCCGCGATGTTCACGTCGACGCCGAGCCAGTCCGATCCGATGCGCTGGGGCGTGCCGGTGTGGATGCCGATCCGCATGAGCGGCGTATATCCCTGGATTTCAACGTTTCTCAATGCCTCGCGGGCAGGAATAACAGCACGCAGGGCCGTCACCGGGTCGTCGAAGACGGCCATGATGCCGTCACCCATCCGCTTGACCACCTGGCCTCCGGCATTGAGCATGGGTGGCTCGGCGACAGATGCCACGCGGCGCAGCAACTTCAGGGTCGCCTCGTCGCCGGCCTCCAGTGCCCATCCCGAGAATCCGACGAGGTCGGTGAACACCAGCGTGACCTCGCGATTGGCCGGTTGCTTGCTCACCTTCTCGGTGAACGCCTG
The DNA here is from genome assembly GCF_004924335.1 of Mycobacteroides salmoniphilum. NCBI lineage: Bacteria > Bacillati > Actinomycetota > Actinomycetes > Mycobacteriales > Mycobacteriaceae > Mycobacteroides > Mycobacteroides salmoniphilum. The sequence goes on along the minus strand of NZ_CP024633.1, from coordinate 2,090,567 downwards.
CCAGATTTGCAATGCGCCGAACCCAAACTCGCGGAACGCGGTGTCCCTGTCGGTCACCAACCGGTCGGCCGCACGTGCCACCGCACTCGCCCCACCAAAACCGCTTGTTGACAACGGATCACCGAAAAATGGGTCGCCAGGCAATGAACGCCGGGCGCGGCGTACCGCCGCCACGACGGTCGGATCGCGATCCATCTTGCGAAACCAGGTACCAGCTGTACGTGACGCGCGCGCGATCTGCCGCGACGCAGGCTCGGTGGGATCGGACTCTTCCGCCGGCGCCGCGTTCTCCGATGACTCCACAGCGAGGTCATGCCGCACAGGCCCACGGGTGCGGCCTCGCCTGCGCTTACGGAATCCAGAGTCGTGCTCCCGGTCCGGTTCGGCATCGAGGCCTGACGGCTCGACATCCACCGCATCAGCCTATGTGCTGGGGTGTGCGGCGGCAATCTCACCGTTGCCAGTGTCGCCATGGCCGAGCCCGTCTCCTGGTAGCGGCAGCGTGGAGCTTCGGACACGGTTGGCAAACGGTTCTCAACACCCCAGGCACACTCGTGGACAACGTCAGTCGTCACCCATATCGTGCGTGATAGGCGCCACATAGGAGGGTCAACGATGACATCCGCCACTGCCAGCCGGGGTGCTCGGCGATCCGCGCGCGAGTGCTCGTCTCGGGTGCGATCGCCTGCCGAACCAGTGCATGAAATCGATCAGAACGATGCACCGCAACCACTGGGCCCAGATTCGCTGACATGGAAGTACTTCGCAGATCTGCGCACCGGGCTGCTTGGCGTGTGGATCGGATCCATCCAGAACATGTACCCGGAGTTGGGCGCCGGCGTCGAGGATCATTCGATCCTGCTGCGCGAACCCCTGCAACGGGTGACGCGTTCGGTCTTTCCCATCATGGGCGTGGTCTACGACGGTGATCGCGCCGCGGACACTGGTCGCCAGATCCGGGGGTACCACGACACCATCAAAGGTGTCGATGGCAAGGGTCGCCGATACCACGCACTCAATCCGGAGACCTTCTATTGGGCCCACGCCACGTTCTTCATGCTCATCATCAATACCGCCGAGTACTTCTGCGGCGGGCTCACCGAGGCAGAAAAGCGGCAGCTGTTCGCCGAGCACGTCCAGTGGTACCGGATGTACGGCATGAGCATGCGGCCGGTGCCCAATTCCTGGGACGAGTTCCAGGAGTACTGGGAGCGGGTCTGCGATGACCAACTGGAGATCAATCGGGCGACGTTGGACATCTTCCACATTCAGATCCCGAAGCCGAAGTACGTACTGATGCCTGACTTCCTCTGGCATCAGATCTGGAACCCAGCCCGGGCATTTCAGAACTGGGTCGCTGCCGGAGTCTTCAGTTCTTCGGTGCGCGAGAAGGCCGGTATGCGTTGGACCTCCGGTGACGAAGTGCTCCTGCGATTGTTTGGCAAAGTGGTGCAGCTGGCGTTCAGTCCCCTGCCGGACGACATCCGGCTCCATCCCCGCGCAGTATCGGCATACAAGCGTGCACGGGGAGAGTTGCCGCCTGATGCGCCCCTCGTTGAGGCACCCAAGATCACTGCTCCGCCCCGGGACAGGCGGGGACTGCCCATGCACTACCTACCGCCTTCGAGCCAGCCCACGTCGTTCACCGCACGCGCGGGAGAGTTGCTGCATGCCGCCTTCTCGTTGGCCTCTCCTTCGTGGGCCATCCGGGCCGTCCGGGGCGGCCGCGAGGTCGCGTAACACCTGTTAACGCAGCTTTTACAGGGCCCCACTATGACGTAGGCCACATTTTCGCGGTGGACATTTCTGTCGCCTGGCAGGCGAAATTAGCTCGTCCGGACAAGGGGTTTACTCCCCTGTGGGCGGTTCGACACACGCCGTTCACTGGGTGATTGACGCAGCATAAGAACACATTCGGACAGCCTGTCCTTTGTTGATTGCCGGCGTCCAGCAACACGTCATCAACTCACAATGAACGAAAGTAGAAAGTGAGCGAGCGTGTTTCCGACAGTGATTTCTGTGAGAAACCTGTGAAGAACGGTCGGCGGCACCGTTTGAGCGGGCGTATCTTTCCGTCAGCTCACATAACGGGCTCATCACACCGACACGTAATCGACGACGCTGCAATAGCTCCCAAACTCAGGTACCGGTCCATATCCGCAAGGGGAAAACGAGGCACTCACATGGCAGTACTCCCACGCACAGCGGCCGTCATGGCGCTGTTCACCGCGATCTGCACTCTGGGAACGGCAACCGCCCATGCCGATCCGGTGACGATGGCGCCCCAGACCTACACCAAGGTAAGTCGTGACGGGTGGACTCTGGTTATCCGGAGCGACCACGAGACGATCAACTCGGTGCCCAACCTGGCCGAGGCCTCCAACTCCCGCGAGGCGTTCGTGACCTTCGACGCGACGGCAATCGCCACCGGAGGCTCCGCCCCGATCACCGACAGCTTGTTCATCGCGGGATATCAACTGGGTTGTCAGACAGATGTTTCCAGCGGTCTGCAGATCGGTGGCACCGGCGGTCTGGCGGGGTCTGTGGGCTACAGCGGCGCGCCGTCCGTTGGCGGTTCGGGTGGTGTCGCCGGGTTTGTGCAGACCATCTTGCAGCCCGGAGTGATCACCGACCTCCCCCTGGCCAACATGGCGTTGAGTGATGGCGGCAAGGCGATGCTCGATGTCGACAACCTGCACATCAAGGCGGATGCCTGTGGCGGCGATGTCACCATCCGGTCGTACGTCTACCTGCGGATCTCGACAGCCGCCGCCCACACCTCGTTCGCCGTTTACGGCGACCCGATGAAGATCTAGGGAGGGTTCTCGTGCCGAAACGAAAGATTATCGTCACTGCCGCCGGTGTGGCTGGAGCCCTGGCGCTGGCAGGGCTCAGCGCGCCGATGGCGGCGGCCGACCCGCCAGGCATCCCGTTCGTGCCGGGCGTCCCGGGACCGCTCCCGGCCACCCCGGGTAGCTATTGGTACATGTACAACAACTTCTATTCGCCCTCGCCGGCCACCGTGGATGCTCGCGGTGTGAAGATCAGCAGCAACTCTGATTTGGCGGCCACGGCGAGCGGTCTGCCCGGCAGCAAGCTAGGCAACAGCGCGCACCCGGCCAACCTGCTGACCGGTGCGAGCACCCGCAACGGAATCCAGGGTGGCGAGACGCCAGCGGCGCCAGCAAGCACCACCGGTGTGCAGTTCGCCGCCGGTAACGAGAACGGTTTGGTCGAGGACCCATATGGGCGGCCCCCGGCTGAGGCTGCCCCTGCTGCCGCGGAACCGCCTTCTGTAGCCAGCGTCCCGAGCTCCGTCGAAGCTGCTGCGCCGGAGTCCATGTTCCCGGGTGCACCCGCGTCGCCGGTTCTTGAATCGCCGGACGGCAAGCCCGTGGGTTCCGAGCCCGCGGCCGGCTAGAGGCCCGGACCAACGTCACACGATGAGCCCCCCTGTTTTGCAGGGGGGCTCATCGTGTGACGCAGTCGCTTGACGAAAACAGAGCGAGTGACGGGACTCGAACCCGTGTGAACGGCTTTGCAGGCCGGTGCCTAGCCTCTCAGCCACACCCGCGTCGAGCAACGATGATGCCGAACCACGGTGCGCGACACGAGTGTTGGACTCAGGCTGATCTCAGCGCAGGCTAGCCGGCGAGGCCGGAGTAGTCCGCGCCGGTCAGCTCCACCGACTTCTCCCACAACCGAGCGGCCAGCTGCGGATCGCGGGCCTCTTTGTTACGCGGCGCACGCTTCACCGGACCGCGCATACCTTGCAGCTGCGTGGGCCCGAGGTAATCATCGGGCTGCACGTCGGGCATGGTCGCCGCGTACAGCTCACCCTCGGCCCCCTGACGCTCATCCTGTAGCACCAGACCCATACCGAAGTAGAAGGCCTTCTGTAGGCCGGGCAGATTCGGGATCATGGAATCGAAGAGGTTTGTGGCGGCCACGCCCGGGTGCACATTGACCGACAACAGTGGGGATCCGGCGGCTGCCGCCTTGCGGGCCAGCTCCGAGCCGAAGAGCATGCACGCGAGCTTCGAGGCCCGGTAGGCGGTCAGACGGTTGTACGGACGCCGGGTGAAGTTCAAATCGTCGACGTCCAGGTTGTTGCGTCCCTGCGCATGCGCGATGCTGCCCAGCGAGATGACTCGTGGTGCATCGGCGGCGAGCAAGGAGGGCAGCAGCGCGTCGGTGAGCACGAAGTGGCCCAGATGGTTCACGCCAATCTGCGTCTCGAACCCTTCGGCGGTGCGCCGCAGTGGGATGGCCATCAGACCTGCGTTGTTGAGCAGCACGTCGACCTTGGGTGCCTGGGTGCGGATCGCGTCGGCGGCGGACCGTACGGAGGCCAGGCTGGTGAGGTCGAGCTCTACGAGCGCATGGTCGGCCTTCGGTCCGAGCGCGCGGACCTTGTCCAGCGCCGCCCGCCCGGTCTCCTGGTTGCGGCAGGCCAGCACGACGCGTGCGCCTGCGCGAGCTAGCGCCTCGGCGGCGACGAGACCCAGGCCATTGTTCGCGCCGGTGATGACGTGTGTCTTACCGGTCTGGTCGGGAACATCCGACTCACGAAAGTGCCTGATCTGCAGGGGTGCGGGCATTAGGTTCCTCGATCCGTGGAAGTTACTAGTACTCGTCGTTACGGCTTTGTCGGATAGTACTGGAGGCTATTGACCGCGGTGCATCCGCGCCGTGGCGTACAGGCAAATCGACGCGGCGCTGGCCAAGTTGAGGCTTTCGGCTCCCCCGCGCATCGGGATGATGATCCGATGTGTCGCCAGGGCGGCTGTCGCGCCGTCGAGCCCGTGCGCTTCGTTTCCGAAGATCCAGGCGCAGGGCCCGCGGAGTACCGAGTCGGCATCGTCGAGCGACAGCTCGCCGTCGAGAGTGGTGGCCAGCACTGCCCCACCCCGCGCGGTGAAGTCCTCGGCGATCGACGCCGCGTCTCCCGCCGGTATGACCGGAATATTGAAAATGCTGCCCGCCGAGGCGCGCAGGCTCTTGCCGTTGAACGGGTCGACACTGTTTCCGGCCAGTACGACGGCATCGGCGCCCATCGCGTCGGCAACGCGGATCAGGGTGCCCGCGTTGCCGGGTTCCGAGATATCAACAGCGACAACGACAAAACGGGGTGAAAGCGCAGCGATCTGAGTCCAGGCGGCCGCGATGGAGCGGCACTCGGCTACCAGCCCGACTGGACTCACGGTGTCGGACAACGCTTTCGCGGCCCGCTCGGTCACCAGGTGTACGGGAGCGTCAACCAACAGGCCGACGAATCGCTGCGCGGCGTCCTCGGTCGCGAAGACACGTTCTACCGCACCGGACCGCAGTGCGGCCTCGACCAGGTTGGGGCCCTCCGCCAGAAAAAGACCGGCCCGCCGACGGGCGGCGGGCCGGTGCAGCTTGACCGCGTCGATCACAGTTTGTGACCGCTCAGTCAGAGCCGAGTTGCTCAGGCGGCTTCCCCGGCTGGAGCGTTGACGTCCGCAGGCAGCGCGGCCTTGGCGACCTCGACCAGCGCGGTGAACGCGGCCGCATCGCTGACGGCCAGCTCGGCGAGGTTCTTGCGGTCAACCTCGACGCCCGCGATCTTCAGGCCCTGGATGAGGCGGTTGTAGGTGATGTCGTTGGCGCGAGCCGCCGCGTTGATACGCGTGATCCACAGCTTGCGGAAGTCACCCTTGCGGGCACGACGGTCCCGGTATGCGTAGGTCAGCGAGTGCAGCTGCTGCTCCTTGGCCTTGCGGTACAGGCGCGACCGCTGACCGCGGTAGCCCTTCGAGGCCTTCAGGATTGTCCGGCGCTTCTTTTGGGCGTTGACGGCCCTTTTCACGCGTGCCATAAGTCTTCCTTATTAGTGATTTCTAGTGATGCAGTGTGGTGCTATGTATTGGGGTGGTCGTGAACGCGGCTGCTAGCCGGTCAGCATCTTCTTGACGCGCTTGGTGTCGTTCTCTGCAACCACGGCGCGGCCGTCGAGACGACGGGTCCGACTGGTGGGCTTGTGCTCCAGCAGGTGGCGACGGTTCGCCTTCTGGCGCACGATCTTTCCGCTACCGGTGGTGCGGAAGCGCTTCGACGCACCGCTGTGGGTCTTGGCCTTGGGCATCTTGGTGTTCCCTGTCCTTCGTTTTCCGTACTAGGTCTGTTCGGTGGGCGCTTGCTCGGCCGGTGGGGCCTCCTGGGCTGGGGCCGGCCCCGCAGGGGCTTCTGCCTGCTGGGCTGCCTTGGCCCGGGTCTTCGCACCCCGGTGCGGCGCCAGCACCATCGTCATATTGCGGCCGTCCTGCTTCGCGGAGGTCTCCACGAAACCGAACTCGGCGACGTCTGCGCCGAGCCGCTGCAACAGCCGGTAGCCCAGTTCGGGCCTCGACTGCTCACGTCCTCGGAACATGATCGTGACCTTGACCTTGGATCCGGCCTCCAAGAAGCGCACAACGTGGCCCTTCTTGGTTTCATAGTCGTGATCATCGATCTTGGGCCGAAGCTTTTGTTCCTTGACAACGGTCTGCTGCTGGTTCTTGCGAGACTCGCGCTCCTTCAGAGCCGTCTCGTACTTGAACTTGCCGTAGTCCATGATCTTGCAGACCGGAGGCCTGGCGTCTGGGGCTACCTCGACAAGGTCGAGATCGGCGTCTGCGGCGACGCGAAGTGCATCTTCGATCCGCACGATGCCGACCTGCTCGCCTTTCGGGCCGATCAAGCGGACTTCGGGTACACGGATGCGTTCGTTGATGCGGGTCTCAGTGCTGATGTGGCCTCCCTGGCTCGTCCTCTACTGTCGTGACCGGAACACGGATCGACAGGGACACAAGCGGGGTCCATCAGCACTCTGCTCATTACGAACAGAAAAGCCCTGCTCATGGCAGGGCCCGAAGCCGACCGGTCAACGACGAAATACGCCGTTCTGCAATCGCAGAACAACCACCCGAAGGTGGCTGGACCGGACCGCTGTACCTTGTGGCCAGCGGTGGGAGCGGGACTCCACTTGATGTCCCCGACGGAGCCGGGAACGGTCGCGCATGACAGTCTAGCAGCCGTGACCGATGACCTTGACCATCACGACGAGCCCCTCACCGACTCGATCCGCGAGCTCGCCGACATCCCGGCGATCGAGGTGATTACCAAGGCCATTGTGATGCTGATGAGCTCCAGCGCCGAAAAACTGGGCCTCTCCTCCCCCGATCCCGACGAAAGCCCGCATCGTGATCTGGATGAGGCGCGTCGGCTGATCACCGCACTCGCCGGTCTGGTGGCGGCCTCGGTCGAATACCTGGGCCCGCACGCCGCGCCGATCCGCGACGGATTGCAGAGTCTGCAGAAGGCATTCCGCGAAGCCAGCGCCGTCCCGGATGAACCCGGCCAGGGGCCCGGCGAGAAGTACTTGCGCTGAGCGTCAGTGAACTCCCAGGTACACGGCCTATCCTCGCTAGGTGACATCTGAGGTTTCTGTCTCACCGCCACTAGCCGGCCCGGGAATTGGCAAGACCCCCAAGCCGATTCCGTCGCCCACCTCGACACTGCACTGGGTACCGACCTTCTTCGGGTGGCTCGTCGGGGTTTTCGCGGCGATGATCTTCCTGTCGAGCATCTCGCCGATCATCCGGCACCTGACGCAGGTTCCCCGAGCGTTTATCGACGAGTATCTGTTCGACTGGCCGGATACCAGCCTCGCGTGGGCCTTCGTGCTATCACTGCTGGCGGCGGCACTCGCGGTGCGCAAGAGCATGGCGTGGTGGATCCTGCTGATCAACCTGTCGGTGCTGTCGGCCCTGAATATCGGCGGTTTCATCCAGCATCGCGACACCGTCGAGATCCTTGGGCTGGTACTCCACGGCGGCACGATCATCCTGCTGATCCTCGCGCGTCATGAGTTCTACGCGAAGGTGCGTCGCGGTGCGACAGTCAAGGCCGTTGCCGTGCTCATCGGCGGTTTGGCCCTCGGAACGCTCGTCGCCTGGAGTCTCACCGAGATGTTTCCGGGAACCTTGGCGCGATCCGATCGTTTTTGGTGGGCGCTGAACCGGGTGGCCGGGTTCTCCCTTGCGGGCCACGAGTTCTTCGACGGTCATCCGCATCTGTTCCTCAACTGGCTCTTCGGCCTGTTCGGGGCGCTGGCCTTGATGTCCGCGGCAGTGGTGCTGTTCCGCTCCCAACGCGCGGTCAATGCGCTGACCGGCGACGACGAATCCCTGATTCGGGGCCTGCTGGATCGGTACGGGCAGGATGATTCCCTCGGATACTTCGCGACACGGCGCGACAAGGCGGTGATTTTCGCGCCCAACGGCCGCGCGGCCGTGACATATCGCGTGGAGGTCGGTGTCTGCCTGGTCAGCGCGGACCCCATCGGGGACAAAGCGGCGTGGGGCCAGGCCATTGCCGCGTGGCTGCAGGTATGCCAGGCATACGGCTGGGCGCCCGCGGTGATGGGCGCGAGCGCCGAGGGCGCGCTCGCCTACCGCGAACACGGCCTGAACGCACTGGAACTCGGCGACGAGGCGATCCTGTACCCGCGGTCATTCTCGATATCGGGTCCGCATATGGCAGCGGTCCGCCAGGCCGTCAACCGTGCCCGGCGCTCGGGACTGTCGGTGCGTATCCGCCGCCATCGTGAATTGACGGCGGACGAGGCGAAACAGATCATCACCAACGCCGACATGTGGCGTGACGGCAACACCGAACGCGGATTCTCTATGGCCCTCGGGCGTTTGGGGGACTCGACCGACGGTGACTGCCTGCTGGTGGAGGCTGTCGACCCAGACGACAACGCCGTAGCCATGCTGTCACTGGTGCCCTGGGGCGCCAATGGGGTCTCCCTCGAATTGATGCGCCGTTCGCGTCAATCGCCCAACGGCACCATCGAATTCATGGTTACCGAGCTACTCACCCAGGCAGAGGCCATGGGAATCACCCGGGTTTCCCTCAACTTCGTGATGTTCCGCTCCGTCTACGCGGACGGCTCCCGTATCGGTGCGGGCCCGGTGCTCCGGCTGTGGCGCTCGGTATTGATGTTCGCCTCACGGTTCTGGCAGTTCGAGCAGTTGTACCGCTCCAATGTGAAGTATCAGCCCGAATGGGTGCCCCGATTCGCCTGCTACGAGGACGCCCGACTCATCCCCCGGATCGGCGTCGCGTCGGTGATCGCCGAGGGGTTCCTGGTCTTACCGTTCGGCAATCGGGACAAGCCACGGCATACCGGTCAATACAGTGCGGTGCCTCAGGCCATCGTGGCAACCGGACTGCTGCACCACGATGGCACCGCCCCCGACCTGCCGCCGCAGCCAACAACGCTGCAGCGGGTGCCCGAGCAGGTCAAGGTGCGGCTCGGCAAGCTTGCCGCCTTGCAGGAGCGAGGAATCGACGCCTACCCGGCCGGCTCACCGCCCAGCCACACCGTCGCCGAGGCGCTGGCCGCCGCCGACGGTACCGAGGTCGTCGTCAGTGGTCGTCTGCTGCGCATCCGTGACTATGGCGGTGTGCTTTTCGCGCAGCTGCGCGACTGGTCGGCAGAGGTACAGGTGCTCATCGACGACCCACTTCTGCATGAAGAGTTCACCGCCGCCATCGATCTCGGCGACCTCGTCGAAGCCAGTGGGGTCATGGGTCAGTCGCACAACGGCACCCGGTCCGTGCTGGTGCGATCGTGGCGAATCATCGGTAAGTGCCTGCATCCGTTGCCCGATAAGCGAAAAGGTCTCACCGACCCCGAAGCAAGGGTGCGCGCTCGATACCTTGATCTGGCGATCAACCCAGAGGCTCGCCACCAGATAGCGGCACGCAGCGCGATCATCACGTCTCTGCGCAACACCTTGCTATCGCAGGGATTCTTAGAGGTCGAGACGCCGATCTTGCAACAGGTACACGGTGGAGCCAACGCGCGCCCATTCCTGACGCATATCAACGCCTACAACCTGGACCTGTATCTGCGCATCGCGCCCGAGCTGTATCTCAAGCGACTCTGCGTGGGTGGCGTGGAAAGGGTCTTCGAACTGGGCCGGGCCTTCCGCAATGAGGGTGTGGACTTCAGCCATAACCCCGAATTCACCCTGCTGGAGGCGTATCAGGCTCATGCCGATTATCTGACGTGGGCCACGACAACCCAACAGCTGATCCAGAACGCCGCGAAGGCAGCGCATGGCAGCGAAGTGGTGATGCGCGCGGGTGGAGAAGGCACGGACGGGAAGCTGGCCCCCGTCGATATCAGCGGCGAGTGGCCGATCATCCCGGTGCACCAGGCGGTGTCGGCGGCCCTCGGCGAACAGATCGACGCAACAACGGAGGTGCCTACGCTGCAACGGTTCTGCCGATCAGCGGAGGTGCAGTTCAATCCGAGGTGGGATGCCGGGCACCTAGCGCTCGAGCTCTACGAGCAGCTCGTCGAAAAGCACACCACCACACCCACGTTCTACAGCGACTTTCCGGTGTCGGTGTCCCCGCTGACGCGCCCACACCGGAGCATCGACGGTCTCGCCGAGCGGTGGGACCTGGTGGCCTGGGGTGTCGAGCTCGGCACCGCGTACACCGAATTGACCGACCCGGTGGAGCAGCGTCGACGCCTGTACGAGCAGTCGCTTCTCGCGGCGGGTGGTGACGCCGAGGCCATGGAAATCGACGAGGACTTCCTGCGTGCGATGGAATATGCGATGGCACCCACCGGCGGTATGGGTATGGGTGTCGACCGCGTGGTCATGCTCATCACGGGGCGCAGCATTCGCGAGACCCTGCCGTTCCCGCTGGCCAAACCCCGATAACCACGACGAACCTGTTCGGATTCCGTACCGGGACTCGTCGAATATCTGACAGACAATTCACAGGTAACTAGGCCATCATGGGTGCCGTGTCCGGTCATGACATCTCGTTGTTACATGGGAGCTTCCCCGTCTCCATGCAGGTCATTGCCGGTTTTGCGCTTGTCATCGCGATAGGACTGCGCACTCGTCAGTGGTTTCAGCGCTGGTTACCCATAGCGGTAGCCGTCGGCGCCACCCTTGCCGTATGGGCCTACTGGTACATCAACTCCGAGGGCTGGGCCGACAGAGGAAATCCCGCGCCACTCATGCTGTGGGTGTGGATCGCGCTCACCGGGGTAGCCGCCACGGTCCTGTTGGTCGGCTGGCGCACGGCGCACTGGTGGCGTCGCGCGATCGCGTTCACCGCGGTACCACTCGCACTCCTTTCCGGATCACTGATGCTGAATCAATGGACGGGCTACGTGCGCAGCGTCCAGTCCGGGTGGGCACAGTTGACCGCCGGACCGCTGCCCAACCAGGCCGATATGGCCACGGTGACCGCCGCTCGCGAGGAGCGCCGCGGCCCGACGATGACCAAGGGCAAGCTCGTGCCGGTGGATATCCCGGCCGACGCCAGCGGATTTCGCCATCGCCAGGAGATCGTCTACCTGCCACCGGCCTGGTTCGACTCCACCCGCACCCAGCTGCCGACAATCATGATGATCGGCGGCGAGTTCAACACCCCGAGTGACTGGATTCGCAGCGGGAACGCGGTCGAGGCGGCGGATGCCTTCGCCAGCCAGCACGGCGGGAACGCCCCCGTCATGGTGTTCGTCGACGCGGGCGGCTCGTTCAACAACGACACCGAATGTGTGAACGGCCCGCGCGGTAACTCCGCCGACCATCTCACGAAGGACGTCGTCCCGTTCATGGTGTCGCGTTTCGGGGTCAGCCCACGGCCGCAGAACTGGGGCGTGGTGGGCTGGTCGATGGGTGGCACGTGCGCGGTAACGCTTGCCGTCAAACACCCCGAATTGTTCAGCGCCTTCGAGGATATCGCCGGTGACATGTCGCCGAACACCGGAAACAAGACGCAGACCATTGCCCGTCTTTTCGGCGGTGACACGTCGGCATGGGAGCAGTTCGATCCGGCAACGGTGATGTCGCGTCATGGACCGTATACGAACACCGCGGGGTGGTTCGACGTCAACGGACTACATCGAGCGGGGTCCGGAGCCATCACCAGTACCGGAGCGGCCCCGGGCGCCTCGGCCTCCGTCCCGCTGAGCGATCAGGACCGTGCCGCGCACCGCCTGTGTGAAATCGGTGCGGCGCAAGGGATCTCATGCACGGTGCAGCACAAGCCCGGCGAACACAAGTGGCCTTTCGCGCAGACGGCGTTCACCTCGGCACTCCCCTGGATGGCGGGCCGGATCGGCACGCCCACGGTGCCCGATGCGCCGTTGCCACGCTAACTGTTCTGCCCGGGCGGAGTAGCGTCGAGCGGTATGTCCGATACCCCTGATCCGGGATACACCGACAGCGGTGTGCCAACCTTCGAGTCGGTGCGCGAGAAGATCGAAACCCGATCCGGCACGGCTGCGGGTTCCGCCGAGCTGGACGCCGAAAGCGATGAGGGCCGTGCGGCAGAGGAGCAGTTCGAGGCCAGAGCCCGGGCAGCCGCCGAGCGGCTCGAGGAAATCCGTAGGTCGATGCGCGAGGAAGCTAGCCCGTCGCGGCCCGGCGGGCAATCGCCTGCTCACGGATGAGGCTGCGACGGACCTTGCCTGAGTCCTCACGCAGCGGCTCCGCGACAAATTCGATGGTGCGCGGAACTTTGTACCGGACAATCTCGTCGAGCAGATACTCGCGCAGCTGGTCTTCGGTCACATTGCCCTCGGCGTGTACCACCGCATGCACAACCTGCCCGAGGTCGTCATCGGGTAGCCCTACGACAACGCTGTCGACCACTCCGGGGTAGCCGTTCATGACGGATTCCACTTCCGCGGGAACCACATTCGCTCCGCCTGTCACGATCAGGTCGGTACGACGATCACTCATGTAGAGGTAGCCATCGTCATCGAGCCACCCGAGATCGCCGATGGACTCCCAGGTTCCAACCCGCTTGATCTCAGCACCAAGGTATTTGTAGGGCTTGGGCGTTCCCTCCCACGGGCGCATGAAGATCTCCCCCACCTCCCCGGAAGGCAGCGGGTTTCCCTCCTCGTCCAGGATCGTCAGTTCACCGAGCGCAGGCTTACCGACGGAGCCCCGGTGAGCCAGCCATTCCTGTCCCGTGATGATGGTTCCGCCGATGGCCTCGGTGCCCGCGTACAGCTCCCAGATCACTTCCGGGCCCAGCAGATCGATCCACGCTTGTTTCAACCACACCGGACACGGAGCAGCCATGTGCCACAACACCCGAATGGTGGACAGGTCGAATCGGCCGGGGTGCTGACGCACCTCGCGCAGTATGCGCGACATCATCGTGGGCACCACCTGCAACCAGGTGACCTTGTGGGTGTCGATCAGTTCGAGCGCTTGCAGCGCGTCGAACTTCGGCTGCACGATCAGATGATGGCCCAGCAGCAGTCCGTATGACGAAAACATCAGCGGCGCATTGTGATACAGCGGACCGGCGACGAGCTGAGCATCTTCCGGCAGCATGCCCATGATCTCACCGGCCGCCGGGCCCGTGATGGCCGCGGGGCTGGGGGCGAGGATGATCTTCGGTCGGCCGGTACTGCCTCCAGAGGTAGGTGCCTTCCAGGCCGGCGATACCACTTCCGGCAGCGGCCCGGCAGCATGGTCTTCTGCCAGGGGTTCGAATCCCGCCTGCACACACACTCGATCCGGATGATCGGCCGGATCGACCCCCACCACCAGCGCGGAGTCGGCGAGCTCGACAATTGCCCGGCGTTCCGCGAGCGGTAGGCGCCAAGACACCGGCTGTGGGGTGGCACCGAGCTTCCACACCGCGATCTGGGCCGCGAAGAATTCCACCGAGTTGGGCAATCCGATAGTGACGAGGTCGCCCTGCCGTACACCGAGCCGTTGATAGGCGTGCGCCAACGCGGTGGCACGCCGCTCTAGTTCGGCCCTGGTGACCGATTCGGTACCGCAGGTGATCGCCGGGGCATCGGGCGACGATTCCGCGAGGTTGGCGAGGATGCGAACGAACGGTTCACCAACTGCCGCGTCAGTCATGAATGCCACCCTAGACCGGCGTGACAACCTTCCTGGTACGCGGTTTGGCAGGCGGCTTTCCGGCGCTCTTGGACGGAGCCTTCGCGGAAGTCTTACCGTTCCGGACGGGCTTGGGCAACAGGTCCACCAGGAACTCACCGGTATAGCTGCCCGCGGTCTGTGCCACCGACTCGGGTGCGCCCTGTGCCACGACGGTGCCGCCTCCCGACCCACCCTCGGGGCCCATGTCGATGACCCAGTCCGACGTCTTGACGACATCGAGGTTGTGCTCGATCACGATGACGGTGTTGCCCTTGTCGACCAAGCCGTTGATCACGGTGAGCAGCTTGCGGATGTCCTCGAAATGAAGACCGGTAGTGGGCTCGTCGAGGATGTACACGGTCTTGCCCGTCGAACGCTTCTGCAGCTCCGCGGCCAATTTGACGCGCTGCGCCTCCCCGCCGGAGAGCGTCGGAGCCGGCTGCCCCAGCCGCACATAACCCAGGCCGACCTCCACCAGCGTGTTCAGATACCGGTGAATAGAGGTGATGGGCTCGAAGAATTCGGCGGCTTCCTCGATCGGCATGTCCAGCACCTGCGCGATCGTCTTGCCCTTGTAGTGGACCTCGAGCGTTTCCCGGTTGTAGCGCGCGCCGTGGCACACCTCGCACGGCACGTATACATCCGGCAGGAAGTTCATCTCGATCTTGATGGTGCCGTCACCCGTGCAGGACTCGCAGCGACCGCCCTTGACGTTGAAGGAGAACCGGCCCGGTTGATAACCACGCACCTTGGCCTCGGTGGTCGCCGCGAACAGCGTCCGAATCTTGTCGAAGACCCCGGTGTAGGTCGCCGGATTGGAGCGGGGTGTACGCCCGATCGGCGATTGGTCGACCCGCACGAGCTTGTCGACCTGGTCCAAACCGGTCACTCGGGTGTGCCGCCCGGGCACCTGGCGTGCACCGTTGAGCTTGTTGGCCAACACGGTGGCGAGGATGTCGTTGACCAGCGTCGACTTCCCTGAACCCGACACTCCGGTGACCGAGGTCAGCACACCGAGTGGGAAGGAGACGTCGATGTCCTTGAGGTTGTGCTCACGCGCTCCGACCACGGTGACCTGACGCTTCGAGTCGATCGTGCGACGCATCAACGGCAGCGGAATGCTCTCTGCCCCAGAAAGATACGAACCGGTGATGGACTTCTTGTTTTTCAGCAGTTCGGCATAGGTGCCGCTGTGCACCACCTGCCCACCGTGCTCCCCCGCGGCCGGTCCGATGTCGACGACCCAGTCGGCGTGCTTGATGGTGTCCTCGTCGTGCTCCACGACGATCAACGTGTTGCCGAGATCCCGGAGCCGCGTGAGCGTTTCGATGAGTCGTCGGTTATCGCGCTGATGCAGACCGATGGACGGCTCGTCGAGTACATAAAGCACACCCACCAGCCCGGAGCCGATCTGAGTGGCCAGCCGGATGCGCTGTGCCTCGCCACCGGACAATGTGCCCGCAGCGCGCGACAACGACAAGTACTGAAGGCCGACGTCCAGCAGGAAGCCCAGCCGGAACTGAACTTCCTTGAGAACCTGCCCGGCGATGGCCTGCTCACGGTGCCCCAGCGTCAATGCGTTGAGGAACTGCGCGCATTCGGCGATGGACAGGTCACAGACCTGCGCAATCGATTTGGCGCCGTGCTCGCCGGCGGTCAATGTGACGGACAGAATCTCCGGCTTCAGGCGGGTTCCGTTGCACTCGGGGCACGGAATGTCCCGCATGAAGCCCTCATAGCGTTCCTTGGCCCATTCCGACTCGGTCTGCTCCATGCGGCGTTGCAGGAACGCCAGCACGCCTTCAAATTCGGCGTAGTACGAACGCGTGCGGCCGTACCGGTTCTTGTATCTGACATGGACTTGCTCGGAAGAGCCGTCCAGGAGCGCCTTCTTGGCGGCCGCCGGAAGCTTCTTCCAAGGGGTGTCCACGTCAAACCCGAGGGCGTCGCCCAGCCCTGCCATGAGCCGGACGAAGTAGTCGGCGTTCTGCCCCATCGACCAGGGTGCGATGGCGCCCTCGGCGAGGGTCATGTCCGGGTCGGGGACCACGAGGTCGGGGTCGACTTCCTTCTTGATCCCCAGACCCGTGCACTCGGGGCAGGCGCCATAGGGCGAGTTGAAGGAAAACGACCGTGGTTCAAGATCGTCCACGGCGAGCGGATGGCCATTAGGGCAGGCGAGTTTCTCGGAGAATCTGCGTTCGCGCTGCGGAGAGTCCTCGTCGGCATCGACGAACTCGAGCACCACGATGCCGTCGGCAAGGCGCAGGGCCGTCTCCACCGAGTCCGTCAGGCGCTGCTTGGCGCTGTTCTTGACGGCGAGACGGTCGATGACCACCTCGATGTCGTGCTTCTCCTGCTTCTTGAGCTTGGGCGGATCGGTGAGCGAATGCACCACGCCGTCAACCCGAATACGGCTGTATCCCTGGGAGTTCAGCTGTTCGAAGAGGTCGACGAACTCGCCCTTGCGCGTGCGCACCACGGGCGCGAGCACCTGGAACCGCAGGCCCTCCTCCATGTCCAGCACCTGGTCGACGATCTGCTGCGGGGTCTGCTTGGCGATCTTCTCCCCGCATACCGGGCAATGCGGTGAGCCGGCCCGCGCGTACAGCAGACGTAGGTAGTCATAGACCTCGGTGATGGTGCCCACGGTGGACCGAGGGTTGCGGTTGGTGGATTTCTGGTCGATGGACACCGCAGGAGAGAGCCCCTCGATGAAATCGACATCGGGCTTGTCCATCTGCCCCAGAAACTGGCGGGCGTACGCGGACAGGGATTCGACGTACCGGCGTTGCCCCTCGGCGAAGATGGTGTCGAAGGCCAGGCTCGACTTCCCGGATCCGGAGAGACCCGTGAAGACGATGAGGCTGTCTCGGGGTAGGTCAAGGTCAATACCGCGCAGGTTGTGCTCACGCGCGCCCCGCACGATCAGACGGTCGGCCACCTGTCTCCTTTCACACTGCCCCATGTGCAGGTGTTTTCGCATAGCTCAGCGGCTGTCATCCCATGCGGAATCGGAGCCGGCTGAGTCGTCGCCTCCATGCTAGGACCAGGCACCGACAACCCTCGCGCCACGCGGGGCCACTACGGTGAAACCATGACCTCGATCACCATCGATGACGACTACTCCGGCCACATCGAGCCGGGCTCCGGCGTGGCCCGTCGCACCGTGGACGGCGCAACCATCATCAAGGCCTCGGTGGGCCCGATGGACAACAACGCATACATCGTGACATGCGCGCACACCGGCAAGTCACTGCTGATCGACGCGGCCAACGATGCGGAACGGCTGGCGACCCTACTGGACGAGAACGCCCCGAACATCGAGCTCATTGTCACCACGCATCAACACTTTGATCACTGGCAAGCCCTTGAGGCTATCGTGGACAAGACCCAATCTGCCAGTGCCGCACATGATTTAGATGCCGGACCGCTTCCCGTGCCGCCCACCACCCTCCTGGCGGGGGGCGACAGCTTCGATATCGGTGACCTGCACTTCGACGTGATCCACCTGCGCGGACACACGCCGGGCTCGGTGGCCCTGGCGTTTACCACCGCCGGTGTGACGCACCTGTTCACCGGGGACTCGCTCTTTCCAGGTGGTGTCGGAAAGACCTTCAGCCCCGAAGACTTCAACCAGCTGCTCGACGATGTCGGTGAGCGCCTTTTCGGCGCGTACGCCGATTCCACGGTGGTCTACCCCGGGCATGGAGACGACACCACCGTGGGTGCGGAACGCGGATCACTCGGCGAATGGCGCGAACGAGGCTGGTAAGCCCGCCCCGTTCGCGCCACGCCGGATCCTAGGTGGTGTGAACGATCAGCACGTCGCACCGGGAGCGTCGGGCGACATCCGAGGGAACTGAACCCAGCAGCCGTCCGGCGATGGTGTTCAGACCGACGTTGCCGACGACCAGCAGATCAGCCTTGGTATCCAGCACCAGATCCAGCAGCGCATCCACCGGCGCTCCCTCGATCGAGCGTTCTTCCACGCTCGTCGCGCCCGCCGCTCCCGCGCGCTCGCGGGCAGTGCGCAGGATGTCGTAGACGGGCGCCTTACCGGTGACCTTGTACGCGTCATCCTTGAGC
Organism: Mycobacteroides salmoniphilum; assembly: GCF_004924335.1. Classification (NCBI taxonomy): domain Bacteria; kingdom Bacillati; phylum Actinomycetota; class Actinomycetes; order Mycobacteriales; family Mycobacteriaceae; genus Mycobacteroides; species Mycobacteroides salmoniphilum. The sequence goes on along the minus strand of NZ_CP024633.1, from coordinate 2,072,520 downwards.
ACATCGGCCGAGTGGGGGTTGTTCTCCGGGAAGTACGCGGTCGCGACGATGAGCTTGGCACCGGCAGCGCCCGCGATGGCTCCAGCGCGGTCGACCGCCCGGTACGACGAATCCGATCCGTCGGTACCGACAACGACAGTGCTGTATGCACTCATGAAAGGTCCTCCAGTTCCATTTGACCAGGCCAGATGAGATTAGCCGGGAAGGGCCCCGGCCATGCGCCATTTGGCTGATTGTGTCGGGCTATGCGCGTGATTTTCCCTCGCCGGGTGCGCGTGCAGGTATGGCCTGCGCCTCAATCCGGCTATGAGGACGATCACGCGCCATTACGCCACGCGGTCATGCACCGTTGGAGTAAAGCCTGATGACTTGATAGAGAAATGCCCGCCCGTCGTACAGGGACTTCACCTGGATTCGCTCATCGAGCCCGTGCGCGTGGGTCTCCCCGGGCTGGGCGAATATGCCACTGAGGCCATATACCGGAGTCTTACCGAAGTAGATGGCATCGGTTGCCCCGGTGGACATGGTCGGGACCAGCGGCACACCCGGCCACATGGATCCGGCGACGGCTTTGATGGGATCGACGATCTGCGGCGTCAGCGGCGGAACACTCGCGACGTTGGTGCGGAACGCCTCGGCGGGCTTCACCGTGATCTTGGGGTCGTTGACGGTCTTCACGATGGCTCCTTGAACGGCCTCTTGAACGGGCACGGCGCCGCCGCCGGGCAGTATGCGGCAGTTCACATTCGCGGTGGCGCGTTGCGGTAGCGCGTTGTTGGCATGTCCGCCTTCGATTTTCGTGGGGACGCAGGTGGTGCGCAGCATCGCGTTGTACAGCGGGTTTCTGGACAGGACGGAGGTCGCCGCCGGGTCTTGCGGATTGGCGACAATTGCCGACATCGCTCGACCCACCTCACCCGGTTGCAGTGGGGCCTGTGCCGTGAAATACGCCCGGGTCACGTCGTTGAGCTGGACCGGGAACGGCGCGGCGGCGAGCCGGTCCAGACCGGCCCCGAGTGCCTGTATCGCGTTGAACGGTCGGGGCTGGCTGCTGTGTCCGCCCTCGTCGGTGACCTCCAGGGTGAAGTCCTGGTAGATCTTCTGACCCGCCTGGATTTCCAGCAGGATGGGTTTGTTGTCTTCGTCGAGGTCGCCGCCGGCGCCTTCATTGACGACGAATTCGGCATCGACAAGCTCGGGCCGGTTCTGATGGAGCCACTCGGCGCCGTTGACCTGCCCGCCGCCTTCTTCGCCGCAGGTGAGTGCCACGCGAATCGGGCGTTTCGGCACGAAGTTCTCTGCGCGGTACCGGATGAGGCTGTCCACGAAGATCGCGGCCATGGCCTTGTCGTCCTCGGCGCCGCGAGCGTAGAAATATCCGTTCTCCTCGACGAGGGTGAACGGATCACGCTTCCAGTCCTCACGTTTGGCTTCGACAACATCGATATGCGCCAGCAACAGAATGGGCTTGGCACCCGCATCGGCCCCGGCAAGCGTCGCGACCAGTCCGCCGTCCTTGGGGTGATCGGGTGGGCTGAACAGCACCAGGTCCTTATCGGTGTATCCGGCTGACTTGAGGCGGTCGGCCATCTTCTGGGCAGCCTCGGTGCAACTCCCCTGCGATGCGGTCGTATTGGTCTCGATCAACTCCCGATACAGATCGCGAAATGCGCCGCGATCGTCCGTGGTGGAGGGAGTGCTACTTGCCGGCGCGCTCTGATTCTGCGGCGTACCGCAGGAGGCGATGGTGAGCACGGCGGCCGTCAGGGCGAGAATCCGATGCATGGTTTCGTTCATACACCCGTGACGCTTACCCGGGTGTATGAACCGCGCCTTCCTCTCGCTTATCCGTCACGTCAGCTTTCCCGCCGGGGCCGGGTCCTGCGCGAAAAACTCTGGAGGACAACGCAACACCAGAGAGCACTATCGCGGCGAAGCCGAGGAACAGCAGGTGCGCACCACGGTTGGCCGATCCACCGAGATTGACGAGCACTCCGGCCAACCCGGCACCGAAGGCTCCGGCGATCAGCTGCACGGTGCTGATGGCGGCTGCGGCTGCTCCACTTTCGGTCGGATCGGATGACACCGCCATCGCCGCGGACGCCAGGTGCGGCCAGGCCATGCCGATGCCGGCACCGGTCAGCGCGAAACCGATCGCCCATAGTGCGATCTCCGGGACGCTGGCGCCATCACGCTGGAGCGCACCCGCCAGGACCAACCCTGCGGCAACCACGACGGGAGCGACCGTCACCACACGTGCGACAGTCCTTGCCGTGGCCGATGCGCTGATCATTTCGCCAACGGTCCACCCGAATGCCAAGGTGGCCCCGAGGAATCCCGCGGCGACCGGGATCAGGTGTCCGAGGCGCTGACCAAAGAACGGAATGTACGTCTCCACCATCGAGGCCACCGCAAGCACCGCAATCGTCAAGTAGATCCACTTAAGCGGGTTGCGCGCGAAGACCGCTTTGGGTAGTACCGAGGCCGTAGAGCGGCGATCGAGTATGACGAACAGGACTACTAGTGCGGCTGCGCCGGCGATCAGCCCCACCATGGTCGGCACCGACGATGGGAGCCCGGCCACGGCCACCAGGCTGGCCGCCGTCGTGAGCACCAGTAGGGACCGCACCGGAATGCGGTGCCGCGCAGCCTCGGTGTCCGCGCGCTCCGTTCGCGTCAACACATAGGGCACCATGGCGGCGATACCGAGGGTGATCAGCGTCAACGACGCGAAGGCCCACCGCCACAACCCGAATTGGGCGAACAGCCCGCCGGCCGCGGGCCCCACAAAGGTGCCCACGCCCCACATCGCGGACGTGAGCGCTGAGGCGCGTGTCCATAGCCGCTGTGGCAGTGCAAGATTGATGACGGCGTAGGCGAGTCCGGCCAGCAGCCCGCCTGCCGCCCCCTGGACCGCGCGCCCGGCGAGCATGACGTGCATTTCCGGAGCCACCGCACATACGACGGTGCCCGCGGCGAACGCGCTGAACGCGAGTAGATAAGCGCCGCGTGGACCCGCCCAGCCAAGAAGGGGGCTCACCACCGTGGCGGCACTCACTGAGGCGATCAGATACAGCGTTGTCACCCACGCGTAGAAACGTTCCCCACCAATATCGGCGACGGCGCTCGGCAACAGACTGGTGGTGAGGTACACATTGGTCGCGTACAGCGCCACTCCACCAGCGAGCACCGTAACGATGCCGAGTTGCCGCCCGTACAACAGATCCCGCCAGCTGCCGGTCGCCACGTCGTGAGTCATGTCGACACGCTATGAGCTAAAGTGCACTTGAGATCAAGGAGGCCTGATGAAGGACAAGGCCGAGCTGTTGCCGATCGGCGAGGTGGCCCGGCGTTCCGGAATCGCGGTATCCGCGGTGCGGTACTACGCCGATATCGGCCTGATCCCGGCCGAGCGCACGTCCGGCAATGCACGGGTGTTCCGCCGCCACGCGTTGCGCCGCATCTCGTTGATTCGGGTCGCGACCGGATTCGGCATTCCGTTGTCGGAGGTCGCCGACGTGCTGTCGAGCCTGCCGGATGACCGAGCACCGAGTACTCGTGACTGGCAACGAATCTCGCGCCAGTGGCATTCGCATCTGGAAGAGCGCAAGAACGCCATCGCAGATATGCAGGAGAAGCTCACTGGGTGCATCGGCTGTGGATGCCTGTCGATGACGAAGTGCACTCTCTTCAATCCCGCCGATGTCCTTGCCGAGGACGGGTCCACCGGTGCGCTGCTGCTCGCCGATCCGGGCTGATTACTTCAGGCCCGCGGCGTCCATACCGCGTAATTCCTTCTTCAGATCCGCGACCTCGTCGCGGAAGCGCGCCGCCAGCTCGAACTGCAGATCGCGCGCCGCCGCCATCATCTGCTCGGTCATGTCCTTGATCAGATCGGCCAGCTCCGCACGGGGCATGCTCTTGGTGTCGCGGCCTTCGAATACTCCGGCACTCACCGCGCGGCCGGGCTCGCCCTGTGCCCGCCTACCGCGACTGGAGTTGCGACCCGATCCACCCACCGCCACTTCTTCGGTGTCTTCGGCTTCGCGATATACCTGGTCCAGAATGTCAGCGATCTTCTTGCGCAATGGCTGTGGGTCTATCCCCTTCGCCTCGTTGTAGGCGACCTGCTTGGCGCGCCGACGATCAGTCTCGTCGATGGCCTCTTTCATCGAGTCCGTCATCCTGTCGGCGTACATGTGCACCTCACCGGACACATTGCGCGCGGCGCGCCCGATGGTCTGAATCAGACTCCTGCTGGACCTCAGGAATCCCTCCTTATCGGCGTCGAGAATCGCGACCAGTGACACTTCGGGCAGGTCCAGACCTTCCCTCAGGAGGTTGATACCGACGAGGACGTCGTACTCGCCGAGCCGGAGTTGACGCAGCAATTCCACCCGTCGCAGGGTGTCGACCTCCGAATGCAGGTAACGCACCCGAATACCCATCTCCAGCAGATAGTCGGTGAGGTCCTCGGCCATCTTCTTCGTCAGCGTCGTCACCAGCACGCGCTCATCGGCCTCGGTGCGTTGACGGATCGAGGCGATGAGATCGTCTATCTGCCCCTTGGTCGGTTTGACGACCACCTTCGGATCCACCAGTCCGGTGGGACGGATCACCTGCTCGACGAACTCGCCGCCGGCAGCGCTGCGCTCGTAGTTCCCGGGCGTCGCAGACAGATACACGGTCTGTCCGATTCGCTGGGCGAATTCCTCCCAGGTAAGAGGACGGTTGTCCACCGCCGACGGCAACCGGAAGCCGAAGTCCACCAGGTTCCGTTTGCGCGACATATCGCCCTCGTACATGGCGCCGATCTGCGGAACCGTCACATGCGACTCGTCGATGACCAGCAGAAAGTCGTCCGGGAAGTAGTCCAGCAGCGTGGCGGGTGGCGTGCCGGCGCCGCGCCCGTCGATATGACGCGAGTAGTTTTCGATACCCGAGCAGAAGCCAACATTGCGCATCATCTCGATGTCGTAGTTGGTGCGCATCCTCAGTCGCTGGGCCTCCAGCAGCTTGCCCTGGCCTTCCAGCTCGGACAAGCGCTCCTCGAGCTCCCGCTCGACACTAACCAGCGCCTTCTCCATCCGGTCCGGGCCCGCCACATAATGTGTGGCCGGAAAGATCCGTAACGAATTGGTTTGACGCACAACGTCTCCGGTCAGCGGATGCAGATAATAGAGCGCCTCCACCTCGTCACCGAAAAACTCGATGCGCACCGCCAGCTCCTCATACGAGGGAATGATCTCGACGGTGTCGCCGCGGACCCGGAAGGTGCCGCGAGTGAATGCCACGTCATTGCGGTTGTACTGCATGTCGACCAGTAACCGCAGCAGTGCGTCCCGGGGCACTTCGAGCCCGATATCCAATTGCACAGAGCGATCCAAATAGGACTGCGGGGTGCCCAGACCATAAATGCACGACACCGATGCCACCACCACGACATCTCGCCGGGACAGCAGATTGGACGTCGCGGAGTGCCGCAAGCGCTCCACATCGTCGTTGATGGAGCTGTCCTTCTCGATATAGGTGTCGGTCTGAGCGATATACGCTTCCGGCTGGTAGTAGTCGTAGTACGACACGAAGTACTCGACCGCGTTGTGCGGCAGCATCTCCCGGAGCTCATTGGCCAGCTGCGCGGCGAGAGTCTTGTTCGGCGCCATGACGAGCGTCGGCCGTTGCAACCGCTCGATGAGCCAGGCCGTGGTCGCCGACTTGCCGGTACCCGTGGCACCCAGCAGCACCACATCCTTCTCCCCCGCCCGAACTCTGCGTTCAAGCTCGGCGATGGCGCCCGGCTGGTCACCCGCAGGTTCATACTCACTGACGACCTCGAATCGCGCATCGGCACGCAGGACGTCCGTGACCGGGCGGTACTCGGAATGCGCAACGATGGGGTGTTCTGTTGCGAAAGCCATGAGCCCAGAGTAAGCCGAGGGTCCGACATCCCTTCGCATACCAGTAAGGAAGGCAGGGAGGAAACCAGCGTGCACCCGCCCAAACGCGAGGTCTTCGACCTCGATGCCATGACGAACACCGACCCCAAGGGAATCGTGCGGTCGGTGGACGAATACCGGGTGGAGCCCTGGGGACTCTTCATGGCTCGCCCGACGCCCGGTCGGGCGCAGTTTCACTATCTGGAATCCTGGCTACTTCCGACGCTGGGACTGCGTGCGAACATCTTTCACTTCAGTCCGGGCCACGAGCGCGATCAGGACTTCTACCTTGATGTCGGCGACTTCGTCCCCGGGCCGTCGCAATGGGTGGCAATCGACCACTATCTTGACTTGGTGGTGCGCTGCGGACGTGAAACCGAATTGACGGATGTAGATGAGTTGCTCGAGGCGCATAAGGCAGGATTGTTGTCCACTGTCACAACAGAACTCGCCGTCCACCGGGCAGCCGCGACCATCAGCCACCTCGCCAGGCACGGGCATGATCTGAACGCATGGCTCGCCGCGGCCGGAATGCCGTTGACCTGGCGCGACCCGAATGGAGACGTCCATGCCTGAAGCCATTCGCTGGGGAATCATCGGACCGGGCCGTATCGCGGGAAGTGTGGCCCGCGACTTCCCGCTCACACCGCGAGCCGAGCTGGTGGCCGTTGCCTCCCGGTCGGCCCAGCGTGCCCGGGAGTTCGCGCAGACCCACCGGATTCCGCGCGCCTTCGGCTCCTATCGGGAGCTGCTTTCCGACCCCGATGTGGACGCCGTGTACATCGCCACTCCACACCCCCAGCATCGACAGGCCGCCATCGCGGCGCTTACCGCAGGCAAAGCGATCCTGGTCGAGAAGACCTTCACCGCGACGGTGTCCGGAGCGCAAGAGATCATCGATATCGCAAGGGCCCGCGGTGTTTTTGCGATGGAGGCGATGTGGACGCGGTTTCAGCCGGTGATCGTCGCGGCTAAGAAGCTTGTCGACGACGGGGTTATCGGCGAGGTCCGTCAGGTGCAGGCGGACCTCGGCGTTGACCGCCCGTTTGATCCCGACGACCGATTGTTCAATCCCGCACTGGGCGGAGGAGCGCTGTTGGATCTTGGTGTTTACGTGGTCTCGCTGGCCCAGTATTTCCTTGGCGATCCGGCGGCGGTCGTGGCACACGGTTCACTGTTTCCCACCGGGGTGGACGCCGAGGCCGGTCTGTTGCTGCGCTACGACGACGGACGCACCGCGACGTTGCTGTGCTCACTGCTGCATCACACACCCGGCCAAGCGCGCATCTTCGGCACCGAGGGCTGGATAGATATCCTCCCCCGTTTCCATCATCCGCGCGAGATCGTGGTGCACCGCAAGGGATCTGATCCCGAACCAATCGTGAAACCGCCGGCTGGCGGCGGTTACAGTCACGAACTCGAAGAGGTCACCGAGTGCCTGCTCGACGGCAGAGCGCAGAGCACGGTGATGCCCCTCGCCGATACGTTGGCCGTGCAGCGGATCCTGAACACGGCCTGCGAGCAGCTGGGAGTGCACCACACTGAAGACCCTGCTGACCTGGAGTGATCGCGTTGCCGCCGCCTCTTGGGCGCCGCTAAGATACCGGTATGCGTCCCCTCCTCCGAGGGCTGGGCGCTGCCGGGGCAGCGGCGGTCACGCTCGCGCTTCCGGCAGTACCAGCCTCCGCAGCCGAGCTGCACAACATCAGCTACATCGCTCGTGTCGATGGCCTCGGCCGCGGTATCTCCGTGACATTCAAGACCGATCCGGTGGACCGGCGGACCGAGCAGCCCCGTCTGGGGCCGGGCGAGTCCTGGGAGGTGAACCTGGTGATGGAGGATCCCGCGCAGGCCGGGATGACCGTTCGGGTGCTGCCTCCCTATGGCGTCGGATTGCACTGCGAGGTGCAGGTCGACGATGTCGTGGTCGACTCCCAGGACCTGACGGTGCCCCCCGCTCTCGGGATCTTCAACGGGCCCGTCAACGACTCTGTCACCTGCGGTCACTTCAACGCGTAACCAGAGTCGAATTAGTCACTTTCGCACCCCGGACCTGCACGAAAACCGCTACAATGGCGCCATGCGCCTGAACTCCATTCGTAGCAATATTCGCGGTCCATTCCGCGCTGCCGGAATTGCGATAGTCACCGCGGGTATCGCCGCGAGCACATTCCCCGCGATTGCGTCCGCAGACTCCACCGATGACTACCCAATTCCCCGCCGGATGCTGAAGACCACATGTACTGCCGAACAGTATCTGGCCGCGGTCCGCGATTATGACCCGATTTACTACACGCGGTACATGATCGATAAGAACAACAAGCCCGATTATGTGCAGCAGGCGACGATCGACCGGATTCATGAGTTCTTCGCGAAGGACTACACGGGTCGCCGTGCCGAGTCCGAAGTCTTCGCGGTGAACTACCCGCCCGAGGCGCTGACGTCTCAGTGGCCCAACTGGGGCAAGATCTTCTTCAACAACAAGGGTGTCGTCGCTAAGGGCACCGAGAACTGCAGCAAGTACCCGTCCGACATGTCGGTGTGGGACGGCCCCTAACCAAGCGCACAGTAAAAACGCCCCGCGGTGATCACACCGGCGGGGCGTTTTTCTGTCCGCATATCAATGCCGCACAAACACCTGCAAAAAGTTCGGCCCCCATGCTGTGTGAGCATGGGGGCCGAACTTTCACTAGCCGTCAGATCGCAGGTCGCGGGAATTCCGCGGTGACCGGATCATCATGTGCGGGACCCGAACCGACCGGAACCGGAGCCGGCGGTGGCGGAACCTGCTGCTCGACCGGCACGGGAGGCGGTGGTGGATCCGTCGCGTACTTGCTCACCTTCATGGGCCACCAGAACCACCGACCCATCAGGGCGGCGATCGCGGGTGTCATGAACGCCCGGATGATGAAGGTGTCGAAAAGCAGACCCAGACAGATCGCCGATCCCGCTTGGCCGATCGCGATCAGATCGCTGGTGATCATCGAACCCATGGTGAACGCGAACACCAGACCTGCCTGGGTGGCCACACTTCCCGATCCACCCACACCCCGAAGGATCGCGGTGTTCAGCCCACCATGCAGCTCTTCCTTGAATCTGGACACGAGCAGCAGGTTGTAGTCCGATCCGACCGCCAACAAGATGATGACGGTGAACGGCAGCACGAACCAGTGCAGCTGCAACCCAAGGATGTGCTGCCACAGCAACACCGACAGACCGAAGGATGCCCCGAGCGATATCGCGATGGTCCCGACGATCGTGAACGCCGCCACGATGCTTCGCGTGATGACCAGCATGATGACGAAGATCAGGCACAGCGACGCGATGACCGCGATCATCAGGTCGTACTTCACCATCTCGCCGATGTCGTGATACGTCGGTGCGGTGCCGCCGAGATAGAGCTTGGCCTCGTCCAGGGGGGTGCCCTTGATGGCGTTCTTGGCGGCCTTGAGTTCGACCTCGGTGTTGGCGAGCGACTCATTGCTGGCGTAGTCGCCCTCGTGCGTGATGATGAACTGCGCAGCCTTGCCGTCCGGCGACATCATCAGCTTGACGCCCTTCTTGAAGTCTTCGTTATCGAAGGCTTCCGGCGGCAGGTAGAAGAAGTCGTCATTCTTCGCCTCATCGAACGCCTGACCCATCACCGTTGCGGTGTCGGTCATGCGGTCCATCTGGCCGACCATGCCGTTCATCGTGCTGTACATGGTCAGCATGGTGTTCCGCATGTTCTTGGTGATGGCGATCATCGGCGGAAGCTGCTCGACCATCTGTGGCATCAGCCTGTCCATATTGGTGATGTCCTTGAGCAATCCCTGCATGCTCTCGGCGAGTTTGTCGATCCCGTCGATGGTGTCGAATAGCGAGCGCATGGACCAGCACATTGGAATATCGAAGCAGTGCTTGTCCCAATAGAAATAGTTACGCAGCGGGCGGAATTGATCGTCGAAATTGGCGATGTTGTCCCGCATTTGATTGGTGACACTGATCATGTCAGGAGTGGTCACAGTCGCCATATTGTGCGTGACGCCGACCAGCTCTTTCATAATGCTGTACATGCGTTCCATGATGGCGATCATCGAACCCATATCGTCCGCCATCTTCAACATATCCGACATGCTGTTCTTGAGGTAATTCATGTTCTCGGTCATCGATACCGATTGCATACTCACCTGGAACGGCACCGAACTGTGGTCGATGGGGGCGCCCATCGGGCGGGTCATGCTCTGCACCTTGTTGATGCCCTCGGTGCGGAAGACGTTCTTGGCGATCCGGTCCAGCACCAACATGTTGGCAGGGGTCCGCAGATCCTTGTCCGCCTCGACGATCAGGATGTCGGGGTTCATTCTCGCCTTCGAGAAGTGCCGGTCAGAAGCCTGGAAGCCTTGAATCGACGGCAGGCCAGTCGGGATGTAATACCGGTCGTTGTAGTTCACCGAGTACGTCGGCAGGATGCCCAAGCCGACGATCGCGATGATCATCGTGACCGCCAAAATCGGTCCCGGCCAGCGCACGATGGCGGTGCCGATCTTGCGCCATCCCCGGCTCTTGATGGTGCGCTTGGACTCCAGCAGCCCGAACTTTGTCGCTATCAGAATCACCGAGGGGCCGATGGTGAGCGAGGCAGCCACCACCACCAGCATGCCGATCGCGCACGGCACACCCAACGACTCGAAGTACGGCAGGCGAGTGAATTTCAGGCAGAACGTGGCTCCCGCGATGGTGAGACCCGAACCCAAGATCACGTGCGAGACACTGTGATACATGATGTAGAAGGATTCGAGCCGGTCCCTGCCCTCGGCCCGTAGCTCGTGATAGCGGCCGATTTGGAAGATCGCATAGTCCGTCCCGGCCGCGATGGCCAGGGAGGTCAGCAGGTTCACCGCGAATGTCGACAGCCCAATGATTTCGGCATTGCCGAGGATCGCGACCACGCCACGAGCGGCACCCAGTTCGACGAACACCATGAACAGGATGAGCAGCACCGTCGTGATGGACCGGTAAATGAGGAGCAGCATCACGGCAATGACGACGAAGGTGATACCCGTCATCTTGAGCATGCTCTTGTCGCCGGCGTCGTTCATATCCATCGTCAGGGCGGCCTGCCCGGTGACGAAGACCTTGAGCCCGTCGGGATAGGTGTCGTTTTTCTTGCTCTCGTCGATGAGCTTGGCGACGATGTCCTGGACCGACGTGACGGATTCCTTACCCGTCGTGGTGCCTTGGTCCCCACGGAGATTCAGCTGAACGTAAGCAGATTTTTCGTCGACACTCTGCGCGCCACCGGCGGTGATGCGGTCACCCCAGAAGTCCTGGGCGTATTCCACATGTTTGGTATCGCCACGTAGCCGTTTGACCAACTCGCGGTAGAACGTGTGCGCCTTGTCGTTCATATCGGTGGAGAACTTGGTATCGCTCTCCAGCAAGACCATGACCATGCTGTCGTCCTTGAACTGCTGGAACAGCTCACCTTGGCGCTTGATGGCCTGATATGACGGTGCGTCCTTGGACGCCAACGACACTGAGTGCTCTTTGCCGACCTCTTCGAGCTGCGGCACGACCACGTTGACGATGACGGTCAACACCAGCCAGGCAAGAATGATCGGCACCGAGAACGTATGGATGAACCGCGCTATGCGCGAAGGCTTTTGGGTTGCGCCATTCGTGGGAGCGCTATGTGTGCTCATGCGGATTTCACCATGCAGAAGACTTGGGCGTTGTGGTTGGACACAGTCTGTTCGTCCTTTACTTCGCCGTTGGACAGGATGCGGCAGCCGATTTCATCGCTATCCCCCATCGCGACGACATTGGCGAAGACAGAAGTCATCGTCGTCGTGATGGTCAACGTCCACGGCAGTGTGGTGAACTGGGCGCGCTGTGGCTGGGCCCGGTCATCGAGATAGTTGACCTCGCCCTTTGTCCCTGCGGGACCGAAGATTTCGTAGACGATGTCTTTCGGGATGATGTTTTTGGAGTCATCCTTGATGCCGATCGCCTGATTGATGTTGGTCGAGCCGAACACGCCGTGCAGCCGATAGACGCCGAATGCGGCGGCCGAGATCACCACCAGAACGACCAGCGGGACCCATACCCGCGCCAATACCTTGAAAATGGTCCAATCCCCTTCACCCGTGTGGCCCGGGGGCCAACAACTCGACTCTGCCTATCGCGTCCGGCTGTGCATGTCCGCGATTCGCGCGCAAATAGTTACCAGCCAGTACGACACCGTGTTGTTTTTGCGGAGTCAGCGAGCGCCTGGGGCGTCCGGTCACAACATCCGTTCATCCCACTCGGCTCCGCTCATGCCCGTTTTCTCAGTAATTCGTAAGGGATACTACATACGTTTGTCAGGGAACTGTACATGTGTCATCAGTCACAACTTGCGCATTTCGCCCCCTAGGTACTCGAAACAGCCTAGTTAGCTACAAGGAAAAGTCAACAACCGGTGACACGGATCTATTCCCTGCTTCTTTTCGCCAATGTTACGAAAGAGCCTGCTCGCACATCCATGTTGGTGACTGGCCTGAGAATCGCACCAGCTACTGGACCTAGCCACTGTTTGCCATCGCAATCTTTCGACGGACTGTCCATTGCACGCTCGCGGGCCCCAAACGAACGCGAGCCCTGCTCGTGTCGCGGCCGGTAAGAGTGACTAAGGCCGACCGATTTCAGCGGGCGTGTCCTTCGCCACAGTATGAGACATTTGTCCATTAGCAACGCGATGCTCGCCGTCGCGAAGCATCGGCAGCAATGACATCAGCAAACAAATTTGGCGGGGCATTTGACGCCCGGCCACTCGGTGGTGGCGGCGGTAAGTCAGGAGATCCAACCATTCACCAGCGCGAGTTATCCACGCGTCGGCACTAACTTTGGTGACGCCCGTCGATGCGCGGTCCGCGCATCGACGGCTGTCACGTACCGGCCAGCGAACGACCGAACGCTTAGACCGCTGGCCTCGGGAATTCGGTGGTCACCGGATCATCCCCCGGCCCCGAACCGACTGGAGCCGGTTGAGGAGGTGGCGGCACGGTCGCTGGTGACTGCGGAGTCCTCGGTGGTGGCAGCGGCCGGCTGCGTACGTTCAGCGGCCACCAGAACCAACGGCCCAGGATGGTCGCGATGGCCGGGGTCATGAACGAACGCACGATGAGCGTGTCGAACAACAGACCCAGCGCAATCGTGGTTCCGACCTGCCCAATGATGCGCAGGTCGCTGACCACCATCACGGCCATCGTGAAGGCGAACACCAGGCCGGCGGAGGTCACCACACTGCCGGTACCGCCCATTGAGCGGATGATGCCGGTCTTCAGCCCGCCGTGCAGCTCCTCTTTGAGGCGGGAGACCAGTAGCAGGTTGTAGTCGGAGCCCACAGCGAGCAGCACGATGATGGCCATCTGCATGACGAGCCAGTGCAACTCGATACCGAGTATGTACTGCCAAATGATGACCGATAGACCGAACGACGCGCCCAGGGACAGCGCGACCGTACCCACGATGACGAGCGAGGCCACGAAGCTTCGCGTGATGAGCAGCATGATCAGGAAGATCAGGCACAGCGCGGAGATGCCGGCGATCATCAGGTCGTATCGGGCGCCATCGGACATGTCCTTGAACACGGCCGCGGTGCCACCCAGCTCAATCTTGGCGTCCTCAAGGGGGGTGCCCTTCACCGCCTCGATCGCGGCTTGCTTGATCGGCTCAACGTGCGCAAGACCTTCGGGCGTAGCGGGATCGCCGCGATGCGAGATGATCATCCGGACCGCCTTGCCGTCCGGCGATAGGAATGACTTCAGACCACGCTTGAAGTCGGCGTTATCGAAAATCTCCGGCGGCAGATAGAACGAGTCGTCGTTCTTGGCGGCATCGAACGCCTTACCCATGGCGGTCGAGTTCTGGCTCATCTCGTCCATTTGGTTGTAGAAGCCGGACATGGTGCTGTGCTGCGTCAGCATCATCTTCTGCATGTCTTCCATGATCGGAACCATTGCCGACATGTCCGACACCATCTTGGGCATCAGCTGATCCATCCGCTCCATGTTGACCACCATGCCGTCCATGGTTTCGGTCATCTCATCGATCTTGTCGAGGGTGTCGAAGATCGAGCGCATGGCCCAGCACATGGGGATGTCGAAGCAGTGCTTCTCCCAGTACAGGTAGTTGCGAATAGGGCGGAACCAGTCGTCGAAGTTCGAGATGCTGTCGCGCATCTCGTGGATGGTGCCTTGCAGAGTGTGCATATCGCCGACGAGCGAGTGCGTGATGCCCGCCATCGTGGTCATGTTGGCGAGGGTCCGCTTCATGATGACGACGTTCTCGCCCATCTTGTCGGCTTGGACCTTCATGTCGGCCATGCGGTCCTTCATCAGCTTCATGTTCTGCAGCTGGCCCACACTCTGCATGCTGATGAGGAACGGGATGGAGCTGTGCTCGATCGGCGTGCCCTGTGGGCGCGTAATCGCTTGCACACGAGCGATTCCGGGAACGCGGAACACGGCCTTGGCGATCTTGTCGATGACGAGGAAATCCGCCGAGTTCCGCATATCGTGATCGGCCTCGATGAGAAGCATTTCCGGGTTCATCCGGGCCTGTGAGAAGTGCCGGTCCGCGGCCTGGAAGCCGGCGTTGGCGGGGATCTCCTTCGGGATGTACTTCTTGTCGTCGTAGCTGGTCCGGTATCCGGGCAGTGCGGCCAGACCGATGATGGCGATGGACAGCGCGGCCGCGAGGACGGGCCCGGGCCAGCGCACGATCGTGGTTCCGATCTTGCGCCAGGCGCGAATTCGCATGGCGCGCTTGGGTTCGAACAGTCCGAAGCGGCTTCCGATGGTGATCAGTGCCGGTCCCAGGGTGAGGGATACCAGCACACCCACGAGCAGGCCGACCGAGCATGGCACACCCAGGGTCTGGAAGTACGGCATGCGCGTGAAGCTCAGGCAGTACATGGCACCGGCGATGGTCAGACCCGAGCCCAGGATGACGTGTGCCGTGCCATGGAACATCTCGTAGTACGCGGACTCTTTATCAGCGCCCATGGCTCGGGCTTCCTGATAACGCCCGATCAAGAAGATGGCGTAGTCGGTTCCGGCCGCGATGGAGAGCATCACAAGCAGGTTCACCGCGAATGTAGACAGACCGATGATCTCGGTATTGCCCAAGAAGGCGATGACTCCCCGAGCAGCGGAGAGCTGAATGCCCACCAGCATGAACACCATGATCACGGTGAAGATCGACCGGTAGAAGAACAGCAGCATCACCACGATGACCAGGAAGGTGAGCCCCGTGATGAGCTTGAGGCTGCCGTCACCGGCGTGGTTCATATCCGTCTGCAGGGCGCCAGGGCCGGTGACGTACACCGTGAGCCCGTCGGGAAGCTTGGCGCCGTCCTTGGTCCACTCCGATTCGAGCTGTTTGACGATGTTGCGGGCGGCCTCGGTGGACTCGTTGGAGAGAGTCTCGCCCATGTTTCCGGCGAGGTTCACCTGCACGTAGGTGGCCTTGCCGTCGGTGCTTTGCGCACCGGCCTCGGTGAGCGGATCGCCCCAGAAGTCCTGGACGTGCTGAACATGCTTGGTGTCGGCCCGCAGCCGCGTCACCATCTCGTCGTAGAACTTGTGCGAGCCGGGGCCGAGCCGCTCCTGCCCTTCGAGCACCACCATGACGACGCTGTCGGAGTCGGACTCCTTGAACATCTTGCCCATGTTCTTCATCGCCTGCATCGCAGGCGCGCTCTGCGGGCTGAGTGACACGGTGTGCTCCTTGCCCACCTGCTCCAGCTGCGGAACAAAGGTGTTCAAGGCAAAGACGATGGCCAGCCAGCCGATGACGATGGGGATCGACAGGCGCCGGATCCATTTGGCGATGAAGGTGGGCTCGCCTCCGCCGTGTGCCCCGCTCATGCGGACTTCACAAAGCAGTAGACGTAGGCGCTCACCTCGTTGGTATACCTTTCATCTTTTTTCTCGTCATTGGCCGTGATGCGGCAGCCCAGCCCATCGGCATTACGGGTTTGAGCCAGGATGTTTCCCGTCATCGACGGTGCCGTCGTGACGATCTCAATCGACCACGGCAAGACCGCGCCATTGATCTGATGCGGTTCGCCCTCTTTGTCGATGTAGTTGATGTCCGCGATGGTTCCGGGCGGGCCGTAGATCTCGTAGACCACATGCTTGGGCTTGGAGTTGTTTTTGTCGTCGGTCATGCTGCCGGCGTAGGTGGGCAGCTGATGAGAGCCGAAAATGCCGCGAATCCGCCATACCGCGAAGCCTGCGATGGCAAGGACGAGCACCATCACCACCGGGATCCAAGCCCGCTTCAATGCGCTGAGAATCGTAAAACCCCTTCACCCGTTGGCGTTTCGCAAGGTGACGCCACCTACTGGCCCGAACCTGACGCAACTACTGATCGGATACCCGCACCCATCCACCCCAATGACGAGGGCGGTGCAGCAATCGCCGCGTGATGGCTGCTTCGAGCCTGCGATGTCTAGGTGCGCGCACCCAGACGTTTCTCGAAGTAAACCATGCCTAAGTGCGGAACAGTCGGCTCCCTTCCAGCGCGTTCATCAGGATCTTTAACGCATACGACGTGCGTAACGCACGCTACCGGGTGGTTCGCTGCCTCGCAAATCACACACCGTGCGTTATCCTCGGCACGTGGCGCAACTGACATTCCAACGCGCCCGCACCGACGAAAAGAAGCGTCAGCGGGCGGCAGCGATCGTGGAAGCCGCACGGTCGCTCGCTGTGGAATCGGGTGTCACCTCGGTGACGCTGACTGCCGTCGCCAATCGCGCCGGGGTGCACTACTCCGCGGTTCGGCGCTACTTCAGCTCGCACAAGGAAGTGTTGCTGCACCTGGCCGCGGAGGGTTGGACCCGCTGGTCGGACACGGTATGCGCCGCGCTGGCGACGCCCGACCCCGGCTCCCCCGCTCGCGTGGCCGAGGCTCTCGTGCACGGGCTCGTCGAAGATCCGCTGTTTTGCGATCTCCTCGCGAACCAGCATCTTCACCTAGAACACGAGGTCGATGTCGAGCGCGTCGCTGAGGTCAAGCAGATCAGCAATGCCGCCGTAATGGCGATTGCCGAATCGATCGAACACACGCTCCCCGAGATCGGGCGCAAGGGTTCACTGGACATCCTGGTCGCAGCGTTCTCGCTGGCCGCCATGCTGTGGCAGGTCGCACACCCACCCGAAGGGCTTGACCATGACTATCAGAATGAACCGGGTGTCCCGCCGGACTGGAGTCTCGACTTCGAGCCGGCACTGACAAGGCTGTTGACGGCAACCTGCGTCGGCATCGTCGCCAAGACGCACTGAGTTCAGCGCGTCGAGAGCGTCCATCCGGTCTCGTCGGCCCACGCCAGCGCGCGCGGATACGCCTGCGCAAACCAGGGTTCTTTGGCATCCACATAGGTGGCAGGATCGCCGCCCGACGCGGCGGCCTGGCGCTCGGCCGTGTGTTTTACGGCAAGGTACTCGGCTCGCGCCAGCTGATCGGAACGCAGCCAATCCCTGAAGACCAGAGCGAACCGCTGACCTGGCCACCCGTCGACGCGCACATGCGCCAGCACCGCGCGCCCTGGATCGCCGGAGGCATGAATTCGCTTGCCCCATTTGGCTTTGTCGGCGTCATGCGGGTCATCTGACGTGATGCCTGCGATCGGGGGTAGTCCGATCCTGGCCAGCGGTTCGGCCAGGGCATCTGCCACCTCCAGTGACTCGACGGTTACCTGGATATCGATCACGTCCTTGGCATCGAGCCCGGGTACCGCGGTGGAGCCGATGTGGTCGATCCGCAGCGCCTTCGACCCGCACGCCACCGCGATCCGGTTTACTACGCGCTGTGCTTGTGCCGGCCAGGTGGGATCGGCGGGCACCAGCACGGGTGCCCACTGGGCGCGTTGCCCTGTGCGCAGGTTGTGCGCATAGGGCAACAACCGCGTAGACCAGAGATCCCGAACTGTCTGCGCGAGTGCTTCGGTGTCGCCTGAGTTATCCAGCCATACATCGGCAATCGCCCGGCGTTGTTCATCGCTGGCCTGCGCGGCGACACGTGCGCGGGCGTCCTGTTCGTCCATGCCCCGATGCGCGATGAGTCGTGCCACCCGTGTCTCGATTTCTGCGTGCACCACCAGCACCAGGTGATAGAAGGGCGCCAACGAGTTCTCGGTGAGCAACGGAATGTCCTCCACCACAACGGCATCCTCACCCGCGGAGGCCATCAGTTCGGCTCGGCGGGCTCCGACAAGCGGATGCACAATCCCATTGAGAGTGGCGCGGTGCGTGTCGTCCTGGAATGCGATGGCGGCCAACGCCGGGCGATCCAGGGCGCCGTCGGGCCGCAGAATCGATTCACCGAAGGCCTCGACGAGCGCTGCGAGGCCGGGAGTTCCCGGTTCGACCACTTCACGCGCGATGACGTCGCTGTCCACGATGAACGCACCGCATTCCGCGAGCGTCCGTGACACCGTGGACTTCCCCGCGCCGATTCCTCCGGTCAGGCCGATCCGCAACATGCCCGCAGTCTGTCACAGTGTCAGCGGCGCCTGATCACCAGCACCGCCGAGTCGACGCGGGGCGACGGACGGAAAGCGCTTCGCGGCAATGTAATTCCCGCTTGGAATGTCCAGTGCCGGAAGTGCGCCCGGGATGCGGTTCGACCGCAATCACTCGACCAGATGTGTGGTGAACACCCGCTTCTGCGACGGCGCGCCACCATCAGGAACATGCTCATGTTCTCCAACACATCGGGCGGCGCAAATGGTTTTCGCGTAAACGAAAGGGGCCCCGGTACATGACCGGGGCCCCCTCCTTTGAGAACACGTGCTTAGGCGTTGCCTGCCAGCTTCTCGCGCAATGCGGCGAGCTGCTCGTCGTTGGCGAGCGAACCACCCTGCGACGCCGAATCATCGGACCGCGACGAGCTGGAAGAACCATTCGCCACGGCAGCGGCCTCCGCCTCGGCGGCAGCTGCGGACTTCTCCATCTGAACGGTGTGCATCTTGTGACGACGCTCGGCCTCGGCGTACCGGGCCTCCCACTCTTCACGCTGCTTGTCGAAGCCCTCGAGCCACTCGTTCGTCTCGGAGTCGAAGCCCTCCGGGAAGATGTAGTTGCCGGCCTCGTCGTAGCTGTCGGCCATGCCGTACTTCGAGGGGTCGAACTCCTCGGTGTAATCCTCGTTGGCCTGCTTGAGGCTCAGCGAGATGCGGCGACGCTCCAGGTCGATGTCGATGACCTTGACCATCGCGTCGTCACCGACACCCACGACCTGATCCGGCACCTCGACGTGGCGCTCGGACAGCTCGGAGATGTGCACCAGACCCTCGATGCCCTCTTCGACGCGGACGAACGCACCGAACGGCACCAGCTTGGTGACCTTGCCGGGCACGATCTGGCCGATGGCGTGGGTGCGAGCGAAGTGGCGCCACGGGTCTTCTTGGGTTGCCTTGAGCGACAACGAAACCCGCTCGCGGTCCATATCGACGTCGAGAACCTCGACGGTGACCTCGTCGCCCACCTGAACCACCTCGGACGGGTGGTCGATGTGCTTCCACGACAGCTCGGACACGTGAACCAGGCCGTCAACCCCTCCGAGATCGACGAACGCGCCGAAGTTGACGATCGAGGACACGACACCCTTGCGGATGGCGCCCTTGGTGAGCTGGTTGAGGAATTCGCTGCGCACCTCGGACTGGGTCTGCTCCAGCCAGGCGCGACGGCTCAGCACCACGTTGTTGCGGTTGCGATCGAGCTCGATGATCTTGGCCTCGATCTCCTTGCCGATGTACGGCTGCAGATCGCGGACACGACGCATCTCGACCAGCGATGCGGGCAGGAACCCGCGCAGGCCGATGTCGAGGATCAGGCCGCCCTTGACGACCTCGATGACGGTGCCCTTGACGGCCTCGTCCTTCTCCTTGAGCTCCTCGATCGTGCCCCAAGCCCGCTCGTACTGAGCGCGCTTCTTGGACAGGATCAGGCGACCTTCCTTGTCCTCCTTGGTGAGGACCAGGGCCTCGACCTCGTCGCCCACGGAAACGACCTCGTTGGGGTCGACATCGTGCTTGATCGACAGTTCGCGGGACGGGATGACACCTTCGGTCTTGTAACCGATGTCAAGAAGAACTTCATCGCGGTCAACCTTGACGATGGTCCCTTCGACGATGTCGCCATCGTTGAAGTACTTGATCGTCTTGTCGATAGCGGCGAGAAAATCCTCGGCCGAGCCGATGTCGTTGACGGCTACTTGCGGCGAGGTGACGGTGGGACTTGGCATGTGTTGGGTTGCTCCGGACAGGTTGTGTAGTAGGGACAGTTCTGCTCACAGCTAGCTTCAGCTGTAGGCGTGCTTTGATCTCCGCACGTGCGGCAGAGACGCACATCACCTTACTCGACTGCCCTCCACCAGGACAAACCCGGTCCGCTCGCCGACCGTGGGCGCGCCGCGGTTACCGCACCCACACGTGAGCTCGCAGCTACTCTTCGGTGGTGTCCTATGCGCCTGCGCCCGCACCCATGCCGCCCCTGCCCGGGTTTCCCCAGCGGATCAGGAAAGTCGGGGCGCCTATCGGCGTCATTATCGCGCTTGCGCTGGTAACGGGGCTGATTCTCACCGGACTGCTGGTCTCCAACCCGGCCGGCGCCATGATCGGGCTGGCCCTGTCGAGCATCGCGATCGGGATCGTTGTCCTCTGTTATCTGTGGCTGGACCGATGGGAGCCGGAGCCCTCACGGCTCCTTGTGCTGGCCTTCGTCTGGGGTGCATCACTGGCCGTCGTCGTCTCGATGATCCTCGAATTGGCCTTTGGGTCGGTTTTCGACCCGGACGGCGGCACTACATTCGGGGCCGTCGCCATTCGCGCACCCTTCATCGAAGAGGCCGCCAAGGGCGCCTTTCTACTACTGATGCTGACTGGCCGCCGTCGTCAAGAGCTCAACTCGCTCACCGACTGCCTCGTGTACGCGGGCATCACCGCCGCCGGGTTCGCGTGGCTCGAAGACATCGCCTACATCGGCAGTGGCAACACCGTGGGCGAATCGGTGATCACCGCGATCCTGCGACTCGGTCTGGGCCCCTTCGCTCACTCGTTGTTCACCACCATGACGGGAATCGGCGTCTACTACTCGATGCGGCAACGTAGCGCCATCGCGAAATTTTTCTGCATCGTGGTCGGCTACCTCGCGGCCGTCCTCATGCACGGCCTCTGGAACGGCTCGTCATTCCTGGGATTCGAGGGCTACCTCGCCGTGTACGTGCTGTGGATGGTCCCGGTCTTTGTGCTGATGATCGTGGTGGGCGTGCGCAGCCGACGCAAGGAACAGCACGTCGTGGCCGAGAAGCTGCCCGGAATGGTGGCAGCAGGATTGGTCACTCCCAACGAAGCCACGTGGCTGGGTTCGATCAAGGATCGTAAGCGCGCCATCGCCGAGGCCAAACGGATCGGCGGGGCGCCGAACGGCAACGCGGTGAAGAATTTCGCGGCGCAGGTCGTGGAGCTGGCGTTCGTACGCGATCGCATCGAACGAGGCTCCCGCGACCCGCGAGATGTCGCTCTGCAGACCGAGGAGGCGTACGCGGTCATGGCCGCTCGGGCCGCCACTCCGGTCTTGCAAGCACTCTCGGGGTATCGCGCTCCCGTCACGGGGTAGCGTTATCACGGGTGTTGTCTAGTCAAAGGCGATCAGGAGCATCATGGCCGATATCTCGGAGCAGGACTTGATAGACGTTCTCATCGTGGGCGCCGGAATATCCGGCGTCAACGCCGCCGTCCGATTGAGCGCGGCGGGCCGCAGCTTTCATATCGTCGAGCGCCGCGAACGTATCGGTGGAACCTGGGACCTGTTCCGGTACCCGGGAATTCGCTCCGATAGTGATATCTACACACTCAGCTTCGGATACCACCCCTGGCATGAACGCAACACCATCGCCGACGGTGCCGACATCCGTGATTACCTCGAGAACGCTGCCCGGGATTACGGCGTCGACCAACACATCACCTTCTCCGCCAAGGTGACTGGCGCCGACTTCGGTACCGACACCGATACCTGGTCGGTACGCGTGGACACACCGACGGGCCCGACGACCTACCGGGCCCGATTCCTCTACCTGTGCACGGGCTACTACAACTACGACGACGGCTACACCCCACAATTCCCGGGCATCGCCGATTTCACCGGTCAACTGATCCACCCCCAGCATTGGCCGGAGGATCTGGACTGCTCCGGTAAGGAGGTGACGGTCATCGGCAGCGGCGCGACGGCGGTCACGCTGGTGCCGTCCTTGGCGCGCGCCGGCGCGAAGGTGAGCATGCTGCAGCGCTCTCCGAGCTACGTCTACCCCATCGATCGAGCTGATCGCGTCGTCGGCGTGGCCCGAAAAGTACTTCCGCCCAACCTTGTTCAGCATTTCGCTCGGATCTGGCTGGGCGGGTTCAGCTGGATCATGTACCACGTGTGCCGTCGCGCGCCAGGATTCGCGAAATGGTTCATCAGGCGGCGGATTTCCAAGCGGCTACCTGCCGATTATCCGGTGGACGTTCACTTCAAGCCGCGGTACAACCCGTGGGATCAACGGGTATGCGCCGACACCGATGGGGATCTCTTCGATTCCATCAGTGCCGGCGGCGTCCGCATGGTCACCGACACCATCGACTCCTTTACCCCCTCGGGTATCCGGCTGGGGTCAGGTGAGGAACTACGCGCCGATGTCATTATCACGGCGACGGGCCTCAACCTCCAGATATTCGGCGGTATCGCGCTGAGCGTGGACGGCTCCCCCATTGATTCCCCGAATCGGTTTATCTATAAGGGATATCTGATCGAAGGAGTGCCGAACGCCGCATGGAGCGTCGGCTATACCAACGCGTCGTGGACGCTTCGTGCCGACCTGAGCGCACGGGCGGTCGTACGGCTTCTCGACTATATGGATCGCCTCGGTTACACCCACGCGTATCCGGATCGGCACGGCGAAGACCTCGAAGCCCGGCCGTTCTTCAACCTGTCATCGGGCTACGTAAGTCGCGGCGAGGACCATATGCCGCGTTCCGGGGTGAAGGGCCCGTGGGCGATCCGGCACAACTATGTGCTGGATCTGCTTGCGTTCCACCGTGATCGAATGGACGAGAACATGCGATTCGGCACTGCGAAGTCAAAGGCCGTGTCCTCGGCCGCCTAGCTTCTGGGCTCGATCTGCGCATCATCGAGCGCTGCCAGGTGCATAAGCACTCGAAGAAACGCTTCCCGATCCTCTGAGGACACGCCGGCAAGGATCCGCTTCTCATTGTCTTGGATTGCTTTCTGCACGGCGGTAACCGCTTTGCGGCCGCCCGCAGTCAATGACAACAGATTGCTGCGCCGGTCACTGGGATCGGGCTGACGGTTGATCATCTTCCGATCCTGCAGGTCGTCGAGCACGGCGATAATGCGCGTGCGGTCGGCGCCGATGGCATCGGCCAAGCTGGCCTGGCTGCTCGCCTCGTTGTCTCGCAGCGCCGTCAAGACGGCGTACGCCCACATCGTCACCCCGTGCGCCTCTAACAGCGGCAGCTCCGCACGCATCAGCGATCGGCCGAGCGGGACCATCAGCGCCGCAAGGTCGGGTCGGCTGCCTGGATTCTGTTGCGCCATGGGCATCAGAATAGGCGACGCGATGAGATCGTATTCCCCGATCAATCATAGGTGTCTGCATATTACTTTCACGAGCGTCCCGCAGCAGGTTCGTTGACCAGTGGGCTGACCAATCATGCCGACATCGCCGTTGTGTGTTAGCGTTCCGGTAGTTGTCTTTGTTCACCATAGTGATCGTCGTAGCCTTCGAGCCGACATCCTGGTTTCGAGCATTTCACCGAAGGATTGTTCCGCACGCCCCGTCGCGGGCCGCGAGATTGTCCGTATCACTACTTTATTTCGAGTCGTGCGTTCAGCCGGTTCGTGGCGGTCGACCTCGAATGAGATTGCATTCGCATGGGAACCGCGTCGTTGTTCAGCCAGCGGTCCTTACGGAGATTCACCAACCCCGGCCTCCCGGGAGCGGTTCACTGTAGTCGTCGCCGCATCCCAAGACGACCGTTGAAAACTGAAAAGCAGGGCAGTGCAAATGATCTCGTTCATTTGGTCTCCAGGAAACGCTCTCCCGGCCGGTACCGGCGGCTCAGAAAACTACACCGTCGGACAAGTCCGAGAACTTAATCGGCGCCACGTACCAGCTCAAGTGGTCACCATCGGCCTGGGGGTCGAGGACGGCCGTAGCGACTTCAGTGGCATCCCGTTCCTGTCGCTGTCGACGCTGGCCGAGGTGGGTGAGCTCGACGGCACCGTTGTCTTCGTCAACGAACCCCATATTGTGGAGACCAGGCATCCGGCGTTCCTGATCCTGCACAACCCGCCACCCATCCGAGAACGCTATAAAGCATTCGCTATCAATGGAACCCGCGATCGGGTGCTTATCGCCACCAGTCGCTACGCGGCACGGCTGTGGTCGAACTATCTGGACGTCGACATCGCCACGATCAGCGTCGTCTACCCATTCGCCGAACCTTGCTTCGGCACGCGGCCCCGGCCCAGAAACGAGACGGGCAGAACCCGAATCCTCTTCGCCGGCAGACTCAGTCCGGAGAAGGGCATCTACACCCTCCTCGAGACGCTGCACATCGACATCATCGAACAAGACACCGAACTCAGCTTCACCGCGACGACTGCTGGTGCCGACAAGCCGCAGGGGCGAATCATCGAGCGACTCCTGCGAGAGCACCCCGGAATCTCCGTAGTCCCAACCTGCAAGACGCCGACCACGATGGCAGCTTTGATGACAGAGCATGACATTGTGGTTATGCCGTCCAACAGTCAGTACTGGCACGAGACCTTCGGCATCGTCTCGATCGAGGCCCAACACTCCGGCTGCCGCGTGATCGCATCCGACGACGGAGGACTACCCGAAACAGACTGCGGCGGAGTAATTCTTGTCGCCCCGGACAATGCCGAAGCGCTGGCCAGGGGCATCCGCGAGGCCATCACCAGCGGGTCGCTTCCACCGTCGACTCGTCACGACGCGCGCAACAGGTTCACGGTCGGTCAGTCCGTCGACGCACTACTGGCGGTGTTCTCCGCACCGCTGCCGATATCACCGGCAATGATCGTTCGCCAACTCGAGGAACTGATCCTCGTACCGTCTGCCGCGCAAGCACATACAGCGGGCTGAACCTCTGTCACAGCTCGGATAGCCTACCCCGCGACGCACTCTCGGTTGACGCTTGGATCGCCCGCACAGGAGCAGGAAGATCCAACGAATCTATTGGCAGCACACGGTGATTCGCCAGCCGATAGCGCCTCCCCCGATGCTTCACGCCCGCTGATCCGGCCGCTTGAACATTACGAACCCAATCCGCCTTCGCGCCGTAGTTCAGGACGACGGACAGGTAGTCGTCTTCGACGAAGCACATGACCGGGGTGCGATACCGCTTCCCCGACTTGCGGCCGACGTGCTCGATGATGGCCATGTGTTTCAACCGCGGCGCGAACAGTCGCGGCACGGCATTGACCAACTTCATGACCCGCGCAACGATCCTCATCGCATCAGGACCAAGAAGCGACGCGACCCGTGCCATCACGGCCACAGCCCGGCCCGAGACACCACTATTAGACACACGTTTACTATCTCATTCCGCGACCGCGACGGGTCAACTTTCTGACACATATCCGAGAAAGCTCAAGGACGGATGTCGAAAACGGTCCCATGGTTCCGTCCCAGGGGTGAGCGACCAACTAGGGTCGCGAACGAAGGGAGATCGTCATGGCCAAGTACTTGCTGCTCAAGCACTATCGCGGTGCACCCGCGGCCGTCAATTGTGTACCGATGGATCAGTGGACGCCCGCCGAAGTTCAGGCGCACATTCAATACATGAACGACCTCGCGGCCCGGCTGGAAGGCACCGGGGAATTCGTCGACGCCCAGGCCCTGACACCTGAAGGCGCATGGGTCCGCTCCGACGGGGAGGGTAAGTCCCCGGTCACCGACGGCCCGTTCGCGGAGACCAAGGATTTGATCGCCGGCTGGATGATTATCGACGTGGACTCGTACGAGCGCGCCATTGAGGTCGCCGGGGAGTTGTCGGCAGCCCCGGGAGCCGAAGGCGAGCCAATCCACGAATGGCTTGAAGTTCGGCCGTTCATGACGGCCGCGCACTGCGAACTCGATTAATGAGCGACCCTGCGGTGGACGAAGTCCAGCTGCGGGACCTGATCCCCCGCGTGCTGGCGGTGCTTGTGCGCCGTGGTGCGGACTTCGCCACCGCAGAGGACGCCGTGCAGGAGGCATTGATCCGCGCCCTCCAAGCGTGGCCATCGCAGCGACCCGACGACCCCAAGGGCTGGCTGATCACCACCGCCTGGCGGTGTTTCGTCGATATCGCGCGATCCGATACCGCCCGACGAAACCGCGAGGCTGGAGTCACTGATGAGTCGCTGCCTGGACCAGTGGCGTCCGTGGACGACACGCTGCAGCTCTACTTTCTGTGCGCGCATTCGCGCCTCACCCCGGCGTCGGCAGTCGCGCTGACCCTGCGCGCCGTCGGCGGACTCACCACCCGTCAGATCGCACAGGCCTATCTCGTACCCGAAACGACAATGGCCCAAAGAATTTCGCGAGCCAAACGAACGGTGAGCGACGTTCGACTGGATCGTCCCGGTGATCTGGGCACCGTGCTACGCGTGCTGTACCTGGTGTTCAACGAGGGGTACAGCGGCGACGTCGACCTCGCGGCCGAAGCCATCCGGCTTACCCGACAGCTTGCCGCGACCACCGACGACGAGGAGGTCGCCGGCCTGCTCGCGCTGTTCCTGCTCCACCACGCCAGACGCCCGGCCCGCATCCGCGCCGACGGAAGTCTCGTAACGCTGACCGACCAGGACCGCGGTCTGTGGCAGGACGATCTGATCACCGAGGGCGTGGCCGTGCTCCAGGCCGCGTTGGCCCGCGATCGACTTGGCGAGTATCAGGCACAAGCCGCGATCGCGGCACTGCACGCCGATGCGCGGTCGGCCGCCGAGACAGACTGGGTGCAGATCGTCGAGTGGTACGACGAACTGGTCGGGCTCACCGACAGCCCAGTTGTGCGGCTCAATCGCGCGGTCGCTCTCGGCGAGGCGGACGGTCCACGGGCCGGGCTCGCCGCACTCGACCAACTCGATGCGACCCTCCCCCGGTACACCGCGTCCTCGGCGTACCTTCACGAGCGCGCCGGAGACCTCGCCACGGCCGCACGTCTCTACACCGACGCCGCCGCCCAGGCCCACAACCTCGCCGAACGCAACCACCTGACGCTTCGAGCGGCCACTCTGAACCAGCGACTCTTGACCGGAGACTGCTAAGCGCTGACAGCAGATTCGCAGGGAAGGGATCTAGCCTCGTTCGTCGGTCCCGGAATCGACGAGAAGGACACGATGACTTTCAGCCTGCGGAATCTTCGACCCGAAACTACGAGCGCGCGAACCGCTGCGGTTCTCGCGGCAGCGTTGTTCGTGGTTTTCGCGACTCTGGCAGCGATAGCGCACCATTACGGCTCAGGCACCAAAGTCGACCACCGCACGCTGGACTGGTTGGTGATTCACCGGCACAGTTGGCTCACCTCGACCGCGGTTGATGTCACCGACATCGGTAGCCCGGCGACGGTGTCCGTAGCGACGGTTATTGCAACACTTGCGATTTGGCGCTTCACACGCTCTTTGAGAACCGCGGCCACCGTAGCCGCCGCTGTCGTGTCGGCGTTCTCACTTGCCGCGGCGGCGAAATGGACAGTGGGAGAACACCGTCCACCTATCAACACGCAGCTAGTTGCGGAAACCGGCTGGTCCTTTCCTTCCGGACACGTCACGGGCACTACCGCTCTTGCCGGAATGCTGACCGTAGTGGTCGCCTACCGTCATAGCGGCTGGCGACGCTTGGCGGCCCTGTTGGCGGCAATAACGGCGGTGATGTTGGTGGCCGGCAGTCGCCTCTACCTCGGAGACCACTGGGTGGTCGATGTCGTGGCGGCAGTGGTGCTGTCGACATTAGTGGTGACGATCGCGGCGGCGGCCCTTCACAAGAAGCCGATGACCACCCGATCCCCGGGCCCCGCGGCCTGAGATGTTCTCACCCACGGAACCACTGACCTGGGTAATGGTGTGGCGTGCATGGTATTTCGATGCGGCGGCAGCCCTCTGCGCTATCGCCCTCGGCACGGGATACGGCTGGGCCCTGACCCGCGCGCGGCGTCGCCAATCGGATATCAGTGGCGTGTGGGCGAGTTGCTTCTTCGCAGGAGTCGGATGCTGGGTGCTCGCATGCATGAGCGCGGTCGGCGTCTACGCACACGTGCTGTTCTGGATGCGGGCATTGCAGGTTGTCTTGCTACTACTGGTCGTACCGTTCTTCTTGGCCCTCGGTCGGCCGATCACCGTTATGCGTAGCGCGCTACCACCGGCCGGGCTGGCCAGATTTGATCGAGCACTATCGTCGGCACCCGCACGAGTCTTGACTCACCCGCTCACGACATCCCTGGCCATGCTGGCTACACCCTGGTTGCTGTATCTGACGCCGTGGTACACGGCATCGCTCACTCATGGCTTGCTCGGTGCGATGACACGAACAGTGTTGGTATTGATTGGGTTTGCGTACTTTTACGCACGCCTGCAGGTAGACCCCGTACCTCATAAATATCCGCAGCTGATATCGCTGGTGATCAGCGTGGCCGAGACCATCGGCGACGGGGTCTTGGGCCTGGTGCTGTGGCAGGGCCCGCTTGTGGCGTCAACGTACTACCTGGCGCTGCGCCACGCCTGGGGGCCGGATCTGCGAACGGATCAGACCTTGGGCGCGGGCATTCTCTGGATCCTCGGCGATGTCCTTGGCCTACCCTTCCTGCTGCTACTCATGCGCGCCTTGTCCGCCGACGACAAGGCGCAGGCCGCGCGGGTCGACGCCGAACTCGACCGCGCCGACCAGAATTCACTCGACCCGGGCAACGCGACAGCCGAGAAGCCGGCGACGCCGACACTATGGTGGGAGAACGACCCACAGCTGCGCGAGCGATTCGGACGACACTGACAGTCCCGCCACCGGTATCTTTCCCAGCGAACTTCTGTACACTCCGTCTATTTTTCGGGCAGTATGGACGGATGGATGTCCCGCGGTGCGCCTTACCGTCGCTCGTCGACTCTCCTCTGCCCGAATCTGCCACTTCCCAGCGTCCGCCACGACCTGCCTCTCCCGCCGTCGACACCTCGACGCCCATCGGTCGCGCCGTCGCGGGCTTCTACCTTGCCTTCGAGGCGGTCGATGATTCCGACAGAATTCGCGAGGCGGCCAATCGGCTCGGCCGGGCGCACGCGCCCGAATCGGACTCTCGCCAGAAGTACCTTGCGTTGGCCCACGGGATCACCCACGTGGAGACGATTCGTCGCCATGCTCACCACACGTTGCGCGAAATCGCCGTCACCGCCGCACGGACGGCCGAACGCCTCACCCAGGACTCGGCGGATCTCCCCTCGGACATCAACGACGCGATCGATGCCGCGGTGCATCGTGAGTCGATCGCCGTCTGCGACCGCGCGGTGCAGATGATCAACCGCCAGACCCGCCTGGTCCTGGACCTCGACGAGGTCACGACCACGATCACCGTCGAGGACTGGTTGGCGAGTCACGGCCTGACGGGCTGACCGGCTGCTCGCCGAACGCTAGTGCAGATTCTCTGCCAACGCCGCCCGCTCGACACTCAGCAGACTTTCGGCGCGATGCTCCTTCTCGTACGCCTCTCCGCCGCCGTTGAGCCCGAACAATCTCTTGCTCCACAGCAGCCAGACCACCGCTGCGACATTCACCACGATGGCAAGGACCCGAAGCACCGTCTGCTTCTCAATAACCTCGTAAATCTCCAGCGGCAGAAAGATGCTCGTCGCGATGACGGCGAAGTACTCACCCCAGCGCTTCATCAGCCACAGACCGAAGGCCTCGATGAACTCGATCGCGGCATACGCCGCCAATCCCACTGCCACCCACATCAGTGTGGAGGACGACAGCGAGAACGCGTCACCGATGTGGCGCACGATCTTGGAATCGTCCGGATTCCATCCGATCTGGTTGGCCAGCGGGCGAATCAGCGGCAGGTCCCGCTCGAAGACCTGCTGGAGATGTTCGCGTGAACCACGGACCTTCATGACCCCGGCGGCCAGCAGCATGATGACCAGACCCCGGAACACCCGCTCGACGGCCAATAGGCGCATCAAGGTCCGATCGCGTAGGAGCCGTCCGCGCGGAATTTCTGGTGCGGTGTCGGCCGGTCCTCGATACCGTGCGGCACCGACGACAAACGTCTCGCACCGCAAGCAACGCCAGGCTTCCCCCGCGGGCGTCGCGACTCTCAGGCGGTCCCGAAGGGGCTGTTCATCGGGAGCGAATGTCGCATGCCCCCGTAGGCCACACGATCTCAGCGCAAAATCGATCACGCCAGAAACGGTAGCCGGACACCACCCGCGGCGCCGCAGGATATCCAGGTTCCGGCGCTACCCTGTCGTCGTGTTCGATCGTCGTCGGTTTTTGACTTTGTTGGCAGCCGCTGCCGCAGCGGGCGCTTCTGTCATCGAATCAGCCGTCGTGGTGGCAGACCCCGGCACCTCAGCCGGAGCCTCCAGCAGCGGGCTGACGCGGGTGCCATTGCCCGGCGGCGGTGCGTTGACCGCTCTGCCGGCCCGCACCGACGGCCAGCGGTTACTCGCCCTGACCCTTGACGATGGCACCGATACGAACGTCATCGCCGCGTACACCCAGCTGGCACGTGATACCGGAATCCGCCTGACCTACTTCGTCAACGGCGTGAACGCGGGATGGACGCAGAACGCCCCACTTCTTCGCCCGCTCGTCGACAGCGGGCAGATCCAGCTCGGCAATCACACGTGGTCTCATCCGAATCTCACAACACTGACCGCCGAGCAGATCGCGGACGAGCTGACCCGCAATACCAAGTTCTTGACCAACACCTACGGAGTCAACCCAGCGCCATTCTTCCGCCCACCCTACGGAAAGCACAACGCCGCAACCGATTCGGTTACTCAGGGGCTCGGCTACGGACCCCCGGTGCTTTGGTACGGGTCATTGTCGGACTCCGGAGTTGTCACTCCGCAATACATCGTGGACATGGCCCGTAAGTACTTCAATCCCCAGGCGATCGTCATCGGCCACCTCAACCACCCGCCGGTAACCACCGTCTATCACCAGATGCTCGACGTCATCGGGGAACGGCAGTTGCGCACAGTGACACTCAACGACGTCTATCAGCACTAGCGAGGTGCTTACCGAAGAACGCGAAGACCCGTTCCCAGGAGTCCGTGGCGGCCTCCTCGTGGAACGCAAAGCCGGCGAGTCGAAGAAATGGTTGTGCGGGAAGCTCATTGGCGAAGGAATGGCCTGCTCCCGGATAGGTCTTGATATCGTTTTCCACGTCGGCGCGGTCCAGGATCCGCTGCAACTTTGCGCCCGAACCGGTGCCGAACGGGTCGCGACGTCCGAAGCTGGCGACCACCGGACAGCTGCCTTGTAGGTGTTTCTCTATACGGGGTGGTAGCGGTGTGCTGTAGAACGGCGCCACTGCCTCGTATCCCCGCGAGGCGACGAGCAGGGCAAACCGGCCGCCCTGACAGAAGCCGACAACGCCAACGGCTCCCGTGCACTCCGGTCGCGCGACCAAAGCCTCACGAGTCGCGGCCAGATCATCGAAACTGCGGCCCTCGCCGATCATGACCTCGCGCATCACCCGGGTAATGCAGCGCACCTTGCCGCCGTGGTAGAGGTCAGGGGTCGCCACGATGTAGCCCTGGTCCGCTATGCGTTGAGAGATTCGGGTGATGTCTTGGTGCAGACCCAGGATGTCGTGAATGGCAATTACGCCAGGCAATGGGCCGCCGGTGTATCCGGTTGGCAGGGAGAGCAATACGGGCACGGTGCCGTCAGCAACCGGGATGTGCAACATCACTTGACTCCCACCGTGATCCAGTCGACGGACACCAGGGGCGGCGTTATCGGGCGGCGGACCGGGCGCTGCACAGCGACGTGGAACCCGGCGTTCTCGAAGAGTGTCCGCATTTCCGCAGGAGTAGGCATATTCGCGGGAACGCGATTGCTCACCAGTCTATGTAAGCGTGCCAGCCGGTGGCGGCGGGGGCTGATGGTCGCCACCGCCGCGAAACCGCCCGGCGTCAATACTCGGTGAAACTCAGCGACGGCCGCGGGCTGATCGAAGAAGTGGAAGGCGGACGTGGACAACACTGCGTCCAGAACGCCATCGTCGAACGGAAGATGCTCAGCGGGAGCGACCTGCCAGTTGACCAATGGGGAACGAGCCTGAGCCTGAGCGAGCATGCCCTCGGACATATCAACGCCGGATACCTGCGTCGATGCGAGTTCAGCACGTAACCGCGACGCGAGGATTCCAGTGCCGCAAGCAATGTCAACGACACGTCGGGAATTGCGTTCTCTCACCTGGGCGAGCATCTCGTCCTGCGCCGGCTGGTATACCCACCGCTGCAGAGGACCCCAGTCATAGGCCTTGGCCACCACACTCCAGAAACGCGTGACCGTGTTGTTAAACGCTCGCCGTTGAACCGTCGTCATGGCCACAACGTACGCCGGGCACCCATCCATGCCTAGACAACCGGCACAGCAGTTCCATTAATCAGGTTCGCACCCCAGGAGCCTCGTTTGACCTTGTGACCTGTCACTTTAGTGCTGCAAGGACCGCATGACCCAAGCCGCCAGCAGCCGAAAGCGCTTCTCCTCATGACAATTACAGCGATTGGTCACCTGATTCGAGCAGCCTTTTGGGATGCATGCCGTCGACCTGGCCGATAAACGGCGGGTGAATGCTGTACCCAAGCATCCGGCGAATGTCTTCGGACACCGCTCGCACGGTGTCGCGAGTCATCGACAAGGTGAACGCCTCCTGCGGACGCAGCCATGGCTCGCAGTACTGAGCTGTCAGCGCCAGCCGTGCGGCATCGGACCGGTTCGCGCCTCCGCCGTGCCATAGCGTGCCGGGGAAGAATACACAGGAACCCGCCTTCATCACCACGGGTTCACGCTCGACGTCCTTTGGCCGCCTGTCGCCCCAAAGATGACTGCCTGCAATGACATCGGTGGCACCATTGTCGCCGGTAAAGTCGTCGATCGCCCAGATCGTCGCCGCACCGAGACCCGCGCGGGGACGCGGAATCGGATAGAAGCCGTCGTCGGTGTGCAGCATCTGTGCCTGCTCACCCGGCAGGATGTTGATTACCTGCAACATCGACAACAGATAGTTCGGCAGGAAAAGCCGATCCAGCAGGGCCAGCACCCGCGGGTGATCCGCGATCCGGTCACAAGCACGCGTCTTGTTCAGCACGCTGTACACCCGCTGAGTGGTATGCCCTTCAAACCCGTTTCGGCCGTGCAGATTCAGCAGCGGCGCAACGGCCTCCCGAATATCTACCAGCTCGTCAGTGGTCAGCAAATCCGGCAAGATCACGTAACCGTCGCGGCGCATCGCCGCCAAATCCGCCTCGGCCACAGCAGGATCGACACACTCCCCGCTACTCACGGTCCGTCGATGAGTTCCGGCCAGGTCGCCGCCCAAATCCACCAACGATGACACTTCCGTGCTCATCACTACTCCTAAACATAAGATAATTATGTTTTGTACTATCAGATAGTGGCACGCCCCTCAATCGGACGTCAACAGCTCATCGACGCCGCCCGTGACGAACTCGTCCGCGGCAACGGAGTCATGGATCTCAGCGGATTAACCCGCCGTGCCGGACTCAGCACCGGCGCCCTCTACCATCACTTCGGATCCAAAAGCGGCTTGCTCGCGGTCATTTACGACGAGTTCTACGAGGGTCTCGTCCACGCCATTGCCGACACACATCTGGCCCTGGACACCGACTGGCGTGTTCACGAGCTGGACCGCACCCGCCGATTTGTCGACTATCACGTGGCCGACCCACTGGCCCCGATCCTGCTCAACCGCGCCGCATTAGACCCCCAACTGGCCGAACTGGAGGCGACCTATCTGCAACGCATCAGCCATAACGCGGCCAAGAACATCCGGCGCGGCCAGAAGTTGGGCCAGTTGCCCGCAGACATCGACCCCGACAGCGCAGGCGCCTTCATCATCGGCGGAATTCGATACGGGATTGCGCAGCAGCTCCGCCTGACCCCACTCCCCGCACCCGGGGAGATCACCGAGCGGCTGTGGCGCCTGATCTCCGCCGCCCTGGGAGCCGACTGAACCTTCGCCTAGGGAAACTTTGGCCAGATCTACGACACATGGGCGATACTCCCTGCATGCGTTCGATACCTGTTGGCCGTGCGGCCGCCCTCACCCTCGCCGTTCTCGGCGCGGGACTTTCCTCATGCCCGGCGGCAATGGCGGCACCGTCGGGCGAGGTAGCCCTCTGTTTCGACGGTGACGTGCGCGTCAGTGCCTGGCAGGCGAGCCAAGCCGATGCACGTCGCGACCTGATTCCCGGCACGCTCAACATGAACGCCACGGACGGTCTCGCCGGACCCAAGCAGGCGTACTTCCAATGGCGCAACCTGACCACCGGCGCTGTCGGCGAAGCGCACGGCGACGGTTCGGGCACAGCAGGAGCATCGATCTTCAATGTCGTCACCGGCCCCGGCCAGGTAGAGATCACCACCGATTACGGCGGTCGTTCGGGCTTCTTCTGGAACGACGAGAACATTGCTCACTGCACCGGGACGGTCACCGTCGCCTAGACCAGGATCGACACCTCACACAACCGCTGACGCAAGCCGCGTGAACGCGGCGCTGTCGTGGCTGCTGAACACCGTGACTTCCTCGGCATGATCGGTGACGAGCTCCGTGAGACGCCGCATGTTCTGCAGTTGAGCACGTGGGTGACTCGGATGGGCGGTGATCATGTGCATTGCCCTGCTCGCGGTGGTCAATGGGCCGGTACCGAGCGCGTGCGGCTCCGTGTAGGCGTCGCCGGCATGCAGCAGCCAGCCAGTTCCAGTGTCGATGGCGACGCCGACGTGGCCCCGGGTATGGCCGTAGAGCGGCACCACCAAGATCTCCGGCGGTAGCCCATCGAGGTCGCGGACGGCCCCAAAGCCGAACCATGGCTCGCCACCATCGAGCTCGTTGATCTGCCAATTGACTCCGTGGCCGCACAATTGTGCAGTGCGATAACGGATTCGATCGACGACGGTTGGCTGCCGACTGGCCCGAAGTTCGGGTCCGTGCACGTGCACGGTTGCCGACGGAAAATCCGCGAGGCCACCCGTATGGTCGTAGTCCAGATGGGTGAGCAGGATATGCCGCACATCGCCCGGGTCATATCCGAGTGCCTCGATCTGTCGCACCGCCGTCTCAGCCTCCCGCAGAACGGGTCCGATGGCGTGCCGCGTCCACCCGAGTAATCGTGGATTCCGGACGCAGTCAAGACCGAAACCGGTATCGATGAGCACCAGCCCCGAACCCGGCGTCTCCACCAGCAGGCAGTGGTCCACGAACCCGAATGCCATTGTGCCGCAATTAAGATGGTGGACCTTCACATCTCACCTCGTATCGCGTTGCCGAAGCCAACCTTCACTCACAGTAACGTCCGCATCGACCGCATGGAATACCCGTCCGATGTGCCTGGTTCGTGCAGATATGAATGCTGTCCAGCAGTTCGATCCGCATGCGCTCATCGCCGACAGCCGCATCGGCATACTGGCGACCATCAAGTCCAACGGACTACCGCAGCTCTCCCCCGTCACCCCGTTCTACGACCGGGGCAAGGGCGTCATCTACGTCTCGATGACCGATGGCCGTGCCAAGACCGTGAATCTTCGCCGCGACCCCCGCGCAGCACTGGAGGTCACCAGCTCGGACGGATGGGCCTGGGCAACGGCCGAGGGAGACGTATCCCTGACCGGACCGGGTACCGACCCACGCGGACCCGAGGTCGAAGCGCTCGTCGACTACTACCGCGGTGCGGCCGGTGAACATCCCGACTGGGAGGAGTACCGCGCGGTCATGGTGGCGGACCGCCGCGTGCTGATGGCCCTCAAGGTCGGGCGCATATACGGCGAGAAGCTGCGCTGAGCCTCAAACCTGTCCCGTCGCGTCGTAAACCCAGCTCATATCCGCGTTCGCCAAGTCTTCCAACCACGACGCAGGAGCGAAGTTCGTCAATGCCCCCATGTCCCAATAGTCCTTCCACAGCGTGATCTTTCCCTCGACCACCTTCAGCACGGAAGCGAAACGCAGTAGCGCGGATTCCCCGGTGTTCCAGATCCAGGTCTCGGAATGCTCGTACATCACGTCTTCGCCGTTGGCGACGATCAGTCCGTCATGGTGCACGTAATCCTTCAGTGGTTCGAGCCCGATCTTCAGACGTTTGACGATGTTCTCCGGTCCGCATGCCGCGGCGGTGGGTCCCACCGGCATATCCAAATAGATGCAGTCGTCATCAAGAAACGCGGTGACGGCCGCCCAGTTTCTCTCCGAAAGCGCTACCCATAGACCGACAACCACCGACGCTGATGACATCCCGACAACTTTCCTTCCCCCGAAGTACAACGAGTCGAGATCCTACGATCCGCGCACTCCCGCCGGGTCCGATCGGGGCGATTAGGCTCCTCACATGCTTGTCGCAAAGTCGATCCTCCTGTTCGCTGCGGCCGCTGTCTTGGAAATCGGTGGCGCCTGGCTCGTATGGCAGGGCGTGCGCGAGCACCGCGGCTGGGCGTGGGTGGGGTTCGGTGTCATCGCGTTGGGCGCCTACGGATTTGTGGCGACCCTGCAGCCAGACGCCCACTTCGGTCGAATATTGGCGGCCTACGGTGGGGTATTCGTCGCCGGGTCACTGCTGTGGGGGATGGCGATGGACGGGTTCGGCCCCGATCGCTGGGACGTAGCCGGCGCGCTCATCTGCCTGGTCGGCGTCGGGGTCATCATGTACATGCCGCGGAACGCATGAGCGAGGTCCCGTCCGGCCCCCTTCGACGGGAACTGGGCACATTTGATGCCGTCATGATCGGGTTGGGCTCGATGCTCGGCGCCGGAATCTTCGCGGCTTTGGCGCCCGCAGCGCAATCGGCCGGATCCGCCTTGCTGCTGGGTTTGGCACTCGCCGCGGTGATCGCCTTCTGCAATGCGACATCCTCGGCCCGGCTGGCCGCGGTGTATCCCGCCTCCGGTGGCACGTATGTCTACGGCCGGATGCGTCTCGGCGAGTTCTGGGGCTATCTTGCGGGTTGGGGCTTCGTGGTCGGGAAAACCGCGTCGTGCGCGGCCATGGCGTTGACGGTGGGCTTCTATGCGTGGCCCGCCCACGCGCACGCGGTCGCGGTGGGCGCAGTGGTCACCCTGACGGCGATTAACTATGCGGGAGTTCAAAAGTCGGCATGGTTGACACGTGTCATCGTGGCGATCGTGCTGTCGGTACTGGCCGCGGTTGTGGTCACCGCGGTCGGGTCCGACGGCATCGACGTCGCAACTCTCGACATCACCGACGTCTCGATTACTGGCGTACTACAGGCCGCGGGTCTGCTGTTCTTCGCATTCGCCGGGTATGCCCGCATCGCCACCTTGGGCGAAGAGGTACGCGACCCCGCACGCACCATTCCCCGTGCCATCCCGATCGCGTTGGCAATCACACTGGTCGTGTATAGCGTGGTCGCCGTTGCGACATTGACGACGCTGGGGCCATTGCGGTTGGCGGCATCCGCCGCTCCGCTACTGGATACCGTCACCGTCGCGGGCGTGCGGTGGATGGAGCCGGTGGTGAGGGTTGGCGCCATCGTCGCGGCGACTGGCTCGTTGCTGGCACTCATCCTCGGGGTGTCACGTACAACCTTCGCGATGGCACGTGATCGCCATCTGCCTCATGCCCTGGCGGCTGTGCATCCCAGGTACGGCGTGCCGTATCGCGCCGAAATCCTTGTTGGTCTTGTGGTTTCGGTCCTGGCGGCGACCGCAGACCTGCGCGGCGCGATCGGATTCTCATCCTTCGCGGTGCTGGTGTACTACGCGGTGGCCAATGCGTCGGCGTGGACGCTCTCCCCCGCTGAGGGCCGCCCACCGAGGATCGTTCCAGCACTCGGCTTAATCGGGTGCGTGGTGATTGCCCTCGCGCTGCCACTGTCATCGGTCCTTACCGGAACGGCAGTACTGGCGGTCGGCATCCTCATCTACGTCGCTCGTCGGCTCAGTGCCCCGGGTACGCGTGAATAAGAGCGCTATCGAGCTTTGACACCGCGTGGGTCAGTTCGTGTTCGGCGACATGTGCGATGCGGTGCGCTTCGGCCAGACTGATATCCGGATCGACGTCGAGCTCGGCGTCCGCATGGAGGCGATGTCCGATCCACCGCAACCGCACGCTGCGCACCGTCCGCACACCAGGCTGAGCCACCAGGGCTGTTTCCGCGGCATCCACCAACGCGGGGTCCACCCCGTCCATCAACCGCCGGAACACGTCCCGGACCGCGGTACGCAGCACCGCGAGAATCGCGATGGTAATCACCAACCCGATGATCGGGTCTGCCAAGGGATATCCCAAGGCGACTCCTGCAGCGCCTAGCACCACGGCCAGCGAGGTGAACCCGTCCGTGCGTGCATGCAGTCCATCGGCGACAAGTGCTGCCGAGCCGATCCGGCGACCCACCCGAATCCGGTAGAGGGCGACGAGTTCGTTGCCGATAAAGCCGATGACACCCGCGGCCGCCACCCACCCCAGTTGTCCGATCTGCACTGGATGCATCAGACGCATCACCGCCTCATAGCCCGCCACCACGGCCGATAACGCGATCATCGATACGACGAACAGGCCTGCCAGATCTTCGGCCCGCCCGAACCCGTAGGTGTATCGCCTTGTCGCAGCGCGGGTTCCCAGCCCAAACGCTATCCACAGCGGGATCGCGGTGAGCGCATCGGAGAAGTTGTGGATGGTATCGGCCGCGAGCGCCACGGAGCCGGACACCACCACGATCACCACCTGAAACGCAGCCGTCAGCAGCAGTGCGACCAGGCTGATCTTGACAGCCCGGGTACCCGCCGCACTGGAACTGAGTGCGTCATCGATGCTATCGGAGGCATCATGGCTGTGCGGGGACACGATCTCCGCGAGAATTCCTCTCAGGCCGACACCGTGGTGATGCTCGTGGTCGTGATCGTGATCGTGATGAGTGGCTTCAGTGCGGGTGTGACTCATTTCCTACCAACCTATTTCATCGTTTCCACGGTCCGTAGCGTTGCCTCAGAGCGGTGATGCGGCGGGATTCCCGGGCCCGCGTGCTCGGCGTTGTAGACGGCGTCAGTCACCAGCTGCTCGACATGTTCGTTCTCCAGGCTGTAGTAGACGGTGGTGCCATCACGCCGGGTCCGCACCAGTCGGGCCATCCGCAGCTTGGCCAAATGCTGCGATACCGAGGGCGCCGGCTTACCGACGTGGTCGGCCAGCTCGTTGACCGACAATTCACCGCCAGTCAGTGCCCACAACACCCGAACTCTGGTGGCATCGGCGAGCATGCGAAACACTTCGACGACCAGCCCGACCTGCTCGTCACCCAATGGCGACCGGTCTACCTGCGCCATGGCGAACGCTCCTCTACTGCATATCTGCATTGATACGCAGATAATAGACCATGCGCGAGGTTAGTGCTCGCAGCAGCCGCATTCGTCGTTGGTGACACTCCCCGGCGCCGCGATGGTGATTGGTGCACAGCAGGTTTCGCCCTTCCAGGCGTTCAGCCCCTCACGCACCGCGATGGCTGCGATGGCCAACGCCGCGATCGGATCAGCCCACGACCACCCGAACAGGGTGTTGACGAGCAGCCCAACAAGCAGGACCGCCGACAGATATGTACACAGCAGCGTCTGCTTGGAATCGGCCACCGCAGATGCGGAGCCGAGCTCGCGGCCCGCTTGACGTTGCGCCCAGGACAGCACCGGCATGACCACCAGACTCACCGCGGCCAGGGCGATCCCCATTGTCGAATGCCTCGCCTCGCCGAACCCGGCCAACGACCGAATCGACTCCACCGTCACATAGGCGGCCAGCGCAAAGAATGAGAACGCGATCACCCGGAGAGCGGCCTTCTCCCTGGCCTCCGGGTCCTTGGCACTGAACTGCCACGCCACCGCCGCAGCCGATGACACCTCGATCACCGAATCCAGGCCGAACCCGATCAGCGCGGTCGAGGACACCCGTGCACCCTCGGAGATCGCCACGATGGCCTCAATGACGTTGTAGGTAATGGTGGCGGCGACGAAGAAACGAACCCGACGATGGAGCACCTCTCGCCGCTGCGGCGCGAGCACCATCAGCAGCAGCCCTCGTCAGCCGGGCAGCACGACGGATCCACCGTCAACACCAGGTCCACCAGGTCGTCCAGGGCATGAGCGATTCGCTCATCGGCGAGCTCATAACGGGTGCGCCGACCCTCCGGAATAGCCGCGACCAGCCCGCAACCACGAAGACACGCAAGGTGATTCGACATGATCTGTCGCGATACCCCAGCCTCATCGGCGAGCTCTGAGGGATATCCGGGTCGCGATCGCAGGCTCAACAGAATGGCCGTGCGCGTCGGGTCCGACAGCGCGGATCCGAACCTCGTCAGGGCGTCACGATGAACCAGGGTCTGCATGGTTCCCAATAGTACATCTAGATCTGTATTCAGATCTAGATGTACTATTTAGCGGCGGGCACCTGCCCCGCGGCGGCCGAACGCGTCTTCTCCCCCGCCCGCAGGAAGCTGCCCGTCCGCTGTTTGCCCAAAATGTCGGCCGGCCGGCCGTCAACCACAACGGTCCGACCGCCAATCAGTACCGTGCTGACTGTCGCGTCGTTGCGATTGACCATCCGCGACAATCCCCCGTAGGCGGCCACGGCTTGCTCTGCGTACTCGGTCAGAGATCCATCGAGCTTCTCCGGGTCGACCACGAAAAGATCTGCGCGGTCGCCGATTCGGAGATGCCCGGCATCGATCTGGTACCAATCGGCAAGCTCACCGGTGAGTCGATGTACAGCCTGTTCGATGGTCATGAACGGGTGC
The DNA here is from genome assembly GCF_004924335.1 of Mycobacteroides salmoniphilum. Lineage (NCBI taxonomy): Bacteria > Bacillati > Actinomycetota > Actinomycetes > Mycobacteriales > Mycobacteriaceae > Mycobacteroides > Mycobacteroides salmoniphilum. Next base: position 2,031,514 of record NZ_CP024633.1, on the reverse strand, counting down.
CCGGACAGTTGCGCCTCGTGCACGTGCCGCAGCAGCCGGAGCCCGAAGTTGTAGAAGGCCATGTTCCGCAGATGGGCACCGGCATCGGAGAAGCCGAGCTGGATGCCGGGATCTTGCGCGAGCTGCTTGAGCACCTCGGGGCGATGGTTGGAAATCGTGGTCCGCCAGCGGATGGCCGTGCCATGTTCGAGCACCAGATCAAGAAACGCATCGACAGGATGCAGCCCCCCGCGATCCACGCCGACCTGCCCGAAGGACTTACCGACCACCGACGCATCGGGGCAGGCAACAATCTCGGCGTCGAAAAAGTCTCTGTGCCAGACCCTTACACCGAACTTGCTGTCATACTCCTTACGGAAACGGCGCCGGTATTTCTCGTCGCGCAGCAGCTCATTGCGCTCGACCTCGTGGCGCAAATGCAGCGCCGCGGCCCCCGCACCGAATTCCTCGAAGATCACCAGATCGATACCGTCGGCGTAGACCTCGAACGGCACGGGTAGATGTTGCCAGCGGAAGTTGCCGCCCAATTTGTTGATAATGCGGGCCAGCGGCCCCATCGCCCGGATCGCGTACGGGTTGGCCTTGATATCGGCGGCCGAGAGCAGCGATGTCGATAGCCGCTCACGCAGGATACCCAGGGACTGGACGGCTTGAGACAACACATTCAGCGGATTCTCGATGTCCGGCCCGGATTGCAGCGCCCGATTCCTTTGGCGAAGCTGTGATTTCAGCTTCCGCAGCTCACGCGGCTTGGCGTAGGTCGACGGCAGCGTCCGGGAACGACACACGTCGCCGTCGAGCTTGTCGAACAGGAGCTGCTGGGACGACATACCCACGAAACCGGCATCAAGCGCCTCGGTCAACCAGCGGTCCATCTGCGCCTGCTCACTGGGCGTAGGCCGTTCGTTCTTGCGGGTGGCACGGTCCAGCCCCATCACCGCCGCGCGCATATCCGAATGCCCCAGGAACGTAGCGATGTTCGGCCCGATGGGTAGCGACTCCAGCGCCTTGATGTACTCACGCGCGTTGGTCCATGTCTTGTGTTGATCCATCGCCCCGATGACGTGGTCGCGCGGTATCGCCTCCACTCTGCCGAAGATGTCCCCGGCGTCGGTGCCATTGACATGCACCACCGACAGCGAGCAGGAGCCCAGCAGCACTGTCGTCACACCGTGACGAACCGACTCCGACAACGCCGGTGCGGCAAGTACCTCGACGTCATAATGCGTGTGGACATCCACCAATCCCGGAAGCACCCATTTTCCGGTGGCGTCGATGATGTGCGGGCAGTTCGTCTCATCAAGGTCGCCGACAGAGATCGCGGCAATGTGACCATCCTTGATGCCGATGTTCCTGATAGCGGACGCCGCGCCGGTTCCATCGAACCACCGCCCGTTCTTGATCACCGTGTCGAACTGGACGTCGTCGTCGGAAGCCATGGTGAATCTCCTTGTAATAAAGCTATTTCACGGGCGCTACACGAAGCGCCGGTAGGACGTACCGCCGGAAATGGCGACGCAGTGAGGCAGGATCGTCAGGGTCCATGCAGTTTCCGGGGACACTTCCCAGGCTGATCATCACGCGGGCGATCCATTCGCTGGCTTCTTCGACATCGGTGCGCGCGTGGATCTCCCCGGCATCGCGGGCCGCCTCCACATACGGACGCCAGAAGCCGGCAAGGTCCGGCACCAGACCCTGCACGCCCGCGCCGGCGCAGGCCATGAACTCCTCGGGCTCGCGCACCCGGATCCGCATGAGGAGGGTGCCGGGATCGTCGTATGCGCGTCGGCCAATCTTCACCCCTGCCACCAACCGCGCCTCGAAGCCCTCAACGGTCGCAAGCTCGGCGGCAGACTGCGCCCAGCTGATCTCGATCAATCGGATGATTGCCGCACCCACCAGGGTCTGCTTATCCGGGAAGTGGCGATAGAGCCACGACCGCGAAACACCCGCTTCCTCGGCTACATCCGTCATCGTGGTCGCACGAATCCCTTTGTCGGCCAAGATCCTTTCGGCCGCATCCAGCAGCCGGGCGGCCACCGATGCGCCATCAGGATCGGGTATCGCGCCTTCATCCAACACCGCAGTCATGCCCTCAATGTAAACAAGGCGTGGACACATTTCAAGATCTGTGTACACTTCGAGTGCACAGATTTCCAAAAATGTTCACAGGCGACCTCGCCGCCGCGGTCGTATTCCTAGGAGTGCCATGACCCGACCCAATACCGCGATCATCGGTGCCGGCATCAGCGGGCTCACATCCGCGAAGATGCTGTCCGACTATGGAGTTCCCTTCACCTGCTTCGAGACATCGGATCGGATCGGCGGAAACTGGGCATTCGGCAATCCCAACGGTCACAGCAGTGCCTACCGCTCCCTGCACATCGATACCTCGCGGCATCAGCTGTCCTTCCGCGACTTCCCCATGCCCGACAGCTATCCGCATTTTCCCCATCACACCCTGATCAAGCAGTACCTCGAGGACTACGCGACAGCCTTCGATCTCAAGCCCAACATCGAATTCCGCAATGGCGTCGTCCACGCCGAGCGGTTACCGACTGGCGGCTGGGAATTGCTGACACAGAAGGGTGAACGCCAATTGTTCGACCTGCTCGTCGTCGCCAACGGCCATCATTGGGACCCTAGGTATCCCGAGTTTCCGGGCACGTTTACCGGCACCACACTGCACTCGCACCATTACATCGATCCACGCACTCCCCTGGACCTCATGGACAAGCGAATTCTGGTGGTAGGTCTGGGTAACAGTGCGGCCGACATCGCAGTGGAGCTATCGTCACGAGCGACGGGAAATACCGTCGCCCTCTCCACCCGATCCGGCGCCTGGATCGTTCCCAAGTACGTCGCCGGACAACCCGCCGACAAGTATTTCCGCACCAGCCCATACATCCCGATGTCATGGCAGCGCAAACTCTTTCAGATGATGCAGCCCCTCATATCGGGCCGTCCAGACCAACTCGGGCTCCCGATGCCGAACCACAAATTCGGCGAGGCACACTTTACCCAGTCGGTCGAGCTCCCGTTGCGGCTCGGATCCGGTGACATCACCCCCAAACCCAACATCAGTCGCCTGGACGGTGACACCGTGCATTTCGCGGATGGCACATTCGCAGACTTCGACGTGATCATCTTCGCGACCGGCTACAACATCACCTTCCCGTTCTTCGATCCGGAATTCCTCAGTGCCCCGGGCAATCGCATCGACTTGTACAAGCGGATGTTCAAGCCCGGCCTGGACGACCTGATCTTCGTCGGGCTGGCGCAGGCGGTTCCGTCGTTGTTCCCCTTCGTCGAATGTCAGGCGCGCTTGGTGGGCGCCTACGCGGCGGGCAAGTACCGACTGCCCTCCGTCGAGGAAATGCACGAGGTGATCGAGGCAGAGCATCGCAAGTACACCGGGCACATGCTTGATCGCCCGCGACACACCCAGCAGCTGGACTACTTCCTCTATGAACACGATATGAGAACCAAGGAGATCCCGCGCGGATTTGCGCGGGCAAGAGGAGCGGCATGAACCGACAGAACATCCGATTCAATAGCCACGGAATCGACTGTCATGCATGGTTTTACCGAGCAACAACGTCAGCGGAGCCAGCCCCCGTCGTGGTGATGGCGCACGGCCTGGGCGGCACCAAGGACTCGGGACTGGAACCGTTCGCCGAGCGGCTGGCCGACGCGGGCATACACGCCCTGGCATTCGACTACCGCGGCTTCGGATCATCTGACGGCTTTCCCCGGCAACAAGTTTCCTTCAGCCATCAGATCGGTGACTACCACGCCGCGGTGAGCACCGCGGCGTGCCTCCCCGGCGTCGATCCCACGCGAGTAGTCCTGTGGGGTGTATCCCTGGCCGGTGGGCACGTGCTGGCAGTCGCCGGGTCACGCAATGATGTGGCGGCCGTCGTTTCGGTAACACCCTTGGTGGACGGCATCGCGGCTGCGCGGTCCGCGATGGGTGAGCACAGCGCCGGCGCTCTCTTGCGCTCCGCCCTGACCGGCGTCCGCAGCCGGGTGGGACGCGAGCAGCGCACGATCCCGATCGTCGGACGCCCGGGCGAGCTGGCAGCGTTGACATCGAACGGGTATTACGAGGCGCATCTGGGCATCGCGGGCCCCTCCTGGCGCAATGAGATCGACGCGACGGTGGGCACTCAACTCGCCTCCTATCGCCCCACCCGGTATGCCGCGCGCATCGACTGTCCCACTCTGGTACAGATCGCCGACTTCGATCGGGCCGCGCCGCCGCATGCCGCGGCCAGGGCCGCCTTCAAGGCCCGCGCCGAGGTGCGGCACTACCCGTGCGATCACTTCGGTGTCTACCAGGGTCAGGAGTACTTCGAATCCGTGGCCTCACACCAAATCAGCTTCTTGACAAGACATCTGGGTGTGAGGGCGGCGTCGCTTACCGAAGCAATCCATGGCTGAGACCATCCAGCAATTGGTTCGCGCCCGGGCTACCGATGACAACGCGGGGCTCGTCTATCAAGGGGTGACGTGGACGTGGCGCGAGCACGTAGCCGTTGCGGCCCGTCACGCTGCGGTGTTGATTCGGATGGCCGATCCGGATCGACCGCTGCATATCGGCACCCTGCTGGGCAATACACCAGCGATGGCCACGGCGATGGCCGCCGCCGCCCAGGGTGGGTACATCCTGTGTGCCATCAACAACACTCGTCGTGGCGATGGGTTGGCGCGCGATATCCGCAAGGCGGATATACAGATTCTGCTCGTGGATGCTGAGCATCGGCCACTGCTCGAATCGCTGGATCTGCCCGGCGTCGTGGTGATCGATGTCGACGGGCCGAATTGGCAACGCGAGGTTGAGACGGCCGGGGAGTTAGAGCCCTATCGAACTGCCGAGGCCCTCGATCCCTTCATGATGATCTTCACCTCCGGGACCAGTGGAGACCCGAAGGCAGTTCTGGTGACGCACATGATGGTTCTTGTCGCGGCCCAGTCACTGGTGGGTCGATTCTCGCTGTCCGCCGCCGACGTCTGCTATGTCTCGATGCCGCTGTTCCATTCGAATTCTGTGTTGGCGGGATGGGCCGTTGCGGTCGCGGCGGGAGCCACGCTTGCCCCGGCGAAGTTCTCTGCGTCGGGCTTCCTCGCCGACATTCGGGAAGTCGGCGCCACGTACATGAACTATGTGGGCAAGCCGTTGGCCTACGTGCTGGCCACGGCTGAACATCCCGGCGAGGCATCCAACCCGTTGCGCGTGGCCTTCGGAAATGAAGCCTCCGACCACGACATTGCTGAATTTGCAAGGCGATTCGATGTCACGGTGTACGACGGATTCGGTTCGACGGAGAATGCCGTCATCATCACCCGGGAGGAAGGAACGCCCGCGGGATCCATCGGCAAGGGGTTTCCCGGTGTCGGGATTTACGACTCCGACACCTTGACCGAATGCGCCACGGCCCGGTTCGACGCGCACGGCATCCTGGCCAACCCGGATAAGGCGGTCGGTGAACTGGTGAATACCCAAGGGGCGGGCTTTTTCTCCGGGTATTACAACGATGACGACGCTACCGGTGAACGGATGCGTCACGGCATGTACTGGTCGGGCGACCTCGCCTACCGAGATGCCGAGGGCTGGATCTACCTGGCGGGGCGGACCGCCGACTGGATGCGGATCAATGGCGAGAATCTGGCGGCCGCGCCCATCGAACGGATTCTGCAGCGACACCCGGCGGTGAGCCAAGCGGCGGTATACGCGATTCGCAATGATCGTGACAGCGACGAGGTGATGGCCGCGCTGGTAGTACGGGATTCGCTCACACAGTCGGGCCTCACCACGTTTCTTGCCGCACAGGAAGATCTGCCACCGATTGGCTGGCCGCGATATGTGCGCCTGGCACGCAGCCTGCCCTGCACCGCAACCAACAAGGTGCTCAAGCGCGCGCTGATTTCGGATGGAGTCGATGTCGGAGACGACGCGCTGTGGCATCGCAGCGATCGCGGTACCGAATATGAGTCCTGGAGAGCGCCCGGTAGTCGCTGTTTCCAGAGTGACTAGAGTTGTTCGTGAAATTCATTGCGGTGGAGCTCCTCTCACATTAGTATCGAACATATGTTCGACACTGTGGTCGATGGGGACTTGATCGATGTGATCACCTCATCCCAGCGCGCCGAGGCGCAGGCGGCCTCGCGTCGGCTTTCGGCGATCGGTGTACTGGTGGATCGGCATGCCGATCCACGCCGGGAGGATCCTCGTGATCGGTTCGCGGTGGACCGCTGGGATGCGGTGGCGGCGCAGGTGGCCGCCGCGCAGGGCATCACGCATGCGCTGGCGTGCAGTCAGATGCGTTACGCCTACGTACTGCGGCACCGCCTGCGCGCCGTGGCCGGGCGATTCGCTGCCGGAGACATCGACTTTCGCACCGTCGCGTTGATCATCGGGCGCACCGAACTCCTCGAAGACGACGCCGTGGTCACCGCCGTGGATGCTGCGATCGTGGCCGCGCTGCCCCGGTGGGAACGCTGGTCGATCAAACGGATCACGGCAGCCCTGGACGCATTGATCTACCGCCATGATCACGACGCGGTGCGCCGCACCAAAACCGCCACCGATGACCGCCATCTTGAGATCCGCCCCCTCGATACCGGCGATCCACTGGCCGAGATCTGGGGTGTGCTGCAGACCCCACACGCGGTCGCACTCGATAAGCGTCTCGAGCAGCTGGTGACCACCGTCTGCCCCGCCGACCCGCGCACCAAAACGCAGTTGCGTGCCGACGCCATCGGCGCGCTGACCCTAGGTCTGGATCGGATGCGATGCACCTGCGATGATGCCGACTGCGCCGGACGCGTCATCGCCGACACCCAAGTCATCGTGCATCTCGTCGCCAACCAAGACACTCTCGACGACTCCGAATGCCCTGAGCCTGCCCACATATCCGGATTCGGCGCCATCACTGCGACGCAGGCACGCCAGATCACGGCCCAGCCCGGCACCTTGATCCGCACTCTGACCGCCAAGGACACCGACCGATACCGTCCCACCCGCACCCTGGACACGTACGTGCGCTGCCGCGATCAGCTGTGCCGCTTCCCCGGCTGCTCACACCCGGCCGACACCGCCGACCTGGACCACAGCATCGCCTACGCCGACGGCGGTCGTACCGCGGCAGACAATCTGAAAGCGTTATGCCGCAAGCACCACCTACTCAAGACCTTCTGCGGATGGCGCGAAATCCAGGAGCCCGACGGCACCATCATCTGGAAAGCACCTACCGGCCACACCTACCCCACCACCCCCGCCGGCGGACTCCTGTTCAACAACCTGACCCGAGCCCGCACTCGCGCCCAAGACCGCCAACGGCGCCGCACCGCCGAACGAAACCTCAACCAACAGCGACGACTCAAACGCCAGCACGCACAATCCGCACACGCCGAGGCGAATCCACCACCGTTCGAGCCGGTGACTCAGCGTAGCCAGCCCGGACGCCGTTGCACGCATATGCTCGTGAAGCAGTCGCGACAAGTGTGCCCACAGAGAGGAGAGCAAATGAAGATCCATGGCGAGTACCCGCGCGCTTCCTCTCAGTGGCCCAGCACAACAGCAGCATTTACGGAAGCACGTCCGCGGCAGCGGTTGACGGTCTGGGACGGAACCAGGCCACGCACCCCCCGCGCGATGCAGGCCCGAACCAGCGTTACCTGCGCAGGTACAGAATTCGTCTTTGCCACGGAGCACATCCCGGTGCCCACCGACTGGTTCTTTAACGAATCGCACCATGTCATGGTGGTGCACCGCCATGGCCGGTTACGCTCGATGGAACTCGAATTCGAGAACGGGCCGTCCGGGCGAACCAGCCCACGTGTGGGTGACATCTGGATCATCCCAGCCAACCACCGCTATTCCGCACTCGCCCACGGCAACACGGTGAAGTACTGCCAACTCACGCTTCATCCCGATGCACTGAGCGCTATTGACCTCAAACCCGCTATCCGACAGCGTGATCCACTCACCTATCAGATAGTCGAGCAGATTGGCGCGGTGGCCGATCGCCAAGATGTCTACGCCCGGCTGGCTACCGAATGGCTCACGGAGACCCTGTTGCTGCATCTATCCGACAAACTACCGGGGGGCCCGGAGTACCGTCCCAGCCTGCACCGCGCCCTCGACGAAACCTCCCGCGCCGGGCTGATCGAATACCTGAACGACAGCCCCGATTCGATGATCGGATTGCCCCAGCTCGCAAACCAGGCTGGCATGACGGTACGTGAGTTCACCAAGGCGTTCGTGGCCGCGTTTCACACCACTCCGCACCAGCTTCTTCTACACAGACGCATCACACGCGCCAAGGAGCTCCTCGCACACACGGCACGCTCCATCACTGAAATCAGTGCGGCACTCGGGTTTCCCGGCCCAGAACACTTCACCGCCGCATTCGAACAGCGCGTCGGAATCACCCCCGCGAACTACCGCAGGGGTACCGAAGTTCACGCTTGACCGATGTCCAGTTGTTCGAACTTACCGCTCTCGCCGGGCACGAATCGGAAGAACGTCCGGAAGTCACCCCATGTCTCACTGTGGAACTGTCCGGTAATGGTGCGCCCGTCCGGGCTTACCTTCTCGATCTGCGTGAAGTACTCATTGCCGATCTCGGCGCTGAACGCGGCGAAATCTCGCGGGGCACCGTCGTCGGTCAGTCCGGGCCGGTCCGCGAACGCCGCCAGCCACCCGGGGCCATCTGCGTGCTGCCAGGCCGTGAGCGCGGCTCGCACCGCGGGGTCGGCCACCTGCCCCAAATCGTCGGTGGGTGATGGCATACAACAACCTCCTGTATTGAAATCGATACCCGGTGAAGAAAATTCAGCCACTGGTCAACGCGTCACGGATGGCCGACTGAGTGTGTGGCAGCCAAATCGCCTGGATGGGCGCCTGCGGCGGGTCGATGATCTCGATGACAATCACCTGACCCGCAAGACAAGGGCCCGCGGGGGCCGTGACGAAGGCGACGCCATCGTTGTCCAGGACAGCAGTCACCGGCGGCGTGCCCTGGACAGGGTTGATCGTGAACGAGGGCTCAAACCCCGCCGAACGGCACGTGCCGAGGATGAAATCGGTGTAGTGGGAGACCCCTGGCGGCGACCAAACGATGATGCGCTCATTTCGCAGATCTCCCATTGAGACTGAATCACGTTCTGCCATATGATGATCCCGGAGTACCGCAACACGTAAGGGGTGGTACCCAATCACCCGCGAGGCGAGATTCTTGGGTGTCTCGATCCCGCGCCGCAGCGCAATATCGGCTGAACCACTGATCACCGCGGACTCTAGAGCGCTCGGGAACACCTGCAATGCGGTAATCGAAACGTTGGGTAGTACCGACCGAACAGGCACGAGAAGCTGGTGGACTTCTTCGGCCGTGATCGCCGGGGTATGCGCAACGACAAACGGCTGCGGCTCGTCGGCGGCGGTGTTCTGGACCTGGCGTACCAAGGTCTGCGCCGCCGCGAGCAGTACAACGGAGCCGTCCCGCAGGGCCTCCCCTGCCGGAGTCAACTCAATATGACGTCCGCTGCGGTCGAACAGCCTGGCACCGACTTGCCTTTCGAGATTCGTCATCGACTGACTGACGGCCTGCTGCGTCAGACGGAGCTGCTGCGCCGCCCGCGTAAAACCAGAATGCTCCGCCACGCATACGAATTGCTGGAGGCGCCGAAGATCGATCGGGTCATCCCTGATCTCAGTTGACTGCGCGGCCATAAATAGCACTATATGCCCAAGTAAAAGTTGTGGATCTTGAAGAATATTTTGTTTCTCAGTTGTAAGAAGCGGATCTAGCGTGGAGTGGTCAGTGCTTTACTGACATTCCAGTCGAGAAAAGTGAAAGGGGCATGCATGCCTGAGAAGATCGATGACGTCGATCAGCTCGTCAAGCAGCTCGCCGAGACGTTTGGGCGCCCGATCCGGTCGCCGATCCTGCATTGGCCGGACGAGTACGGTCTGGAGTACGAGTCGGTGTCCTTCCCGTCTGAGGATGGGGTTCCGCTGGATGCCTGGTTCATCCCGTGTAAAGGCTCCAAGAAGATCGCGATCGCCAACCACCCGATCTGGCACAACCGCTACGGGCTGCCCGCGCACCTGGAACCGTGGAAGCAGATTGGTGCCGCCGGGGGCAATGACTTCGAAGTCAACTTCATGGCCGACTACAAGAACCTGCATGACGCCGGATACAACGTGCTCACCTACGACATGCGTAACTTCGGGCACAGCGGGATCGGCAATGGCGGCGTGGGCAGCAACGGGATCTTCGAGTCCCGTGACGTGATCGGCTCGATCCAGTACGTGCGCTCACGCCCGGACACCAAGGACATGACCGTCGTGTTGTTCAGCCGCTGCTGCGGCATGAACGCCACGTTCATCGCTCATGACCGCAGGCCCGAGGTCTTCGAAGGAATCCCGGCCATCGTCTCCCCGCAGCCTGTTTCGCTGCGCCCGTTCTACGAGCGCATCACCGAAATCCTCGGGATCACAGACCGTTTGGACGATATCGAACGTGAGATCCAGCTGATCACCAGCTTCAAACTCGATGACATGTCGCCGATTCCCTACGCCAAGAGCATGACCATCCCGACCTTCCTGGTCCAGGTTCGCAACGATGCGCTGACCCGGGAAAGCGACGTCCAGGCGATCTTCGACAATATCCCGATCAGCGATAAGAAGATGTTCTGGATCGAGGACTCGACGAGACGATGGGACGGCTACAACTACTTCCCCAACAACCCCGAACAACTCATCGACTGGTTCGACACTCACACCTCGTGAGCTCGGTGTGGGGACTGCCTGCCGCCTCACGGCCGGGTGGTCCCCACACCTTCCAAACTTTCACGCTCGACGGCGGACGTTATCCAGGCGGCAGAGAGGCAGTGCACCGCAATGCGTTTCGATATCAAGACCGCCAATCACAACACCACCTGGCCTGAAATCCTGGCGGTGTGGCGGGAAGCCGACGGTATCGAGAAGTTCCACACCGGTTGGCTGTTCGACCACTTCTACCCGATCACATCCCCCACACAATCGGCGCCCAATCTCAGTGGGCCCTGCCTAGAAGGCTGGATGATGCTGGCCGCACTTGCGCGGGAGACCACCCGGCTGCGCCTGGGAACCCTGGTGACGGGCGTTCACTACCGCCATCCCGCTGTGCTCGCGAACATGGCCGCGACCGCCGATATCGTCTCTGGTGGCCGGCTTGAGCTGGGCCTCGGCGCGGGCTGGAACGAGGACGAATCAAATGCCTACGGCATAGAACTCGGCTCGCTGACGGAACGGTTCGACCGTTTCGATGAGGCCTGCCACGTCATCATTGACCTGCTCTCCCAGCAGACCACCAGCTTCCGCGGCCAGTACTTCACCGTCACCGACGCGTACTGCGAACCCAAGGGGCCACAGCGTCCCCATCCGCCGATTCTCATCGGCGGCAACGGGGAGAAGCGGACGTTACCTCTTGTCGCGCGGTACGCGCAGCATTGGAACTTTCCCAACGGCACGCCCCTCGAGTTCGCCCGCAAACGCGATGTGCTGCATGCACATTGCATGGAGCTGGGGCGCGACCCCTCGGAGATCCTGACCTCAGCCCACGTGTGGCTTACGTCGGGTTCTCCTGACGATATTTCGCGGCTCACAGATGAAATCGCCGCATTCGGTGCCGCCGGACTGGATGCCGCCGTCATCTACTTGCCACTCCCGCTGGACCCGTCGGTGCTCACCCCTCTGGCTGAGGCACTATCAGGCATCGCCTAACCCGTCACCAAGCACTACATACGAAAGGACTCACCATGGTAGAGATTCCCGATTCGATCCAGACAGTGCAGCCGTACCGCCCCACGGAGCGGCCCTTGGCCGGGAAAGTGGCCGTGGTAACCGGTGCCTCTGCCAATATGGGTGCCGCGCTTGCCCGAACGCTCGCCCACGATGGAGCCCTGGTTGTGGTGCACTATCGCAGCGACAATAAGAAGGACAAGGCGGCCGAGGTGGTCAGCCAGATCCAGGAGGCCGGCGGCGAGGCGGTGAGCTATCAGGCCGACCTGGCGGTGCCTGCCAACTGCACCAAACTGATCGACTTCACTTTCGAGGCGTTCGGACAATGGGACATCCTCATCAATACCGCCGGGATGATCGTGCGGAAACCTCTGGCGGACATCACCGAAGACGAGTATGACGCCGTCTTCGACACCAACGCCAAGACGGTGTTTTTCATGATGCGAGAGGCCGCACGCCGAATGGCCGATGACGGCCGGATCCTGAGCTTTATCACCGCCATGGTCGGCGCACTGGCGCCGACATACAGCGCCTATGCCGGATCCAAGGCCCCCGTCGAACATTTCACCAAGGCACTCGCCAAAGAGGTGGGTGGCCGCGGAATCACCGTCAACTGCATTGCACCCGGCCCCTTGCAGACGAGCTTCTTCTACCCGGCGGAATCCGATGCGAACATCGACTGGCTGCAGTCGATGAGCATCAACGGACAAATCGGGAGAGGTGACGACATACTGCCCGTAGCAAGACTATTGGTGCTCCCCGAAAGCCGCTGGACAACCGCGCAGACGCTCTATGTCAACGGCGGGATTCTCTCGACCATCAACTAGACCGCGCACAGACGCCCCCTTCGTCCGCCACACCAGCCAGGAACGAGCCGAGCTTATTCATGCCCAATGAGACAACCAAGCGCCGTGCACTGATCATCTTGTCGTCGGCACGCCAGCTGCCGCTGACCGAGCCTGCCGCTGTGCCATCCATCCCGATCGGGTTCTTTCATGTCGAGCTGGCACAAGTGCTCGCCGAGTTTGAGAATGACTACACGTTCACCTTCGCCACCCCGGATGGAGAAGTGCCGCAGATCGATACCAACGGCTTCTCTATCCCGTGGCACGCAACCGACAACATGACAGATGTCTATGCGGATTCGGTGCAGCAGTTCTCCGATCCGCATTTCAACATCGACGCCTACCGGCACAAATACGCCGACCTGGTCGAACGGCGGGAGCACGAACTGCGGCTCCTCGAGCGCCACCTCGGACAGCTGCCCATCACCGATCCACTGCCCTCCACCGACGCCGAAGTCCTGGCGTTCCGCCCCGAGCTGGTACGTCGAGTGCAAGCCTTGCAGCCCAAGCAATATGCCTCGCTGCCGGAGCTGATCCGCAAACACCGCGACCCCTCCGACGATTTCAGCCTCGCTGATTTCGACTTCATCCACGCTCCGGGGGGCCACGCCCCGATGGTCGACTTTCACAAAAACCGCTGGCTTGGTGAAGTGCTGCATCTGGCGCGGGAGAACGGCGTGTACATCTCCCTGATCTGCCACGCGCCGATCGCCCTAACCTCGACGAATTGGCGCGTCGACGAAACTGGCAGGCCAATTCAGGTGCAAGACAACCCTTTCCTGGCCGCCGAAGTCACCACCGTCGGCAGGGAAGGTGAAACCGGCATGCTGGACCAGGGATACGTCCACATCCCACCGGGCCCCACCCGGCTGGAGTACTTCGTCGACGAAGGTCTACGCGAAGCCGGGTTTACGGTGCGGACAGCCCCAGTCCCGACCGACCTCATCCTGCTGTCAGATACAGAAGTTGGGCTAGTAACCGGCAACGGACCACAAACAGTCGACATTCAGGCCGCCGACATCCGCGCCGTCCTCACCACATAGGCCACATAGACCACACGGACATTCCAGGCCACCAGGTTCGACGGGAGCTGGCCCGGGACACCGATGCCTCGGCTACGCCTAATTTGCACTACCGGATTTGCACTACCGACTGGATTGGCCGGGTATGCTGTCGGGCGAATGTGTTCTGCATTCACGAAAGTAAATGAAAGAAGTACAAGAATATGACGCAAGGAACCGTGAAATGGTTCAACGGAGAAAAGGGCTTCGGCTTCATCTCCCCCGATGACGGCAGTGCGGACGTCTTCGTCCACTACTCCGAGATCCAAGGTGGCGGTTTCCGCTCACTGGAGGAGAACCAGCGGGTTCAGTTCGAGGTAGGACAGGGCGCCAAGGGCCCCCAGGCCACCGGAGTGACCGCGATCTGATCTTTATCTTTACGGAATCTATGGGTCGGCAAGGGTTATCCTTTGCCGACCCATAGTTCGTTGGCTCCCCTTAACGTTGTGCAGCCCGGCGGCAGCCCCCGCCGACCTGACGTGATCAGATGAGCGCGCCGGACCGCTCCCCGGATGACTCCGCCCGGTCATCAGCCGGAGTTGCGCAGCATGTTCGTAACCTCGTTGTTCCAGTCAGCAACTTTTCGGTCGATACCGTCGCACGATGGCGTCCCCAGCAACATACGACACACCGGCCCCCGCCCCTGAGGAACAGGGTTACCACAAGGGGCTGAAGAACCGGCAAGTCCAAATGATCGGTATCGGCGGTGCCATCGGCACGGGGCTGTTCATGGGCGCCGGTGGCCGGTTGCACAGCGCGGGACCGGGCTTGTTCTTGGTCTATGCGGTCTGCGGTGTGTTCGTGTTCTTCATCCTGCGCGCGCTGGGCGAGCTGATCTTGCACCGGCCGTCCTCGGGGTCCTTCGTGTCGTATGCACGCGAATTCCTGGGCGAGAAGGCGGCATACGTCGCGGGCTGGATGTACTTCTTCAACTGGGCCGCCACCGCCATCGTCGATGTCACCGCCATCGCGCTGTACATGCACTACTGGAGCGCCTTCAAAGCCATCCCGCAGTGGGCCATCGCGCTCATCGCCTTGGTCATCGTGCTCACCATGAACACCATCAGCGTCAAACTGTTCGGTGAGATGGAGTTCTGGGCCGCCCTGATCAAAGTTGTTGCCATCATGGGGTTTTTGGTCATCGGAACCGTCTTCTTGGCGGGCCGTTTCACGGTCGAGGGTGCCGGCACGGGACCGTCGGTAATTGCGGACAACGGCGGCCTGCTGCCCGCCGGCCTGATGGCTTTGGTCATCGTCACCTCGGGAGTGGTCTTCGCGTACTCGGCTGTCGAACTGGTCGGCATAGCCGCCGGCGAGACCGAGAACCCGGAAGAGGTGATGCCCCGGGCCATCAACTCGGTCGTGTTCCGGGTCGCGGTCTTCTACGTGGGCTCGCTCATCCTGCTGGCGCTGCTGCTTCCCTACGGGACCTACAAAGCCGGTGAGAGCCCGTTCGTCACCTTCTTCTCCCGGATAGGCGTGCCGTACGCCGGCGACATCATGAACTTCGTGGTCTTGACGGCGGCTTTGTCGAGCCTGAACGCCGGCCTATACAGCACGGGGCGAATCCTGCGCTCCCTCGCGATGAACGGTAGCGCACCAAAGGTGTTGTCACGCATGACTTCCGGCGGAGTGCCATTCATGGGCATCGCGGTCACCGGCGCTCTCACGCTCGTTGGGATATTCATGAATTTGGTCATCCCTGCCGAGGCCTTCGAGACCGCCCTGGATCTGGCGGCCTTGGGAATCATCTCGTCGTGGGCCACCATCGTGATCTGTCAGATTCAGCTCTACCGGTGGTCGCAGCGGGGCATCCTGCAGAGGGGCAGTTTCCGAATGCCCGGAGCGCCATACACCGGCTACCTGACGCTGGCATTCCTGGCGGCCGTGGTGGTGCTCATGTGTTACGAGAACGCGTGGAACCTGATCGCGATCGCGGTGCTCGTCCCCGTGTTGACCGCCGGGTGGTACCTCTGCCGCGGTCGTGTCCTGCAGCTCGCGCGCGAGCGCATCGGATACACCGGCGCCTACCCGGTGATAGCGCACACTCCCCTGCTCGACGCCCCTCCGGCCGGACCAGAAAGGTAGCAGCAACGCGGCCCGGCAGACCGACTCAGCGGTTCCAGGTGTCTTCCAGCATGCGTGGCTTGCACGCCTGGAAGGCTCCGATACCCAGCACCGTGATCGCGACGAGCAGGAGGCCGAACGGCGCGTACCAGCCACCGGTCACATCGTGCAGCACGCCGAACAACACCGGGCCCAGGCAGGCGACGGCGTAGCCAACCCCTTGAGTAAACCCGGACAGCGCCGCGGAACCGGCGGCCGTGCGGGTACGCAGGTTCACCAGCGTCAACCCCAGCGGGAACGTGGACGGCCCGAACCCGAGCATGATCACCCACACCGCGGTCGCGGTCATCGGCAGCCACAACAGCCCGGCGAACCCGACGACGAAGCACACCAGGCATGCCACCACCAACGGGAACGGATTGCGCATACGCGCCGCCAACGGCGGGATGGTCAGCGTGCCGATGAATCCCACACCCGAGAAGAGCGCCACCATCACACCGCCGAGCGCGGCGCTGCCGCCGACCGAAGTCAAGATGGCCGGGATCCAGGTGAACATCGAATACGTGACCAAGGACGTCATGCCGAACATGCCGGCCATGCCCCACGCCAAGGGTGAGCGCCAAACCTGACCTACCACAGACGAATCCGCATGCGGATCAGCGGAGTGATCGACGACATCGTAGCCGCGACGCGCGATGACGACGCCGATCCACGGCAGCAGAGCGGCGATCGGAACCAGCACCCAGGCCGCCAGCGAGAATCGCCATCCGTACACATCGGCGAGGGGCACCGCCGTCAACGCCGGAACCGTGGTGCCGATCTGCAACACCGTGAGATAGGAAGCGCTCATCAGCGCGACGCGATGCGAGAAGTACCGCTTGACCAACGGTGGGATCACCACGTTGCCAATGCCCATACCGAGCAGCGCCACGCAGGACAGCACTAACAGCCCGCCGGTTGAGTTCATCGCGGGCCGGGCCGCCATACCGATAACCGTGGCCACCACCGCGGCCAGCGTCGTGCGCTCCAGACCGAATCGCTCGGTGAGTGCGGGCGTCACCAGCCCCGCGACGGCGAACATGGCTGTCGGCAGCATCCCGAACACGCCGATCACCGCGGAACCGAACCCGACCTCGTGAGAGATCTGGGTCAGCAGCGGGGTCAGCGAGGTGACCGCGGAACGAAGGCACAGCGCGAACAGCAGGATCGCAACCAGCACCATCAGGCGCCCACGGCGCAACGCGGCAGCCGATACGGCCCGCATCGCATCATGCGCGGCGGTTCCGGTGTCCTGCGTGGTCGCGGTCAACATCCATCCTCCTCTACGCCCCGGCAAATCATAGGATGAATGGATGAATATGTTCAAGGTGATTTCCGCCGCACGCTACGATGAGCCGTCATGCAGCCGGTCCGTCGCCAAACACTGATTGGCCAGGTCACCGAGCAACTCCGTGAGGAGATTCAGTCGGGACGCTGGGCCATCGGTGCGCGCATTCCCACTGAACCTGAATTGTGCGAGCTCACCGGAACCTCCCGCAACACAATTAGAGAGGCCGTCCAGGCCCTGGTGCACGCCGGAATGCTGGAACGACGGCAGGGCTCCGGCACCTACGTGCTCTCCGTCGGCGGCAGCGGCTCGGCCATCGCCGACTACTTCGCCGCCGCCAACGACCGCGATCTGATCGAACTGCGGCAGACCCTCGAAGTGACCGCCGCCGGGCTCGCCGCGCAGCGACGTGATGAGGATGACATCGAACAGCTGCGCGCTCTGCTGCAGCGGCGCAACGAGCTGTGGGCGCCGCTGCATGTCGCACCCAGGAATGTCGAGGAGGCCATCTCCACCGACATCGCTGTACACCGCGCCGTTGTCGCGGCCAGCCACAACGCCCTTTACCTGGAACTTTACGATTCACTTCTGGGCCAAATGGACCACTACATGCGCGGTAACCCGATCGGTGCGGAGTGCTCGTTCGAGCACGAACACACCACGCTCGTCGAGGGCGTCATCGCCGGTGATATCGATGCCGCCACGTCCGCCACCGAGAAGCTCTTTACGGAGCTGAGCCTGCGCCGAATGCCGCCCGGCCGGAACTTTCGTCACCATCCGCACGACTAGCTGAACGTGAAGATCGTCATCCCGGCAGCAGTCGCGCTGTCCTTGCTCGCCGGTTGTTCGGCGCATGAGTCCACGCCTGCCGAGCAGGCTTCCGAAGTCACCATCACGGACCAATGGGCCAAGTCCGCGCCCGACGGCTCCATGACCTCGGTATTCGGCACCGTGCACAACAACGGCTCCAGCGAGGCGCGCATCGTGTCTGCCACCTCTCCATCCGCCCGATCCGTTGAACTCCACGAGGTCACCGCGGGCGGACTGATGCGCCCCAAGGAAGGCGGGGTCGTCATTCCCGCCAACGGCGATCACAAGCTGTCTCCGGGCGGCGATCACGTCATGCTCATGGGATTGACCGCTCCCCTGCGTCCGGGTCAGGACGTCGTCATCACGCTGGCCTTCCAGGACGGCTCGACCAAGCCCCTCACCGCCCAGATCCGCGACTTCGCAGGCGGTAACGAGAACTACCAGCCCTGAGCATGACGCGTCGTTCTTTGTCCCGACGGGGACTCATTGTCGGCGGCGGCGCCGCTGCCGCCCTCACGGCGGGAGCCGGGCTGTCGGCATGGTCGGCCCAATCCCAAGCCGCGCGACCGCAAGGCGCCCCCACTCTCGAACCGTTCTACGGTGAGCACCAGGCCGGGATCATCACCGCACCGCAGTCGCACGCTCTGTTCCTCGCGCTGGATCTGCTGCCCGGCAGCAGCACAGACGAACGCGCCGCCCGTGACAACCTGCGGTCCATCTTGCGTCTATGGACCACCGACGCCGCCAGATTGACCCAGGGCCTGCCCGCACTCGCCGACACCGAGCCGGAATTAGCCACGACCACAGCACGATTGACGATCACGACGGGCCTGGGCCCGTCAGCGTTCACCAAGACGGGTCTGGCCGACAAATGCCCGGCCTCGGCACGCGATTTCCCGGCGTTCTCCACCGATAAACTCGATAAGCGCTGGTGTGGAGGAGATCTCCTGCTGCAGATATGCGCCGACGACATGCTCGTGGTGGCACATGCGGCCCGGGTCCTCTTGAAGAATGTGCGCTCGCTGGCCACCGAACGCTGGCGGCAGACCGGATTCCGCACATCGCGTGCGGAGGACCCCTCGGGGGGCACCATGCGCAATCTCATGGGACAGGTCGACGGGACCGTGAATCCCAGCGTCCCCGAGCTCGACAGCCTGCTGTGGCACCAGGGTGAGGATCATCAATGGCTCAGGGGCGGAACACTTCTGGTCCTTCGCCGAATCCGGATGGACCTGGACGGATGGGACCAGCTGGACACTAAACTCCGCGACCTGGTGATGGGCCGGCGAGCCGACACCGGCGCGCCACTGACGGGCGAGAAGGAGTCCGACGAACCCGACCTCGAGATGACCCGCGGCGGCATCCCGGTCATTCCCGCGACCTCACATATCGCGCTGGCCCGCCACCGCAATCCGCATGAGAAATTCCTGCGCCGCCCGTACAACTTCGACGATGCACCCTTGCCGGGCACATCGTCGAACTCCGGTCTGATTTTCGCGGCGTACCAACGGGATATCGCCACACAGTTCGTCCCGGTACAACGAAGGCTGGCCGAACGCGACGAGTTCAATCAGTGGAACACCGCGGTCGGATCCGCCGTCTTCGTGATGCCACCGGGTGCGGCCGAGGGCGGCTATCTCGGACGGTCACTGGTGGGCTAGCAGGCGGACCACCTCGGCCATAGACACTCCTTGCAAGTTAGGGTTGCCTAAGTTTCAATGGTGAAGTGAGCGTGATGTCAAGACCCGTCTCCACGGAACCCACGGTGAACATCGGTGAGGCGGCCGCCCTCTACGGCCTGGCCCCCTCGACCCTGCGATGGTGGGAGAAGCAGGGCGTCCTGAATGCGCCGACACAGCACAGCGGCCGTCGCACCTACACCGAGCGAGACCTGCGTCGCATCGGCATTGCGTACCTGTGCTGCATCACCGGGATGATGCCGCTGCGCCAGGCCGCCGTCGTGACATCACATTCCGCGCAACCCGATACCTGGCGCAGCGCGGTCACCGAGCAAGTCGCGGACATCTCCACCCGCATCGAGCAACTCGATCGCGCACGCGAATACCTCAACCACTTACTGTCCTGCCAGAACGAGGACATCGTCGATTGCCCGTACCTCGACGGCGAGCTCCGCATCCGTACCCCCCGCGGCCTGGCCGCCGGCACGAATCTGGTGTCAGCGGCACGCGGCGCCTGTGACGAATCCCCTCCGGTGCGTGACGAAATGGCAGCCGAGCTGCGCGGACGTTGCGGTTTCTGCGGCTCCGAACTGACTACCCACGGGAAGGGACGGCCGCAGCGCTACTGCTCCCCCGCCTGTAAACAGCGCGCCTACCGGCAGCGGCACGGTATGAAATGACGTGTGACCCCGCCCGCGTCTGAATCACCGGATCCGCTTCCACAGATCGCCCGGGCCCGCTCCATCCTCTTCTCCGCCCCACCGGCCGGTCGGCGGTGGAGCATCGGACTGCGCGCCGGTGCCGCCGTCGCCATTCCCGGGGCGCTCGTTGTCGCCGCTGGATATCCGAATGCGGCGCTCTACGTGACCTACGGGGCCTTCGCCGTTCTCTACGGCGAAGGGCGCCCCTACCGGGTGCGTGCCGCCGTCGTGGGCACCGCCGGTATCGCACTGTTGCTCGTCGCGGCGCTCGGCGCCACCGTCGGGGCCCACCCCCTCGGCGGTGTCGCGAACAAGGTGGCGATCATCCTCACCCTAACGGCCGTTGCGATCCCGGTGGTCTACACAGTGGACGCACTTCGGCTCGGACCACCGGGCGCATTGTTCTTCGTCCTGGTGTGTGGTGGCGCGCTCGGCGCAACGGAATGGGGTGTGGATCCGTTTCGGATTCTCGCCTGCGCAAGCTTGGGAGCGGTTGCGGCGGTAGTCGTTTCGATGGCGGGCGCCGCGATCGATCGCCACAAACCCGAACGCGCCGCGGTACAACAGGCGGTCGATGCCGTCGACGGCTATGCGCAGCCGGGCAACGCGACGGTCGACGCGCGCCACGCCGCAGGACTGGCTATCTCCTCAGCATGGACCGCATTGCACGACGCGGGATACTCCACGCAGTCGGATTCGCCCTTGGTGACAACGATGCTCGATACCCATCGCCGGTTCACCGAAACCGCGGTCGGCGCCAAGATGGTGCTCGACCACGTCATCCCCGGCGACCACGTCCTGGTGGTCCGCCCCAGCATCTGGTACCGGTTACGCCGCTCGGTGCGGTTCCGTTCGCACGCCACCATCACCGCAGGGCGCGTCGGCATCGCCTGCCTCGGCGCCGGCGCCATCAGTGCCGCGGTCGGGCTGACACGGCCGCAATGGGCGATCCTGAGTGCCCTCGTCATCGTCCATCTGGGTCCCGACCGGCTGCACGGAACGGTGCGCGGACTACAGCGCTTCGCGGGAACAGTGGTCGGGCTTGTTCTCTTCGCGGTGCTATACCAGCTGTCCCTCACCGGATACGCACTCATCGCCGCGATCGCGACCTTGCAGTTCTGCACCGAGCTGTTTCTGCCACGCAACTACGCCATCGCCGTCATGTTCGTGACGCCCATCGCACTGCTGTCGGCGGGCGTGGTCACTCTGCAGGGATCCGTCACCTCCATCGTGCGCGACCGCCTTGCCGAGACGTTGGTCGGCGTCGCCGTCGCCATGGCGTCGATGTACCTGATCGCGCCGCGCGCTCATCGCCGGACCTTCGCGTTCACCGAGGCCCGGATCCGGCGGGCGGCGCTGGCGCTGGTCGCCAGCGCCCGCGTCCAGCCTGCTCACGACGCTGCCTACGCAGAGGCCCGAGACCTCTCCTTTGAACTCGAGGGCGCCATTCGGGCCGGCGTGGACAGCGCACACAACGAGCCCGAATGGCTCCAGTCGCACTGGCCCGCGCATGCCGCACTCATTCACCACGGCTATGACCTGGTGGCGGCCTGCTGGGCCACTCCTCCCAACGTGATGCTCGCCGATCCCGACCGCTGGGAGCGCTGCTTCAGCGGCGATGACTGAACGTTGCCCGGCAATCTCGATGCACAGTCGTCAAGAACCCGTCAAGTTCCCATGGTCACACAATAATGTGATGAGCGTCACATCAGGTGGATACCCTCGGCAAACGCCGTGAGTTGACCCGGATCGCCACTGCCGGTCCTAGCCATCCGGGTGTCGATGTGGTTACGGTCGGACGGTACGAAGCCTGATACGAAACTCCAGTTGATACGAAACATGTTGTGGTGATGGTGATTTTTAGTGGTCGATACTGAATTGCAGACTGAAAAACGTTCTACCCCTACGTGGTCTATGAGCCACCCGACACAGTCGGACGCTCGGCACATGTGGCGCATCGCACGCGACTCCGGCGTGTTGGATGTCAACTCTTCTTACGCATACCTGTTGTGGTGCACTGACTTTCCCTCCACAGCGGCCGTCGCACGCGTCGGCGGGAAGCCCGTCGGATTCGTGACCGGATACCTCAGACCCTCCGGATCACTGATGATCTGGCAGGTGGGAGTCGACGAGGCGTACCGCGGAAGGGGTCTGGCCGCCAGCATGCTGGCCTGGCTCGCAGACTCCCTCGCGACGTTGCAGGGCGAGCCCCTGATCATGGAAACCACTGTTACACAGTCAAATACCGCTTCTCGTGCATTATTCGCCGGATTTGCCCGCCGGCGGGATATGGAACTCACCGAATCCGCCGGATTCGGCGTGGATCTGTTTCCCGATGCACATGAGGCAGAGCCGATGCTGCGACTCACTCCGCACGACCTACATAAAGCGCCCAGATAAAAGTGCCTAAAGGCACTGGGCCGAAAGGGGATACAGAAATGACCGCCACCTTGCCCGCTCAGGAAGCCGGGCTACCGAGGGTCATCAACGAACGTGAATCCGAGGTGCGAAGCTATTGCCGGAGTTGGCCCACCACCTTCGCCTCCGCCTCCGGATCCTGGCTGACCGACACCACCGGTGAGCGTTACCTGGACTTCTTCGCCGGTGCGGGCGCACTCAACTACGGGCATAACAACCCGGATCTCAAGACGGCCCTCATCGATTACCTGACGACCGACGGCGTGGTCCACGGCCTGGACATGGCCACGGTGGCCAAACAGCACTTCCTCGAGGAATTCGAGCGGACCATCCTGCAACCACGCGGCATGGACTACAAGGTGCAGTTCCCCGGGCCCACCGGAACCAATGCCGTGGAGGCCGCGCTCAAGCTGGCACGGAACATCACCGGGCGTGAGTCGATCATCAGCTTCACCAACGCATTTCATGGAATGACACTGGGATCGCTGGCCGTGACGGGCAATTCGATGAAGCGTGCCGGAGCGGGTGTGCCCCTGGTGCACTCCACCCCGATGCCGTACGACAACTACTTCGGTGGAGTCACCGAGGATTTCCAGTGGTTTGAGAAGGTCCTCGACGACGAGGGCGGCGGTCTCAACAAACCCGCCGCGGTGATCGTCGAGACCGTGCAGGGTGAGGGCGGGGTCAACGTCGCCCGCGCCGAATGGCTGCAGGCACTGTCAGATCTCTGCCGCAAGCGTGAGATCTTCCTGATCGTCGACGACGTCCAGATGGGTTGCGGCCGAACCGGCGCCTTCTTCTCCTTCGAGGACTCGGGTATCCGTCCGGACATCGTGACGTTGTCCAAGTCGATCAGCGGATACGGCCTGCCGATGGCACTGACGCTCATCCGGCCCGATCTCGATCAGTGGGCCCCGGGTGAGCACAACGGCACCTTCCGCGGACACAACCCGGCATTTGTGACCGCCACCGCGACGCTGCAAAAGTATTGGCGCGATGGCGCGTTCAGCGAGGACGTACGCCGGAAGGGAGACCGCCTCCATACCGAGCTGTCCGCATTGGTGGCCGACGACGATTCGGTGACGGTGCGTGGCCGCGGCATGGTCCAGGGCATCGTGTTCGCCGATGCCGAGCGGGGCTCGCGCGTCAGCAAGGCCGCGTTCCAGCGAGGTCTGCTCGTCGAGACCTCCGGCCCCAAGGACGAGGTCGTCAAGCTGCTGCCCGCACTGACCACCACCGACGAGCAGCTCGACATCGGCATTGCCACCTTGCGTGAAGCCATCGCCGAGTCCGCCTAGAAGCCGAACCCAACGAGAGAGGAGTTACTGTGATCGTCCGTACTACCCAACAGATCACGGGCACCGAACGCGACGTCAGCGGCGAAGGCTGGCATAGCAAGCGGATCGTGCTGGCGGATGACGGAGTGGGGTTCTCGTTCCATGAGACCACCATCGATGCGGGAACCGTCCACGTCTTCCACTACCAGCACCACATCGAGGCGGTATGGCTCACTGCCGGTACCGGCACGCTGACAAACCTGGAAAACGGCGACGTGTTCACACTCGGGCCCGGCAGCATGTATCTACTCAACGGCAATGAACGACACCAACTTTCCGCCGATACCGAGATGCGCATGATGTGCGTGTTCAATCCTCCCGTCACCGGGCAGGAGGTCCACGACGAGTCCGGCGCATACCCGGCCGCGCCCGCATTCTCATGAGCGCTCCCGCGATCACAGATCGCTACCCCAGCCGGCTCGAGACCGAGCGGCCTCCCATCGTCAGGACGGAGCCTGTGGTCTGGGGCTCCACGGACCAGGGGCCACTCGCGCCACCGGCGCTCACTCAGATGTCGGATCAGGGATTCCTGATCCGGCCGAGCACCGTCGACGATATGACGGTCTCGACCTTGCGCAACGAAATCGACAGAGTGCCATCACAACTGGGCGATGATCCCAGGGTCATCAGGGAGGCCCGATCGCATGAGGTGCGGTCGATCTTCGAGGCACACATCCTGAGCTCCGTGGTCATGGACGTCGCACGCTCGCCGGGAGTACTCGACGTTGCCGAGCAGCTACTGGGCGGGCCCGTGTACCTGCATCAGTCCCGTATCAATGCGATGCCCGCGTTCCGGGGGCGCGGCTTTTACTGGCACTCGGACTTCGAGACCTGGCACACCGAGGACGGGCTCCCCCAGATGCGCACCGTGTCCTGCTCGATCGCGTTGACCGTCAACGTCGCCTACAACGGGACGCTGCAGGTCATGCCGGGCACGCACCGCACCTTCTACCCGTGCGTCGGCGCGACCCCGCACGATAACCATCGGAAATCTCTGGTGGAGCAGGAGATTGGCGTTCCCTCCACGCTGACCCTCGCCGAGGCCGCACTCACAAGCGGTATCGAACTGTTCCTCGGGCAGCCGGGGGACGCGCTGTGGTTCGACTGCAACCTCATGCACGGGTCTGGGTCGAACATCAGTCCCTACCCACGATCGAATGTGTTCCTCGTGTTCAACTCGGTCCACAACGCACCGGAGCGGCCCTTCGCCGGGTCCGAGCCACGTCCGGAGTACATCGCGGCGCGGACCTGTACCCCGCTGACCAGCCAATCGCCGGGCACGCCCTGATGGCGACCGCCGGCCCGGACTTCCAATCACCCGAGGGCCGGCGGACTCTGCACCGGGCCATCGCGGCATCGGCGATGGGTAACGCCACGGAGTGGTACGACTACGGCGTCTACGCCGCCACGACCGTCTTCCTGACGCAGGCCTTCTTCCCCACCCTGGGTACCGCGTTCACGATGCTGGGATATGCGATCTCGTTCCTGCTTCGCCCCCTTGGCGGAATGATCTGGGGACCGCTGGGTGACAGGCTGGGCCGCAAGAGCGTCATGGCCATCACCATTGTGCTGATGGCGCTGTCCACCACGCTCATTGGTGTGTTGCCCAGCTGGGCGACCGTCGGAGCGGCCGCGCCCGCGTTGTTGATTCTGCTGCGCGTGGTGCAAGGTTTTTCCACCGGCGGCGAATACGGTGGTGCGGCAACGTTCATGGCAGAGTTCGCGCCCGATAAGAAGCGCGGCAAGTACGGTTCCTTCCTCGAGTTCGGCACCTTGGGCGGCTTTGCCACCGGCGCCGCCTTCGTCCTGATCCTTGATGCCACCCTGAGCCCCGAAGCCATGCAGTCCTGGGGTTGGCGTGTTCCGTTCCTGGTCGCACTTCCGATGGGTCTGATCGGCTGGTATCTACGAAGCCGCCTCGACGATCCGCCCTTGTTCAAAGAGATGCAGGAACAGGAGCCGCAAGGCCAGGAGACTGCGTTCGAACGGCTCAAAGATCTGGTGCGTGACTACAGGCGGCCCATGATCGTGATGATGCTGCTGGTCATCGCGCTGAACATCACCAACTACACCCTGCTCAGCTATCAGCCGACCTACCTGAAGACCCGGCTCGGAATGACCGAGACGCAGGGTCAGATCGTCATCCTCGTCGGCGAGGTCGCCATGATGGCGTTCCTGCCCTTCTGCGGCGCACTGTCGGATCGCGTGGGGCGCAAACCCATGTGGGCGTTCTCCCTGACCGGACTGCTGCTGTTCTCGCTGCCCATGTTCTGGCTCATGGGGCAGGG
This sequence comes from Mycobacteroides salmoniphilum, assembly GCF_004924335.1. Classification (NCBI taxonomy): domain Bacteria; kingdom Bacillati; phylum Actinomycetota; class Actinomycetes; order Mycobacteriales; family Mycobacteriaceae; genus Mycobacteroides; species Mycobacteroides salmoniphilum. The sequence continues at coordinate 2,005,190 of NZ_CP024633.1, read as the reverse complement.
ATTCGTTTGGGCAATAGTGGGTTTCGCGACTCTCGGATTGCTGTACATACCGCAGCTGTCCACCATCACCGCGACCTTCCCGTGCATGTTTCCCACCCAGGTGCGCTATGCGGGATTCGCGATCTCCTACAACCTGTCCACTGCCGCGTTCGGCGGCACCGCACCTCTGGTGAACGACCTCATGGTGGACAAGACCGGATGGGATCTGTTCCCCGCCGCCTATCTCATGGCGGCCTGCGTGGTCGGGTTGTGCGCCCTACCGTTCCTCATCGAGACAGCCGGAGCCTCGATCGCCGGAACAGATGTCCCCTGTGCGGATCCCGACGAGGCCGCAACGGCCCCGCCGGACGACGCCGCCGTTCGCGCCTGACCCCCGTCAGTACTCTTAGGTTAGGATGGGCTAAGTAACGGCCCGGATGTGTGTCAGCCGGAGCCACGTCGAGTACGAACAAAGGTCACATCACCATGGGTAGAGGCTTCCAGGGCGCGGTGCTGCGCGGGCTCGGGGCACGTGATCACGTGGCCACCGTGGTCGGTACCGCGCAGGTCACGCCGAATTGTGTGCGGCTGACGATGTCGGCGCCGACACTTTTTGAGGATCTGCTGCACACGCCGACCGAGTGGCTGCGGTTCTGGTTCCCGGACCCCGAAGGTGGTGCCACCGAGCATCAGCGGGCCTACACGATCGTCTCGACCGATGCCGAGGCCGGCGAGATCGCGATCGATGTGGTGATCCACGAGCCCGCCGGTCCCGCGTGCCGATGGGCGATGTCGGCTCAACCCGGAATGACCATTCCGGTAGTAGCTTTCGGCTCGGCACGTTTTGAGGTCCCCGAGGATCTTCCGGCCGGATTCCTGCTCATCGGCGACTCGGCATCCATCCCGGCGATCAACTCCATCCTGGCCGCCCTGCCCGCCGACGTGGACGTCGAGATCTACCTGGAACGCCACGACCCCAACGACGACCTCATCCCCCTGACCGAGCATCCCCGCCGGCGGCTGCACTGGGTGGACCGCGCCGACGAAACCTCACTGGCCGGCGCCATCGAGGCCCGCGACTGGTCCAACTGGTATACCTGGGCCGGCCCGGAGGCCGGCTCACTCAAACATCTACGCAAACGCCTCAAGGAACAGTTCGGATTCCCGAAGGCCGACGTGCACGCCACGGCCTACTGGACCTTCGGGCGCGCCATGGGAAGCCGCCGCGGAGACACCGACACGCATCGGCCACCGGTAGCGAAACCCGCTACACCGAAACCTGTCGCCGAGAATCCGGCCGCCCCCTCCAAACCTGCAGCGCCCCGAGGCCGCTGGCGTTCGCAGGCTGCCGGGGAGTTGCTGGCGCCGGTCAAGAAGCAGATGATCGCCGGCGGTGTGCTGCAGGCGATCATCACCATGGTCGAGCTGGCACCCTTCGTGGTTCTCGTGGAACTCACCCGTCAGCTGCTCGCTGGGGCCGACGAATCCCGCTTGTGGCACACCGGAATGATCTTCCTGACGCTGCTGGTGCTCGGCGCCACCCTTGGCGCGGCACTCACCGTCTGGCTGCATGTCGTCGAGATACGGTTCAGCGCCGATGTTCGGCAACGGCTCCTGTCGAAACTGTCCCGAGTTCCGTTGGGGTGGTTCACTCAACGCGGTTCGGGATCGGTCAAGAAGCTGATCCAGGACGACACCCTGTCGCTGCACTATTTGATCACCCATGCGATCCCCGATGCGGTGGCCGCCGTCGTCGGACCAGTGGCGGTGCTCATCTACCTCTTCGTCGTCGACTGGCGCTTGGCACTCGTACTCCTCATCCCCATCCTGGTCTACATCGTCACGACGGCGACCATGATGTTCCAGAGCGGCCCGAAGATCATCGAAGCCTCACGCTGGAGCGAACGGATGAGCGGAGAATCGGCCGCCTATCTTGAAGGCCAGCCGGTGATCCGGATTTTCGGTGGCGCGGCAGCGTCCTCATTCAAACGCAAACTAGACCTGTATCTCACCTTCCTCAACGAATGGCAGCGACCCTTCATCGGGAAGAAGACCTTCATGGATCTGGTCACCCGGCCTACGACCTTCCTGTGGCTCATCGCCGGAGCCGGCACGCTGTTCGTCGTCGCCGGGACCATGGAACCCACCACCTTGCTGCCATTCCTGGTGCTCGGCACCACCTTCGGCACCCGCCTGCTGGGAATCGCATACGGCCTCGGCGGTATTCGCGGCGGAGTGGAGGCCGCGCGGCATATCGCGGTTGCCCTCGGCGAGACCGAATTGACCGAGCAGGCCTCGCAGGGCCATGCCGGGGAGACTTCTGTCTCCTTCGACGCGGTGACGTTCGGGTATCGGCCGGGGGTCCCTGTGATTCACGGTGTCACCCTGACGCTGCGGCCCGGAACCGTCACGGCGCTCGTCGGGCCGTCCGGCTCCGGAAAGTCAACGCTGGCTTCCCTGTTGGCAAGATTCCATGACATCGATGGCGGCGCCATCCGTATCGACGGCACCGACATCCGTGCCCTGACTCCCGATGAGCTGTACACCAAGGTCGGATTCGTTTTCCAGGATGTGCAGCTGGTCGCCGGGACGGTTCGGGAAAACATCGCACTGGCCCGGCCCGAAGCCACCGACACCGAGGTCCAAACAGCGGCCCGCGACGCGCAGATCCATGAGCGAATCCTGCGGCTGCCCAACGGTTATGACACTGTCCTGGATACCAACACCCAGCTCTCCGGCGGCGAGAAACAGCGCCTGACCATCGCCCGCGCGCTGCTGGCCGATACCCCGATCCTGATCCTGGACGAGGCCACCGCCTTCGCCGACCCCGAATCCGAATACCTGGTGCAGCAGGCCCTGGGCCGGCTCATCCACAACCGCACCGTGCTGGTCATCGCGCACCGACTACACACCATCACCGATGCCGACCAGATCGTGGTCTTGAACGGGGGCCACGTCGCCGAAACCGGCACCCACACCGAGCTCCTGACCAACAACGGCCGGTACCGAAGGCTCTGGGAGGGCCGCCTGCAAGAACCCGCGACCGTCCTGGCCGGAGAGAACATCTGATGCTTACCAACCTGATTCGCCTCATCCCCCCCGCACACCGCAGCTCGCTCTACACCTACGGGGTGCTCTCGGTGCTCTCGGTGCTGCTACGCGCCGCGGGCTGCCTGCTGCTGGTGCCGCTGCTGGGCGCCCTGTTCGGCGCCACCCCCGCCGATGCGCTGCCGTGGCTCGGCGTGCTGACCGCGGTCACCGTGGGCGGCTGGATCACCGACACCGCGCTGGCCCGCATCGGCTACCGCATCGGATTCGCCCTACTCAACGACTCACAGCACCAAGTAGCCGACCGGCTCACCCACATCCCGCTGGGCTGGTTCACCGCCGAACGCACCGCGATGGCCCGCCAGGCCATTTCCTCCGGCGGCCCCGACCTCGTGGGATTCATCTCCAACCTACTGACCCCACTGATCGGCGCAGCACTACTACCGGCAGCCATCACCATCGGGCTCTTCTTCATCTCGTGGAAACTGGGCGTCGCGGCGCTCATCACGTTGCCGCTGCTACTGGGCACGCTGCTGGCCAGTATCCGCATCGTGCGCACCGCCGACGAAGCAGACACCAAGGCGCACAGCGCACTCACCGAACGCATCCTGGAATTCGCACGCACCCAAGCCGCCCTACGGGCCAGCCGACGTGTCAGCCCTGCCCGCAGCCAAGCCGGCCACGCCGTCGCCACAGCACGCGGTGCGACCATGCGGCTGCTGCTGTTCCAGATCCCCGGCCAGCTGCTGTTCAGCATCGTCAGCCAAATCGCCCTCATCCTGCTGGCCGGCACCGCCACAGCACTAGCAGTACGCGGAGAAATCGGAGCCCCGCAAGCCGTCGCGCTCATGGTCATCGTGGTGCGGTTCCTGGAACCCTTCACCGTGCTGGCCGCCCTGGCCGGTGCCGTCGAGAACTCACGCGGCGTGTTCGAGCGCCTCAATTCGATCATCACCACCCAGGCCCCCGACCAGCCCGGGGACGCCATCGCATCCGCCCAAACCCCGGCCCCACGTATCGAATTCCGCAACGTCACCTTCCGCTACGACGGCGCCAACGAACACGTCCTCACCAGTGTTGACTTCACTCTGGAACCGGGAACCACCACCGCAATCGTGGGGCCATCCGGCTCCGGGAAAAGCACCATCCTCGCGCTTATCGCCGGGCTACAACACCCAGAAAACGGCCACATCCTCATCGACGGAACCGATGTCGCGACATTGGACACCGCCAGCCGACGCGCGCTGGTGAGCATGGTGTTCCAGCATCCCTATCTGTTCGACGGACCCATTCGCGACAACGTTCTCGTCGGACACCCCACCGCCACAGACCACCAAACCCGCCAAGCCATGGCACTGGCTCGTGTCGACGAAATCATCGAACGCCTACCGGATGCCGAACAATCCCGTGTCGGCGAAGCCGGCACCGCACTATCGGGCGGCGAACGCCAACGCGTCAGCATCGCCCGCGCCCTCATCAAACCCGCCCCCGTGCTGCTCATCGACGAAGCCACCAGCGCCCTAGACACCGAAAACGAAACCGCCATCACCGAGGCCATCAACAACGACCCACGCACCCGCACCAAAATCATGATCGCCCACCGACTCAACGCCATCCGCAACGCCGACCACGTCCTATTCATCGACGACGGCCGCATCATCGAACAAGGCTCAATCACCGAACTCACCGCCCTCGAAGGACGCTTCACAGAATTCTGGCACCAACAAGAATCCACCACCGGATGGCGCATCACCGCAGCCACCAACTAGACAGTGGCCACCAGAAACTCCTCGGCAGATAACCCGGTGCCGGGCACATAGCGGTCGATCAGTTCGCGCCCCGATACGTATGACGCATCGGAGAAACCGCACTCGCGCGCCAGGGAGAGCAGCAGGTCCGGAAAGAAGAAGCTCACCCATGGGGTGCCGGATTCGGCCGCCTTGGTCATGATCATCTGCCGGATCGGGCGCTCCCCCGCTTCGAGCAGTTCCAGCGGCAGCAGGAACGTCATGGCCAATGCCGAACCCGTTGCCAGCGAGGCACATTGTCGCAGTGTCTCGACGACGGCGTCACGGCTCAGATACATACTGACACCGGTGGATGCCACCACCGCAGGTTTGTCGGGGTCGAATCCCGCGATGAGCAATTGATCTCGCCAGGAACCGCCCGCCTCGAAGTCGACCGGAACCAGTCGATGCCACTCAGGAATCTCGAATCCCAGCTCGGTCAGCCGATTTCGTTTCCACGCTTGAGTGCCGGGCTGGTCCACCTCGAAAACGGTGAGCCGCTCCCCCGCATCGGGATTGCGCTGCACGAAGGTGTCCAAACCGGCGCCCAGGATGACGTACTGTCCTACGCCGTCTGCCGCCCGCTGCTCAACGAGATCCTCGACGAAACGGGCCCGCGCCACCATGCCCAAGCGGGAGACCCTGGAACCTCGCGGATCCATGTCAGGGCGCCCATGCCAGTCGTCCAACGGTGCCACCAGTTGCAGACCGATGCGATCGGTCAACACATGCGGCGGTGGATCCAGTTCCACATGCAAAGCCCGCCAGAGCGCGGTGCGCACGGCGGTGTGATCGGGTTGGCCGGTGCCGAAGCTGTCTGGGCCCACCAGATCTTCCTACCAGCTGCTGCTACTTGCCTGCCATCGCGTCACGCAGGCTCTTGGGCCGCATATCGGTCCAATTGGCTTCGACGTACTCCACACAGTCGGCACGCGAGGCCTCCCCAAAGGCCACGCGCCATTGCGCCGGAACCTCAATGGCCGTCGGCCACAGACTGTGCTGCTCCTCGTCGTTGACCAGTACGTAGAAGGCACCATTCTCGTCATCAAATGGGTTGGTACTCAATTGTTTTCCTTTCACGACGAGCCGACTGGGTACTGCTGTGCCCACCGAGCACTCGATCGGACAGCAATCCGAGACAGCTGAGATTGGGGAACCCCGGGCCCTGGGTCAGACCCGAGAGCGTCGGAAGAATGAGCTTGGGAGTCAGGCCGTTGACGGACAGGTCGTGGCCAAGGGATTCCTGCAAGACGTTGCCGTCCACGGGAGCGCCCAGTTTGAGCTCCATGAGATCGAGGGCGCTCTGGTCGAACAGCGGTAAGAACCACAGCGCGTCGGCACCCGCGCCGTCGATCACCAGATCGAAGCCGTGAACGGTCTCGGAAGGCTCGCCCGCACGGTCGCTGCGCAGCGTCAATCTGATCCGGTCTTTCAGGGCGACGGCGTGGGCGACGCGACCGCGCAGATGGCGGATACGATCGTCGGCCAGCAGCGATTCCTGAACACGGGCCGAGAACACCCCGCGATCGGTACGGTTCAATGCGTCGCGCCGTTCCTCCATGGTGTGGTGTAACCACCCGGTCGGATCGCTGAACAGAGCGTTCTCGAAGTACCCTTCACCGCGGGTAAACAGTGTGACGCCGGGAGAGATGACGGTGATCGTCGAAACCCGATGTCCAAAAAGTTCATTGAGCACTGAGGCGGCTGTCTCACCCCCGCCGATCACGGCGACGCGTTCTGCGGTGAGACGCGTTGATCCGGCACAGCGACGCCAGAATTCGGCGATCGACAGGACGTTCGGATGTTCGGGTAGCACAGAACGTTCCGGCTGCCCGGGCCCCGTCACCATGACCGCGTCCGCAGCGATGGAACAGTCGTTGGTACCCACCACCCATCTGTCGTCATCGATGGACAAACCGGTCACCTCGCCCTGAACCACCTTCATATCGACCGTGTTGGCCACCCACGTCAGGTAGTCAGCCCAGCGCTTGTGCGTTGGCGCGGGCTTATCGCGGTCAACCCACTCGGCGAACTGGCCAGTGCCGATGAGATAGGACTGCCAGCTCAGACGCATCATCCCGGCATCGATCTCGGCGTTACGCCCCGGCACGACGGCAGACCGATACGGGAATCCCACATCTTTTTCGGGGCTCGTACCCAGCCGGTGTTGTCCATCCGTCCAGCCACCACACGCCTGCCAGTTCGCGCCGACCTGCTGACGCTCGATCGCCACCACATCGGGTACGTCGACACCGCATTCACGCAACACAGCTGCCTTCGCGGCAACCGCCACCGCCTTGGCGCCCGCGCCTATCACTGCCAATGTGGATGTCACCATAGCTCCTTCGCCAGAATCCCCAGCTGCTCGTGCCATATCGCTTGTAGCTCGGTGACCTCCGAGCGGTCAAGCACCTCGGGGATCGCCCGCCACTGCGTGGCGATAACAGGCCCTTCGATGCTCTCCATAATCAGCACCGCGATCATCAGCTCATGACGGACCGCCGAATCAGGCTCGGGCACGGGCGATCCCAGTACGGAAAGCAGACCGTCACGTCGAAGAAGAGTCCCCTCGAAGCCACGATCATGCCCGAGATAGGTCAGCAGGATCTGTGGATCGCGATACTGCCGCAGCACCGCCCGGGTATCAGCGCGCAGATAACGCAACAGTCCAAAGTCAATCGTCCGCCCCGGCATCGCGTTGTACTGACGTGCGACGCGCTCCACCACCCCGCGTGGACCAATGGCCAGAGGATCAGTGCCGCCGAGGCGCAGGGGATAGACCGTGTTGAGTGGGCCCATCGTGGCCGTGGTGGCACCTTCTCGTTCGCAGACCTGCACCGCCAGTAGCGATTCCACCTGGGGATCTCCACGCAAACGGCGCCATCGTGCCACGGTGCGTGCTGCCGCTGCCGCGAGAAGGTGATCCATCCGCATTCCCGAGTTCAGCAGCAACGCGCTGACATCAGCCGGCGCGGAATCGACGGTGACCGCCACGTCACGTTCCCGGTCAAGTTCCGGAATCACTCGGCGCGAACCAATCGTGGGATCATCGCCGTCGAGCTGTGCGATCCAGAAGGGCAGGCTACCCACGTCGTGGGCCGCCACGGCCAGCGAGTTGGCCCACCGTCGGTATCCATTGGCGGGCAGGGTGGGCGACCGGACTGCCCCTGCCATCAACCATTGCCAACGAGACTCCAGCTCTTCGACGATGTCCCGCCAGGACATCGGATCTATGGCAAGGTGATGCACCGCGAGGATGAGGGCTCCGGGCGCATCTTCTGGGTGAAGCCACACCGCCGAGAGCATCCAACCTTGCTCAGGGTCAAGCCGATCCACCGCGCGACCAATCTCGGCACCGGCGACGTCAGACGGATCCGCTGCGGTGATCTCGACGAATCGGAGAGCCTGCCGCTGCCGTGGAACCAGGGTCAGGTTGTCGCGGTCCAGACGACTGCGCAGCACCTCGTGCTCTCCGACCACCGCGTCGAGAAGTTCCTCCAGCACCGATCGGGTGATGCCCTCGGGCAACCAGAAGACGCCGGTTTCGGCGAGACGACGCGGGTTTCCATGCTCATAGAGGCGTCGCCCGCCGGGAGGCAGCGGGATGGGTTCCCCTTCGCGGTCTTCGTCCTCCGCGATGAGGCCGCTACGACGCTGATCGACCAATTTGGCCAAACCTGCGACAGTGCGCAGCTCCAAGATCTCGCGGATGTCGACCCCGACTCCGCATTCGTTCAGGATCGCCGCCGAGAGCTTGCTCGCGAGCAGCGAATGGCCGCCGAGGTCAACGAACGAGTCATCCGCACCCACGGTCGCAGCCCCGAGTAGCCGCGCAAAAAGGGCTGCCAGCTGACGCTGAGTCGCGGTTTCCGGCTCCCGACGTCTGGCCACGGACCCGATCTCCGGTGCCGGCAGGGCTTCCCTGTTGATCTTGCCGTGCCGGGTGATGGGCATCTCGTCGAGCACGACATACGCCGCGGGAATCATGAAGTCGGGCAGGGCAGCTGAAATCCTGGCGCGGATTCGGTCGAGGTCGACCACGTGTCCGCCGACCGGTGTCAGGTAGGCAACGAGACGCTTGCCGACGTACGGCAGCTCATCGACCACCACGAGCGCCTGACTGACGCTCGGATCCACCTCGATGGCCGAGGCGATCTCACCGAGTTCGATACGGAACCCCCGAATCTTCACCTGCTCGTCGGCGCGACCGACGAATTCGATGTCGCCGTTCGCACTGCGCCGCGCAAGGTCACCGGACCGGTACATCCGCTGACCGGGAACGAAGGGGTCGGCGATGAAGCGCTGCGCGGTCAGACCGGCCGCCCGATGATATCCGCGCGCCACATGCGTTCCACCAATGTAGATCTCACCGATAACCCCTACCGGCACCGGTCTTAGGGTCTCGTCCAGAATGTGAATCTGTGTGTTGATCTTGGGGGTGCCGATCGGAACGGTCCGCGTCCCTTGGACTCCGCGCACCTTGTACCGCGAAGCGTTGATCACGGTCTCGGTGGGGCCATAGAAATTATGAAGCGACGCATCGAAAGTGGCGTGAAATTTGTCAGCGACCGGACCGGGCAGCGCCTCGCCGCCCACCGGCACCCGACGTAGCGACTTCCATTGCGTGACTCCGGGTAGCGATAGCACCAGCCCGAGCAACGAGGGCACCATGTGCATCGAGGTAACACCCTCGCTGTTCAACAGCTCCGTCAGATAGGCGACATCACCGAGCCGACCAGTACGCGGGATCACCAGCCTGCCACCACAACTGAGGATGCCGAAAATCTCGCCCACCGATACGTCGAAGCTCGGCGAGGCCACCTGCAGTACCCGATCGGATCCGCTGACCCGGTATTCAGCACGGAACCAGTTGAAGTACTCGGTCAGTGGACGATGCGTGACCGTCACACCCTTGGGCAGACCCGTCGAACCCGACGTGTAGATCAGATAGGCAGCATTGTCGGCGGTCAACGGCCGCACCCGATCGGCATCGACAGGCTCACGGGCGTCAAACTGCCCAATACCCGCCACCGGCTCTCTGATGACCAGCCTCGGCTGCGCGTCGCCGAGGATGTGCGCGATGCGATCAGCGGGGTAGTTCGGATCGACGGGAACATAGACCGCACCCGCCTTGGCGATGGCGAGCGCGGTGATGATCAAATCCGGAGACTTGTCCAGGAGTACCGCGACATGATCTTCGGTACCGATACCCTGCCCAATGATCCAGTGCGCCAGCCGGTTCGCCAGCTCGTTGGTTTCCCGGTACGAGTAGTGCCGACCCTCGTAGACGAGCGCGGTGGCGTCCGGCTGTGCGGCCGCGCGGGCGGCCACCAGCTCACCGAGCGTGGTCGGCTCCGCCTCGAACCGTTCCCCGGACGACACCTCCCGCAGCCACTGGGCTTCCCGGCCATCCATGAGATCCAGGCGGCCCAGCGGGCGGTCTGGGTCGGCGAGCGCGGAGTCGATCAGGTTGGCGAAATGGCGGAGCAGCTGCACGGTCAACCGCTCGTCCAGCACATCGACCAAATACTCGGCCACGACGTCGGCACCTTCGGGCGCGGTCTCGATCCTCAGGCTGAGTGGCACGTACGCCACCTGACCTTCCCACCCGGCACGTTGACAGTGGATTCCGGGCGGGCAGAACCGGGAAGCGGAGTCGGCCCCCAAGGCGAAACCTACGCGCGGGATGACGCGATCCAGGCTGACCCGCTGATGCGCAAACCCGTTCAGCGCGGTCAGGCTGGCGTGCTCCAACAACTCCCGGAAGCTTTCGTCACTACGCGGTCGCATCCGCAGGGCGACGGTGTGCCCGAAGTGCCCGATGCCGCCCTGCGTATGAGCGTCGCGCGTGGGCACCGGCGCGGCCACCAAGAAGTCCTCTGCATGCGTATACCGATGCAGCAGAGCTGAATACGCGGCCAACAACACCACATACGGTGTGGTACCGGTCTCGTTGGCCAGTTGATCGACGCGACCCATGACGGTCGCGGAGAGGCGCGAGGTGACGCGTTCGGCCTTCCAATCGGTCGTCGCCACCGAACCGTTGGCTCCCGGAAGCTCCAGCGGTTCAGGAGGATTGGCCAGCTCCCCACGCCAGTAGTCGAGATCGGCACCGTCGGCCCGATCCTGTGGGGGCCGGCCCGGCGTCGGCGCCGTAATGGCGCCGTGCACATAGGCGGTCGTCAGGTCGGCGAGGAACACCGACCACGAGTTGTCGTCCCACGCGATGCGGTGAGCGACGACGAGCATGATGTGTTCGGCAGCGCCGGTGCGGATGACCGTGAGACGCAACGGTGATTCCACCGTGAGATCGAACGGGGTCCCGAACTCGCGCTGTGCCAGCACGCCCAGCCGGAGCTGTTGTGCGGCGCCCGCGAGCTCGGACACGTCATGCTCGACCCATCGGGCAGGGAGGTCCTCGTGCAGCACGGCGACCGGATCGCCATCGGTACCGGCGTGAAACGTCGTGCGCAAGATCTCGTGGCGGGTCTCAACCGCGGTAACCGCGGCGCGCAGCCTTTCGATGTCCACCTCACCGCTGAGCCGGTACGACCGACACAGATTCATCAGCGCGGGCGTCACCCCGTGGGCGAACCATATGCGGTGCTGCCCCGCGGACAGTGGTGGCGCGGCATCAGGGTCGAGGCTTATCGACGCCCTTTCGCTGGTGACGTCCACCTCGACATCACCCTCGCTCACGGTGCGCACCTCGTTCTCACCTCGCGTTTTCACTTTTAGTACAGGCTGCCCTAACTATGAGGAGGCTACCCTATCTAGACTGCGGGGAGTCACCCATGAGGAGCTGCGATGACTCAGGCCACATCGACCCCTACCGCCTCGGCCACGAAGAGCCCGGCGGACGGTTTTGTACCCTTCCCCCCGCCGCGCGCCGACGCCTACCGCACAGCCGGATACTGGACCGGAAAGACCGTGGAGTCCCTGCTCCGGACGGCCGCCACCAGACGGGCCGATCATCCCGCCGTGATCGATGAACGCGGTGCGATGACCTACTGCGAGCTCGATGCGGCCGCCGACCGCGCCGCACATGCCCTCGCCCGGCTCGGCATAGCCCCAGGCGACCGAGTGCTACTCCAGCTTCCCAACCGGGCATCCTTCGCCGTCGCCTTCTTCGGCTTGATGCGTGCGGGGGCGATACCGATCATGTGCCTGCCGGGGCACCGGGCCGCCGAGCTGTCTCATTTCATCGACGTGTCCGGTGCCGTCGGCTTGGTGATCGCCGATTCCGCCGGCGGATTCGACTACCGTGCACTGGCCGTAGAACTGTCCACACAGCACGTATGCCTGCGCCACATCGTGATCGACGGGGAGGCGCCTTCCGCTGACGCGGAACGCTTTACCGCATGGTCCTCCCTGTTGGAAACCATTGAGGTTCAAGGCTCCTTACCGGCAGCACAGACCGACACCCCTGCGTTATTACTAGTCTCGGGCGGCACCACCGCAGCACCCAAACTCATCCCCCGCACCCACGAGGACTACGTCTACAACGCCACCCGGGCGGCCCAGGTGTGCGGCATCACCGAGGACGACGTCTACCTCGTCGCACTGCCCGCCGGCCACAACTTCCCACTGGCCTGCCCGGGTCTCCTCGGAGCCATCAGCGCGGGTGCCACCACTGTTTTCCTTTCAGATCCGAGCCCGGAGTCGGCATTTGAGATCATTGCCCGGCATCGCGTGTCCGTGACGGCACTGGTGCCGTCACTTGCCCAGCTGTGGGCACAGGCCACCGCATGGGAACCCGTACTGCCGGAATCACTACGACTGCTCCAGGTAGGCGGCGCAAAGCTCGGCGCCGAGGATGCGCGCACGGTTCGGGAGTCACTCACCCCGGGACTGCAACAGGTTTTCGGCATGGCCGAGGGACTGCTATGCCTCACTCGCCCAGGCGATCCCGCAGACATCCTCGACAACACCCAGGGCCGGCCCATGTGCGACGCCGATGAGGTTCGCATTGTGAATGAGGACGGCGCCGAAGTCGCCGCCGGCGAAGCGGGCGAACTACTGGTGCGTGGACCGTACACACTCAACGGGTACTACCGCGCCGAAGCGGACAACATGCGTTCCTTCACCGCCGACGGGTTCTACCGCAGCGGTGATCGAGTACGAGCGCTGCCCGATGGCTATCTGGAAGTCACCGGCCGCATCAAGGACGTCATCCTGCGCGGTGGAGAGTCCATCGCCGCACTGGATCTCGAATCACACCTGCACACACACCCCGCGGTCTACGCGGCGGCAGCAATCGGTCTGCCCGACCAGTACTTGGGTGAGATAGTCTGTGCAGCAGTTGTTTTCAATGGCAAGCCGGTCACGGCCGCCGAGCTCAACCAGCACCTGCAGGACCGCGGCGCCGCGACGCACTCGCGCGTCGACAGATTGGTGGCGGTTCCGTCACTTCCCCTCACCGCGGTGGGCAAAATCGACAAACGTGCCCTGGCGGCGTCCCTGACGAGCTAAGCCTCAACGCTCAACCTGGCCCGGATCGCACAACCGGGGCCCCTAAGGACCCCGGTTTACGCTACGTGCGGCGGTAGCAAGGGCGCCGCTTAAGCCTCGCGTTTGATCACGTACGGGGCGATGCTGCCGAGCTTCTCGCAGGTCTCCTCGAACTCCCGATCGGGTGTCGAGGCCTCGATGATGCCCGCGCCTGCTCGCAGCCAGGTGTGCCCGTCCTGCTCGTAGGCCGAACGCAGTGTCAGCGCGGCGTCCAGTCCGCCGTCCGGGGACATCATCACCACTGCGCCCGAGTAGAGGCCGCGCGGATGATCGTCGAGGCGAAGAATGGCGTCAACCCCCTCCGCCTTCGGGATACCCGAGGCGGTCACCGCGGGGAAGAGCGCCTCCAGCGCATCCATCCGCGTCATCCCGGCACTCAGCTCTCCACTGACGGTCGATCCCAGATGTTGCACGCTGCCGCGCTCACGCACGGTCATGAAGTCGGTCACCTTCGTGCTGCCGGATTCGGCCACCTCGCCGAGTTCGGCAAGTGAGCTGCGCACGGAAATCGCATGCTCAACAATCTCTTTGGCGTTCGACTCTAGATCGTCGCGCGCCACCCGGTCCGCATCCTCGCCCCGGCCGAAGGCACGGGTTCCGGCCAACGGCTGCGTGATGACGGTTCGGTCGGCCTCGACGGCCACGACGAGTTCAGGGCTGTAGCCGAGGGCACGAATACCCCCGAGTCGCAGCAGGAATGAGCGGACCGGCGTGTTGTTGTGCCGACCAAGGCGGTAGGTGGACGGAAAGTCCATGGTGAACGGCACTTCCACGCGCCGCGACAGAATCACCTTGTGGTACAAGCCCGATCGAATCTCGGCGGTGGCGATGCCCACCCGACCGCGGTAGTCAGATGGGTCCGGAACCAGGTCGATCCACGCCGGTGCCGGCACCGGCGGAGCACCCTGATCGAGCACCCGCCTGATCTCGTCGACGTAACTCTCTTCGCAGACCGATACTCCGTCGGCCGTAATCACGACCTCCGCCCGCGGGGCGAAGACCCGCGCCATCGGAGTGCCGGGGGTCAACCGGTGCTGCAGGCCAAAGCGGTAGGTGCCGAACTCGAACGCAACCCATCCGAAGACGCGATGCACGCCGTCGGAGATCTCGTTCACGGCTTGTTCAAGGGCGGAGCCGGGATGCCCCGACCATCCGCGCTGCTCCACAGATCCATCGCGGATGATGCGCAGTCCGTCGCTGTCGAGTTCGACGGAGGCCCGGGCGCCAATGGCGAGCACCCATTCGCCGTCACGCTCGTAAACCAGATACTCGTCGCCGTTACGCTCGGGGATATCCTGCGCCAGAACACTGGCGAGATCGGCAGGCGCAAAACCGTCGGGCAGGCCCTCCTGTACAGAAACCCAGGTCTGGGCGCCGGTATCGGAATCTGCGACCGTACTCATCTTCGACACCCGAGTAAGCCTAGCCTATGCTAAGTGGCTCTGGTACCCGCCCGTAACATGACCTCCGCCACGTTGCGGGGCCCCATCTATTGGGCTTCGGCGTTCCCGTCAGCCGGCCGCAAGTGCTTGTCGCGCATAGGCTCTCACATCTGCGTCGCTATCTTGCAACGCGCCGGTCAGTGCCTCACGAACGGAGGGCTCTGTCGAGGCCCATTGGCTCAGGCTTAACACTGCCGATTTGCGTACGTCCAGATGTGGATCGTCCAGCGCGCGCGCCAGCGGCGGTACGGCCTGCCCCGGGTGTGCTCCGGCCAAGGCCCGCACCGCACCCTGACGGATCTGCCAGGCCGGAGCCTTCAGCGCCTCCTCCACGGCATCAAGGATCTGATCGTCGACCCCCAACGCACCCACGGCCGTCAACGCCGCGGCACGCACCAGCGGATCACGATCACGCACCAGCACCCGCACCGTCGCACCACCGGCAGCCAACGTCGCCAGTCCATTGGCTACGGCAATGCGTACCTCGCGGTTCTCATCCTCCGCGGCAGTGGCAATGGACACCGCATCGTCCACGGACACCAGGGCGCGCACGGCCTCGATGCGGACTCGATGATCGGGGTCGCGCACGGCCGCCACATAAGCGCTCGGATCACCGACCTTCCGCGCGCTCGCCACGTACAGCGCGGTGCTGCGCACCAAGGGGTCGGACGCGCTCACGTGATCGCGGATCTCGACGGGGTCCTCGAGGACCTCCACGAGCTCGCGTACTCCATCGGCCGCGGTGCGGCGCACAGACGGATCACTGTCCCCCAACGCATTCAACAAGGCATCCTCGTAACCCGCGGGTATGTGCTCGGTGAGCGATGCAATAGCGGTGCGACGCACACCCGGATCGCCGTCGGTGAGGAACTGCCGCAGCTCCTCGACGGTGGGAGACTCCAGCGACAGCACCGCGGCGATCCGCGGGGACGGCGGCTGTTCGGCTTCCGCGGCGATCACGTTCGAGATACGGGCGGCCGGTGCTTTCCCACCCATGAGTTCGGGCTGATGCACCGGGATCGGATCGGTCTCCCCCGACGGCAGGTCGTCAAGACCCGGTACCGGGACGAAGTACGGTGCGACGGGGCGTTTCACGAAGTCCATGTCACCGTCGACGGTCTTGCGCAGGTTCAGGTGATAACGCCAATTCACGTCGTCACGGTCTGGCAGGTCTGCCCTGTCGTGGTAGAGGCCCCACCTCGATTCGGTGCGGGTCAATGACGAACGTGCCGCCATCTCGGCACAGTCTCTGATGAACGACACCTCGGCCGCCCGCATCAGCTCATGGGGGGTGCGCGCGCCGATCTGACCCACCTCTTCGGCCATCCGCTCGAATGTCTGCACGGCCAGCGACAGCTTGGCCGCCGTCTTCGGCGGGGCCACATAGTCGTTGACGAACCGGCGAAGCTTGTACTCGACCTGAGGCTGCGGTGGGCCGTCCGGATGGCGCAGCGGGCGGTAGATCAGCTCGTGCGCCTCTTTGACCTGGTCAACCGGGAAATCCAGCGGTGCGGGTGTTTTCGAGAGTGTCGACGCGGCGTGCTCACCGGCCAGATCGCCGTACACAAAGGCACCGATCATGTAGTTGTGCGGCACGCACGCCAGGTCCCCGGCCGCGTACAGGCCGGGCACCGTGGTGCGGGCATGCTCGTCCACCCACACCCCTGATGCGGAATGACCGCTGCACAGACCGATCTCGGAAATATGCATCTCGATGTCGTGGGTGCGGTAGTCATGCCCGCGATTGGCGTGGAACGTGCCGCGGGTGGGTCGCTCGGTGGTGTGCAGGATGCTCTCCAGCGCCGTCAACGTCTCATCCGGCAGGTGAGTCACCTTGAGATAGATGGGACCGCGCGCTGACTCGATTTCGTTCTTGACCTCCGACATCATTTGGCCGGACCAGTAGTCGGAGTCGACGAAACGCTCCCCTTGGGCATTCACCTGGTAGCCGCCGAAGGGGTTGGCCACATACGCACACGCCGGACCGTTGTAATCCTTGATCAGCGGGTTGATCTGAAAGCACTCGATTCCCGACAATTCGGCCCCGGCGTGGTACGCCATCGCGTACCCATCCCCCGCGTTGGTCGGATTCTCATAGGTGCCATACAGATAACCCGACGCCGGCAGACCCAGGCGCCCGCATGGCCCGGTCGCCAGAATCACCGCCTTCGCGCCGACCGTGACGAACTCACCGGTGCGGGTGTTGAAACCCGCAGCACCAATCGCCCGGCGCCTCGATATCCCGTCGGTTCCCACACCCAGGTCTTCAGTGAGGACACGCACCGGCATGACACGGTTTTCGATGCGAATCTTCTCGCGCATCGACTTCTGCCGCAGCACGCGGTATAGCGCCTTCTTGACGTCCTTGCCCTCGGGCATCGGTAACACATAGGCGCCCGATCGATGCACACGTCGCACCGCGTACTCGCCATGCTCGTCCTTCTCGAACTTGACCCCGTAGCGTTCGAGTCGCTGCACCATCGCGAATCCGCGTGTCGCGGTTTGATACACAGTGCGCTGGTTCACGATCCCGTCGTTGGCGCGGGTGATTTCCGCGACATAGTCCTCCGGTTCGGCCTTGCCCGGGATGACGGCGTTGTTCACACCGTCCATACCCATTGCCAGCGCACCGGAGTGCCGGACATGCGCCTTCTCCAGAAGGAGCACCTGGGCGCCATTCTCGGCCGCCGTCAGTGCCGCCATGGTCCCGGCAGTTCCGCCGCCGATCACCAGGACGTCACAGTCCAGCCGGATGGCGCTAGCGAGTTCAGGGATCTGCATCAGGCAACAAGCTCCGTATTATTCAGTGCGGCAAGAATTTCGGTGCGCAGTGCGCTCCGATCGCTGTCGGGCTCGCGAGGGCTGGGAACGTCCAGTAGCGCGCGCAGCGGGTGGCCGGCCCGACCCAGGACCGCGATTCGGTCTCCGAGCAGTAATGCCTCGTCGACATCGTGTGTCACGAACACCACTGTGGTGGGATGGCTGCGCCAGGTATCGATCAACAGGCGCTGCATGCTGGCCCGAGTCTGGGCATCGAGCGCTCCGAATGGCTCGTCCATCATGACCGCGCGCGGAGCACCCGCCAAGCCGCGAGCCAGCTGGACACGTTGGCGCATACCGCCCGAGAGGCTCTTGGGCAGGTAATCCTCGAACCCGGTCAGGCCCACATCGTCGATCCAGGTCTGCGCCGCCGCACGCCGCCCCGCACGAGGCACACCGCCCAGCCTGAGCGCCAGCTCTACATTCGATTGCACAGTGCGCCAGGGCAACAACGCATTGTCCTGGAAAACCATGGCACGATGTCGTGACGTGGTGACAACCCTTTCGCCATCGGCGCGGATGATGCCGGAATCCGGCGGGAGCAGCCCGGCCAGCGCGCGCAGCACGGTGGACTTCCCGCAGCCGGAGGGCCCGGTGAGGACCAGGATCTCAGCGGGACGGACGGTCAGGCTGAGGCGGTCCACCACAGTACGTCCGCCATAGCCCAGAGTGACCGCGTCGAGAACGAGTGTTGAAGCACTCATGAGCGCGCCTCCTCGGCACGGGGCAGCCACCGCGTCACCCGACGCCCGACCAATTCGACAGCAGCCGACGTCAGGAATCCGAGAACACCGATGGTAATGATTCCGACGAACACATCCGGGTAGGCCAACACCGTGTACGACTGCCAGGTCCGATATCCGACTCCCAAACGGCCCGAGATCATTTCGGCTGATATCACACATATCCAGGCAACGCCGATGCCGACGGACAGCCCTCCGAACACGCCGGGAAGGCTACCCGGCAACACCACGCGCAACAGCACATCCCAGCGCCCACCTCCGAGGGTGCGGACCGATTCCTCCCACAGCGTGGGCAGCGCACGCACCGCATGGCGCGTACTCACCATGATGGGGAAATAGGCCGCCAGGAAGGTGATGAACACGATCCCGGCCTCGTCGCTGGGAAACAACAGGATGGCCACCGGCACGATCGCGATCGCGGGAATCGGGCGGGCCAATTCGGTAAGCGGGCCAAAGATATTCGCGAATAGCGGGGAGCGTCCCAGCCAGATACCTGTGATGACGCCGAGCACCGCGGCGAGGCCGAACCCGGTGAGGATCCGGACGGTGGACTGGCCAAGGTCTAGCCAATATTGTTCGGTACCAATGCGCTTGGCGAGCGCGGAGACGATCTCGGTGACCGTGGGCAGGGTGTCGAATCGCAGCCCGAACCGCACCTTGTTGGCCGTCAAGAGCTGCCAGAGCAGCACGGCGGTAGCCACGGACGCGGCGCGGATGCCCCAGGCGAGATATCTCGAACCCTGTCGCCGGGGATTCGCGGCCACATCGGTCTGCTCCTCGGCGGGGGCAGCCGCGACAGTTCGCGGTCTGGCCTCCAGGATCGGTAGGCTACTCACGATGCCGCCGCCAGTGCCTGCGTGTAATCCAGGGAAGTTGCACCCGGGTGGGTGGAGATGTATCGGCTGGCGCCCGCGCTCGTGGTGAACGGATGCAACCCGGCCGAATCCCGGACCCACCAGGCGTGGTCGGCGAACCACCGAGTGCCCAGTTCGGCGTCGGCGACGTAGGCGGCGCGGACCTTCTGACCGGCAGCTTTGGCTGCATTGACGGCTTTCAACAGCTCTTGCGGGGTGGTATACACCTGCGTGGAATCCTGACCGTCGAACCAGATCTCGGCGGCGCGGACCGGGTCTGCCCCGTCGGCGGGGTGCAGCACCAGCGGGTTGGACTTGGCGGCCAATTCGGTCTCGTAATTCTTCGCATGCGTCGTGTAGGCCTGACGCAGCGGACCGTCCTGCACAAACTCGTCGATGTTGAGATCTGCGAAGTCCCCGATCGATTTCAGATAGGGCACATCGCTCTTGAATGCCTCGATGAGTGAGGGCTTGAGGGTGGTGTCGAATGACGTGCCACCCGGCCCGTTGTAGAGGTACACCACTTCCTGGGGTAAGCCGCTGCCCTCGGCCACGATGCGAGCCGCCTCGAGAGACTTTTCGTGGATGAAATCGGTCGCGTCCAGCTGAGCCTGTAAGAAGGCATCGAGTACCTCCGGATGCTGCTTGGCATAGTCGCGGCGCACCACCACACCGTGGAAGGTCGGAACATTGAGCTCGGCACCGTCATAGAGGAGCTTGGCCTTCTTCTGAAAGACCAGCAGGCCCGGCCAGGCCACGAACTGCGACAGCGCCTGCACCTGACCGGATTCCAGCGCTGAGGCACCAACCTGTGGCTGCTGGTTCAGCACCTCGACATCCTTGGCCGGGTCCAGACCGTCGTTGTGCAGCGCGCGCACCAGCGTGCCATGCCCCGCCGAGCCGACACTCGCGGACACCTTCTTGTCTTTCAGCTCGGGAAGCGTGGTGATCGGCGAATTCGGCGGCACCACAACCATGTTGAGCGCACCCTTGGCGTTGTACCCGGTGATCGACACCAGCTCGGTGCGTGCCTTCTCATTGGCCTGGGTCTTGGATCCATTGATCAGCAGCGGGTAATCGCCCATCGAGCCGATGTCGATCTTCTCGGCGAGCATCTGTGCGGTGATCGGCGCTCCGGTGTCGTAGTCCTGCCACTGCACGGTGTACTTGTTTCCGGTGCGCGAACCGGCCTCGGCGAGCCGCTTCTCCAGATACCCCTGGGCGCGCAGCAGCGTGCCGGCGGTCACCGTGTTGATGGTCTTCGACTGATATCCGACAACGACGGTCACTTCGTTGGCCGAGCCGGACCCGGAGTCCAGGGAGCAGCTGGTGACGAGGGCGAGGAGCAAAGCGGAGAGAAGGGCTGTTCTCTTCATGGGGTGTCCTGACTTAACGGAGGAGATAGGGCATGTTGACGGTGACGGCACCGGTGGGACAGCGGGCCGCGCAGGGCCCGCAGTACCAGCACTCGTCGACGTGCATGAACGCCTTGCCGTTTTCTGGATTGATCGCCAGCGAATCCAGTGGGCAGATGTCCACACACAGCGTGCAGCCGTCGATACACAGCGATTCGTCGATGGTGACCGGAACGTCGATACGGTTGTTGACCAATGTCATGAGAGTCCTCAGATGTCCCTTAATAGATTGCTGCGCAATGTGATTCGATCACCGCGCATCCGGATGTACTCGAGGTCGACGGGGGTCCCGTCATCGAGGTGGGTCAGTCGCTCCAGCAGCAGCAGCGGCGCGCTGTCGGGTACTTGCAATGTCGCAGCCGAATGCGAGTCCGCCGCAACAGCTTCCAGCGCCAGATTGGCCGACCCCAACCTGCGTCCAGTCACCCGTTCGATCAGGGCGAACACATCATTGGTCTCGAGTTGGTGCTCGATGACCGCCTCCCCCACATCGGCGGTGAGATAGGTCTTGTCCAGGCTCAGCGGCAGATCGCCGAGGTAGCGCAGCCGCTCGATGAAGATGACGCGTGCGCCGGGTTCGAGCCGCAACCTGTGCGCGACGGCGGGGGGCGCGTTCACCTCCTGGATGACGCGGACCTCATTCCAGACCTCGCCGTATCCCTTGAAGGTCTCCTTGAGCCCGAGCAGCGCGTCCAATCCGTGCTCGTACTTGCGCAACGCCACGTGAGTACCGGTACGAGGTCCACGCTCGATGAGGCCTTCGTCCTTCAGCGTCGTCAGCGCCTCCCGGACCGTATTGCGGGACACAAAGAACTCCGCGGCCAACTCCTGTTCGCTCGGCAGGCCGCCGTCGCTGTAGCCCCCGGCGTGGATTTGGTGGCGCAGCACGTCGGCGACCAGCCGCGCCTGGTCGGCGCGCGGACGGCGTAATGGTGTGGGCTCGGCAGCGGCCACAAGCTCTCCTGACGTGAGACAACCTCGCCCACACGCTAAAGGCCAGCTCAGCGGCCGTCCGGAGAATGAAATCGATATCTGTCAGGTCTGCTTCATTACGCCGGTCCCCACCCCACTCCTACCTGCTACGCACCGTCGGATGTCTGCCATTGCGCCACCGCCGCGCGACGACCGGGATTGGATTCAAGGTGATCGGAACGGCCGTCAGAGAACGGCCCGGGCCCGGTCCAGGAAGGTGCGTGCCGCCGGACCCGCCGGGCCACCGAGGCGCCACGCCAGCGCGAGTCGGCCCCGTAACGCCGGTTGGATATCCACCGCCACCACGCCCGGCCGGGTCCGTAGGTATGGAGCGGGCACGACCGCCACACCAAGCCCCTGTTCGACAAGGACCAGTAGCGACCGCGGCGAGCTTGCTTCGAACGCCACATTCGGAGTGAGCCCCGCCGCCTGGCACGCGGTTTCCAGAATCGCCCTGATACCGCTGCCCGTCGGCAGGCAGATCAGGATGCGCTCACAGAGCATCTCCAGCGTCACCGTGCGCCGTTTCGCCAGCGGATCAGCGGCCGCAACCGCGGCCACCAGAGGTTGATCGTCGATGATGCGCAGCCCCACCCCCTCCGGTTCCCCCGCCCCCAGCGCGACGATGGCGCCGTCCAGTCGACCCTCCCGCAGCGCGGTGATGAGCTCGTCCGATCTGGCTTCGGCAAGGGTGATGCTGATCGCGGGGTGGTCGCGATGGAATGCCGAGAGGAGCGCGGGCAGATCGGCGCCGTGGGAGGTGACGGTGCCGAATGCGATATGTCCGCGCAGCAGTCCCCCGATCTCGTCCGCCGCCTCACGGATTCCGTCAACCGCGGCGAGAGCGGCTCGCGCATAGGGAATTACCGCTTTGCCCGCATCGGTAAGCCGGACTTGGCGGCCCGACCGGTCGAACAGTTCTTGCCCCAGCTCTCGTTCCAGAAGGCGGATTTGGGCACTCACCCCCGGTTGCGCGACATGGAGGAAGGCGGCCGCCCTGGTGAAACTCGCCGCATCCGCCACCGCCAGCAGGTATCGGAGCTGATGCATCTCCATAAGCGTCGATTATAGAACTGTGAATGGATAGATCTTGGACTTCTGAACGCCATCGGCCGATGCTGAATGCCATGAGCGAGAACACGACACCCATAGCGATTGCCGGGGCCGGTATCGGCGGGCTCACCACAGCCCTGACACTGCATGCCGCCGGCTTCGACGTCACGGTGCTGGAGAGCGCACACGAGGTCAGACCGCTGGGCGTCGGCATCAACATGCTTCCGCATGCCGTGGGCGTCCTCACCGAACTCGGACTGGGCGACGAGCTGGCCAGTATGGGCATAGCCACCACAGAGATCCGATTCTGCGATAAGCACGGCACCGTCCTGTACACCGAGCCGCGGGGACTCGTGGGCGACTACCCACACCCACAGATCTCGGTGCATCGCGGTCGTCTACAACTCATGCTGCTCGATGCGGTCAGGGAACGCGTTGGTCCACAAGCGATTCGGACAGCCTGCCGGGTTCTCGGGTTCGAGAGCAACGAGGCTGGTGTCCGCGTACGCACAGCTGACAGCGATTTTGCGGCCACCGTTCTGGTGGGCGCCGACGGCGTGAAATCAGCGATACGCGCACAATTGCATCCGGTGGATCCATTGCGCTGGTCGGGCGTGCGAATGTGGCGCGGCACAGCCGATATCGGCCGTTTCCTCACGGGCAAGACCATGGTCGCCGCGCACGACGACACCGATCACGAACTCATCGCCTACCCGATCAGCGCGCACACCGTGAACTGGGTGGCGCTCGCACGCACCAATCCCGCCGGGGAACTCCCCGCCGGCGCACGGTGGAATGACTCCGTCACCGCCGATGAGGTGCTGGACCACTTCCCCGGCTGGGACTTCGGGTGGCTGGATATCGACACCATGGTGCGCAGCACCGCACGCATCGTCGAGTACCCGATGGTGGACCGCGACCCGCTGCCCGCGTGGGGCCGGGGCCGCGTCACCCTGCTGGGCGATGCCGCACATCCCATGTATCCACTGGGAGCCAACGGTGGTTCACAGTCCGTCCTCGACGCCCGGGTGTTGGCGCACGCGCTGTCGGAATCCGCCGACGATCTCGCACGCGGGTTGGCCTCCTATGAGGCCCGGCGGATCCAGGCGACACGCGATGTGGTGCTGGCCAACCGCGCGATGCTGCGGTCCTGGGGCGAGGAGTCTGCGGAGGGCCTGAAAGAGGCGGCGCGGTCATATCGGCAGCGCACAAGAGCCTGACCCGCCGACTCGGCGTGAATGGAACCAACAGTAGAGGTCATCCAAGCAATCCACATGGCGCTCACATCCGGGCCCCAGGAATCGCTGGCTCAATAGGTACATGCACCACAACCCAGCCTCCGGCACCGACGACTCGGCACCCGACGTTATCGTCGTCCTCAATGCCGACGACCCCAGCGGACGTGAGATCGTCCGGATTCTGGTGCGCAACGGACATCGGGTCGTCGTCTGCGGCAGACACGCCACCGATCTGACGAGGATGCTCCATGGCTACGGGGCAGATCAGGTCATGGCGATCGCCGCCGATACCAGCGACCCGCGTCAGCTACGTGAACTCTGCCGACGTGCCACGGACCGGTTCGGCACCGTCACCACCATTCTGGACGCTGCGGGTAGGCAGATGCCGCGACTGCGGCTCGCCTCGTAGCAGGAATCGACCATTCCGTCAGGCCGTTTCCCCGGGGCCGTCTCCGTTAGGCCATCCAGTAGGCCTGGGCCTTGATCGACCTGCGCGGGATGCCGTAGTGATCCTTAAGGATGCGCGAGACCTCGCGCGTGGTCCGGGTATCGCATGCCACCCACCCGAAGAACTCGGGAGCATCGAAGGCTGCCTCACGTACGACATCGGCGAGTGAACGTTCGCCATGGCGATTTACCCAGACCACACCCGCACTGACCGGCAGTGTCGTGTCGCTCTCGTGCGCGGCCTCCAAAAACACCGTGGCCGGGCTGTCCCCGATCGCCGCCAGCAGGGAGTTGATCGCGGGCAGGGATGCGGTATCACCGACGATGACGTATCCACGGGGAGCCGGATCGGGCAGCTCGAAGTGACTGCCCAGCACCGTTGCCTCGATGGTGTCGCCCACCTGGGCGGACTGTGCCCAACGAGCTGCGAGCCCGTCGTGCAGCGCGAACTCGATATCGACGGTATCGGCCTGCGGATCGGGGTTGACCAGCGTGTATCCGCGCTGGTGCAACTTCTCCCCCTCCGCGAACCACAACCGGATCCACATGGTCGGATGTACGTCACGGCCCTGCAGCAGGCCGCCCGCCGAGAAGCTGAGCCTCAGATAGTGATCGGTCAGCTCGCGCCGACCGGTCAAAGTTAGCTGGTGGTCGCCGGCCCGGAACAATTTGAGAACCGCGCCCTGCCATCCACGTGTCGGTTGCGTCACTGTGTTCGGCATTACACCCTCCTCGATTCGCTGACCTCACTTTTAGCGTAGGCTACCCTAACTATCCTGAGCTTCATAAGGCTAGGGTTAGCTATCGACACTTAGGTAAGGGAATGCTAATCTCTTGCCGAGCAAGCAACGGTGCCAGGAATAAAGGCGGTAGATGAGTACTCGCGAACGAGTTGATCAACTCGAACGCCCGGTTGTGTCGGCGGTCACACCACGACGCCGTGCCGTTGACCGTCACGCCGGTCTAGCCATGCCCTCTGGATTGGGGAACGTCCGAGGCGATGCGGGCGACCTATGACAGATTCGCCGGGCTGGCAACAGAGCATCGTCAGGAACCAATCACGTTCGCGAGCCGACTACTCCAATCAGCGAGCATACCGATCGGGCGAAGGGCTGTAACTGTAAGTGGATATTCGTGAACGAGTGGGCCAGCTAGAGCGTGTGGCCACGGCAACAGCTCCGGCGCCGCGCATAGATCCTGAATTAGAGAGCCGATTCGCAACCTGTTGCCGGGCCCTTGGTCTCTCCGTCAATGACAGGCGACGGCCCGCTGATTTGCCAGCGGCGCGTTACGGCTTCACTTCGCTGTGCCGAACCGCCCAGGATCACTGTGATGTCTGGGTCGGTCTGGCAGCCTCAGGGGGCGCCACCATCGACGTCCTGGAAGCCATTTCGGAGACTTCGGCCACCGCCGGGCACCTTCAGCACGCGGTGAACCTGCACCCGGGTGATCTCACCTTCGCCTACGACTCCGGGCTCTACCTTGAGTTTCGCGCCAGTGGACCCGATGACTATCACCTCGCCTACGCGGCGGCCCTCGTGGACAAGGGTGACTACGTCAAGGCCGCCGAGCTGATCGCCGACGTGACCGAGCGACGCCCCGGATGGTTCAACGCCCGCTGGGCCGCTGTCGCCATGCAGAACCGGGCCGAGCGCTGGGCCGATGTCGTCTCGCTGCTGACCCCCGTGGTCACCGACGCCTCACTGGAGGCCACCACATCTCACGCCGTGCGGATCACCCTGGGCATCGCGCTCGCCAAGCTCGGCATGGTCAATCCCGCCCTGTCCTACCTCGAAGACCCCAGTGGGCCAATCGAAGTGGCCACCACCGACGGCGCACTCGCCAAGGCGCTGAACCTTCGTCACCATGGTGACGAAGAGACCGCGACCGAGGTGCTCCAGGATCTGTACGCGGGCAATCCAGAGAACAGCGAGATCGAGCACGCGCTGACCGATCCGAGCGTTGGTCTGCACACCACGACCTCCGCGCGCATCGCCGCCCGCACCGATCCCTGGGATCCCGAAACCGAGCCCACCGAAGAGGATTTCATCGATCCTGAGGCTCACGAGCGCAAGGCGATCCTGCTGGCCGAGGCCGAGCAGCAGCTCAGCGAGTTCATCGGCCTAGAGCAGGTGAAAGACCAGGTCTCACGGCTCAAGAGCTCCGTGGCCATGGCATTGCGGCGCCAGGACCGGGGACTCGCCGTCGGCCACCGCACTCACCACCTGGTGTTCGCGGGCCCTCCCGGCACCGGTAAGACCACCATCGCCCGTGTCGTCGCCAAAATCTATTGCGGGTTGGGACTTCTCAAGCGCGAGAATGTCCGCGAGGTGCACCGTGCCGACCTCATCGGTCAGCACATCGGTGAGACCGAGGCCAAGACCAACGCCGTCATCGACAGCGCACTCGACGGCGTCCTGTTCCTCGACGAGGCCTACGCGCTGGTGTCCACCGGCGCCAAGAACGACTTCGGCCTGGTTGCCATCGACACGCTGCTGGCCCGGATGGAGAACGACCGTGACCGTTTGGTCGTGATTGTCGCCGGGTACCGCGCCGAGCTGGACCAGTTCCTCGACACCAACGAGGGTCTGCGCTCCCGTTTCACTCGATCCATCGAATTCCCTTCGTACGCACCGCCCGAACTCGTCGAGATTGCGGCGGCAATGGCATCCGTGCGCGACAGCAAGTTCGACGAGGGTGCCGCCCGCGAGCTGCTCACCGCCTTCTCGGCGATGTGTGCGGCAGAGGCTCCCGATACTCGTGGTATCGCACGCCGCAGCATCGACGTCGCCGGTAACGGTCGCTTCGTCCGTAACGTCGTCGAACGCTCCGAGGAGGAACGTGAACACCGCCTTGATAACTCAGGCGCCGAAGAGTTCAGCGATGACGACCTCATGACCGTCACCGTCGAAGACGTCCAGGCATCAGTCGAGGCCATCGTCGCCGGCCTCGGACTGTCGGCTCCCGGGGTGTCGGTCAAGAAATGAGCGATAACCGAGAGAACAACGCAAACTCCGAGCGCCGGGCCTTCACGTCACGCACCCCGGCCAGCGAGAATTCCGAACCGCTGAAGTACCGCCGTGGATTTGTCACCGGGCACCAGGTCACCGGATGGCGATTTGTCATGCGTCGCATCGCATCCGGCGTGGCACTGCACGACGCCCGGATGCTGGTGGATCCGCTGCGCAGCCAATCCCGGGCATTCAGCATGGGTGCCGTCATCGTCGTCACCGGCCTGATCGGGTGCTTCGTCTTCAGCCTGCTGCGGCCGTCCGGTATCGCCGGAACCGATCCGGTGCTCGCCGACCGGTCGACCGCCGCGCTCTACGTGCGGGTGGGTGACAACCTGCACCCGGTGCTCAACCTCACGTCGGCCCGTCTCATCGCCGGCAAGGCTGTGGATCCGACGATGGTGAAAAGCACTCAACTTGACCAGTTTCCGCGCGGAAACCTGATCGGCATTCCGGGTGCACCGGAGCGCATGGTGCAGGCCAAAAGCACCGACGCCGCTTGGGCGGTGTGTGAGTCCGCCGATACCCGTACCGTGACCGTGATCGCCGGGGCCCTGGACACCAGCGGTGACAAGGCCACCGAACTCACCCGTGACCGCGCTGTCGTGGTGTCCTCCGACTCAGGCACCTGGCTGCTCTGGGACGGGCACCGCAGCGCGCTCGACCTCGGAGATATCGCCGTCACGAGCGCCCTGGGCCTCACTGCGCCGCCTGCCGTGCGGCCCGTGACGACCAGCCTGCTCAACGCCATTCCCGAGACTCCGGCACTCGTGGTTCCCTCCATCCAGGGAGCTGGGACGCCTACCGCCTATCCGTTGCCCGTGGCAGCGCCCATCGGCTCGGTGCTGGTGAGCTCCTCCACCGACAACACTCCGGTGTACTACGCGGTGCTGACCGATGGCGTGCAACAGGTTTCACCCGTGATCGCCTCGGCGCTGCGCAACGCGAACTCGTACGGTCTGGAACAACCGCCGCGACTGACGGCCGATCAGGTCGCGCACTTGCCGACATCGTCTGCGATCGACACCAGAGTGTTCCCCAGCGCCGCCATCAAGCCGCTGGCAGCCAATGAGGATCCGGTGCTGTGCACACGGTTCACCAAGACGGCCGACGCTGCCTCGGATTCGTGGTCGCTGCTCGCGGGTTCGATACTGCCCCTTTCTGATTCGGTGCACGCCGTGCAGCTGATCTCCCCTGCCGCGACCCGGGTCGCCATCACCCCAGGCATCGGCTACCTGGTGCAACCGGGCGGCCGCGGCGGATATCAGTGGATATCTGATACCGGTGTGCGTTACGGCATCGACACCGAGGCCGAGGGTGACAAGACCCTTGAGGCACTCGGCCTGCACAAGCCCGCACTCACCATCCCTTCGTCGATTCTGGATCTGTTCGCGTCCGGGCCGTCACTCTCGCGCTCCGACGCCCTGCTGGCGCACGACAGCCTGGCCCCGAGCGATCGCCAGGCCGCGCGCATCCAGACCGATAACCCATCTGCTCAGGCACAGGAGTCCCGTTGAGCCGTCTCATCTTCGAACCCCATCGGCGTGTAGCGCCTCCGGCGATACCCGATGCCACGGTGACCGTCGAGGCGCCTCCGCAGTTGCCCCGCGTGGTGCCGCCGTCGTTCCTACGGCGCGCTATGCCGGTCGTGATCGTCATCCTGATCGTCGGCATGGTGGTTGCACTGGTCGCCTCGGGCATCCGCCTCATCTCCCCGCAGACGCTCTTCTTCCCCTTTGTGCTGCTGCTGGCCGCTACCGCGCTGTATCGCGGAAATGGCGATAAGGTCCGCACCGAGGAGGTCGACGCCGAACGGGCCGACTATCTGCGGTATCTGTCGGTGGTCCGCGAAAATTTGCGCACCCACGCCTCGCAGCAGCGCAAGGCCCTGGAATGGTCGCACCCGGATCCCGAGGAGCTGACCACCCTTCCCGGCACGCGCCGCCAGTGGGAGCGGGATCCAGGTGATGACGACTACCTGGTGGTACGCGCCGGACGTCATGATGTTCCGCTGGTCAGTGCCGTACGGGTCAAGGACATCGCCGACGAGATCGATCTGGAACCGGTGAGCCACAGCGCTTTGCGTGGGCTACTGGACACCCAGCGCACAGTGCGCAGCGCACCATTGGGCATCGACCTGAACAAGGTTTCACGCATCACAGTGCTCGGTGATGACGATATTGTCCGCGCCTCCATCCGGTCGTGGGTGACTCAAGCTGTCACGTTCCACGATCCGACGCTGCTGACCGTGGCGATGGCCGGCCCCAGTGTCGAAGACGCCGAGTGGTCCTGGCTCAAATGGCTTCCCCACGTGGACATCAGCGGCGAGGTCGACGGTGTCGGCCCGGCACGTTACCTGCGCCGCACAGGTGCCGAGCTCTTCGAGGCATTGAAGCCCGTGCTCTCCGAGCGTGCGCTGTTCGGGGCCGAATCCGGTGCGCACAAGCACCTGCTGATCATTCTCGATGACCCGACATACGACCTGGGCGGCGTGAATTCGCCTATCCCGGCGACCGGATTGGACGGCGTCACCGTTATCCAGCGGCTCGACGGAACCGACGTTTCCTCCAAGCTTCCGGAGTACCTGAACCCAGAACGTCCTGTGTTGCAGGTCAATCGGAACGGTGTGAGCGCACGCATCGCCCGGTGGAATGGCAACGATTGGCAGCCGTATATCGACGAGGCCGATCAGCTCACGGTCGGAACCGCCTCGCACGTCTCGCGTCGGCTCTCCCGTTGGGACTCAAACCCGACGCATCCGGGGCTGCGGTCGGCCGCAACCGGTGGTGCGACCTTCACCTCGCTGCTCGGTATCGAGGATGCTTCCCAGTTGGACGTTCCGGCCCTATGGTCGCCGCGTTCGCGTGATGAGGAGCTGCGCGTGCCGATCGGCGTGACCGCCTCCGGCGAGCCGCTGATGTTCGATCTCAAGGACGAGGCCGAGGGCGGTATGGGGCCGCACGGCCTGATGATCGGTATGACCGGCTCCGGCAAGTCTCAGAGCCTGATGTCGATTCTGTTGTCGCTCTTGACGACCCATTCCGCTGATCGCCTGATCGTGATCTACGCGGACTTCAAGGGTGAGGCGGGGGCCGATATCTTCCGCGACTTCCCGCAGGTTGTCGCCGTGATCTCGAACATGGCCGAAAAACGTTCCTTGGCAGATCGTTTTGCCGATACTTTGCGTGGCGAGGTGGCCCGGCGCGAGAACCTGCTGAAGCAAGCTGGTCGCGATGTGCAGGGCAGCGCCTTCAACTCGGTCCGCGAGTATGAGGAAGCGATCGCCGCCGGTCACGACCTGCCGCCTATCCCCACGTTGTTCGTGGTGGCCGACGAGTTCACCTTGATGCTCCAGGACCACCCGGAGTACGCCGAACTGTTCGACTACGTGGCACGCAAGGGCCGCTCGTTCCGCATCCACATCCTGTTCGCGTCACAGACCCTCGACGTCGGCAGGATCAAGGACATCGACAAGAACACCTCGTACCGCATCGGTCTGAAGGTGGCCAGTCCCAGCTCATCTCGGCAGATCATCGGGACCGAGGACGCCTATCACATCGAATCGGGCAAGGACCACAAGGGCGTTGGGTTCCTGGTGCCCGCACCCGGTGCTGTGCCCATCAAGTTCCGCAGCACCTATGTCGACGGTGTCTACGAGCCGCCGTCAACAACAACCACCGTGGAGATCCACGCCACACCACAGCCCAGGCAGTTCACCGCGCTGCCGGTGGCCTCCGATCCCACCACGGTGATCGTCAAGGGTGGATCCGACCGGCCGCGGCAGCCGGCGCGCAAGCTGGTCTCGACCGTCGGCGACCAGCTCGCCAAGGTGGGTCCGCGTGCACCGCAGCTATGGCTGCCGCCGCTGGACACGGCGATCCCGTTGGCGGATGTGCTGAGCCAGACCGGGATCCCGGCACGCCAGCTGCGCTGGCCGCTCGGCGAGATCGACAAGCCGTTCCAGATGCGCCGCGATCCGCTGATCTTCGATGCGACATCGGCAGCCGGAAACGCGATCATTCACGGTGGCCCGAAGTCCGGGAAGTCGACAGCTCTGCAGACCTTCATGCTGTCGGCCGCCGCGTTGCACTCCCCGCGCGATGTCACGTTCTACTGCATCGACTACGGCGGCGGTCAACTGCACGCGCTCGAAGGGTTGGCGCACGTCGGCAGCGTGGCCAGCGCGTTGGAGCCCGAGCGCATCCGCCGCACCTTCGGTGAGCTCGAGCAGCTCCTGGCCTATCGCCAGCGTCTGTTCCGTGACCGCGGCATCGCCTCAGTGAGTCAACTGCGCGCGCTGCGCGACAGTGATCGGTCGCTGGACGACGGCTATGGCGAGACGTTCCTGCTCGTGGACAACCTGTACGCGTTCAGTCGCGACAACACCGACCAGTTCAACACCCGAAACCCGTTGCTGGCCAGGCTTACCGAGCTGGCCAACGCCGGACTGTCGTACGGCATCCACGTCGTGATCACGACACCGAACTGGATCGAGGTGCCGCTGGCGATGCGCGATGCTCTCGGGCTGCGCCTCGAACTCAAGCTGCATGACTCGGCGGACAGCAATGTGCGGGTACCCGGCGCGCTGCGCCGCCCCGCCGAGAGTGTGCCGCACGATCAGCCGGGCCGCGGCCTGACCATGCAAGCAGAGCACTTCCTGTTCGCAGCCTCCGATGCCAAGACAGTGGAGTCTGTCAACGCCGAGTACCCCGGTACGAAGGCGCCCGCAGTTCGCCTGCTGCCGGCCGACCTGGCACCGAACGCCATCGGCCCGCTGTACCCGGGACGCGAACAGGTGGTCATCGGACAGCGCGAGCAAGATCTGGCACCGGTGGCGCTGGACTTCGCCCACAACCCACTGCTGATGGTGTTGGGCGATACCGGGTCTGGCAAGACGACGCTGCTGCGACACATCATCCGCACCGTCCGGGAACACTCGACACCCGAGGAGGTGGCGTTCACGGTTCTGGATCGGCGTCTACATCTCGTCGACGAACCACTGTTCCCGGACAACGAGTACACCCCCAATATCGATCGGATCACCCCGGCGATGCTGGGCCTCGGCGCGCTTCTGGAAAAGCGTCGGCCACCCGCCGGCTTGTCTTCCGAGGAACTGCACAACTGGGTGTCACGCGGAGTGACAGCACAGCGGCATTACCTCATCATCGATGATGTCGATCAGATTCCCGATGCGCCGGCCGTCAGCGGTCCGTACATCGGGCAGCGACCCTGGAATCCGATCTCGGGTCTGCTCGCCGAGGCGCGTGAGCTCGGACTCCGGGTGATCATCACCGCGCGGGCCACCGGTTCGGGTCACATACTGATGACCAACCCCATGTTGCGTCGCTTCCACGAACTGCAGGCCAACACCCTGATGCTCAGCGGTAGCCCACAGGATGGGGGCCGCATCCGCGGACATCGTTTCGAGCGTCTGCCGGCGGGCCGCGGAGTCCTGTTGTCAGATAGTGATGTTCCGACATATGTACAGACCGTCAATCCACTCGTCAATGAGCATGCTGCTCAAGGAAGGGAGTACCCGCGATGAATCTCAACGTCGTTCCGGAAGGTCTGACCGCCACGAGTGCGGCCGTGGAGGCACTCACCGCACGGCTGGCTGCCGCACATGCCGCGGCAGCGCCGGTGATCGGTGCCGTGGTTCCGCCCGCCGCCGACCCGGTGTCGTTGGAGACCGCGGCCGGTTTCAGTGCCCGCGGAATTGAGCACACCGGTGTGGCAGCCCAGGCCGTCGAAGAACTGGGGCGGGCCGGGCTGGGCGTCTCGGAGTCCGCGGCCAGTTACACCACCGGAGACATGCAGGGCGCCGCCACGTACATGATCGCGCGAGGCTAACTCTGTGAGCGCCCCCATCTGGATGGCATTCCCCCCCGAGGTCCACTCGGCGCTGTTGAGCGCCGGACCCGGGCCGGGAGCACTGTTGGCTGCTGCCACCCAGTGGCAGGCGCTCTCGGTGCAATACACCACTGCGGCAACGGAGTTGACGCAGCTACTGGCCGCCACCGGCGCCGGATCATGGCAGGGGCCCAGCGCCATCCAGTATGTCGTCAGCCACACTCCTTACCTGGCCTGGCTGACTCAGCAGAGCGCGATGAGCGCCACCAATGCCGTGCTGCATGAAACCAGCGCCGCCGCCTACACCACGGCACTGGCCGCCATGCCCACGCTGGCCGAGCTGGCCGCCAACCACATGATTCACGGCGTGCTGCTGGCCACCAATTTCTTTGGTATCAACATGATTCCGATCGCGTTGAATGAGGCCGATTACATCCGGATGTGGGTCCAGGCCGCCACCATCATGGGCGTCTACCAGGGTGTCTCCACCGCCGCCGTGATGTCGGTCCCGCCGACGCAGCCCTCGCCGATGATCATGGCGCCGGGCGGCGAGATGTCCCGGATGGCCGCCGATATGTCCGGCATGGCGGCACAGGCGCAGGCGGCCGAATCCGGTACCGCGCTGGACGATAGCGAGAGCTTCTTCGAGAAGCTGATGCGACAGATTCAGGAGTTCTTCACGAATCCCCTGAAGACAATCCAAAACATACTGAATGACTTCCTGCGCAATCCCCTTGAGGCACTCGTGGCCTGGGGCCCGCTGCTGTTCTTCATCGCCTACGAGGCGTTCTTCATCCCCTTCGGGTTCACCGCCTGGGGCATCATGCTGTCCGCACCACTGTGGCTCCCGCTGCTGCTGGTCGGACTGGCTCAGCTGATCAACCCGGTTCCGGTCGACGCCGACGTGCCCGCAGAGGAGCCCGCACCGCAAGCGGCGCAGATCGCGCGTAACTCGCCTCAGCAGCAACCGTTTGCGATGGGCGGAATGCCGGGGAGCGGCGGTACCGCAATCACAAGTGGTTCGGGAGCACCGTCGGCGCCTGCCACACCGGCCTCGTCCGCTGCGGCGGCTGCGACTCCGGCGTACATGGTGTACGCGGTGCGTGAGGATCCGCCTCCGGTGCGGTTTGGGCCGACGTTGAATGAGGGTGCCGGCGCGAAGGCGCCGGCGGCGGGGATTTCGGCGGCGGCCGCCGCGGCGGCCTCGGCGCGTTCGCGGGCGCGCCGTAAGCGTGGGGCTCGGATCAAGGATCCGGCCCCGCAGTTCATGGACATGAATTCGACGGTGGATCCGGACTTTTCCGGGCCGGCCGCACGACAGAGCGCAGCCGTCGGAGCTTCGGCGCGCGGGTCAGGCAGGCTCGGTTTCGCCGGGACAGTGCCCAGGACCACCTCCACGACCACGGCGGCCGGACTGATCGAACGCGAAGCAGCCGCCGGTGCCGTGGACGGCACCCGCACCACACCGATGCTGCCTACTACCTGGGGCACCGATGCAAACCTGGACCCCGAGGACAGCGCTGAAGGGGGGCCAGCACCTGATCGGCCATAGACAACCAGAAATCACCGACAACACAACACGATTGAGGAGATGAATAATGAGTTTGCTTGATGCACATATTCCGGCTTTGGTGGCCGCTGAGGGCACTTTCGGTGCCAAGACCGCGTTGATGCGTTCGACGATTTCGCAGGCCGAGCAGGCCGCGATGTCGGCGCAGGCCTTCCATGTCGGTGAGTCCTCGGTGGCTTTCCAGGCCGCGCACGCCCGGTTCGTGGAAGTGGCCGCCAAGGTCAACGCGCTGCTCGATATCGCCCAGATCAACCTCGGTGATGCCGCCGCCACCTACGTGGCCGAGGACGCCGCCGCCGCCAGCCGCTACATCGGCGTCTAAGACCAAGGGAGAAACACAAAAATGTCGCAGATCACGTTCAACTACCCCGCGATGCTCGCCCACGCCGGCGAGATGAACACCTACTCCGGTGTACTGACCGCCCTGGGCGCCGACCTGGCCGCCCAGCAGGCCTCCCTGCAGGCCGTCTGGCACGGCGATACCTCCATGAGCCAAGCCGCCTGGCAGGCCCAATGGAACACCGCCATGGAAGAACTCATCCGCGCCTACCGCGCCATGGGCACCACCCACGAAACCAACACCCTGTCCATGAACGCCCGCGACATGGCCGAAGGAGCCAAATGGGGCGCATAAACGCCCTTGGTGCTCCTGCATCTGATCGTGCGATGAACCAGGCCACCCGGTCGCCGGATGCCGTCGAGCTGACGGTCGACCAGGCCTGGTTCCTCGCAGACACGTTGAGCGCCGGCACCTTTCCCTGGGTGCTGGCGATCACGGTCCCCTTCCGGGATGAGACGCAGCGCGCGGGATTCAATGCTCAGCGCGTCCAGGAACTCACCCGGGTCGGCGTCCTTAACGCCGAAGGCGCGGTGGATCCCGCTGTGGCGGAATGGATCCGTACCGTGTGCCGCCCAGAACGTTGGCTCGAACTGCGATACGTCGCGGCGGGTTCGGAGAATCCGGACGTGATGCGCGGCATCATCGCCCACAGGCAATTGCAGGGTCGCCCGCAGACCGTGGTGTCACTGCGTAATGCTCACCTGATCACCTTCACCGCGGTCGACGCCGACGACCCTTCGGCACTTGTGCCCAGTGTGGTCGCGGGACTGCGATGGCGCGCACCTGCACAGTTCCCCGAGTTCACCCTGCCCACCCATGTGGGGGCAAAGGCCGACGAGCAGCTGCGTTCCGGCGCCTCGCTGGCCGATGTCGTGGGGTACCTGGGTGTCCCACCCGCCGCGCAGGCCGTGGTGGAATCGGCATTCATCGGCAACCGCAATTATGTGGAAGTGGTTGCTGGGCAACGTAATAACGCAACTCAACAGACCTCCGAGGTGGGGATCAGCGTGGTGGACACCAGCGCTGGGCGCATCCTCGTCAGCCCACGCCGCGCAGGGGACGGCACCTGGCTGTCGACCTTTGCCCCCGGAGCTCCATTCGCGATCGCGGTGGCCGTCGAGCAGTTGATGGCCACGCTCCCGGACGGGCACTGGTTCCCGGATGCCCGATTGACCCGAGACTTCGACTGATGCCGTCCCTCTAATAGTTCCCCACTGTGCTCCACCCCCCTATCGAGAGAGTCAAACGAAACACCATGTCTGACAACGCCGTGATGCCCATCGTCCGGGTAGCCGTGCTCGGTGAAGAAAAGCTGACCGAGGTCGCTTTGCCGACTCAGCTACCGATGCGCGACATCATTCCTGCGGTACACCGGATGGTGGCCCCCGATGCCACTGAGGCCACACCTCAGCGGCTGAGCCTGGCCCCGATCAACGGTGCACCGTTCAGTGCCGATGCGACCCTGGACACCGTGGGCGTCGTCGACGGAGACCTGCTCACATTGCGTCCGACTCCCGTGGGACCCGCCGCGCCCGGCATCGTCGAGGACATCGCGGATGCCGCCGTCATCTTCTCCGAATCACGCAAGCGCCCGTGGGGTGCCGAGCACATCGCGCGCGTCACCCGCCTGGGTGTCCTCGGATTGATCGTGGCGGCAACGGTTCTGGCCATCGTGCACAACGTGCGCACCGGATCGGCGCTGAGCCTTGCCGGCCTGGCCGTGGTGGCGGTCGCCGCCTCGATCGGGGCGCTGGTGGCGCACGTGCGCTCACCGCGTCTGGGCGCAGAGCTGGCGATCACCGCCCTGGCTCCCATTGCCGGTGCGCTCGCCCTTGCCATACCCGGAGATGGACTGGCCCCCCGCGCGCTCCTGGGCGCCGCTGGAGTCGCGGCGTGGTCGCTGATCTACCTGATCGTGGCGCGCCAGCAGACCGCGTTCTTCACGGCTACCACGGTGCTGTCCCTTGGCATCGCCGGTGCCGCGGGTGCCCAGATCCTCTGGCACCCATCCCTACTGGCCGTGGGTTCCGGACTGATCGTGGTGGCGCTGCTGGTCACAGTGCGTGCCGCGCAGCTGTCGGCCTTCGCCGCGCGCTTCCCGCTGCCGACCATTCCCGCGCCGGGTGACCCGACGCCTTCCGCGCCGGCGATGTCGGTTCTCAAGGACCTCCCGCGACGCGTCCAGCTGAGCGACTCGCACCAAAGCGGATTCATTGCGGGCGCTTCACTTCTGGCCATCCTGGGATCACTGGCCCTCGTTGGTGGCTCGACACCGGCAAGCCCCTGGGCCTGGTACCTGGTGGTCGCGGTGAGCGCGGGAGCGGCACTGCGTGCCCGCGTATGGGATTCGGCGGTATGCAAGGCCTGGCTGTTGGCGGTGCCGTTCGTCGTGACGTCCACACTGCTGGTGATCTTTGCCTTCGCGGGGCGTTACGCCGGCGCGCTGGTAGCACTCGCAGTGCTGGCATTCTTGGTCGCCGCACTGGCTGTCGTGGTCTTCAACCCGAAGATCGGTGAGGCAGAAACCTACTCGCTGCCCAGCCGTCGGCTCCTGGGATTCCTCGCCTCGGGGATCGACGCCTCGCTGTTGCCGGTCATCGCATACCTCACCGGGCTATTCACCTGGATCCTCAACCGATGATCCGATTCATGTCTGTGGGCGCCGTCGCCGCGATGCTGCTGGCGCTGTCTCCGATGACAGCTCCGGCCGCGTATGCGGTGACCCGTCCAGACGCTGACCCCGCTGCGCTGCCACGGGATTCGGCCCCCAGCGCTACGGCTGGCATGCAGTCCGCCGCGTGCAGCACCACCGTGTTGATGCCCGGTACGGGCACAAGCGGAAAACCGTCCCCGGAGTTCGAGGAGGCATGGCGCTTCTCTCGCGGTGAGGGTCAAAGCGTGGCCATCATCGACACCGGCGTGCAGCCGAGTTCACGGCTGCATGTCGAAGGCGGGGGCGACTACGTACAGTCCACCAACGGACTCACCGACTGCGACGGGCACGGGACCATGGTCGCGGGAATCATCGGTGCCCAGCCCGGCCCTGACGGATTCTCCGGCATCGCACCTGCGTCCAAGCTGATCTCGATTCGCCAGGAGTCTTCGAAGTTCTCCCCGCGAATCACCGGTGGCGATCCGACCACCAACGGCGCTACCCACTTTGTCAACACACTGGCCCGATCCATCGTGCACGCCGCGAATCTCGGTGCGCGCGTGATCAATATCTCGTCGGTCGTGTGCGTTCCGGCGGCCAAGCCCATCGATCAGGCCGCCCTGGGTGCCGCCCTGCGGTATGCCGTCGAGGAGAAGGACGCCGTGGTGGTCGCGGCAGCCGGCAACAGCAGCGGTGGTGGCGCCAACTGTCAACCGAACCCACTCAGCGGTTCCGGCGCCGACCCGAGGAATTGGACTGGAGTGGAATCCGTTTCGGTTCCCTCATGGTGGCAGCCGTACGTGCTATCGGTGGGATCAGTGTCCGCCGATGGCACGCCCTCGAAGTTCACGATGTCCGGCCCGTGGGTAGGCATCGCGGCAAATGGCGAGAACGTGACATCGCTGTCCAACGACGAAACGGGCGGGCTGGCCAACGGAATGGTCGGCCAGGATGGCAAGCCGCATCCCCTCTTTGGAACCAGTTACGCGACCGCCTACGTGTCTGGGGTCGCCGCGCTGGTACGCAGCCGATTCCCCGATCTGAGCGCACACCAGGTTGTTTCGCGGCTGCAAAGGACCGCTCGTGATGCGGGCAGGTCTCCGTCAAATCTTGTGGGTACCGGAACGGTCGACCCGGTGGCCGCGCTCACCTGGGAGGTCCCCGCGGATGGAAGCGCGCCGGCAGGCCCCAGTGCCCGCGCCGTCGTTCCGCCGCCCCTCCCCACCCCCGAAAACCCCCTTCCCCGGCGACTCGCCTTCCTTGGCGCCGGTATATGTCTGATCGCGGTGATCGTCGTCGCCGGGCTCAGTGCACGTCGCAGACAGGAGAGCACGAGTGAGTAAGAACGTGAAGCTGTATCGCCCCCCGGTGCCGTGCACGTTGCGGCTAACCCTGGTGGCGACGTTGGTTGCCGCGGGCGCGTTCGCGCTCTACCGTCGAGACCCCGCCGACCGCTGGATCGCGATCACCGCTGGGGTGCTGGCGCTGGTGCTGCTGGTGTGGTGGCGTGGCACCTTCCTGACCGACATTCTCGGACGCTTCACGAAGATGCTGACCCGCAGGATCTCTCGGCGGTCCCCCGCGAACACCGCGCAGATTGTCGCGGCGGGAGTCGACGCGCGTTCCACGGTGGCACTCGAGCTCAAAGCGCCTGCATCCGGTGAGGAGGTACCGGTCGGGCTTCTCGCCGGGTACCTGGACCGTTACGGCATGCGCTGCTCCTCGATCCGCGTCACCACCGCCGATATCGTCGGCGCCGAGGGCAAGACCTGGGTAAGCCTGACCCTGAGCGCCGCGGACAATCTCGCCGCACTGCAGGCACGCTCTCCGCGAATCCCTTTGCGCGAGAGTGCCGATATCGTGGGGCGCCGACTCTCCGATCATCTGCGCGAGCTGGGCTGGCAGGTCAGCGCCGTCGATGTCCCCGATGCTCCGCTGCCCGCGGAGGTCAAAGAGGGATCACGGGCGGTCTCCGACGATCGCGGCTACCTGGCCGCCTACCGCGCCACGGTGAACGGCGATCTGCCGGATACCCTCGGGAACATCTGGAATGCGCCACTGCCGGAGCGCTGGACCGCTCTTGAGCTCACCGGCACCACCGACGCTCCCCAGCTGACCGTGGTGTGCGCATTACGTACGCAGGAGAAGCCGGAGTCCCGCGCACCGTGGGCCGGGCTGACACCGTGCTGGGGCGAGCACCTGCTCGTCCTGGAGGCGATGAACCCACTGTCGTCCGACACCTTCCGTGGAACCGGCACCGCGGTCACCGAAGAATTCCTCGACAGCCTCACACAGCAGGACGAGGCGCCGGCACTGGTCTGAACACGAGGGCTAGCGCACGCGGGTGCGCTAGCCCGCCGTCGTCCACAGCGGCCCTCGGTACCCTTTCGGGGTGATCGCAGGTTCGGCCAGACGTCTGGGAGTTTTCGCCGCCATTGTGGGCCTGATAATCACGGCGTGCGGCCACGAGAGTCCTGATCCCACCTCCTGGCCGCCGGCCGACCGCCGCGGCCCCTGTGCGGTCGCCAAGAAGACCGACGTTTCGGCGACCATGCGCGACGGCACGATCCTGCGCGCCGATGTCTACCGTCCCAAGCTCAAGGACCCCGTGCCGGTCATTCTGATGCGCACCCAGTACGGCAAGAGCAGCGCGCAGGTCAAGCCCTCGCGGTTCCGGACTCCTGACTGGTTCGCCTCACACTGCTATCTCGTGGTGGTACAGGATGTTCGGGGTCAAGGCGCCTCGGATGGGATATTCACCGAGTTCGGCAATGACGGTAACGACGGTTATGACACCGTCGAGTGGGCCGCCAGACTGCCCGGTTCCACCGGCAAGGTCGGGATGTACGGGTCTTCGTATGTCGGTGCCACACAATGGCTCGCCGCTACCACAGCTCCCCCGCACCTGACCACCATCGTGCCGTCCAACACCGCCTCCGACTACTACGACGGGTGGACCTACGAGGGCGGCGCATTCCGGCTCGGCTTCGTGCTGCCGTGGGCGATCGAGACGATTGCCACCACCGCAGCGAAGAACCGGGGCGATGACACGACCGTCGAACAATTGGAGGCGGCCGACAAGGAACGCGATCGCTGGCTCAATTTCCTTCCTTACCAGGATCTTCCACCGATGCAGCCGGGAAATCCCCACGTCGCGCCGTGGTATTTCGAGTGGATCCGGCATGCGACCCGCGATGACTATTGGAAGCGATGGAGCATCCGGGATCGGTACGAGAACGTGAAGGTGCCGGTGCTGCACTTCGAGGGCTGGTACGACGCCTTCCTGCGCGGCGGCCTAGAGAACTTCGCCGGCATGTCCACGCGCGGCGGGTCGCCGGAGGCGCGTCGGCACCAGCGCATTGTCATCGGCCCCTGGGACCATCTCGCCTGGGGCCGTGAAACATCAAGTCCTTCACCACTGTTGAAGGGCCTGGGGGCCGGCGCCAGCAGCCCCGTGAACGAGCTGCAACTGGCATGGTTCGACCACTTCCTCAAGGGTACCGACAATGGTGTCGCCGCCGAGTCGCCCCGCGTCGACTACTACCTGATGGGCGCCAACCGATGGAAGAGCGCCCCTTCCTGGCCACTACCGCAGACGAATTGGACCGTGTATCACTTGGGCGGTCCCGGCGCGAAGCACGATGGGAGGCTCAGCAACTCGAGCTCACTCCACGATCCGCCCGACACCTACCTCTACGACCCTGCCCATCCGGTACCAAGCGCGGGCGGACACTCCTGCTGTGCCGCGGATTCGGCCCCGGAAGGACGTTACGACCAGAGCACCGTGGAACAGCGCCCCGATGTGCTGACCTACACCAGCGAGCCGCTCACCTCCGACACCGAGGTCACCGGACCGATCAGCGTCGATCTATGGGCCTCGTCCTCGGCCCCGGACACCGACTTCACCGCGAAACTCGTTGTCGTGCAATCCGATGGTGCCGCCGTGAATCTCAACAATGGAGTTGTCCGCACCTCGCTGGCGCAATCACTATCCGAGCTGCGCCCCCTCGCGGCGGCCCAGCCGCACAGGTACCGCATCGACGTATGGCCGGTGAGCTATCAGTTCCGCGCCGGTGAGCGCATTCGACTGGAGATTTCCAGCAGCGACTTCCCGCAGTACGCGCCCAACCCCAACACGGGCGCACCATTCGGACAGAACTCCGAGCTGCACACCGCCACGCAGACGATCCTGCACGATGCGGCGCACCCGTCCACACTCACACTGCCCGTCATACCCGCAGGGGATCCGGGAACCGAACAGTTCCCGATGCCCCAGTGATCAACCGGGAACGCTAACCCCAGTTCTCCGGGCCGCCGAGGTCCGCCGAGAGCCAGTGCTCCGGGGAGACATAAACGGCGATCTGCTCGCCGTACCCTTCCGAATATTTGAGATACCCGTCGAGCAGCTCTTCCGGGATGTACCGGGCGGCCACCTGCCGATGCTGGTCGTGCTCGAGAGGTACGACCTTGGTCACCGGTCCCTCTACGCTCACGTACCGCACCGTCGGCTGCTCACGGTCGACCATGAGCGTCAGCCGACCCGCGGCCTCGATCAGCTGGTGCTTGCGCGATCCCTTGCCCGTCGGAATCCAGAGGTCACCGCCCGGGGTGTAGAAGTACCAGATCGGCACGGTCAGCGGAGCGCGGTCCACCCCGGCACTCACCGAGATTGCCGCCACGTGGGGCTCGGCCAGAAATGCCTGTCGTTCTTCCAAACTCAATCCCATGAGTCCACCCTACGAGCCCGCACCGACAACCGCA
This sequence comes from Mycobacteroides salmoniphilum, assembly GCF_004924335.1. NCBI lineage: Bacteria > Bacillati > Actinomycetota > Actinomycetes > Mycobacteriales > Mycobacteriaceae > Mycobacteroides > Mycobacteroides salmoniphilum. The sequence goes on along the minus strand of NZ_CP024633.1, from coordinate 1,962,696 downwards.
CCGGACTCGACAATCCGCGCGGGGCCCCGTGGTTGACTGGATCGATGGCACGTCCACACGTCCTCGCCCGGCGTCTCTTCGAACGTTTCGAGCCGGTACACGGCATTACCTACTTCGCCCCCGAAGCGCGCGCCGCCGCCGACGAGCTCGGCTACCGCGGATTCTGGCGCGGATACTTCGCTACCCGATCCGCGCCCCTGGGCAGGGTCGCACCCAGAGTCGTCGAAGCCGTCTTCTACAACTTCGCCTCATTCCGGGTCGCCAGGTCACTCGATGGCGCCTGGGAAACCGTCGGCCCCGAGCAGGCACTGGCCGCGCGGCAGAGCGGCGCCGTCGCGGCGTTGCGGCGCTACGGCCTCACCGATGACCAAAACCTGCGTACCGCAGCAGAATTACTCGGCCGAGTGGCCCGCAATGCCTCGCCGGCCGGGCGCCCCTTGTACGCGGCGCTCACCGCCGTTCCGTGGCCCGATGAACCCGTCGCGGCGCTGTGGCATGCCGCCACCCTGCTCCGCGAGCAGCGCGGCGACGCCCATGTCGCCGCACTGGTCGCCGCGGGCATTGACGGCCGTGAATCGAACGTGTTTCAGGTCGCGGCGGGACGGGCCACCAAGGACGGCATCATGCGCAGCCGCGACTATGACGACGGCGAGTGGGCGACCATCGAACAGAACCTGACTCGGCGCGGCCTGCTCGGCGACGGCGGTGCGCTGACGCCAGAAGGCCGCGCATTAAAGAACGATATCGAGAGCCGAACCGACCGGGTGTCACTGCCGGTACTCGACGCCCTGACCGACGCCGAGGTGGAGGGCCTCTTTCATGCGCTCACCCCGATCACGCGGCAGGTCATCGCGGGTGGCGATCTGCCGTCGTCAACACCCATGGGGTTGCAGCGCAACGATCTCGACAACGACAGCGCGGGCCTGCGCTAGGCGGCCAGTGCTCCCCGCTTCTTGAGCAGCGGAAGCACACCCTCGGCGAACCAGTACGCCTCTTCCAGGTGCGGGTATCCGGACAGGATGAACTCGTCGAACCCGAGCTCGTGGTATTCGGAAATCAGGTTGGCGACCTCTTCATGGCTGCCCACCAATGCCGTACCCGCACCGCCACGCACCAACCCGACGCCCGCCCACAGGTTCGGATAGATCTCCAGTTTGTCCAGGCGACCGCCGTGCAGCGCCGTCATGCGCCGCTGCCCCTCGGATTCGGATGTGGAATGCAGCGCAGTCGCCGCGGCGATCTGATCAGGAGTCAGCTCCCCCACCAGCGAGTTCGCGACGGCCCACGCCGCCTCGGACGTGTCGCGGCTAATCGTGTGCAGGCGGATACCGAATCGCAGGTTGCGCCCACGCTCCTTGGCCAACGCGCGCACCGTCTCGATCTTCGCGGCTGCGGCCGCCGGCGGCTCACCCCAGGTCAGGTACACGTCGACGTGCTCTGCGGCGATAGGCAGTGCCGCGGGAGACGATCCGCCGAAATACAACTGCGGCAACGGTGTTGGCGGCTCCGATACTCGCGCATCGGTCACCGTGTAGTGCTTTCCCGAATAGTCGACGGGTTCGCCCTTCCAGATATCCCGAACAATCTGCAGAAACTCGCCGGTGCGCTCATAGCGCTCGTCGTGGGTGAGCCAATCACCGAAGCGGCGCTGCTCGGTATCGTCACCGCCGCTGACGACGTTCAGCAGCAGCCGCCCATCCGAGAACCGCTGAAATGTAGCCGCCTGCTGCGCGGCCAGTGTCGGCGGCACCAATCCCGGCCGGAAGGCCACGAGGAACTTCAGGCGTTCGGTCTGCTCCAGCAGCGCCGAAGCCGTGAGCCATGCGTCCTCACACCACGTGCCGGTGGGAGTCAGCACACCCTCGAAGCCCAATCGGTCCGCGGCGCGGGCTATCTCGCCGAGATAACGCAGGCTCGGCTCGCGGTACCCCACCGGGATGGTGTGATGCGATGACGCATGCGAGGCGCCCACGATGGAACGGCTGTCACCATTGGTGGGCAGGAACCAGAAGAACTTGGCGGCCACGGGAATTGCTCTCCTTGTGTGGGATGGGATGTGCGGTCTATTGAGACTTGGCGAAGTACTGCGTGAGGACGTCGTTGAAGCGGTTGTCGACGAAATCGGAGAACGTGGGCTTGCCCTGAATCTGGCCCGACTGCGCGAACAGGTCGGCCAGCTTCTGCTCCGAGCCCGTCACCTCTCCGTCGAGCGGTATCGGTTGCCGCAGGCTGCGCGACTGCGCCAACTCTGCTGCCGCAGGGTCGATTCCGATTGCAGCGGCATACTTTGCGTACCACTCCTGTGGATGGGCCTGGGCCCATGCGCTGGCACGCGCGACGCGCTGCACCAGGTCGGACAGTGCGGTATTGCGTTGAGCATCACGCAGCGCCACCTGCGATGCGACACCGAATCCGTACCCGTTCGCGACGCCGGTCGCGGTCACCAGGGTGCGAACCTTCAGCTGTTTGTCGGCCAGCGCCGTGTAGGGATCCCAGATCGCCCACGCGTCGGCCTGTCCCTGACTCAGTGCGGTGAACGCATCGGCCGGCTGCAGAAACACCGGCTGGATGTCCTTGATGGTGAGATTGGCCTTCTGCAGCTGAAGCAGCAGATGACCGTTCGCCGAACTCCCCTTACCGACAGCCACCTTCTTACCCCGCAGATCCGCCACGGAATGGATTGGTGAGGTGTCGGCAACCAGGATCTGGTCACCGGAGGCGTCATTCGTATACCCGGACACCACTTTGATTCTCGCCTTGGACGCGGCGCCGAAAATCGGCGGTGTGTTGCCGGTGACGGCGAAGTCGATCTTGCCCGCGGTCAGCGCCTCAATCTGCGGGGGGCCAAAGGTGAAGGTGGAGAATTCGACCTTGTACGGTGCGTTGTCCAGTTCCCCCGCCGCCCGCAACAGCGACTCGGTGCCACCCTTCTGATCGCCCACGCGCAGCGTGAGATTCGACAGCTCGGACAGCGGGACGAGCTGCGGCACCGCAGAATCGCCCTTATCGTCGCGACCGGAGCTGCAGGCCGTCAACGACAGCAGGATCGCGGTCGCGCTGACGATTGACTTAAACACCAAGCTGCGCAAGGAGCTCTCCTCGGTAGTTCTCGGTTTCGGCGTCGTGCTTGCCGTGAGGTTTACGGGGATTGCCGATGCGCAACGTGTGCACCAGTCGACCCTCATCCAGCACCAGGATGGTGTCGGCCAGCGATATCGCCTCGTCCACATCGTGGGTAACCAGCAATACGCCGAACTGGTGCTCCCGCCACAGGTTCAACAAGAGTCGGTGCATCGAGAGCCGCGTGAGCGCGTCGAGTGCGCCGAAGGGCTCGTCGAGTAACAGCAGCCGCGGCTCCGCGACCAGCGCACGCGCCAGAGACACGCGTTGCGCCTGCCCGCCCGAGAGCGTCAGCGGCCAGGCTTGTGCTTTGTCCGCAAGCCTCACCTCATCAAGGGCCCGGTCGACGCGGGAAAGCGCTTCCGCCTTGGACAACTTGGTGCGGGTGAGTCCGTACAGCACGTTGTCGCGCACCGAGCGCCACGGGAACAGTCGCGGCTCCTGGAAGGCCACCGCAGGAGCGCCCAGCACCTCCCGTTCGCCCTCATAGTCGCCGGCCAACCCCGACAGCACCCTGAGCACCGTCGACTTGCCCGAGCCACTGCGGCCCACCAGCGCGACGATCTCGCCACTACCGACCCGCAGTGAGACGTCGTCGAGAACGCGGTTACGTCCGTACCATTTGGTGACCGACGTGAGCTCGGCCGCCGGTACAGCGGCTTGCCGCGACAATTCGGTTACCTCGAAAACCGCTGTCATGATGTGCCTTTCATGATCGGTACCGCAGCGCACGCCGTTCCAGCACGCGCACAATGGCGTCCGTGACAATGCCCAACAGTGCGTAGACCACGAGCCCGAAGATGATGACGTCGATACGCAGGAAATCGCGCGCATTATTGATAAGGAAACCCACCCCGGCATCGGCGTTGATCTGCTCGGCGACGATGAGCGTCAGCCACGACAGCGCCAGGGATTGACGCAGCCCGACAAGCACCTGCGGAGTCGCACTGGGGATGACGATGACCCGCAACCGCTGCCAAAACGAAAACCCAAGTACCTGTGCGGTTTCGAACAGTTTGGGGTCCACCTGCCGAATCGCCGAGGTGGTGTTGAGGTACAGCGGGAAGGCCGCGCCGAGGGCCACCATCAGCACCTTGGGAAGCTCGCCGATTCCGAACCACAGGATGAACAGCGGGATGAGCCCGAGGTGCGGCAGCGCCCGAATCATCTGCATGGTCGGGTCCACCACGGCATCGACAAGCCGCGACAACCCCACCGCCGCGCCCAGCACCACACCTACCAAGCCACCCAGCAGCAGTCCTTCGGCGGCACGGATTCCGGAGACGCGTAGCGCCTCGGCGAGCTGGCCGTTGCCGATCAACTCGATTCCGGCGTGCGCGATCGTCGACGGCGCCGGCAGAATGTCCGGATCGATCAGCCCCCAGGCACTTCCCGCTTGCCAGACAAGCAGCACCACGAACGGCGAAAGAAATCGGATGATCTCCCAGCGCCGGTCGAGGATCCACTCCCGCCGGGGCGGGGTGGATATCGGGGCATCTGTGTCAGTCGCCGCGGCGGCCACCAACGTATTGCGGGTGGTCATGAAAAGCTCGGGAATCCTCACGGGTCGGCGGCTAGCATCGACAAGGTATCGACAGGTGTTGACAAACTATGGGCGCGTTTGGATTCCGTGAAGAGTTAATATCGCGCTGATTCGACGGGTATCCCTCACCTGAGCGAACGGCAGAAGCTAGCGCCAGCCGTCGGCGGCCTTGGTGGCACGCAGCAGTTCCTCGCACAACTGGCGCAGCTCGTCGTGGGTCGCGCCCTCCTCGACGGCAGTCGCGACATCCTCGGCCGCGCACCGCGCCTGGTACACCCGATCGGCCAGGTCCGTCGCTTCGTCAGCGGTCAGCACGACGGCATCTGCGGGCACCGAAGTGCCCTTGACCGCCGCGCGCTGTTCATACGCGCGCTGGCGGCAGGATTGGCGACAGTATTGGCGCCGGCGGCCCAGCTCTGCGTCATCGACTTCGCGCCCGCACCACTTGCAGGGCTGAGCATGTTTGCGACGTGCCACGTCTCAGCAGCGTAGCGGTGACCCGGTTCGCGCCGCTGCGCGGTGAGCTCTCCGCCGCGTGGGCGCGGCCTGGATCAGCGAACCGATCGGCCGCCGCCGCGGCCGAGATATCGACACCGTTCAGACGGGCAATACGGCTGGTAGCGCACGCGCGATAGACCTCGTTTCGGATGGTGATACGCCAACGAGCGCAATTACCACAATTACCGAGAAAACGCGCAACAGTGCGCTAATCTTGCGGAATCACAGCGGCATCCAACGTCGGAGGTTGTGCGATGAACAAGATCATCATGGTCGGGCAGGCCGTGTTAGCAGCAGGCGTCATCGCCGCCCCGATCGCTCTGCTGAGCGCGGGCCCGGCGTCGGCGCAGCCGACTCCCGCCCCCACGGATGTGTGCTTTAACGGACCGTATCCCTCACCCCCGCCTCCGTGGGGACCAGGAAACGTCGAAGGCTGTGTCAACCCCGACAGCTGGTTCGACGCGTGGGGTTGGCGGTACTCAGGCCGAAACTGGCAGGGCGAAGGCGGGCGACTGCCGGCCCCGGCCCCGAACTGGAAGTACGTGGGTCCGGGTTGCGAATACTCAAGCAATCCGAACTGGCAGTACACCGGCCCGGACTGCCAGCGCGAAACCCCGTAGTACCGCGTCGGCCTCGGCGGCTAATAGGAGTACGAGCCGCCGAGGGCCAGCTCTGCCTCGTGCGTCAAGATTGTCGCCAAGGCCTGCGGATTCGACCAATAGAAGTAGTGCCCGCCTGTCACGAGGATGCTCGTGAACTCCCCCTTTGTGTATGGGGCCCATCGGCGTGGCGGCGCAAACTTCGGGATCACCTCATCGTCCTTTGCGCTCACCTCGGTGATCGGCGTCTGGATCCGGCGCCGTGAAATCGATTGCAGGCCAAGACTGAAATCGATTACCGCATGCAGCCGCGCCTGCTCCAGCAGCGACTCATCCGCTATCTTCTTCGGCGGCCACGCCCCGCGCTGCTCGTCATTGGTAAGCCGCCAGAGCGCGTGTTGTTTCGGGTTATGGCCCCGCGTCTTGGCGTAGAGAGCATCCATTCGCCACAAAGACGGATGCCCGCTCACCACCGGGACGAACCGGCCCACCGCGAAGTCCCGCGACTCCAACGCCTGACACACCGTGTAACCGAATAGCCCGCCGAAACTCTTTCCCGCGAGGACCGGTCGACGGCAGCCGAGCCCGATGATCGCCGACGCGCAGTCCGCCGACAGCGCGCGCAGACTCTCCGGCGATGGCTCGGTCGATCGGGTGCTGCGCCCCGGCATCCGCCACACCCCGAAGTTCACCCCCGCCAGATGCGGAACCAGGTGCTGCTCACCGGCGTGATTGGCCCCGGCGCCCGGAAAGAACAGCACGGTGGGCAGGGACGGTTGATAAGCCCTGGGCCACCACCAACATTCACGCGGAGTCGCAACGGTCACACGGATCCCCTATATCGCGTCGTGCTCGGGATCGCCGACCCCTTGCGCAATGAGTAGTGCGACGCGGGCACCGACAGCCTCGAGGGTGAGGTCGGGGGTGAACTGGAACGCACTGATCTGGATGTTCAACTGCTTGCCGGCACGGGCGGCGAACTCCACCGCCATGAGGGAGTCGATCCCCAGGTCGGCGATCGGCCCGGTGGGGTCGATGCTGTCCACGTCAACCTTGAGCACGTTGGCGAGCTCCTTGGCCAGTTCCTTGGTGACCATCGGGCCGCGTTCTTCCTCCGGCAGGGCCAACACCGCCGCACGGAAGGCAGCCTGTTCGTTCGACACCGCGGCGGCCTCTGCGGACAGATGCGCGAAGCGCGTGCTCTTGGCCGTCGAGGGCAGCGGCGTGCGCAAGACCCCCCAGTCGACGCCCGCGATGGCGACATGCGGAAGCGTGAATCGGGAGCACTCGTGCATGAGCGCCGCTCCGAGATCCATGTTGAGGCGGCGCAGCCCGACCGAATCAAGAAACTTCACGATGGCCTCTACCTCGGCCATGCCACCGCCACTCATCGCACCCCAGCTCACCGACAGGGCGGGCAGCCCGGCCGCGTGCCGCGCCTGAGCGAGGCCGTCCAGTGTGCTGTTCGCCGCCGCGTAGGTCAGCTGCGGAACAATGCCGATGAGGCCACTGATCGAGGAGTACAGCACGAAGTGGTCAAGTGGCACATCGTGCTCGCGGGTGGCCTTGTCAAGGTTCAGCGCACCCTCGACCTTGGGCCCGAACACCTTGTACAACGACTCCGCACTGATGTCCGCGAGTACCTCGTCATGGGCCACCGCCGCGGCATGGAAGACGCCGCGCAGCGGATGGCCCGAGGCCTCCACCTTCGCGACCAGATCCGCGACCTGGTCGTAGTCGCTGATGTCGATCCGTTCTTCCCACACGTCGACATCGGCAGCCCTGAGCGCCTCGATCTGCGCCCGCGCAACCTCCGTCGTGGCGCCGCTGCGACCCGCGAGGATCAGATGGGTCGCCCCGGACCTGGCCAACGAGCGTGCGGTGGCCAACCCGAAGCCGCCGAATCCACCGCTGATGAGGTAGGAGCAGCCGGGACGCACCGGCGCCGGATCTGGCTTGCGCGGCAGCAGCTTGGGTGTCTGATCGCGCAAATCCAGCACGATCCGTCCCATGTGCGCTGCCCGGAACACCGCCTCGAACGCCCCGACGACCTGGTCGATCGGGAACCGCGTGAACGGGAGCGGGGTGAGCTTGCCCGAGGTGAGCATCTCGGTGCACTCGCGCCGCAGCTCGCGAAATGTTTCCGGACGCAGCCGCAGCATGCGGTCCATGTCGATCGCGTGGAACGACAAGTTGCCACTGAACGGCTTGAGATCCATCGCTCCGCCGAAGTAGATGTCCGCCTTCCCGATTTCGATGATCCGGCAGAACTCCCCGGCGACCGCGAAGTTCTGGGCGATCATCTCGCCGGGCAGCGAGTTGTAGATGACATCTACTCCGCGCCCTTCGGTGATCCGCAGTATGTCGTCGACGAACCCGACCGACCGCGAATCGAAGGCCGCGGTAGCGCCGAGCTCCAGTGCCGCACGCCGGCGCTCCTCACTACCGGCGGTCGCATACACGACCGCGCCCATGTTGACCGCGATCTGCACCGCGCCCATGCCCATGCCGCCCGCCGCGCCGTGGATAAGGACCGTCTCGCCGGGCTGCAGATCGGCAAGCTTGTAGAAGGCATAGCCCGCCGTGAAGAACGGAACACCGGAACCCACCGCGAGCGGATCGAAGTCCTCACGCTGGAGATGCTCTTCTTCTATCCGCTCCCAGGCGGCGCCACCGTCGAGGTCGAAGGTCAGGTAGCGGCGCAGCAGTCCCCGCTCCGCGACCGCGATGCTCTCGCCGACCCGGAGCTCGTTGACCGCGGAGCCAACGCGCGTGACAACGCCGAAGCCCTCCATGCCGGGCTCCAGCTTGAAGTAGGTCTCACCGAGCTCACGCTCTGTCAGGATTCCGAGGACCTTCAGCGGGTCCTTGTAATTGAGTCCCAGGGTCTCGACGCGGACCTCCACTTGCCGGGGTCCCGGCTCGACGCGATCACACGCACGAAGCGCAATGTCCTTGAGCGTCCGCGTATCCGGGATCTGTACCTCATAGGCCACGTCCGGGTCCGTGGGCTCGAACGTCTCTTCCCACGGCGCGACGAGTTCGGACAGCGACCGACGCATCCGCTGGGTCCACCGCACACCCGCGCGTACCGCGACTTCCTCCGCTCGATTCATCGCGTTGATCTCTGCGGCCGCCTCGTCCGCGGTGACCGAATCGGACAAGTCCACCAGAGACCATTTGGCGGGATGCTGCTCGTTCGCCAACACCCGGCGTGCCCCCACGAGCGCGGCCTGGTCCAGGACGAGGTCGCGATCGCCCGGTGCGAGGAAGGCGTGCGTGCTCACGACGACGACCTGCACGTCCGGGTTCACGACACCGCGCTCGGTCTCGGCCTCCAGAACCGTCCGCAATGCCTGCGCGACCATGACGAGCTGATGGAGGTTCTCTACCGAGGATTTCCCGGAGCCGACGGTCACCAACACACGCAAGAACGTGTCGGCGTGCAACGCTTCGCCGAATGTCTCGGCGAGATCTGCCAGCTGAGCTTCGGCGCGCAGGATCGCTACACCGGCGCCTGCCGCGCGGCGGGCACCTTCGGAGACAGCGGCGGCCACATCCCCGATCTCGACGATCGCGTTCGCCGTGTGAACAGTGGTAACAGGCGCCGGGGCGCGTTGTCCCTCTTGCCCTTCCGGCTCCTCGTCGAACGGCTCCCAACGAGGCTCGTAGAAGTACTGGTCAAGTTCGGATAGCGGGTCCGATGCCGACCCCACGGGTCGCAGCGTCACTCCGATCATGGCCAGCGCGACATCGCCGTCCGGCGAAGCGAGATAGGCGTTCGCGCGCAGCGGCTGCGTGCTCGTGATCTCGACGACCGCGATCGGGTCCTCGGGCAGCTCGTGGTACAGGCGCACCCGGTCCACCGAGGCCGGGATATGCGCCGTCGGAGGTATGTCCAGCTCCGGACGCGCCGCCAAGAGGACCGCGATGCACTGCAGGGCCGCGTCGGCGAGTGCGGGGTGGACGGCGTGCTTGGGTGTGGTCCCCGGCTCGGGTACCGCTTCCGGACTCGCCAGCTGCGCGACGCAGCCCGCCGAGCCGATACGCACATTCTGGATGCGCTGAAACGCGGGACCGTAGGACAGTCCGACCGCGGCCAAACCCTTGTAGACGTCTTCGCCCTCGAAGACCCTGTCGTGCTCGGACTGCGGGACATCAATCCGCAACGACCCCAGATTCGCCTCAACCAGTCTGCCGTTGGCATGTGCCGTCCACAGCTGGGTCTGCGCGGAACGGCCATTGACGGTGAACCGTTTGGTGGGCTCGTCCACGGTCAGACGGGTGATCGGCGCGTCGTGTTCGGCGACGACCAGCGGCACCGCGAAGACCACCGAGTCCAGTCCGGCCTGCCCACGGCCAGAGCGTTGACGCACGGCGGACAGCGCGGCGTCGAGATACGCGGTTCCTGGCAGCACGACCGAACCGAGGACCGTGTGGTCGGGCAACCAGGGCAGGTTCGCGGGAGCCAGGGTCACCTCCCATTGCGGTGTCAGCGCTTCTGCCCTATCGCCGAGAAGAGCAAAGCGATCGGCGTCTCCGTAGCGCGCGCGCAGCGTGAGGGGGTCTTCCTCCCACAATTCCTCTTGCGACCACGGGTACTTCGGTAGATCCATATGCGGGATCGAGCCGTTCGTGTAGAGATCGGCCTCACCGGGAGTATCGATCGCACCCACCGCGTACAAGTCGGTGACGGCCTGCAGCACTGATTGCTCGTCATCCTGCTCACGGTGCAGTGTCGGGACGGCGGCGCCCGAAACACTATGGCGCACAAAGCTTTCACGAATGTTCCCGAGGAGCACCGGGTGCGGCCCAAGCTCCAGGAACACCCGGTACCGGTCATCGATGAGCGTGTCGATGGCCTTCGCGAACAGCACGCTTTCGCGCACGTTCTTGCACCAATAGTCCGGGTCGGCGAATGCCTCACCATCGGCCTTTTCGCCGGTGACCGTCGAATACAGCGGCACGTCCGCCCGACGGGGGGCAAGTCCGGCCAGCGCCGCCGCGAGCTCACCAAGGATGGGGTCCATGAGCTGACTGTGATACGGAACCTCCACATGCAGCATCCGGGCAAAGACGCCATCGTCGGCGAGCTCATCGTGCAGTACCCGCAGGGCTTTCGAATCACCGGACAGCGTGGTTGCCGCGGCGCTGTTGATCGCCGCGACACACACCGCCGATCCGAAGCGCGCGATCCGGCGCTGGGCCTCCCCCGCATCCAGACCCACGGCGAGCATGCCGCCGGACCCCGCCGTCTTGGCCTGCAGGCGGGAACGGTGATACGAGACGGTGGCGGCGTCCCGTAGGGACAGTGCGCCGCTCACATACGCCGCGGCGACCTCCCCGACACTGTGTCCCACCACCGCCGTGGGCCGGATCCCGAACTGTTGGAGGTGCTTCGCAAGTGCCGCCTGCACAAGGAAGTTCGCCGGCTGCGCGATCTCCGTACGACTGACACGGGAGTTCCCCTCGGTTCGCAGCAACTCGGCGATCACCGACCAACCCGACACCTCCCGGAACACCGCATCGATCTCGGCGGCCGCATCGCGGAAGGCGCCAGGGCGCTCCAACAGGCCGCGCGCCATCCCCCACCACTGCGGACCCATGCCGCTGAAGACGAACACGGGATCGGAGATCCCCTCGACCAGCGCACGCGCGGGCGCCGCCTCGTCACTCTGGGCATACGAATTTAGCTGTGCGAGAAGGTCATCCGCGCCGCTGTAGAGGAAACCCTTCCGGAGGTAATGCTGCGCCCGGCGCCCGGTGACCGCGGTCTTCAGGCGTTGTGCGGTCTCGTCGGAGACTGTGCCTTCTGTGCCCGCTGCACCCCCCTCGGACTTGAGGAGTTCGGCGTACCGGCCGGCGACCTCGTGGAGCGCGGCACCACTGCGGGCGGAGACCGGGAAGATCCGGATGCTGTCCCTGACCGGCGCCACGGCGACCGGCGCCGGCGGCTCCTCCACAAGGACGTGTGCGTTGGTCCCGCCATAGCCAAAGCTGTTCACCGCGGCGTACGCCGGGGCACCCAGATCGGGGTAGGCCTGAACCTCGGTCGGAATCCGAATCCCGAGCTCGTCGAAGGGGATTGCGGGGTTGAGCTTGTCGAGGACGACCTGCGGCAAAACGGTCCTGCGCTGCACGGTGAGCGCGGCCTTGATCAGACCCGCGACGCCCGCGGCGGCCTCGGTGTGCCCGAAGTTGTTCTTCACCGATCCGATCAGCAGAGGCTGCGTGCGGCCGGCCGCCTGACCGTACGAATGGCCCAACGCCTCCGCCTCCAGCGGGTCGCCGACACTCGTGCCCGTGCCATGGGCCTCGATGTATCCGACGAGGGCGGGGTCGACGCCCGCCTCCTCGAGCACCTGCTCGGCAAGCCGCTGCTGCGACACCGGATTCGGCACGGGCAACGCTATCGTCCTGCCGTCCTGATTGACCCCGCTGCCCCGGATCACCGCGTAGATGCGGTCGCCGTCGCGCTGCGCCTGTTCGAGGTTTTTGAGCACGACAACACCGACGCCCTCACCACGACCGTAGCCATCGGCGGCCGCATCGAATGACTTGCAACGGCCGTCCGCGGCGAGAAACCTGCCCTTACACATCGTGATGAAGGTTTCCGGCTGGAACATGGCGTTCACGCCACCCGCGAGCGCCACATCGCACTCACCACCCGCGACCGCCCGCACCGCGAGGTGCGTTGTCACCAGGGAGGAAGAGCACGCCGTGTCCACGGTCATGCTGGGCCCCCACAGGTCCAGCGCATGGGCGATGCGGTTCGACAGCAAAGTCTGGGACGCGCTGAACGCGGCGAAGTTGTTGATCTTTTCGAGGTTGCGGGCGAGCGCCCGGCTGACCATGTTGTCGTTCATAAAGCCGCCAATGAACGTTCCCACTTTGCCGCCCAAAGCTTTTCCGGCGATGCCCGCGTCGTCGAGTGCCTCCCAGGAGGTTTCGAGAAGGAGCCGCTGCTGTGGGTCCAGGACGGCGGCCTCGCGATGCGAGATCCCGAAGAAGTCCGCGTCGAACCGCCGGAATCCTTGGGTGAGGAAGCTGCCTCGCCGGGTGTACATCCGGCCCGGGGTGTCGGGATCGGGGTCGTAGTACTTGTCCGCGTCCCACCGATCCTTCGGGATGTCGGCCACGGCGTCGCCTCTGCGCAATACGAACTCCCAGAAGGAATCCGCGTCTTCAATGCCCCCGGGGAACCTGCATCCAATGCCAATAATGGCCACCGCGACCAATGCTCTGCCCTCTCCTAGTTATTGGACCGTCCGGAAACAATGGAACTTTTGCCGAAACAGCGGGACGCTCTTAACTCATCTGCAATCATCGTCATCATCGAAGAAGCTTTGCCTGCCGTGTCATCCTGTGGAATTCGCACTGTACGCGCCTGATTGGCAACACGAAGGGTGTTTCACAATGGATTTGCCGCTTCCTCCAAAGGTCGCTTGATGAGAAGCGCCTGGGTGTATCTTGTTGTGCTGGCGGTCCTTACGGTCGCGGCCGTGTTCATTCTGAAGTTGCGGTCGAGCGAGATCCCCGATGAGGCGGTGGGAACCGTGAGCCGCCTCCCCGTACTCGGCAGCCTCTCCGAGCGGACCATCCAGTACGAAGCCATCGGGCCCGCCGGGACGGTGGCGACGGTGTCCTATCTTGATGACAACGGCCACAACCAGAATGTCGGCGCGGTCCTGCCATGGCAGGAGGCGCTGCGCACCGTCGAGCCCTCCCTTGTGACCAGCATGGTCGTGCAATCCAATGCCGCTGGGGTCGGATGCCGGATCACTGTCAACGGACAGGTCCGCGACGAACAAGTCGCGACGGCCACCGGCGGTATCGCCAGTTGCAAGGTGCAAGTCGCATGACCGGGAACGAGGCCGAAGCGGATACCGGCCCGATACCCGCTCCCGGCACACCTGCGGCGTCTGCCGCAGCTGATGGGTTCGCCGCCCGATCGCGCGCATTCGGTCGCCGAGTGCGCGGGGAATTCTCTGTGCCGTTCCGTCGTGAGACCTACGCGGGCACCGAGCAGCACCGACCCCTGTACGCCCGACTGCTGTATGGACTCTCCATACCCATTGTTGTCCTATGGGTATTACTCGCGTGCGGGCTCAACGCCGCAGGCCCTCAGTTGGAGAAGGTGATTGAGGGACACGCCCTGTCCTTCTTGCCCGATCAGGCCTCATCGGTACAGGCGCTGTCGAACATGGGCAAGTATTTTGGCAACGGCGGTACGAACAACTTCGTCGCGGTGCTCGCCGAGGGCGACCAACCGTTCGGCGCGGAGATGCACCAGTACTACGCCAACCTGATGGAGAAGTTCAAGGCGGACAAGAAACACGTCATCACGACGATCGACCTATGGTCCGACCCATCGTTTGCTCCGGCGTTCGAAAGCCAGGATCGGAAGGCTTCCTTCAGCTACCTCAACCTGGGTGGCAACATGGGCACCGCGCTGGCCATGGAGTCCACTCAGGCCGTGCGCGACATCGTCAAGGCGTATCCGCCCCCGTCGGGAGTCAAGATCTACGTGACCGGTCCGTCCGCGGTCGTGAACGACGAGCTGCTCGCCATCAACCGATCGATCCTGCCGATCATCTTCGCGTGCGCCATCTGCATCACCATCATCATGTCGTTGACCTACCGCTCGCTATTCACGGCCGCGATGCCACTGCTCGTGGTGGCCGTCGCTTTGGTCACGGCCCGGCCGATCGTCGCTCTTCTCGGCCAGCACGAGATCATCGGCATTTCCATTTTCGCGTCAAGCTTGCTGGCCGGAATCGTCCTTGGCGCGGGGACCGATTACGGCATCTTCCTGCTCGGCAGATATCAAGAGGCACGACGAGCCGGCCAGGATCCGACCACGGCGTACTACACCGCACTGTCGAGCGTGCAGCGCATCATCTTCGCCTCGGGGCTGACCGTGGCGGGCGCGACCGCATGCATGACGCTCACCAGACTCGCCGCCTTCTCTACCTCCGGTCTGCCATGCACCATCGGCATCCTCACCGCTCTTGCCGCGGCGTTGACCCTCGGCCCCGCACTGCTGGCGATCGGATGCAGGCTCGGACTGTACGAACCGCGCGGAGAGCGCGCCGTCCGGCGCTGGCGGCGCATCGCCACCCACGTGGTGCGCTGGCCGGGTCCGGTGCTCGCCGGCAGCCTCGCCGTGCTGGCACTCGCGATTCTTGTGCTGCCGACCTATGTCATCAGTTACAACGAGCGTGCGGCCCAACCGGCCAACACCGAGGCGAACCTGGGTCTGGATGCCGCGGATCGGCACTTGCCGCCCAATATGCTGAACCCGAATCTCCTGTTCGTCGAGTCCGATCACGACATGCGCAACTCCGCCGACCTGATCGCACTCGCGAAGCTGACAAACGCCGTGTACTCGGTGGACGGCGTCCAAGCGGTGCAAGGCATCACCCGCCCACTTATCACTCCTCTTCCCCAAGGCACCCTGACCTATCAGGGCGGGTACATCGGCGAACGGATGTCGCAGATAGCCGAGATGGTGAGCACGCAGCTCAACGGCATCGCCAGAATCACCGGTCAGATCGATCAGCTGTCCGTAGGGGTCAAGGTGGTCCTCAAAGACCTTGAGGTGACCCAGCGCGCGGTCGAGCTGCCCGGCGGCACCGGCGCGGCCACCCGGCAACGTCTCATCGAGCTGTTGAAGATGGCGAAGGGCATCCATAACCAAATGCAGCCGCTCGTTGCGGACGGCATCGACGCGGCAGGCCAGCTCGTCGACATGGTTCCCGACTGCAAGCAGCTTCTCCCGTGCAACACCGCGCTCACCGGTCTCGCTGTTCTCGACGGACTCAACCAGACGGGAGGACGCAAGTTCGAGGACATTGTGGACGCCTCCCGCGTCGCCTCGGAATCATTGCCCAACTTGGTGGCCCAGGTGCGGATGCTCGACCGTTTTCTCGCCGACTCGCAACGCACGCTGACACCGATCCGCGGCATGGCGGACTCGCTGCTCGTACAGATGAACGAGGTCACCCAATTCCTGCGAGAGATCGCAGACACGTATATGAAGGGAGACCCGAGCGGGTACTTCTTCCTTCCGAGCCAGGCCTTCGAATCCCCGTTGTTCCAATCCGCGCTCTCTGTCTTCTTCTCTCCCGACGGCAAGATCACCCGGATGCTCGTGATGGGCGATGTGAATTCGTTCAGCCGCGAGAGCATGGACTACAGCGCAAAGATCGTCCCCGCGGCCAAGGCCGCGCTCAAGGGCACGTCACTCGGCGGGAGCACGGTGAGCATCGGCGGAGCCGGGGGCACGCTGCTCAACATCGCCGCCTTCGCCAAGGAGGACTTCCTCACCAGTGCGGTCGCGGCATTCGCCTTCGTGTTCTGCGTCGTGCTGCTGTTGTTGCGCAGCTTCGTCGCCGCGGTCGCCGTCGTCGGCACCGTGGGACTGTCCTTTCTTTCCGCGTGGGGGCTCAGTGTCGCCATTTGGCAGTACGGCATCGGTCTGCCCCTGCACTGGGCTGTCGCACCGTGTTCCTTCATCTTCCTTGTCGCGGTCGGCGCCGATTACAACCTGCTGCTCGTCGCCCGGTTCAAGGAAGAGCTCCGCGCCGGAATCAAAACCGGGATCATCCGCGCCATGGTGGGGACCGGCAGTGTGGTCACCACCGCGGGACTGATCTTCGGTTTCACGATGTTCGCGTTGATCGCGGGCTATTCCAGCACGCTCGCGCAGATCGGCACGACCGTTGGTGTCGGACTCTTACTCGACACGCTCATCGTCCGCTCGCTCGTCATCCCCTCCATCGCGACCCTCCTGGGCCGGTGGTTCTGGTGGCCAATGCGCGTGCCGTGCCGCGCGCTGCGGGAGTCGGACCCGGCATTGGTCGGCTCGACGTCCGGCGGACACCGGGCCTAGACGTGGATGTAGGGAATATGTTGGCCACCAGATGCGGAGACCGGTGTGAGTAGTCGTCGTCTTGATCGTCGGGCGAGTTTTACGGCGCAATCCTGCGCGGCCCAACGCGCGGCGGAAACGTTGCAGCCGCCACGGCGGCGCCTGCTCGACGATCCGTACTCGCGGCATTTCATCCGCAGTCCCCTGCTACGGGCCTGTTTGATTCATCCTTTGGTGGCGCGCGGCTTTATCGGAGCGCTGAAATCCGTGTTCGGCGCCGCGGGTCACTTCTTCCTGGTCTTACGGGTGCGCTACACCGATGACGTCCTCGATGCCGCCATCAAGGATGGCGTCGATCAGGTTGTACTGCTGGGTGCCGGATTCGACACCACCACGTTGCGCCGGGCGGCACACGGCTCCGTCAGGATCTTCGAGGTCGACGCGCCTACCACGCAAGCGGACAAACGTGCCGTCATGGAACGGCTCCGATCACCCGAAGACAACAATCAGATCGTGTGGGTGCCCTGCGATTTCGAACACGATGTATTACGCGAAAGACTCCTCGCCAACGGGTTTGATCCCACCCGGCCGAGCCTGTTCATCTGGCTCGGCGTGACCGCCTACCTCACCCAGGACGCGCTCGACGCGACACTTGCCGACCTCGCGACGGTATGCGCGCCAGGGAGCCTGCTGGTTTTCGACTACCTCGATACCAGTGTCGTCACCGGAGGAGACAGCACGTCGGTACGCGCCAGGCTATGGACCGAGGCGGCCGCTCGGTTTGGCGAGCCGTACCTGACGGGACTCACCGCGGATGATGCCGACGCACTGCTGGCCGCGCACGGGTTCCAGTGCCGCAAGCACCTGACCACACGCGAACTGCTGCAGCGGTACGCACCGACCTATGCCAGCCGATCGCCCGCCGACGGCCGGGCAGCTATCACCACGGCACAGCGCGGCTGACTCGGGTAATCGTGATACCCCGCCACGCGTCGCAGACGCACAGCGGTGAGCGTCACAACGGCGTTCACCAGCTATAATGGGGGCCACAACCTGCGCGAACAGGGAACTAACGGCGCGGGTACGGCGTTGAGATAGACAGCCACCAGCAATTCGAGCGCGGGATCCGATCCGCAGAGACCCGCAGTGAAGAGGAGAAGTACACATGGCAGATCGTGTTCTACGGGGCAGCCGACTCGGCGCCGTCAGCTACGAAACCGATCGTGACCACGACCTGGCGCCCCGCCGTATGGCTCGCTACCGCACCGATAACGGTGAGGAGTTCGACGTTCCCTTCGCCCACGATGCCGAGATCCCGGCCAACTGGGCATGCCGCAATGGTTTGGAAGGCACCCTCCTCGACGGCGATGTGCCCGAGCCCAAGAAGGTGAAGCCCCCGCGTACGCACTGGGACATGCTCCTGGAGCGCCGCAGCGTTGAGGAGCTCGACGAGCTACTCAAGGAGCGTCTGGAACTGATCAAGGGCCGTCGCAGGGGCTAGGGCGCGGCAGCGTAACTCGCCCTGATGAGTGCCTCCGGCAGGTCTGTCGCGGGTTCGGCCGTTCTGATCACCGGTGCCGCCAGCGGCATGGGGAAGGCCACTGCCCGGGTTTTCGCCGAGGATGGCGCCTTTGTCGCGGTGACCGATCTTCGGTTGGAGGACGCACAAGCAGTCGCCGCTGAGATCGGTGATTCGGCAGCCCCCTGGGCGCTGGACGTCACCGATGATGGGCAGATCACCGAGGTGGTCGCGGCCGTCGCCGAACGATTCGGCCGACTGGACATTGTGGTGAACAACGCCGGTTTTGCCGCGTTCAGGTCGCTCGATGACCCGGACTACGGCGACACCTGGGCTCGCTCCCTTGCCGTCCATCTGACCGCACCCCAACGGATTGTCCGTGCGGCGCTTCCGTTCCTGCGTAACTCCCCTGCCCCGCGCGTGGTCAACATCGCCTCCACGGAGGCTCTCGGTGCCACCCCGTATGACAGTCCATATGTCGCGGCCAAGTCCGGCCTGGCCGGTCTGACCAGGAGTTTGGCTGTCGACCTGGGACGAGACGGGATCACGGTGAACTGCATCTGTCCGGGGCCCATCGACACCGCGATGACGGCGGCGATCTCCGCCGAGGACAAGGACACTTATGCCCGTCGGCGCACCGCGCTGCGTCGCTATGGTCGCGCCGAAGAAGTCGCGCACATGACATTGAGCGTGTGCCTACCGGCGGCGTCCTATCTCACCGGCACCGTCATCCCCGTCGACGGCGGCCTGATGGCCCGCAATGCGTGAGGGCTGACTACCTCAGCGATTGATGCCGCGCGCCCGATCCAGGCGGTTTCTGATACCCCATTTGGTCACCTTGACCAGGGCTTCGTTGATGATCGACCCACTCATCTTGGATTCGCCGATCGCGCGTTCGGTGAAGGTGATCGGCACCTCGGCAACCTCGAAACCGTGCGCGATGGTGCGCAGGGTGAGGTCGATCTGGAAGCAATAGCCGTGTGATTCGACGGCTGCCAAATCCAGCTTTTCGAGCACCTCACGCCGGTACGCGCGGTATCCCGCGGTGATGTCGTGCGGCTTGACGCCCAGTACCAACCGGGCATAGACGTTCGCGCTACGGGACAGCACCAACCGCCGCCACGGCCAGTTGACGACGGTGCCCCCTGGAACGTAGCGAGAACCGATCGCCAGGTCGGCTCCGGCGTCCACGGCATCGAGCAGCCGAGACAGCTGTTCGGGGGCGTGACTACCGTCGGCGTCCATCTCCACCAGTACCGAGTACTGACGTGCCAGGCCCCAACCGAAGCCGGCAATGTAGGCGGCGCCCAGGCCACCCTTTTCCTTGCGATGCATGACGTGCACGCGATCCGGATCGGCAAGCGCGGCCTCATCGGCGAGTTCGCCGGTGCCGTCGGGGCTGCCGTCATCGACGATCAGCACATGGACATCGGGTTGCGCCTTGTGCAGCCGACCAAGGATCAGCGGGAGATTCTCCCGCTCGTTGTACGTCGGAATGATCACCAGGGTCCGGGCGCTCGGACGTTCGGTCACGGGATCCACTCCGGTCAGGTCTCCTTAATCGGTGAGGACGGCTCTACCTCACGTTCCGGCCTCTTCAGCCCTCCATTGTGCAGTATCGCCAGGCCAGCCGAGGCCAGGACGGCAAGTCCCGCGATCACAGCAAGAGCCCATTCGATCCAGGGACCCCATTGGGTGGCGGGTGTCAGGTCGTCGTGCAGTCGCACTTGCATGTCGATGTACGCCGGTTCGAAAAACTTGGTGCGGCCCGCATCGACGCCGTCGGGAGAGATAAATGCGCTGATCCCGGTGGTGCCGACGACGATGACCTCCCGGTCGTGTTCGACGGCCCGAACCTTGGAAATGGCCAGCTGCTGTTCACTCATCGCAGTACCGAACAGGGCGTTGTTGCTCGGCACCGCGAGAATTTCGGCACCGTTGAGAGTGGACAGCCGCGCCGCCCTGTCGAACAGGACCTCCCAGCACGTCGTCACACCGATCTTCACTCCACCGGCGGTGACGACACCGTTGCCATCCCCCGGGACGAAGTATCCGGCGCGGTCTGCGTACTCCGAGAAGTTCGCGAAGAAACTCCGCCACGGCAGGTACTCACCGAACGGTTGCACGATCTGCTTGTCATGACGTTCACCCGGGCCGCTGTTGGGATCCCACACGATGATCGAATTGATCGATTTGGGCTGTTCGGGGGTGGAATCTGGGTGCCGCAGCACGCCGCCGACCAGGATGGGTACGCCGATGGCCTGTGCTGCTTCGGTGATGGCCTCGGCCGCGTCGGCGTTGCGGATCGGATCGATATCCGAGGAGTTCTCCGGCCACACGACGAACTGCGGTGCCGGAGCCTTACCCGCCTTCACGTCCTGGGCCAACAGGAGAGTTTCCTTCACGTGGTAGTCGAGTACAGCGCGCCGTTGGGCGTTGAAATCGAGCCCCAAACGCGGAACGTTCCCCTGCACTGCGGCGACGGTGACGGTCCGCCCATCCGTGGCACCGTGGCTGGCGTGCCGAACCTGCTGCCAGCTCACCGCCATGGCGAACAGCACAAGACACACGCAGGCCCCGGGCAGTAGCACCGAGGGCACCGGCCGGGCACCATCCGGGCCTAGGGACGGGCTGCGCCACCAGCGATACATCTCGATGCCGAGTGCGGTCACCGCGAAGGCACCCAGGGCCACCGTGAAGGACACCAACGGCGCTCCCCCATATCGCGCCAGGCTCAGTACGGGACCGTCGCCTTGTCCGAAAGCGATACGCCCCCAAGGGAACCCGCCAAACGGAACGCTTGCCTTACCCCATTCGGCAGCCGACCACGCGGCGGCGAACCACAGCGGCCAACCCGGCAGGTTCCGCACGGCGACCGCCACCACACCGAACAGGGCCATCCAGGTCGCGCAGAGCAAGGACAGTGCCAGCCATGGGACGGCGCCCACCAGCTGACCCGTCCAGGGCAGCAGCGGGATGTAAAACGCGAGACCGAACAGCAGCCCATACCCGAGCCCACCGCGCAGCCTGGTCTTCGGAGACCAGAGCACCCATCCCAGAATCGACAGGGCCGGGAACGCGGCCCACCAGAAACCCCAAGGCGGGAAGCTCGCACACAATGCGAGGCCTCCGATCAACGCCGCGCCCTGGCGGCTCGCCGCGCGCAGCCAGGCCTGAACGAACGCGATACCGCGAGCGCGCAGGGCCCCCGCGAAGGCCGCACCGCGTGACGGGCCTGTCTCGCCCGGAGCCTGCAGCTCCTCGTCTATCGGAACGTTGGCCTGCGCATGGCGACCCGTCACGTCCTCATCAACAATCTCGTCGACGGATTCGTCGACAGTTTCGTCAGCCATGGATGACCTTGCCGCGGTGCACGGTCCGTAGACATGTGGGGAGCACAGCCGCGGCGTCCGATAAGTCCGGCAGGGCCGGGACCCGTGAGCGCGGGTCCGTGGACCACCGCTGCACTCCCGGTTGGCTGGTGTTGATGGTCAAGTCCCCCGTCTCCCAGATCGCATAGCTGGCGAGAGCTCCCGGGGTCAACGTGCCGGTCACACCGTCATGAACTCCCTGTGCGCGCCAGCCGCCCCGGGTCGCGGCGCCGAACGCCGCGCGCACCGAAACCGAACTGCTCGCGGTGCGGTGATGGACAGCCGCCCGCACCGCCACCCACGGATCCATGGGCGCGACAGGGGCATCAGAACCGAACGCGAGAGGCACGCCTTGGGATGCTAACAGCGCCAGCGGGTTTAGCTGAGTACCTCGGCGTGGGCCGAGTCGTTCCGCATACATGCCCTCTGGG
This sequence comes from Mycobacteroides salmoniphilum, assembly GCF_004924335.1. Taxonomy (NCBI): domain Bacteria; kingdom Bacillati; phylum Actinomycetota; class Actinomycetes; order Mycobacteriales; family Mycobacteriaceae; genus Mycobacteroides; species Mycobacteroides salmoniphilum. Next base: position 1,940,742 of record NZ_CP024633.1, on the reverse strand, counting down.
CCACCCCAGAGGGCGTCAAAGGCCGGTTGCACGCTGGCGATCACCCCGAGACGACCGAGTTGCCCGGCCTGTGCCGCCGAGACCATTTCGAGGTGCTCCAGGCGATGTCCGCACCGCGCCACGGCCGGCACGCCATATCTGTCCGCGACACGGTCGAGTGCGTCGATCACCTGAGTGACGGCGGCGTCGCCGATCACGTGGAATCCCGCGGCGATACCGGCCTGAGTGCACGAGTCCAGATGCGTCTCAACCGTTTCGGCATCCAGATGCATCGTGCCGCAGGTGTGCGGCGCATCGTGATACGGCTCCTGCAGCCAGGCGGTGTGCGATCCCAGCGCGCCGTCGACGAAGAGGTCACCGGCCAGGCCGGCAGCCCCCGTTGAGGCGACGAGCTCGCGCGCATGATCGGGGTCGCGCGCGGGCTCACCCCAGTACCCGGTGACCTGCACGCCATGCTCGGTGGCCAACAGCTCGCGGAAATCATCCAGCCCACTGATCTCGGGCCCGCCGCATTCGTGCACCGACACCAGGCCGAGCGATGCCGCGCTGTCGAGCGCCGCGCGCCGTGCCCTCGCCCGCCCCTTGACGGAGAGCGCACCGCGCGCGTGTGCCCGCAACAGATGGTGAGCCGCCCCGGCCAGCGGACGCTCGGGGTGAAATCCCGTGGCATCGCAGAGCCCCGGCACCTGCCGGCGCAGCGCGGTCGACGCCGCGGCCGAGTGCACATCGATACGGGTGAGGTAGACGGCCCGGCCCGGTGCCGTCGCGTCCAGTTCTGTGGTGCTCAACGGCTCCCGATCCGACCATCGCGATTCGTCCCAGCCGTGTCCCCAGATCACCTCATCGGCGTGCTCACCGGCGTACGCGGCCAGTCGGGCCAGGCATTGTTCGCGCGAGGTCATGTCGGACAAGTCGAGTCCGATGATGGAGAGCCCGAGTGCGGTGAGGTGGACATGGGCGTCGACGAACGCGGGTGCGACGAAGGCACCCTGCAGGTCGACGATGTCGGCGCCGGGGAACTCCGCGCGACCAAGGTCGTCCTCGCCGATCCAGCTGATGACATCACCGGTCACGGCCATGGCGGTCGCCGCCGGATGCGACGGGCTATGCACGCGCGCGTTGACGAGCAGTTGAGTCTGCACTCGGTAATTCTGCCGGGTTCGGACGACGTCTACGCAGGCAGGTCGTGGCCGGGACGGTAACGCGCGGACGGTCCAGGCTGCTCGTCATTCACGTCGATGACCTCACCGTCGATGTAGTCGACGGTGCTCGCCCGCGTTCGGCCGGCCTGAAACGCGCCGTATCCGGCGGGAATGACGGTGATGAGAGGCGCGCGCCGACTCAGCTGCCGTGCCGCGACGAGGGTCAGCACCGGCCGCAGCACGGCACGGGTCGGCGGCAGCAGCATGAGCAGCCCCATGGCCGAGGACACCAGCCCCGGGATCACGACCGCGACCGTTCCGAGCGCGATGAGCGCACCGTCCGCGACGGCTCCTCCGGGGGATCGCACTCCCCGCCGCAGCTGATCAATGGCGCGCCGGGCCTGCGAGCCCGCAAGTATCAGACCCACGACAAAGGCCGCAGCGACAGCGACGATGGTCCAGCCGATGCCCACCGCGGAGGTCAACGCCACCAGGGCGGACACCTCGACGATCACATACAGCAGAAACAGGCCTGGCCACATACCCGGACAACGCACCGGCCCGTCGCCGGGTTCCCGATTCGGCGTTCCGGGTCAGGCGGTCACGGCCAGCCCGATGGTGCCGCTGCTGCCGCGACGCAGCACACTGGCCTTGACCAGCACCCACCCCAGCAGGCCGTACTTACGGGTGATGGCCGCGCGTGCCCGCTCGGTGCCCTCGGGGTCCAGGACTCGCGCGGTGCCCTCGATCTCACCGCTGCGGACCTTGCCGCGTACATCGCAGACGGCCAGCGTCACGCGCGGGGTGTTGCGAATCCGGCGCACTTTCCAGGATGTGGTTTCGGTCCACACCAGAAGTTCACCGGCCTCGGGCGCCGCCCACACCGCGGCCGGTTTGGCGCGACCGTCCTTGGTGTAGGTGGTCAACAGGACATATTTGGCGGCACAGACGTCATCGAATGTCGGCACCGGGAGGTTCGCACCCATGCCGATCAGTCTAGGAACGTCAGAGCGTCTCCGGCGCGCCGAGCGTCACCGAAATACCGACCCTGGCGCCGTTGCGCCGGTCTAACCACGCCGTCACGATCCGGCTGGGCAATCCGTACCGTGTGACCACCGCCGCCCGGATACGCGCCACGGAGGCCGGATCTTCGACGATCACCGCGGTGGCGTCGGCGGCCGGACTGATCACCCGGCCACGCTGCGTACAGACGGCCACCCTCACCTTCCGGTCTCGCCGGATCCTTCGCACCTTCCACGTGTTCGCACTCGTGGTCAGCAGGAGCTCATCGCCCTCGACGACGAAGCCCATCGGAGTCGGCTTGGGCACACCGTCTTTGGTGAAGGTGGTCAACAGGATGTAGCGGCCTACCGCCACCGTGCCGATGTCCAAGCCGTGTTTCCGGGCCATGTTCCGATGCTACGACTCCAGCTCGCCCTCGGTCTCCAGGAACACCGACCGCAAATCATTCAAAACTTGCTGATCGGGCTTCTCCCAGAGCCCCCGGCTGGCGGCCTCCAGCAACCTCTCCGCAATACCATGAAGTGCCCACGGATTGGACTGCTGCATGAACTTGCGGTTCTGCTCATCGAGCACATAGCTGTTGGTGAGCTGCTCGTACATCCAGTCCGCCATCACGTTCGCGGTGGCGTCGTATCCGAACAGGTAGTCGACGGTGGCAGCCATTTCGAACGCACCCTTGTAGCCGTGCCGGCGCATTGCCTCCAGCCACCGCGGGTTGACCACACGCGCACGGAAAACCCTTGTGGTTTCTTCGGATAACGTGCGAGTATGCACCGCATCCGGTCGGGTGTTATCACCGATGTACGCCGCGGGAGCCTTACCGGTGAGCGCCCGTACCGCCGCGACCATGCCGCCGTGGTACTGGAAGTAGTCGTCCGAATCGGCAATATCGTGTTCGCGGGTGTCGGTGTTCTTCGCCGCGACCGCGATTCGGCGATACTGGTGACGCATATCCTCATTCGCGGCGGCACCATCTAGTCCACGGCCATAGGCAAATCCGCCCCACGCGGTGTAAACCTGCTCCAAATCCGAGTCGTTACGCCAGTTTTGACTATCGATCAGCTGAAGTAGTCCTGCACCATAGGTGCCGGGCTTGGAGCCGAAGATGCGCATGGTGGCGCGCCGCCAATCCCCGTGCTCGGCGCGATCCGCTTCGGCGTGCGCCCGCAGATAGTTCTGCTCCGCCGATTCATCGAGACCCGCCGCCAGCGCGACCGCATCATCGAGCATGGTGACCACGTGTGGGAAGGCATCCCGGAAGAATCCGGAGATGCGCACCGTGACATCTATCCGTGGGCGCCCGAGTTCTGCCAGGGAGATCGCCTCCAGGCTCACCACGCGCCGGGAGGCCTCGTCCCACACCGGGCGAACACCCAGGAGCGCAAGAACTTCGGCGATATCGTCACCGGAGGTTCGCATCGCCGAGGTTCCCCAGATCGAAAGTCCCACCGACCGTGGCCAATGTCCGTAGTCGGTGCGGTATCGCTCCAACAGCGAGTCCGCCATGGCCTGCCCGGTCTCCCAGGCCAGCTTCGACGGAACCGCCTTGGGGTCCACCGAATAGAAGTTGCGCCCGGTCGGCAGCACGTTCACGAGTCCCCGCAGCGGCGAGCCAGAGGGTCCGGCCTCGATGAACCGGCCATCGAGGGCACGCAGGATCGCGTCGATCTCGCCGTTGGTGCCATCCAGCCTGGGCACCACCTCGGTCGCCGCGAACCGCAGGATCTGCGCGACCTGAGGGTCATCGCTGAGATCGCCCACCGCATCGGGGTTCCAGCCCGTGCCCTGCAACGCGGTCAGCAGCGAATGTGCCTGCTGGTCAATTTCATCCACGCGCACACGGTCATCGGTGCCGTCCTCGGCCAGCCCGAGTGCCTGACGCAATCCAGGTACCGATTGTTCACCGGCCCACATCTGGCGGGCGCGCAGGATCGACAGCACCAGATCAACCTGAGCTCCCCCGACGGGCGCGCTGCCCAGAATGTGCAGGCCATCGCGGATCTGCACATCTTTGATCTCACAGAGCCATCCGTCGACATGCAGCAGCATGTCGTCGAAGACATCCTCGTCAGGGCGATCCTGAAGCCCCAGGTCGTGGTCCATCTTCGCCGCGCGCATCAGCGTCCAGATCTGCTGGCGGATGGCCGGTAGTTTGGCCGGATCCAGCGCCGAGATGTTCGCGTGCTCATCGAGCAGCTGCTCCAAACGCGCTATGTCCCCATAGGTTTCAGCGCGTGCCATAGGCGGTATGAGGTGGTCGACCAGGGTTGCGTGTGCGCGCCGTTTGGCCTGAGTGCCCTCGCCCGGATCGTTGACCAGGAAGGGGTAGATAAGCGGCAGATCACCGATCGCGGCGTCGGTAGCGCAATCTGCTGACAGCCCAACAGTTTTCCCGGGCAACCACTCCAGATTGCCGTGCTTGCCCAGGTGCACCAAAGCATCCGCGCCGAACCCGCCCTCCTCGCGCGCGGCCGACAGCCAGCGGTACGCGGCGAGGTAATGGTGACTGGGTGGCAGGTCGGGGTCGTGGTAGATGGCTACCGGATTCTCCCCGAATCCGCGGGGCGGCTGCACCAGGAGCAGGACATTTCCTGCCTGTAACGCAGCAATCACAATATCGCCGTCGGGGTTGACGCTGGTGTCGACGAACAGCTCGCCCGGTGGCGGGCCCCAGTGCTTGACCACCTGCTCGGCGAGCCCAGGCGCCAATCGGGAGAACCATTCCCGGTACTGTCGCGCCGGAACACGAATGGGATTGCCCGCCAGCTGTTCCGCGGTCAGCCAGTCTGGATCTTGGCCACCCCGCTCGATGAGCGCGTGAATCAGTGCGTCCCCGTCGCCGTCCGTGGCGGGACGACCGGTGGCGGGCAGTCCGGGAATGTCACCGTCGGCGCCCACGTCATAGCCCGCCGCACGCATGGCGGTCAGCAGTGCCACCGCACTCGCCGGAGTGTCCAGCCCCACCGCGTTGCCGATCCTGGCGTGCTTGGTGGGATACGCGGAGAACACCAGCGCTATCCGACGCTCACCGGCGGGGATGGATCGAAGTTTTCCATGCCGCAACGCGATACCCGCCACCCGCGCGCAGCGCTCCAGGTCGGGAACGTAGGTGATGAGGCCGTCGCTGTCGATCTCCTTGAACGAGAAGGGCACGGTGATAATGCGACCGTCGAATTCGGGAACCGCGACCTGGGTGGCGACGTCCAACGGACTCATACCGTCGTCGTTGGCGTCCCAATCATCGCGGGGGCTGGTCAGGCACAGCCCCTGCAGTATCGGGATATCCAGGGCCGCAAGGTGGCCGACATTCCACTCGTCGTCGGCTCCTCCGGCTCCCACGGCCGCCGGGGTCGCACCACCGGCGGCCAGGACGGTAACCACCATGGCGTCGGCGGCCGCCAGCGTCTCCAGAAGCTCCGCCGGCGCGGTACGCAGCGACGCGCAGTACACCGGAAGTGCCCGTCCTCCAAGGTTTTCGATGGCGGTACAGAGAGCCTCGATGTACGCGGTGTTTCCGGCCAGCTGTTGGGCGCGGTAGTACAGCACCGCGATGGTGGGACCATCGGCATTCCGGGCAGCACGCTGTAGCACCCCCCAGGCCGGGTTTGTCGCCGGTGGTTCGAAGCCGATCCCTGTCATCAGGACGGTGTCGGACACGAAGGCGTGCAGCTGCCGCAGATTCGCCGTCCCGCCCTCGGCCAGGTAGCGGTGGACCTGCAGCGCGACGCCGCCCGGGACGGTCGAGCATTCCATGAGCTCGGCATCGGGGGCCTGTTCACCGGAGACCACGACGGCCGGCACACCGGAGGCGATGACGGCGTCGATGCCCTCCTCCCAACCGCGACGACCACCGAGAAGCCGAACAACCACCGCACCCATCCCGTCGAGCAGGTCCGGCAGGTCGTCGACGTGGATACGAGAAGGGTTGGCCCATCGATAGTTCACACCACTGGCACGCGCACTCAGCAGGTCAGTGTCGGATGTCGACAGAATCAGAATCGGGGCATTGCTCACAGGACATTCGTACCGTAGTCCTACGGTGAGTAGGTGACCCGCTCCAGCCCCGACGACGCGTGCCCCGGTGCGCTGCGCCTGCACGAGGCTGCCGATGGAGCGCTGGCACGCGTCCGGCTGCCCGGCGGAATGGTCACGTCCGCGCAGTTGGCCGCGTTGGCGCAGGCCGCAGGCGACTACGGCGCGCCGGTGTTGGAGCTGACCTCCCGTGGCAACATTCAGCTTCGATCGATCCGTGATGCGGACGCGGTGGGCAGCCTCTTATCCGAGGCCGGGCTGCTGCCGTCGCCGAGCCATGAACGGGTGCGCAACATCGTGGCATCCCCGCTGTCGGGGCGGGCCGGCAGCTTCCCCGATGTGCGTGCGCTGGTCCTCGCGCTGGACCGCGGGCTGATCTCTTCTCCCGTTCTCGCTGACCTGCCGGGTCGTTTTTTGTTCAGTCTCGACGACGGGCGCGGCGATATGGCGGCCATGGGTGCCGATATCGGACTGCGGCACGACCCGGATGGGTGGCGACTGATCCTCGACGGTCGCGCCACGTCGGTATGCGTCGAGGATCCGGATGCCGCCGTGGCACGCGTGCTCGCGGTCGCGCGGACCTTCGTGCAGATCCGGGGCAACGCATGGCGGGTGGCGGAACTTCCGGACGCCGCCGCGACCCTTGCCGAGGCGATCGCGGCAACACTGATCGAAGAACCACACCGTCCCACGGCCGCAGTGCGTGCACCCGTGGGATGGATCGAACAGCCTTCCTCGGGCGACTCCTCCAACGCCTTGGTGACGCTGGGCGCCGCGGTTCCGTTGGGTCAGCTCTCGGCGAGAGTGGCCGCACTGTTGGCGGCCGCCGAGAAACCTGTCGTGATCACCCCGTGGCGATCTGTGCTGCTGTGCGATCTGCCCCACGAAGACGCCGACGTGGTGCTGCGGGTGCTCGCGCCTCTGGGCCTGGTGTTCGATGAGCGCTCCCCGTGGCTCAACGCAAGTTCGTGCACCGGGCTACCGGGATGTGGGCGTTCGCGGGCCGATGTGCATGCGGACGTACGGCTCGAAGTGGCCGAGGAAATCGCCAGCGGTATCCATTCCCCGGTGCATCGGCACTGGGTTGGCTGTCCCCGGGCCTGCGGCTCCCCCGCCACGGGCCAGGTGCTAGTGGCGACGGAGCTGGGTTATCGACCGCTGCAGCGGCACCCGTAGGGTTAGCGCGTGCTGGACTACGTGCGAGACGGAGCCGAGATCTATCGGCAATCGTTCGCGACCATCAGGGCCGAGGCCGATCTTTCGGCATTCCCCGACGATGTCGCGCGCGTGGTGGTCCGGCTCATTCACACCTGCGGGCAAGTGGATCTGCCCGACGAAATCGCCTTCTCCCCCGACGTGGTGACGCGCACCCGGGCGGCCCTGGACGCCGGTGCCCCCATCCTGTGTGATTCGTCGATGGTCGCGGCCGGGATCACCCGCTTGCGCCTACCCGCCGACAACGAGGTGGTGTCCCTGGTGGCCGATCCGCGCGCCGCGGATTTGGCGCAGCGCACCGGAACCACAAGATCGGCTGCCGCCGTGGACCTCTGGGCCGATCGGCTGCCGGGATCGGTCGCCGCGATCGGGAATGCCCCCACTGCCCTGTTCCGCATCCTCGAACTCGTCGACGAAGGGGTTGCTCCCCCGGTGGCCGTCCTCGGCGGCCCGGTCGGTTTCGTCGGCTCGGCACAGTCCAAACAAGAGCTGATCGACCGTCCGCGTGGCATGGACTACCTCGTGGTGCGGGGACGACGGGGCGGCAGCGCGATGGCGGCCGCCGCGGTCAACGCGATGGCGAGCGATCAAGAATGAGTAGAGGAACCCTGTGGGGTGTGGGCCTGGGCCCCGGTGATCCGGAGCTGGTGACCGTCAAGGCGGCCCGACTCATCGGTGAGGCCGATGTGGTGGCGTTCCACAGCGCCCGGCATGGCCGCAGCATCGCCCGCTCGATCGCGCAGCCGTATCTACGGCCGGGCCAGATCGAGGAGCATCTTGTCTACCCGGTGACCACCGAGACGACGGAGCATCCGGGCGGATACCGCGGCGCCATCGATGATTTCTACGAAGAGTCCGCGAATCGGATTGCCGCCCATTTAGATTCCGGCCGCAACGTAGCGTTGCTGGCCGAGGGCGATCCGCTGTTCTACAGCTCGTACATGCACATGCACCGTCGCCTGACCGATAGGTTCGATGCGGTCATCATCCCCGGTGTGACGTCGGTCAGCGCCGCCTCCGCGGCGACGGGGACGCCCCTGGTAGAGGGCGACGAGATACTCACCGTCATTCCCGGCACTTTGCCTGCCGACGAGATCGCAAGCAGGCTCGCCGATCTCAAATATCGAGGCGCCGCGGTCATCATGAAGCTGGGCCGCTCATACGGCGCCGTCCGGCAGGCTTTGGACACCTCCGGGATGTTGGACCGCGCGTACTACGTGGAACGGGCCAGCACCGCGGCACAACGGGTACTGCCCGCCGCCGATGTCGATCCGTCCTCAGTGCCGTACTTCTCACTGGTCCTGATTCCCGGAGCGCAACCCACCGCCGACACCAGGCTCGACGGATTGGTGACGGTGGTGGGTTTGGGCCCGGGCCACCACGACTGGACCACCACCGAGGTGCGTCAGGAACTGGCGCGCGCCACCGACATCATCGGCTACGGCCCCTACCTGGATCGCATCGCCGCGCGAGACGGCCAGGTTCGTCATGCCAGCGATAACCGCGACGAACCCGCACGCGCCGAACTGGCCTTCAAGCTCGCGGCAGGCGGCCGCCGGGTCGCCGTCGTGTCCTCCGGGGACCCTGGCGTGTTCGCGATGGCCGCGGCGGTGATGGAAGAGGCTCGCGCATGGCCCGATGTCACGGTGCGGGTGCTCCCGGCGATGACGGCGGCGCAGGCCGTGGCCAGCCGGGTGGGGGCTCCCCTGGGCCATGACTATGCGGTGATCTCGCTGTCCGATCGTCTCAAACCATGGGAGATCATCGAATCCCGCCTCCGTGCGGCGGCGGCGGCCGATCTCGTGCTCGCCGTGTACAACCCGGCCTCGAAGTCGCGGACATGGCAAGTGGCATCCATGCGTGATGTGCTGCTGGAACACCGCGACCCGGTGACGCCGGTCGTGTTGGGACGCGATGTCGGCGGCGCGGGGGAATCCGTGCGGGTGACGACGCTGGGTGAGCTCGACCCGTCAGAGGTCGACATGCGCACCCTGCTGATCGTCGGGTCCTCGCAGACGCAGTGGCAGGACACCGATTCCGGGCCTCAGGTGTTCACGCCTCGGCGGTATCCCGCTCAGTAACCCATTGCTGCGCCGCGTCCACGGTGGTCACCGTGCGCACGTTATCCGGTAACGCCGGTCTGTCGATCATCACGACGGGAATGCCCAGCGCCGCAGCGGCTTCCAACTTGGCCGAGGTCATCGTTCCCCCGCTGTTCTTGGTGACCAGAACCTCGATCTCATACTGGCGCATGAGCTCGGTTTCCTCCTCGAGCGAGTACGGTCCGCGCGACAACAACACATGGTGCCGCTCGGGTAGCTCGTCGGCGGGCACCGGCTCCACCACACGAATCAGGAACCAGGCGTCCGAGAACAGGAACGCCCCGATACTCGAACGCCCCGAGGTAAGGAACACCCGCGAAAAACCCTGCGCCACTACCGCATCCTTGGCCTCGGCCGCCGAAGAAACCACCGCCGCATCGCCTGCCGGCCAGGGCGGGCGGCGCAGGATGAGGTGTGGGATGCCCAGCCGCCCGCAGGCCGCGGCGGCGTTCTCGGTGATCGTTGCGGCGAATGGATGGGTGGCATCGATCACCGCATCAATATTGTTGTCCAACAACCATGTCCGTAGGCCTACCTCACCACCGAAACCTCCGATGCGCAGCCGCCCCGCCGGTACCGCCGGGTTGCGCACCCGACCCGCGAGCGAGGTGATGACGTCATACCGGGGTGCGAGCCGCTCGGCCAGCTGGCGTGCCTCCGCCGAACCTCCGAGGATCAAGATCTGCATTAGTGCGCAGCCCCTCTACGACGTCCCGCCGAGTACAGATAACTGTCGGTAAAACCCTCTGCCGCAAGCACCTTCCCGACGAAGATGACCGCCGTCTTGGTGACGCCCGCCTCCCTCATCTGCCCGGCGATATCCGCAAGGGCGCCGCGAAGGATGACCTCTGATGGCCAGCTGGCATACGCCACCACAGCGGCCGGCGTCTGCGGCGGGTATCCCCCGGCAACGAGCTCTGCCACGACGGTATCGATTTGGGCCGCCGCGAGGTGCAAGGCCAGTGTTGCCCCCGGGGCGGCCAGGGTGCGCAGATCTTCGCCGGCGGGCATCGCGGTGGACAACGTCGAAACCCGGGTGATCGTCACGGTTTGCGCGACGCCGGGAACGGTGAGTTCGGTGCCCAATGCCGCCGCGGCGGCGGCGAAGGCCGGAACACCCGGCACGATCTCATGGCCGATGCCGAGGGCATCCAGCCGACGACACTGCTCGGCGACCGCGCTGTACAGCGAGGGGTCGCCCGAGTGCAGCCGAGCGACATCGAGTCCCTGTGCATCGGCGCGCGATATCTCCTCGATGATCGCATCCAAGGTCAGTGGCCCGGTATCGATGATCCGGGCGTCCGGCGGGCAGACCTCCAAAAGGTCACGCGACATGATCGATCCCGCGTACAGGCAGACCGGGCACCGCTGCAGGATCCGCTGCCCGCGCACCGTGATGAGGTCGGCCGCGCCCGGTCCCGCCCCGATGAAGTAGACCGTCATGACTTTTCCGCGCTCCATTGAGTGACAGGCAGCCGGGACCTCCAGCTGGTAAAGCCCCCGAGTGGGGCGGCATCCTCGACGCGATACCGGCGCAGCTCGCCCCCGTGTTCGGAATACCATTGCAACAAAAGCGCTTCGGATTCCGCAGTCACCGCATTGACGACAATACGGCCTCCACTCGGCAGTCGCTCCCAGCAGTGTTCAAGCAATCCGGGGCCGGTAACGCCACCACCGACGAAAATCGTGTCCGGGGCCGTGGCCTGCTCAAAATCCTGTGGTGCCGAACCGAAAACCTCGATATCGACGCCGAACTTCGCCGCGTTGGCGGTGATGGCGGCCCGTCGCGATGGCTCGATCTCGAAGGCCGAGGCGCTACAGCCGGCTCCACTCCGTGACCATTCGATGGCGATGCTGCCCGACGCCGCGCCCACGTCCCACAGCCGCTGGCCCGGCCGCGGCGCCAGCGACGCCAACGTGACCGCCCGGATCTCACGCTTGGTGATCTGCCCATCGTGTTCGAACACGCTCTCGGGCAGTCCCGCGACCAGCGGCAGGACTGTACCCTCCGCTGCCGGAATATATTCGACGGCAATGACATTCAGCGCGTCGCCGGGCGAATGGTCCCAACCACAAGCAGCCCCGGCGAACGAACGCTCGGCCGTACCGCCCAGCTGTTCCCAGACCGTCAATTGTGAAGCGCCAAGCTCCGAGCCGGTCAGGGCTCGTGCCAGGTCCCCCGGGGTGTTGGCATTGCGACTCAGCACCACGGCCCGCCCGCCGTACCTGCGAGCCGAGTCGGCCGGTGCGTTCACCAGGCTGATGACCTCGACATCGTTCACCGCCCAACCCATTCGGGCGCAGGCCAACGACACACTGGATACATGCGGAAACACCCGCACCCGCTCGGCGCCGAACAGCCGGGTCAACGTGGTGCCGACGCCGTGCAACATGGGGTCACCACTGGCCAGCACGTGAACGTCGCCGAGACCGTCGAACATGGTGGACAGCGCGGGCAGCAGCGGCGAGGGCCACATTCGACATTCGGCGGCCAGGGATTCTGCGGCCAGCAGTTCCAGCTGGCGCAGTGAGCCGAAAATGACTGATGCACGCTGCAATTCATGGCGAGAACGCATCGACAGCCCGTCAACCCCGTCCGCGCCTATTCCCACCACGGTGATCAGCTGTGCTCGACGCTCTTGCCCCGGGGGACTCATCGCGGCATCCTGCGCCATACAGACGACGGTACCCACCGCATGACGAATGCCACCGTTCCCAGTGCTCGCGGAATCCACACGGTGCGCTTCCCGCGCCGCAGAGCCCGCACGGTCGCCGCTGCCACCTGGGGTGGTGTGCTCGCCAACGGCGCCGGTGACATGCCCGCCGCCATCCGGCCGATCACGAAGCCGGGGCGCGCGATCAACAGGTGCACGCCGGAATCGTGCAGGGCGTCGGCCAGCCCGTTCGCGAAACCGTCCAGCCCCGCCTTGGCGGACCCGTACACGTAATTGGCGCGCCGCACCCGCCATCCGGCGATCGACGAGAACACCACCAGCGCGCCGCGGCCGGCGCCGCGCATGCGAACCGCCAACTGAGTCAACAAGGCAACCTGTGCCACGTAGTCGATGTGCACGATGGCCGCCGCATGAGCGGGATCTGTTTCTGCCTGTGCCTGATCGCCGAGCAGCCCGAACGCGAGTACCGCCACGTCAATGGCTCCACGTCGCTCGATGATGGCGGCCAACACCGATTCGTGGGTGTCGAGCCGGTCTGCGTCAAACTCGACGCAGTCCACGGCAACGGCACCGGCATCACGGACGCGTCGTTCCTCGTCGTGCAGGTCATCGGCCCGGCGCGCTGCCAGAACCACGGTATTTCCCGGTGCGAGGCGAGTCGCCACCTCCAGCCCGATTTCGCTGCGGCCGCCGAAAATCACCACCGTCGACGGTCTTCCCGCAAGCGGATCATCCCCAAGCTGGCCGGAGTGTCGCACCGTGTCGGTCACGTCAGCGATTATGTCCTGCGCTAGCGTGAGAGTTGATGCCGAACACCCCTACGACTCGACTTACCGATGATGCGCTGGCGTTCCTCTCCGAGCGCCATCTCGCGATGCTGACCACGTTGCGGCAGGACAACAGCCCGCATGTGGTGGCCGTCGGCTTCACCTTCGACCCCGCGACCCACATCGCGCGGGTCATCACCACCGGCGGGTCGCAGAAGTCGGTCAACGCCGAGCGCGGTGGCCTCGCAGTGCTGAGTCAGGTCGACGGAGCCCGCTGGCTCTCCCTGGAGGGTGCGGCCACCGTCGTCACCGACAAGGAAGCCGTGCGCGACGCCGAGCTGCGTTACGCGCAGCGCTACCGCACCCCACGCGTCAACCCGAAGCGAGTGGTCATCGAGGTCAAGATCGAGCGGGTGCTGGGATCCTCGGATCTGCTGAACCGCGGCGACACCGCAGCTGATTAGCGGCCGAACGGCACCACTGTCAGGCCGTGCGGCTGTGAATTCACCGACTCACAACCGTTTTCGGTGACGATGACGATGTCCTCGATGCGTGCGCCCCACTGTCCCGGAAAGTACACACCCGGCTCGATGCTGAAGGCCATTCCCGGCTCCAGGATCAGGTCGTTGCCCTCCACGATGTACGGCTCCTCGTGTACCGACAGCCCGATGCCGTGCCCGGTGCGATGCACGAACGCCTCCCCCATCCCGGCCTCGACGAGAACGCGCCGCGCGGCGGAATCCACGGACTGGGCACTCACCCCGGGACGAGCCGCCTGAACCGCAGCCTGCTGCGCGCGCTCAAGGATCGAAATACGTTGAGCCACATCGGGATCAGGGTCACCAATGCTGTAGGTACGTGTGCTGTCGGAGTTGTAGCCCGGCTCGTAGCTGCCACCGATGTCCACCACCACGATGTCCCCAGCCCGCAGCTCTCGATCGGAGCACTCGTGGTGCGGGTCGGCCCCGTGCGGGCCGGAACCCACGATGATGAAGGCAACCTCCGAATGGCCCTCGGCCACAATCGCTTCAGCGATATCGGCGGCCACCTGAGCCTCCGTGCGCCCCGGCACCAGCAGCTCGGGCACCAGGGCGTGCACCCGGTCGATTGCGGCCCCGGCCTTGCGCAGCGCATCGATCTCGGAGGCATCCTTGACCATGCGCAGTCGGCGCAACACCCCGGTGGCCAGTACCGGCACGCTCCCGATCAATTCGGTCAGCGGAAGTAGATGCATCGCGGGCATCGACTCGGTGACCGCCACCGTGCCTGATACAACACCGCCCGCGGAACCCAATGCCGCACGCACCAGCTCGTAGGGGTTCTCGCCGTCCACCCAGTCGCTGATGGGGATGTCAAGGTCGCCGATCGCCGAATCCTGCAGCGCCGCAAGCTCCATCCGCGGTGCGACCACGGTGGGCGCGCCCGAGGCCGGCACCACCAACGCGGTGAGCCGCTCGAATGTCTGCGCACGCGAACCGGTCAGGTACCGCAGGTCGTATCCGGGTGTGATCACCAGTCCCGCCACCCCGGCCGCCGCCGCCTCGCGGGCAGCACGTCGCAGGCGGTCGGCGTACACATCGGACTCGAAACGCTGGGGTGCCATACGGTCCAGGTTATCTGGCATAGGTTGAGTGCCGTGCAAGATGACCTCGCGCGACCCGTCCTGCTGCTCGATGGCGCCAGCCTGTGGTTCCGCTCATACTTCGGGGTTCCGGATTCCATCACCTCACCCGACGGCAGACCCGTCAATGCCGTCCGTGGGTTCCTCGACACCGTGTCGCAGCTCATCACCGTGCACCGGCCTCATCGGCTGGTGGTGTGCCTGGATCTGGACTGGCGTCCGGCCTGGCGGGTGGCGGCGATTCCGTCGTACAAGGCACACAGAGTCGTCGAGGCGATTGCCACAGACGTTGACGTCGAAGAGGTACCCGACGAGCTGACACCCCAGGTCGACATGATCGCCGCCATGCTGGACGCGTTCGGCATCGCGTCGGCCGGTGCCCCGGGATTTGAGGCAGACGATGTGCTGGGCACGCTCGCCGCGACCGAACGCCGGGACCCCGTGATCGTGGTCAGCGGTGACCGCGACTTGCTGCAGGTAGTCACCGATGCCCCGGTCCCGATTCGCGTCTTCTACATGGGCCGCGGGTTCGCCAAGGCCACCTTGTTCGGACCGGCCGAGGTGTCCGAGCAGTACGGAGTGCCCGTGGAGCGTGCCGGCGCGGCGTATGCGGAGCTGGCCCTGCTGCGCGGCGACCCGTCCGACGGCCTGCCCGGTGTCGCCGGCGTGGGTGAGAAGACGGCAACCAAACTTCTTGCCGAGTACGGGTCACTGACCGGCATCCTTGCCGCGGTCGACGATCCAGAATCCGGGCTGGCCAAGGCGGTTCGCGCCAAGCTGTTGGCCGCTACCGACTACATCGCAGCCGCAGAACCGGTGGTGCGCGTGGCCGTGGATGCGCCGGTCACGATCGATCGCGGCAGCGATGCGCTACCGCTGACAGCGCGAGATCCTCAGCGAGTCGCCGAACTGGGCGCCGCATTGGGGATCGGGTCGGCGATCACACGCCTGCAGAAGGCGCTCGACGGGCTCCCCTAAACACAAAAACGCCGAGTGCGCGGATCTGCGCACTCGGCGTTTTCTCGAGAATCGATCTACTTGGGGCGGCCTACCTCGTAGGTGCCCTTGTCGTTCTGGAACGTGACAGTGACCTGCCGCTTGGTGCCGTCGATGCTGACATCGCAGTTGAAGGTGGCGCCCTTCTTCACCTCGGGGTTCTTGCCGTCATTGCACTTGACGTCCTTGACGTTCTTGGCGCCATATCCGTTGGTCTCGTCGGTAAGAACCTTGGTCACGCCCTCTTGCGCCTTGCTGACGTCCAGGGTCGTGGTCATGGCCCAGCCGGGAGCCAGGAAGGCGGTAACCAGCACCACGATCAGGATCACCGCGGCCGCGACGATGCCGCCGATGATGGCGATGGTCTTGGTGGAACGCTGCGGCTTACCAGCACCGAACTGCGGGAAAGGTTGTCCCTGCTGCTGCCCGTATTGGCCCGGGTATCCACCCTGCTGCCCGTACTGTCCTGGCTGGCCGTAGGCGCCGGGCTGGCCGAACTGACTCGGCTCGCCGAATCCCTGCTGACCGGGCTGCTGGCCGAACTGGCTCGGATCCCCAAATCCACCACCCGGGAAACCCGGCTGCTGGTACTGCGGATACTGCTGTCCCTGACCGTAGGCCGGCTGCTGCCAACCCTGCTCGCCCTGCCCTGCCGGATCTGAGGATTGCGGTGTCTGCCACGGCTCTTGGCCTTGCCCAGGTTGCGGCGCCCACTGTCCGCCAGGTTCGGTTCCCTGTGGACCGCTCATCGTTCCTCCCGTGTCGCGACATTGTTACTTACCGGTGTGTAAGAGCGTGCTGACGCTCCACCTTAGCGTTTGCTCGACCTTATGTGCCATCAACGGCGACGACGCCACGCCGCACGTCGGCGACCGCGGCCCGTGCCACCGAGCGCACCGTGGTGTCCGGCGCGGCCTTGTTGATTTGGTCGAGCAGATCAACCACTTGCCGGCACCACCGCACGAAATCACCCGCCGGCAACGCGGTGCCCGTATTGCCGGCCGCCTCCAGCGATGCCGCCAGATCACCGGTAGTCGCCCATCGGTACACCGCTGCGACGAAGCCCTCGTCGACCTCGCGGGTGGGCGAGAGCTGGTACTGCTGTTCGTCGCGGCGCAACCGGGCCAGGGCCCGGTGGGTCTCGGCGAGTGCCGCCCGCAGCGCGGCCGTCGGCGCCTCACCCGTCTCCGACACCGCATCACCCCGCGACTCGTACAGCACGGCCGATGCCACGGCCGCCAGCTCCGCGGGTTTGAGTCCTGCCCACAGCCCGCGCCGCAGACACTCGGCCACCAGCAGATCACTTTCGCTATAGATGCGTGCCAGCAGCATGCCGTCCTCGGTGACCTTCACACCGAGCTCGGCGCTGTCCTCGACGTATCCACGTTCGGTGAGCAGCGCGAGGATCCGGTCAAAAGTGCGCGCGAGCGAATTGGTCGCGGCCGACACCTTCTTCTGCAGTTGCGCGTTGTCGCGTTCGATGCGCAGATAGCGCTCGGCTGTCCGTGCCAGCTCCTCGCGGTTGGGGACACGATGCACCGGATGCTGCCGGATTTCATGACGTAACCGTTCGACCTCGACTCCCAGATCTGCGCCGTCGGCGCCCGCACCGTTCTTGCGGCCCTTCACGGGTTGCGGCCTGCGTACCCGGCCCTCGTCAAGCGCTGACCGCAGCGCCGACGCCACATCGCGTCGCACCTTGGGCTGACGATGCTCGACCCGCTTGGGCAGTGCGATGGATCCGAGCGGTTCAGCGCCTGCCGTGTAATCCGCCGACGAAATCCGCCCGGCCCAACGGTGTTCGGTCAACACCAAAGGACGGGGGTCGTCGTTGTCGTTGGCCGGCTCCAGCACCACGGCCACACCGTTGCGACGGCCATGTGGGATCGCGATGACGTCGCCCCGCTTGAGCGCGGCCAGGGCGTCGTTGGCCGCACCGCGACGTTCAAGCCGTGACTCACGTGCGGCGGCGCGCTCACGCTCGGCGAGGTTGCCGCGCATCCGGACGTACTCCAGAACCGAACCGTCGTGTCCGTCAAGCTCATTGGCGATCTCGTCGAGCATTTTCTGACCACGTTCGATGCCACGCACCAATCCCACCACGGAGCGGTCTGCCTGGAACTGCGCGAAGGATCGCTCCAGTAGTTCGCGTGCCGGACCCGGGCCCATGCGGTGCACCAGATTGATCGTCATGTTGTACGACGGCGCGAAGGAGCTGCGTAGCGGGAAGGTGCGGGTAGACGCCAGTCCCGCGATCTCGCTGGGCTCCACCTCGGGTGTCCACAACACGACGGCGTGTCCCTCGACGTCGATGCCGCGCCGGCCCGCGCGCCCGGTCAACTGGGTGTACTCCCCGGGAGTCAACGCCGCGTGCTGCTCCCCGTTGAACTTGACCAACCGCTCCAGCACCACCGTGCGTGCGGGCATATTGATACCCAATGCCAGTGTCTCGGTAGCGAATACCGCCTTCACCAGCCCCTTGGTGAACAGCTCCTCCACGGTGTGCCGGAACACCGGCAGCATGCCCGCATGGTGAGCGGCGATACCGCGCAACAGCCCCTCCCGCCACTGCCAATACCCGAGCACGTCCAGGTCGCCCTCGGGCAGCCCTTCGGTGCGGCGGTCGATGACGGCGACGATCTCCCGCCGTTGCTCCTCGGTGGTCAGGCGCAACCTGGACCGAAGGCATTGGGCCACAGCACCATCGCATCCGGCGCGCGAGAAGATGAACGTAATCGCCGGAAGCAGCCCATCCTCATCGAGCCGGGTGATGACTTCGGGTCGCGACGGCGGCCGGTAGAGGGTGGGCGGCCTCCCCGAACGCTGGTTCGACCCTCCCTGGTGTGGCCGTCGGTGCGGGCGGTCGAAGTCGGCGAAGCGATCGGCCTGGCGACGCTGAGCTATGTGGCGGGTGAGCTCCGGATCGACGTCGGTTTTCTTACCGTCGTAATCGAACAGGTCGAACAGCCGCCGCCCGACTATGACGTGCTGCCACAAGGGAACCGGCCGGGTCTCGTCGACCACCACGGTGGTATCTCCGCGGACCGTCTTGATCCAGCCGCCGAATTCCTCGGCGTTGCTCACCGTGGCCGACAGACTGGCCAAGGCAACATCCTCGGGCAGATGCAGGATCACCTCTTCCCAGACCGCACCACGGAATCGGTCGGCCAGGAAGTGCACCTCATCCATCACGACATGCGAAAGACCATGCAGCGCTGGCGAATCCGCGTAAAGCATGTTTCGCAGCACCTCGGTGGTCATCACCACCACCGGGGCATCGGAGTTGATCGACGAGTCTCCGGTGAGCAGGCCGACCCTCTCCGGCCCGTACACCGATACCAGGTCGTTGTACTTCTGGTTGCTCAGCGCCTTGATCGGGGTGGTGTAGAAGCATTTGCGCCCGGCGGCCAGGGCCAGGTGTACCGCGAACTCTCCGACGATGGTCTTGCCCGCGCCGGTGGGCGCGCAGACCAGCACGCCGTGGCCGTTCTCCAGCGCGGTACACGAGCGGACCTGGAACGGATCGAGAGCGAAACTCAGCCCTTGGGAGAACGCACTAAGTTCGGTTCCGATGCTGGTCACTTGCCCATGTTGTCAAACCGCTCGGGGGGACCGATCGGTTCGGGCGCGGCAATGGCCTCGGGCGCGTCCAATGCGGAGGCCTCGTCGTCACTGAGCTCCTGCGCGGCCTCCCGCCTGGCCTTGCGTTTATCGTGCACGCGGGCCACCTGGATGGAGAACTCCAGCAGCAGGGTGAGCGCGAGCCCCAGCGCCGTCATCGAGAACGGATCGGCTCCCGGCGTCGCGAAGGCCGCGAAGACGAACAGGCCGAAGATGATGCCGCGGCGCCAATTCCTGAGCTTGGCGTAGGGCAGCATCCCGACGAAATTCAGCATGATGAGCAGCAGCGGGAATTCGAAGCTGACGCCGAACACCAGCAGCAGGTTGATCAGGAAGCTGAAGTACTCGTCACCCTTGAGCCCGGTGACCTGAACGTCGCTGCCCACCGTCAAGAGGAAGTGCAGGGCCTTGGCCAGCACCAGGTAGGCCAGGAACGCGCCGGTGACGAACAGCACGGCCGCTGCGGTCACGAAGATGACACCGAACTTGCGTTCGTTGCGGTACAGGCCCGGGGTGATGAAACGCCAGATTTGATACAGCCACACCGGGCAGGCCAGCACCACGCCGGCCGTCAGGCCCACCTTGAGGCGGAGCATGAACTGCTCGAAGGGCGCGGTGGCCAACAGTCGGCAGGCGCCGTCCGCGCTGAGATTGGCGCGGGCGCTGGCCGGCAGCGAGCAGTACGGCTCACGCAACCATTCACCGAGGCTCTCGAGGCCGAACATCGTGTGCTCGTACCAGATGAAACCGATGATGGTAGTGAGCAGGACCGCCGCCACCGAGATCAGCAAGCGGGTGCGCAGCTCCTGCAGATGCTCGATGAGCGACATGGTGCCATCGGCATTTTTGGGTTGTCTGGATTTTCGCCGCAGCCCAAGAGCCCCCAGGACCTTATTCATGAACGCATGACCTATCCGGCCGGCCTATCGCGGCGGAACGCGGCTAGGCAGTGGGCTTGTGACCGGGAGTCGATTCGATCGGGGGCGCTTCCACCGCGGCAGTCGGAGGCACTTGCTGCGGCTCCACGGCCTGCGGGGTGTCGGACGCCTTCGCAGCATTTCCCTCGTTTTGCAGTTCTTTGACTTCCGACTTGAAGATCCGCAGCGACTTACCCAGCGAACGCGCGAGGTCCGGCAACTTCTTGGCTCCGAAGAGCAGCGCGAACACCACAATTACGATCACCCAGTGCATGGGTTGTAGACCGCCCAATGTGGTCACCTCCTCTGGCGTCGTGTCTGCCCTGAATGCTACCCCAGGGCCGATCTCGGTCAGCTGGCCTGATACGCCGCCAGCGCCACCGCCGCATCAGTGCGTACCCGCAGCGCCAACGACTCCGGTGCCAGCACTCGGATCGCCGATCCGAACCCGAGGACCAGCCGCGCCATCCAGTCCTCGGAGGCATAGGTCATGGCGGCCTCCACCGAACCATCGGCATGCTGGACACCGGTGGGCCGCATCGGGAAGTAATCGAAGACCCAGGACGCACTCGGACCGACCAGCACCGTCGCCGCGGGAAGCGAGGGGTCCGCCTCAAACAAACCGGTGTCGGTGGCCGTCTGGACCGCGGGCTCGGGGGGCGCTGCGCGCTGATCGAGAACCTCGGCCTGTTCGATCCTGTCGAACCGGAACAACCGCACCCCCTCCGATGCGCGACACCAGGCCTCCAGGTAGCTGTGGTCCCCCACCACCGCGATCCGAATGGGATCGACTATCCGTTCCGACAACGCGTCTCGCGATGCCGAGTAGTACTCGATGCGCAACGCCTTGCGGTGACGCACGGCCGAGCGCACCGCAGAGACCGCCTCGGACTCGACGGCAGTCGCCGGCGAACCGTCCGATTGGGTGTTCAACTCTCTTCGCCCGAGCGACTCATCGCCGGCCCCCGCGGCGTCCTCGATCTTGGCGATAGCGCTGCGCGCGGCCTCCGGGTCGACGGTGCCGGGCATGTCCAGCAAGGCGCGCAGGGCGACCAGGAGTGCCGTCGCCTCGGGCGAGGTGAGGCGCAGCGGACGGTCGATACCGGCCGAGAACGTGACCTCGATGCTCTCCTCGGAGAAGGAGAGATCGATCAGATCGCCGGGGCCGTAACCGGGCAGGCCACACATCCACAGCTGGTTCAGGTCGGCCATCAGCTGTTTGGTCGTGACCCCCAGGTCGGCGGCGGCATCGGCGGCACTGATACCCGGATTGGCCTGGAAGTAAGGAACCATGTTGAGAAGCCGGGTCAGACGATTCGACAGCTCGGTCATGCCGTGACTCCTGCGTGCTCCTGAAGACGAGCGATGACCTCGTCGCGCACCTGTGCCGGCTCCAACGCGACCGCATCGGCGCCGTGGGAGGCGATCGAGCGAACCAGCCGGTCGGGTGAGGCCACCTCGATCTCGACCACATCCCCGTCGCGCTCTCCTCGCCGCTGTGGTTCGACGACGGCACCCATCCGGCGCAGCTCCTGGGCGCGTCCTTCGGCGATCCACACCCGTGCGGTGATCCGCACCGGGCCGTCGCCGACGGCCCGGGCCACGATGGCGCGCAGGTCCACCCCCTCGGGACGACGGACAGTCCCCGGTTTGTCGAGCATCGTGACGTCCTCCCCGATACGGGAGAGCCGGAAAGTGCGGGTGGCGTTCCGGTCCCGGTCATGTCCGACGAGGTACCAGCGGCCGCGATCGGTGATCACGCCCCAGGGCTCGACGGTGCGCGTGACATACGGCTCGGCACGTGACGGCCGGTGCCCGAAGTGCACGGCGTGACCGGAGTCGATGGCGGACAGCAGAATTCGCAGTACCGATTCCGATCCACGACCGCCGGGCATGGCGGCAGGCGCCGCCACCGAAACATTCTCTGCGGCCGGGTCGACATCCACCCCCGCCGCGCGCAGCTTCATCAGCGCGCCCTGCGCGGCGGTGACCAGCTCGGGCGACTGCCACAGCTGGGTGGCGACAGCGACGGCTGCGGACTCGTCGGCGGTGAGGGTGATATCGGGCAGCTCGTAGGCGTCACGGCGGATGCGGTACCCCTCGGTGGCGTCGAAGGACGACACCTTCCCTGTCTCCAGCGGTATGCCCAGATCGCGCAGCTCGTTCTTATCGCGCTCGAACATCCGGCTGAAGGCCTCGTCGCTCGGCGAGTCCGAGTAACCGGCCACCGACGTACGGATGCGTTCGGCGGTGACATAGGTGCGGGTGGACAGCAGGCAGATCACCAGGTTCATTAACCGCTCGACTTTGGAGATCGCCACGGCGGCAAGCTTAGAGGACTATGGCGTGTTTCCTGCCAGCACTTTAGGGGGTGTTGCGAAAGTTTGTTCGACGTTCGACGGAAGCATCACGATCGCAGCGGGATCCCGCTACATGCTGGCGATGAGCCGTTCCACCCGCTCGTCGACGGACCGGAACGGGTCCTTACACAACACCGTGCGCTGTGCCTGGTCGTTGAGCTTGAGGTGCACCCAGTCCACCGTGAAATCGCGGCCGGCCTCCTGAGCGGCGGTGATGAAATCACCGCGCAGCTTGGCGCGGGTGGTCTGCGGAGGCTGGTCGACGGCGGCCTTGATCTCCTCGTCGGTGGTGACACGGGCGGCCAACCCCTTGCGCTGCAGCAGGTCGAACACGCCCCTGCCGCGCTTGATGTCGTGATAGGCCAGGTCCAGCTGGGCGATCTTCGGGTCGGACAGCTCCATGTTGTAGCGGTCCTGATAGCGCTGGAACAGCTTGCGCTTGATCACCCAGTCGATCTCGGTGTCGACCTTCGAGAAGTCCTGGGCCTCAACGGCATCCAGCGTGCGTCCCCAGAGTTCCACGACCTGCTCGACCTGCGCGTTCGGCTCGCGCGTGTTCAGGTGCTCGACGGCGCGAGCGTGGTACTCACGCTGGATGTCCAGCGCACTGGCCTGACGCCCACCGGCGAGCCGCACGGGGCGGCGGCCCGTGAGGTCATGGCTGACCTCACGGATGGCGCGGATCGGGTTATCCAGCGAGAAGTCCCGGAAAGCGACGCCACTTTCGATCATCTCCAGCACCAGCGCCGCGGTGCCGACCTTGAGCATGGTGGTCGACTCGGACATGTTGGAGTCGCCGACGATGACGTGCAGCCGCCGGTACTTCTCGGCGTCCGCGTGCGGCTCATCGCGGGTGTTGATGATGGGACGGCTGCGGGTGGTCGCCGAGGACACGCCTTCCCAAATGTGTTCGGCGCGTTGCGACAAGCAGAAGGTCGCCGCCTTGGGGGTTTGCAGTATCTTGCCCGCGCCACAGATCAGCTGGCGTGTCACCAGGAAGGGCAGCAGCACATCGGAAATCCGGGAGAACTCCCCCGCCCGCACGATGAGGTAGTTCTCGTGGCAGCCATAGGAGTTGCCGGCCGAGTCGGTGTTGTTCTTGAACAAGTAGATGTCGCCGCCGATGCCCTCGTCGGACAGGCGCTGCTCGGCATCGATCAGCAGGTCCTCCAGGACACGTTCCCCGGCACGGTCATGGGTGACCAGCTGCACCAGGCTGTCGCATTCGGCGGTGGCGTACTCCGGGTGGCTGCCCACATCGAGGTAGAGCCGTGCGCCATTGCGCAGGAACACGTTGGAACTGCGTCCCCAGGACACCACGCGACGGAACAGATAGCGGGCGACCTCATCCGGGCTCAGTCGACGGTGGCCGTGAAATGTGCACGTGACGCCGAACTCGGTCTCGATCCCCATAATTCGACGTTGCACAGCATCGAGACTACTGGGTGAGGCCATCGGCGGCGGGGAGGCTGGCCTTTCTCAGTACCTTCTGTCTGGGTATCTCAGCAGCACGACCGGCGATCCGATACGGTTCGGTTCGGGTTGGGCCCGGTTTCCGCACGCCGTACTGGCACACAACGACAAGGTTTCGACGATGCATATTGCGCTGTTCACCGATCTTCATCCCGAGAGCCTGGGCGGGGCGCAGATCTCGGTGGCGCGGCAGCGTCATGGCCTGGAGCGGCTGGGGCACAAGGTGACGGTGTTCACCGCACCACTGGCCCACACCGCCGACCCCGATCCGAACGTCGTCGAGGTCAAGCCCGTGCCGTTCGTGGCAGAGGTGATGCGCAAGCTCGGCAAGCACGACGACTTCACCTTCGTATGGCCGGGAGCGGCGAACAAGGAGCTGATTGACCGGGAGCTGCGCGCCCGCGGACCCATCGACATCATCCACAGCCAGGGCGACCTCGGTGTCTGCATCGCCGGTGTGGAGGCTGCCCGCCGCAACGGCATCCCGGTGGTGCAGACCAAGCACACCCGGTACGACGTGTACTTCGAGAAGGCCAGCCCCAACCCCCTGCTGTTGGCGTGGATCTTCAGTCAAATGCAGGAGCGCCACCTGCCCAGGGATTTCCACCTGACCACAGTCCAGGAGTCCGCCGCGTCGCGGCGAGCGTGGCAGCTGATGATGGCTCAGGCACAGGCCGTGGACCACGAGATCACGCCGACGACGCACTTCGCCCAGGCCCTCACGGACCGCGGCTTGCGTCGGCCCATCTCGGTGGTCTCGAACGGTGTCGACGACGAGCTGGTGGACATCGCCCGTGAAGCGGCGGACGACAAGCCGACCGACGATGAGCCGCTGCGGCTGATCTGGTGCGGACGCCTCTCCCCGGAGAAGCGGGTGCTGGAGGCCGTGAAGGCGGCCACCCAGGTCAAGAACTGTGTCATGGACATCTACGGTGACGGTCACCTCGAGCACGCCATCAAGAAGTACGTCGATTCGCACGGAGCCTCCAATCGGATCCGGTTGCGCGGCCGGGTCAGCCAGGACAGCTGCCTGGCGGCGATGGGAGCCAGCAGCGCCCTGTTGTTCACGTCCTACGGTTTCGACACTCAGGGACTGGTTCTGCTGGAAGCTATTTCGATGTCGACCCCCGTCATTTTCTGCGACGATATCCTCGGCGAATCGGTGCCCGACGGCGGTGGTCTGGTGACGGAGAACGAGTCCGTCGAGGCGATCGCGGCGGCCATCCGGGCACTGGCCGATGACCGTGACAAGCTGCGACAGATGACCGAAGTTGTCGCCGCGCATCAGGACGAGCCACGTCAGTCGCTGCAGACCGAGAAGATCGTCGCTATCTACAACGATGTGCTGAAGAAGGCCAACGCCTGATCGCCTGAAGCCGCATAGGCTGGCCGGGTGGATTTCTCCGAATACTCCCAACACGACGCCACCGGCCTGGCCGAGCTGGTTGCCACCAAGCAGGTCAGTCCTGCCGAGCTGCTCGCCGCCGCCCGTGCCCGGGCGGTAGCGGTCAACGATGACATCAACGCCATCGTCCGGACCATCCCCGAGGCCGACCAGCAGGTCGCCGGTGAGCTGACCGGACCGCTCGCCGGAGTGCCCTTTCTCATCAAGGACCTCGGCCAGGACTACAAGGGCCACCCGACATCGGGAGGGTGCCGGGCGTTGTCCACACGGCCCGCCCCGGAACACTCCACCATCGTGCAGCGCTGGCTCGATGCCGGTCTCGTCATCTTCGGCAAGACCAACACCCCCGAATTCGGGTCGAAGGGCATCACCGAGCCGGAACTCTTTGGGCCAAGCCGTAATCCGTGGGATCTGAACCGCACCCCGGGCGGGTCCTCGGGCGGTTCTGCCGCTGCCGTGGCCGCGGGAATCGTGCCGGTGGCCGGTGCCAGTGACGGGGGTGGGTCGATCCGCATCCCCGCGGGATGCTGTGGTCTGGTGGGCCTCAAGCCCGGTCGCGGTATCACTCCGATGGGTCCGGGGGCCGGTGAGCCCATGCACGGAGCGGCGGTCAGCGGTACGGTGTCGCGCACCGTCCGCGATACCGCCGCCATGCTCGACATCATCGCCGGCCCCGAGCCCACATCGCCGTATCTCCCAGCGATGCCCGAGGATTCGTATGCCTCGCAGGTGGGCCGGGATCCCGGCAAGCTCCGGATCGGGGTGCGCATCCCTACCGTCATCACCCCGAATCCCGATCCCGCCGCGGTGGCCGCCGTCGAGGCCGCGGTGCGCATCCTGACTCACTTGGGCCATGAGGTGGAAGAGGTGAGCGCCCCCTACGACGACGGGCAGCTCGCCCGCGATTTCCTGCTGACCTGGTTTGTGCACGCCGCCTACGAGGTGGACGACACCAAGAAGCTGACCGGAGCGGGCGACGAGGGGTTCGAACGCGACACCCTCCTCATCGCCGCTCTGGGCCGCGCCACCAGCGGCCCCGATTACGTTGCGGCCGTGGAGCGCCGACACAACTACGTGCGGGAACTGGCAACCTTCTTCGGCGACTACGACCTCCTGCTCACGCCCACACTCGCCAAGGCTCCGCCACGGATCGGCGAGTTCAATCTCCCGGCGCCGCTGGCGGCCGTATCCGATCTACTGCTGCGCACCAAGACTGCCCGCGTGCTCAAGTACGCGAACATCGTCGACAGCATGATCAACGACAACCTCGGCTGGGTCCCCTACACCCAGTTGGCGAATCTCACTGGGCGCCCGGCGATTTCCTTGCCGCTGTATCAGACCCCGAAGGGCCTGCCACTCGGCGTGCAGTTCGTCGCGCCACTGGGCGGTGAATCTCTGCTCATCCGGCTGGCCGCTCAGCTCGAAGCGACCGAGCCGTGGGCACACCGACGCCCCACGCTCTAGCGCGGTAATGTGGGTGCCGGGCGTGCAGGAGCGCCCGGTGTCCGCCCGAAGAGGCTCAGCCTCCCTGCCCTCCTTGACGTGGTTTAGCCGACCTCTTCTCACACCTGGTCTCGCGGACATCGGGTTCACGAGAGGAGGCCGTCATGGCCAGCACCCTTCCCACCAATCCGTCACTCGATCGCGTCCGCGATGACGCGCGCCAACTGCAGCGCGCGGTGCGCACCGCAGACCCCGTGGCAGTCGACGCGGTGCGTCAGCACCATCCACGCCCCGATATCGCCTTGGCGGGTGAGCAATTCGCGCTGCACGATGCCCAGTTGACGGTGGCCCGCCGCTCCGGATTCACCGGCTGGCCCGCGCTCGTGCGCTATGTCGAGCTTGCCGCCGGACTCAGCACCGATCCGAGCGCAGTCCATGAACCGGGCCTCGACATCGCCGACCGGTTCTGCGCCCTCGCCTCGTTACGGTATGACGAGGACGACGAACCTCCGCGCTGGCAGGCAGCGGCCGATCTGGTGGCCGCCGATCCCGCGCTGGTGGATCGGCATGTGTGGGCCGCCGCCTCCGCCGCCGACCCGGTCGCGCTCGCACATCACCTGGCGGCGCAACCGGCACTGGCGACCACGAGCGGCGGTCCGTACGACTGGTCCCCGCTGACGTACCTCTGCTATGCACGGGCACCACTGGGCCGCACCATGGACGACACGCTCGCGGCCGCGCACCTTCTTCTCGATGGCGGCGCCGACCCGAACTCGGGATATCTGTGGCGCGGACTGTCCACCCCGTTCACCGTGTTGACGGGGGTGTTCGGTGAGGGTGAGCAGGGGCCCCGACGCCAGCCCCGCCACCCCTTCGCCGAGGCACTGGCCACCGTGCTGCTGCGGCGGGGTGCACACCCGGTGGACCAGCAGACCCTCTACAACAGGATGTTCCGTCCCGACGATTCGCATCTGGAGCTGCTGTTCTCGCACGGGTTGGCCGATGCCGGCCCGAGCCCATGGGAGCGTCGCCTGGGCGAAGCCATGGAGACCCGCGAGCAGATGTGGCGGCGGCAGGTCACCTGGGCCGCCGAGCATGGGTTCGCCGATCGTCTGGAGCTGCTCGCGCGGCACGGAATCGATACCGCGGGCGTCACTGTCGTGACGCCCTCCTTCCCCATCGACGTCAATGCCCGCGACGAAGAAGGTGCGACACCGCTGCACCAGGCGGCCTGGGCCGGTGATCTGGTGCTGATTCGCCAACTTCTGGAGGCCGGGGCCGATCGCGCGATTGCCGATACCCGCTTTGGGTCAACACCTGCGCAATGGGCAGAGCACGCGTACCAGACCGAAGCCGCGGCGCTCTTGCGCGAGCACCCGCACAACGGCTAGGCGGCCGCGGCTTTCACGGCCTTGCCCACTTCGGTGCGCAGTTCGGCGTATTCGGGGGAACGGCGTAGATCGTCCGGGTCGATGCCGGTTCTGGGCAGGTTCACCGGGATGTCCAGTGCCACTTGCCCTGGACGGCGGGTCAGCACCACGATGCGCGATCCGAGGAAGGCGGCCTCGTCGGCGCTGTGCGTGACGAACACGGTGGTACGGCCCGACTCGGCGCTGACCTGACGAACATCCTCTTGGAGGCGTTCGCGGGTGAGTGCGTCCAGCGCCGCGAATGGCTCGTCGAGCAGAAACAGCGGAGTCTCCGCGGCGAGGGCGCGGGCGATGGCCACCCGTTGCTGCTGGCCGCCGCTGATCTCCCAGATGCGCCGCCCGGCAGTGCCTTCCAGCCCGACACGGGCCAGCAGCTGGTCACGACGTTGCCCCCACCGTTCCCGAGGCACCTTCGCGTATTTCAGGGCCAGCTCGACATTTCCCCCAACCGTGCGCCAGGGAAACAGACGCGGCTGCTGGAACACGACCCCGGAGGTGATGCCGGGCGTGGGTGCGTCGCCTGCCACTTGTACGGCCCCTTCGCTGGGCGACTCGAATCCGGCCAGGAGCCGCAGCAGGGTGCTCTTACCGCAGCCGGAAGCCCCGACCAGCACGAGAAAAGTCCCCGGATCGACAGTCAGGTCCACCGGGCCCAGCGCTGTCGTCCGGGCCGCGCCGCTGCCGTACCGGTGCGTGACACCGCTGATCCGGATGGATCCGGTGCTCCGTTCCTCCGTGGCGGCTTCCACATCATCGACTAATGACACCGGGCAGACCCTTCGTGTAGACGGCATTCTCGAACGTCGAAAGCGGCGCGGCGGTAGGAATCTGTTTTTGTTCGGCCAGAAACAGCGACGCGCTCTGCAGGTCCACGGCGATATGGCCCGGCTTCCCTTCCTCACCAAGCCATTTCGGTGAGGCGATCTCGCCGGGAGTGAGGTAGATGCCCTGCTTGAGCTGGCCGGCCACCTCCTGCGGGGTGAGCCCGTTCTCCGCGGCGATCGCCTTGGCGGCGGTGCTTGGATCGTCGTGGATGAGTCTGAGCGCCCGCGCCTGTTGCTGGCGCCACACATCGACAATCTCCGGGTGTGCGTCGGAGAAGGCGTTGGCCACCGCAGCAAGGTCCAGGGTGGGCTTGCTCCCCTGGGCCAGCTGTCGGCTGGTGATGAGGTCTCTGCCGTTCTTGCGCACCTGGTCGACTGTGGGCAACCAGGTGTAGACGGCATCCACGTCGCCGCGATCGAAGGCGGCCAGCGCGGCCTGCGGCTGCAGGTCCACCAGCTGAACATCCTTGGCCGACAGTCCGTTCTGAGCCAATGCGGCCAGCAGGCTGTAATGCGCGGTGGAGGCGAAGGGGGTGCCCACCCGCTTGCCCTTGAGACCGGCGATCGTCGTGACACCGCTGCGATTGCTGGCCACCAGGGCCTCGTTATCCCCCGCGACATCGAGAACGAACGCCAGGCGGTACGGGATGTTCAACGGGGCCGATAACCCTCGCGCGAAAGGACTCGAACCCAGGGACCCGAAGTCCAGTTCCCTGGCGATGAATGCGGTGTTGACATCGGCGCCCGAGTCGAATCGAGTCCATTTGATGTTGTATTCGGGCAAAGCCGTTTCCAGCCAACGATTTTGCTTGACCACCAGGTCGCCGCTGGGGAAGTTCTGATAGCCGATCCGGATGGTCGGTTTGCCATCCTGCAGGCCGGAGTGGTCGATGGCACATCCGGACAGCACCCCTATCGCCACCAGCAGCGCCGCCGCGATTCGGCCCGGTCTCATACCTTTCCCCTCCACGGCACCGCACGGCGCTCGACGGCGCGCAATGCCGCGTCGATCACCAGCCCCGAGATCCCGATCGAGAAGATTCCGACGAGCACCACCGGGGTGTTGTTGTAGTTACTGGCGTCTTTCACCAGACCGCCGATGCCGGGTATGCCGTTGAACAGTTCGGCGGCGACCACCGAGGAATAGGCCATACCCACCGCCAGGCGCACCCCGGTGAATGTCTCGGGCAGCGCCGAGGGGATGACCACGTCGCGGACCACCTGCCAGCGGGTGGCGCCCAGGGCGCGGGCGGCCTCCACTAGCCCTACTGGTGCCGCGACCACGGCTGCCGTGGTAGCGACTGCGGCGGGGGGCAGCGCCGCCAACGCCAGCAGCGTGATCTTGGGGGCCTCGTCGATACCCAGCCAGATGACCAACAGGAAGAAGTAGGCCAGCGGAGGCAGCGTGCGCAGGAAGGTCAGCCAGGGTTCCAGGACACTGCGCACCCAGCCGACCGATCCCATGACCAGGCCCAGCAGCACGCCGCCGGTGACACCGATGAGCACACCGAAAAGCAAGCGGCGCAGCGTCATGTACAGGTGCTCGGCCAGTAGATAGCCGCCGTACCCATGGACGCCGTCGTGGTTGGTGGAGACCTCGATGAATGCGTCCCAGACGGTGCTCGGATACGGCACAAAGGTCTGGTTCCAGATACCGCTTGCCGCTGCCAGCTGCCAGATGCCGACGAAGGCGACCACCGACAGCAGAGGCAGGGCGGCATTAGTCAGCCGGCGGCGCCATTGCGACGGGCGCGCAGCGACTTTCTTCGATTCGGCGGGCGATTCTTCGGGGGGAACGATGTCAACGAATACGGACACGATGCAGACGGCTTTCTGTGACTAGGCGCTACGGGACGGCGTCAGGCAACAGCAGCTATCAGCAGAGGGCGTCGAAGGCACCCGGTATTGATACCGGCGCAAACCCAAACCCTCAAGGGTCCGACTCAGCGCGAACGAAACCCATGCCGCGGCGGGGGCCCGAAATCGTCGTCGGCGGTACCGCCCTCCCATAACCCGATGACGGGGGCCGAGCCCTTGGGTAACTCCCCGAGCAGCTCTCGAGTGTTGTCGCTGTTGACGAGATATCTCGGGCTGTAGTGCTCGTTGTCGTCACCGCGCCGCTGGTTTGCGTGCGCCGGATAGGCACCCATCATCGGCATCATGGCGCCCCACGCCCGTGTCGTCGCTCCCGCGCCGACACCGCCGGCATTCGCCGCGGTGGGTCCCGAACCGAACGTCGGCATCCGGTCGGGAGAAAGTGGCTGCCGGCCCGTCGGCGTCGCCGATTCGAACCCAACACTGCGGGTTGGGTTCTCGCGCCAGAGCGGATCGCGCATCCAGTTCTGGCCCGCGTAGACGTCGTCCTCGCCACGTTCGTCCGCCTCCGATCCGGCGGACGAACCGAACCCGAAATCTGTGCCCCGGAATGGATTACCCGGTGTTCCCGCCACCGTGAGAGGCAGCTGCAGCGGCATACCGCTGTGGGCCGGGAGCACCGCCGACTGCGGGTTCAACTCCGCGCCCCACCGCGCCAGGAATTCCCCGGCTCGCTCGGCCTGCTCATCCGCCCGCCGGTCGGGCACCGCATCCGCGTCGGTGCCGGACCCGAACCGGAGTCGTTCCTGAGGGCCGATCAGCTCGGCATCCGCATTACCGGCCTGTACCGCCGGGCCGCTGTACATGGTGCGCACCTGAGTCAATGCCTGCTCCCACCGGCCAAGGTTCTGGGCGACCGGCGTTTCCCACCCAAGGTCCACACCCATCCGTCCGACCGCTGCGTGCGCAGACGGCGACGTGATCTTCTGCTGCAGTTCGCTCGTCGCGCCTGCCAGGACCTCCAGGCCAGCGGACAGAGTGAACGCGCGCCTGAGCGCAACACCCGAGTTTTCGACGTATGCCCGCATGGTGTCCAGTGCCGCCTGCGCCCCGGGACCGCTCCAACTCTCGTCGATCATCGCGGTCACATCTTCCAGAAAGATCGCGAACAGCGAATCAAGCTCACCCAGAATGCTTTTCCACTCTTCGGCGATGCGCGTGATACCCGCGGGCGCCATCCGCGCCTGCATGTCCATGATCGATTCGTGGCTCCACTTGTCGCCGTGCCATTCATCGGGCCGTACGGTGCCGCTCATCGCGCGGACTTCCGGGAACTGTCGGCGGAGCTGCTGTCGGCTTCCAGGTAGGCATCACCGATACGCCGGAAGGTCTCGGCGAACTCGGTGAGCGCCGTTCGGTGCTGCTCGAGGACGGCCGCCAGGGATCCCGTCGGCGCCTGGACCGTGTCATGGACGACCCGGCCCCACCCTCGGCCTTCTTCGCAGTCCCCGAAGATGGCATGGCTGACCGGCACGAGGGCATCCAGACGCGCGATCACGCCCGCGAATGAGCTCCGTAGCCGCTCGCAGCGGGTGGCCAGCGCCTCACAGGCGCCGTCGGCGAGCCGCAGCGTCGCGAGATCGATGTACGTGTCCTGATCGTTGACGGACATTGCTACTCCTACCTGGTGCAATACGCGTTTTGATACCAGGTAGGACCGCCGACATACACGCACGGTTCCATCGATTTCAGGCTGTGGATAACTTCCGCGGCGCGGGCTGGCCACTCTCGGCGCCGACAACGCGCGAGTTAACTGTCCTTGGGGTCTTTGGAGCCCTTGGAACCCTTAGTGTCCTTGGAATCACCGGACTCGGGTGCGGGATCTCCCCCACCCTCGGTCTGCCCTGGTGAGAAGTCCTCGGGCAGAAGCGCTTCCAAGGCCGCGCCCTTGATTCGCCGAAACGCCCGCCGTGGACGGCTCTGCTCCAGTACCGCGACCTCCAGGCCACCGAGCACCCGGCCCTCCGCGGAGCCATTGGCCGCACCCGCCCCGGCCTGCAGCGCCTTCACCGCGAAACCCACCGCATCCTTGAGCGTGGCCCCCTCGGCATAGCTTTCCTTGAGCGAGTTGATCACCGGCTCGGTGTTCCCGCCCATGACCACCCAGTGCGGCTCATCGGCGATCGACCCGTCGTAGGTGATCCGGTACAGCACGGGCTCGGTGTCCCGGCCGTGGTGGGCCACCTCGCCGACGCACAGCTCCACCTCGTACGGCTTGGCCTGCTCGTTGAAGATGGTGCCGAGAGCCTCGGCATAGATGTTGGCCAGCTGACGTCCACTCACGTCACGACGGTCGTAGGCATAGCCGCGCATATCGGCCCACTGAATACCACCGCGGCGCAATCGGTCGAACTCATTGAACTTTCCGACAGCGGCGAAACCCACCCGGTCATACACCTCGCTGACCTTCTGCAACGAGTTGGACGGGTTCTCGGCGACGAACAACACGCCGTCGGCGTAGGTGAGCGCCACCACCGAACGACCGCGGCCGATTCCCTTGCGCGCCAACTCCGAACGGTCGCGCATGAGCTGCTCGACCGACGCATAGTACGGAAAGGTCATGACTTACCTCCCGATTCACGCAATTCTGATTCGGCACGCGCCACTTCTGTCCGCTTTTCGATGACCTCGCGCGCGATGCGTTCGATGTCCGCCTCCGGTACTCGGACCGCTCCCCCGGAATCGATCCGGACGGCCGTCGGGAATACCCGGCGCACCAGATCCGGTCCGCCCGTTGCCGAATCGTCTTCGGCCGCGTCGTAGAGCGACTCCACGGCCACCGCCAGGGCACCGAGCGCGTCGCCGCCGGGCTTGTACAGCTTCTTGATCGAGGACTTGGCAAACATCGAGCCCGAACCCACCGCCTGGTAGCCGTCGCTCTCCACGTGCCAGCCACCCGCCACGTCGAAAGACACGATGCGCCCGGCAGTTTCACCGTTGGGGTCGTCGATGTCGTAGCCCACCAACAAGGGCACCGCCACCAGACCCTGCATGGCCGCGGCCAGATTGCCGCGCACCAGGGCCGAGAGCCGATTTGCCTTACCGTTGAAGGTCAGCGGCACGCCTTCGAGCTTTTCGTAATGCTCAAGCTCAACGGCGTACAAGCGCGCGAATTCGACCGCGATGGCGGCGGTTCCGGCGATACCGGTCGCGGAATAGTTGTCGGTGATCTGCACCTTGTCGATATCGCGATTGGCGATGTAGTTGCCCTGAGTAGCGCGCCGGTCACCGGCGATCAGGACTCCGCCGCGGTACGTGAGCGCCACGATGGTGGTGCCATGCGGCAGGTTCGCGATCACTTCGCTTGACGCCTTTCCGACTGCCGGAAGCAACTCCGGGGCCTGAATCCTCAGGTACTCGGAGAACGACGAAAGGTGCGAATGTCGGGTGAACTGCTGGGGCGCGATCGAGTCATCGCGCCAGATCACTGGCCACCCTTTTGGACGTACGCCCGCACGAAGTCCTCGGCGTTCTCTTCCAGCACGTCATCGATCTCGTCGAGCAGATCGTCGGTCTCCTCCGCCAGCTTTTCGCGACGCTCCTGCCCGGCCGGTCCTCCCAGGTCGGTGACATCGTCCTCGTCACCGCCACCACCGCGCTTGGTCTGCTCCTGCGCCATCGCTGCCTCCTGACTGCTAGGTCGATTCTGTTCAGCCTACCGGGCAGCGCCCAGGGCGTGACGTTTCGCTGGCGCGGGTCGCCGATCGCGTTACGTGGTGAGCTGATCGACCAGTTCAGCAGCCGAATCGACCGAGTCCAGCAGCGAGCCCACGTGGCTCTTGCTGCCGCGCAGCGGCTCCAGGGTTGGAATCCTGACAAGCGAATCCCCGCCCAGGTCAAAGATCACCGAGTCCCAGCTGGCGGCGGCGATATCGGCACCGAAGCGGCGCAGGCACTCACCACGGAAGTAGGCGCGGGTGTCCAACGGAGGCCGGGTCACCGCGTCGAGCACCTGCTGCTCGGTGACCATCCGCTGCATGGATCCGCGGGCCACCAACCGGTTGTAGAGCCCCTTGTCGAGCCGCACATCTGAGTACTGCAGGTCGACCAGGTGCAGGCGCGGCGCCGACCAGCTCAGGTTCTCGCGCTGCCGGAAACCCTCCAACAGCCGCAGCTTGGCGGGCCAGTCCAGCAAGTCGGCGCATTCCATCGGATCGCGTTCCAACAGATCGAGCACCTTGGCCCACACCTGCAGCACATGGTCGGCCTGCGGATCCGGGTCGCGGGACGCGACGAGCTCGGCCACGCGTTCCAGGTAAATACGCTGCAGCGCAAGCGCTGTCAGCTCTCGGCCGTCCGCCAGCGCCACAGTGGCTCGCAGCGACGGATCCCGACTGATCACATGCACCGCGTACACCGGCCGGGCCAGGGCCAGATCCGACAGGTCAGCCCCGGATTCGATCAGGTCGAGCACCAGGGAAGTGGTACCCACCTTGAGGAATGTCGAGGTCTCGGCCAGGTTGGCGTCCCCGATGATGACGTGCAGCCGCCGATATTTGTCGGCGTCGGCATGTGGCTCGTCGCGCGTGTTGATGATGCCCCGCTTGAGGGTGGTTTCCAGGCCGACCTCGACCTCGATGTAGTCGGCACGCTGCGACAACTGGAAGCCCGAGTCGTCGCCGGAGGGCCCAATGCCCACACGACCAGAACCCGTGACAACCTGGCGCGACACGAAGAACGGGGTGAGGCCGGTGATGATCGCCGAGAACGGCGTCTGGCGGTCCATCAGGTAGTTCTCGTGGGTGCCGTAGGAGGCGCCCTTGCCATCAATGTTGTTCTTGTAGAGCTGCAGCCGGGCGGCGCCGGGCACGCTGGCGACATGCCGTGCGGCCGCCTCCATCACGCGCTCGCCGGCCTTGTCCCAGATGACGGCGTCCAGCGGATTGGTGCATTCGGGCGCCGAGTACTCCGGGTGCGCATGATCGACGTACAGGCGAGCGCCGTTGGTGAGGATCATGTTGGCCGCCCCGACCTCGTCGGCGTCGACGATGGGAGCCGGACCGGAGGTGCGCCCTAGGTCGAAGCCGCGGGCATCACGCAGCGGTGACTCCACCTCGTAATCCCAGCGCGTGCGCTTGGCTCGCTGGATCCCCGACGCCGCGGCGTACGCCAGCACCGCCTGCGTGGAAGTGAGGATCGGGTTGGCGGCGGGGTCCGTGGGTGACGAAATGCCGTATTCAACCTCAGTACCGATGATCCGTTGCATGACGTTCAGCCTAGAGAGGTGGGACTGAACACCACGCCGGGGACTGTTCAGACTCCTCTGCGCGCCACCAAATCGGCATTAGCGTCGGCCCCATGAGCCACCCCGAGAAGATTCATGTTGATCTCAGCGGAGCGCCGCAGACCATGCTGGCGACGTTCTATGCCAAGGCGCTGGATGCCGATCTGCCCGAGCCGATCCTCGGCGACCGGCTGGCTCGCGATATCGCCGACCGCATCGACTACGACTGGTCCAAGACGACCATCACCGCGGGCAGGTCCCCCGCCGTCACGACTCGTTCCGCGCATTTCGACGGCTGGGCGCGCGCCTTTCTGTCCCGGCATGCTGAGGCCGTCGTGCTGCATCTGGGTTGTGGTCTCGATGGCCGCTTCTTCCGGCTGAACCCCGGCCCGGGGATCGAGTGGTACGACGTCGACTATCCCGACGTCGCCACACTGCGCAGCCAGCTCTATCCCACACACGACAACTACCATGTCGTCGCCGCATCGGTGACCGATCCGGCGTGGCTCGCGCACATCCGGGGTGACCGCCCGGTGCTGGCGATCGGCGAAGGACTGACGATGTATCTGACGGAGGCGGACGGCATCGCACTGTTTCGCCGGATCGTTGATCACTTTCCCTATGGGGAACTGCAATTCGATGCGTTCAACAGGTTCGGCATCAAGACACAGTGGTCGAATGCGGTGGTGCGCCGGTCCGGAGCGACGCTGTATTGGGGCATCGACCGCCCCGAGGACCTCATTCGCGCGATACCCACGCTGCAACTGCTCGAATGGGAGTCGCCGTTCGATTCGGAGGCCTTCCAGAAGACCAAGACCGCCTATCGGCTTCTGGCGAAGGCGATGTCACTGTCGCCGACGCTGCGATATATGGCGCAGTACCACCGCTACGCGTTCTGAGAAGTTGGGGTTGGCCGCGGCGGTCCTTGCCGTTTCGGGGCCGGCAATCGGGGGGACGGATCGCCGCGGCCAACCAGTCTATGACGCAGGTCTACTCATCTGGGGCGCTGCGCCTTCGCCGATCTCGTCGATCTCCAGCAGCCGCCGCGCGACGATGGCCATCTCGCGCGGATCACCGACGGTGAGCCGGACACCGCCATCGGGGTATTCCTTCGCGACAACGTCATCGGTTCCCAGGATGGACATCCAGGGCTCACTGTCGCCACGCCCGGGCAGATACACGAAGTTGGCATGAGAGTCCGGGATGTGTGCGCCCATCTGTGCGAGCCGTTCCCGGAGCTGATCACGTTCGTAAACAATGGAATCGACCCGTAGCCGCAATTCATCTTCGGCGGCGTACGACGCCGCAACCGCCACCGCGGCCGCGCGGTTCATGCCGAACGGAAGCTGGTATCTGCGAATGACACCACAGACCGCGGGAGTGGCCAGCCCATAGCCGATGCGCAGGCCCGCCAACCCGTACGCCTTGGAGAATGTGCGCAACACAACCAGATTCGGGTGCATCGCGAGGAGGCGCGGGATGTCCAGATGTGCATCGGGATCCACGAATTCGATATAGGCCTCATCGAGAATGACGACACTGGTCGGCGGAGCCTGACGGATAAACTCATACACCTGATCGGCAGGTATCAGTGTTCCGGTCGGGTTATGTGGTCGGCACAGCACCACCGCGGCGGCATCGGCGTCATACGCCGCTCCCAGCAGCTCATCCAGATCAGTCATCCCGTTGTCCGCCAGCGGGATCGGCACCTGGATCAGTCCGGCAATATCGGCCAGGATCGGGTAGCCGTCGAATGTCGGATGCGCAAAGACCAGGGAATCGCCCGGCTGGCACAACGCCTGCAACACCTGCAGCGCAACCCCGGTGGCCCCAACCCCCACCACCACTTCCTCAGGCGTCATGCCGACACGTTCGGCGATCAATCTCGGGAGCACCACGGGCAGAAACTCGGGGTACCGATTCACCTCCCCGATGTCATGCCTGAGCGCATCGCGCACCGATGGCAGTGGACGATAGGGGTTTTCGTTCAGCGCCAATCGGAGCGGACTGATCGTCACAGACCCCTCCCGCCCCACCGCACGGCCGCCGCGGCCGCGTAGTCGCCCGCATGGGCGAATCCCGCCAGCATCACGGTGTCGCCGGCCTTGACCTGCCCATCGGAGATCGCCTGATCGAGCGTGTGGGGAATACCCACCCCGAACAGGTTGCCGCACTCATCAAAGGTGTCGGGATGCTTCTCCCGGGGCAGCTGCAGGGCATCGCGCCAGTTCCGCAGGAAGATCCGGTTGGGCTGGTTGGTCACCAGTGCGTCCAGATCCGTTGACGGAACCCCGATTCGATCACAGACGGCCAGCGCCACCTCGGGCACCATCCGGTTGCCACGCGCCAGCACCTTGCTGATCTTGTGCTCGGTGAATGCCACCCGCCCCTGCCCCGGGCCGGCCTCCCAGTACTTGCGATGGGGCGTCACCGCGTACGTCATATCTCCGGCGAACTCCCCGAAGTTCCGCGTCTCGATACCCAAGACGGGGGAACCCCCGTCGCGGGTGATCAGCGCCGCGGTGGCGCCGTCTCCCGGTATCGAGGCCTGTGCGGCGGAGCGCACCTGCTCTTGCACAAAGATCTGGCCGGCCGCATTCTGCATGTTCACGATGAGCGCCGAGCGAGCGCTCGACGAGGCCATCATCTGCTGTACAAGCTTGAGCATCAGAACGAACGAGACGCAGCCGCCGTTGTGCACGTCCAGAATCCACTCCGGGCGGATCTGCAGCCGGTTCGCCACCTCCCCACCGCAGCCCACGAAGGGCAGGTCGGGCAACTGGGTATGCGTCAGGAGAATGTCCACCTCGTCCAGCACACTCTCGCCGTGCCGCTCCTTGAGCCCGGCGACCGCGCGCTCGGCCATGTCCACCGCGGACTCGTCGGCGGCAACGTGATGCCGGTAAGCCGGGCTGCGGAACATGACGTTCTCGGCCAGGTCATCATCCTTGGCATACTGCGCGAAATAGTCTGCGCCGACCCGATTCTCGGGAAGATAGCTGGAGATATCGAAGATGCTGACGGTCATTTCATCCACTCCGGAACGATCGGAAGTCCATGGCTGTGGCGGTATTCGGCGATGGCTTTAAGATTCAGCAGTTCCAACAGGTGGCCTGCGCCGAACATGTCCCAGAAGTCCCCCACCCAAGGCTTACGTTGCGGAGGAGCGGTTTCCGGATAGGGATTCTCGTCATAGAACGGATGGTGGCAGTTGGTCCACAGCACGACGGAGCCCGGCTTGTTGAGCACGACCTGCGCATCGACCACCCGCATGAGGTAGACCATCCACAGGTGATCGCCCTGATCCCAGGCACAGTGATAATCAACGGTTCCGGATTCGGCGTGTGATTCCGTGCGGGTATAGATCAGCGTGTCCGAACCCAGGCGGTCATGTGCGACCCATAGCCCGGGCTCATCGGTCTCCTCGAAGCCGCGCAGGCTGTAGGTCCACTCCTCCAGGGAACGGGTATCGGAGAGGTATCGATGCAATTCGTCGGGTGGGCAGTCCACATACTCCTGGACGGTGCAAAACGGGCCGAACACCTGATCGTGCGGATACACCGACCGCATCATGTCCATGATGATCGGTGTCGCCTTCTCACGTGGCGAGGTCTCGATGCGGTGCACCCCGGGTAGTGCGTCCTCGGAGCCGGCGTCGGTGGCGATATCGCTAAGCGCGGGCAAGGCTTTCAGACCTGGCTTGGATGTTTCGGTAATCGTGTCGGTCATGTGTTTTCTCCTTAGCGATCTCAGATGACAGGAACGGGGCAAACGGGGGGATCTCGTCGGTAGAGCAGATGACCTCCACCACGGAAGGACCGCTATGGGCCATCGCCGCATTCATGGCGGCCTCGAAGTCGGCCACCGTGTCGGCCGAACGGCACATCAGGCCGGGGAACATCGCCGCCAGCCCGGCCCCGATGTGCGAGGGCGAGAACCGGTTAAAGCTGTATTGCCCTCCGTAATACAGCTGTTCGCGGGTGACACACATGGCGTGCGCGTTGTTATTGACGATGACGAAAGTCACCGGCAGCCGATGTTCGATTGCCGTATGAATCTCCATGCCGTGCATGAAGAATGCGCCGTCGCCCGCGACGACCACGGTGCGGCCGCCCCGCGCGAAAGCGCAGCCGATGCCGGCACCGAAGGCATACCCCATGCCACCCATCCCGAGAGCCACGACGTAGCGGCCCCGGTGCCGGGCGCTCAGGTGGTGCACCGCGGCGGCCCCGGTATTGCCGGCATCGACGAAGATGTCCGCCTCCGCGGGAATCACCCGGTCCAGGACGTGCATGCCATCCTGGTACCTGACACCTTCGCCGTCATGTGCGGGTGGTTCGAGATGAGCTGGTGCGTAGATCGTTTCACTGTCGGGGCAGGCCGCGCGTGCCGGCAGGGCCGCGGCGAGCTGGGTCAATGTCGACACCAGATCCTCGGTTTGCAGGTGACGCGATGCGATGTGCGGCGTCGCCGAACCGATCGAGAGCACCGGTGTTGTTGCGAAGTCGACGCCGCCACGGGTCATCACGGGCATGGTGGTGCCGACGCACACACACGTCACACCGTGGTGCATTACCCTTTCCACGGCTGGGTGTCCCATCACCCCAATGACACCAAGCAGTCGCGGATCCTCGCCGTCTACAGCATCTTTGGCGTCCGGCGACACCGCGACAAAGGCGTCGAGACGATCGATGAGATCCGATAGCTCGTCACGAGCATTGTGCCGCGCCACCTCCGGCCCGGCTACCACCAAGATCCGGCCGGGCGTATCGGCCAGATGCTCGGCGAAATCGGCGAGCTGAGCCGGCACCGCCCCGGGCCGAACATGCGGCTCCCGCATCTGCGGTAGGGACCTTAGGCGCGCCTGCTGAACATCTTTAGGTATCAAGAGCACCGCGGGCAGGCCGTCCCGAACCGCGGCCAGGGCATGGGCAAGCGCCTCGGCGATTTCGTCCGGGTGCTCCACGCGGGTGCAGTAGCCGGAGATGGGACGGAACACCGCCTGCAGGTCCATGCTTCCGGCACGCCCACTCCCGTCCTGAAACGCGCCATTACCTTCCAGCGGGCGGGGCGGCTGGCCCACGATCGCAAGAACCGGAACCCCGCTTGCATATGATTCGGCAAGCGCGGGAACGAGATTGACAGCGCCACCGCCGGATGTCGCGGCCACCACGCTCATCCGCGACGTGGCGCGCGCGTAGCCGTCAGCCATCGTGCCCGCCGAGAACTCGTGCTTGGCCACGACGGCCTCGATGCCGGGCGTGTAGTGCACGGCATCGTAGAGATCCTCGATGTTGGCGCCGTCGACTCCGAAGACGTAATCGACATCGTGGTGACGCAGCTCCAGCGCGAGCCAGTCAACCACTCGTATGTTCCCGTTCCCGGCACATATCGGCGTGGTCATGACTAGTACACGACTGTCACACGTGACCGGTTCAACAATCCATGAGAAAAAGTGATCGAGTTATCTCAATCATGTGATGGCACAATATGAATCGAGTTTCAGGTAACGCAGATATGGGCACGTCGAAGCACCACGAGCCTGATGTATGAGGACGTCAGCGGCGCAGTTCGAGGAACACCAGCGGTGCCGCGTCGCCGTGATTGTCGATCACCTGGATGCTCTCGATCTGATCCTGAGCCATCGGAACGGTCGTCGATGTCATCATCGCGGAGCCCGGCTTGGCCGTCCACGAACTGGCGATGATGTTCCCGCCTTCGCGGGTACCGATCCGCAGCGCATACGGCGCCGCCGAGCCGTCGGCATCATCTCCGTAGGCCGGATAGCTGCACCACATTTCGATACGGGTCCCGGCACCGTCGCGAACAATGGCCACTTGCGCGCTCAACGGCGACGGCGTCACCTGACGCATCGGCTGCCAGTGCTCCCCCG
Organism: Mycobacteroides salmoniphilum; assembly: GCF_004924335.1. Classification (NCBI taxonomy): domain Bacteria; kingdom Bacillati; phylum Actinomycetota; class Actinomycetes; order Mycobacteriales; family Mycobacteriaceae; genus Mycobacteroides; species Mycobacteroides salmoniphilum. The sequence continues at coordinate 1,898,704 of NZ_CP024633.1, read as the reverse complement.
ATGGCAACGAACCCGCCGCGACATTCATCGGTGCGGGCCGGTGATACCACGGTGGCGGCACCAACGAGACCGTCAGCGCCACGCTGGCAGCGACCGCGACGGCACCTACGTAGGCGAGTCGGCGCATGGCGCTCTGCCGTCGCCACCGTGCCTGCAGCTTGGGCCACAGAGCCTGCACCGGGCAGCTGGTGGCCGGCTTCGCGAGCGCCGGGGGGTCTTCGAGTTCCATCTTCTCGGCGTAGCCGCGATCGACCTTGGACAACAGGCCGGGCATGGCGGTGACCTCAGACAGTGCGCGCTGGCAGCTGGCGCAGTCGACCAGGTGCTGTTCGTACTCACGCCGTTCGGTCGACGAGAGCGCGCCCAGCATGTAGGCGGCATCCCAGTCGGCGTAGACATGTTCGATAGTCATCGCGTGACCCCCATTTCCTGCAGCGACAACCGAAGCGCGCGCACGCCATAGTGCAGGCGTGATTTGACGGTACCTTCGGGCACCCCCAGCTCAGCGGATATGTCGGCGACTGAACTCCCGCGGTAGTACGCACGCAGGATGACGGCTCGGTGATCCGTGGACAGTGTGCGGAGCGCCTCCGCGACCAGCCACGCGTCCAACGTCGCGTCCACCTGGTCGGGGGACGCGAACTCGGGTGTCTCGGCGGTGGCTATCTCACTACGAAAACGGGAGCTACGAGCGTTATCGCGGACCAGATTGTGGGCAACCGTGAAGAGCCAGGCGCGCGCCGATCCCTCGGTCTGGTTGACCAGTGTCGGATGCCGCCAGGCGCGCAACAGCACCTCTTGCACGATGTCCTCCGACAGCGCCGAATCGTGGGTCAGATACATGACATAGCGATGCAGCGGGCCTGCGTACTCGTCATAAAAGGCCCGCATAAGACCCGATGAGCCATTGACGCCGAGGCCTTTCGGCCCAGCCTGCCCATCCGCCATGAAACACCTCCGACGGTTATACGAATCGACCGCCCGATGAGTTCAACGTACGCCCGTTTTGCCTCATCGCACAGCCTTGCCATCATGATCGGGTGCGCAATCTGGAGGACGTTCACGAATGGTTCCTGTCCCGGGGGCTACCCGTGGTGCTGGACCGGAGGGTGCGCTCACGTGAGCTCCTCGACCGCGCCGCACCCATGATCGGAGTGGCCGGCGCGGGCGTTTCGCTGTACGAATTGCTCTCCACCGACAACGACACCCGCTCGATCATGCTGATGATCCTGCTGATCGTGCTCGCCCTGCTCATGGCGGCGCAGCCGCTGGTGCTGACGGCACTGCAGCGCCTCGGTACCGTCCGCGCCGACGCGGTGCGCCGCACGTTGTCCTGGCTCGTCATCACGATCTTCGTGATCGTCTTGCCCCTCGCCGACACCGGCTCGTGGACGTCGGCCGCCGCGATGATGCCCGCGTTCTTGCTCGCCGCGCTGGTGCTGATCTGGCTGACCTATCTGGGTGCAGGATCCATTGGCCTGTGGGCACTGCGTTACTCCTCAGCGCAGTTCGGCGCACTGGCCACACTCATGTCCCGTGCGCTACCCCTGCTCATGCTGACCGTGGTGGTGTTCTTCACCGGCGAGCTCTGGCAGCTGTCGGCACGCATCACCCGGGAGAGGCTGTGGCAGACAATCGGTTTCCTAGCGCTCACGGCATTGGCCTTCATGGCCGTGACGGTGCGCGACGAGCTGTCCAGCCTGCGCGAGAACCGTGCCGGACAGCCGGCGACCGCGGCACTGCTGGTGGGCACCCCACTGGCGGACTTCTCCGACGACGAGGCACCGCGGCTGGCCCTGAGATGGCCGGAACGCCTCAATGTGCTGCTGGTGATGGTGGTTTCACAGGCCATCCAGGTTGCGTTCTTCACCGCGGGAGTGTTCGCCTTCTTCATGCTGCTGGGCATCGTGGCGGTGCCACACGACGTGATGGCCCTGTGGTCCAACGAGGCCGCCTGCGCATCCGGGGCCGCGCCGCCGTGTGCGGGCACGTGGTTCGGGATCCGGATCGGAGTGCCGCAGACGCTGATCCATATGGCGTTGTTGGTCGCAGTGCTCTCGGGGTTGTACTTCACGGTCAACAGCAGCGTCGACCCCCAGTACCGCAGCCGCTTCTTCGAGCCGCTCATCGCCGATGTAGCGATAAGCCTGGCCGGCCGCGACGCATATCTCGCGGCCACCCGCGCCTAGCGCATCCGCTCGGCCAGAATGGCCACGCCCTCGCCCTCGAGCTCACCGATCACCACCGGGCGCCCTGCCATCGCCAGCACCAGCGCCTCGCCAGTGCCGCGTACCTCGGGCCCGGAGCCGGTGGTCCAGTCCACATCGGTGGCCACGAACCGCAGTCCCCTGGTGTATCGCTTCGGGTGAGCACCGAAGTCCGGATGCCCCAAGGCGAAGATCAGCCGGTCCGTGGGGATGGCACGCGGTTTGCCTAATGGTCTCCTGATGTCCTGCTGGTGCACCATGGCGTCGGTATGAAGAGCCGCGGGCGCCATCTTGCCGAAGGCTCCGGGGTGCACCGCCGACTCGAAATGTCGCAACAGTTCGTGATTCGACAGATGACCGGTGCGTTCCACCAGCGCGTCATTGAGTTTGTCGATCGATGGGTTACGCAGCGCGGTTCCCAGATACGCGCCCAGCGATACCGCATCGACACTGGCGTGTGCCACGACGTCGCGGACCCGCCACCCCGCACACAGTGACGGCGCCATCCACTCCTCCTCGGTCAGCGTGTGCAGGAACTCGGCCAGGCTGGCACGCTCGGCGGAAAGCATTTCTCGGGGTTTCATGTGTCCTCCGTTGAGGCTGAAGTCGGGCTGGTACTCGCCATGCTAGGAAGACCGCGCTGACCAGTACCGCCGCCGCCTGCCGGGCACTGCCAGATAGTGCCAACGCATCATCGCGAGCCCGCCGGGCTTTCTATCCTCGCGATATGCCCCCACGTCGACTCGACCAAACCGCAAGCCTGACCGCGCAATTCAATGCCTGGCAGCGCGCCGCTGAGTCCATGCAATCCGGTGCTCTGCTCGATGACCCACAGTCCGGCTGGTTCGTGACGCATCCGCTGTTCCGGCTCGGCCTCACCTCGCCGACGGCGGCGCGGTGGGGCCTGCGACTGCTGGATCGGTGGTGCGGTGGTCTGCACGCCCACATCATGGTGCGCCGTCGGGTGTCCGATGATGAGCTGCGCGCAGCGGCGGCATCCGGCATCGCCCAAGTCGTTGTTCTTGGTGCGGGATTTGATACCAGCAGCCAACACCTCGGGTCGCTGCCCGTCACAGTGTTCGAGGTCGACGCGCCCTCGACACAACGAGACAAGAGACGTCTGGTGGAGCACCACGGTGTGCCGCCGCGATGGGCGCCGTGCGATTTCGAACGGGATGATCTGACCACCAGCCTGCACACCGCGGGATTCGATTCGACGGCACCGGCGCTGGTGGTCTGGCTCGGCGTCACCTACTACCTGACGCTGCCCGCACTGGAATCGACACTGGCGCAGCTCAAAGACCTCTGTGCACCGGGAAGCCGGCTCGTCATGGATTACGGTGATCCGGACATCGTTGGCCATGACAGTCCACGACGAGACGTGCGGCGCGTGTCACGCTATGTCAGCCGGAAGGGCGAACCTTATCGCACCGGCATGACCTCTGCCCACGTCGACGAACTCCTTGCGCGCCACGGCTTTCAGGCGATCACCCATCAGCGGGTGCCCGGGCTCCTGGACCGCTACGACCCGACGGACAAGCGTCGGCTCGCGCGCGGTGATTGGAACGCGGTGCTGACAGCTCAGCGAGTCTGAACTGTCAGCACTGGGCAGCGGCGCCTACAGGTACTGACCCAGGCTCGATTCGGTGTCGATCGCACGGCTGGCACTCGAGCTCTTGCCGGTGACCAGCGTGCGGATGTAGACGATCCGTTCGCCCTTCTTGCCCGAGATCCGCGCCCAGTCATCCGGATTCGTGGTGTTGGGCAGATCCTCGTTCTCGGCGAACTCGTCAACGATCGAGTCGAGCAGATGCTGAATCCGCAGACCCTTCTGACCGCTCTCCAGCACCGCCTTGATGGCGTTCTTCTTCGCACGATCCACGACGTTCTGGATCATGGCGCCGGAGTTGAAGTCCTTGAAGTACATGACTTCCTTGTCACCGTTGGCATAGGTGACTTCCAGGAACCGGTTGTCGTCGATCTCGGCGTACATCCGGTCCACGACCTTCTCGATCATCGCCTTGATGGTCAGTCCGCGATCGCCACCGAACTCGGCGAGATCGTCCTCGTTGACCGGCAGCTTCTCGGTGAGGTACTTGGAGAAGATGTCCTGCGCCGACTCGGCATCGGGCCGTTCGATCTTGATCTTCACGTCCAGGCGGCCGGGCCGCAGGATCGCCGGATCGATCATGTCTTCACGGTTGGAGGCGCCGATGACGATGACGTTCTCCAGGCCTTCGACGCCGTCGATCTCGGACAGCAGCTGCGGCACCACGGTCGTCTCGACGTCGGAGCTGACACCGGTACCGCGGGTGCGGAAGATCGAGTCCATCTCATCGAAGAAGACGATGACCGGCGTACCGTCCGAAGCTTTTTCGCGGGCCCGCTGGAAGATCAAGCGGATATGCCGCTCGGTCTCACCGACGAACTTGTTGAGTAGCTCCGGGCCCTTGATGTTCAGGAAGTAGGACTTGGCCTCGCGGGAGTCGTCGCCACGCAGCTCTGCCATCTTCTTGGCCAGCGAGTTGGCAACGGCCTTGGCGATGAGCGTCTTTCCGCATCCGGGGGGCCCGTACAGCAGCACACCCTTGGGCGGGCGCAGCGCGTACTCCCGGTAGAGGTCCTTGTGCAGGAACGGCAGCTCCACCGCGTCGCGGATCTGCTCGATCTGCCGGGTCAGGCCACCGATGTCGCCATAGCTGACGTCCGGCACCTCCTCCAGCACCAGGTCCTCGACCTCGGCCTTGGGTATCCGCTCGAAGGCATACCCGGCCTTGGTGTCAACCAGCAACGAATCGCCGGGCCGTAGTTTCCGGGGCTTGAGATCCGCTCCGTCGGCATCCTCGGACACGTCGGAGAGGTCGGGAGCGATCAGCGGATCGGCCAGCCAGACGATGCGTTCCTCGTCGGCATGTCCCACCACAAGCGCGCGGTGACCATCGTCCAGCAGCTCTCGCAGGGTGCTGATCTCACCGACAGATTCGAAGTTGCCGGCCTCGACCACAGTGAGCGCCTCATTGAGACGCACGGTCTGTCCCCGGCGCAGCTCAGCGGTCTCGATGTTGGGCGAGCAGGTCACCCGCATCTTGCGGCCCGAGGTGAAGACGTCGACTGTGTCGTCGGCCTGCACCGCCAGCAACACGCCGTAACCGCTCGGCGGCTGGCCCAGCCGGTCAACTTCCTCACGCAGCGCCAGAAGCTGCTGACGGGCCTCCTTGAGGGTGTCCATCAGCTTGGCGTTCCGCGCGTTCAGGGAGTCAATGCGGGCCTCAAGCTGGTTCAGGTCGCGCAGACGACCGGCATCGCCGGCGCTCGCTCCTCGCGAAGTCGCACTGTCTTCCAACTCTTGGCGAAGCGCCGCAATCTCGCGGCGTAGCCGCTCCAGCTCGGCGGCATCCGGTGTGCCGAACGCCTCTGAACGCTCTGACTCACTCATGATGTCCTCCTTTCCCACACCGAGAATTGGTGCGGTGGATACTTCAACGCTACCGGCGATTGGCCGGTCATGCGGGGTCTACCCGTTGTCTGTGACGTCTACGCTGTTAGCGTTCGTCACATTCAGGTCGATCGAAAGGACAACCGTGAGCTCACAAACCGGTATGTCGGGGGTCGCCATGCTGGGTTTACTCGCGGCGGCCGCGGTTGGCTTGGCAGTGCCAATGGGCGAGCCGACAGCCAGCTCTCCTAGCTCGACAGCAACGATCGCGATACCCGTCGGCGTCGCCCCCGTGTCGTGGGATATCCCGATGGACGTTCCTTCCGACCCGGCCGATGCCACACCCACATCCGATGAGTTGAGCGGTTTGCTGTATTCGCTCGCCGATCCGGGCGTGTCGGCCCTCGCCAAGGGCGGTCTGGTCGAGGGCGGCATCGGCGCCGGCGAGGGGATCTACGCTGATCGCGCGTTCAAGAACGCCAACCGCGATGGTTTCCTACCGCTCGCTTTCACGGTGTCCGACGTCAAATCCACCGGACCGGGTCTGGCCTCGGCTGCGGTCACCATTACCGGTCCCAAGACCCAGGCCTACACGACGAAGATCAACTTCGTGAATCAGGACGGCTGGAAGATCAGCAAGGCGTCAGCCATTTCGCTAATCCAGGCGGCATCCGGTAAGTCTGGAAGGTAGACGTAGCCGATATGCCGAATGGAGTCACCTGGATCATGGCCCGTCACCTTCAACTCGCAGTCGTCGCGGCGGGTGCCGCCGTTCTCGCCCTAACCGCCTGCAGCAGCTCAAGCGATAAGGCCGCCCCGGTCAGCTCCTCGGTGACGCAGCCCGCGTCCCCGGCCGCCGCCGCGGCCGTCCCAGACCATCCGCTGCCGGATCCGGCGGTGCTGACCGATGTTCTCAACCGTCTCGCCGATCCGACCCTGCCGGGCGCCGAGAAGGTCACCGCCGTTCAGGGCGCCACCCCCGAACAGCTGGACAAGTTCACCAAGGCGATCGGCGACGCCGGGTTCTCGCCCTTGTCGTTCACCGTGAAGGACCCCAAGTGGTCGACGGAGACCGCGGGCGATGTCGAGGCCGTCGTCACCATCAACAGCCCGAGCCCCAAGATGGGCGGGTTCGCGGTGCCGATGTCGTTCTCACCCGAGGGCCAGGGTTGGAAGTTGTCGAAGCGGACCTCCGACCTACTGCTCAAGACCGGGACATCGCTCGCGGGTACCGCCGCACCACATGAGGCGCCTCCCGCCGGTGCCCCGGCTCCCGCCCCGACCCCTACCCCGTAGCTACACAGCGGTAGTCGGTAACCGCTTACGCCGCAGTGGCGTCGGGGTGATGGTGTCCGGCGCCAGGCGACGTGCACTGACCAAGAACGCGGTATGCCCGCGCATGCTGTGCTCCGGACGCACCGCCAGACCGACGACGTTCCAGCCGCGCTGCATCGTCTCCCAGGACCGTGGCTCGGTCCAGCATTGCTGTTCTCGCAACGCCTCGACGACACGCGACAGCTGGGTGACGGTAGCGACGTAGACGACGAGCACGCCGCCGGGCACCAGCGATTCTGCGACTGCGGGCAAAGTCTCCCAGGGCGCCAGCATGTCGAGAACCACCCGGTCGACGCTGCCCGCATCCGCCGGCCGCTCGCACAGGTCGCCGAGCACCAGCTCCCAGTTGTTCGGTCGCTCTCCGAAGAATGTTGTGACGTTACGCACAGCGTGTTCGGCGTGATCCTCACGAATCTCGTAAGAGATCACCGTTCCCTCGGGCCCCACCGCTCGCAGCAGCGAGCACGTGAGCGCGCCCGACCCTGCGCCGGCTTCCAGCACCCGCGCGCCGGGGAAGATATCGCCGTCGTGCACGATTTGTGCGGCGTCCTTCGGGTAGATCACCTGCGCACCCCGCGGCATCGACAGCACGTAGTCGATGAGCAAAGGGCGCAGCACCAGGAACTGGTCACCGTTGGTCGATTTCACGACGCTGCCCTCGGGGATTCCGATCACCGCGTCGTGCACGATGGCACCACGATGGGTGTGGAACTCCTTACCGGGCTCGAGCACCATCGTGTAGTGCCGCCCCTTGGGGTCGGTCAATTGCACGCGATCGCCGACGACGAACGGTCCGGTTCGAGACATGCGGCTCACCTTGCCAGGTATGCGTTGCCGACTCCGAATCGGGCAGACATCAGTGCAGGCGGGAGTGTCCGCCACCAGTGTGTTTCGCCGCACAGGTTTAGCTATTGATGCCAACAGGCAGTAGTGTCTATCACTGAGCGCTGAATTTGCGCTCGCGTCGAAGAACGTTTCTTTCGTCAGCCAGTGTGAATTTAGGCAGACTTTCAGGCTCTTCTCTCGGCGATCGACATTGCCCACTGGCAATCTCGCCACCACAATGCCTCGAAAGGCGTTCAACTACCCATGTCTCAACCCACATTTGATTCCCTTGGCGTGCCCGCACCACTTATTGACGTGTTGCAGGCCGCTGGAATCAGCGCGCCGTTCCCCATCCAGGCCGCGACTCTTCCCGACACTCTCAGTGGCCGTGACGTACTGGCCCGCGGCAAGACCGGCAGCGGAAAGACTCTCGCGTTCTCCCTTCCTGTCGTCTCCCGTATTGCCAGCGGCAACCGGGTGCCGCGTAAGCCACGGGCACTTGTGCTGGCACCCACTCGGGAGCTGGCGACCCAAATCAGCGCAGTCATCGAACCTTTGGCCGCGATCTGCCGCCTCAAGGTCACCACCATTTTCGGTGGAGTCTCCCAGCACCGGCAGGTGCAAGCCCTCTCGGCCGGCGTCGACATCGTGGTCGCCTGCCCGGGACGCCTGGAAGACCTTCTGAAGCAACGCCATCTGAGTCTGGACGCGGTGGAGATCTGCGTGCTGGACGAGGCCGACCACATGGCCGACCTCGGATTCCTGCCCGCGGTGACCCGGCTGCTGGCCGCGACACCGAGTTCCGGTCAGCGCCTGCTGTTCTCGGCCACCCTGGACAACGACGTCGACAAGCTCGTCAAGCGGTTCCTGCACAACCCCGCCGAGCACTCGGTCGATTCCGTCGACTCCCCCGTCGCCGCGATGACGCACCACGTGTTCACCGTCAGCGGCCCCGACGCCAAGCGCGATCTCGTCAACACGCTGGCCTCCGGCACCGGGCGGCGCATCCTGTTCATGCGCACCAAGCATCAGGCGAAGCGGCTCGCACATCAGCTCAACCAGTCGGGTATTCCCTCGGTTGACTTGCACGGCAACCTTTCTCAGGGTGCACGCGACCGTAACCTCGCCGCGTTCTCCGGTGGCCAGGCACGGGTGCTGGTGGCTACCGATGTCGCCGCACGCGGAGTCCATGTCGATGACGTGACCTTGGTCGTGCACGTCGACCCGCCCGCCGAGCACAAGGCCTACCTGCACCGGTCGGGCCGCACGGCCCGCGCCGGCGGTGCCGGTGACGTGGTGACGGTGGTGCTTCCCGAACAGCGACGCGACGTCACGCAGCTGCTGCGCAAGGCCGCCATCACGGCCACCCCGCAGCAGGTGACGGCTCATTCCGACGAGGTCAAGAAATTGGTGGGCGAGGTAGCACCGTATGTGAAACCTGCTCCCGCCCAGAAGGCCAGCGGCTCCCCCGCACCGAGCGGACAGCGCGGCCAGCGGTCGCAGCGGCCCCGTGGCGGCACCGAGGGACGCCCCGCGCGGGCGCCTCGGCGCGGTGGACATGGGCAGCGGTCCGCGCAGCGCGCAGGCAGCAGTAGCACCTCGAGGTAGGTCTGAATCCACGATCGATATGCCGACTACCGGAGGTCATCCGCCAACCGCGGGTGACCTCCGGTAGTTGCGTTCAGGCACCTCTTGCCGCGCGCGTGGCCGCCTTCTCCTCGTAGTACTTTGCACGTTCATCCACTGCCGCAAGGAATTTCACGAGAGTCTCGCGAGCCTGCTCACCCTCGGGCCCGATATCGGAACGTTCGAACACCCGCCAGAACCGCAGGATGGGCTGCAGCACCTCGTCGTGATGGATGCGCAAGTCGTAGATGCCCGCCTTCGCGATGGCTATCGCGTTCTGCGCGAAACCCGCCATCCCCATACCCGGCATCGAGAAGCCGACGATCTCCTTGCAGATCGCCTGTATCGCGGCATCGGGCTCGATATCGAGTGCCGCCGACATGAGATTGCGGTAGAAGACCATGTGCAGGTTTTCATCCAGCGCCACCCGCGCCAACAGCTGATCGGCGATCGGGCAGCCCGAGGCCTTCCCCGTGTTGCGGTGCGATATCCGTGTGGCCAGCTCCTGGAACGACACGTAAGCCAACGCCTCCAGGGGCGTCTTATCCCCTGAGTCATAACCGGCGACGGTGTGCGCCATGCGCATTGCTTCAAGATTGGTCGGGTCGACACCACGGGTGACCACCAGATAGTCGCGAAGCGCGATGCTGTGCCGCCCTTCCTCCGCCGTCCACTGGCCTACCCAGGTTCCCCACGCGCCGTCTCGCCCAAATCTCGTGGCGATCTCACGGTGATAAGACGGCAGGTTGTCCTCTGTCAGCAGGTTGACGATCAACGCCGACTGGGCCACCGGATCGAGCGGACTGTCCTCCGGCCGCCAATCCTCGCCACCGAGGAAGGCAAAATCCCGGCCCCGGCTCCACGGCACGTAATCATGTGGGGCCCATGGCCGCGCGACAGCCAGGTGCCGTTCGAGATTCTCCTCGACAACGGGCTCCAACTCGGTGAGCAATCGCGTTTGCAGTCCGGTCACCATCTCGTTCACCTGTCCCTTCGGCCTACCAACATCTCCAACCTACGGTACCGTAAGTTACAGAAAAAGTGGCTGAAAAATTGGTGAACTGACGAGGACTAGGCAGCCCCGGTGCCGACACCCACAACCACGGGTGCCACCAGGTAACTCGGCTGCTCGGGGTCCAGAATCAGGGCCTGACCGTGGCGGCTCGCCCACAGCTCCGGAATGGACGGTATGTACCTCGGCAGGCTGGCGGCCGAGACGACGACCCGCAGCCGGTGCCCGGCCGCGATCACCGCATCTACTTCCGTGAGATCGATGTCGAGCGTGATCGGTACTCCGGGCTGCACCGGGAGCTTGCACCCCGTGCCGGTGGGGTGCCAGGGCGAGAGATAGTCACCATCTACGGTCCGCAGACTCTTGTCCTCGTCCACGCCGCGACGCGATGCCAGCAGCGCTCCTTCGGCCAGCATCCGCGAAAAGCCATCCGGCGCCACATCGGTCACCGAGACGACCCAGAATGCCTCCGCTCCCATCGCTTTGGTACACAGATGAAGGTTGAGCGGCCCCGAGATCACCCACGGCTCCGCGGCAACGCCGCTGGTGAACGTGAGTGCACCGCGTTCGAAGTAGCGCGAGTCCTTGAGTCCGGACGTGCCCAACGCGGCGGTGATACCGGCCGTCAACCGGGAGGTGGTGGGCGATTTCAGCAGCCCCATCCGGCGGCGCAGCAAGTGCTCGGTCCTATTGAGCGGTACGGCACCCGCCAACGACCCGTCGAACGTCGAACCGGCCCCCACACCCGAGGGTTCGGCATCCAGGTAGAAGCGTTGCGGCCTTGCCTCGGGTCGTGGATAGGCGTCCAGGGTGTGCCAGCCGCCATTTTGCTGCTGCAAGGTGAGCGGGCCGTAGGCCTCCATTCCGTTGTCAATACCCTTGAGCCACTTGTCAAACCATGCGCGCTGCAAGACATCCAGCCGAGGCGGTCCGCCCTGACGACCGAGCTGCGAACCCGGAGAGCCGTGGTACCCCTCGTTGATGACAACCTGAAAGCTGCCCACCGACAACGTTGTTCGGCGATGGATACGCAGTGCGGCCGGACCAAAGATGTCGTCCCACGCCCCGTAGACGAACGTCGGGATCTCGATATCCTCGAACCGGGGACTGACCTGCTGGAAGTATTCGTCGTTGTCGATCAGCGCGCCCTTGCCGCGCAATCCCTCGAAGATGTACCGCACCACGCGATTCAGCGGTGCACGCAACCGCCCTACCAACCAGCCCAGCCCGATGCCACCACGGGTCACATCCGACGGCGACGGCAACCACTTTCCCAACGCGACGGCAAGCATCCAGATGGGCAGGAAGAATGTCTGTGCCCCACCGGTTTTCATGAGGTCGCGGGAGATGTCGCTGACCGGCTCGACCGCGAACACCGCGCCGAGGCCCGGTACCCGGTTACCGGCAGCCTGCAGGGCGTTGATCGAACAGTAGGAGATGCCGTACATCCCGACCGACCCGTCGCACCAGGGCTGCGCCAGCGCCCAGGCCACCACCTCGGCGGTGTCGCGCTGTTCGACATCGTTGAGCATGCCCCAATCACCGGTGGAGGCGCCGGTACCGCGAACGTCCACCACCACCTGGGCGTACCCGCTGCGGATCAGCGAGTCGTTCACCCCGAACGTCGTCAGGCCACCGCCCGGAATGGCGCGCGCCAGCTCGGCGAGCTCGACGAGACGCGGGTTCTTCGGCGGCGCGGCAGGCACGGTCACGCCGAACCGGCGCAGTCCCCGCAGCAGCCAGGCCGCCAGATGAGTCACGGATTTGTTGTAGGGGGTGAGGTTGAAAAGCACCGGCACCGGGTCGCTCACCGGAGTCCCGTCCGCATTGGCCGGCCGGAACACCTGGGCCTTGAGCACAGCGCCGTCGGACAGCGGTATCGAGACATTGGGGGTAAACGACACCCGGGAGTACCGACTGGGCCCATCCGCCGCTGCGGTCCACCGCTCGGCCTGACCCGCTCCGGCCAGGGCCGTGTCCTGTACCTGCGGACTCTCCAGCGGGCTTCGATGCTTTGCCGTCGTCACTGCGTATTCCTCTCGGGCGGGGTGCCACTACCCATGACCAATGAGAAATTGACGTTACTTTGAGTACGGATATTTTGGGGACGACTTGTGACATGTGTTGAATGACGTCGACCGGTTTTGTGCGCGGCGTGGCGTCAGCACCTGTCGGACACGATGCCTAGGCTGCCAACCATGAAGGAGACCACGCAGAACCGGCCGGCGCGCCGGCCCGCGCTGTCTCCTTCCCGTGCCAGCGACTTCAAACAGTGCCCCCTGCTGTACCGGTTCCGCGCGATCGACCGGCTCCCCGAGCCGCCCTCAACCGCGCAGGCGCGGGGCAGTCTCGTGCACGCTGCTCTGGAAGATCTCTACGCCCGGCCCGCCGCCGAACGCGAGTACGCCACCGCCGCCGGATTGGTGGAGCCCGCGTGGGAACGCCTCGTGGAATCGAACCCCGAGCTCGCCGCGGTGGTCGAGGACGAGCGCCTTCCAGGGTTTCTCGACGAAGCCAGAGACCTACTGTCGGGCTACTACCGACTCGAAGATCCCACCGGATTCGATCCCGATAGTTGCGAGGAGCGCGTCGAGGTCGAGCTGTCCGACGGCACGATGCTGCGCGGTTTCATCGACCGCATCGATGTCGCACCCGGAGGTGCGATGCGTCTGGTGGATTACAAGACCGGACGTGCACCGCGCGCCCTGTTCGAAGCCAAGGCGTTGTTTCAAATGAAGTTTTACGCCGTCGCGCTGTATCGCACCCGCGGTGTGGTGCCGCGGCGGCTGCGACTGCTGTATCTGTCCGATGGTGAGGTCCTCGACTACGCACCGGACGAGGCGGAGCTGCTCAAGTTTGAGAAAACGTTGATGGCGATCTGGCGGACGATTCAAAACCTCGGCGCCACGGGCGACTTCCGGCCCAATCCGTCCCGGTTATGCAACTGGTGCGCCCATCAGTCGCTGTGCCCCGCATTCGGCGGCACGCCGCCGCCGTACCCGGGCTGGCCTTCCGATTACGGTGTCGCCGAAACGGATATCGAAGACGCAGAAGCCTCCGCGACCGCGATCCCGGGAGATGCCGCATGACGTTGGACCTGACTGGCTGCTACTACCGGCGCCTGGACGCCGACGACGAGTTCCAGGTGTTCGAGTCCACCGCGCTGACCGCCAGCGGGTGGGGGCCGAATCTGCAGCACGGCTCTCCCCCGATGGCGTTGCTACTCAAGGCCATTGAGGAGCTACCCGAGCCACGGGAGAGCCTGCGGATCGGCCGGGTCGCGCTGGACATCCTCGGCCCGGTTCCGCTGGAGCCGGTGCGCGTGCGCGCGTGGATCGAACGGCCGGGCCGCCGGATCGCACTCGCGGTCGCCGAGATGGAGGCGCGTGCCAACGGTGGATACCGTGCGGTCGCACGGGCCAGCGCGTGGTTGTTGGCGACATCGGTGACCGCCGACAAGGCCAGTGACCGATATCCACCCCTGCCCGACTATCCACAGGGCCCCACCCCGCCGGCCTTCGGTTTCGAGGGCTCGAACTACTCGAAATCAGTTGATTTTCAGTGGTTTTCGGTACCCGATGGGGAGCCGCAGGTCGCCTGGATGCGGCCACACGTGCATATTGTCGACACCGAACCCACCACTCCGTGGCAGCGGCTGGCGTCGGTCATCGACTCCGCGAACGGAATCGGCGCGGTGCTCAACCCGCTCCGATTCGTCTACATGAACACCGACACCGTGATGCACGTGCACCGGATTCCCCACGGTGATGATTTCGGAGTGCGCGCCCGCATGTCGGTTGGACCCGATGGCGTCGGCGTGACGACCGCGGAGATCTTTGACCGCCGGGGTTACATCGGCTCCAGCGCACAGACCGTATTGGTCCAGCGGCGTTAGATTACGGCGAGCCGCTCCTGCGCCGGACCGTTTCCTTGATGTGCTCGGGCAGTTCGGGAACGTCGAGCAGCTGGGGAAGCAACGCCGGTTCACGGGTCAGCGCCCGGAATGCCAGCCCGACGGTGACATCGTGGTCTGGACTGTTGCCGATGGTGATCCGGTCACCCTGGCGTACCGCTCCGGGCGAAACCACCCGCAAATAGGCACCGGGAACCGCCTGCACAGTAAAGGTTTTGACCCACCCCTGCTCGTCGAGCCACGCCGCGAATGTCCGGCACGGTATTCGCGGTGACGAGACCTCCAGCACCAGACCATCGGTGCCGACATGCCATTGCTCACCGATTTTGGCGCCGGTCACGTCGATATCCCGGGTGGTGAGGTTCTCCCCGAATTGGCCGTTGGCCAGCTCCCGCCCCAACTCTCCCTGCCACCAGTCAAGATCTTCCCGGGCGTACGCGTACACGGCTTGGTCGTCGCCGCCGTGCACACTGTCATCCCCGATGGCGTCACCGCCCAGACCGCTGCCAGCGCCGTCGCCCACCTCGCCGGGCGCACGCACCGCGACCGCCGAATCGGTGGGACGCTTGTCGATCCCGGTGGGAATCGGCCCGCCCGTGGGGTTCGAGCGCAGTGCCCCCACGTTCACCGTCAAAACTGTCGCCACCGCACCAGGATACGGAGTGCGCTAGCGCGCAGCACGCATCAGCGGCAGTAGGTATCGGACGCCAGTTCACGTCTTCCCCGACTTGGCCTTCTACCCGCAGGACGGGACGAACCGGTCGCTGCCCTACTGGGACTACTTCGACGATCAGTGGCGCGTGACCATTCCATGGCGAGGCATTGGCCGCATGATCGGCGAGACTATCGAACCCCACACCGGAGCCAAGCTGGCCGGATTGGGTCCCCTCATGAGGAGCCGCAGCCTTCAGAAGATCGGACTACGCGCCGCCAGCGTCGTCGCGCCGGCGTTCCGTCTGGCGACCCTGCTGACGACGCGGTGACCTCCTAGCGTTGGTCACGACCGGTCAGTGGGCGCGGAAACACCTTTGTAGCAGGCGATGAGGCCCCCAATAAACCCGAGGGCCGCCGCCTCGATAGCCACAATCAGCACATTGGTGGGATTCATCAGCTGCGCCAAGTTCCCGAGGAACAGACTCAGCGGAGTGTGCTTTCCGAAGGCCGAGAAGAAGTAAACACCTGCTGCCCCAACAGCTATGAACGCCAGCGGCACCGCTGCGACGGCGGTAGCCAGGACACGGGGAACAACGAACCCGTGCGTGACGTCCATGCCCCTGCCCCGCATCGCGTCGATCTCCTGCTGGATCCGGGAAGAATCGGCCTCAGCGAAGACCACTGTGGCACCCGTGGCCGCCGCGACCAACACCGCGTGCGTCGGGAATCCCGTCGGGCCGAACACCAAGGCCTCGAGGACGAGCACGATCAGTACGGCCAGCGGTATCCCGACCATGCACATCGGCAGCACCGACACTCTGGCTATCGACCACACCTGCCGGAAGAACTCGCCCACGGCGGGTGGGCGACGCAGCATGGCACCAAAGATGTCCAGGGTCATCCCCAGAAAGCCGGTAAATGTTCGCCTGGGCTTCTCGATAGGACTCGAGATCAGGCCATCCCCCCGGTTTGCGTCGGTCACCGTCGGGGCTTCTAGATACGTGGTCACATATCACTACATATCGCGTTCTGCTCGCCTTCGCGGCGAAATCATCAAGATCACTCAACGACGCGCGGATCACCAGGCGAAGAGCGAACCCGACCGCGCATGTCCAGCCCGTACAAAATCTAGACGGGCACCTTGCTACGGCGGCGCTCACGAACCATGGCGATGGCCGTCTTGAGACCGCGCCGCGGAACCGTATTCGACGCGGCGGCAGGTGGTTCCAGGACCACGAACATGCGCTCACTACGAGTCTCCGGCGCGTTGTCCGCGGTGGCATGCAGGAACCGGTCCGGTAGCGACAGCTTGGCGATGGTACGCCAGGTCTTCGCGTACTGAAACAGCATCGATCCGGTGGTGTACGGCAGGTCGTAGCGCTCGCAGATATCCCGCACGCGCACCGAGATCTCGTGCAGCCGGTTGCTCGGCAGGTCCGGGTAGAGGTGATGCTCGATCTGATGGCACAGGTTGCCACTCATCAGCCGCATCGTCGGCCCCGCGTCGAAGTTCGCGCTGCCTAGCAGCTGACGCAAGTACCACTGACCGCGCGTCTCGTTCTCCATATCGGTCACGGAGAACTTCTCCGCGCCGTCCGGAAAATGCCCGCAGAAGATGACGGCGTTGGACCAGAAGTTGCGAATCAGGTTGGCGGTTGCCGTGGCGGTCAGCGTCGACCGGTAGGTCGCCCTCGGCGACAACGCGGTGATTGCCGGGAATGCGACGTAATCCTTGAAGACCTGTGAGCCCGCAGACGTGACCAGCTCACGCACCCGCAGCTTGGTCGCCTCACGGGTTTCCTTTGTCCAAATCTTCCGGAATTCCAGGTGCTGCAAGGCAATTCCCCACTCGAATCCCGCCGCGAGGATGAAGTTGAGCGGCAGATTCAGGAGGTTGCGCACCTTCCATGGCTCGTCGCGCGTGACACGGAGAATCCCGTAGCCCACGTCGTCGTCCAGATCGAGGATGTTGGTGTATTTGTGATGCTCGACGTTGTGCGTGAAGCGCCAGTGTTTGGAGGCACCGGCCATATCCCATTCCCACGTCGAGGAGTGAATCTCGGGATCGTTCATCCAGTCCCATTGGCCGTGCATGACGTTGTGGCCGATCTCCATGTTCTCGATGATCTTGGCAACGGCCAGCGTCACCGTGCCGGCCCACCATGTGGAGCGCTTCTTGCTCGCGGCCAGAAGGGCGCGGCCAGTCAATTCGAGCGCACGTTGCGCGCCAATGGTGCGCCGGATATAGCGGGCGTCACGCGTACCGCGCGACTCCTCGATCTCACGCCGGAGCCCATCGAGCTCGACGGCCAGATTTTCGACGTCCTCGCTGGTGAGATGCGCGAACGCCGAGATGTCCGTGATCGCCATTGGTGTCCTTCCGCAGCTGCGATACCGTCACCCTACGGTACCGTAGGTTACTCACCGGTAAATGGACACGCCACAAGGGGTGACATCCAGGCCACGCTCTGCATCGACACGCCGCAATCTGTGCGGATCCGGGGCGTGTCGGCACCGGATACCGCGAGTCACGACCGGTGATCGGTGACTGGACTCACCTGGCGAAGTTGACGAGATTCCCGACCAGTTCGAGCAGCGGCTGGGGCACCACGCCCAGGAGAACGGTGACGAGCGCGCTCACTCCAATCGATATCGCCACGGCGGGCCCCGGGATCCGGAGCACCCCCGAGTCCGGCACCGGATCGGCGAAGAACATCAGCACAATCACCCGCACGTAGAAGTACGCGGCGATGGCGCTGCACACCACACCCACCACCACCAACGGCATGGCCCCGCCGGATGCGGCGGCCTCGAAGACCGCGAACTTGCTGACGAATCCACTCGTCAGCGGGATCCCCGCGAAGGCCAGCAGGAACAATGCGAAGACAATGCCGAGCACGGGAGACCGGCGACCAATTCCCGCCCATCGATTCAGATCGGTGATCTCTTCATCCTCGTTCGGGCCGCCCTCTACGTTGCCGGAGCGCACCAGCCCCGCAATGGCGAACGCTCCGACAGTGCTGAAACCGTATGCCGCCAAATAGAACAACGTCGACGACACACCACGCTCATTGGCGGCGGCGACCCCGGTCAAGAGAAATCCGGTGTGCGCGACGGCCGAATAGGCCAGCATGCGTTTGACGTCGGTCTGCGTCACGGCACCGAGGGATCCGATCAGCATGGTGGCGATCGCCACCGCCCACAGCACTGGTCGCCAGTCCGCCGTGATCCCAGGCAGCGCGACATACAGAACCCGGAGCAACGCGCCGAAGGCCGCGATCTTGGTAGTGGCCGCCATGAATGCGGTGACCGGGGTCGGTGCCCCTTGATACACATCGGGGACCCAGAAGTGGAAGGGAACCGCCCCGACCTTGAACAGCAGACCCACCGACAGCATGGCGACTCCGAGCAGCAGGAACGACCGCTCCCCCGCATCGGCCTGGACAGCCCGCGCGACGGCGCCGAGTTCGACGGTTCCGGCGTATCCGTATACGAACGCCGAGCCGAACAGGAAGAACGCAGAAGAGAACGCGCCGAGCAGGAAGTACTTGAGCGCCGATTCCTGGGACAGCAGACGCCGGCGTCGGGCCAGCGCACACATCACGTACAGCGGAAGAGAAAACACCTCCAGCGCAACAAACATCGTCAGCAGATCGTTGCAGGCGGGAAAGAGCATCATGCCGGCGATCGCGAACAATGTCAGTGGGAAGATCTCCGTTTGGGTCATACCGGTGCGGTTCAGCACTCGCTCCGGCTCACCGCCCGGAACGCTGGATGCCTGCGCGGCGAAGGCATCCAGGCCGCCGCCGGCGCCCACCGAACTGGGCACCGCCGCAACCGTTCTGCGTTGTGCCATCACCGCCAACGCCAGACCGGATGCCACCAGGATGAGCCCCTGCAGGTAGAGCGCGGGGCCGTCTACCGCCACCGCACCGTTCATGACGATGTGGCGCGAACCGCCCAGCGCCACCACCGCCACAAAGGCGCCGAGGATTCCTCCAGTGGCCAGCGCCAGTTGAGTGGTGAGCCGGTACCGCCGCGAAACGAATGCCTCCACAAGTACCGACACCACCGCGACCCCGAACATGATGAGCATGGGAGAGAGCGCGCCGTAGGCGATCGACGGGGCGGGGAGGATCCCGATATCGGTCATCGTCGCTCACCTTCGCCATGCCAGAGGGCCACATCCGCCACGACAGGCGGCGGGTCCTTCTCGTTGACGGTGCGCAGTGTCTGCTCGACCGCGGGATTCACGATGTCCAACAGTGGCTTGGGGTAGATGCCCAACACCAGAAGCAGCGTGACCAAGGGCACCACCACGGCGAGCTCACGGCGTTTCAGATCGCCGATGCTCTCGTTTCCGGGTGCAAGCGGGCCGGTCATCATGCGCTGGTACATCCACAACACGTAGATTGCGGCCAGCACCAACGCGATGACCGCGCACGCTGCGGCCGCCGGGTACCGCGTGAATGTTCCCACCAGCACCAGAAACTCGCTGATGAACGGCGCCAGCCCGGGCAGCGACAGTGTGGCCAGACCGGCCACCAAGAACGACCCTGCGAGAACCGGTGCCACCTTCTGCACTCCGCCGTAGGCCGCGATGAGTCGAGAGCCCTTACGGGACACCAGGAACCCCGCCACCAACATCAATGCCGCGGTGGAAATGCCGTGGTTCACCATGTACAGCGTCGAACCCGATTGTCCCTGACTGGTCATCGCGAAGATGCCCAGGATGATGAATCCAAAATGCGATATCGAGGTGTAGGCGATCAGTCGCATCACGTCGGTCTGACCGATCGCGAGGATGGCTCCGTAGACGATGCCGATGACCGCCAGGGTGATGATCAGCGGCGTGAAATATCTACTGGCATCGGGGAACAACTGGATGCAGTACCGCAGCATCGCGAAGGTTCCCACCTTGTCGACGATCGCCATCATGAGCACCGCGCTGGCCGGGGTGGCGTGCACCGCGGCATCGGGCAACCAGGTATGGAGCGGCCAGAGCGGGGCCTTCACCGCGAACGCAAACATGAAGCCGAGAAACAGTGCCTTGGCCACACCCGGGTCGATCCCGAGTGCACCGGTAGCGACCATTTCGGTGATATCGCGTAGATCGAAGGTGCCGCCTTGGCTCCCGGTCTGACCCTGCGCCGTAACCACGTAGAGCCCGATAACGGCCGCTAACATGACCAGGCCGCCACACAGGTTGTACATCAGGAACTTCACCGCCGCGCGTGACCGCTGCCCGGTGTCGGAGTGGGTGCTCCCGAATCCGCCGATCAGGAAGTACATCGGGATGAGCATCGCCTCGAAGAAGATGTAGAACAGCAACACGTCCAGCGCGGAGAAGGACAGCAACACCATCGATTCCACGACCAGGATCAGCGCGATATAGCGTTGCGCCACCGGCCGATTCTCGTATCCCGGGGCGTCTGCGCCGTCATTCCAAGCGGCCAGCAACAGGATCGGTAGAAGTCCCGTTGTCAGCAGCACCAGCGCGAGTGCGATTCCGTCGAGACCCACCGCGTACTTCATCCCGAATGCCGGTATCCAGGTAACCGATTCGACGAACTGGTACTGCGGACCTGCGGGATCAAACGCAACCGCCAGCGCCATCGCGACGATCAGGACCAGCACCGAGGCGCCCAGCGCCACGTATTTGGCCAGGGTCCGCCGATGGTTCGGCATGATCAGCACGGCACCGGCGCCCACCAAGGGAATAAGCCACAGAGCTGTCACCGCACCCATCGCGCTCACCACCTCACTACCATCAACGCCGCGATCACCAGAGCCGCTCCGGCACACATGGATAACGCGTAGGAGCGGACATGGCCGGTCTGCATATGCCGCACCCAGCCCGAGACCGCGCCCAGTGCGGAGGCCACACCGTTGACGAGGCCGTCGACCCAGCGGTCGTCGGCGTGCACCAGGTGCCGGGTGAGCCGTTGCCCTGGACGCATGAACACCGCCTCGTTGACGGCATCGCCATAAAGATCCCGGCGCGCGGCGACGGTGAGCGCCGACCCTTGCGGCGCCGTTTCAGGCACGTCGGCGCGGTACATCCGGTAAGCGACACCGACGCCGCAGAGCACCACCGCGACGGTGACAGCGCTGATCACCCAGGCAGGAACGGGTACCTCGCCGTGATGCGCACCCACGACCGGCTCCAGCCAGTTCTGCAGAGCCCCACCAAAACTCAGCAGGAATCCCGCCCCCATCGATCCGACGGCGAGCACCATCATCGGCCAGGTCATTACCGACGGCGACTCATGCGGATGCGCGTCCTGTCCCCATCGGCGGGCGCCGAAGAAGGTGAGGAGCATGACCCGAGTCATATAGAACGCCGTGATCCCGGCACCCAGCAGCGCCGCCGTCCCGAGCAAAAACCCACCGGTACCGCCGTGTCCGAAGGCAACCTCGATGATCTTGTCCTTCGAGTAGAACCCCGCGAACGGCGGGACCCCGATGATGGCAAGGTATCCCAGCCCGAAGGTGATGAAGGTGATCGGCATGACGGAGCGCAACCCGCCGTAACGACGCATATCGGTTTCTTCGTTCATACCGTGCATGACCGAACCGGCGCCGAGGAAGAGCCCGGCCTTGAAGAACCCGTGCGTGAGCAGATGCATGATCGCCACCGCGTATCCGGCGGGCCCGAGCCCCGCCGCCAACACCATGTAGCCGATCTGCGACATCGTGCTGGCGGCAAGGGCCTTCTTGATGTCGTCCTTGGCGCAGCCGATGACCGCTCCGAAGAGCAGGGTGACGGCACCGACGCTCACCACCGCGACCTGTGCGTAGGGGGCGCGTTCGAAGATCGGTCCGGACCGGGTGATCAGATAGACACCGGCGGTCACCATGGTGGCGGCGTGGATAAGGGCCGACACCGGGGTGGGGCCTTCCATCGCGTCGCCAAGCCAGGACTGCAGCGGCACCTGCGCCGACTTTCCGCACGCCGCCAGCAACAGTGCCAATCCGATTGCGGTGTTGCGACTCTCGCCGGCCGCACCCGCCGAGCCGAGCACCTCGGCGAAGCCGACCGAGCCGAACGTCGCGAACATCAGCATCATGGCCAGGGCCAACCCCATGTCGCCGACGCGGTTGACGATGAAGGCCTTCTTGGCCGCGGCCGCGGCCGAAGGCTTCTGGTACCAGAACCCGATCAGCAGGTAGGACGCCAGGCCGACCCCCTCCCAGCCCACGTACAAACCCAGGAAGTTGTCGGCGAGCACCAGCAGCAGCATGGCCGCCAGAAACAGGTTCAGGTAGCCGAAAAACCGTCGCCTGTCAGGGTCATGCGCCATGTACCCGATCGAGTAGATGTGGATCAGCGAACCCACCCCGGTGATCAGCAGTGCGAAGCACACGGACAGCTGATCGAGGGTCAACCCGAAATCGACGTGCAGTGTCCCGACCGGAACCCAGGCGAAAAGCGTCTCGTGCACCACGCGTTCGGAACCGGTTCGGCCGAGCATGCCGATGAATGAGACGACGGCCACGAGGAAGGAGGCGAGTGCCGTCGCGCAACCCAAGAGATGCCCCCAGCCGTCACCCCGGCGGCCGACGAGCAGAAGAACGGCCGCACCAGCCAGGGGCAGCACCGGCATGAGCCATGTCACGGGCACTCCTTCCTGAACTATCCCTAGAATCTCAATAGATCGGCGTCGTCGACCGAGGCCGACCTGCGGGTGCGGAAGATGGTCATGATGATCCCCAGTCCCACAACCACTTCTGTGGCCGCGACCACCATGGTGAAGAATGCGATGACCTGGCCGTCGAGATTCCCGTGCATCCGGGCGAAGGTGACGAACGCCAGGTTGGCCGCGTTGAGCATCAGCTCGACACTCATGAAGACCACGATCGCGTTGCGGCGCAACATCACGCCTGCGGCCCCGATGGTGAAGATGAGCGCAGCCAGATAGAGGTAATTGCCGGGATTCACCGTGCCTCCATGTCTCGCGGGGTGAGCACACCGCTGACCGATAACTCGGAGTATGACCCGTCGGGAAGCAGCGCGGGCACATCGACAGCGTTGTGCCGTGCGTACACACCCGGATTGGGCAATGGCGTGGCACGGTCGCCATGCTGGAAGCGCCGAATCGCCAACTCGCGCTGTCCGCCCGTCTGCCCCAGCTTCTCGCGGTGCGCCAGCACCATCGCGCCGATTGTCGCGGTGATCAATAGTGCGCCGGTGAGTTCGAACGTCCACAGGTAGTCGATAAAGATGCGTTCGGCCAGACCCTCCACGTTGCCGCGACTGTTGGCTTGATCAAGCCCGACGAACGCTGTGGTGGAGGCATTTCCGATGCCCGCGACGGCCAGCATCCCGAACCCCAGCCCGGCCGCGATGGCACCCACCCGCTGCCCCGGCAGGGTCTCCACCAGGGAGTCGGAGGAATCTACGCCCACGAACATGAGGACGAACAAGAACAGCATCATGACCGCGCCGGTGTACACCACGACCTGGGCGACACCAAGAAACAGCGCGCCCTGGGCCACGAAGAACACCGCGAGAATGACCATGGTCATGGCGAGAAAGATCGCCGAGTACACCGCCTTGGGTGCGGCGATCACGCCCAGCGCGCCCAGCACGGCGATGGTGCCAAGCACCCAGAATGTCACCCCTTCCCACGTCGGCGTGCGCGAGATCCCCTCGACCGCAAGCACTGTCACATGTCCGGCCACCACATCGAAGCTCACCTGACGTCCTCCCCCGCCTGAGGCAGGTTGCCCAGGTAGTAGTCCGTGTCGGTGGTGCCCGGGTACATCGCGTGTGGGGGCGGCGCCATTCCGGGCTGCAACGGTGCCAGCAGTTTGTCCTTGCCATAGATGAGGTCGGACCGGTTGTCATCGGCCATCTCGTAGTCGTTGGTCATGGTCAGCGCGCGGGTCGGGCATGCCTCGATACACAGCCCGCAACCGATGCACCGCAGATAGTTGATCTGGTACACCCGACCGTATCGCTCACCCGGCGAGAAGCGTTCGTCCTCGGAATTGTCGGCGCCCTCGACAAATATGGCATCGGCCGGACATGCCCAGGCGCACAGCTCGCAACCGATACATTTCTCGAGCCCATCGGTGTACCGGTTGAGTTGATGCCGTCCGTGATACCGCGGTGCGGTGGGCTCCTTCTTCTCAGGGTATTGCTCGGTGAGCCGCTTTTTGAACATCGACGAGAAGGTCACCCAGAACCCCGCCATGGCATCGACCGAATGTCGCAGAAGATCAGGCATGTGCGTCCTCCTTTGTGGTCGGGCCCGGGCCCGCGCCGACGTGCTGCCCGGGCAGCGGCGGCACCGGGAATCCGCCGGCCATCGGATCGAAGCTGCTGGACAGCATGGGTTTTAGCGATTCGGGGCGCCGCGACACGACACCCACCAGGGCGATACTGCCCACCGAGAACGCGACGCCGGTGACCCCGAGGATGATCGACGGATTTCCGTATCCATAGAGCGCCATGGCCTGCACCACTGCGACGACGACGATCCACACCAGCGCCACCGGGATCAGGACCTCCCAGCCCAACCGCATGAACTGGTCATAGCGCAGCCGCGGCAATGTGGCGCGCAGCCACATGAACAGGAACATGAAGCCCCAGACCTTGGCCACGAACCACAGCACTGGCCACCATGAGGTGTTCGCACCGTCCATCAGGCTCAACGGCCACGGCGCGTGCCAGCCACCAAGGAACATGGTTGCCGCCAACCCGGAAACCGTTGCCATGTTGATGTATTCGGCGAGCATGAACATCGCGAAGCGCAGCGAGGAGTATTCGGTATGGAAGCCGCCGACCAGCTCACCCTCCGCTTCGGGCAGGTCGAAAGGTGCTCGGTTGGTCTCGCCGACCATGGCGGTGACGTACACCAAGAATGACGGCAGCAGGAGGAAGACATACCAACGGCCGGCCTGCGCCGCGACGATCCCCGACGTCGACATCGTTCCGGCCAGCAGGAACACCGCCGCGAACGTCAGGCCCATCGCGATCTCGTAGGAAATCACCTGCGCGGAGGACCGCAATCCACCGAGCAGCGGGTAGGTAGATCCGGATGCCCAGCCACCCAACACAATCCCGTAGACGCCCACGGAAGTGACCGCTAGCACGAAAAGAATCGCCACCGGTAGATCGGTGAGCTGAAGTGGTGTGCGATGCCCGAAGAACGAGACCACGGGACCGAACGGAATGACCGCGTACGCGACGATCGCCGGCACCACAGAGATGATGGGCGCCAGGAGATAGATCGGCTTGTCGACGCCGGCCGGGGTCAGGCCCTCCTTGAGGGCCAGTTTCACGCCGTCGGCCAGGCTCTGCAGCAGTCCGAACGGGCCCACCCTGTTGGGACCGATGCGGCGCTGCATCCAGGCAAGCACCTTGCGCTCGACAAGAATCGCCACGAGCACGGTCAGCACCAGGAAGACAAATACCGCAACACATTTCAGGATCACGAGCCAGAGCGGGTCGATTCCGAACTGTGACAAGTCCGTCTTGCCCGTCATGCTGCCACCTCGATTCGGACCACTTGCCCGAGCGCGGGACCGAGCTGCTGATGAACCTCCGACCCGGCCGAGCGCATCGGCACCCACACAACCCTGTCCGGCATCTCGGTGATCCGCAGCGGCAGGGTAATGGCACCCTGGATCGACTCCGACATACTGCGCACGGTCACCGATTCGCCGTCAGCGGCACCGATCTCGCGTGCGGTGGCCTCCGATAACCGCACCTCCGTGGTGTGCGCGGTACCGGCAAGGAACTGTTCGCCGTCCTGCAGCCGACCGGCGTCCAGCAGCAACCGCCAGGACGCCAAAACCGCCTCTCCCGCCTCGGGCCGTGGCCTGGCGGTCGCCCGGACCGGCCCCGGGGTTTCCCGCGCGCCCTCCCACGGCCCGATGTCCGCGAGCTCGGCGAGCGCCTCGTGTGCGTGGTTCAGGCCGATCGGGCGATCCATCCGCCGAGACAGCGCGGCAAGCACTCTGAGATCGTCGAGGGCATCACTGGCGTCCAGAGTGGTCTGGAAAGGTCTCAGCCTGCCTTCCCAATTCACGAAGCTGCCCGACTTCTCCGCGACCGCCGCCACCGGAAGTACCACATCGGCGAGCTCGGTGACAGCGCCGTGGCGCATCTCCAGGCTCACCACGAATCCTGTCTTGAGCGCACCGACGGCAGCCGCGGGATACGGAAGATCCGCCAGTTCGACGCCACCGACGAGGAACGCGTCGAGCCCGCTCCCGGGATCCAACATGCCGGCGGCATCGAGTCCGGGCATGTCGGGCAGTGCGATCACTCCCCACTTGTCGGCGACATAGCGTCGTGCCGCACTGTCCGACACTGGGTGACCACCCGGCAGGAGCCTGGGCAGCGCCCCCGCTTCCAAGGCTCCACGCTCCCCCGCTCTTCGCGGAACCCACACCAGTGTCGCGCCAGTCTTCGCGGCAAGCTGGGCTGTGGCCGACAGCGCTCCGGGTATCCACGCCAACCGCTCCCCCGCCATGATCACGGCCCCGGGCTGGCGTAAGAGTTCCGAATCAGCCAGGCCCACGATGGTTTCCGGTTCACTACCGGGAACGGTGGCAATCACACCGGCAGAGAGCTTGGTGGATCCGCGGCTGACGAAGGGCGCGATGGTGAGCACCCTGAGTCCCCGCTTGCGGACTCCCTTGCGCAACCGCAGGAAGACGATGGGAGATTCCTCTTCCGGCTCGAACCCCGCCAGCAGCACCACCGGCGCGGACTCCACAGCCGCATACGTCTGCGTCATCCCGTGCCCGGCGACGCCCGCGCCGAGGAACGCGGCCTCCTCGGCGCTATGCGCGCGAGCGCGGAAGTCGATGTTGTTGGTGCCTATCACCATCCGGGCGAACTTGACGTAGGCGTAGGCATCTTCGACGGTGAGCCGTCCACCGGTGAGGACCCCGGCATTGGCACCCGCGTCCGCCAAACCCTTTGCCGCGGTTTCCAATGCCTGTGGCCAGGACACCGCCACCAGATTTCCGGACTCGTCACGAATCATCGGATTGGTGATGCGGTCGCCCGCGGTGGCGTACGTGAACGCCCAGCGCCCCTTATCGCAGTTCCATTCCTCATTGACTTCGGGATCGTCACCGGCCAGACGCCGCAGCACCTTTCCCCGCCGATGGTCGGTGCGCTGCGCACATCCGCTCGCGCAGTGCTCACACACACTGGGGGTGGACACCAGATCGAACGGGCGGGCCCGGAATCGATATGCCGCACCGGTGAGAGCACCCACGGGACAGATCTGCACGGTATTGCCGGAGAAGTAGGAATCGAAGGGTTGGTCGCTCGCGATGCCAACCTGTTGTTGCGCACCGCGTTCGAGTAACTCGATAAACGGGTCGCCGGCCACCTGTTGGGAGAACCGGGTGCAACGTGCACACAGGACACAGCGCTCCCTATCGAGTAGCACCTCGGTCGATAGGGGAATCGGCTTGGGAAACGTGCGTTTGGCCTCGGCGAACCGGGTCTCGGCGCGACCGGTCGACATGGCCTGGTTCTGCAGCGGACACTCTCCGCCCTTATCGCAGACCGGACAGTCGAGTGGGTGATTGATCAGCAGCAGTTCCATCACGCCGCTCTGCGCCTTCTGCGCTGCTGCGGAGGTGACCTGCGTATGAACCACCATCTCGTCGGTGACGGTCGTGGTGCAGGCGGCCAACGGTTTACGCTGCCCCTCCACCTCGACCAGGCACTGGCGACACGCACCCACCGGCTCGAGGAGCGGGTGATCGCAGAACCGGGGAATCTGGACACCGATCAGCTCCGCCGCGCGAATGACCAATGTGCCCTTGGGCACCGAGATGCTGGTTCCGTCGATGTTGACGGTGACCAGCTCAACCCCGGTCCCCCTTTCCACGGCGGTCATCGGTCCCCCTCCCCGAAGACGGTGCTGGCCCCCGAGTCGAAGGGGCATCCATTCTCCAGGTGTGCCTCATACTCTCCGCGGAAGTACTTGAGCGAGGACATGATCGGACTCGCCGCGCCGTCGCCGAGAGCGCAGAAGGACTTACCCAACACGATGTCCGAGACGTCGAGAAGTTTGTCCAGGTCTTCGGCGGAACCCCCGCCGGATTCCAGTCGCTGGAGGATGCGCACCAGCCAATAGGTGCCCTCACGGCAAGGCGTGCACTTGCCACAGGACTCGTGCGCGTAGAACTCGGTCCACCGCAGCACCGCACGCACCACGCACGTGGTGTCATCGAATATCTGTAATGCCTTGGTGCCCAGCATCGAACCGGCTGCGCTCACGCCCTCGTAATCGAGCGGGACATCCAGATGCTCGGCGGTGAACAACGGTGTCGATGAACCACCGGGAGTCCAGAACTTGAGCCCGTGTCCGTCGCGCACTCCCCCAGCCAGCTCCAGGAGCTCGCGCAGCGTCACTCCGAGTGGAGCCTCATACTGTCCCGGAGTACGCACATGCCCGGACAACGAGTACAGCGTGAACCCCGGTGATTTCTCCGATCCCATTGTCCGGAACCATTGGGCCCCACGTCTCAGGATGACCGGGACACTCGCGATGGACTCCACGTTGTTGACGACCGTCGGGCTGGCGTACAGACCCGCAACCGCGGGAAATGGGGGACGCAGCCGCGGCTGGCCGCGGCGTCCCTCCAGCGAGTCCAAGAGCGCGGTCTCTTCCCCGCAGATGTAGGCGCCCGCACCGGAGTGCACCACCAGCTCCAGATCGAAACCGCTATCAAGAATATTGCGGCCCAGGTATCCCGCCTCATAGGCCTGTGCCACCGCGGTCTGCAACCTTCTGATCACCGAGATGACCTCACCGCGCACGTAGATGAAGGCATGTGCGGCACGGATCGCATAGGCGGCAATGACAATTCCCTCGATGAGGGTGTGCGGTGTCGCCAGCATCAACGGAATGTCTTTGCAGGTACCGGGTTCTGACTCGTCCGCGTTCACCACCAGGTAGTGCGGCTTGCCGTCACCCTGCGGAATGAAAGACCACTTGGTGCCTGTCGGGAATCCGGCGCCGCCCCGCCCACGCAGACCCGCGTCCTTGACCAGGGCGATGACGGCATCCGGTGCCATGCCCAGCGCGGTGCGCAGGCCCTGATAGCCCTCATGGCGCAGATACCCGCCGAGGGTCCAGGAGTCGGCCTCGTCCCAGTGCTCGGACAGGACCGGGGCCAAGATCGTGGACGTCACCGCGCCTCCCCTTGTACGTCGTGTACTTCCTTGGCCAGTCGCAGTCCCGCCAGTGTCGGGTCACCCGGCTGCGCCGCGGCGACTGCGTCGGGCCGCTCGTCGGCGAACCCGGCCAAGATCCGGGCGGTCTGCCGGAACGTGCACGGTGTCGCACCGCGCCGTGGCTCGGGAACACGGCCGCGACGGAGGTCTTCCACCAGATCTACCGCGCCATCCGGGGTTTGGTTGTCGAAGAACTCCCAATTGACCATCAACACCGGCGCGTAGTCACAGGCGGCGTTGCACTCGACATGCTCGAGCGTGACCTTCCCGTCCTCGGTGGTACCGCCGGGTGGGACGCCGAGCTCATCGACCAACCGCGTCAAGATCGCGTCACCACCGAGCACCGCGCACAGCGTGTTGGTGCATACGCCGACGAGATAGTCGCCGGTCGGCTCACGCCGGTACATCGAGTAAAAGCTCGCTACCGCGGTGACCTCGGCGGATGTCAGTTCCACGTGTCCGGCACAGAATTCGATGCCGGCCATGGTCACATAACCGTCCTCGGACTGCACCAGGTGCAGCAGCGGCAACAACGCCGACCGACGGCTCGGATACCGGTCAAGGATCTCCTTGGCGTCGATGGCAAGCCGTGAAACCACTTCCGTCGGGTACGTTGTGCGCCCCGCGAAGCTGCCCTCATCCTCGGGCGGGCGGCTCCCGAGTTCGACGAATACTTCGCTCACCTGTCCACCCCACCCATCACCGGATCGATACTCGCGACCGCGGCGATCAGGTCGGCCACCATCCCGCCCTCACACATCGCCGAGACAGCCTGCAGATTGGTGAACGACGGATCGCGGAAATGCACGCGGTAGGGCCGGGTTCCGCCATCACTGACCATATGTACCCCGAGCTCGCCGCGTGGCGACTCGACGGCGACGTACACCTGTCCGGCCGGCACCCTGATCCCCTCGGTCACCAGCTTGAAGTGGTGGATCAGCCCCTCCATGGAGGTGCCCATGATCTTGGCGATGTGCTTGGGTGAGTTGCCTAATCCATCTGGGCCCGACGAGAGGTCGGCGGGCCACGCGATCTTCTTGTCGTCCACCATGATCGGTCCTGGCCGCAACCGATCCAGACACTGCTGAGCGATCTTGATGGACTCGCGCATCTCCTTGACCCGGATCAGATATCGGCCATAGGAGTCGCAGTCCCCATCGGTGATGACGTCAAAGTCATAGTTCTCGTACCCGCAGTACGGTTGTGCACGTCGCAGATCATGCGCAAGCCCCGTGGCCCGCAGCACCGGACCCGTGATGCCCAATGCCATGCAACCGGTGAGATCCAGGTATCCGACGCCCTGGGTCCGCGCCTTCCAGATGTAGTTCTCGTTCAACAGGTTTTCCATGTCGCGCAACCTGCCGGGCAGGATATTCAGCAGATCCTGCACCTCTTGCTCGGCGCCATCGGGCAGGTCCTGCGCCAGCCCACCGGGCCTGACATAGGCGTGGTTCATGCGCAGTCCGGTGACCGCTTCGAACACCTTCAGGATCATCTCGCGCTCGCGAAATCCGAGGAACATCGCGGTCATCGCACCGAGCTCCATGCCACCGGTTGCGAGTGCGACCAGATGGGAGGAGATGCGATTGAGTTCCATCATCAACACCCGAATCACGGTGGCACGCTCCGGGATTTCGTCGGTGATGTCGAGCAGCTTCTCGACACCCAGACAGTAGGCAGTCTCGTTGAAGAATGGTGACAGATAGTCCATCCGGGTCACAAAGGTGACGCCCTGTGTCCAGGTGCGGTACTCCAGATTCTTTTCGATACCGGTGTGCAGGTAGCCGATTCCGCAGCGCACGTCGGTAACCGTCTCCCCCTCGATCTCCAGGATCAGCCGCAGCACGCCGTGGGTCGACGGATGCTGGGGGCCCATGTTCACGACGATTCGCTCGTCGCCGGCTTGCGCAGCGGCAGTGACGATCTCGTCCCAGTCCTGCCCACCGGCCATGAGATGAGTCTCGGGCTGTGCTGTCATTAGTTGTAGGACCTCCGCTGATCGGGCGGCGCAATGGTCGCCCCGTGGTATTCGACAGGCACACCACCGAGCGGATAGTCCTTACGCTGAGGATGCCCCTCCCAGTCATCCGGCATTTCGATTCGCGTCAACGCGGGGTGGTCGTCGAAGACGATGCCGAAGAAGTCGTACGTTTCCCGTTCATGCCAGTCGGTGGTCGGGTACACGGCATTCAGCGACGGAACATGCGGATTATCATCCGGCACAGCTACTTCGAGTAGGACACGGCGATTCCAGGTGATCGACATGAGTGGGTAGACGGCATGTAGTTCCCGCGCGGTGTCCTCGGGGTAGTGCACACCGCTGACGCCGAGGCAGAGCTCGAAACGCAGTTCCGGGTCATCCCGCAGGGACTGGGCAACCTGCACCAGATGCTCGGCCCTGACGTGGATCGTGAGCTGATCGCGAAAGACGATGACACCCTCGATAGCGTCCCCGTAGGTGACGTGTTCCTGCTCCGAGAGCACCGATTCCAGCCGGTCCACGACCTGATCGAAGTACCCGCCATAGGGACGGGCCGAGCTGACCGGCAAGGAGATTGGCTGAACCAGGCCGCCATAGCCCGACGTGTCACCACTGCCGTGGACCCCGAAGAGCCCGTGCCGTACCCCGATGACCTCGCCGGGGTTCTGCTCGTCGCCCGTCACCGCAGCAGGCCCTTCATCTCGAAGGTCGGCGTGGCGGCGAGAGCCGCCGCCTCGGTCTCGCGGATGACTTCCTCACGGTTGGCCCCGAGCGGCATATGGCCGATCTTCTCGTGCAGCTTCAAGATCGCGTGCAGCAGCATTTCCGGGCGCGGCGGACAACCGGGAAGGTAGATATCCACGGGGACAACATGATCGACACCCTGGACAATGGCATAGTTATTGAACATCCCGCCCGAAGAAGCACAGACCCCCATGGCGAGCACCCATTTCGGTTCAGCCATCTGGTCATAGATCTGCCGCAACACCGGGGCCATCTTCTGACTGACCCTGCCCGCCACGATCATGAGGTCGGCCTGCCGGGGTGTCGCCGAGAACCGTTCCATGCCAAAGCGGGCGATGTCGAATCGGGGGCCCGCAGTCGACATCATCTCGATGGCGCAGCAGGCCAGTCCAAAGGTGGCGGGCCACAACGAACCTTTGCGCACGTACCCCGCCAGCGCCTCGACGGTGCTCAGCAGAAATCCGCTAGGCAGTTGTTCCTCAAGACCCATGGCTCTCCCGACAGGTGTGCTTATTCGTGATGTTGCAAGGACTTCCGCGCCGCCCCGCCGATCGCACAGGGGCTAATCCCAGCTCAGGCCACCGCGCCTCCATTCGTAGGCGTACGCCACCGACACGTTGACGATGAACAGGGCCATTGCGAGCAGTCCGAACACTCCGAGGGCCTCGAAGTGGACGGCCCACGGATACAAGAAGACGATCTCGATATCGAAGATGATGAACAACATCGCGGTGAGGTAGTACTTCACGGGCACCCGGTGTCCGCCGACGGCGGCACCGTGATGATCACGGCCCATGGAGTGCTGGGTGGGCTCGATACCGCATTCATACGCCTCAAGCTTCGCGCGGTTGTACCGGCGCGGACCGACGAATGACGAAATCCCAATGGAGAAAACGGCAAAGGCCACCGCAATGGCGCCGAGCACCAAGATCGGTACATATGCATCCATGGCAGAACAGCCTCCCGAATCGATCGATCGGGTCCCTGTGCTGGATCGGCAACGCTGCCGCGTCATTGCTGTCTGTGGTCGAGGGCTGCCGACCAGTACAGATGTGACCTAACAAACACACTATCGGTTGGCGCCTGATCCATGCCACCGTTTGACGGTGTTTTGCGCAATTAAGTACGTGAGCCGAAGGGCCTGGGACGGCTGATGTCAGCGGTGTGTCGCGGCGGCCGAACCTAGCAGCTCGATCACCGTCGCGGTCAGTCGCATCGGGTCGATCGGCCGCGGTACCACGCCTTCTGCGCGAGACCAGTTCGCCAGCCAGCTGTCCTGCGGACGTCCGGTCAGGACCACAATCGGAGGCGGCGCGTCGACCTCGTCCTTGACCTGCTTGGCCACGCCCATCCCGCCGAAGGGCGTCGCTTCACCGTCGAGGATCGCCAGGGCGATACCGCCCGCGGCGAGGCGTTCGATGACCATGGGCCCGGTGGCCACCTCGACAAACTCCAGCGGCGGCAGTGCGGAATCCGGCCGTGTGCCAATTCCCTCAATTACCTTGCGCCGGACCGTGATGTCATCGCTATAGACGAGGACGTGCAGCGCCATACGGCCATGCTAGGCCGAGCTGCGGCTACTCGCGAAGGAATCCGGGAAACCCCGGGAAACTAGGCCCGGAAGAACCTGACTTCGGAGGCCAGGATGGCCTTCGCGCCGATCGCGGCCAGCGCATCCATGGTGGTATTGACGCCCTTGCGTGGGGCCAGGGCACGCACCGCCACCCACTTCTCGTCGGCCAGCGGAGCCAACGTCGGAGATTCCAGACCGGGCGTCACCTTGAGTGCCTCGTCCAGAACCGCACGCGGGCAGTCATAGTCAAGCATCAAATACAGCTGACCGAACACCACACCCTGGATGCGCGCCGTCAGCTGTGCGCGAGCCGTTTCCGTTGCCGGATCGGCGTTCTCCCGCTCGATCAGCACGGCCTCTGAATCGCACAGCGACTCACCGAAGGCCACCAGTCCGTGCTGGCGCAGGGTGCGGCCGGTACCGACGATATCGGCGATCACATCGGCGACGCCAAGCTGGATGGATATCTCGACAGCACCGTCCAACCGAATGACATCGGCCTCGATTCCCTTGGTGGTCAGATCCTTTCGGACCAGGTTGGGGTAGGCAGTGGCGATCCGCTTTCCCGCGATGTCGTAAATCGTCCAGTCTCGCCCGGCGGGCGCGGCGTAGCGGAACGTCGATCCACCGAATCCCAGCGCGAGTCGCTCGGTCACCGGTGCATCGGAGTCCATCATCAGGTCGCGGCCGGTAATACCAAGATCCAGCTCGCCAGAGCCGACGTAGATCGCTATGTCCTTGGGCCTCAAGAAGAAGAACTCGACGTCGTTCTGCGGATCGAGCACCGTGAGGTCCTTGGCGTCTCCGCGCCGCCGGTAGCCGGCCTCGGAAAGAATCTCGGACGCGGCCTCACTGAGCGCCCCCTTATTGGGGACAGCGACGCGCAAGGCTCCGTTCACACTGGTCATGTCAGAGCTTCCGGTAGACGTCATCGAGGGTGAGACCGCGGGCAATCAGGAGTACTTGCGCCCAGTAGAGCAGCTGGCTGACCTCCTCGGCGAGTGACTCGTCGCTCTCGTGCTCGGCAGCCAGCCACACCTCGCCCGCCTCTTCGAGCAGCTTCTTGCCCAGGGTGTGTACACCCGCGTCGAGTGCGGCGACGGTCCCACTTCCCTCGGGCCGGGTTCGGGCACGGTCACTGAGCTCGGCGAACAGCTCCTCGAAGGTCTTCACGGGTGGCGATTCTGTCACGACCGGCCCTGGCGAGTCATATGGGTTTGCAGGTAGTCGCCGTCAGGACGTCAGCGTGGGCACGTCGCAAGTCCTCCGGAGACAGCCCCGACAACGTGGTGGCAAGCCTGCGCCGATCAGTGCCGGGCACCTCGACGTGGTTGGGCACCACCAGCACCGCACAACCCGCCGCCTCGGCCGCGGCGGCACCGGTCACCGAGTCCTCGATGGCCAGGCAATCGGCCGGGTCTACGCCCAGCAGCGCCGCGGCCCGCAGGTACGGGTCCGGGGCCGGTTTGGTGCGCACCACCTCGTCACCGCATACGGTTCCGGAAAACCATTGTGCGCCAATGGTCTTGAGCGCCTGGTTGGTGAGCGATCGGATGGTGTTGGTCACCAGCGCCATGGGTACCTGCTCGGCGGCAAGCTGCGTGAGCATGTCCTGCGCGCCATCGCACCAGGTCAGATCGGTTTCAAAGAGCTCGCCGGTGTACTCGTGTAGCCAGTCGTTCTCACGGGCCATCAGCTCGGGGTCCGGCTCCAGCCCGAACGCTGCGAACATCATCTGCATGGTGGCCTCGGCGGATCCGCCGAGCAGTGCGGCGCGCAGCTCGGGAGTCATCTCGCCGCCCAGCCTGCGGCACGTTTCGGCCATCGAGATATCCCAGAGCTTCTCCGAGTCGATGAGCGTGCCGTCCATGTCCCACAGCACCGCACGCATGCGACCAATTCTGCCAGAGGTCGCCTGCTGCCCCTGACGCTGGTGCTCAGTCCTCCGGGTTATAGCCGAGATTCGGGCCGAGCCAGCGCTCCGCTTCCTGCAGCGTCCAGCCCTTGCGCTTGGCGTAATCGGCGGTCTGGTCCTGGGCGATCCGCCCGACCACGAAGTACTGCGACTGCGGGTGCGAGAAGTACCAGCCGCTGACGGCAGCGCCGGGCCACATCGCCATCGACTCGGTCAGTTCGATGCCGGTCCGCTCCTTGACGTCCATCAACTCCCAGAGCGTCGACTTCTCGGTGTGCTCCGGGCAGGCCGGGTAGCCGGGGGCAGGACGGATTCCCCTGTACTTCTCACCGATGAGCGCTTCGTTGTCCAGCTGTTCGTCGGGCTGGAATCCCCAGAACTCCTTGCGAACCCGTTGGTGCATCCGTTCGGCGAACGCCTCCGCCAGCCGGTCTGCGAGCGATTCGAGCAGGATCGCGTTGTAGTCGTCGTTGGCCGCCTTGAACGCGACGATCTTCTCTGCGCTGCCCAGCCCGGTGGTGACGGCGAAGGCGCCGATAAAGTCGTTGGCCCCAGTTTCTTTGGGGGCGATGAAGTCGCCCAGCGACCGGTTGGGGATACCGTCCCGATGCTCGCCCTGCTGGCGCAGGTTGAACAGCTTCGCCCTCACCTCGGTGCGGGTCTCATCGGTGTAGACCTCGATATCGTCACCCACCGCATTCGCCGGGAAGAAGCCGATCACCCCGTTGGCGGTCAGCCACTTCTCCTTGATCAGGGTGTCGAGCATCTCCTGGGCGTCGTCGTACAGCTTGCGGGCCGTCTCGCCCGAGACCGGGTTGTTCAGGATGTCGGGGAAGCGGCCCTTCATCTCCCAGGCGTTGAAGAACGGCTGCCAGTCGATGTACTCGCGCAGCTCAGCGAGGTCGTAGTCGAGGAACTCGCGCACGCCAAGGCCCTGAGCGGGCACCGGCGGGGTGTAGCCGGCCCACTCGATCGGCGTCCGGTTCGCACGGGCCTTCTCCAGCGTCAGCATCGGCCGCTCACTCTTCTGGGCGTGCCGTTCCCGCAGGGCCGCGTAGTCCTTCTCGGTGGCCTCCAGCAGGGCGGGCCGCTGCTTGTCGTCGAGCAGCGCCGCGGCGACCGGCACCGAGCGGGAGGCGTCCTTGACCCAGACCACCGGACCGCTGCGACGCGGCGACACCTTGACGGCGGTGTGCGCCCGCGACGTGGTCGCGCCGCCGATCAGCAGCGGGATCTTCAGCTCCTGACGCTCCATCTCGACGGCGAAGTTGACCATCTCGTCCAGGGACGGCGTGATCAGGCCGGACAGCCCGATGATGTCGGCGTTGTGCTCCTTGGCCGCGTCCAGGATCTTCTGGGCGGGCACCATCACACCGAGGTCGATCACCTCGTAGTTGTTGCACTGCAGGACAACCCCGACGATGTTCTTGCCGATGTCGTGGACGTCGCCCTTCACCGTCGCCATGATGATGGTGCCGTTGGTGTCCTTACTCGCCGCGGCACCGGACTGCTCCTTTTCCGCCTCGATATAGGGCAGCAGATAGGCCACGGCCTTCTTCATCACCCGGGCCGACTTCACCACCTGGGGCAGGAACATCTTGCCCGCGCCGAAGAGGTCGCCGACGACGTTCATACCGTCCATCAGCGGGCCCTCGATCACCTCGATCGGGCGACCACCTGCCGCGGCGATCTCGGCCCGCAGTTCCTCGGTATCGGCGTCGACATCGGCGTCGATGCCCTTGACCAGGGCGTGCGTAATCCGTTCGCGCACAGGAAGGCTGCGCCACTCGGCCGCCACCGGGTCCTCGGCCTTGTCCGTGCTGTTGAACCGTTCGGCGATCTCCAGGAGCCGTTCGGCCGCGTCCGGGCGACGGTTCAGGACGACGTCCTCGATCCGGTCGCGCAGGTCGGAGTCGATCGAGTCGTAAGGCACCAACGCGCCGGCGTTGACGATGCCCATGTCCAGGCCGGCCTTGATGGCGTGGAACAGGAACACCGCGTGGATCGCCTCGCGGACGGGGTTGTTACCGCGGAACGAGAACGACACGTTCGAGATACCGCCGGAGATGTGCACCCCGGGCAGGTTCTCCTTGATCCAGGCGCACGCCTCGATGAAGTCGATCCCGTACGTCGCGTGCTCCTCGATGCCGGTGGCCAGCGCGAAGCAGTTCGGGTCGAAGATGATGTCCTCGGCCGGAAAGCCGACCTCTTCGGTCAGGATCCGGTAGGCACGCCCGCAGATCTCCTTGCGGCGCTCCAGGTTGTCGGCCTGCCCCTGCTCGTCGAAGGCCATCACCACGACGGCGGCGCCATACTTGCGGCACAGCCGTGCCTCGCGGATGAACTTCTCCTCGCCCTCCTTCATGGAGATGGAGTTGACGATTGGCTTGCCCTGCACGTTCTTCAGGCCGGCCTCGATGACCTCCCATTTCGAGGAGTCGATCATCACCGGGACGCGGCTGATATCCGGCTCGGCCGCGATCAGCTTGGTGAACCGGTCCATCGCGGCGACGCCGTCGATCATGCCTTCGTCCATGTTGATGTCGATGACCTGCGCACCGACCTCGACCTGCTGCAGCGCGACCGA
Source organism: Mycobacteroides salmoniphilum (assembly GCF_004924335.1). Classification (NCBI taxonomy): domain Bacteria; kingdom Bacillati; phylum Actinomycetota; class Actinomycetes; order Mycobacteriales; family Mycobacteriaceae; genus Mycobacteroides; species Mycobacteroides salmoniphilum. Next base: position 1,860,678 of record NZ_CP024633.1, on the reverse strand, counting down.
CAGCGCGGTGTCGTAGTCCTCGGCCTTGATCAGGTTGCGGAACCGGGCGGAGCCGGTGATGTTGGTGCGCTCACCGATGTTCACGAACAGCGAGTCGTCGGTGATGTTGAGCGGTTCCAGGCCCGAGAGCCGGGTGGCCAACTCGATCTCCGGCAGCTCGCGCGGTCTCACGCCCTCGACGACCTTGGCGATCTCGGCGATGTGCGGCGGCGCCGTGCCGCAGCAGCCACCGACCAAGTTGACGAGGCCGGCCTCGGCGAATTCGGCGATGTAGCCGGCCTGGGCTTCCGGGGACTCGTCGTACTCGCCGAAGGCGTTGGGCAGGCCGGCGTTCGGGTAGCAGGACACGAAGGTGTCCGCGATGCGCGCCACCTCGGCGATATAGGGCCGCATCTCCGGCGCACCCAGCGCGCAGTTGAGGCCGACCGCGATCGGCTTCGCGTGCCTGATCGCGTTCCAGAACGCCTCGGTGACCTGACCGGACAGCGTCCGGCCGGAGGCATCGGTGATGGTGCCCGAGATGATCACCGGCCAGCGGCGTGCGCGTTCCTCGAACAACGTCTCGACGGCGAACACCGCCGCCTTGGCATTCAGCGAATCGAAGATCGTCTCGATGATGATCAGGTCAGAGCCACCGTCGACCAATCCGTTGAGGGCTTCGAGGTAGGCAGCGACAAGCTGGTCGTAGGAGACGTTGCGGGCGCCGGGGTCGTTGACGTCCGGCGAGATCGACGCGGTCCGCGTCGTCGGTCCGAGAGCCCCGGCGACGTATCGGGGCTTGTCCGAGGTGCTGAACTCATCGCAGGCAGCGCGCGCCAGGGCAGCTCCGGCGTAGTTCAGCTCGTAGCTGAGGTCGGCCATGTCGTAGTCCGAGAGCGAGACCGCGTTCGCGTTGAACGTGTTCGTCTCAAGGATGTCGGCGCCCGCCTCCAGGTACTCCCGGTGGATTCCCTCGATGATGTGCGGCTGCGTCAGGTTGAGCAGGTCGTTGTTGCCCTGCAGCGCGGTCGGCCATTCCATGAACCGCTCACCGCGATAACCCTCTTCGTCCGGGCGGTCGCGCTGAATGGCGGTGCCCATCGCGCCGTCGATAACCATGATCCGCCGGAGCAGCGCTGCGGTTAGTTCATCGGTGCAGTCGGGGCGGACGTTCGGCACAAAGGTGTCCGGCGCAGAGACGTCCGACTTCGCGGCGTTCACAGGGCACTCCTTCCGTAGCGGAAGGCGTCCTTAACTCTGCCGAGCGTGGCGGTCACGGGCTGTGATCCGGAACCGTTGCAACGCCTCTCGACCAGATGGAGTCTACGTCGTCGCTCAACAGTCGTGCGAACGCCCAATATGTCGTGCAGGTTTCTCTCAGGGGCGGTCATATCAACAATGTGATCCGGCTATCTAATCCATTCTCCGCCAGCCGCAACTCGTCCCCGTCACGCAGGGCTTACGCTGGCACCGTGACCCTGTCGGATACCGCCCAGAACGGCCTACCCGTGCTGCGCGACCCGGTGGTGGTTGCCGCTTTCGAGGGCTGGAATGACGCCGGCGATGCGGCCAGCGCGGCGTTGGAGCACCTGGACACCACCTGGCAGGCCACTCCGTTGATGACCATCGACGATGAGGACTACTACGACTACCAGGTCAATCGTCCCATCGTGCGGCTGGTCGAGGGCGTCACCCGCGAGCTGGAGTGGCCCGGGATGCACATCTCCTATTGCTCACCTCCCGGCTCGCAGCGCGATGTGGTGCTGATGCACGGCGCCGAGCCGAATATGCGCTGGCGCACCTTCTGCAACCGCTTGCTGGCCATCGCGGACCGCCTCAACGTGTCGACCGTGGTGATCCTGGGCGCCCTGCTGGCCGATACTCCACACACCCGGCCGGTGCCCGTGAGCGGCACCGCCTACTCCCCCGACGCAGCCAAGTTCTTCGGACTGGAGGAGACCCGATACGAGGGTCCTACCGGTATCGCCGGGGTATTCCAGGACGCCTGCGTGAACGCCGGGATACCCGCCGTCGCGTTCTGGGCCGCGGTACCGCACTACGTATCCCAACCCCCCAATCCGAAGGCGACGGTCGCCCTGCTGCAGCGCGTCGAGGATGTGCTCGACGTCGAGGTACCGCTCGGAGATCTGCCGGAGCAGGCCGAGGAGTGGGAGCAGGCGGTCTCCGAGATGACCACCGAGGACGAGGAGATCGCCGAGTACGTGCAGTCGCTTGAGGAGCGCGGCGACGCCGAGGTGGACACCACCGAGATTCTCAGCAAGATCGACGGCGACGCCTTGGCCGCCGAATTCGAGCGCTACCTACGACGGCGCGGACCCCGATTCGGGGGGTAAATCCCGTTGCCGTGCATCAGGAAAGCCGCTGCACCGCCAACTCGTCGAGCGAAAGATAGCAGTTCACGGCCATGGTCAGGTCGGCTTCGGCCAGCAGTGACTGGATGACGTGTTTGACGCCGTTGGTTCCGTCCAGCGCCAGCCCGTACACGTACGGCCGGGCGATCCCCACCAGGCTGGCGCCCAGGGCGACAGCGCGCAAAACGTCGATACCGTCACGGACCCCGGAGTCGAAAGTCACTGGAACCGAGCCGGCCGCCTGGACTGCCGCGGCCAGACCATCGATGGCGGGAATTCCGCCATTCGCTTGCCGTCCACCGTGATTGGAATAGGCAATGGCATCGATGCCACGATCCACCGCCTGCCGAACGTCATCGACGTCGCAGATGCCCTTGAGAATGATCGGGAGTTTGGTCAGCTCGCGATAGCGGTCGATGTCCGCCCAGGTGAGACCCGGATGGCTGAACAGCGACGCCCACACCAGACCGGCGTGCATCGGGGCCAGTTCCCCGGCGGAACGCACCCCCGCGATTTCCAGGAAGCGGGGATCTGAGGTGTAGTTCGCCAGGCAGTGTCCGTGCAGCATCGGCAGGTAACCGTGTGCGAGATCACGGGGGCGCCATCCCAATGTGCCGGTGTCCAGGGTCACCGCGAGCGCGTCGTACCCCGCCGCCTCGGCACGCCGGATAAAGCTGTCGGTCAGCTCGGCATCTGATGACGGGTACAGCTGGAAAATCCCGTAGGAATCGCCGCGCTCCGCGGCGACCTCCTCGAGAGTGGCCGAAGAGAGCGTCGAGTACATGGCGGGCACATCGAGTTCACGGGCGGCGGCGGCGGTGAGCAGATCACCACGGTCACGGACCGCACCCAGCACTCCAACTGGGCAGATGAACACCGGACTGGCGAGCTCGCGCCCCAGAAATGACGTAGACATGTCCCGAGTCGTACGGTCTCGCAACATCCGGGGCACGAGCCCGTAGCGGCGCAGTGCGGCGGCATTCGCATCCTGGGTGTGCTCATCACCGGCGCCACCACGCACGTAGCCGAAGATTCCCTCGCCCAGCGTCTGCTCCGCGCGACTCTCCAGTTCGGCAAAGGTGAAGGGAAGTGTCGACACCTTGCCGAGCGCACCCGCCGCATAGAACTGGAGCTGGAAATCGCCGAAATTCATCGAGCACTCCTCATCGTTCGGACATTCGCCGGATGCTCAGCGTACTGAGCACTTTCGGCCTCATCCAGCACCATCGGCCGGGTGGCCGCGCATGCTCGTCAGTCAGGTCGCACAGTGAACTGCGGAGCAGGTAGCTCGTGCATCCACACGGCTGGCAGCAATCCACCACCCAGCAAAGAGAGCCCAAGTTAGGGATACCTTACCGGGGTTCCTTATGATCGTGGATGAAACGCACACGCATTCGGCGTCGGCATACGTTCCGGAAGGCTTCCGTTGTCCGCTCTCACCTACCCCGCCGGAACCCGGTTCGCCCTACGCGACGGCGCAACGTGCCTCGTCACAGCCGCGGGCGCGATACTCCTGAACCCACCGCGCAACGAGAAACTCACCGGGCTCTCACAGCAGCAGCGGCGCGTACTGAAGACTCTCAACAGCGGCCCCTCGACGTTCGCGGAACTGATAACCGATGCCGATAGCGACGCCATCGAGGCACTCATCGCGCGGCTACTCGAAGGCGGATGGCTGTCGCTGAAGGTCCGAGACGACAAACACGACCTCTATGCCGTCGAGTGCTTCGGTGTCCCCGCCCCTCAACCCACGGATGCCGCATCATCGGGCGTCCATCTGTCCAAATTCTCCGTACTGCATCGCGATTCACGTGGATACGTGCTGGAAAATCCGCTGAGCTGGTGCGATATCCGCATCCACGATCTCCGTCTGCTCCCCCTGCTCGGCGGCCCCGGACGCGCCGGCGCCGACCTGGGTGAGGATCTCATCGCGCGATTCCAGGCCGATCTGCGCTGGGGCGGATTCGTCGTCTCCAACAGCGACGAGGAAAACCACGAGTTCCCCTCCGTCAGCTGGAGCGCATCGGACCTGTGGTTCCACCGACGCAGCACCCTGGGGGAACGCACCATCACCTGGGACCACTTCGGTCCCACGAAATGGGCGAAGGGCAAGTTCCCGCAGCCGGCTGCACGAAAACCCGACTATCCGGGAAGCCCGGTCGCGCTACCGGCCCCGGATCTGGCGGCCCTACGCGCCGGGGATCCGACCCTCACCACGGTGATCGAGGACCGGGTCTCGGTGCGCGCCTTCGATGACGCCAACCCCATCACCATCGAACAGCTTTCCGAGCTCCTGTATCGCACGGCTCGTACCCGTGGCGTCCGCTCGGAAAGCGAAGGCGAAGAACTCCTGTCCCGTCCGTATCCCTCGGGTGGCAGCGTGTACGAGCTGGAGCTGTATCCGGTGGCGCGCAACGTCGCCGGACTCGCACCGGGCATGTACCACTACGACTCCTTTGAGCATGTTCTACGGCCGGTGGCCGACGCCGACTCCACCGCGGTCAAGCAGCTGCTGAAATCGACCTCCGCGACGCTGGAGGGGGGCGCCGAACCACAGGTGCTGCTGGTGATGGGCGCACGCGCCGGGCGGGTGATGTGGACCTACGAGCAGGTCGCCTACTCGGCCATCCTCAAGCACGTCGGCGTACTCATGCAGACCATCTACCTGGCCGCCACTGCCATGGGGCTGGGCGCATGCGCCCAGGGATTCGGCGATACCGCAGCCTTCACCGCGGCCGCGGCCGTCCCGGAGCTACAGGAGTGCAGCGTGGGCAGCATGGTGCTGGGTACGCCCGCGTCTTCCTGACCGGTCAGGTGGTGCCGGCCAGGATCTCCTCATCGGTCATCGCCGCGATTTCCAGGTAGTGCCCCGCGACCACGGCCAGCCGGTCTGGAGTTCCGTTTTCGGCCTCTCGTTTCAACAACCGATCGGCGAGCCCGGCTATGGTGCGAGTGGCGAAGAAGTCCCCGACGAGAGCGTGATCGACCGACAGCCAATCGCGCACGCGCGCGATGACCGCCGTCGCCAGCACCGAGTCTCCACCCTGGGCGAAGAAATCATCGTGCACACCAATGGATTCCACACCCAGGACTCCTGCCGCCAGGTCGACCAGGGCCGCATCGAGATCGTGTCGCGGCCCCGAGCCGGCGCTCATGGTGCTCGCCTGCTCCAGTAGCGCCGTCACCGCACGTCGATCCATTTTCCCGTTAGACGTCAACGGCATGTGCTCAAGAAGTTCAATCCGGGTTGGGATCATGTAGCCCGGGAGCAGGTCACCGAGCAGTGCCGCGTAATCAACAGAACCATCTGGGGTACTCACGACCGCGGCAACAAGATTCGGTGCATCACCGCCGACAATGGCGGCGACCGCGTGACGCACACCCGGCACGAGACGCAGCGCGCTTTCGACCTCGCCCAGTTCCACCCGGTAGCCCCGGATTTTCACCTGATGGTCGGCGCGGCCCAGGAATTCAACGGTTCCGTCGGGCCAGTATCGCGCCATATCGCCCGTTCGATACCAGCGCAACCCGTCGTACTCGACGAATCGCTGCGCGGTGCGCTCGGGGTCGTTGCGGTATCCGGCCGCGACACTGTCGCCACCAATCCATAGCTCACCCGGCACCCAGTCGAGGCAGTCGCGACCGGCCTGCGAGACGACCCGGCACCGCACATTGCGCAGTGGCACGCCGAAAGGAACCGTCGCCCAGCGCTCGGGCGGGTCGCCCACCACCTCGCAAATCGTGCTGTGGATAGCAGCCTCGGTCGCCCCACCGAGGCCGGTGAAGCGGCAGCCTCGGACCTGAGCCGCGAGCCTGCGCGCCAGGTCCGCACTCACCCAGTCACCACCGAGGATGACCGCACGCAACGAATCGCCTAGCTCGCTGCCGCCGATCTCCAAGATCATGTCCAGCAGGCCGGGCACGCAATTGATTATCGAAACTCGATGGCGCCGTAGTAACTCCACCCAGGTGGTCGCCTCGGCACGCTGGGCGGCATCGACGGCAACGACCGCGGCACCCACCGAGAACATGCCAAAGATGTCGTACACCGACAGGTCGAACTCGAGCGCCGACAACCCGAGCGCACGGTCGGAGGAGACGACCCCGAACTCATCGTTCAACGCGTCGATGGTGTTCATCGCGGCCGCGTGTGAGACGTCAACGCCCTTCGGCGTACCGGTAGACCCGGATGTGAAAAGAACGTAGGCGATCTGTGAAGCGTCGGGCAGCACCGGGGCCTCAAGAGGTTCCTGGTACTGGCGGGCCGCGTCGACTGGCAGCTGGTCGATGGGCATATCGGAACCAGCTGCGGTCGGTGCCGTCAAAGCCAGTGTAATTCCGCCGGTTTCAAGAATCGCGGCACGGCGCTGTGCCGGCTGATCGAACCCGATGGGTACGTACACGGCGCCCGCCGCGAGCACACCGAGCACGGCCAGAATCTGATCGCGCCCCTTGGGCAGCTGCACCGCGACCGCATCGCCGGGCTGAACGCCACCTGCGCGCAGCGCACCGGCCACGGCCAAGGCCTGTGCGGCCAGGTCGCCGTAAGTCCATACCCCGTCCTCGTCACCGAAGCCCCACACCACCGCGGATGCGCCGGGGTGCGTCTTCGCGAAATCGAAGAAGCCTTCATGCAGGCGCCGGCCGGTGACCGGGCCGCCGGTCGCATTGACGGTTCGTCTGACCTCGGCCTGCGAGGCCGGAAGCCGCACGGCGGCATCGGCATTCCAGCCGTCGTCACCGGCGCAGAGCGCGGCCACCGCATCGGTGTAGCGCGCGAACATGGTGTCGACCATGCCGTCCGGGAAAGCCGATTCACGCACGTCCCAGTTGAGCAGCAGGCCGCCTCGTACCTCAGTGACCTGCGCATCCAACAGCACCTGCGGCCCTTGGGAAATGATCCAGACCGGTTCGCCAAAGGTCTCGATCACCGACGTAGCGAACAGCTCCCCCAGATTCAGCGCGCTGGTGTACACAACCGGCGCCAATACCGGCTCACCGCGGTGCCTGCCTAGGTCACGGAGCACATTGAGCCCCGGATACGCCGAATGCGCCCCGCTCTCGTACATGCTGCGTTGCAGGGCGCGGGCCCGGTCGGCCACCGACATCTGGTCGGTCAGATCGACGTCGAGCATGATCGAGGAGGTGAAATCACCGATCACCCGGTCGATATCAGGGTGCACCGATTCACGATGGAACAAAGGGACATTCAGCAGGAAGCGACTTTGCGCGGACCACCCGCCGATGGTTTCGGCGAAGACCGCGGCCATCGCCATCGCGGGGGTGATTCCGCGCTGATGTGCGGCAGCCAGCAGCTGCTGCTTGGCCCGCGGTTCAAGCCAGTAGTCGTATCGGACGGTGCGATGTGGTTCGGTTCGTTCACTCACCGGCACGGTGGGCAGCTCCGGCGCACCCGGCAGGTCCTCCAACCGCTCGCTCCACCATTGACGATCACGTTCACGCGCCGGCTCATCGCCGCGCTCCTCGGTGCGATACCGCCGGTAGGTGTATCCCAATTCCGGTTGTGCGGCACCGTGATACAGATCAGCCAGATCGGACACCAGCACCCGGTAGCTCATCGCATCCCCGGCCAGCATGTCCACGTCCAGATGCAGCCGGCTACTCGTCTCGTCGCGCAAGGTCAGCGTGACGTCGAGCACCTGACCGTCCTCGATCGCCAGGCGCTGATGCGTCTTGCGCTCACGGAGCTCGGTCAGTGCCGCCTCAACCTCCGCACCCGCATGTCCACGCAGGTCCACCACACTGAACACATCGCGCCCCGGGATGGACAAGGTCTGTTGGGTGCCGTCGGGCAGAAACCTGGTGCGCAGCATGGGGTGTGCCGCCACAAGCCGGTCGACCGCCAGCCGTAGCCGCTCGGCATCGATTGCTCCACCATCGAACTCGACGTACAGGTGCGCCGCGACGCCACCGAGCTCCTGATCCTCCGAACGGCCGATCCAGTACGCGTGCTGCATCGTGGCCAATGGGAAAGGGGCTTCTTCCACGTCAGACACGGCCAGTCCAGGCTGGACGGCCTCGACGGTGGGCCCTGTTTCTCCACCATCGAGCAACTCATGCCACGATGCGACCGAGGGGGATGCAGCTAGCTGCGCGAAGGTGATACCACTACCGCGCTTACGCCAGCCGCCTGCCAGCGTCATCATCCGGATCGAGTCGAGCCCCAACATAATGAGGTCATCTGCATCCGAGATCTCCGCGGGCATAAGCCCGACGAGCTCGGCAATCGTCGACCTGATCTCATCCCTGCTGATATCCATGTTGTCGTCCTTGCTATAGCTCAGCCGCGACCGCGAGCGCAGCGACGCTGCGTTGCCATAGCTCCGCTAGCCGATCAGCGTCGTTCTGCGTGAAAAGTGCCGAGCTCCACTGCCAATTTGCAAGTAACTGCGGACCCTCCGGCGTCGACATCACCGCAACAGAGATATTGGTCGCAAATCGCAATGCGAGGTTCGGTTCGGAATCGGCGGGCAACGCGAGATGCCGCACGTCAGTCACCAGGGACCACGCTTCGTCGGTGATGCCGCTCCTGTCCATACGCCCCAAATAGTTGAACTGAATCTGAGGGTCAGGCGCGTCACTGAGAACACCACGCCCATCTGCATAGCGCAACAGGCCGTAATCCATTCCCTGGTTGGGAATCTCCGCGAGGTGCTGCGCAACGCTAGCCAGCACGGCCCGCGCCGCGTCATAGTCGCGTTCCGCCTCGCCGACGCCGACCCCCAGGCTCCCGGCGCCAACGCGAGCGGGGAACATTGAGGTGAACCAACCAACCGTGCCCGTGGTGTCAGCTTCCAACTCATCGTCCATTCGGCCGTGTCTTTCGACAGCGATCAACGTGCCCGCACCGGCGTCCTGGCCACGCTCAATTCTCCAGCTCGCCACGGTCACGGCCAGCGCGGCAATCAGGAATCCGTACACACCGTCGTTCTTCCCCATCGCGGCAAGCAGGCGCGCGGTGATATCCACGGGCGTGGTCACCATCATGTTTCGCAAGGTCGCCCAGGTGTCGCAGTCGCGATCCGGATGCCGCGAGCCCAAAGCAGGGTCCGTACCCGCGACTTGCGCTGCCCAGTAACCATATTGCTCCTGAACCTCATCGCCAGCCGCGCGCTCGGCCATCAACTGGCTCCAATGGCGGTACGACGTGAATTCCACCGGAGCCTTTGGAACTCCGCCCGCTTGGGCAGTACGCCACGCGTCGGCAAGATTGGCAAGCAGGATATGCCAGGAAACGACATCAACGGCAAGGTGGTGAGCGCATAGCAGTAGCGCATCATCCATGCCCGGAGTGACAAGCCACACCGCCCGGAACATGGAGCCCGAGTAGGGGTCCAAGTCGTCGAGCGCAGCGCGTGCAGCCGCCGTCACCGCGAGAGTCACGGCCTGCTCGTCCGCAGGCAGCTCCACACGCGTGATAACGCTGTCGGCGCGCACTACCCCGGGCTCGCGCGTCACGATACGTGGGCCCTCCGGGGTGTCAACCAATAGCGACCGCAGCATGTCGTGCCCGTCCAGTATCGGCTGCAAAACCTGTGCTATTGACTCTCGGTCGATGCCGTCCGGAAGACGCACCAACACCGATAGGGCAAACCGGCGGTACTCCCCGCTCTCATGTAGCCATGAAACAATTGGCAGCGGTGGTACAGGCCCATAATCGGCCTTCCCCGCAATCGATTCCAGGCGCCCGCGGGAATCAACAAGAGCGGCCAGCTGGCGGATCGTGGGGGCAGCGAGCACCATGCGTGGGGTAATCGGCACCTCACGCTTGCGAGCCTTGTTGACCAGTGAAATCGCCACGATGCTGTCCACGCCGAGCGAGAAGAAGTCGGCGTCGATACCCGGTGGCGTGCCGTCAAATAGCTCGGCGAAGCACTCGCTCAGCGTGTGCTCAGTGACGGTTGTCGGCGGAGCCGATTCACCGTCCCCCGCGGCGCCTGCCAGTGCATCAGCGGCCAGCCGGTCAATAACATCGGCATCCAGTTTGCCGTTCACCGTAACGGGCAGTTGAGACAACACGACGAGGCGAGCAGGAAGCATGTAGGAGGGCAGGCGATCCGCGAGCGCGAGCATCGCACGCTCGGGCTCAAACGTATCGTGTTGGTGCACAACAAAACCAACGAGGCTGGCGCCTCCCGCGCGACGCACCACACTCACCGCGGCGGTCTCCACACCCGGCAGGCAGCGCAGCGCCGATTCGATCTCGCCAACCTCCACGCGATACCCACGGATCTTCACCTGACTATCGGCACGGCCCAGATAGGCGAATCCACCGTGCGGCAGCCGCCGCACCAGATCGCCCGTTCGGTACATCCGATGTCCAGGCTGCAAGGGGTCAGCCACGAAGGCGCCGGCGGTCAATGCAGGCTTACCCGCGTAGCCCCGCGCAAGCTGTGGTCCCGCCAGATACAGCTCACCGACCGCGCCGTCTGGCAGCGGACGTAGCGCCGAATCAAGGACATAGCCGGCCATACCCTTGTTCGGTGTCCCGATAGTCGGCGATAAGAAATTCTTCACTTCTGCCACCACTGCTTCAACTGTTGTTTCGGTGGGCCCGTAGCAGTTATAGACATCAGTGCCAGCCAGTGCTCTCAACCGGTTCCACAGCGCCGTATCAATTGCCTCACCGCCGAGCGCGAGCACCGGGATTGAACGGTCGAGAAGTCCTGCCGAAGACAGCTGTGCCAGCATGGACGGCGTGGTGTCGATCATGTCGACGTCGTGATCGAGCATGCCTTGCACCAAGCGGCGCGCATCCCGCATCTCCTCCGCTCCGAAAAGGTGCACCGCGTGGCCATCGAACAGGCCCATCATCGGCTGCCAGGAAGCATCGAAACTCAGTGACCACGCGTGCGCGATTCGCAGGCGGCGGCCCAGACGAGCGGTCGCCGGGCCGTACACCCGGTCGCGGTGGTCGGCGAAGTAGCTCAGCAGCGCACGATGAGTCCCGATAACCCCCTTCGGCACGCCGGTGGAACCTGACGTGAAGATCATGTAGGCAATTTGATCCCGATGTCGACGGACATTGGGGGCGATCGCGCGCCGCATGGAAACTCGCTCCACGGCGACAGGATCATCGAGCACAACCGCCCGACAGGCGAACTGCACTTTTTCCTGACATCCCAAATTGGTGATGACAACCGCCGGGTTCGACTGTTGGATAATCGATTCGATACGGGCAGCGGGCAATGAAATATCTACCGGGACGTAAGCGCCACCTGCTGCCAGCACCGCGAGGACGGCGATGATTGAATCAACCGAACGCGGAAGGAGCAGTGCCACTGACACTTCCGGACCCACACCGTGCTCGGCCAGCTCAGCGGCCAGACGGCAGGCCCGCTCGTGCAACTGTGCGTAGGTGAGCCCTTGCCCGGCCTCTGCGGTCAGAGCGGTCGCCGAGGGCTCCCGACTGACTTGATGCTCGAATAGCTCCCAGACCGACTGTGGCAATTCAGTGAAATCGCGGTACACAGCGCCAACATGGGCTCGTTCCCGTGGAGTAAGGACGTCAATGCTGCCGGCGGTCCGGGTTCCGATGTTCGGTAGCTGACGCAGCACGGAGACTAGGCGCTCCCCGATATCCTCAGCCGAAAAGTACGGCAGCGCTTCGGCAATAGCTTCAATCACCACTAAGAGTGACTCACCGTACATATGCGACACCACCGTCAACGGGTAGTGCGCCAGACTCTCCCCCTCCACCGGCCGGAATCGCACACCGTCGGCAGTCACGACCTCATTAACCGCGTCGTCAAGCGGAGCATTCTCAAACACGAACATGGTGTCGAATAGCGCCGCCCCACCTTGGGCGCGCTGCAAAGCCGACAAGCTCAAGTACCCGACATCGCGCATGGCCGACGTCTCCCGTTGCAATCGGCCACATTGCTCCACAACGGAGACTGCAGGGTCTACGACGTGAACCACCGGGACGGCGTTGATGAACAGACCGACCATCTTCTCCACTCCCGCCAGATGCGCGGGCCTTCCAGAGACAATGGTGCCGAACACCACGTCGCGACGGTCGCTTAACCGCCCCAGCACCAGCGACCACGCGAACATGACAGCAGTGTTCAGCGTAAATCCGTTACTGCCAGCCCACTTTCGCAAGGCCGACGTCTCCTGCGGCGATAGCTCGAACCGGTGCTTCTCTGGCACACCATCGTGTGCCGACACGCCGCCGTTGGCGAGCATCAGCGGCCCGGAGGCCTTGTCCAGGTACGTGGCCCATTGTGCGGCGGCCGCCGTGGTGTCCTGTGTCGCGAGCCACGCGATGTAATCACGGTAGGAGCGGACGGCCGGCAATCCGTCGATGGAGCCACCGGCCTGATAGGCGGCTAACAGTTCGGAGAAGTAGACGCCGAATGACCAACCGTCCATCAGAATGTGATGGGCCGTCACGATCAAACGGTGACGCGACTCGCCGAGCACCGACACCACCACGCTGCGGACCGCAGGCCCCTTGCTGAGATCAAACGGACGAAGCCGTTCCTGGCGTGCGATGGCGTCCAAGTCCGCCGGCCGGGCGCTGAGCTCTTCCCAGGGAAGTTCAGCATGGACCGGCACGATCTGAACTGGTTTCGGCACCCCTTGATCCCAAAACGATGCGCGTAGATTCGGATACCGGGTAAGCATCGCCTGCGCACTGCGGTGCAGCAAGTCGACATCCAAGGCGCCTTCGATGTCGACCACGAACTGCATGGAGTACAGGTCCACACTCTCGTCGGCCAATTGAGCGAGGGCGAAAAAGCCTTCCTGCAAAGGGCTTAACGCCAGCACATCCTCAATCTTCGGCGCCACCTGGCCCACGCCCGTCACGACTGTGCCTGCCACGATGCGGCCAGGGAGGCCAATGCGTCGGCGTCAAGACCCGATGCGCTCATCGGCGCACTGTCCACCTCTGCCTCTTCTGGCCGGGCCTCAACTTCGTCCGGTGGATTAGCCGTCACCCAATCGACAGCACCAGCAAGCTCACTGATCGTCATGTGCTCAAACACCATCTGAGGGGTCAGAGCCAACCCACGCTCCACGGCGCGCGCGGACCACTGGATCGAGATGACGCTGTCGCCACCCAGCGCGAAAAAGTTGTCGTCGGCCTGGACATCTGTGATCTCGAGGAGCTCCTCCAAGATCTCGATCAGCGCGCGCATAGTTTCCGGCGAGCCAGCCGGGATCTGTTGGCCGGATGACTCGGCCGGCGGCGCCGGCGGCGCCAATAGACGCTCCATAACATCATCTGGGAGTATGGAAATGGCCGACACAGCCTGATCCTGGTTGGTGGCCAAGGAGTCACATATCGCCTCAAACGCGTGCGCAATCTGACGCGTCGTGGCGGCGTCATAGAGGTCGGCGTTGGCCACCAGTGACACATCCATCCCGCCGTCGGGATTGACGATCAGCCCCACGTTCAGATCTACGTACGAGACTCGCCCACCCATCTGCACCGAGTGCACAGAAGTTTCGCCGCTCCCCGTGAGATCGGAGTCGAGTAGTGACCAGTCCGCACCCCGGAAGCTGATCATGGTTTGGAACACCGCATTCCATGACCTCGACCGGCGTGGATTGATCGCCTCGACCAGCCGCTCGAATGGGAGTTCTTGGTGCGCTTGCGCATTCACAATGGTTTCACGGCTGCGTGATAGCACCGTCCGCAGTGTTGGGTCGTCAGAGAAGTCGTTGCGCAGAGCCACCATGTTGGCGAACAGACCAACAAGATTTGATGCGGCGGGATGAGTCCGGCACGCGATGGGGCTACCCATCACGATGTCGTTGCCTCCGCCAAGCCGGTGTAGCACGACGGCCAGCGCCGCCTGATAGACCATGAACTCTGTGACCGCCGACCTCTCGGCGAGCTTCACCAACGCCGCGCGCCGTTCTGCGGACATAACGAATTCATGCATTTCGCTTTGCTTCCCGAGAATCTGCGGACGCGCGCGATCGTGGGCAACCGAGATCTGATCGGGCACACCCGCGAGGTGCTCACGCCAGTGCGCCATCTCAGTCTCACCGAATTCGCTCCCCGCCGCGAACGCCTGGCGGTGCCACAGGACGTAATCCAGATATCCCACAAGTATCGGTTCCCAACCGGGAGCACCGCCGCCCAACCGCGCCCGGTATGCCTCGATGAGGTCGGTGAGAATCACCCCCAGTGAGGTGTGATCGGCGATGATGTGATCCAGCAAGAGACACAGCACATGCCGCTGAGCACCCAGCGTCAACAACGTCGGCAGGATGGGCGGCTCATTCTGTAGATCAAAAGCGTGGTACCGCAACCGGTTCAGGGTGTCATCGAGTTCACCGGGCTGAATGCTGACTGTCGGCAGGGACAGCTCCACCGAGGGTTCCACCCACTGATACGGCATACCCTCATCCACCCCAAAGCGAACGCGCAACGCCTCCTGCCTTGCTACTACGTCGTTGATGGCTGCCGCGAGCGCCACGGTGTCGAGCGGACCGTCAATCTGGAGAACAAACGGCATGTTGACGAAGTTGCCCGCGCCTTCCATCTGGTATTCGAACCACATGGCCGACTGCGAGTAGGACAGCGGAATCCTGTTCGGCCGATCGAATCTCACCAACTCCGGCCGGCCGTCACGTGGCGCGATATCCACCTCTTCCAAGGAATCATCGAGTTCCAACTCATCAAGTTTGATCTCGAACTCGGACCAAAAGTGTGCTACGAGGCACTCAGCCAGTGCCGCTGGCGTCGGCGAATCGAAGATGACACGCACCGTGAGATCGATCCCGAACTGAGCCCGTATTTTCGCGGTCAATCGCGCAGCGAGCAAGGAATGCCCGCCGAGTTCAAAGAAGGAGTCGTCAACGCCGACCCGATCACGACCGAAGAGCTGAGCGAAGATGGCGCACATGCGGCGCTCTGTCGGCGTCGATGGCTCACGTAACAACCTGTCCACCAATGGATCAGGTTTTGGCAGCGACCTCTTGTCGAGCTTGCCGCTGGAAGTCAGCGGGATGCCTGGAATCACCGTGAACGTGCTCGGCACCATGTAGGCCGGCAACTCCTCCTTCACACGACTGCGCAACCCGTCCAGGTCGACCTCGGCAGCAGCGCCGTCCACCGTTGCGGGAACCACATAGGCCGCCAACATAGGGCCTACCTGAGCATCTTCGGCGACGATGACGACACAGTGGCAGACCCGAGGGTCGGCGCTAATCGCAGCTTCTATCTCACCGAGTTCAATCCGATAGCCCCGTACCTTGACCTGCTCGTCCGCTCGCCCGATGAATTCCAGTTCGCCGGAGGCATTTCGGCGAACGAGATCTCCCGTGCGGTAGAGGCGCCCTCCGACACTAAAGGGATCGGCGACAAACCGCTGGGCGGATAGCGCCGGACGACTGAGATACCCGCGCGCCAGCTGTGCGCCGCCCAGATACAACTCACCGACCACGCCCGTTGGCGCCAGTGACAGTGTCTCGTCAAGCACGTAGGCAGACACATTGCGGTTGGGTCGGCCGATCGGCACCACCGAATTTCCTTGTGGACCAACGACTGACATGTGAGTAGAACACACCACCGCCTCGGTGGGACCGTAATGATTTCGGAGCGTGCCGTCGAACATCGTTGCGAATTTGTCGGCCACCTCGCCGGGCAGCGCTTCCCCGCCGACGGGAACATGCCGAAGACCACGCAACTGATCGGCTTCGGCAGTCAGCAGCACCGAACCCAGCAGAGAAGGGACCATGTGAACCACCGTTACGCCGTGACGTTGCACGAGGTCTGCGAGATAGCCTATGTCCGAGAACGGATTTGGACGAGGAATAACCAGCCCCGCGCCTAGGGACAGCGGGCACAGGATGTCTGCCAGCGAAGCATCGAAGCTCACCGAGGTTGATTGCAGCATCCGGTCCTGCGGTGTCATGTCCCACTCAGCGGTGAAGGACACGACGTGTTCGGCGATCGCCGCATGGGCAACCGCCACACCTTTGGGCCGCCCGGTAGATCCCGAGGTATAGATCACGTAGGCCAGGTTCCCCGGCAATAGCGGCCGCAGACGTTCGGAGTCGGTGAGATTCGTACCAGTAAACCCTGCACATTCGAGTTCGGCTGCGCCACACTCCGCCGGACCCAGCACCATCTGCGGCCGGGCGTCGGCTAACAGGAACTCGATCCGCTCCTCGGGCAGGCCGGGGTCAATCGGAAAGTATCCCGCTCCAGATTTCAGCACTGCGAGCATCGCGACAATGAATTCGACCGAGGTGGTCATCCTGAGCGCGACGATGTCCTCGGTGCCAATTCCCTGCCCAATCAACCACCGCGCTAGTCGGTTTGCGCGTTGATGCAGTTCGCGATACGACAGTTTGACGTCGTCAGAGATCAGCGCAATGGCATCGGGTGCATGGTCGCCGGCGGTCTCGAGCACCGCAACGATCGTCGCGGCTGGTTCGGCGCTCAGCACACCGCGCGACTGCCTCATGATCGCGCGGCGCTCCGGTGCGCCGATAGGATCTAGCATCGCCACCCGCCTATGCGGATCGGCCAGCGCAATATCGAGTAATCCCTCGAAATGCCCAAGCAATTGGTCGACCAGCCATTGCGGCAGCATGTCGGTCTGGTACTCGAACTCAACCGCCGTGCCCGCGGTGTCCGCGACAATGGCCAGGGACAGCGGCAGCTGTGCGGAGACCGCTCCCAGCTCGAGCTGGGTGGCCTCGATGCCCGTTAGGCCGTAGCCGCTGGAGTCTCTGCGCAAGCTGAAACCGAGCCTGACCAGCTCATCCAACCCGTCGCGGCCGACGGCCCGGTACGGGTTGACCTCACGTACGACGCGGTCGATTCCGACATCCTGGTGGCCGAAGGCGTTCAGGCAGACCTCGCGCACTGTCGCGACGTACGAGGCAAAGGTGTCAGCGGGATCGATCGGGGCCCGCAGCAGGAGCGTGTTGCCGAAGTACCCGATAGCGTTTTCCGCGGCGGCTTTGCGTTCCGTAACCGGGATGGCGACCAGGAAGTCCGACGCCGAGGTGTATCGGCGGATCAACACTCCAAACGCGGCCAAGAACACCATGAATGGCGTGGCCGACTGTGTGCGCGCGAACTCCTCAACGCGAGCGGCCACACCGTGGGACAGCGGCCGCTGCCGCTGCTCCGCTGCGCGCGAAGGGGAACGGACCCCTGTTCCGGGAAGCTCCAGCGGTTCGGGCAACGGAGTCAGGGCATCGCACCAGAAATCGAGACCGGTGTCGGAGGATGGTTCGCCATCCAGTCCGACAACCATGAATTGCGGTGGCACACCAGGCGCTTGGCCACTGTTGTACTGACCGTTGAGGTCGGCGAAGAAGACCTCCCAGGAGTTGTCGTCCCAACAGATGTGGTGCACCACAAGCAGCACTACCCATGCCGCCTCTTCCGTACGGATCAGCGTCACCCGGAGCGGCACGTCAATCGCGAGATCGAACGCAAGCCCGAACTCGCCGCGAGCCAGCCTCTCAATCTCCGCGTCGCGGACGTCCTCCGCGACGGATCTGAGATCCACCGTTTTCCAGGGGAGCTCGACCTGATCGGAAAACTCCTGATATGGCTCACCATCTGAGCCGACACGATAAGTGGTCCGCAGGATGTCGTGGCGAGCGAGAACGCCGTCAAATGCCTCACGAAGCCGCGTCTCGTCCAGGAGCCCGCGCAGCTGATGCGCGACACCGATATTCAGTGCTGCGTCCGCAGGATCCTTGGTCTGCACGAACCACATGCGCCGCTGCCCCGCGCTCAATGGGCGCCGCGTGCCCGCCAGAATCCGCGGTACCGACGGTGCGGCCTGTTCTGTTACACCGCTTTGCGTGAGGCGCTGGCGCAACAACTCCCTACGCCGATCCATCGCCGACACCTGATCACCGGCCACAACGGCCACCCCATAGGAACAACAACATGAAAAAGAAACACCTCGACAGTAATTTTGGAGGGACTATGCCTAGCCTTACCTTAATACCTGCCTGCAGGACGGACGGACCTCCCTATCGCAGCCGAGCGTGTGCGCCGGGCCGTCGCCGCAACCGCCGGTACGAGCGCACAACGGGACTCGAGGTTACGTTAGGCTTATCTAACTACCAACAAAGTTCGAAGGGTTGCCGCACGTGAGTCAGAGCCTTGGATGGATCAGGCAGTTTCACAAGCCAGAGAGGCCCGATTCGCCGCCCTTGCTGGTCTTTCCCCACGCCGGCGCCGGCGCATCCGCCTACCGCGCCCTATCGAAAGCTCTCAGCTCGAACTTCGACGTCATCGTCTTCCAGTACCCGGGCCGGCAGGACAGGGCCAGCGAACCTGCGCTCACCACTCTCCAGGACATTGCTGCGGGCGCATTCGACGAGTTCCAGACCTCTCCCAGGAATCGCAACATCCCGATCTATACGTTTGGGCACAGCATGGGCGCGATTGTCTCGTTCGAGTTCGTCAGGCTCGCCGAAGCGGCCGGTGTCGATGTACGCCAGCTCACGGTCTCAGCGGCTGTCGCTCCTAGCCGAGCCAGCAACAAGCCTGGCTTTCCTGAGGACGACGAGGAACTCCTCCAACACCTCGCCGCACTCGAGGGAACCAGCAGCGATATCTTCACGAACCGAGACATGCTGAAGCTCACGCTGCCAGTCGTCAAGAGCGATCACAGAGCTTCTGAGACCTACTCGTGTGACCCGGGCGTGAAGGTGGCCGCACGAGTCCATGTGATCGGCGGCGACAACGATCCGATCGTCAACATGCGCGACCTGTACGACTGGGACAAACACGCCGAGGATCTGCAAGTGACCCTCTTCGAGGGTGGACACTTCTTCATCAACTCACACCTGGCCGCCGTCACCGAGCTCGTGACGGCCGGTGCCAGTCGAGAGCCGCGAGTCCACGAATGAGCGACGCCGTGACGACACCGCGTCATCGCACAGAATCTGCGGAAACTGATCCCATCGTCATATCCGGAATCGCGATCGAGGCGCCGCAAGGCATCACCACGCCCGCCGCTTTCTGGACCGCGTTGGCCGACGGTCGAGAGCTCGTCGGCCCGTTCCCCCGTGACCGCGGCTGGCCTCTCGAGGATTTGCTATCGGTATCGCAGCTCGACGGGTGGGGAGACATATGCGATGCCGGCGGATTTCTCACGGACGCGGCATCATTCGATCCCGGATTCTTCGGCATCACCCAGCGCGAGGCCATCGCCATGGACCCACAGCAACGCGTCGGAATGCGCGTCGCGTGGAAAGCCCTCGAGAACGCCGGCATCAACCCTGGTTTGATCGACGGCGAGGAAGCCGCGGTTTTCATCGGGGTATCCCCCAACGAATATGGCCCCAGGGCTGGTGAGGTGAACGCGCACAGCGGCCATCGCATCGTCGGGCTCGGACAACTTGGTGTGGCGGGGCGCGTATCGCACCTACTCGGGTTGACCGGCCCCTCCATGTGTGTCGATTCAGCGTGCGCATCGTCGTTGTCGGCATTGCACCTCGCCGCGTCGGCGGTGCGCGCCGATGAGTGCGAATGGGCCTTGGCCGGCGGGGTGTGTGTCATGGGGTCACCAGGCGGGTTCTACGAATTCGCCAAGCTGCACGCGCTGTCATCCGACGGACACTGCCGTTCCTACGCGGATGACGCCAGTGGAACCCTATGGGGTGAAGCCGTCGGAGTCGTTGTGGTAGAGAAGGAGTCGCGCGCTCGTGCACTGGGACACCACATTTATGGCCGAATCCTGGCCATCCGCACGAATCACAACGGGAAAGGCAAGCCCATCCTGGTGCCACGTGGCCGCGCCCAAGCCAAACTCGTTGCCGCCACTATCGCCGCCGCTGGAGTCGACCCAGCCCTGATCGGCATGGTCGAAGGGCACGGCACCGCCACCCGCGCCGGAGATCCGTTGGAGCTCATGGCACTTCAAAGCACATATGGCGCCGGGGGATCTCACGCACTGCTGGGTTCTTCCAAGTCGAACATTGGGCATGCCCAAGCCGCCGCAGGGATGGTCGGTCTGATCAAGCTCCTGCTGTCCGGGCAATACGGACATATCCCCCCAACACTCTTCGCGGACAACCCTTCCACCAAGGTCGACTGGAGCCTTACCGGCCTGCGCCTTGCCACCAAACTGCACCCCTGGGAGCCCACGAATGGCATCCGCTACGGCGCGGTCTCATCATTCGGGGCCGGTGGAGCCAACGCACACGCCATCATCGCGATGCCTGCAGAGGCCAACGAGAGAGAGGACGGCGACGATTTCTAGTCACCGATTTCCCAATGGCGCGATCCCGATCCTGCTGACAAGCGAAAGCGCCGAACTGGTCCGGGCCGAAGCCGCCGGACTCTTGGCATACGCACTAGAGCACCCAACAGTGCCACCAGCGCGGTTCGCGGACATGCTCTTTCGCACCCGGGTGCCCAGACGCCACCGAACCATCCTGGCCGTCAGCGATCACGAAGGTCTGCTGTCAGCGCTACGTGCGGTCGCCGATGACCGCAACCACCCCGCGGTCGTACATGGCGCACTGAGCGCCGATGCTCAACGCGTTGGTTTTGTGTTCCCCGGACAAGGCGGTCAGCGTCCCGGTATGGGCCGCGTCTTCTATGACGCAGTCGAGGCGTACCGGACCGAAGCCGACCGGTGTGCCGCGCTTTTCGAGACGCGGTTCGGGCAGTCACCCCTGAGCTATCTCCTCGACGACAGTGTGCCGGCAGATGCCGGCGCAAGCACCGTTCAGCCCGCGCTGTTCACCCAGATGGCCGCACTCGCGGCAATGTGGCGTTCGTCCGGTGTCACACCGGATGTCACGATCGGTCACAGCCAGGGTGAAATAGCGGCCGCATACGTGTCAGGCACTGTGCCCCTGACCGATGCCGTCGCGGTCGTTGGTATCCGTGCCGGGATCGTCGACACCTTCGGATCCAGCGATTACGCGATGGCGGTCGCGGCGATCGACCGTGACGCCTGTGAAGACATCATTGCCCGCCGATCAGGCTGGGCCGAGGTCTCAGTGCTCAACTCCGCCTCCATGGCCGGGATTTCCGGAGACCGGGAAACCATCCACGAAATAGTCGAACACCTCACGGCCAAAGGTATTTTCAGCCGGGTGATTCCGGTTCGATACCCGGCTCATACCAGCCTGATGAATACCATCGGCGACAAGGTCCGTCAAGAGCTACGAGACAGCCTCGGCGATGCCAGATTCCAGGACTCCCCCATCGACTGTTTCGGCGCCACCCTCGGCGAGGCGATCACACCCGACTTGCCGCAGGACCAGTACTGGTTCTTAAATCTGCGAAATCCGGTCAGGTTTGACCGGGCCATCACGGCTGCCCTTGCCCAGGGCGTCGACACCTTCGTCGAACTGGCCGAACACCCCACATTGCAGCTTGCGGTTCAAGAGAACTGCGCTGCGGCAGCCGGCGACCGGGTCACGTCGGTAGTCGGAACCTCAACCCGCGCCGCCACCAACCTTGACGAGTTCACCATGAACCTCGCCGCCATTGCGGTGAACACCCCCGGATACGGATGGGAAAACCTGCGCGCAGAACCACCGGTTAAGTTCGCGCTCCCTCTCCGGGATTTCCCGAACGCCCCTACCAATGACATCCGGTTGTGGTTGCCCTACAACGAAACTAGAAATAACCGTGCAGAACAGGTGGCGTCGTCTACACAATCCATACCGGTACACGCGGAGCCGCGCCGCGAACCTGGCGCGCAGGTAGTCCTGGAAGAGTGGGTTCGGCTGACGCAGCGCTCACTTCGGCCTGCTCGGCCCTTCAGTGTGGTCGACCCCACCGGTGACTGCGCACAACTCGTATCTGCATTGCAGGTCGAAGCGGAGGACCAGGGAGTGCCGCTGCATCTGGTTGTCGCTGGCGAGGTCGCCGAGGATACGCAGTCCTTGGTGATAGTCGTTCCCGCTATGCCGGAGACGGATGAAATAGATTCTGTCACAGCGGTATCAAAGTTCTTCGCAGGTGGTAGCTGGCTGCCACCGCTCTCGAAATTGGTGAGCGATTGCTGGATCGTTACGGTGGGAGGCGAGTCCGTCACCTCCAGCGATCTCCCGCCGAACCCGGTGCATGCGGCGATCAGCGCCGGGTACCGCACCCTCGCCATGGATCATCCGAGCGTGACGTTCCGGCATCTGGATCTTGGCCACGACGACGCGCAAGGCGGTACCGCCCGTGCCGTCTTCATGGCGCTGATGACTGGAGGGGAATCCGAACTTGCCCTACGGGACGGGGTACTTCATGTCAAACGTCTGCGTCTGGCCGATCCTTTAGAGTTCGACGCCGCCGGGAACCCAGCGCATGTTCTCATCACCGGAGGCACCGGGGCACTCGGACTGGAACTGTGCGAGCACTACTCTCAAGCCGGCGCCCAGCACATCACCTTGTTGAGTAGGTCGGGCGAAACCCCTTCCATCACAGAGCGTCTCGCACTGATCAGAAAGGCGTCGACGTGTGTTGTCACCGTCGCCACCTGCGATGTCGGCGACGCTGCCGCAATGGCTCGCCTCGCCGACGAACTCGCCCACCCGGTTGACCTCATCGCACATGCGGCCGCAGATTTTTCGAGCACCGTTGAATTGGATCTGCGCGCCATCAAGGCCGAGACCGTCGTCGAGGCATTCCGAGGCAAAGTCCTCGGGCTACCGAACCTACTGAGTTCCTTCGCCCGCGAAAGCAGTTGCCGCGTGGTGTTGTTCTCGTCATTGGCGGCGACGCTTGGCGGGCGCGGCATGCTACTGTACGCCGCGGCCAACCGGATGATCGATAGCCTTGCCACCAGGTACCGCGCGGCAGGTGTCGACTGTGTTTCGGTGCAGTGGGGCCAGTGGGACGTATTCGAGGGCCGGGATTCCTCAGATCTTGAACGCCTAGGCGGGTTGGGCTACCGCCCAATGAATTCCGCCGAAGCCATCCGTTTAGGAATGAATGGACTACGGCAGAACGCCATCGTCGCCGACTTCGACTGGGCGCGCGGATACGCGACACTCAATGCGTTTGGACACGGATCTGCGCTGTCCGAGCTGGCGCAGAACATCACAGAGGCCACACCAGAAGCACCCACTCACCATGCTTCCAGCGGCGGCCGACCACCTCGCGACCTGATTTCGCTACTTGCCGAGGTCATCGGCGCCGACCAGGCCGACACCATCGACACCACCGCAGCGATGGTTGCCCTGGGCGTTGATTCATTGCAGGCATTGGAGTTCCGTCGCCGCGTCAAGGCTGAGTTCGACTACGAACTGGAGGTTTCCGATCTACTCGGCGGGGCGTCGATTAACGACATCATCGCGACACTTGAGCAGAAAGCTTCCCCACCCGCAGGACAGCGGGCCAGCGCGCGTCCGGCGGAGCCGATTACCCTCGATGACATCACCCAGCGCGCCCGGGCCACCGCCGAGAAGGCAATGCCAAGCGTCCTGAATCTGGATGTTATGCACTCTGCCCGTGATGATCTAGACCTGTTCGGGATGCACGCGATGATGGCCGTGTTGAGGCCGGCGCTGCAGGACGGTGCTGCTCATTCGGCGGCCGATATCGCCGACCGGCTGAGCTTCACCCCACGCCATCGGTGGCTTCTCAACCGATGGCTTGAAGTGCTCACCTCGCATGGACACCTGAGTCACCACCCCGATCATGGATACCGACTCGACCGTCCTCTTCCCGCACCAACTCGGGCGCGACTGCTGGATGTGTGCCAGGATCTCGGTTACCGAAGCGAGCTGGTCGAGTTCATGGAGAAATGCAACAACCGCCTCCTGGAACTCGGACAAGACCGCGCGCGCGTACAAGAACTGCTGTTCCCCGACGGGGATATGCTGACCGCTGAAGCCGGCTATCGCGAGAATCTCATTAGCCGCTATCTCAATCTCGCTGCCCGCGAGACCGTCTCGAACATGGTGGCCCGCCTACAGCGCGACCGCTCACCGGTGCGGATCCTCGAGCTTGGCGCGGGTATCGGCGGCACAACTGATGAGGTAATCGCCGGTCTATCCGGGCTTCCCGTGGACTACCACTTCACCGACGTGTCGACGTTCTTCCTCGCGGCGGCGCAGGAACGGTTCGCCAATAACCCGCAGCTGCGTTACGGGTTGATGAACCTCAACACCGACCTGTCGGGCGCTGAACGGTACGACATCGTGTTGGGGGCGAATGTCATCCACAACGCCACGCACATCGGGCACAGCCTGCGCCAGCTTCACGACGTCATCAATCCCGATGGCGCCATCGTGTTCATCGAGACGTGCAACGCGAACTACCAGGTGCTGACGTCCCTGAAGTTCCTCATGTCTGCAGCACCCGGCCAGACGCATCCAGGGCAATCCGATATCCGCGCGGGCGAGCGCATTTTCCTGACCGAAGGCGAGTGGAACGATGAACTATCGCAGGCTGGGTTCCGGCCGCTGATGGTGCTGCCCGAAGCCGGTCACCCGTTGCACATGCTGGATCAGCGGATCATCGTTGCGGAACGCAACTAACGCGCGAGGATTCGCCGCACGGATTGTTCCGGGCGAAGATCCAAGCGGCGCAGCAACTGTGCGTTGAGCGCGACCACCACGGTGGATGCCGACATCAAGATGGCCCCTACGCTCATCGGGAGCACGAATCCGATCGGGGCGAGTACCCCGGCCGCCAACGGAACCGAGATCAGGTTGTATCCGGCTGCCCACCACAGGTTTTGCTTCATCTTGCGATAGCTGGCTCGCGACAACTCGATGACCGAGAGCACCGACCGTGGATCCGAGCTCCCCAGAATGACACCGGCGGAAGCGATCGCGACATCGGTTCCCGCTCCGATCGCAATCCCCACATCCGCTTGCGCCAGCGCGGGAGCGTCGTTGACACCGTCACCGACCATCGCCACGGTGTGTCCTTCGGATTGCAACTGCGCCACCGCAGAAGCCTTATCCTCGGGCCGCACCTCAGCGAACACCCGATCCACACCGAGCTCGGCCGCCACCGTGTTGGCCACAGCATGCGCGTCACCGGTGATCATGACCACCGATACCCCCAGTCTGTGCAGCGCCTCGACGGTATCCCGGGACTCCGGCCGGATGTCATCGGCCAACCGCAGTGCGCCCGCGACCTGCCCATCCATCAACACATGCAGGATGATCGCGCCCTCGGTACGCCATCCTTCGGCGATCGGTAGCTCTTGTGCACCATGCCTTTTCAGCAACGCAGGCCCACCGACCGCGACCTGGACACCCGCGACCTCCGCGGTGACCCCCAGCGCGGGCTCGGAAGAAAAGCCACTGGCGGCAGTGACACGCAGTCCCCGGCCGCGAGCGGCTTCCACAATGGCGCGTGCCAGCGGGTGCTCACTGTCGGCCTCGGCCGCGGCGGCCAGCGCCAGCACGGCATCGGCATCGCGTCCGTCGACGGGTTCGACACCCGTCACCGTGGGCGCACCCTTGGTCAGCGTTCCAGTCTTGTCGAACAGCACGACGTCGACGGTGCGCATCTGCTCAAGGGCCAAGCGGTCTTTCACTAAGACCCCGCCCCGGGCCGCGCGCTCGGTGGCGATGGAAACGACCAGTGGAATGGCCAGACCCAACGCATGCGGACAGGCAATCACCAGCACCGTGATGACGCGAACCACCGCGGTGTCGGGCTCCCCCAGAATCGTCCAGGCCACAGCCGTCAACGCCGCGGCGCCGAGCGCGAACCAGAACAACCAGCCCGCGGCGGTATCGGCGATCCGCTGCGCCCGCGAGCTGGACGCCTGAGCATCGGCGACCAGACGCTGGATACCAGCGAGTGTGGTGTCGTCGCCGACCGCCGTGACTTCCACGCGCAGGCCGGAATCGGTGGCCACGGTGCCGGCGACCACCTGATCGCCGGCCTGACGTCGGACCGCGCGTGACTCCCCCGTCACCATCGACTCGTCCAGATGGGCGCTGCCCTCGGTGATTCGACCGTCCGCGGGCACCGAGCCGCCCGGGCGCACCACAACGACGTCACCCACCCGAAGATCGGCGGGTGCGACAGACACCACCGCGTCTCCCTCGACACGTTCGGCACTATCGGGCAGCAGCGCTGCCAAGGAGTCGAGGGCCGATGTGGTCTGCGCCAGCGACCGCATCTCGATCCAGTGCCCAAGCAGCATGATCACCACCAGAAGCGCCAGCTCCCACCAGAAATTGAGCTGGTGGTCAATCAGGCCGAGGCTCGCACCCCAGGAGGCGACGAAGGCCACCGTAATCGCCAGCCCGATCAACAGCATCATTCCCGGCTTGCGACTCCGCACCTCAGCGACCGCACCGGCCAGGAAGGGTTTGCCGCCCCAGAAGTAGATGACGGTGCCGAGAACCGGCGAGATCCACGGAACCCAGCCGGTGGTCGGCAATTGGTAGCCGATGACCATCGCGAACATGTCGTTGAACGCCACCACCGGTACGGAGAGCCCCAGCATGATCCAAAACAACCTGCGGAACTGCCCGACATGGTCACCATGGCCTCCGTGGCCTCCGTGGCCGCTGCCATCACCCGCATGGTCGTGATGGTGACCATGGCCGTGATCATCCGATTCGCACGGTCCGGCAGGCGGGTGAGACGACGGATGGTCGGGGTGATCCATGTGCGAACTCATACTCCCGATTAAATACCCCCCAGGGGTATCAGTCAAGGAATTGGCACCCGCCTAACACTGAACGGTGACGTACATGACGTGGGAGTCCAGCGAGCGCGTAGGAGGACCTTTGCGCTGCGGCGCATACCGATAGATGTGCCGACCGACTCGCACCGAAGTGGCGGTGCACTCCGACAGCGGCTTCTTGGGGCCGTTGCGGTTGATGACGACCTGATCCCCGCGGAGCTTGAGTGCGGTGATCACGGACTCGGCATTACCTGGCGCCTGCGGACCTGGTTGCGTCGGACCGGCGTAGGCGGGGGCTGCCCATACGACGGCAGCGATCCCCGCCACCAACGCCGATCCGCCAATGCGACCGGTGACAGCACACAGCCCAGCCAAAAACGAGATAGCCACGGTGATCGTGTCCTTGTCTAAAAGATGTTGAAGCCATGAGTGATTGGGCCACCCGACGCGCATCGCCGTCCACGTGTGAGACATTGAGGCACCGCCGCGGCCGACAGGGCAGCCGAAACCCGTCAGCGCCGCATCACGCAAAAATGCACGAGACGCTTATGACCGTTGCTCAACAACCAGTAGGGCCGCACCCGGGGCGGACCGTGCGTGCTCGGGCGCCACATCGCACACACCGCCAGCACCGTGACCGTCACCGCCACGACGGCCACAGCCCACCCGGAGAGCGTGACGGCAGCGGCAGAGGCGGCGCTGAACACGGGCAACACGTGGCACTCGTGATGATCGTCAGCGCCCACCAGATTGGCGAGCACGTGTGGCACCTTGTCGGCACCCACCGACCTGGCCGACGTGCCAATAATTCCGGGCGCCGCATCGCACGCCGCGGGACACGTCAACAACGGCATCAGTACGACCGCGATGATCAGCAGGGCCCGCAGCAGCACCGATGCCACGGTGAGGCCCCCGCGTCGCGCTGCGCGTTCACCGCCGAGGGCCATCACCCCACGATACACATACACCCCATACCCGTAGTGGGTATATGGCGCCGTTAGGCCGGCTCCACCTCGTCATGGGCAGCGCGTTGCAAGGCGGCCACCTCGGCATCGATACGCGGCAGGATCTCGGGAATCATGCCCCGGACCGGGATCTCGCCGACCGGCGTCGACAGCACGGGCTTAAGCCAGTGCGTCACACCCACCCAGCCGGGGCAGTTGATCCGCCGACGGCGGCGCTCGATGCCCTTCACAAAGGCCTTGCCGCAGGCCTCTACCGAGGTGACAGTGCCCAACGGCGGTGGCAGGCGGGTCAACATCTCCGAGAACGCCGACAGGTTGGCCTTCTGGTCGTTCACCATCGAGGTGTCGATCCACGACATATGCGCCGAACCGACATCGACGCCCCGGTGTGCGACCTCCAGGCGCAGCGCGTTGGCGAAGTGCTCAACGGCCGCCTTGGAGGCGTTGTACGCCGTGACCCCCGGTGCGGCGGCATACGCGGCCAGGGAGGACACGATGAGCACGTACCCCTGTCGTTCGATCACCGAGGGCAGGGCCGCGCGCACCGTATGAAACACCCCGAGCACGTTGACATCGATCAACTTTTTGAAGGTGGCAGGGTCGATCTGCAGCACCGAGCCGAAGGCCAGCAGGCCGGCGTTCGCGAGCACCACGTCAATCCCGCCGAACCGCTGCGCGGCCTGTGCGACGGCCTTCTCCATGGCCGCCAGGTCGCAGACATCGGCGACCACGACCAGCACCCGATCGCGACCCAGCTCGTCGGCAACCGCGGCAAGCTTGGTCTCGTCCAGATCGGTGAGCACGAGGTTGGCACCCTTGGCACACAGCCTGCGGGCGACTTCCACTCCGATTCCACCGGCACCGCCGGTGATCATGACGGTCTTACCAGCGATGCTGTTCGGCGTTGAACCCATGGTCCGACGCTACAGCCGCACTCCCAGCAGGGCATCCACCGCATGACGCACATGGGTTCCGGCCTCGGTGTCGTGGCCGCCGTATGCCAACGCATCGGTAACCCAGTTATCTAGGGCTGCAAGAGCTTTCGGTGTATCAAGATCATCGGCGAGATAGCGCCGCACCCGGGACACCACGTCGCGGGCACTCGGTGCGGTAGGCAGTGCCACCGCGTGTCGCCAGCGTGCCACACGGCCCTGCGCCTCGGAAAGCACGGCGTCACTCCAGGACCGATCGGCGCGATAATGGCCGGCCAATAGCCCGAGCCTGATCGCCGCGGGATCCACACCATCGGCCGTCAATCCCGAGACCTTCACCAGGTTCCCGCGGCTCTTGGACATCTTGTGCCCGTCCCACCCGATCATCCCGGCGTGCACATAGTGCCGTGCGAAACGGCGTTGCGCCGTAACGGCTTCGGCGTGCGCGGCACTGTATTCGTGATGCGGAAAAATAAGGTCGCTGCCGCCGCCCTGGATGTCGATACCGGCACCAAGCTCGCGCAGCACGATCGCTGAGCACTCCACATGCCAACCCGGCCGGCCCGGCCCGAACGACGCCTCCCAGCTGGGCTCCCCCGGTCGCGCGGAACGCCACAGCAGGGCGTCGAGCTCATTGGCCTTGCCGGGGCGGGCCGGATCACCTCCGCGTTCGGCGAACAGCCGCGACATGGTCTCGATGTCGTACCCCGACTCATAGCCGAACTGCTCGGTGGCGTCGACACGGAAGTAGACGTCCGGATACTCGCGATCGTCCACCACATACGCGGCGCCTGAGGCGAGCATCTTCTCGACGAGTTCGATGATGCAAGCGATCGACTCGGTGGCGCGCACGTACTCCCGCGGTGGTAACACCCGCAGTGCCGTCATATCGCCCCGGAACAGGTCGGTTTCCCGGTCCCCCAGCTCACGCCAATCGATGCCGTCACGGTCGGCACGTTCGAAGAGCGGGTCGTCGATATCGGTGACGTTCTGCACGTAATGCACGTCCAGACCCGCGTCGAGCCACTGCCGATAGATCAGGTCGAACGTGAGATACGTTGCGGCGTGGCCCAGATGGGTGGCGTCATAGGGAGTGATGCCACACACGTACATCGTCGCGCTGGATCCCGGACCGGACGACGGCGTGACAGGCCGCACCTGACGATCGGCGGTGTCGTACAGCCGCAGCTGCGGACCACGACCGTCGAGTTCAGGAACCGGCGCCGACGCCCACGACTGCATGGCACCACTGTATGAGGTGCTCAGGCGAGCTCGGCCACCGCATCCAGGAGCAGCCGCGCCAGATCGGAGCGGCACATGATCAGGTCCGGCAGGTACGGGTGCGGTTGGTTGTACCGCAGCGGGGATCCATCGAGGCGCGAGGCATGCAGCCCGGCCGCGAGCACCACACCCGCAGGTGCGGCGGAATCCCACTCCCACTGGCCGCCGCCGTGCAGATACGCGTCGGCCTCGCCACGCACCACCGCCATCGCCTTGGCCCCGGCCGAACCCATCGGGATCAGTTCGATGTTGTGCCGTTCTGCCATTTCGGTCAGCAGCTTCGGGGGCCTGCTGGCACTCACGACAACCCGGATCGGATCCGATTCAGCGCGCGCCGAAGGAGTCACCCGGGTCTCGTCGGTGCGAAACACGGTGCCCAATCCGGGCAGCGCGACGGCGGCATCGGTGATCGCCCCCCCGCTGTGTTGTCCCTCCGGGTCCGCCTGCCACAGCGCGACATGCACCGCCCAGTCGTCGCGGCCCTGAATCCCGAACTCGCGGGTGCCATCGAGCGGGTCGATGATCCACACCCGCTGCGCGCCGAGGCGGACCTTATCGTCGACCGCCTCCTCCGAGAGCACCGCGTCCGTGGGACGTTCGACGGCCAGCCGTTCCAGCAGCAGCGTGTTCGCACGCTTGTCGCCGGCCGCGCCGAGCGCCTTGGCGTCGTCGAACCCGAGCTCGGCACGCACTTGCAACAACAGCTGTCCGGCTTCGTGGGCAAGTTCTGCGGCCAGTGCGGCATCGGAAAGAGTCACCCGGTCAGTATTACCCGATAAGGATTTGTCACACCCCGTCGGCATACTCGCGCACATGACCGCCGGCATCCAGTACGGAATCGTCCTGACGACGGGAGACGCCGCTGACGTCGCGGAGCTGGCCGCGCTGGCCGAGGAGACGGGCTGGGACGCCGTCTTCGGTTGGGAGCCCGTGTGGGGTGTCGACGCATGGGTGGCGTTGACGGCGGCGGCCATGCGCACCACCCGAATCAAGCTCGGGACCATGCTCACGCCGCTATCACGCCGCAAGCCGTGGGATCTGGCATCCACCACCGCGACGCTGGATCGACTCTCCGGTGGCCGGGTCATCTTATCGGTGGGAATGGGTGCACTGCATGACAATTGGCTGGCCTTCGAACGCGACCAGGGCCGCAAGGCACGCGCCGGGCTACTCGACGAGGGACTTGACGTCCTGTTCGGGCTATGGGAAGGCCAGCCCTTCAGCTACCAGGGAACGCATTACCAGGTGACGCCCACGACGCATATGGCGCCTGCCCCACCGGCACAGAAGCCGCGCATCACCACCTGGTGTGTGGGTGTGAGTGGCTCACGCAAGTCCTTGTCCCGCGCCGCACGTTGCGACGGGCTGCTGCCCAACATCACCACGGCCGACGGACAGTTCGACTTCAGCCCGCCGCTGCCGCGATGGCTCGAGGCCGCACGTGAAATTCATTCACTACGAAGCGAATTGGGCTACACCGGCAGTTACGACGTGGTGTACGAAGCAGCGACCGACTTCGACAACCTCACTGCCACACGTGAGAAGATCGCCACGCTGCACGAGGCCGGCTACACCTGGTACCTGGACTCGGACTGGCACACCGAGCACGACGATCCCCTCGGAGCGTTGCGCAGGCGGATCGAAAAGGGGCCGCCGCGCTAGGCGTCAGTGTTTGACGTCAGGACACATGGTCTGGGGGGCGTACTCGACCACCGCCTTCGACGCCCACTTCGGAGACCACGGGAGCAATGTGGCGGCCGCAATGGCCTCGTCCTTCGTTCCGCCGTTGCCCAGCACCCCACAGGCCATGTTCCCGGCGTGCACGTACATCGCGGCGTTGCCCGCGTTATAGGGGTTTGCCCCGGGAATGTTGTCGTTGATGAGCTGCAAGAACTCTCCCTCGCCATCGGCATGTGCCGGTCCGGCAAGGCCGACTGCCCCAGCGACCGCCCCGGCGAGAATTCCGGCAGCCCAAAACCGGCGGAAGTTTGTGATCATGATGTCCCCTCTGATGAGGAGACGATCCTATTGCGCGATAGCGACTGGTCGGAAGCGTTTTTCCGTAAGTTGACCGGTCCCAGTTTTCACGATCAGGGAGCGAACTCGCTCGTACAGATAGCCATCGGCGGATCGGGGAACGCGAAGGAATGAACCACCCCGGGCTTGCCCTTGCATTGCGCAGCCTCCTTCGTCCCCGGAATCACGAACAACACGACGAAGGCCTTCGGCGCCTGGCAGGAATCCGCGGCCACGAACACCGTGCTGCCCATCACCACTGCCGTCTGATAGCACGAGCCGACACGCAGTTGCGGGGCAATGCAATACGAGAAATCACCGGCCGTGAATCCGGTGTACGTCTGCCGGCACTTGCCGCCGGGAACGACCTCGATCACGCGCCACGCAGCCTTGGGGTCCGTACACGCCACCGCCTTGTAGTCCGAGGGAGCGGCCAACGCGATACAGTCACCGACTGCGGCCACCTGCCCCGGGGCCTTGGGCGGACCCGTCGGCGCCGGAGGCGGAACAGGCATCTGGGGCATCGGCGCACTAGGCGGCTGCGCAGTAGGTGTCAGATACGTCGGTGCGCCACTGACTGTGGGCAATTCGGGGTTCGCGTAGGACACCGTGGTGGTCGGCGGGCTGACCGATTGGCGCGGATCTGTGTCCCGGTTGAGGATCACCACCAACACCACCGCGAGCACGACGACGACCGCCGCGGTGATCGAAGCGATCAGAATCCACGGCTTGGACTGTTTCCGCGGCCCGAAGGGGTCCTGCCCCGGGAGCCCCGGATACATCGGGGGGACCGCATAGCCCTGTGGAATTCCGTCATACAGGCGGCCGATCGAATCGTCCGGGTAGTCCGATGGCGCATAACCGTACGGAGCCGTCGGCGGCGGCGCCTGCCAGTGCTCCTGAGTCGGCCCCTCGGGTGCGCCCCACTGCCCCGCTGGTCCCTGCTGATACGGGTCATGTGGTCCCGTCACCTCAGCACCCCCTCGTGCCCGTCCCCACCCGGAATATCACGCTGTGCCGACCAGGCTAGACGATCACCCATCAAAAGGCGGGCCACGGTACGGGTCTGTTGCGATCAGGGATCGGCATCACCGGCTCATCCAGCGTCATCGCAGCGCGTTGACGCAAAGCCGCCACTTCCTCCGTAGTGATGTGGACCGACAGTGCGGCGCCCAAATCTCCCCGCAATGCCTCCCCGAGGCGCATCACATCGTCAAGCAATTCTGGCTCCACGGGCTTGCCCGCCCATCCCCACAGCACGGTTCGCAGCTTGTCCTCGGCATGCAGGCATATCCCGTGATCGACGCCGTAGACGCCGTCGGCGCCCCGCAGGATATGGCCACCCTTGCGGTCGGCGTTGTTCACCAGGGTGTCGAACACCGCCATCCGGCGCAGCAGGGCGTCATCGGCGTGAACCAGCACGATTTCCGCGCCGTCGGCGTCGAGAGCGCGCAGGATCGGCAGGTAATCCTGCGGCACGGCCTGCGGCAGACAGATATCGACCAGGTCGAGGGCGCCCTCGGCGAGCTCCGGCTCGTGGATCCAACGCTGCACCATGCCAACACCCGCCGGACCGTCTCGAAATACCGTATACGGCACCACATTCCAGCCCAGTTCCGCCGAGATCAGGTAGGTTGCCACCTCACGCCCCGCCAAGGTGCCGTCCGGGAAATCCCAGAGCGGTCGCTCCCCCCGTACTGGTTTGTAGACACAATGCAGGCCACTTTCGACCTCGCAGAGAAACGTGGCATTGCTCGCGGATCGGATACGACCGATGACCGTAAGCTCACCGTCACGGATGGCGGCGTGATCCTCGGGACTGCCGCCGGGGCCCGAGCCGTCAGGACTCGGCGTCATCATCTGCCGCTCCGGGCACCGTCCCCCGGCGATAGCCGTTGGTGCGGACGCAGATGTGGCCAGCCGGATCGAGCGGCTCCTCGCACAGCGGGCAGGGAGGACGGCCCGCGGAAACGACCCGGGTGGAGCGTGTTGCGAACTGCCGGGCCGCCTCCAGAGACAGGAACACGCGAACGGCATCCGGGCCGTCCTCGGAGTCGTCGAGCACCACGGATGCATCGAACTCCTGCTCGCTCACCGCGAGGAGTTCGACAACCACCGAGTTGGCCTCGGCGTCCCAGCCGAGCCCCATGGTTCCAACCCGGAACTCGGCGTCGACGGGCATCACCAGCGGGCTGAGATCCTCGATAACCTCGGGCTCGGGCGGGATCTCGGTTCCGAACCGGCGATGGACCTCCGACAGCAGCGTTCCGATGCGCTCGGCCAGCACAGACACCTGCTGCTTCTCCAGCATCACGCTGACGATCCGGCTCTCGTGGACGGCCTGCAGATAGAACGTACGGTTGCCCGGCTCCCCGACCGTTCCGGCGACGAAACGGTCCGGGCTGCGGAATACGTGAATCGATCGGGGCATGGTGTCTCCAAAACTACCGGTCGATGAACCCCTCGCGCGAAGGGTCTAATCGGTTGTGCCGCCCACAGGGGCATCAGAAGCCGCCCCGGCGGGCTTCTCGGGCGGCCGGGCGCTCAGCGCACTGGACAGGTCGGGGCCGGTGTGATTCATGTGCATGACAAAGGGTCGCAGCTCGGTGTAGCGCACCACGCTCATCGAGGCCGGATCGGCGACAATGCGCTGGAACGCATCCAGGTGCGTGCCGAGCGCGTCGGCCAGTACCGACTTGATGACATCTCCGTGCGTGCATGCCACCCAGACGCAGTCACCGCCATGTTCCTCCGATAGCCGCCGGTCGTGCTCACGGATCGCCGCCACCGCCCGTGCCTGGACCTGCGCAAGCCCCTCACCACCCGGGAACTGTGCGGCACTGGGCTGCTGCTGGACGACCTTCCACAAGGGTTCGGTGAGCAACTCGGCAATCGCGCGGCCAGTCCACTGCCCGTAGTCCACCTCGGCGAGCCGGTCCTCGACGACAGGCGTCAGATTCAACTCCGCCGCCAACGGCGCCACGGTCTGCTCGCACCGCAGCAGCGGGGACGTGACGATCGCCTGGACCGTCACCGCGCCCAGACGGTCAACGACCCCACGCGCCTGGACTTGTCCCTTCTCGTCGAGCTCAACACCCGGGCTGCGGCCGGCCAGGGTGTGCGCGACATTCGAGGTGGACCGCCCATGGCGCAAGAGGACGACCGTCATGACGCACTCACTACCCCGGCGGCCAGCAGGCCCATCACCGTCAGTCCCAGGACCACGCGGTATCCGACGAACCAGTACATGCTGTGGCTGCTGATGAAGCGGAGCAACCAGGCGACTGCCGCGTAACCGATGACGAAGGCGATCAGGGTGGCCACCAGCAGCTGCGGACCCGTCGCACTCATGCCCTCAGTCACGGGGTGGAACGCATCGGGCAGGGAGAACAGCCCCGAGGCCAGCACCGCCGGTATCGCCAGCAGAAATCCGAATCGGGCGGAGGCGGGCCGGTCCAGTCCGAGGAACAGGCCGGCGCTGATGGTGGCACCCGACCGGGATACACCGGGAATCAGGGCCAAAGCCTGTGCACTGCCGACGATCACGGCGTCTTTCATGGTGAGCTGTTCGGTGTGGCGCACCTGACGCCCGTAATACTCGGCGGCGGCGATGACCAGTGCGAACACGATGAGCGAGGCCGAGATGAGCCACAAATTTCTTGCACCCGAACGGATTTGATCTTTGAAGGCCAGGCCCAACAACCCGATGGGCATGGTGCCAACAATGACGTACCAGCCCATCCAGTAGTCAAAAGTTCTGTGCGCCTTGACGAACAGCCCGCCGAACCACGCCCGAAGGATGCGCCAGATGTCCTTGGCGAAGTAGAGCAAAACCGCCGCCTCGGTGCCCAACTGGGAGACCGCGGTAAAGGACGCGCCCGCATCTTCATCGAAGAACACCCGCGACACGATGGCCAGATGGCCCGATGACGAGATCGGCAGGAATTCGGTAAGTCCTTGGACCACCGCCAGCACGATCACTTGCAACCAGGACATTGCCGCCACTGCCGAATCCACGACAGCGACCGTACTGGACGCGTCGGCAGATTGCCCTAGCCGGCCAGCAGCCGGGCGAGGCGGCTGATGCTCACCGGCTGCGCGTCGGTGACCAGATCACGCACCGCGGCAACAATGCTGCGTTCGTCGGTGACATCGATGTCGGTGATCGGCCGGGTTCCGACGGCCACCACATCGCTGACATCGGGAACTAACTCGGTAAGGAAGGCTCGGTAGATCTCGACACGCAGCAACGAATCCTCGATGCGGAAAGCGAAGCTACGACCATCGCCCACCTCACCAAATCCATTCGCGTGCACGCCCGTCACGAGGACCTCGACGGTGAAGACCGGACTGTCGGCAAGCGTCATGGCACTCACGATAGCCCCCAGCTACCGACTGCTAGCACCGAACGCGCCGAGAAAGTCATCTCCTGCTCAGCAATTCCAGGTCGATTGCGATGATGGACGGGATGAATCCTTTACCGGGCCGCGATGTGCGCGGTATAAGAGGCACTATCGCCGCACTAGCAGCCGTCATCGCGGTGGCTTCGGGCTGCTCAACGGGCAGTGATACCGGTAGCCCCGCCGACCCAGCCGTCATCACGCCGGCTTCCGCCGCACAGTCACCCCCGGTGACGACGGCACCGGCCGGAACGGTGCACCGGTTCACCGGCCGGTCCAGCGCAGTGTTGTTCGACACCTCGACCAACACGGTGTCAGTTCTGACCGATGACGGCCGAACAGTGACGTTGTTCACGCGGGACAACCTCGACGTGCCACGTCACACTGTCGCGCTCTCCTCGCCGGCGACCGCGGCCGTCGGCGATGGACACGGCACGGTGTACCTGTCCACCACGGGCGGCTACTTCACCGTCGACATCGCCTCGGGGCGCGCGAACAAGGTCGATATCTCGGGCCACGAAAACACCGAATTCTCAGCCGTCACCCGCCGCCCAGACGGCCGTGTCGTACTGGGAAACACCGACGGCACCGTCTTCACTCTCGACGCCCAGAACCAGGTCGCGGCCCGCGCAAACGGTTTCGCCCACATTGATTCCCTTGCGTACCAGGGTAATACCGTCGCCGTTCTGGATCGTGCGCAGAGTTCGGTGACCACCCTGACCGAGGCCGGCGACGGCACCGCGCATGCCCTTCGAGCCGGCGAGGGGGCGACCACGATGCTTGCCGACGACAAGGGACGCCTATTGGTAGCCGATACCCGCGGGGGCGCCCTGCTGGCATTCGGGCTGGCCGACTCGCTCATCCTGCGGCAGCGATACCCGGTGCCCGCCGCCCCGTACGGGCTGGCGTACTCGACCAAGCTCACCTGGGTGTCGCAGACGGCGTCCAACACGGTTATTGGCTACGATTTGTCTACCGGCATCCCCGAGGAAAGGTCCCGATTCGCGACTGTGCGGCAACCTAATTCACTGGTCAGCGACGGATCCACGTTGTTTGTGGCATCCGGTACGGGCGACGGAATACAGGCGATCGACATCAGGAGTATCGGGTGAGCCGCGCCGCACGCAGCAGCTTTCCGTCGGGCTGGGAAAGCGAACCCGATGACGAGTACGACTACTACCCACTGCGACTTCCTCCGGAAATCACCAGGATCACCGCATCGCTCCGACTCTCGATTCAGGCCGAGTTCGGCGGGTGGGAGCTGACCCGGGTCCGGGTCTATACCGACGGAAGCCGTCGAGTCTTATTGCGCCGCAAGAAACTCCGCGGCAACCTGGCTGGCGGGCCGTTTACCGTCCCGGTGATCTGATGCTGTACGCCATCTTGCTGCGGCTGTTTTTTGTGGTGCCGCCCGAACGTGCACACACCCTGGTCTTCGCTTCTCTGCGCGCCGCGGCCGCCTTAGCGCCGACGCGGTGGCTGATGAATCGACTGTGCGCCCCGACCGATCCCATCCTGGCCAGCGAGGTGTTCGGGGTGCGCTTCCCCGCCCCGCTGGGGTTGGCCGCCGGATTCGACAAGGACGGTGAGGGGCTCAAGGTGTGGGGTCCGCTCGGGTTCGGCTATGCCGAGGTGGGCACGGTGACCGCCATCGCGCAGCCCGGCAACCCGAAGCCCCGACTGTTCCGGCTCTCGGCCGACCGCGGCCTGCTCAACCGGATGGGCTTCAACAACCACGGCGCGGCAGCGCTCGCGCCCCGGTTGGCGACGCGAAAGTCCACGGTGCCCATTGGCGCCAACATCGGCAAGTCGAAGATCGTCGAGGCCGCGTTCGCGTCCTCCGACTACCGGGTGAGCGCGCGCTTGGTAGGGCTGGCCGCCGACTTCCTGGTGGTGAATGTGAGCTCCCCCAACACCCCTGGGCTACGCGACCTTCAAGCCATCGGCGAGCTGCGCAAGATCCTCTCCGCGGTTCTCGAGGAGACCACCGCACCGGTGCTCGTGAAGATCGCCCCGGATCTCTCCGATGCCGATATCGACGAGATCGCAGATCTGGCAGCCGAACTGGGCCTCGCCGGGATCGTCGCCACCAACACCACCATCAGCCGCGCCGGCTTGAAGACGCCCGATGTCGAAGACCTGGGCGCCGGGGGCATCTCCGGTCCACCGGTGGCCACCCGATCACTCGAGGTGCTGCGACGGCTACATCGGCGAGTGGGAGACCGCCTGGTACTCATCAGCGTCGGCGGCATCGAGGATGCCGACGACGCCTGGGCACGGATCACCGCCGGGGCCTCACTGCTGCAGGGCTATACCGGTTTCATCTACCGGGGCGGCTTCTACGCCAAGCGGATTCACGACGGTATCGCCCAACACCTACGTGACGGCGGGTTCAGCAGCCTGCAAGAGGCGGTTGGCTCCGCCTCCTAGCCGACCCCGAGGCAGCTAGTGCTGCTCGTAGGTGCCGTGAATGACGGCGCGGGCAATCGCATGCCCAAACAAGTTGAAGCCCAGGTATGCCGGGGTGGCGCTCTCCGGCAGCTCCAGCTTCGGCACGCTCACGGCGTGCACGGCGATGTAATACCGGTGCGGTCCGTGACCGGCCGGCGGTGCAGCCCCGATGTACCGCTTGAGGCTCGCGTCATTGGCCAGCGTGATCGCATCCCCCGGCAAGTCGCTTCCGTTGCCCACGCCGGCGGGCAGCTGCGTCGTGGTGGCGGGCAGGTTCGCCACCGCCCAGTGCCAAAAGCCCGACGCGGTAGGCGCGTCGGGGTCGTACACCGTGACGGCGAAGCTCTGCGTTTCCTCGGGGAATCCGGACCAGCTCAGCTCGGGCGAGACGTCCTGTCCCCCAGCACCCATGATTCCGCTCACCTGCTCAATGCCGAGCGGCTGTCCATCGGTGACGCTGGCAGATGTCAGGGTGAAGGTCGGCAACTGCGGCAGGGAGTCGTAGGGAGAGGCCATGTGGGCGTCCTTTCAGTCGGGGTGTGATCAGTGGTTGAGCAGGAAGTGCTGAAGAACCTTGGTACCGAACGTCAATGCGTCGACCGGCACGCGCTCGTCCACGCCATGGAACAGTGCGGCGAAGTCGAGCTCGGGCGGCAGCTTCAAGGGCGCGAAGCCGAAGCACCGAATGCCCAACCGGGCGAACGCCTTTGCATCGGTGCCGCCGGAAAGCATGTACGGCACGGTGCGGGCCTCGGGATCGAACTCCAGCACCGCGGCGTTCATCGCATCGACAAGGTCTCCGTCGAACGTTGTCTCGTAGGCCGGGAGCAACTGCACCCATTCGCGTTCGACATCGGGGCCGATGATCTCGTCGACCTCACGCTCGAAGGCCTCCAGCCGCCCCGGCAGCACCCGGCAGTCGATCACGGCCTCGGCGGTCGCCGGAATGACATTGGCCTTGTACCCGGCCTTGAGCATGGTGGGGTTCGCGGTATCGCGCAGGGTCGCGCCGACGATCTTGCCGATCGATCCCAACTTGGCGACCGTACCTTCCAGATCCGGTGAGTCCGGGTCGAAG
Source organism: Mycobacteroides salmoniphilum (assembly GCF_004924335.1). NCBI lineage: Bacteria > Bacillati > Actinomycetota > Actinomycetes > Mycobacteriales > Mycobacteriaceae > Mycobacteroides > Mycobacteroides salmoniphilum. The sequence goes on along the minus strand of NZ_CP024633.1, from coordinate 1,820,629 downwards.
TCGTAGCCGGTCTCCTCGGCGACCGCGGCAAGGAACTGAGTCACCGCTTCGGTCAGCACCAACGGAAACCGGTGCCGGCCCAGTTTGGCGACAGCCTCGGCGACCGCCGTGACGGCGTTATCCTCATGCACCATGGAGCCGTGGCCGGCTCGCGCCTTGGCGGTCAACTTCATCCACGCGATGCCCTTCTCGGCCGTCTCCAGCAGATACAGACGCCGCTCGCCGCCCTCCTTGCGCGGCACCGTGAGCGAGAAACCGCCCACCTCGCCGATGGCCTCGATGACACCCTCGAACAGGTCGGGACGGTTGTCGACGAGCCACTGAGAGCCCCACTTGCCACCGTTCTCCTCGTCCGAGACAAATGCCCAGACCAGATCGCGCGGGGGGACCGTCCCGGATTGTTTGAACCACCGGGCGATCGCGACCATCATCCCGACCATGTCCTTCATGTCGACCGCGCCGCGGCCCCACACGTAGCCGTCGGTCACTGCCCCCGAGAAGGGGTGCACGCTCCAGTCGGCGGCCTCGGCGGGAACGACGTCCAGGTGGCCATGCACGAGCAGCGCGCCGCGCGCGCTGTCGGCCCCGGCCAGGCGTGCGAACAGGTTTCCGCGTCCGGGCGCGCCTGCCTCGACGTACTCACAGCTGTACCCGACCTCTTCCAGCTGCTGCTGGATCCAGCGGGCGCATTCGGCCTCGCCCTTGGTGGTTTCCAGCTCTCCGGTGTTGGAGGTATCGAAGCGGATCAGCGTGCTGACCAGTTCGACGACCTCGTCCTCGGGCGCCGGATTCTCAGAAGTCACAACTACCTTTCCTACCATCGTCGGACGCTGTGCACCGCCCGCCGGGTATCCGCATGTATCAACTGCGGCCAACGCGCCGGGAACCGGTTTGGGCTCGGTACAGTGTTTCCGCTAGCCTATGACGGCAGCCAACGGGCCTGATGGCCCGATCGCAGCATGATTGTCCGAGTGGCGGAATGGCAGACGCGCTAGCTTGAGGTGCTAGTGCCCTATTAACGGGCGTGGGGGTTCAAGTCCCCCCTCGGACACCACGACTGAAGCGAGCGAAGTGAAGGCTCGCATTCGTTTCGCAGCCGATGGTGTCGGTTCCTGGCTTTGTTTGCGTCAGGACAAGGCTATCCCCGGTCAACCCGCCGCGTTGATACGCAGCGCCGGGCATTGCCCTTCAGCATCCGCGGTGAGTTCGTAATGCCACTTCTCGTTGGCGAAGACCTGGCACAGGCCGAATTGTGTACTGTGCCTCAGCATCCAGTCGTAGGCCGACGCGGGGCCGATATCGACGGCCTTGCCCTGGACGTGCTGCGACTCGTCGGGAGTGGCCACCCACTGCCGGGCCACCGCCAGGCTCCCGTACGTCTGCACGGCATCGTCGAGTAACTGCTGCTGGAAAGCCCGCGACCGCCAGCCCGACGTGATCACAAGTGTGACACCGTCGACCGCCGCGCTATTGGCGGCATCCTGGACAGCGCGCAGCAGCGGAGGGTCCAGCCTGATGACCGCCAAGGACGAGGTATCGAATGGGCTGACTGGAGCCGAAAGTGCGCCTCCGTCAGGCTCCTCACCGAGCGTGCTGGGCGTCGACGGCGGGGGGACGGTCGTCTGAGCCGTCACCAGCACGATGGTGGCCACGGCCGCCGGGTGACTGCCCGCGGCCGGTTCGGCGGACTGGCATGCCGACAGGGCGAGCGCCGCAACAGCGGCCACACTCATGAATGCGCTACGTGACATCTGGCGAGGAATCCCGTCAAGACCGGTGCGGCTCGTCCTCGTCTTCGTCGTCGACATCGAACTGCTCGTAGGTCTCTTCGGCAGACGGATGGACATGGGCCGCGGTGGCGGCCTCCTTGAGGCTGACAGCGGCGGGGGCCGAGCCCTCGCGTACCGCCGGGATCACCGATGTCTTGGTCGAATCAGCTTCCGCCACATCGGTTACCGAGTCACCATCGGGATGATCGGCTGAAGCGGCGACGGACTCGTCGGGACCCTGTGCCTCGGACTCATCATCGCCCTCGGTGTCCGCGTCGGACTCCTCATCGGCACCCAGCGCACCGGCATGCCGGTCTCGAATCGCGTCGACGATCATGAGAACCACGCCGATGGCGGCCGCGGCGATACACACGAAGGCAAGAACTTCATTACTGGTGACCACTGCGGCCACCAGGGACGCCAGACCGACAGCGGCCAGCACCAATGCGACGATCAGCATCGCGAATCACTCCTCATACGTGCCGCGAGCATAGACCGATCTAAATCAGTAGTTGTTCCCACGGTTGAACTGGCCGAAACCGGCTTCCTTGGATGCGTTTTCATTCGAAGCACCCGCATCGACGGGCGCTGCGGAACCGCGCTGGCCAAGCTCCTCGAGCTGAGACTCGAGGTAAGTCTTGAGCCGGGTGCGGTACTCGCGCTCGAATGTACGCAACTGCTCCAGACGCCCTTCCAGCACCGTGCGCTGCTGGTTGATGGTGCCCATGATCTCCGAGTGCTTGCGCTCGGCATCGGATTGCAGGGCATCGGCCTTCTCCTGCGCCTGGCGCAGCTGGGTCTCGGAACGGGTCTGGGCATCCGAGAGTAGCGCCTCGGCCTTGGCCCGTGCGTCGGTGACCGTCTTGTCGGCGGTGGCGCGAGCCTCGCTGACGATCTGGTCCGCATTTGCGCGAGCATCGGACAACAACTTTTCCGACTCGGACTTGGCGTTCCCGGTCAGGCGGTCCGCGGTGTCCTGTGCCAGGCCCAGAATCTTGGCCGCACGGACGTGATGTTCCTCGGTCGATGCCGCGACGGGAGCAGCCGCCACGACGGGCGCCGGCGTGGGCTCAGGCTTAGCGGGCTCCGGCTTCTTCTCGGGCTTGGGGGCCTCGTAGACAGGAGCCGCGCCGCCACCCTTGCGGGCCTCAACCAACTCTTGGTCCAACTCCTGAACTCGCTGACGCAGGTCCGAGTTCTCCTCGATCAGGCGGGCCAGCTCGTTCTCCACCAGGTCGAGGAAGGCGTCAACCTCGTCCTCGTTGTATCCGCGCTTACCGATGGGTGGCTTACTGAACGCGACGTTATGTACATCAGCTGGTGTAAGCGGCATTGCCTGCCCCTATCAAGTCTCGACGTCTGGAATCGTATTGCAGTGTAAAGCGAACATGCAGTGTCACTGTAACTGGCGTCCATCCTGTCACATCCGACCCGCCGGTCGCAGCAGAGCGCGTTAAGTATCCCTCTGACGTGCATAAAAATACTCTGAGGCTTTGGATATGACGCGCATTCGTATCCAGATCGATGTGAGTTGAATACCGAAATTCAGCGTCGCTGGAGGCTTAGCCAGCAGCCATCAGGAACGCCACCCGCATGCCAAAGAATCCGACCAAAAGCAGCAAAGTAATGGACAGATCGAATCGCACCGCGCCAAGGGAGAGCGGCGGAATGAGACGGCGCAATAACCGCACAGGAGGGTCAGTGATGGTGAAGATGAGCTCCAGAATCACCACAGTGGCGCCTCGCGGGTGCCAATCGCGGCTAATGGACTGAATGGTCTCGATCACTATGCGCGCAAACAGCAGCAAACAGAAGAGCAGAAGCGCGTAGCCAATGATCTCAAAGAACAGTGCCAAGGGACCCCTCATCGGCCAAGCGTAAACAACCACGCGCGGGCTTCGTGTAACAGCAGCCTCAGCCTACCGGCAGGCCCCATCGGACCGCCCGTCACACGACGAAACCCCTGGACCGAGCCACCGGGCCTCACTATTCGCAACTTGTGGTTGCGCATCACTCTTTCGAGCGCTACCGTAAAACGCAACCGATTGTTGCGAGTTGGGAGAGACATGTCATACGAATGCATCGAGCGAGAGCTCCACATCGACGCGGCACCGGAGGTGGTCTTCTCTGTCATCAGCCGCCCCGAACATATGAAGCAGTGGTGGCCGGACGACGCCGAGTTCGCCCCGACTCCGGGCGCGCGGGGCGAGATCACCTTCAGTGGCGAGGAACCCGGCGAGGTCCACATCTTCGGGCTCACGCTTGTCGACGTCGATCCGCCGCGGCGGTTCTCGTTCCGTTGGTGTTATCCCGAGGGGCACGTGGCGAACGTTGGAAATTCGCTACTGGTGACATTTGATCTCACGCCGGCGGGGACGGGCACCCGGGTACGCATGACTGAGGTCGGCTTCCGGGACCAGGGCCGAACTGAGGCCGACGTCATCGAGCAGTACGAGGCGCACGAGCAGGGCTGGGCGCAGCATCTCCCCCGCCTCGCTCCCTGTGTGCGCGAGCTGGCGGGCCGGCCATGACGGCTGTCGTCGACGACGATCTGTGGGCGGCGGTCGGCGATCCGACCCGTCGGCGGGTCTTCGACCTCATCCTCACCGACGGCATGGCCACAGCCACGACGCTGAGCGATCGCCTTCCGGTCACCCGCCAGGCCGTGACCAAACACCTGACGGTCCTCGACAAGGCAGGTCTGGTCCACGTAACCCCCAACGGGCGGGAGAAGCAGTATCGCGCCAACGCCGAACAGGTCGCCCGCATCGCTGAGCAGCTCACCGCGGTGGGAGCCGCATGGGATCGACGGTTGGCGCGGATCAAGCAGATCGCCGAGGCCATCGAGAAAACCGGGCGTGACCACAGACCTGCCACACCCACTGAATAGGAGGAAACGATGGAGATAGTCATGAGGACTCCCCCGATCGTGTCGGCGCAGGATTGGGAGATCGCTCACCGGCAGCTGCTCACTGAGGAAAAGGCGTTCACCCGGGCCGGGGACGTACTGGCCGCCAAACGTCGGCGCATGCCCTGGACTGAGGTGGACGCGTCCTACCGGTTCGAGGGACCGGATGGTCCGGCGACCCTCCTCGACCTGTTTCAGGGTCGTCGCCAACTCATCGTCTATCGCGCCTTCGTCGACCCCGGCACCGGCGACTGGCCCGAACACGGGTGCACCGGGTGCTCACTGATGGCCGACCACATTGGCAATCTGGTCCATCTGCACGCGCGCGACACCTCACTCGTCTACGCCTCGCGCGGATCGCAGGCGGACCTGGAACGCATCAAGGCGCGGATGGGCTGGCATCACCCCTGGTACACCATCGCTGCGGACAGCTCCTTCGACCGTGACGTCGATGTCCACGAGTGGCATGGCACCAACGCGTTCATCCGTGACGGGAATCGGGTGTACCGCACCTATTTCATCAACAACCGGGGCGACGAGGCGTTCAACAACACCTGGACCTTCCTCGACATGACGGCGCTGGGCCGCCAGGAGACGTGGGAGGACTCCCCGGAGGGCTACCCCCAGTCCCCCGCATACGAATGGTGGGACTGGCACGACGAGTACGGCTCACACGAACCCTCGCGGTGGTTCGGCGACCAGGATCCCGACGATCCACACGATCCGCGCCCCGCGAAGGCCTGCCACTAAAGCGAATTCGGGCGAGAAGATGCGGTCATCGCATCTTCTCGCCCGAATTCGTCAGAGGTTTACTGGTAGGAGTAGAAACCGCTCTCGGCGATTCGACGGCGCTCCTCGGCGCTGACGTCGATATCGGCCGGAGACAGCAGGAAGACCTTGGTCGCCACCTTGTCGAACGAGCCACGCAGTGCGAACGCGAGCCCGGCCGCGAAGTCCACGACCCGCTTGGCGTCGGCGTTGTCCATCGACACCAGGTCCATGATCACCGGGGTGCCGTCGCGGAAACGCTCACCAATGGTGCGGGCCTCGCTGTAGTCCTTGGGACGCAGCGTGGTGATCTTCGACAACGGGCTTCCCTCTTCGAAGATGGCGGCGCGGCGCGGATCCATGGCCAGCGCGCCGCGAGTGGGGGCGCTACCCCGTAACGAGCCCAAACGCGGTGCCGGACGGTCGAATTCGCGCGAGGCCGGATGGCGGGTGGCAAAGCGCTCTTCCTCGGCGTAGCCGGCCGGACCAGCCGGTCGGTAGCCGGGCTCGTCGTAGCCGTACTCGGCATCGTCGGCGAACCGCTCGCCACGACGCGGATACCGACGGTCCTCGGCGGACGCGCGGCGGGGCGCGGGAGCGTCGACGTCGTCGTAATACTCGTCGTCGTAGTCGTCCATGGGAGCCATGCCGAAGTAGGCCTTGACCTTGTGCAGCGTGCTCATCGCGTGACCTTCCGTGCGTGGGCTATATGGAGTTCAGTTGTTCGCTCGGTCTCTACAGCTGTGTTGCAAATGTGACTGGAGTGACGATCTACCGTGACGTTAGCGGTCGTTGCCCCATCAACGCCGTTCCGACACGCACACACGTGGACCCATATTTAACGGCGGTCTCCAGGTCGTTGGACATTCCTGCCGACAAGCGATTCGCTTGCGGATAGCGCTGCCGGACGCGTTCCTGTTCTTGCTGGAGCCGACGAAAGGCCTGGTCGGGGTCGGCCTCGCGAGGAGGCAGAGCCATCAACCCGGCGAGCTGCAGATGCTCGCTGGCGACCACCTGCGCGCACAGCTCGTCGATCCCCGCGAGGTCCGCGATATCCACCCCGCCCCGGGTGGTGTCGCCGTCCAGGCTGAGCTGGAGATAGACATGCAGCGGCTCGCCCTTCTCCCCCGCTCCGCGAGCCGTGTCCAACGCGGACACCAGCCGCGGGTTGTCCACCGAATGCACCGAATGCGCCCAGTGAGCAACCGACTTCGCCTTGTTGCGTTGCAGATTGCCCACCATGTGCCACTGGACGTCCGCGTGGCCGACCTCCAACACCTTGCCCGCGGCCTCCTGGTCCCTTGATTCCCCAAACGCGCGACAGCCCAATCGGTACAGCTCTTCGACATCGGTGGCCGGGAAAAACTTGGTGACGGGCAGCAGTTCGATCTCATCCGGGTCGCGACCGGCGGCGTCGGCGGCGACGCGGACCCGTTCCTGTACCGCCGCCAGGGCGGTGCTCAATTCCTGGGAACGCGTCATCAGCTGAGCCAGATCACCGACGCCAGTCGGCCGGTACGCGGCTCCCGGCGATAGCTGAACAGATCGGAATCTTCCACAGTGCACCGCGGGTCGATATCAATGGCCGTCACACCCAATCCCGAGAGCTGGCGGGCGATTCCGGCACGCAGATCCAGACCCGGAGTTCCGGCCGAGGTCGTGGTGCGACTACCGGGCAGTGCCTTCTCCACATCGGCTGCCATGTCGGCGGGGACCTCATAGTGCCGACCACTGACCGCCGGCCCAAGGAACGCCGAGATGCGTTCCACCTGCGCTCCGGCGGCCACCATGGCTTCGATGGTGCGCGGCACGATGCCGAGTTTGGCCCCTACCCGTCCTGCGTGAGCACCCGCGACGACTCCCGCCGCAGCATCGGCGAACAGCACCGGGACGCAGTCGGCGGTCAACACCGCCAGTGCGATCCCGGGTTGGCTGGTCACCAGCGCGTCGGTCTCGGGAATCACCGCTTCTTCGGGACCTTCGATCGTGTGCACGTGGTCGCCGTGAACCTGCTGCATCCAGATCAGGTGATCGTCCGGCAGCCCGAGGGCACCGGCGAGCCGTGATCGATTGGCTGTCACCGCGTCCGGATCATCACCGACGTGATCGCCGAGGTTGAAACTGTCAAATGGCGCGCGCGATACCCCACCGCGGCGGGTGGTGGTGACGCGCCGAACTCGAAAACCCATGAGAGAAGGAGTCCTAGCCCAGTTGGAGGCTCTTCACGCAAGCGCTCATCGCCGCATGAAGGGCGGCACGTCGACATCGTCCTCGTCGCCGCCGAGTGTCACCGTGGCACCGTTGGTGTCCCTGGGCAGGCTCTGCGCGTCGATGGTGTCGAAGATGCTGTTGCCGTTCGAGCGGGAGCCGTTGACCGCACCGGCCTTGCCGGGGGCCACGGCGCCCGGGGCTGCTGTGCCGCTGATCGGCGTGCGGCTGGGGCCACCGGCATCGAACCCGGCGGCGATGACGGTGACGCGCACCTCGTCGCCGAGCGAGTCGTCAATCACGGTGCCGAAGATGATGTTGGCTTCGGGGTGCGCGGATTCCTGCACCAATGTCGCAGCCTCGTTGATTTCGAACAGGCCCAGGTCACTGCCACCGGCGATCGACATCAGCACACCCTGGGCGCCCTCCATGGACGCCTCGAGCAGCGGCGAATTGATCGCGGTCTCAGCGGCTTTGAGCGCCCGGCCGTCACCGCGCGACGAGCCGATGCCCATCAAGGCACTGCCGGCGCCCTGCATGACACTCTTGACGTCGGCGAAGTCGACGTTGATCAGGCCGGGGGTGGTGATGAGGTCTGTGATGCCCTGCACACCGTTGAGCAGCACCTCGTCGGCGCTGCGGAACGCGTCCATGAGCGATACCGCGGCGTCGCCCATCTGCAGCAGGCGATCGTTGGGGATGACGATGAGGGTGTCGCAGCTCTCGCGCAGCGAGCCAATTCCGTTCTCGGCCTGGCCACTGCGGCGCTTGCCCTCGAACGAGAACGGCCGGGTGACCACACCAATGGTCAGCGCACCGAGCTTGCGCGCGATGCTGGCCACCACGGGCGCACCACCGGTACCAGTACCGCCGCCCTCACCGGCGGTGACGAAGACCATGTCGGCGCCCTTGAGGAGCTCCTCGATCTCGTCCTTGGCGTCCTCGGCTGCCTTGCGCCCCACGTCGGGGTCCGCGCCCGCGCCCAGGCCGCGCGTGGAATCGCGGCCGACGTCAAGCTTGACGTCGGCGTCGCTCATCAACAGCGCTTGCGCGTCGGTGTTGATCGCGATGAACTCGACCCCCTTGAGGCCGTGTTCGATCATCCGGTTGACGGCGTTGACGCCGCCACCACCGATGCCGACGACCTTGATCACCGCGAGGTAGTTGTGTGGAGGCGTCATGGTCGCCTTCCTCCCTGGTTGCTGCTGTGGTCTGGTTGCTGGAGCCTCTCTGCAAACTCTCAACCTCTACCTCAGGCTTAGAGTTATGTCAGGTTGTCCCGCTGAAACAGAACGGTAGGGGGCGCGGGATACCGCGCCTGGGAGGCGCGCCGAAGGATGCCGGGATTTTCCCGTGGCTATTTCTAGAAACCGTGAGCAAAGCGCTCGACTACTTGACCGTCGGCAGATCCGGGCTGGACACGTCGTACATGCGACCGGGCTGCGTGAGCAGCGCCCCCAGTTTCTCCGCCTTCTCCGCGGTGCGATCGGTGGTCCCCCACACGATGGTGCGACCGTCGTCAAGAGTCAGTGTGATCGATGACACCGACGGCGCCGCGACCTTGGCGACCTGCCGAGCCAGATCGGGCGCCAGCGAGGTGAGCACCTGTAGCGCCGCCTTGGTCGTCGGGTCCTGTGGACCCGGAGCCACCACGTCGAGCACCGGGATACCCGGCGGAGGGGGTTCGTTGGCGAAGTCCACCCCGTCGCGGTCAATGAGGTGTGTGCCGTCGCCACCCGCCCATCCGGCAACAGGAACCCGCTCGACGATCGTGACGCGCAGCGTGGACGGATACTCACATTGCACCCGCGCGCTAGCCACCCGGCGGATACTGGCCACCCGATCCGCGGCCGCGGCGGTGTCGATCTGCAGCAGCCGTGTTCCCTGCGCGATGTTCAGTGCGCCGAGGACGTCCTCTTGGGTTATCACTCCGGTACCGGTTACCACCGTCTGGCGCACCGACATCAGCGGCGTGAAGTACAGAATCGCACCGAGTCCCACCGCGATCAATGCCAGCAGCACCGCAAGGAGCAAGGTGTGCAGACCCTGAACTTTGCCTCGCCCCGCGGCCTTGCCCTGGTCGACGTGCTTACCCTTGGCCGCGGCCTTCGCCTCGCGTCGCGCCTGTTCCAGCGCGATCGCGCGCCGCTGCGCATCCCGGCGCTCCATCCGCTCACGCCTGGCCCGCATCCGCGGCCCCTCGTCGCCGTCTTCCTCGCCGGTCCCCTCGGCGACGTCGTTCTCGTCGACCGCCTCGGCAGCGGAGTCCTCGAGCTCATCGGGCTCCGGGGTCGACTCCGGAGCGTCCTCGGAAGTCTTATCCGGTTCGCTCATTGACCATTCCTCGGTGGCGGCCAGTCATTGGCTCGCACGCGCAGTGCACGCACGATCTCCTTGCCCTGCAGCGTGACATCGCCAGCGCCCATCGTGACCACCAGGTCTCCGGGCCCCGTGGACGCGGCGACCTGCTCAGCCACCGTCGATAGGTCGCGCAGGTAATGCACCGGCACTCCGCTGATCTGCTCGGCGATCAGCGCACCGCTGACACCCGGCAGCGGCGCCTCGCGCGCCCCGTAGACATCAAGCACAAACACCAGATCGGCGATACTCAGCGCCTCGGCGAACTCCGTAGCGAAAGCGGCTGTGCGCGAATATAAGTGCGGTTGAAAGACGACGACGGAACGGCCGTGTCCCTGCTGCGCGACAATCCCGGAAACCGCCTGCAGCACCGTGCGCACCTCGGTCGGATGATGCGCGTAGTCATCAAAAACCCGGACACTCTCGACCTGGCCGACCAGTTCGAATCGGCGGCGTACACCTTCAAATCCAGCCAACCCGTCGAGGACGCCTTCGACGGAGGCGCCGATCTCGGCGGCCGCCACCACGGCGGCCAGCGCGTTCAGGGCCATGTGTCGTCCGGGCACCGATAACCGCATGGTGCGTGGGGTGCTCTCACCCGCCAACTGGATCTGGGCAATGGCTCCGGTGTCCCTGAACTGCCAATCCCGCAGGCGCCCGGCCACCGGAACATCCCCCGCCTCGGCCTGCTCGATGCTGCCGTAGCCACGCACCCGTACGCCGCGCTCATGGGCGCGGCGTGCCAGCGCAGCGGAGCCCGGGTCATCCAGGCATACCACCAGGACCCCTTCGGGGCCAAGGGTTTCGATGAACGCATCGAACACCGCGGTGTAGGCCTCAACGCTGCCGAAGTGATCGAGGTGGTCCGCCTCGATATTGGTGACGATGATCAGATTCGGCCGATACTGCAGCAGGGACCCGTCGCTTTCGTCGGCCTCGGCCACGAACACGTCCCCGCTGCCGTGGTGGGCATTGGTGCCGGCTTCGTTGAGCTCGCCGCCGACCGCGAACGAAGGGTCGTACTCGCAATGCTGCAGCGCCACGATGAGCATCGAGGTGGTGCTGGTCTTGCCGTGCGTTCCGGTCACCATGAGGGTGCGGTATCCGGCCATCAGGTCCGCGAGTACCACCGGACGCAGCAGGATCGGTATTCCGCGCCGATTCGCTTCCACCAGTTCAGGGTTGGTCTTAGGAATCGCGGCATGGGTGGTGACGACCACAGTCGGACCGCCCGGCAGCAGGTCCAGAGCGTCACCGTCGTGACCGACGTTGACGAGGGCGCCGCGGGCACGCAGCGCGAGCACGCCGCGCGACTCCTTGGCGTCGGAGCCCGATACCTGTGCTCCCCGGTCCAGCAGAATCCGGGCGATACCGGACATTCCGGCGCCGCCGATGCCGACCATGTGCACGCGGCGCAGGTGCTCCGGGAGTGGGCCGACATTCATCGCGGGGTGCCCCGTCTCTGAGAACGCCCCTCTCGGGCGACATCCAATGCGACCTGAGCCACCCGCCGCGCGGCATCCGGATGCCCGGACAGCGCGGCGGCCGACGTCATCGCGGCAAGTTTGTCGGAATCGGAGGCTATCTCGATCACCATGTGCGCCAGTGTCTCCGGAGTGAGGTCGCGATCCGCGACGATGACCCCGCCGCCGGCTTCGACAACCGGCAACGCGTTGAGACGCTGTTCGCCGTTACCGATGGGCAGGGGTACATAGATAGCGGGCAGCCCTACCGCCGAAACCTCCGCGACGGTCATCGCACCGGACCGGCACACCGCGATATCGGCCGCGGCATACGCCAGATCCATCCGGTCCAGGTACGGCAGGGCCACATACTTGGGGACGCCCTGGGCGTCTTCCGGTCTCGGCTCGGGCAGCTCGATCGTGTTCTTGGGCCCATGCGCGTGCAACACCGAAACCCCTGCGGAGGCAAGGTCATTGGCGGCAGCCGAGACGGCATTGTTCAGGGACACCGCCCCCTGGGAGCCGCCGAACACCAAGAGCACCAGCGCGTTGTCGTCAAACCCGTAGTAAGCGCGCGCTTCCTGCCGCAACGCGGCACGATCCAGTGCCGTGATCGACCCGCGAACGGGCACGCCGACCACCTCCGCACGGCGCAGCCCCGAATCCGAGACCGCGGACAACACGCGCTGCGCGCGGCGCGCCCCGACCCGATTGGCAAGGCCGGCACGCGCGTTCGCTTCGTGGATGACCACCGGAACGCGAGAACGGCGCAACGGTCCGCGACGGGCCGCCAGATAGGCGGGAAGGGCCACGTAACCACCGAAGCCGATCACGACGTCGGCCCCGACATTGTCGAACACCGCCCGCGTCTGCAGCACCGCCCGGCGCACCCGCAGCGGCAGTCGCACCAGGTCGCCCGTGAGTCGGCGTGGCAGCGGCACCGGGACGATCAGTTCCAGGTCGTAACCACGGTCGGGCACCAACCTCGTCTCCAGGCCACGCTCGGTGCCCAGTGCGGTGATCCGCACCGACGGGTCGATCTCACGCAGCGCGTCGGCGACCGCCATCGCAGGTTCGACGTGCCCAGCGGTACCGCCACCGGCCAGCACCACCGAAAGCGGCCGAAGCTCATCGGCGCCCGATGTTCTTCGCGCAAGCGCCTCATCACTCACTCCGGAGAGCATCCTTTCGGTCTGGCAGCAATCACATGTCAGCAGCTATCGATGGGTTCGAGCGCGTGAGCCACCGGCCCGGGATTGCTCACGGGTCCGGCCACTCGCACGCGCTCCCGAAGCCCGGCGCGCCTGCTGCACCTGCCTATGATGCCCTGCTTCGCTGTCGGTGCGTGCACGTGGCTTGCGCTTGGGCTCCTGTGTGGGTTCGGAGCGCCGCGTGCGCTCGGGCCGCGGATTGGCCGTCTCGGCACCCCGTGCGGACGACTTGGCACGGAGCCGATCACGCGCGGTGTCGATCCGGGCAGCCACGTATGGCTCCGGCGAAGGTAGCCGCAGCAGCCTGTTCATTCGGTCACCCGAACCCGCACGCAGGGCAGCGACGGCCTCCGGTTCGTGGCGCGCCGCGTTCGCAATCAGGCCGATCATGAAAAGGGCTGTGGCCGTCGCTGTTCCACCCGAAGAAATGAGCGGAAGCTGAATGCCGGTCACCGGCAGCAGGCCAATCACGTATCCGATATTGATGAAGGACTGGCCGATGACCCACATGCCGGCGGTGGCGGTCAGCATCCGCAGGAACGGATCAGCACTGCGCTTGGCGATGCGCATGGCGGTGTATGCGAAGACCCCGAACAGAGCGAGAACCCCGAGGCACCCGACGAAGCCGAGCTCCTCGCCGATGATCGCGAAGATGAAGTCGTTGTGGGCGTTGGGCAGGTAGTGCCACTTGGCCGACCCCTGCCCCAGACCCTGGCCGAAGAAACCGCCCTGGGCCAGCGCGAATCGCGCCTGACGCGACTGATAACCCGTTGCCTGCGGGTCCGCCGACGGATCCAGCCAGGCCTTCACCCGATCGGAGCGATATCCGGCAGAGACAGCGAGGATGGCGGCCGCCAACACGGCGGCTATCACCGAACTGAGAAACACCTTGAGCGGCAACCCGGCATACCAGAGCAACGCCAACAAGATGATGCTCATGGAGACCGTCTGCCCCAGGTCGGGCTGGATGACGATGAGCACGAGCGCGATCAGCGCGGCGGGCACCAGGGGAACGAGCATCTCGCGCAGCGATGCCTTCTCCATACGACGCGATGCCAACAGATGCGCGCCCCAGATCGCAAAGGCGATCTTGGTGAGCTCCGAGGGCTGCATCGACATGCCGCCGTAGACGAACCAGCCGCGAGAACCGTTGGAGTACGTGCCGATTCCGGGTATCAGCACCAGAGTGATCAAGACGATGGTGAACACGAATGCCGGAAAGGAGTATTTGCGCATCACCCGGATCGGGGTGCGCAGTGCGATATAGAAACCGACCAGGCCCACGCACACCCAAAGCACCTGCTTGCCGAAGACGGCCCACGCCGATCCGTCCAGGTCGTAGGACTCCACGCCGGATGCGGACAGCACCATGATGAGCCCAAGCGTGGTGAGCAACGCGGCCGTCGCGACGATCAGGTGAAACGAGGTCATGGGCCGGTTCAGCCAGGCACCCAGCCGAGTCCGGGCCACCAACCCGTCCGACTTGGCGTCAGAGGACTTCGTGGCCGGCGTGGTCGCGTTCTTGGAGCGAAAAATTCTGGCGAATGGGGCGGTCAGGGTCGACACGTCGCTGTCACCTAACCGGTAAGTGCGTGCACCGCCGCGGCGAATCTATCGCCACGCTCGGAGTACCCGCTGAATTGGTCGAAGGATGCGCCGGCCGGAGCCAACAGCACGGTGTCGCCAGGCTGGGCCACTGTGCTGGCGTGCCGGACGGCCGCGGACATGACTCGGGTACCCAAGTCAGCGCCACCCCCATCCGCCTCATCAGTCACATGGACCACATTTGCCTCTTGCACCCCAGCATCCTCGCGCGTCACAACTGCAACTACGGGTACATCCGGCGCGTGTCGCGCCAAAGCCTCAGCAATCAGTCCTCGATCCGTGCCGATCAGCACAACTGCGCCTAGCCGGTCGGCACAACCGCGTACCAGATCATCGACCGCGGCCCCCTTGAGCAACCCCCCGGCGATCCAGATGACGCGCCGATACGCCGCGATGGACGCCGCGGCCGCGTGCGGATTGGTGGCCTTTGAGTCGTCCACGTAAGAAACACCGTGACGCCGCGCGACCAGCTCGGCCCGGTGCCGCCCCACCTGAAAGGCTCCCAACGCGCGGGCAACGGCCTCGGCGGGCACACCCACCGCGCGGGCCAGCGCGGCGGCCGCCAGCGCGTTGAGTACACCGATCGGACCCGCCACCGGGAGCCTCGACACCTCGATCAACGACACATTGGTCCCGAATGCCCGGTCCACCAGCCGGCCGTCGTGCACGCCGAGCTCTCCGGGCGCGGGGTCACCGGTGCGGAATCCCGCCTTGGTCGGCGCCGGCGAGCCGGAGAGCAGCCCGGCGGCCACCGCGTCGTCCAAGCCGACGACCGCGACCTCACCAGTGAGTGCTCGCGCCTTGTCCCGGGTGTACCCGTCCATTCCTCCGTGCCAGTCGAGGTGATCCTCGGCCACATTGAGCACCACACCGGCCGCCGGGCGCACCGACGGTGCCCAATGCAATTGAAAGCTCGACAGCTCGACAGCGAGATAGTCCACATCGCGATCCAAAACGTTCAAGACCGGGTCTCCGATGTTCCCGCACAGCGCACTGGTGCGCCCCGCTGCGATCAACATGTCGTGGACCATGGCCGTGGTCGTGGTCTTTCCATTGGTTCCCGTGACCACCAACCACCGTTTGGGCGGTCCGTACCGACCGGAAGCGTCCAAGCGCCAAGCCAATTCGACGTCGCCCCAGATGGGCAACCCGGCCTGAACAGCTGCCAGCACGACAGGTGAGGATGGACCGAAGCCGGGGCTGACGATCACCAGGTCCTGATCGGCCATGCGGCGCTGCGCCTCGGCGGTGGTGAGCGCCCCACGCCCTGCTTCGCGATGACGCTGCAGAGCTTCCTCGTTGTCGTCGCAGACGGTGATGAGGAGATCGAATCCGGCCAGTGCGGCCACCACCGCATCTCCGGTGACACGCGCACCGCAGACCAGAACTCTTGCCCCGCTGGCCAGTTCCGTCACATCAGAAGCGGTCATGGCCGGTTAGTCACCGATCGTGGCGAGCCACTCGCCGTAGAACAGGGCCAATCCCAACCCGCAGGCGATGGCCGTCAAGAGCCAGAACCGGATGATGACGGTCGTTTCCGCCCAGCCCAGCAGCTCGAAATGATGATGGAACGGCGCCATGCGGAACACTCTGCGGCCGGTGGTGCGGAATGCGGCGATCTGCAGGACCACCGACACGATCTCGGCCACGAACAGCGCGCCCAGCACCACCGCGAGCAGCTCGGTCCGGGTGGTGACCGACAGGCCCGCGATGATGCCGCCCAGGGCCAGCGATCCGGTGTCCCCCATGAAGATCTTGGCGGGTGCGGCATTCCACCACAGGAACCCGATACACGCGCCCGCCGTTGCCGCGGCGATCACCGCCAGGTCCAGCGGATCGCGCACGTTGTAGCAAGCGACGCCGGGATGGGTGGAGCAGGCGTTGCGGTACTGCCAGAAGGTCACGATGACGTACGCGCCGGTCACCATGGCCATACATCCGCCGGCCAGCCCGTCCAGGCCGTCGGTGAAGTTGACGGCGTTGGACCACGACATCACCAGGATCACGCAGAAGAGCACGAAGACCGCGGCGGGCATGGCGACGGTGGCGATCTCGCGCACGTAGGAGAGCTGCGGACTACCGGGCGTCAACCCGTCGGTGTTGCGGAACTGCAACACCAGCACGCCGAAGACGAGCGCCGACAAGATCTGGCCGACCGTCTTGGAGGTTTTGTTCAGACCGAGGTTGCGTGCCTTGCGAATCTTGATGAAGTCGTCGATGAATCCGACGCCACCAAGCATGGTGGCCAGCGCGAGCACCAGCAGCCCCGACGCCGAGGGGCCATCGGATCCGAACGCGATGCCGACCAGGTGTGACCCGAAGTACCCGGCCCACATACCGGCCAGGATCGCGACGCCGCCCATGGACGGAGTACCGCGCTTCTTCTGATGATGCTGCGGGCCGTCGTCCCGGATCTCCTGGCCGAAGCCCTGGCGCGAGAACACCCGAATGAGCACCGGGGTAAGCATGATCGAGACCAGGATCGCGATCCCGGCCGCGATGATGATCTGCCTCATGCGTCACCTGCCTTCAGCAGCTCATCGGCTACAACCCATAGCCCGGCCGATCGCGATGCCTTGACCAGCACCACATCGCCCGCGGCCAGCTCGTCGGCCAGCAGCGTGGCGGCTGCCGCAGGATCGTCCACCAGCACCGCCTCGGACCCCCACGACCCCTCCATCACTGCACCCGCATGCATTGCCCGCTGCGACCTCCCGGTTCCGACGACTACCAATCGACTGACATCTAAGCGCACCGCGGCCCGTCCGATGCGGTCATGCTCGGATATCGCGTCGGGCCCCAGCTCGGCCATCTCCCCCAGCACCGCCCAGCTACGGCGGGATTCTCGCCCATGGCGAGCCATGGAGACCAGGGCTTTCAGCCCGGCCATCATCGAATCCGGGTTGGCGTTATAAGCATCGTTGATGACGGTGACCCCATCATCTCGGGTACTGACCTCCATCCTGCGCCGCGACACCGGCCCCGCCCCGGCGAGAGCGTCGGCAACCTGCGCGAGGGTGGCGCCGCATTCCAGCGCGACCGCGGCAGCGGCCAACGCGTTGCTCACCTGATGCTCACCGTGCACAGCCAGCCGAACCGGTACGACCGCGTCACCGGCATGCAGGGTGAAGCGGGCACGCGCCAGATCGTCGACGCTCACCTCGGTCGCCCAGATATCAGCGGTGTTGTGCACGCTGGTGCGCACCACCCGCGCCTGCGTCTTGGCGGCCATCGCGGCCACCGCGGAATCATCGGCATTCAGCACTGCGACACCGTCATTCGAAAGCGACTGCGGCAGTTCACCCTTGGTATCGGCAATGGCCTGTCGCGAGCCGAACTCGCCCAGATGTGCCGTGCCGACATTGAGCACGACACCGATCGATGGCGGCGCGATGGCCGCGAGGTCCGCGATGTTTCCGGGACGGCGGGCTGACAGCTCCAACACCAGGAACTTGGTCGATTCACTGGCCCGCAGGACGGTCCAGGGGTGACCAAGCTCGTTGTTGAAGGATCCGGGAGGAGCCACCACCTCACCGAGCGGGTTGAGCACCGCGGCGATGAGGTCCTTTGTCGACGTCTTTCCCGACGAGCCGGTGACACCGACGATGCGCAGCCCTCGCCGCGTGAGCCGTCGGGCCACCTCGGCTGCCAGCGCGGCGGTCGCGGCCAGCACCGCGGCACCCGATCCGTCCAAATCATGTTCCAGTGCAGACACTTCCGTGCGCGCGACGCCGGTGGGTGACACCACAATGGCTGGCACACCCACCGGCCTGGCCGCCAGCACCGCGAC
This sequence comes from Mycobacteroides salmoniphilum, assembly GCF_004924335.1. Classification (NCBI taxonomy): domain Bacteria; kingdom Bacillati; phylum Actinomycetota; class Actinomycetes; order Mycobacteriales; family Mycobacteriaceae; genus Mycobacteroides; species Mycobacteroides salmoniphilum. The sequence goes on along the minus strand of NZ_CP024633.1, from coordinate 1,802,549 downwards.
GGCACCGGCCGCGACGGCACCTTCGGCATGATCGTGACCATCGACCCGGGCACCCGGCAGGGCCAGGAACAGTCCACCTGGCCCCACATGACGCGAGTCGAATTCGACGGTGCCGGTAACCGTCGTGTTCCGGGCCTCATCGACACCGATTCCGTCGAGACGCCCACCGACGACCTCGGCGATCTCGGCGACAGTCATCTCAATCATTCAGGCTCCCGCGTCTTTTCGAGCTCTCCAAGCCTTCCAGCGCGGAACGCAACTCCACCCGGTCGTCGAACGGGACGGAAACCGGACCGACACGCTGACCGCTCTCATGCCCCTTGCCCGCGATCAGGACGGTGTCCCCCGGTCGTGCCCATCCGGTGGCGACGTCTATGGCGGCCCGTCGGTCACCCATCTCGACTACCTCGACATCCGAACCGGCTATCCCGGAGATGATCTCGGCGCGGATCGCCGCCGGATCCTCGTCTCGGGGGTTGTCGTCGGTGACCACCACCAGATCGGCCAGCTCCGCGGCTACCTGCCCCATGTCGGCGCGCTTCCCACGGTCGCGGTTGCCGCCCGCACCGAACACCACCGCCAGCCGACCCTCGCGGTGGCTGCGCAGGCTCTCCAGGACCGCGCGCAGCGCGCCGGGCTTGTGGGCATAGTCGACGACGGCCAGGAACGGCTGGCCGGCAACCACCGACTCCATGCGCCCCGGCACTCCGGCGATCGCGATCCCTGGCGCGGCGGTCGCCGCCGACACCCCGAGCAATTCCATGATTGCAACGGCCACAAGGCAATTGGCCACATTGTAGTGGCCCGGTAGTGCGATAGCGAGTTGCGCGCTGCCCGCGGGACCCTTCGCGACAAACCGTTGACCGCCGTCGTCGCCGACCGCCACGTCCGAGCAGGTCCAGTCCCCGACGGCACCGGCTCGCGAGCTCACCGTGACCACTTCGGGGCCCGCCGCGCGCGCCAGCTCGGCCATGGCGCGCCCGGCGTCATCATCGACACAGATGACCGAATGCCGCGCCCGCTGCGGTGAATCACGCTGAAACAGCCTGGCTTTAGTAGCGAAATAGTCCTCCATATTGGGGTGGAAATCGAGGTGATCTCGCGAAAGATTTGTAAACGCCCCCACCGCGAAGCGAGTGCCGTCCACCCGGTTAAGCGCCAGCGCGTGGCTGGACACCTCCATGACCACGGTGTCCACACCACGCTGCACCATTTCGGCCAACAACTCCTGCAGAGCCGGCGCCTCCGGAGTGGTCAGGGCACTGGGGACATCTTCGCCGTCGATCCGCACCCCGACGGTGCCGATGAGACCGACGCGTCTGCCCGCGGCCCGCAGGCCCGCCTCGACCAAGTAGGTGGTCGTGGTCTTCCCGGATGTTCCGGTAACGCCCACTACCTGCACCTGCCGCGACGGATCTCCGTAAACCGTCGCGGCGAGCTGACCGAGTACCGCGCGCGGGATGGGATGGACCAACACCGCGATATCTAGACCCTGATCCGCCAACAGCTGGGCTCCCGCGGTGTCGGTGAGCACGGCTGTCGCCCCCGCGGCGACCGCCTCGGAGGCGAACTGGGCACCGTGCGCGCTGCTACCGGGCAGCGCCGCGAAGAGGTCACCCGCGCGCGCGTCCTGTGCCCTGAGGGTGACTCCGGTGACGGTCGCGTCTGCGCTTGGTCCGCGCAGTTCGGCCGAGATCATTGCGGCGAGGTCGACCACCGGGTGCCGGCGCGTCCGCGGGAGGAACCTGTGTGTTCCGGATGCCGCCACCAGTGATCACCTCCTACCGTGGTTGTGCCGCCCCGGGTCCTTGGGCGTCAAACGACACTACCGGGCGGCCGGGCACCCTTGACCCGATGAGGACCGGCTCAGGTGGCCTGCAGGATGAGCGGCGGCCCGGGATCGGGTGATAGTGGCACGTTTTGGCGACGCATCAACCACGACGCGATGTTGTGGAACAACGGCGCGGCGGTGTTGCCGGGGCGGCCATCCGCGGCCCGGTGTGGCGCGTTCATCTCGATGCCGATGACATAACGAGGGTCATCGGTGGTGGCGATTCCCGCGAAGGTGATCCAGTACACGTCATCGAAGTAGCACCCGCAGGCCGGGTTGATCTGCTGAGCTGTGCCGGTCTTGCCACTGAGTTGATAACCCTCGACAGCACCGGCCGCACCGGTACCGTTCTGAATCTGGCGCGCATCGGGTTGCAGCACCGCACGCAGCATGTTCCGGACGGTGCGCGCGGTGCCCGCGTTGACTACCTGCACCGGCTCGGGGCGAGGCTCTTCCTTGCGGGTGCCATCGGGCATCGTGACGCTCTTGAGGATGCGTGGCGGCATCCGGACACCATCGTTGGCGATGGCCTGGTACATGCCCGTCATCTGAAGCAGCGTCATCGACAAGCCTTGACCGATGGGCAGGTTTGAGAAGGTGCTGCCCGACCACTGCTCAATCGGCGGCACGATACCGGCACTCTCGCCCGGAAGACCGACACCGGTGCGCTGTCCCAGACCGAACTTCTCCACCAGATCCATGAACCGCTCCGGACCCACCCGCTGGGCGAGCATCAGTGTGCCCACGTTGGAAGACTTTCCGAATACACCGGTGGTGGTGTACGGCACGGTTCCATGTACCCACGCGTCGCGAACCGTGACCCCGCCCATGTTGATGGAGCCCGGAACCTGCAGCACTTCATCGGGATTGGACAAATCATTTTCGATGACCGCCGATGCCGTGATGATCTTGTTGACCGATCCGGGCTCGAACGGCGAGGACACCGAAAGATTGCCCATCTCACGGTTGCCCTGCTTACCGAGGTTCTGTGAGGGGTCAAAGGTGTTGTCATTGGCCATCGCCAGGACCTCACCGGTCTTCGAATCCAGCACAACCGCGGACACGCTGCGCGCTTCGGACAAGTCCTTGGCCTGCTGGACCTGCTGCTGCACATAGAACTGAATGTCATTGTCCAGCGTGAGTTCGACGGTGGATCCGTTGACGGCATTGTGTTGGTCGCGGTAGCTACCGGGAATCACCGCACCGTCAGAGCCACGGTCGTAGGTCTGGGATCCGTCCTTGCCGGCCAACGCACTGTCCAGGGAATCCTCAAGCCCCAGAAGGCCGTAGCCCTCCCAGTCGATGCTGCCCACAATATTGGCGGCCAACGAGCCACCGGGATACTGGCGGATGTCCTGCCGCTCGGCCCCCACTTCGGGGAACTCCTTGACGATCTCGGCGGCGATGGCCGGATCGACCGAGCGCGCCAGGTACGCGAAGGTGTCGTCGCTGCGGATCTTCTTCAGCAAGCTCTTGGCATCGGGTTTGTTGCCCAGCTTGGCCGACACTCCATTGGCAATATCCTGCAGCCGCTGCTCGGGCTCGACGGCCCTTATTTTCGCCGCCGCGGCCTTATCGGCGTCGCTCTTCCCAGGGTCCTTGAGGGTCACCTGGCTTTTCTCCCAGGCCTTGGTGAGTTGTTCGCGAATCTTCTTCGGCTGGAAGGTGAGCGCACGAGCCTCAATGGTGAAGGCCAGCTTGTTGCCCGCACGGTCGACGATGGTGCCGCGCAACGCCTTCTCGGTCTCGGTGACCTTCAGCTGACCGGAGGCCTCGGCGCGCAGACCCGCCGCGCGCGGTCCCTGCAGGGTGAACAGCTGGAGGGCGGCGACGGCGAGCGTGAGGAAGATGATGATATTGCCCGCCCGGTGCCGAAAGGCGAATCCGGCTGTCCGCGACACGGCAGCGACCGGCCGTCGGGTGCGACGGGCACCGACCGGCCGGGACCGATCCTCCCGGGTCACGTCGCCGGGTGGGGACTCGTTGTTGCCACGGGATTGAATTGTTCCCCGGTAACTGGAGAATTCGTGATATTTGATGCTTGCGGCGCGTCGGCCACGGGGGGCGGTATCGCGATAGCGGGATCCGGTGCGGCCACGACCGGCGCGGGCGCCGGAACCGCGGGCGGCGCGAGAGCGGGTTCTTGTCCCGCAGGAGCTTCCACCACGGGCGCGGGCACGATCGCCGGTGGGGCCATATGCGGTACCACAGCCACCGGCGGCGGCACGGGCGGCAGCTGCACGGGCACCTCGACCGAATTGCCGGCCTTCGGAACAGCATCGACGTCATCGGGGATCACAGAGTTCAGTGGAGCCGGCGCGACACCTTCGGCAGGCTTTGGAGCACCCACCAACAGCCAGTTGCCCTGCGGGTCCCGCACCAGATGCGCGATATCGCGCGACGGGATCATACCGAGGTCGCGTGCCGAATCTGCGAGTGCCGGTGCGGATTCCGCACGCAACACATCGCGTTCGAGGGCTTCCTTGCGTTGTAGCAGATCCTCATTGGTGTTCCGCTGGGCACGCAGCTGGTAGGAGCGCTCGGCGGCGTCGGTCGACAACCACAATGTGATGGCCAGGCCAACACCGAGGGCGCCGATGACCAGCACGACGAACGGGACCTTGGCGATCCACACCTGTGGCCGCAGGTCCACATCGGACAGGCGGGTGAGAATTCTTTCGCGCAGCGGTATACGAATGACCTTGGGCGCCTTGGCCTTGCGCGCCTTCGCTCGATCCTTCGCCTGTTGGGTGCTGGTTGCCGGACGGATCTTCTCGGGAGCCTTGCGCTGCACCGGAATCGGCATGGTCTGCGGAGCAGAACGGCGTGGGCGCGGCGAAGGACCGGCACCGGGCGCCTTGGGCGCGCCACCGCGACGTGTGGCGGGCTTGGCGGAGTTGGTCTTCTTGGGGGCCTCACCACCCTTCTTGCGCACCCCAATCATGCGCTCCTCCTATCCGCAACTCGTTCGACTGCCCGTAACCGCACTGGTGCACTACGCGGATTGACTTCTATTTCCGCATCGTTCGCCCGTTCGGCGCCTCGGGTGATAGCTCTGAACTCCGGTGCATCACTGGGTAATTCGACGGGTAGGTCGATGGGCGACCGGGATGCGATGGCGTCCGCGAACTCCGCCTTGACGATCTTGTCCTCGAGCGATTGGTAGGCCATGACCGCGATACGACCGCCGGGACGCAACGCCGCCATCGCGGTAGGTATCGCGGCGGCAAGGGATTCGAGCTCGGCGTTAACCGCGATCCGAAGCGCCTGGAAGGTCCGTTTCGCCGGGTGACCGCCGGTACGACGGGTGGCGGCGGGGATGGCGGCATACAGCAGTTCAACCAACTGCCCACTGCGCGTGAAGGGTTCGATCGCGCGGCGCCGGACGATCTCGCCGGCGATCCGGCGCGCGAAGCGCTCCTCGCCGAATCTGGTGAGCACCCTGGACAGCTCTGCCGCCGAATAGGTGTTCAGGATGTCCGCGGCAGTCAGTTCGTCGTGCGCGTTCATCCGCATGTCCAACGGAGCGTCAACCGAATAGGCAAAGCCGCGTTCGGCCTGATCGAGCTGCATGGAGGACACGCCCAGATCGAAGAGCACCGCGTCAACCGAAGATGTTGTCCGGTAACCCAACCCGTCCAGCGCATCGGCAAGGCCGTCGTAGCGGGTATGCACGCCGGCGAATCGCGCCCCGAAGGGCGCCAGCCGGGTTTGGGCGATGTCCAGGGCATTGGTATCGCGATCGAGACCGATGACCGTGAGGCCCGGCAGTGTGGAAAGGAAGTGCTCGGTGTGCCCGCCCGCGCCGAGGGTGGCGTCAACGAGAACAGCGCCGGATCCGTCCGCGGACCGGGCCGTCAGAGCGGGAGCCAGTAGCTCATAGCAGCGCTCAAGCATGACCGGAATGTGACCGAACCCCGGCCGAGAATTGTTGTCAGACACGGCGACACCCCTCCGGGAGCGGGACATGCCCCTGTGGGAGCGCTGGTAGATGCAAGGAAACCGTGCAGCCCGGTCCCTGCCCGATGGTGCGAACCTGGCGTCGGGGAAGTACGCCAGGGCCGTATCGGACAGAGGCCGCGCTGCGCGGGCTCGCTCAGAAGATGCCATTGAGGGATTCATCACTGGCCGTCGAGAAGTTCTCTTCGTGTTCCTCCAGGTACCGCTGCCACTTAGCGGCATCCCAAATCTCTAGGTAGTCAACAGATCCGATGACAACGCAGTCCTTGGACAGATCCGCGTACCGCCGATGGTCGGCGGACAGGGTGATGCGACCCTGTGCGTCCGGATGCTGTTCGTCGGTGGCCGCGGCCAGGTTGCGCAGAAAGGCGCGAGCCTCGGGGTTGCTACGAGAAGCCGTGGCCGCCTTGCGCGCCAGCTGCTCGAACTCGGTCCGTGGATAGACGGCGAGGCTGTGATCCTGGCTTTTGGTGACCATCAACCCTCCCGCTAGTGCGTCCCGAAACTTGGCGGGCAATGTCAGCCGCCCTTTGTCATCAAGCCTGGGCGTGTAGGTACCGAGAAACATCTCGACACCTCCCTGTCCAAACCCTTCGGAGCTACCCTTCCCTCCGATAGGCGCCACTTTACCCCACAATCCCCCACTTTGAATCTGATTTGCCGCGTGTCTCCCCACGATGCACCCACCATCTGGTCGACGGGGGTCACCGACATAGCGTTTCCCCAGGTCAACCTAGTGGGGACGAGTGGGGCACCAGTATCCCGACGAGTTGATAACGATTTGGCCTGCCCGGACGGATGGGCTTGCGAGCGATCACCCCACGGCGGGCCGCCGCCGGGTCGAGCCGTTCAGGCAGCAACGCACACAGCAACAGACCCGCGCGGACTGCGCGGGTCTGTGATGTGGAGCTGCGTTAGATGACGTTGGTCAGTTGTCGAAACGGCGGCGGAACCGCTCCTCCATGCGCTGCGCGAACGACCCGGCGGCACGGGGGCGGCGAATGCGGCCACTGGCCCCACCTGGCCCCACGTGCCCGGCAACACCCGCCTCGGAACGTCGGCTTCCGATGATTGCGAAGACCGCGGCCCCGAACATCACCACGAACCCGATGACGCTCAGGATCGGGAAGTTCCCCATCTGGGTGGCGGGCACCGCGACGCCGACCACCAACATGGCCAATCCGATGCAGAAAAGAGCCGCACCCTGCAGGCGGCGGCGGCCGGAGGTCGCACCCAGGCGTCCTCCGCGCACACTCGACGCAAACTTGGGATCCTCCGCGTACAGCGCGCTCTCAATCTGGTCGAGCATGCGCTGCTCGTGCTCGGAGAGTGGCATCGGTCCCTCCCTCTGGCGCATCGCAACCGGTTGAGTATGTCGTGTCGTTTTATCAAGGGTGCCGCGGTTACAACACCCTCACGTTCATAATACGAGGTGAATACCCGCTATACCACCCGGTTCACCCACCAATCTCCCAGCCAAGCCCTACCGGGCACCCCCCAACGACGCGGCGCGCCGACGGACCCGGCGAAAACCGCGACAGCACCCAGGACTGGGCAGAGCGTGATAAACCCGGGCGGTACACCCGAAGCCCGCACGGAAACCAAAAGGACGCACGTTGACGACATTCCTGGCCGACTTGTCGCAACGCGATATGCAGCGCAGGCTCAGCGAAGCGCTTCGTGTTTATGTCATCGCCATGGGCTATCCGCACGGCACCGAGGATCAGCGCGCGCCCATGTGGCTGGAGCACAGCCGCAGACGCGGGTGGCAGGCGGCCGCCATCTTCGATGCTCCCACTATCCCATCGTCTGACGACACCGGACCCGACGCGGACCTTATGGACCAGGCGCGCATCGTCGGGATCGCGTACGGCTACCGCGGTGCCGCCGACCAATGGTGGCACCAGCAGGTCAGCCAGGGCCTGCGGAAGTCGGGGGTGCCGCGCGACCGCATCAGCGCCTTGCTCGACCAGTACTTCGAGCTGACGGAGCTGCATGTTGACCCTGCGCTTCAGGGCCACGGTTTTGGCGAGGCGTTGGCGCGGCGGCTGCTGGCGGGTCGCTCCGAATCGCATGTCCTGCTGTCCACCCCCGAGATCACCGGCGAGTCCAACCGAGCGTGGCGGCTGTACCGGCGGCTCGGATTCACCGATGTCGTCCGCCAGCATCAGTTCGCCGGAGATCCCAGGCGATTCGCCGTGCTTGGCCGGCCTTTGCCGTTGGAGCCCGGATATCGGCAACCGGATGTATCCGCCGTCTGGCACGATGAGCCACGATGACTAGGTCAGGGCGCGTGGCGCGCATCGCCGCCGTGCTGTTGTTGACGACGCTGCCGCTGCTGTCGGGATGCGTACGCGTCAAGGCCTCGATGACCGTGACCACCGACGATCACGTCTCCGGCCAACTGATCGCCGTCGCTAAACCGCAGGGCAAGGACGATAAGGGCCCTCAGCTCGATCGCAACATGTCGTTCGCCCAGAAGGTTCAGGTGGGCGAGTACGAGGAGAACGGCATGGTGGGGTCGCGCGCCATCTTCAACGATTTGACCTTCGCGGAGGTCCCCCAGCTGGCCGGGATGAACAAGAACGCCGCTGGATTCGATCTGACGCTGCGGCGCAACGGCGAGGTGGTCGTTCTGGAAGGCCGCGCCGATCTCACCGCCTTGGAAGACACGTCAAATGCCGATGTGTCGCTGGCTATTTCCTTTCCCGGCGATATCGAATCGACCAACGGGGAGACGCTCGGCTCCGATGCCGTGCAATGGAAACTCAATCCCGGTGTGGTGAGTACGTTCAGCGCCACCGCTCGCTACAGCGACCCCAGCACCCGCTCGTTCAACGGAGCCGCGATCTTCGTGACGATCTCTGCGCTGCTGGTCGGCGCCCTCGTCGCGTCCTTGGCGTGGCTGGACCGTGACCAATCCTCGCGGTTTACGCCCGACCAGTTCCCGGAGTAACCCGCACCCCGAGGTTCTCCAGCACCTCGGAGGTGGCCCGTGCGAAGTTGAGCGTCATGAAGTGCACGCACGGAACGCCCTCGGCGATCAGCCGGGAGGCCATCGCGGTGGTGACCTCGACGCCGACCTTGCGAACCTCGTCACGGTTCTCTTCCGGACCGCCTCCGGCAGCCCGGAGAAGCCGTTCTTCCAGCGCAGCAGGCAGCGTGGACGAGGAGAGCTCGACCTGCCTACGCACCGACCGCAGCGACGTGATGGGCATCAACCCGGGAACGATCGGCTTGGCGCCTTGTTCTGGATCGGCGGCCACCACCCGATCACGCAACCGCAGGTAGTCATCGACGTCGAAGAACATCTGGGTAATGGAGTACTCGGCCCCCGCCCGCAGCTTGTTCACCAGATTGGCCGTATCGCGTTCCAGGTCGATCGCCTGCGGGTGGCCCTCCGGGAAAGAGGCCACGCCGACGTGGAAATCACCCAGATCACGAACCAGCCGCACCAGCTCTTCGGCGTAGGTCAGGCCACCTGGGTGCGGAATCCATTCCGCATTCACGTCTCCAGCCGGATCGCCGCGCAGGGCAAGGATATTGGTGATGCCACGGTCCACATAGGCGCCCACCATGGCGCGCAGCTCGTCGACGGTATGGCCGACGGCGGTCAGGTGCGCGACCGGAAGCAAGGTGGTGTTCTCGGCCAGCTCACCGGTCACCCGCACCGTACGGTCACGGGTGGAGCCGCCCGCACCATAGGTCACCGAGACGAACACCGGCTGATACCGCTCGAAAACTCTTGCTGCCCGCCACAACCGAGCCTCGGCCGCCTCGTCGCGGGGCGGCATGAACTCCACCGAGAACGCGACATCACCGGGCGCAACCGCGGCCAGTCGATCGGCGATCGACCCCGGATCCTGCAGCTCGGCGACCGATGCGTCACGGTCGAGCGGGTGAGTTGTCACCCGTCCAGGATAGGTGCGATTAGTCTGGGTTCACTCCCCGCGCATCCGGGACCAATTACCGCACCGTGAAAGGACGCCCCGCTGAGTGTCAACGTAGCCGCTGCCAACGCCCGGCACCTGACCGATGCGGTGAGCGACCAACTGAGCCAGTTCCTGGCCGAATGCCGCGAGCACACCGCGCATATCGGACAGAACTATGAGCATGCGATCACCGCCCTCGACCAGTTTGTGCTGCGTGGCGGCAAGAGGCTGCGTCCGGCGTTCGCTTACTGGGGCTGGCGAGCGGTCACCGAGGATCCCGACCCGTGGAACCCCGAAGTACTGCGGGTGTGTGCCGCACTCGAACTACTGCACACCTGCGCGCTGATCCACGATGACGTCATCGACAGCTCCGCCACTCGCCGCGGTGAACCCACCATCCACGTCGAGTTCGCCGCCCTCCACCGCGAGAACGGCTGGTCCGGCTCCCCCGAACAATTCGGCATTTCCGCCGCGATCCTCCTCGGCGATCTGGCACTTACCTGGGCCGATGACATGGTGGCCGGGGCACGGTTGTCTCCGGAGGCACATGCGCGGACACGGGGCGTGTGGTCAATCCTGCGCAGCGAGGTGCTCGGCGGCCAATATCTGGACATTCTGTCCGAATCCTCTGGCGACGAGTCCGTCGAAACAGCCCTGCGCGTGATCCGCTTCAAAACCGCCGGCTACACCGTGCAGCGACCGTTGCAGCTGGGTGTGGCGATCGCGGCCGAGAACCCGGAGATCTCCGGACTTCTCGGTGATGTCGGACTGGATATCGGCGTCGCATTCCAGCTGCGCGACGACGTGCTCGGGGTTTTCGGGGATCCCAAGGTGACCGGAAAACCTGCCGGCGACGACCTGCGTTCCGGAAAGCGCACCGTGCTGCTGGCCGAGGCTCTGCGGCTGGCACGCGTCAAGGACAGTGCCGCCGAGGACATGCTGCACTCCTGGATCGGCAGCCCGCTCACCGATCAGCAGGTCGCGCAGATGTGTTCATTGATAGTCGACTTGGGCGCGCTGGCCGCCGTTGAATCCCGTATCGAAGAGCACACACACCGTGCACTGGACCAGTTGGCCGGCGCCGATATCGCCGACGACGCGCGTGCCGCACTGTCAGACCTCGTCCGATTGGTGTCCAACCGGAGCGCATGATCACGTGAGTACATCATCAAAGGCGCTGGAGCCTCCCCTGAAAACTGCCGGGCGGGCAGCCGTCTTCCTACGGTCCCACGCCGGACGCGCGGCTGTCACCGGATTCGGTGGCGCCATCCTCATTGCCATCGGCGGACTAGGTGCGGGCAGCACCCGGCAACACGACCCGCTGCTGGAATCGGTTGGGCTGTCCTGGTTGCGTTTCGGCCACGGGTTGGTGGTGTCCTCGATCTGCATGTGGCTCGGGGTGGTTCTCATGCTGCTGGCGTGGCTCGGGCTGGGTCGACATGTGATCGCCGGCAAGGTGACCAAGGAGTCCATCCTGGTCGTCATTCCCTGCTGGCTGCTGCCGTTGCTGGCCTCCGTACCGGTGTTCAGCCGGGATGCCTACTCCTACCTCGCCCAGGGCGCACTGTTGCGCGACGGATTCGATCCGTACGTGGTGGGACCGGTAGAGAACCCGAACCCGTTGCTGGAGAACGTCAGTCCGATCTGGTCCACCACGACCGCGCCGTACGGGCCGCTGTTCATGCTTATCGCACGATTCGTCACCCAGATCGTCGGAGACGACGTGGTGGCGGGAACCATGCTGCTGCGCCTGTGCATGCTGCCCGGCCTGGCCCTGCTGGTATGGGCCACACCCCGCGTCGCGCGCTGTCTTTCCGCCAACGCCAGCAAGGCGCTGTGGATCTGTGTGCTCAACCCGCTGGTCATCATCCATCTCATGGGCGGTGTGCACAACGAGATGCTGATGGTCGGACTCATGATGGCGGGCATCGCGCTCGCCCTTGAGCGGCACCATGTTTGGGGCGTCGCCGTCGTGACATTGGCGGTCGCCGTCAAGGCCACCGCCGGACTGGCACTGCCCTTCCTGGTGTGGATCTGGATGCGCCGACTCGTGCAGAGTGCCGACGAGGGCTCGCCGCAGCGCCGCCCGGTCATCGCGTTCGCCATGGCATCGGCGGCCTCTGTCACGATCGTGGCCGCGGTCTTCGCAGTGCTGTCCTGGATCGCCGGAGTCGGCCTGGGATGGCTCCCCGCACTGGCGGGCTCGGTGAAAATCATCAACTGGCTGACGGTGCCTACCGCGGTCGCCAACCTCATCAACGTCTTCGCAGGCCTTTTCGTCACCGTCAACTTCGATGCCTTGCTGTCGATCACCCGCGCTGTCGGCGCCGCACTAGTGGCACTGGCGCTGCCGGTGGTGTGGTGGCGGCACCGCCATAACGAACGCGACGCGATGTTCGGGATCCTGTGGGCGATGGTGATCGTGGTGCTCATGGCACCGGCCGCGCTGCCCTGGTATTACACGTGGCCGCTGGCCATCGCGGCGCCGTTGCTGCAATCACGCGCCGCCATCGCCGCCATCGCCGGGTTCTCCACCTGGATCATGGTGATCTTCAAACCCGATGGCTCCCACGGCATGTACGTGTGGATCCACGTGCTGATCGCGGCGACCTGTGCAGCCATCGCATGGCGGATGATCAATACCGCACCGGAGTCCCACGAACCCGAACCGGCCGAGGCCGATACGCCGGCACCTGCCGCCTAGTAAGCCATGGCCTGCGCCCGCCGCAGCACTTCGCGGGCTTGGTGGCCGTGCAGCGCGTCGACCGGGCGGGCCGCCTCGATACGTTCGGTGGTGCCATCCCTGGTCACCGTGAGCGACTCATCACCGGTGAACAACCAGCGCATGATTTCCGGCTCGTGGTATCCCCCGTCGCGCAGCACGGACAACAGCCCGGCCAAATGCTTCACCACGGGCCCTTCGGGGCTGAAAAAGATGACGGGAACCTTGATTTCGCCATTGCGCCGCACCGCGATCAGTTCACCGTCGCGCAGATATTGCTGAACCTTGCTCACCGTTACCCGCAGGCGCCCAGCCACCTCCTTGAGAGAGAACAGCGGCTCATCGGCGTCAAGTGTGTCGGCGACGTAGGGAATTGCGCTCATGACCAATGACGCTAGTCGTCCCGCGGGCCGCCGTCGTCCAAAAGTGTCCTCCGGGTGTGGTGACGCGCGTAACCTTCGGATCGTGACGAGTTCCGGCGATCCGACATCGGTCACCCACAGCGAGTACTACCCCTACCCCGTGGAGAAGGTCTGGGATGTTCTCGTCTCCCAGGAGCTCACCGCCTCACAGGTGAAGGAAGTCAACAATGCACCGGTCGAGGTCGGCGAGACCCGTGTCCTCATCACCCATCCGCTGCCCGCGGTCGGCTTCGATGGCGTGCTCCGCACCACCTACACCAGCGTGGTGCCTTGCGAGCACATCGAACAGGTGCTGACCGCCCCCGGAATCGAAGTGACCTCCCGGTGGAACCTGCTCCCGGAGCCCGGCGGCACCCGACTCCGCGTCACCTACAGCCGGTTCGACCCTGCCATTCCCCTGCATCGTCAATGGCGAACGATGCTGTTTTCGGGGGCCGGGCCGATGCTCAACTCCCTCCGCGAAATGCTCGATAAGCCACATTGACGACGAGGCGTTCCCGCATCAGTCGATACGATCGATGCGATGACATCGCCACAGTCCCCGACCGGCCGCCTCGACCCGATGGTCGGCGCCGTGCTCGACAGTCGGTATCGCATCGAGACCCCGATCGCGACGGGCGGTATGTCGACCGTGTATCGCGGGCTGGACACCCGACTGGACCGCCCGGTGGCCGTGAAGGTGATGGACAGCCGCTACGCCTCCGACACCGGGTTTCTGGCACGATTCCGGCTCGAAGCGCGGGCCGTCGCGCGGCTGCGTCACCCCGGCCTGGTCGCCGTGTTCGACCAGGGAATGGACGGTAGACACCCATTCCTGGTGATGGAACTGGTCGACGGGGGAACTCTGCGGGAGCTGCTGCGCGAACGCGGGCCCATGCCGCCGCATGCGGTGGCCGCGGTCTTCAACCCGATGCTGGGCGGATTGGCGGTTGCCCACCGCTCGGGTCTGGTGCACCGCGATGTCAAACCCGAGAACGTCTTGATCTCCGATGACGGCGAGGTCAAGCTCGCCGATTTCGGGCTCGTCCGTGCCGTCGCCGAAGCGGGGATAACCTCGACCAGCGTGATCCTGGGCACCGCGGCGTACCTGTCCCCGGAGCAGGTGCGCACCGGCTCCGCCGGCCCACGCAGCGATGTCTACTCGGCGGGCATCTTGATGTACGAGTTGCTCACCGGTTCAACGCCGTTCACCGGTGATACGCCGTTGGCACTGGCCTATCAGCGCATCGATCGTGATGTCCCGGCGCCCAGTGAGACGATCGACGGTATCCCGGAGGAGTTCGACGAACTGGTGCTGCGTGCCACCTCCCGCGACCCGGACGCGCGCTACGCCGACGCCGCACAAATGGGCGCCGAGCTCGATGCCATCGCCACTGATCTGCACCTGCCATCCTTCCGGGTGCCCGCGCCCCGGGATTCCAAACAGCATGTCGCCGAACAGCTATACCGCAGTCGGCTGATCGAGACCGGCGGCAGTACGGACGCCGCTCCCGCTCGTGATCTCGACGCCGCCGATACCGCCTCGGCCGCGGCGGCCCTGGGCGTCGCTCCACGACCCAGCGCCGCGCCGCGCCCCAGGGTGCCCAATCCCACCCGCATGATGGACCCGGTGCCCGCTTACGATCCCGAATTCGATCGGGATTTCGATGAGCCCGATGACTCGGCGTTCTTCGCCGATGTCGACGACTCGGACTACCGGTACGAACGTCAGCAGAGCCGCCGCGCGATCTTCATGTGGCTGGTGATCGTCTTGATCATCACCACCTCGGTGGCGGCGGGATGCTGGTCGCTGGGCGCCAACATCACCAACCTGCTCTAGTCCCTGAGCATCTCCGCGACGAGGAACGCCAACTCCAGCGACTGCTGGGTGTTCAGACGCGGATCGCATGCCGTCTCGTAGCGACCGGCCAGGTCGTCATCCGAAATATCCTGTGCCCCACCAAGACATTCGGTGACGTTCTCACCGGTGATCTCGACGTGAATACCGCCCGGATGCGTGCCGAGTGCGTTGTGCACCTCGAAGTAACCCTGCACCTCGTCGACGATCCGATCGAAATGCCGTGTCTTGTAGCCACTGGGCGACTCGTGGGTGTTGCCGTGCATCGGGTCGCACTGCCAGACCACCTGATGGCCGGTGGCCTGCACCTTCTCGATGATCGGCGGAAGTAGATCGCGCACCTTCGAGTTGCCCATCCGCGAGACGAACGTCAAACGGCCCGGCTTGTTGCGCGGGTCAAGACGTTCCACGTATTCGACAGCCTGATCGGGCGTGGTCGTCGGACCGATCTTCATCCCGATCGGGTTGGCGATGATCTCGGCGAAAGCCACATGCGCGTGGTCAAGCTGCCGTGTGCGATCGCCGATCCACAGGTAGTGGGCCGACAGGTCGTAGAGCGCGGGCTCGCCGTTCTCGTCCTCGGCCAGGCGCAGCATCGCCCGCTCGTAGTCGAGCACCAGCGCCTCGTGGCTCGCGTAGATCTCGGCGGTGTCCAGGTTGGAATCCGCCACGCCGCAGGCGCTCATGAACTTCAGGCCGCGGTCGATCTCGGAGGCCAGCGCCTCGTACCGCGCACCCGCGGGCGAGGTGCGGACGAATTCGCGGTTCCAGTCGTGCACCAGGGCCAGCGAGGCCAACCCCGAGCCGGTCACGGCACGCACCAGGTTCATCGCTGCGCTGGCATTGGCGTACGCGCGCACCAGACGCGACGCGTCGTGCTCACGCAGTGCGGCATCGGGGGCAAAACCATTCACCATGTCACCGCGGTAGGACCTCAGCCCCAGGGCGTCCGTGTCCGAGCTGCGTGGCTTGGCGTACTGGCCGGCGATACGGGCCAGCTTCACCACCGGCATGCTGGACCCGTACGTCAGCACCACCGCCATCTGCAGCAGTGCGCGGATGTTGGCCCGGATATGCGGTTCGGTGTTATCGGCGAAGGTCTCGGCGCAGTCTCCGCCCTGCAGCAGGAATGCCTCACCACGTGCCACCTGGGCCAGTTGGCCCTGCAAACGCTGGATCTCCGCGGGGACGGTGATCGGAGGCACGCTTTCCAGCACGGTCCGCATGGCAGCGGCCTGATTCGCGGGCCAGCTCGGCTGCTGAGCAGCAGGTTTGGCGAGCGCGGCATCGAGGCGCGCGCGCAGATCGGCCGGGAGCGGCGGCAGCTCCGGCAATTGGTCGATGGGGACGTCGACTGTCCAGTTCACGAACCCATCTTAACCGCCCCTTACCAGCGGATTTTTACCCGGGATTGCGCAGTGATCAGGCCGGCGGGACCATCGCGCGGTAGCGGGCCAGGTTGTACCGGGCATCGACCAGTGCATCGTGCGAGTCGGCGGGCCGTTTCGGCACGGCAGGCTGGCCCAGGTCGTGCCACAGCTGCTTGAGTTCCAGGGTGAACCGTGGGACCGGCCGAGGCAGCGCCGTCATCGGTCCCCACAGCTGGCAGAGCGCCACATGGTCGTAGGCACCCACCCAGGCCCACAATTCGATCGGGTCGGCCGGCCCACCACCATTGAGCCCAAGGAACTCGGCCAGCTCGTCACGGATCTGACCGCGTGAGCGCCACAGCGGCGACGACAACGCCGGCAGCTTGGGCAGCACGTTCTGACGTACCCACGGGCCCGCCTGCTGCGGATCGAAGGCGGTGGAGACTGCGTAGTACTCACGGCCGTCTTCGCACACCATCCCGATCGAGATGAGTTCGATGGTGCGGCCGTCGTCGATGAATTCCGTGTCGTAGAAATAACGCACGCGTGCCGCCTAATTGTGTGCCGGAGAGGCCGGCGCCAGCTCGTCGGCCTGTGTCGGCTCGTCTTCGCGCGCAACATCGTTCACGCCCGACGGATCGCGCCGTAGCCACATCCAGCTGGCCACGAGTACCCCGAGATGAACGAACACATACAAGCTAGGGATCAGGTCGTCCAGCACGCCGCCGGGTCGCAGCGTCAACGCACCGGAGTCCGGTGTCTTGCCACTCAGGCTGGTGAACCAGGCCGCGAACACCACGCAGAACGCCCACATCGTGAGCGCGGACGCCCGCTTACCCAGCACGTAACCGCGGTAACCCAGATGGACGACCAACGGCACGAACCACACCCAGTGGTGGCTCCAGCTGAACGGCGATGCCGCCGCCGATGCCATACCCACGATGGAGGTCGCCAGCAGCAGCTGATCTCGCCGGTAGGCCAGGACTGCGACCACCAGGCTCGCCACGATCACCAGCACAGACAGTGCGGTGGCGGTCCCGGCCGATAGGTCCAGTCGGAGAAACAGTCCGCTGATGCTGGTACTCGCGGTGGGATCGCGCGTGATGCGGCTGATCTTCTCGAAGGCACGGTCCACCCAGTAGTAGTGCGAGGCGGACGGCAGGAAGATGAAGCCCAGACCGATGGTGGCGATCAGCGTGACGGTGGCGACGACGGCCGCGCGAATCCGTCCCACCAGGACCAAGAAGACGATGAAGATCATCGGAGTCAGCTTGATGCCGGCCACGATCCCGATTCCGACCCCTGCGAGCTTCCACCGTTTGGGAGCCAGGATGTCCGTCACCACGACGGCCAGGATGAGCAGATTGATCTGACCCAGCTGAATAGAGAGCCGGACCGGCTCCAGCCACGAAACCAGCCCGACCAACAGGGCCAACAACCCCCACAACCCGGCCTTGGCGGAGACATTCAGCCAGGCCAGCATGCGCCACACCGAGTAGACGAGGAGCGCCGGGAACACCACGAGCGACAGGACCTGCGCCGTGAAGTCGGTGATGAAGGCCAGCGGGGTGAATACCAATGCCGCGAACGGTGTGTAGGTGAACAGCAGATCGTCGAGCTCGCCGTTGCGCCCGATCGAGTACAAATCCAGCCCGTCCAGTACCCGGGTACCACCGAATCGATACACCAACACGTCGATCTGCAGCGCATACGTCGGCCAGTGAATGAAGACGACCGCGTGCAACAACAGGGCGACAGCAAGGACGAGCGGGCCACCCCACGTGATCCATCTGGCCACTCGACGAGCGGAGCCGCGGTCCGCGATGGTGGATTTGTTTATTGAATTCGGCACGGCCCTCGCATCTCTCAGTTCTCCCGCCGGGTGGCCTCAAGACTAGCGGGCGCGGCGCGGATAGCTGACCCACGCCCCACGGCGGGGTGCCACCTCAGATGCAGGGAAGATGCACGGACCCCGGATTAACCGGCAGCGCTCTCCGGGATGCGGTCGGGCTGCGTGGAGGACTCCGTGGGCTTGCCGGTGCTCTCCTTGAGGGCGGCCGCGTAGATGTCGACATACTCCTGACCGGACAGCTGCATCAGCTCGTACATCACCTCGTCGATGACCGCACGTTCGATGAAGCGGTTTCCGGCCATACCGTCGAAGCGCTCGAAGTCCAGCGGTTTGCCGATTTTCACGGTGACCTTGGAAAAGTGCCAGCGAGCCGTTCCCGGCGGATTCATCACATTGGTGCCGACCATCGCGATAGGGATCACAGGTACCCCGGTGGCCAGCGCCATGCGCGCCAGGCCCGTCTTGCCCTTGTACAGGCGTCCGTCCGGGGAACGGGTGCCCTCCGGATAGATGCCCAGCAGCTTGCCCTCCCCGAGTAACCGCTTGGCGGTGCTCAGGGCGTTCTCGGCGGCATCGGCGCTGGCCCGGTCGATGGGCACCTGCCCGGCACCGCTGAAGAACACCTTCTTGAGCCAGCCCTTGAACCCGGGCTCGGTGAAGTACTCGCTCTTGGCAAGGAAGGTCACCCGGCGGCGCAACACCAGGCACAAGTAGAAGCTGTCCACCACCGCGAGGTGGTTACCTGCCAGGATCACCGGCCCGGACGAAGGGACGTTCTCCAGACCTTCCACTTTCGGTCGGCCCATCAGCTGCAGGATCGGCCCCATGAAGATGAACTTCAGCAGCCAATAGAACATCGCGCATCCTCTCCCGATCCCCGTGAGCAGCACAGGGCTGGCGCCGAGCTTACCCTCGGCCACGGCGAATCTCCGTGGACTGTCTAAGGTCCCGCGCCGGATATGAACGGAGCACATCTGCCGGGCGCATACATGGGACGCGACGTCCCGGAAGCGGTCCGAGGTGCCCGATCCCGCCGATGGCGATTACTCCCCGTCGACCAGACAGTCCGTCTCGGCGCAGGATGCTCGTTACTCGTCGATGTCGATCGGAATCGGTTGGTAGCCAGTGGATTGCGAGCTCGGCGAGGGAGGCGGGAACGGACTCTGATACTCAAGACCCGACCCACCATCTGGGCCGTCGGGACCACCTTGTCCCTCCGCCTCCAACATCGCCCGCACCACCATGACCAATGCCAGGCTGTGTTCGGCGATCGTCGCCAATAGCGGATGGTGCTCACCCTCGACAAGGGCCGCCAGCGCGCAGACGGGGCAGAACAGCTGACTGCACTTTCCGGGCACGCCGCCGTCTCCGGGGGCGCGAGCAGCCTGCCGTAGCGCCGGGTCGAGCATGTCAAGGATGGAAGCGGCCAACGCCCGCAGCTCGGGACCGAGCTCCGGATGGGTACCCGTCACGTCGGCCACACCTCCGGATCCGCTCTAAACCGTATGGTCAGCTCGCTACTGACAAGCCGGGCATCGACAACCACACAGCGCCGCAGCACGGAGGCCAGCCGGACCCGCCGGCGCATCCCATTTGCGCCGATGACCAGGTCATCTCCCACCCGGCCGAGGCTCAATGTGGCCGGGTCAATCTGCGGTAACTCTAGCCGTAACCGATAGACGGTGTCCGCTCCGGATCCGGATTCGTGCTCGACGACGGTGGCCAGCGGCGCCGGGGGCGCAGCGCCGTCGCGCCGTCGCACCGCCTCGGCCAATTCCCCGAGGGCCTCCGGCCCGATGGGCTCACGCGACAGATGCGGTACCAACAGCATCTCCACGTCCCCGATCGCCTCCCCCATCTCGTCGAGCACCGCGGCTTGGTCGGCGATGCGTTGCATGTACCAGTCAAACGCCGGATGCGCGGGCAGATTGTGGTATTCGTACGAATCATCTTGAATGAGAACCTGATTGACGATCACCTGATCGATGCGCACGCCCATTAGCGCTAACGCTCCCACGGTGCGGATGGCCTCGGCGACCACCACCCGCTCGGGAGTGAGCACCAGATGCGCTGCCACCCGCTCGGCGTCCGACAGCAAGCCCGCGAGCCGATCCGCCGACGCCGCAACGCGTTCCAGCAATTCGGCCAGAATCTGCGCGCGAGGCGTGCCGACACCGCCGAGTCGACGATGCCGCGGCCAGGCTCGTTCCAGGTACATCGCAAAGGTTCCGGGCAGGGTCAACATGCGCAGCGCGTCGGCCGTCGAAGCACAGTCGACCACGACGACATCCCATTCGCCCGTCTCGGCGAGCTGCTGGACCTCATGCAGCCCAAGCATCTCCTGGACACCCGGCAGCGCGGAAAGCTCTTCGGGCGCAAGCGATCCGATATCCGATTCGGGGTACTGCGCTGCGATCGTCTCAGCAATGTCACCCCAACGCCGCTCCAGCAGCCCCAGGGTGTCCAGAGCCATGACGTCGAGTTGTCCCCCGTATGGGTCCTCGAGCACCCGCACACAATGGGCACCCGGTGACGGGTCCACCCGGACGCCGAAAACGTCGCCAAGGGAATGCGCCTGGTCGGTGGACACCGCGAGCACCCGTTGACCGGCCCGCGCGTAGCGCACTGCGGTGGCACCGGCCAGCGTCGACTTACCCACGCCCCCCTTGCCGACGAAAAGGCCGATGGTGGCTGTCAACGGCGATTCGACATCTGGGCGCGGCGTCGCGTCGACGTCGCTAGCGGTCAGATTCGACTCGCTTCTTCAGATCCTTGAGCGCGGAATCGGTGATCTTGCGTTCGGCCTTACGTTTGAGCATTCCGATCATCGGAATTTGAAGGTCGACCGCCAGCTCATACGTCACCTCAGTGCCAGACCCTTTGGGCGCCAAAAGGTATGTCCCTTCCAGCGAACGCAATAGGGAACTTTCCGCCAGGGTCCAGGTGACCTTGCGGCCATCCGGAGACCACACGTACTCCAGGACCTGGGTGTCCTTGAGGACGCCGGCGTCCAGCACCAACCGGGCACGCTTGACCCTGCCCTCGGGGTCGGTGTCGAGCACCTCGGTTTCCTTGTACTCCGACACCCATTCCGGGTAGGCGCCGATATCGGCGATCACCGCCATCACTTTGCCGGGTTCGGCATCGATGGCAATCGTTTGGGTAGTCTTCTCAGCCACCTGACAGACGGTACCCTTCTCCCTGGCGCTCGGATACTCCCATCCTGGCAATTCGCCGCGGCCGCGCGAAGGAGAGACGTCCATGAGTCGTCTGGTGGCGAAGGTGCTCGGTGTGCACCAGAGCATCTACATCGCATCGAAAGGCTATCTGGGTCATCGTGTTCCGGGGATGGCCCCCAGCCTGCTGCTGACCTCTATCGGCGCCAGGAGCGGAGAGCAGCGCATCAACTCGCTGACCTACGCAGCGGATGGCGACAATCTCGTCATCGTGGCCTCCAATGGCGGCGCCCGGCGCAATCCCGCCTGGTATCACAACCTCAAGGCTCATCCGGACGTGCAGGTGCAGCTGGGCAGGCACCAACGCCGCGTCCGCGCGACGCCCCTGCTGCCCGGCGACGCGGACTACGAGCGACTGTGGAAGTTAGCCGACACCAACAACTCTGGCCATTACAGCGCCTACCAGCGGGCGACGTCCCGGCCCATCCCGGTGGTCGTGCTCACCGCCATCTGATCAGGCCTGCGGCACCCACGATTCACCGATCGTCCGCGTGGCCTCGAGCCGCTGCTTGACTCCGAAGGCAAACCGCTTCCCGGCGATGCGACGGGCATGATTGAGCTTGGCCAGATTCAGCTTGGCCACCTGTGCGGCGCTGACGCCGGTGGGCTCGGCGTGCAGGAAGTAATGCAGGATCGCGCCGTCCAGCGAGGGCTCGAGCCACACTTCCATCGTCCCGGTGAGGGCTCCGGCAACCGTCCAGCGGATGCCTTTCTCGCCCCGCTCCTCGACGACGTTGAGCTGCAGGTCAGGCCACCAACGGCGCCAATCTGCGGGGTTGGAGATGGCGCGGCCGATGTCCGCGGGATCCGCGGCGATAAAGGTCTGGTCGGCGACCTGAATGCTGTTCATCGCGGACAAGCTTAAGCCTCGCCGCCGAAGGAAATGCGGCAACGCCTTCGACGATCTTCAGGCCACGACTAGTCTGAGCCGGTGCGAGAGTTCAGCGTCCCTGCCCCGTTCACCGTCGAGGACAACGCGTCGGTGGTTCATGCCGTCTACGACTACGAGCGTGAAGACCCCAACCAGGCGGCATTCTCCCGCCTCGTCGACGGCACCTGGACACCTGTCACCTACGCGGAGGCTGCGGCGCAGATCCGTGCGGTGGCCAATGGTCTGATCGCCAAGGGCGTGGCGCCCGGCGATCGCGTGGCACTGATCTCGGCGACACGCTACGAGTGGACGATCATCGACTACGCGGTCCTGTCGATCGGCGCCATCACCGTGCCCATCTATGAGACGTCTTCGGCCGATCAGGTCCGGTGGGTGTTGCAGGACTCCGCGGCGGTGGCCCTGTTCGTGGAATCCGATGCCCACGCCACGGTCGCCCAAGAACTCGCCCCCGAACTGCCCAACCTGCGCACCGTGTTTCACATCGCCAGTTCGGGTGCGCCCGCAGCCCTCGACGAACTCACCGAGGCGGGTGCCGGTGTGGACCCCGCCGAGCTCACCGGCCGACTCGACGCCATCAAGGCCACCGACCCCGCGACACTCATCTACACCTCGGGAACCACCGGACGCCCCAAGGGCTGCCAGCTCACCCACTCCAACCTGGTGTACGAAACCCGCGGTGCGCGTGCCGTTTTCCCCGACTACTTGCAGAAGGGCAGCAGGACGCTAATCTTCCTGCCGCTGGCTCACGTGTTGGCCCGCGGCATCGCGATGGCGTGCTTCCAATCCAAGGTAAGCGTCGGTTTCACCAGCGATATCAAGACGCTGGTACCGACGTTCGGGATTTTCAAACCGACCTTCATCGTCTCGGTCCCCCGCATCTTCGAGAAGGTGTACAACACCGCGCGGCAGAACGCCCTGAACGACGGCAAGGGAAAGATTTTCGACGCGGCCGCTGATACCGCCGTCGAATACAGCCAGGCGCTGGACAACGGCGGCCCGGGCATCGTGTTGCGCGCCAAGCGCGCGGCCTTCGACAAGCTGGTGTACGGCAAGCTGCGCGCGGCGCTCGGCGGTGAGTGCGTGGCGTCGATTTCCGGTGGAGCCCCGCTGGGTGCCCGGCTGGGCCACTTCTACCGCGGCGTCGGTCTGACCATCTACGAAGGCTACGGCCTCACCGAGACGACGGCAGCGTGCGCGGTGAACGTCATCGGCGGGCTCAAGATCGGCAGTGTCGGAAGGCCGTTGCCCGGCAACGCCGCCAAAATCGCCGACGACGGCGAACTACTGGTGTCCGGTGGTGTCGTGTTCAGTGGCTACTGGAACAACGAGACCGCTACCAGCGAATCGATCCTGGATGGCTGGTTCCACACCGGTGACCTCGGCGCGATCGACGAGGACGGCTTCATCACGATCACCGGCCGCAAGAAGGAAATCATCGTCACCGCCGGCGGCAAGAACGTCGCACCCGCGGTGCTGGAGGATCAGCTGCGCGCTCACCCGTTGATCAGTCAGGCGATGGCCGTGGGCGACAAGCAGCCGTTCATCGGCGCTCTCATCACGATCGACCCCGAGGCCATCGACGGCTGGAAGCAGCGCAACGGCAAGCCAGCCGGTGCCACCGTCGCCGACCTGGTCGAGGATCCTGATCTCCTCGCAGAGGTCGAGACCGCCGTGAAGGCAGCCAATCAGGTTGTCTCCCATGCCGAAGCCATCAAGAAGTTCCGGATCCTGCCGGTCGACTTCACCGAGGCCACCGGCGAGATGACGCCGACACTGAAGGTGAAGCGCAACGTGGTTGCCGAGAAGTTCGCGGCAGATATCGACGCGATCTACTCGGGGTCACCCGAGTAGATCGGTCCACCCGAACGAGCCTAGGCGGAGCCGCTGATCAGTTCGGCGAAGCGCGCCGCATGGTGATCCCAGCGCCAGTGATCGGTCACCCAGGTGCGCCCCGCTGCGCCCATCATGGCGGCGCGTGCCGGGTCCGACAGGATCTGAACAATCGCTTCCGTGATCGCGGGCACCGACCTGCCGTCTACGACGAGTCCTGTCTCCCCGTCGCGCACGGTTTCCGGTGCGCCCCCGGAGTTTCCAGCGACCACCGGGACACCACAGGCCGACGCCTCCAGGAACACTATCCCCAGACCCTCGACATCGAGCCCCGCTCCGCGTGTACGGCAGGGCATCGCGAAGACATCGCCCATCGCGTGATGAGCGGGTAGCTCTTCCCACGGCACACCGCCGGTGAACACCACGTGCTCATCGATACCGAATCGATTGGCCAACGCACGCAACGGTTCCGCATACGGTCCGCCGCCCACGATCACCAGCGCCGCGCCGTCCACCTGCTCCCGGATCGCCGGCAGCGCCTCGATCAGCATGTCCTGGCCCTTGCGCGGAACGAGCCGGGAGATGCACACGATGGTCGGCCGCTCGCCCAGCCCGTAGCGCCGCCGCAGCTCCTCGCGTGCCACCGGGTCGGGGCGGAATCTGCCGGTGTCGACACCGGCGGGCAAATGTTCGAGTGCCGCACGTGGACCGAAGGCCGCGGCGAAGCGGCCCCGCGTGTAGCGGCTGACGTAGGTGATCACATCGGTGCTGTCCCCGATCTGTCGCAGCGCGGACCGCGCCACCGGCAGCATCGACCAGCCGACCTCGTGCCCATGCGTGCTGGCTGCTGTCACGGCGGCCCCTGCCGCCTTCGCCGCCGAGGACAACAACGCGAGCGGTGCGGCCGCGCCGAACCACACCACCTCGGAGCGCTGCGAGCGGATGAGGTCCACCATGCGCTGCCGGACACCGGGACCAGGCAGCATCAGCGAGGTCGGGTGGCGCACCACGTGGTAATCGGCGGCGGCATCGTAACGTTCACACCCCTTCCACCGCGGCGCATAGACAGTGACCTCATGCGATCCGGCCAGCCGGATCACCAACTCCTGCAGGTAGGACTGAATACCGCCGGTCCTGGGTGGAAAATCGTTGGTGACCAACAGGATCCGTCGTCGCTGGCCGCCAAGCTGAAAGGTCACGACGCCTACCGTAGTGGACGAGAGCCGAGCCAGCTCCGCCACTGCCGAACCAGCGTTGCCTCGTCGATGCCCAATGCCCGCTGGATCGCCGCGCCGCGCGGCGCGGCGACGACATCCGCCCCGTACCGGTACAGCTGCACAAGCTTGGGCTCACCGAAGGCCTCGGCCACGTATTGCGCCACCGACCAGGCTTCCTCGTACGCCTGTGTGCGGCGGGGCCCCGGACTGTCGATGTCGTCGTCGGTCGGTAGATGGTCCGGAATCTGGCCCGCGGCAAGGGCACTCGCCAACGTGGGGGCGGCGTTGCGGAACGGGGTGCCGCTACCGCGGCGCCCGTTGTAGTCGGCCACGCCCTCCACCAGCCAGAGGGGCGCATGGTCGCCGGTGACCGTGCGGGCCGCGGCGTGGAAGAGCTCGTGGCGCAGCACCACACGAAACTGATCGGGTGGCAGTGCTGCCGAGCCGGGCGCGAAGATCACCCGCTGCCCCACGGCCACTCCACTATCGACACGGTCGACCACCGCGGCGGCGGCGATTCCCTCGGTGTGCTCGCCACCGACAAGAGCGGCGAACTCGGCGTCGGTCCCTGCCGCGATCAGCAGCACCCCCGCATGCCATTGCGGGCCCCAGAACTCCGACAGTGACGTCACCGCACCGGATATCTCATCGACAAGCCGTGGCGCCACCGCTGAGCCCGGGTGTCCGAGCACCACCGCATCCCGGTCCCCCGCTCTCTTCCGCGTCTCCACTACCGGCGCGAACTGCCAGGGCACGGCGACCGCGCCGGCGTCGAACAACCGCCAGGCGTCATTGTCGTGCAGCACGCCGACCGTGAGGGGGCGCCGAACGGCGACGGTGTCCACCCCGCTGATCGCGTAGACCAGCGCGGCGTCCAGTGTCCATTGCTGTTGCCGGGCAACGGGATCAGCCGGAATCTCGGCCGCCAGCCGGTACTCGAAGGTGTCCGTCGTCAGCCCCGAGAGGTTCTCCTGCACCCGCCGCGAAGCCTCGAAGAACGCGGGCCTGCCGGGGGCGAGCACGGCGCGCAATGCCGCGACGTCATGGCTGCGCAACGCATCGGCATAGCGTGTCAGCAGTGCTTGAATCGCCGTGCGCACATCGTTGGCCGGCGTGGCGGGCCGTGCTCGACAACCCCCGCAGAGAACCAGCAGGAGCACCGCGAAGAGCGATGCCCAGCGTGCTACCCCGGGCACACGCGCACGATGGCCGCGGCTCAGTAGCGACGCGCGTTATAGATCGGGCCGGAGGACGTGATGGGCGCGACCGCGACCGGAACACCGTAGGTGGAGGCGTGCACCATCATGCCGTTGCCGACATAGATGCCCGTATGCGAGGCGTCCCC
Source organism: Mycobacteroides salmoniphilum (assembly GCF_004924335.1). Classification (NCBI taxonomy): domain Bacteria; kingdom Bacillati; phylum Actinomycetota; class Actinomycetes; order Mycobacteriales; family Mycobacteriaceae; genus Mycobacteroides; species Mycobacteroides salmoniphilum. The sequence goes on along the minus strand of NZ_CP024633.1, from coordinate 1,776,103 downwards.
GTAGAAGTTGATGACATCGCCGGGCTGCAGATCGCTCAGCGCGACGGGTGTACCGCCACGTGCGAGTGCCTGACTGGAGTGCGGCAGCGACACGCCCTGCTGGCCGTAGGCCCACATCACCAGACCCGAGCAGTCGAAGGCGTTGGGGCCGGAACCGCCCCACGAGTAGGGCGCGCCGATCCGGGTCAATGCGGCCGCGACGGCGCTCGCACCGACGGGCGAACCTCCGCCGCCGATGGCGGCTTCCGGCGCGGGTGCCGCGGCAGCGGCCTGCATCAGCGGCTCGTCCGGGGCCTGGCCCGGTTCGCCGGCGGGCGGCGGGGGCACGGGCGCCGGTGCCAGCAGCTGCGCACGCTGGCCGGGGCTCAGGGTGTTGTACTGCGACTTGACCACCGCGATCTGCACCTGCAGCTGGCTCTGCTTGGCCTGCAGCGAAGCGCGTACATTCTTGGCCTGCTCGGCGGCCACCCGGGCCTGCTCGGCGGCGTCGCGGGACCGCTGCTCGGCCTGATCTGCCGAGGACTGCGCAGCGCGGTAGTTGTCCATCCGGCCACGCATCTCGCCGCCCACCGTGCGTTGCACCGAGAGCTGGTCGATCAGGTTCTGCGGCGAGTTTGACGTCAGCACGGCACCGTAACCGCTGGTGTTGCCACCCATGTAGGCGGCGACCATTGCCTTGTTGACGTCAACTTGGTACGTCGACACCGCCATGCGCGCGGCCTTCGCGACGGCCTCATCGGCGAGAACAGCCTTTTCGGCATCGCGCTGGGTCGCCAGCTTGGCGTCGAGATCGATCTTCGCCGAGTTAGCCGCCTCGGACGTTGCCTCGGCCTGGCGGGACAGCTCGTTGAGCTTCTTGACAGCGTCGTTGTTGGGGTCGGCAGTCGCGACATGACCACCCGTAAATACCCCGCCGACCAGGGCGGCAGCAGTCAGCGCGAGCATGGCACGTCGGAGAGGAGAGGGCGTCAGTCGATCCGAATCATTTCGAAGAAGACGCCCGACACTCACTGACTACATCCCTTTACTGCAATTTGATCGCCGCGAACTACGGCGCCGATAGGTCTCAGATAGGTTACGAAATGGCATCGACATTGTCCACCGGAGTGTGGAATGACATCAGTGTCGCGTAAACGCCGGTTCTCCTCCCCGTTTCCGGGGCGGGCCATCATGCACCTATTTCGAGTGTGCCCTATGCGACTCCCGCATCGGGCGTCTTCGCCGAATGAGGCGTGTCGTACGTGCGCTGAATCGGCACCAGGCGCAGCCTGGGCGCCATCCCGGCCTCGGCCAGGACGGCCAGCGCGGCACGTTCGTCGTCGGCGAGTGTCTGGGGCACCCCCAACAGCACGCTGACCACGCAGTCACCGCATCCCGGGCCGCGCATCGCGCAATCGTCGCAATCGATGAGCATGGCTCCTCCTCTCCTTGAGTCGTTCTTTCGGGTTCAGGCGGACGGTAACCGCGCCCACCGACAAGTAGACGGCCCCTGGCACCCTGGCGATATGACGGAACAGCCGCAACCAGCACATAGCGACCGCCGCCGGGCCGAGTCGTTTGGAGACTCCGCAGACGCCTACGACCGTCATCGCCCCCGCTATCCGCTCGCGCTGATCGACGATCTCGTTTCCGGCCGGCAGACACGCGCCCTGGATGTGGGGGCAGGTACCGGGATCGCGGCGGCACAGCTGGCCGCGGCGGGCGCCGAGGTGCTGGCGGTCGAACCGGACCCGCGGATGGCACAGGTGGCGTCCGGGAAGGGCATCACCGTCGAGGTGGCCACGTTCGAGGACTGGCAGCCGGCGGGCCGCACATTCGATCTGGTGCTCTTCGCCCAGTCCTTCCACTGGGTGGAGCCCGCTGCCGCGCTGCCGAAGGTGTTGACGGTGCTTCGCCCCGGCGGCCGCCTCGCCCTGGTGTGGAACCGGATTGTGCCCACCACGCCGTCACAGCACGAGCTGGACACCGTCTATGCCGATTTCATGGACACCACGAGGCGCCCCTCCATCGACACCGAGGACACCGTCTCCCCGACCCTCGAGAAATTCGGGTACCGCGTGCGGCACTCCCATTTCCCGGAACGGCGACACTTCTCCACGCAGGCGTACCTGGACATGGTCTTCACCTACTCCAATCACCTCGCGCTCGATGCCGCCACCCGCAGCCTGTTGCGGACCCGACTCGAGGACAAGATCGGCGACGACGGCGTCGACACGACAAACGACGCACTCGCGCTGATCTGCACCCCCGTGGCGTGAGCCCGATATGTCGGTCCCGGGCCCTACGGTCACGACATGACGCAACTGACCTTCGACGAGGTGCTCTCCTCGCCGGGGTCGTCGGCGCAGGCCCCGTCTGTACAAGCATTGCGTGACACCACCTTTGTGGTGGTGGACCTGGAGACGACCGGGGGCAGCGCGGAGAACGATGCGATCACCGAGATCGGCGCGGTGAAGGTGCGCGGCGGCGAAGTGCTCGGGGAGCTGGCCACGCTGGTCGATCCGAAGCGATCGCTGCCGCCACAGATCGTCCGGCTCACCGGTATCACCTCGGCGATGCTGGTGGACGCGCCGCCGATCGAGCAGGTGCTTCCGGCATTTCTCGAATTCGCCCGCGGCGCAGTCCTGGTCGCCCATAACGCCGGTTTCGATATCGGGTTCCTCAAGGCGGCCGCGCGACAATGCGGGATCGACTGGCCGCAGCCCACGGTGCTGTGCACGGTCCGGCTGGCCCGCCGGGTGTTGTCGCGCGATGAGGCGCCGCGGGTCAGCTTGGGTGCGCTGGCTCAGCTGCTCGGCGCATCCACCACCCCCAACCACCGGGCTCTCGATGACGCGCGGGCCACCGTCGATGTGCTGCATGCGCTGATCGGCCGGGTCGGCAACCAGGGCGTCGACACCATGGCAGAGCTGCGACGGTACCGGACCCAGGTTCCCAACGCGTTGCGCGACAAACGCTCGCTGGCCGATGGGATGCCTTACGCCCCAGGTGTTTATCTGTTCCGCGGGCCGTCCGGCGAAGTGCTGTACGTGGGCACCGCGGTCAACCTGCACCGGCGGGTGCAGCAGTACTTCACGGGCGCGGACCCGCGCGGCCGGATGCGCGAGATGGTCACCATCGCCACCGCGGTGGACCACGTGACCTGTGCGCATCCCCTGGAGGCCGGGGTGCGCGAACTGCGGCTGTTGGGTGCGCACGCACCGCCGTACAACAGGAAGTCACGGTTCCCGCACCGCTGGTGGTGGGTGGTGCTCACCGAGGAGCCATTCCCCCGTTTCGCCGTCGTCCGGACCACCAGCGGACGCCCGATGCTCGGTCCGTTTCGCGCACGCGGCGACGCCGTGACCGCCGCCCTGGCACTCGCCCGGTTCACCGGCGTGCGCACGTGTGCCGCACGCATCGGTGCCAATGGACGGCACGGCCCCGCCTGCAACGGCCAGTCCTACCCGCACGACACCGCTTCCCCCTGCCCCGCCCCCACCGGGGTGGATGCACGCGAATACCGGGACGCCCTCATCCCGGCACTCGCGGTCCTGGCCGGCACCGAAGGACAACCGCTGCACGCCATGTGCGGCCGAGTGGGCGAGCTGAGTGGTCTGCGGCGGTATGAAAGCGCCGCGCGACAGCGCGACGCCACGGCCAACCTCATCGAGGCACTGGCCCGTCAGCACCGCCTGCACGCCCTCTCGCGCATCGAGGAACTGATCGCCGCGCGGCCCGATGGTGAGGGCGGATGGCACATCGCCGTGATGCGGCATGGACAGCTGGCCGGTGCGGCGGTCGCTCGCCGCGGCGTCCCCCCGATGCCGGTGGTGGCGGCCGCTTCGGCGTCGGCCCAAGTGGTACTGCCGACCCCCGAACCGTTCGGCGGGGCCGCGCCCGAAGAAACCGGGCTGATCACCCGCTGGCTGGCCGAACCCGGTGTGCGCATCGTGTCCTCGACGGATGGCTACGCCGAGGCGACGGGATGTTCGGGCCCCCTGCGGGATTGGGCGGCGACTGCGCGCAGCGCGCGCATCGCGCGCATCGCGCACGCCGTCCACCACGACGACTGGGGGATGTCCGAGCTGATCAGACCTGGGCGTCCCGTTCCGTCCCGAGCCGTTGGCTGACGACGATCCACTTATCCAGCAGCGCCGCCGCTGCCCCCGAATCGATCGCGCTGGACACCCGCGCAAGTGCGTTCTCCCAGGCGGGCAGCCATTGGGCATCGCTGGCCAGGCCGGCATGCGCCACCACCGCGCCCGCGGCGTTGAGCACCACCGCGTCGCGCACCGCCCCCGTTCCGCCGGCCAGTACCGCTCGGACCTCGGCGGCGTTGAACTCCGGATCACCACCGACGAGCTCCTCCAGCCGGGCGCGCGCGAAACCGAACGCCGCCGGATCGAACCGCAGCTTGTCGACGGTCCCCGCCTGAACCCGCCAAATGGTGCTGGTCGTGGTGGTGGTCAGCTCATCGAGCCCGTCGTCGCCATGCACAACCAACACACTGGACCCACGTCCGGCGAATACCCCTGCCGTCACCTCGGCCAGGTCCGCGAACGCGCAGCCGATCAATCCCGCCCGCGGCCGGGCGGGATTCGTCAGCGGCCCCAGCAGATTGAATACCGTGGGGACACCGATCTCACGACGCACCACGGAGGCGTACCGGTATGACGGGTGAAAATGCGGCGCGAAGCAGAATCCGATTCCCACCTCGGCGAGACTGTGCGTCACCTGCTCGGGCCCCAGGTCGATGCGCACCCCCAACGCTTCCAACGTGTCAGCGCCACCGGCCAGCGAGGACGCGGCACGGTTGCCGTGCTTGACCACCGGCACACCGCACGCCGCCACCACAATGGAGGCCATGGTCGACAGGTTCACCGTGTTCGCGCCGTCGCCCCCGGTACCGACGATGTCCACGGCGTTCGCGCCGATCTGTTCACCCGAGGCAAATCCGACCGCGTGCGAAAGCATGGTGTCGGCCAGCTCCCCGACTTCGGCGGACGTCGGACGCTTCATCCGCATCGCCACCCCGAAGGCCGCGATCTGGGCGGGGGTGGCCACGCCCGTCATGATCTGATCCATGGCCCAGGCCGCCTGACCCGCCGACAGGTCACGACGGTTGGTCAGCTCGCCCAGTACCAGGGGCCAGGAATGCTCGGGCACGCGCAAATGGTCCCATGGACCTCCCGGGCACGGTGCGACACGCCGGGCCGGGGCTGCCGTCACCACTCTCATCAGAGGCCACACGCGTTGTGGAGAGTCGGTCACAAATCAATGTCGGACCCGGGTGGCTCTCGACAACTACAAAGCGTCATACTTACGACGTGACGACCGCAGCAGCCCCAGGATCGCCGGCGGGAACCGCCATTACCCAGCGGGTTCATTCACTGAACCGGCCCAACATGGTGAGTGTTGGCACCATTGTGTGGCTTTCCAGTGAGTTGATGTTCTTTGCTGGACTCTTCGCGTTCTACTTCACCGCCCGGGCCCAGTCCGGTGGCAACTGGCCGCCGGAGCCCACCGAGCTGAACCTTGGTCTTGCCATCCCCGTCACCGCAGTGCTGGTCGCATCGTCCTTCACCTGTCAGATGGGTGTGTTCGCCGCGGAGCGTGGCGATGTCTTCGGGCTGCGCCGCTGGTACATCGTCACCCTCATCATGGGCACCTTCTTCGTTCTCGGCCAGGGCTACGAGTACATCAACCTCGTGCACGAGGGCACCACCATCGCCGGCAGCGCCTACGGCTCAACCTTCTACTTGGCCACCGGTTTCCACGGTCTGCACGTCATCGGTGGTCTGGTCGCCTTCATCTATCTGCTGGTTCGTACCCGGATGAGCAAGTTCACTCCTGCCCAAGCAACCTCCGCGATCGTCGTGTCGTACTACTGGCACTTCGTCGACATCGTGTGGATCGCCCTGTTCGCCACCATCTACTTCGTCCGATGAACCAGCCCGACTCGGTGAAGGGAGCGCCACCGTTGAGCGTGGAGCCCGTAAACAACACAGCCGCTAAGAATCGCGCACGCCGCAAGTTCCGCCGCCGCATCTCAGCAGGTTTGCTGCTGCTGATCGCGCTGGTGGTCGCCGGCGGCCTGGCCTCGACCTTCACGCCCACCCCGCAGGTCGCGGTGGCCGACGAGGACAAGTCCGCGCTGCTGCGCACCGGCAAGCAGCTGTACGAGACCTCATGCATCACCTGCCACGGCGCCAACCTGCAGGGTGTACCCGACCGCGGCCCGAGCCTCATCGGCGTGGGCGACGCGGCCGTCTACTTCCAGGTCTCCACGGGCCGTATGCCGGCCATGCGCAACGAGGCTCAGGCCCAGCGCAAGGACCCGATCTTCGACGAGGAGCAGACTGACGCCCTCGGCGCGTACATCCAGGCCAACGGCGGCGGACCCCAGGTCATCCGCGACGGCGACGGCGCAATCGCTCAAACGTCGTTGCGCGGCAACAACATCGCCCGCGGTGGCGACCTGTTCCGGTTGAACTGCGCGTCCTGCCACAACTTCACCGGCCGCGGTGGGGCCCTCTCGTCGGGCAAGTTCGCCCCCGAGCTCGATCCGGCCAACGAGCAGCAGATCTACACCGCCATGCTGACCGGCCCGCAGAACATGCCCAAGTTCTCCGACCGCCAGCTGACCCCTGACGAGAAGAAGGACATCGTCGCTTACGTCAAGGCTTCGACCGAGACCCCCGATCCGGGCGGTTACGGCCTGGGCGGCTTCGGCCCGGCTTCTGAGGGCATGGCCATCTGGATCATCGGCATCGTCGCCGCCATTGCCGCGGCACTGTGGATTGGAGCGCGCGCGTGAGTGGCGATCCCAAAGTAGAGATTCCCAGCGACGAGCAGCTCGCGGCCATGAGCCGTGATGAGCTGGTCAAGCTCGGTACCAACCTCGACGGCGTCGAGATCGTCTACCGCGAACCGCGCTGGCCCGTGGAGGGCACCAAGGCCGAGAAGCGCGCCGAGCGGCTGATTGCCCTGTGGTTCGCCCTTGGCGGAGTATTTGGCCTGGCCCTGCTTGGTGTCTTCCTGTTTTGGCCCTGGGAGTACAAGCCATTCGGCGATCCGGGTAATGCCGCGTACAACCTCGCGACACCGCTGTACGGCCTGACCTTGGGCCTGTCGGTGCTCTCGCTGGGTATCGGCGCGGTGCTGTACACCAAGAAGTTCGTTCCCCAGGAGATCTCGATCCAGGACCGCCACGACGGGCCGGGCTCGTCGGAGGTGGACCGCAAGACCATCGTCGCGCAGCTGCAGGACACCCTGGAGACCTCGACGCTCCCCCGCCGCAAGATGGTCATCCGGGCTCTCGGGTTCGGCGTCGGCGCGATGGGCGCCGGCACCGCCGTCGCATTCATCGGCGGTCTGATCAAGAACCCGTGGGCCCCCGTGGTCCCCACCGCCAATGGCAAGCAGCCGGTGCTGCTCACCAGCGGCTGGACCCCGCGGTACAAGGGCGAAACCATCTACCTGGGCCGGGCCGTGGGCAGCAGCTCGCAGATCCTGCTGAAGGTCCGCCCCGAGGACATCGACGCCGGTGGCATGGAGACCGTGTTCCCGTGGCGCGAGTCCGATGGCGATGGCACCACCGTCGAATCGCACGAGAAGTTGTCGCATATCTCTATGGGCGTACGTAACCCGGTGATGATCATCCGGGTGCGCCCCAGCGATATGGGCAAGGTGATCAAGCGCAAGGGACAGGAAAGCTTCAACTACGGCGACCTGTTCGCGTACACCAAGATCTGCTCGCACCTGGGTTGCCCCACATCGCTTTTCGAGCAGCAGACCTACCGCATCCTGTGCCCGTGCCACCAGTCGCAGTTTGACGCACTGCACTTCGCCAAGCCCATCTTCGGGCCGGCCGCCCGGGCACTGGCACAGCTGCCGATCACCGTCGACAAGGACGGATACCTCGTCGCCAATGGCGACTTCGTCGAGCCCGTCGGACCCGCATTCTGGGAGCGCAAATCATGAGCGAAACAGCCCAAAAGCCGTCACGCCTAGGCAAACAAGCTGAGGCGATCGACTCTCGGTACCACCTCGCCGCCGGGATGAAGCGGCAGATCAACAAGGTCTTCCCGACGCACTGGTCGTTCATGCTCGGTGAGATCGCTTTGTACAGCTTCATCATCCTGCTGCTCTCGGGTGTGTATCTGACTCTGTTCTTCGACCCGTCGATGGCCGAGGTCACCTACAACGGCGTCTACCAGCCGCTGCGCGGTGTGCAGATGTCCAAGGCCTACGAGACCGCGCTGAACATCAGCTTCGAGGTCCGCGGTGGCCTCTTCGTGCGACAGATCCACCACTGGGCGGCGCTGATGTTCGCGGCGTCGATCATGGTGCACCTGGCGCGCATCTTCTTCACCGGCGCATTCCGCCGGCCCCGCGAAGCCAACTGGGTGATCGGCTCGCTGCTGCTGATTCTGGCGATGTTCGAGGGCTACTTCGGCTACTCGCTGCCCGATGACCTGCTCTCCGGTATCGGTCTGCGCGCCGCGATGTCGTCGATCACCTTGGGCATCCCGGTTGTCGGTACCTGGATGCACTGGGCGCTGTTCGGCGGCGACTTCCCCGGCAACATCTGGATCCCGCGCATGTACGCGCTGCACATCCTGCTGATCCCCGCGATCATCCTGGCCCTCATCGGCGTGCACCTGGCGCTGGTGTGGTACCAGAAGCACACCCAGTTCCCCGGCCCGGGAGCCAAGGAATCCAATGTTGTTGGGGTGCGGATCCTCCCGGTCTTCGCACTGAAGGGCGGTGCGTTCTTCGCCTTCACCACCGCGATCCTGGCGCTGATGAGTGGTCTGCTGCAGATCAACCCCATCTGGCTGCTGGGCCCCTACAAGCCCTCGCAGGTCTCGGCAGGCAGCCAGCCCGACTTCTACATGCAGTGGACAGAAGGGCTGGCGCGTCTATGGCCTGCCTGGGAGCTGTACATCTTCGGGCACACCGTGCCCGCGGTATTCGCGGTGGCGATCATCATGGGCGTGGTGTTCGGTCTGCTGACCATGTACCCGTTCATCGAGAAGAAGCTGACCGGTGACGATGCGCATCACAACCTGCTGCAGCGTCCGCGTGATGCCCCGGTACGTACCGCCATTGGCTCAGCGGCGATCTCGTTCTACATGATCCTGACGCTGGCCGCGATGAACGACGTCATCGCGCTGAAGTTCCACATCTCGCTGAACGCGACGACGTGGATCGGCCGCATCGGGATGGTCATCTTGCCGATCGTCGTCTACTACCTCGCCTACCGGTGGGCCATCGGCCTACAACGCAGCGACCGCGCGGTACTCGAACACGGCATCGAGACCGGCATCATCAAGCGACTGCCGCACGGTGAATACATCGAGCTGCACCAACCGCTTGCCGGAGTCGACGAGCACGGCCACGCCATCCCGCTGGAATACCAGGGCGCGGCAGTACCTCAACGCATGAACAAGCTCGGATCGGCCGGCGCGCCCGGCACCGGCTCGTTCCTGTTCGCCGACCCCGCCGACGAGCAAGCCGCACTGGTTGAAGCCGAGCACGAAGCGCACCACAAGTCGCTGCTCGCTCTGAAGGAGTACCAGGACGGCGAGCCGTCAACGAACGGTCACGGCCACTAGAAGTCAGCTCGACGATTGGGCCCCGCATACGAAAGTGTGCGGGGCCCAATGTTTTACCCTGGCTGTATGCAGGAGATGACGCGCGAACAATGGTGGGCCTTCGCTACCCAGGGCACCCGCACCGGAATGCTCGGCCTGGTCCGGTCCAACGGTGCACCCATCGTGACGCCGGTGTGGTTCCTGCTCCACGAGGGCTCCGACGGTGATGAGCTGATCTTCACGACGGGCACGGAAACCTTGAAGGGCAAGGCCATTCAACGAGACCCGCGCATCTCGCTGGCCGTCGACGACCAGCGGCCGCCGTACTCCTATGTCCAGTTCTCGGCGGAGGCACGGCTGACCAACGATCTCGACGAGATGCTCGAATGGGCGACCAGGATCGGTGGACGCTACATGGGCGCCGACCTGGCCGAGGACTTCGGCCGCCGCAATGCGGTCCCGGAAGAATCACTGGTGCGCGCCACCATCACGAAAGTCGTTGCCCGCGCCGGGATCGCCGACTTCTAGCGGTGAAACTACTGCGCGTCCGAGGATCCTGACGCGCCGAGCTCACGCAGCTTCTTGAGGGTATGCCACGGAATCGCCCCCATCGCGCAGGTAATCACCCCACCGAACACAAACGCGACGATGGCGGCGGTCTCACTTTCCACCGCCAACAGGTAGGTACCGGTGACCACGGCCAGCAGTGCCAGACCGATGCCACCAGCGATCCCCACCGTGGCCCGCAGCCACAGCCGGTCCACTGCTGCCGATTTGGACGCTGCCTCGGCGGCGGCCCGATATGCCGGCGACCCGGGGCCGTTGTAGTCCTTGGGAACATGACTCACGGGGTCCACGAGACCGCCGAATGTCTTGAGCTTTTCGGTCGAGGCCTCCGCGGGAGGCGGACCCGACGGCATGCCGCTTGCACCGGAGGCACTGGCGCCCTTGGGCTTAGGCACAGCTTGTGATGCGCCATTGGTGGGCCGGGCCGCCGTCTTACGGGCGCGCAACAGCAGCGGCACCGCGCCGATGATGACGGCCAAAGACACCCCGATGACGATGTAGATCCCCCACGAGGTACCAGCGGCCCCTGCCGCGTCCTCCCCTACCCCGGTCATCACGACAATGGCGCCGACCAACATCCCGACGAACGCCAGCCAGATCACGGCGCACAACCCGATCAGCATCCGGTCGACGGACTCCGGAGAGGATCGCCGCACCGGACCGGCAAGTGCCTCCAGTGGCTTGGTTAATCGACCTGCTGGCATTAGCAGGTTGCCTGCGCCGAATTGTTGTTGTTGGAGGACAACACCTGACCATCGCTGGTGGTGATCGTGCAATTGAGCTGGCTCAAGCGCAACATGCTGCTCGCCGATACCGAACCAATCTCCGAGTTCGAGATCGGGGTAACGGTGATCGACCACGGGATATACGCATTCGGCGCGACCCGGGTGCGCCCTTGAGGGTCGACATAGGTGATCGTGATGCGGTCGAGCGGAGCCTTGGAGCCCGTCACCGCGTACGTGATCTGCCGCGGCTGGGCCGGCGTCGTGGTTGTCGGGGGCGGCGGAGGCGGCGGCGGAGGCGTGGTGGTCGTCACCGGAGGCGGAGCCTCATGCGTCGTCACCGGCGGAGGCGGAGGAGGCGGCGGTTCCACCGTCACCGTCTCGGTCACCACCGGAGGGGGCGGCGGAGGCGGAGGCTCCGTGGTAGGTGGAGGGGGCGGCGGAGGCGGAGGCTCCGTAGTGGTGGTGATGATCTCGTTCCACGGTGTCGTGCTCGGGGTCGGCGTGACCGAGGTGCTCTTGGCGGCTCCGGTCGTCTCGTCCGAGCGCCCGGCTACCAGCAGCGCGACGGAGGCGACCAGGGTGATCGCGGCGATGATCGCCGCCACCCCGACGACCCACGGCCAGCGCGGCGGAGGCGGCTCATCGCCCTCGACCAGCGCTGTCTCGTATTCGTCATACGGCACGTACGGGCTGGTGAATTGCTCAGATTCGGGCGCCGAGTACGCCTGCGAATGAAACGCGGAAGAGTCCGCCCCGGAAGAGTCAGCAGCCGCGGCGTCCGCATTCGGACCGTCCAGATCCGGAACTTCCCCGGGAGTCCCCGACCCTGGGTTGTCCGTCCCACTCATCTACACAAGTTCCTTTTCGTCACTTCCCGCTCCCCGGCGGGCTACCTGCCTGAGGCGCCATGGCAACGATAGCCAACGCCATCCGGGGCGACGAAACCCGACGGCCGCAAAAACCAAACTGACCACCGGATTGTTATCGAAAACGTGAGAGTGCGCACGGAGATGTCACACCAGTCACGGGAGTCTCGCGGCAAAGTACGAGCGCGGCCGTGGGAGGCGGCACGACACGAGAGATGAGCTAGTGCTTCTCCGCGCCGACGTGGTACTCGAAGACCAGCCCGGCGACCGCGCTGAGCACGAACACCCCACCGGCGGCAATCAGCCACGGCAGCCACAGCGCCACACCCACAGCAGTGGTGGCGGCGGCCAGCGCAATCATGATCGGCCACCAGCTGTGCGGGCTGTAGAAGCCCAGCTCTCCGGCGCCGTCGGCGACCTCGGCATCCTCGTAATCCTCGGGCCGGGTGTCCAGGCGCCGGGCTACGAAGCGGAAGAACGTCGAGATGATCAGCGACAGACCTGTGGTCATCACCATGGCGGTGGTTCCCGCCCACTCCACACCGCCATTGGCGTACATGGCGGTGAGTACCGCGTACACCACGGTGGCCAGGGCGAAGAATCCGGTGAGGATCTCGAAGAGTCGGGCTTCGATATGCATGCTGCGCTCCCTCGCCTAGTTCTTCGCCGCGTTGTTGTCCGCCGGCGCGAGCTCCCCGCGGCGGCCGTCGAACGGCCTGGTGGTAATCGAGACCGGTGACTGACCGATCGACGCCAGCGCCTCGGCGTTGGTCTTACCCGCCTTGCGCGCTTCCAGATAGAACTTGAAGTCATTGGGGCTGACCACGCGCAGCTCGAAGGCCATCATCGAGTGGTAGGTGCCGCACATCTCGACACAGCGACCCACGAACGCGCCTTCCTTCAGGATCTTGCTGACCTGGAAGACGTTGTCGGAGTTGTTGGCCTTGGGCTCAGGCATCACGTCGCGCGTGAAGAGGAACGGGACCACCCGGAACGAGTGGATGACATCGGCCGAGGCCAGCTGGAACTCGACGCTCTTGCCGCTGGGCAGCACCAGCACCGGGATCTCCGAAGAGGTTCCGACGGTCTCGATCTTGTCGAAGTTCAGGTAGGTGCGGTCCTCACGGTTCAGGCCGCGCACCGGGCCGACAATCTCCTTGCCGTGCGCGTCCTTGCCCTCGGGCTTGGAGCTCATCGCCTTCTTGCGCTCCGGATCGGCGCCCTCGTAGTTGAGGCTGCCATCCTTGAACGCGACCTTCTGGTACCCGAACTTCCAGTTCCACTGGAAGGCGGTCACGTCGACGACGACCTCAGGGTTCGGGTCCTTGTGCATGACCTTGTTCTGCACCACGACGGTGAAGTAGAAGAGCACCGCGATGATCAGGAAGGGCACCACCGTCAGGATCAGCTCCAGCGGCAGGTTGTATCCGAACTGGCGCGGGAACTCGGTATCGCCGGGCTTGTGCCGGTGGAACGCGACGGTCCAGAAGGTGAGGCCCCACACAATGACGCCGACGACGAGCGAGGCGACGACTGCCCAGGTCCACAGGGGGGCCATGTAGTCGTGGGCCTCGGGGGTGATGCCCTCGGGCCACCCGAACCGGAGCACTTCTTGGACGCTACAACCGCTGAGCAGGAAGCTCGCCGCGCCCAACAGCACCACAGTGGCCAGCAGGGACGGCCGTGAGCCGGACCGTGTCCGAGCCTTTTCGCCCACGTGGCTCATCGGTGACGTCACGTTTTGCAGCCTCCTGTTTCGGTCCAGAATCCATCGCTGACCAGTGGCAGCAATCGAATACTACGCAGCGTAGACCACGCGGTCGCATCAGGGCAGCGACGGGGCCGGTGTCGGGACCATGGTCCCGTGATACGTCCGGCGATGTTGCATACTTGGCCGCGTGTGTGGACTGGTGGCGTGGCTGGGACCGCCCGGGTCTTCCCTCGAATCCCATAGCCCCGCGGTAGATGCGGCGATGGTGCATATGCGCCATCGCGGCCCCGATGAACCGGGGATTTGGCACGAAGAGAACGTGCTCTTCGGCTTCAACCGACTCTCGATCATCGACATCGCGCATTCACACCAGCCGTTGCGCTGGGGACCGGTGGACACCCCGGACCGCTACGTGCTGGTCTTCAACGGCGAGATCTACAACTACCTGGAACTTAGGGAAGCGCTCAGGTCCGATTACGGCGCCGTTTTTGCCACCGAGGGCGACGGTGAGGCGATCCTGGCGGCCTACCACTTCTGGGGTCCGGACGCGCTGCACCGGCTGCGCGGCATGTTCGCCTTCGCGATCTGGGACACGGTGGAACGCGAGCTGTTCTGCGCACGAGATCCCTTCGGCATCAAGCCGCTGTTCATGGCGACGGGGCCGGGCGGCACCGCACTGGGCAGTGAGAAGAAATGCCTGCTGGACCTGGTGGAGCAGTTGGGCATCGGGACCGAGCTGGACCTGCGGGCGCTGCAGCACTACACGACGCTGCAGTACGTTCCGGAGCCCGAAAGTCTGCACAACGAGATCCGACGCCTGGAGTCTGGTTCATACGCCCGCATCTCCCCCGGCCAGGAGCCGCGCGTCACGCGCTACTTCCCGGCCCGGTTCGCCGTGACGCCGTTCACCCGCGCGACCCGTCAGTCCCGCTACGACGAGATCACCGAGGTGCTCTCCGATTCGGTGGCCAAGCACATGCGGGCCGATGTCACGGTGGGATCGTTCCTGTCCGGCGGTATCGACTCGACGGCCATCGCGGCGCTGGCGATCCGGCACAACCCGAAGCTCATTACTTTCACGACCGGCTTTGAACGGCAAGGCTATTCCGAGGTCGACGTGGCGGCGGAGTCGGCCCAGGCGATCGGCGCCCGGCATATCGTCAAGGTGGTCAGCCAGGAGGAGTTCGTTTCCGCGCTGCCCGAGATCGTCTGGTATCTGGACGATCCGGTGGCGGATCCGTCCCTGGTGCCGTTGTTCTTCGTGGCCCGGGAGGCACGTAAGCACGTCAAGGTGGTGCTCTCCGGCGAGGGCGCCGACGAGCTCTTCGGCGGATACACGATCTACCGGGAGCCCTTGTCGCTCAAGCCCTTCGAATACCTGCCGGGTGCGCTGCGACGTGGCGCGGCGCGGCTGTCCGCCGCCATCCCGGATGGGGTGCGCGGCAAAAGCCTGCTGCACCGCGGGTCGATGACACTGGAGCAGCGTTACTACGGGAACGCGCGCAGCTTCGACGACGAACAGCTGCGCGCGGTGCTCCCCCACTATCGCCCGGAATGGGGCCACCAGGACGTCACCGCGGCCCTCTACGAGCGTTGCGCGGACTGGGATCCGGTGGCGCGTATGCAGTATGTGGACCTGTTCACCTGGCTGCGCGGCGACATCCTGGTCAAGGCCGACAAGATGACGATGGCGAACTCGCTGGAGCTGCGGGTGCCGTTCCTCGACCCCGAGGTGTTCAAGGTGGCCTCGCAGCTGCCTTACCGCGAGAAGATCACCCGCGAGACCACCAAGTACGCCCTGCGCAGAGCGCTGGAACCCATTGTCCCGGCACATGTTCTGCACCGGACCAAGCTCGGTTTCCCGGTGCCCATCCGGCACTGGTTCGTCGACGGCCTACTGCACGACTGGGCCCGAGAGATGCTGGCGACCACGCAGGCCGGGCACTTGATCGATGTGCCCGCCGTCGGCCGGATGCTCACCGAACACGCCGCCGGGGTCAGCGATCACAGCCGCAGGCTGTGGACGGTGCTGATCTTCATGCTGTGGCATGCGATCTTCGTCGAGCAGTCGGTGCGGCCGAACATCCAGGAGCCGCACTACCCGGTGCAGCTCTAGAGAGCGGCACCGATCTCGTCGGCTGCTTCCTGGCCGTACGCATCGGCGAGCCGGGCCCGCGCGTCATCGCGCTCCCACGCCCATTCCTGGGTGCCGACAGTCTCCAGAACCAGTGTTGCCACAAGCGATCCCAGCTGTGCCGAACGCTCCAGGTTCAGGCCGGCGCTGCGGCCGGTGAGGAATCCGGCACGCCATGCGTCGCCGACACCGGTCGGGTCGACCTGCCCCGTCTCCGGGACCACGCCCACCTTGAGGGAGGTGCCGTCCTTCTCGACGATCTCAACACCCTTGGGACCCAGGGTGGTGACCCGCAGCTCGACACGCTCACGCACGTCTGCCTCGGTCCATCCGGTCTTGGACAGCAGCAGATCCCACTCGTAGTCGTTGGTGAAGAGGTACTTGGCGCCACCGACGAGTTCGCGGGCCTGCTCGCCGGAGAGCCGGGCCAGCTGCTGCGATGGGTCGGCCGCGAACGGCAACCCCAGGCTGCGGCATTCCTCGGTGTGCCGGAACATGGCGTCGGGGTCGTTGGCTCCGATGATGACCAATTCCGGTGCCCCGGTGCGCGATACGACATCGGCGAGCGAGATGTCGCGGGCTTCGGACATCGCACCCGGGTAGAAGGACGCGATCTGCGCCATGTCCTGGTCGGTCGTGCAGACGAAACGCGCGGTGTGGGCGGTCTCGGAAATCAACACGGCATCGCAGTTGACACCGTGTTGCTCAAGCCAGGATCGGTACTCGGCGAAGTCCGCACCCACGGCACCCACCAGGGCGGGCTTGCCACCGAGCACGCCGATGGCGAACGCGATGTTCCCAGCGACACCACCGCGACGGATTTCCAGATCGTCCACCAGGAAGCTGAGGGACACCTTCTGCAGGTGCTCGACCAACAGCTGTTCGGAGAACTTCCCGGGGAAGTTCATCAGGTGGTCGGTCGCAATGGATCCGGTGACGATGATGGACACGCGTGAGACCCTTCGTAGGATTCGGGCAGGTGTGGGTGAGTCGAGAGACAACCCCAGAAGCTTACCTAGCGTAACTGTTCGGGTAGTTGTATCCGATTGCTAGCCTGGATTGTTGGGGAGTGAGAACCGGGGAAACGATATTTCAGGAGAGTCCATGGCTGAACCAGGTTATTCGACGGTGCCCTACCCTGGTTTACCTCCCATGCCGCCCCCGGTCGACTACCCCGAACGTAAGCGCAAGCTGCCCGCGTGGCTCGCGCCGGCCGCCGTGGTGGCGGCGCTGGTGGTGCTGGCACTGCTGCTGGGACTTCTGACCAAGAATTCGGGGGTATCCCACCGGCCCAGTGAGGCGAAGATCGAGCAGACCATCCAGGGCTACCTGGATGCGATGGCCAAGCTCGACATCGTGACGCTGGCGCGCAACGCCGGCTGCGGCCTGTACGACGCGGTGCGTGACAAGGACACCGACGACACGATTGTGCGCGCCAACGCTCAACAGTTTGTGGCGACGTTCGGCACGGCCACCGTGAAGTCGATCGACAAGATCGTCTACTTCTCCGAGTACCAACTCAAAGTGCTATTCACCGCAACGAGTCACAAGCGGAAGGACGCCCCACAGGGGCAGGCCGAGCTACTGATCAACGAGGGCAAGATCTACGTCTGCTCCGCGTACATGCGCGGCGCGAACGCGTTCTGATCAGTTGAAGGAATCGCCGCAGGCGCAGGAGCCGGTGGCGTTCGGGTTGTCGATCGTGAAGCCCTGCTTCTCGATGGTGTCGACGAAGTCGATCGAGGCACCCTGGATGTACGGGGCACTCATCCGGTCCACGGTGAGCTTCACACCGTCGAACTCGCTGACGAGGTCACCGTCGAGGGTGCGGTCATCGAAGAACAGCTGGTATCGCAGACCCGCGCAACCGCCGGGCTGGACAGCGATGCGCAGCGACAGGTCGTCACGCCCTTCTTGATCCAACAGCGCCTTGGCCTTGACGGCGGCGGCATCGGTCAAGACGGCACCATGGGTCTCGGTAGAGGTGGCGGTCGATTCGTCTTGCACAGTCATGTGGGATCTCCCCTACGTCGAAGCTCTCGGGTGGACGTCCGTATCGGAAACGTCTAGTGACCTCAACGGTACCTCGTCTGGGGCTATTCCTACATCTATGTCCTAGCCGTGTGACCAGTCACGTGCGACCTGGGCCGCCAACCCGGCCAGTTGTCCGGGCGCGTCTTCCATGGCCAGCTGCACTGACCCCGCGAACTGGGCGATCGATTCGGCCCGCGTGATACCCGCCTGCCCGTACTCAGCGGCCGTGAGCGCCACCTGCCCGGCCAGCACCAGCACCTGGATGCCGGATGTCGCGGCGCGGCTCGCCACCGCACCGGCTACCTTGCCATGCAGGGTTTGGTCGTCGAACTTGCCTTCACCGGTAATCACCAGCTCAACCCGGGCGATCGCGGCCTCGAGGCCGGTGTGCTCGGCGACGATCCGCGCCCCCGACTCGCGGCGCCCGCCAAGCGCGAGCAGCGCTGCCCCGATCCCGCCCGCGGCGCCCGCTCCGGCAAGATCGCGCACGGAGCGGCCGGTTCCGGCCTCCATCTCGGTGACCCACCCGGTCAGCCTTGCCTCCAGGCGGGTGACGGTCTCCTGGTCGGCTCCCTTTTGCGGGCCGAACACCGCGGCGGCACCGCGGGCGCCCAGCAGCGGATGCTCGACATCGCTGGCGACCACCAATTCCGTGGCGGCCAGCCGCCGACGGGCCTCGCCGATCCCGCCCAGGCCCTCGATGAGCCCGGCACCCCCATCGGTGCAGCTGCTGCCACCGAGGCCCACCACGATCCGGGTCGCCCCACCATCGAGAGCCGCGACGATCAGCTGCCCGACCCCCGTGCTGTGCGCCCGCCAGGCGGTGTCGGCGGACGGCACGCGCCCCAGCAGCGGCAGCCCACAGGCCTGCGCGCACTCGATGTAGGCGGTCGTTCCGTCGAGCAACCACCCCGCATTGACGTCCTCGTCCAGCGGACCGCGCACCCGCACCGCGCAACGGTGCGCCGACGGCAGCTGTGCGGCCAGCACGTCGACGAAGCCGGGACCCCCGTCAGATTGCGGGCTGAGGATGAGAACGTCGTCGGGACGAGCCCGCCTCCAGCCGTGCGCGATGGCGGTCGCCGCCTCGGTGGCGGTGAGCGTGTCTCCGAAGCTGTCGGGCGCCACCAGAATCTGACTCATTCGCGCAGGATAATCTGGGCGTGTGAATCTGCTCGGCCGAAAGAAATCCACCTCAGAAAACGGCACCGTTAGCGCTGCCAGTGCGTCCTCGTCGCCGTCTGATGAGACGGACGTCACATCAGCGGCCCAGGCCGGAAAGGGCCGCCCCACCCCGAAGCGGGACGCCGGCAAGCGTCGTGGACCTATCGCTCCGGCGCCGTTGACCAGTTCCGAGGCCCGGCAGCGTCGCAAGTCCCTGCGCGGGCCGAAACTGTCGCGCGCGGAACGCAAGGTCGAGAACGCCGAGCGTCGGTCCCGGGTGGCCGACAGCCGCGAAAAGATGATGGCCGGAGATGAGGCGTATCTGCTGCCCCGAGACAAGGGTCCGGTGCGCGCCTTCGCCCGCGACATCGTCGATTCCCGGCGCAATGTGCTGGGACTATTCATGCCCCTGGCACTGTTCCTGATCTTCTCCATGTTCGCGGTGCCGTCCGTCCAGGTTCAGATGTGGATGACTCCGGCGATGCTCGTTCTCATGATCGTCATGATCGTCGACGGGGTCTTCGTCGGCAGACTCGTGAACAAGCGTGTATTCGAACGCTTCCCGACCAGCGACGAGGGTGGCTTCAAACTCGGCTGGTACGCGGCGAGCCGTGCATCGCAGCTGCGCAAGATGCGCGCACCACGTCCCCGGGTGAACCGCGGCGAGCCGGTCTAGCCTCACCGTGTCCGAGGCCACCTCTCTTGTGCTCGGCGGAATTCGCTCGGGAAAATCGCGTTTCGCGGAGTCTCTGCTGCCCGCCTCGGCACCCGTGCGATACCTGGCAACCGGATCCTCCGTCCGCGACGACGCGGCATGGGCGCACAGGGTTGCCGCACACCGGTCACGGCGTCCCACTCACTGGACGACGGCCGAGACGGCGGATATCGCGGGCGAGCTGCGCACGGGCGATGCGGTGCCGACCCTCATCGACGATCTCGGAGGTTGGCTGACCGCGATGATGGACAGCCGCGGCGCGTGGGAACGTGGCGGTGAGGTCGTCACCGCCGACATCGGCGCGCTGGTCGATGCGATCGACGCCTACTCCAGCGACCTGGTGATCGTGAGCCCGGAGGTCGGGTTGGCCATCGTGCCCGCCACCGCATCCGGGCGGCTGTTCGCCGATCAGCTCGGAGCACTGAATCAGGCAGTGGCACAGCGCTGTCAGTGCGTGTTCCTGGTGGTCGCCGGCCAGCCGCTGACAATCAAGGGAGCTACCGCGTGACCAGCGGCGAGGCACCGCGATTCGCCCCGGTCTCGGCACCCGATCCGGATATCGCCGCCGCCGCGCGCGACCGGCAACGACAACTCACCAAACCGGAGGGCGCGCTGGGGCGGCTGGAGGAGCTCTCGGTCTGGGTATCGGCATGCCAGAATCAGTGCCCCCCTACGCCATTCCAACGGCCGAGAGTGGTCGTCTTCGCCGGTGATCACGGAGTGGCCTCCGGTGGCGTGTCGGCCTACCCCTCGTCGGTGACAGCCCAGATGGTGCGGAACATCGAAGCGGGCGGGGCCGCGGTGAACGTGCTCGCCGCGCTCTCCGGGGCCAGCGTGCGCGTGGTCGACATTGCCGTCGACACCGATGGTTCACTGACCGAACCCCTGGCCGCCCACAAGATTCGCCGCTCCAGCGGCAACATCGCGGTGCAGGACGCCCTCACCCTCGAGCAGGCTCACGCCGCGCTGGCCGCCGGGATCGCCTTGGCCGACGCCGAGATCGATGGCGGAGCCGATCTGCTCATCGCGGGCGATATGGGCATCGGTAACACCACGCCGGCAACGGTATTGGTGGCGGCACTGACCGCGAGCGAACCGGTGGCCGTGGTGGGTCGCGGCACCGGGGTCAACGACGCCGGTTGGGCACGCAAGACCGCGGCCGTGCGCGATGCGTTGCGCCGCACCAAGGATGTGCGCACCGACCCGGTCGCACTACTGTCTCGAGCAGGCGGTGCCGATCTGGCGGCAATCACCGGTTTCCTGGCGCACGCCGCGGTGCGGCGCACCCCCGTACTGCTCGACGGGCTGGTGGTGACCGCCGCAGCGCTGGTGGCCGAACAGCTGGCACCGGGGGCGCGACAGTGGTGGCTCGCCGGACATCGCTCCACAGAACCCGCACATTCTCTTGCCCTGCAACGCCTTCGGCTGGATCCCATACTGGATCTGCAGATGCGACTGGGCGAGGGCTCCGGCGCGCTCGTCGCACTACCCGTGTTGCAGGCCGCCGCGGGCACGCTGGCCCAGATGGCGACTTTCGACGAGGCCCGGATCGACGGGCCAGGCGTGTGAATCGGCTGCTGCGGCTTCTTCGGCCCGTCGGCGGAGCCTTCGAATTCGCCACCGTGACACCGGTTCCCGCGCGGCTCGCCGGGTCACTCTCGGGTCCGGTGTTGGGAGCGCTGCCGGTAGTGGGCGCCGCACTGGGCGCGCTGGCCGCAGCCGTCAGCTGGATCATGCACTTCGCGTACATGGCGCCACTGGCCGGGCTGGCGGCGGTCACGGTGATGATTCTCGCGACACGTGGATTACACATCGACGGACTGTCCGATACGACGGACGGGCTGGGCTGCTACGGACCACCGGAGCGCGCGCTCACCGTGATGCGCGACGGTTCGGCTGGGCCGTTCGGAGTGGTGGCCGTGGTCATCACCGTACTGGCGCAGGCGTTGTCGTTCGGAGTGCTGGCGTCCCGACAGGAGTGGCTGGCCATCGTGCTGGCGGTCGCGGTGGGGCGGGTCAGCGCGGTCGTGGCGTGCCGTCGCGGGGTACCCGGTGCCGCACACAGCGGCTTCGGTGCCCGGGTGGCGGGATCTCAGCCGCTGTGGCTGGTCGGAGTATGGGTGCTCGCGGCGATGGCCGTCGGACTTCTGGCGCAACCCTGGCGGCCCTGGCAGGGCCCGGCCACCGTAGTGGTGGCCCTGGCGGCCGGCGCACTGTTGGTGCGCCATTGCGTGCGCAGGTTCGGTGGCATCACCGGCGACGTGTTGGGCGCAAGCATCGAGGTAACCACGACTCTGGCCGCGCTCGGTTTCACGGCGTACTGATGGGACAACGAAAGATTCATCAAAAATTTGTGGTCGAAGCGGCCTGTGCGGTCGCGTTACCTGGTGCAGTGAGCCACCATTCGGAGCTATGCCGCGTAACCCTGTGAACCCTGACGGTGAGACACCGGACATGGGGATCCCCCAGTCGATGGCCCAGTCGATGTCGATGGCCGAGCAGTACGAGTGGCATCGCGGATATCTGCGGCGTCATGCGGTGTCACGTCGCAACTTCCTCCGCGGGTCGGCGGCCGCCGCTGCGGTCGCCGCACTGGGGGTGTCACCGTTTGGACGCCGGGCCTATGCGGACGATGCCCCGCTGAGTGTCGCCGGCAGGCGCGTCGGGTTCGGCGCCGACTCCTCCAGCCAGCTCAGCTTTTCCGGGCAGCTGTCCAGGAATCCACAGGGCACCAAGATCTTTCTCGATCACGGCCCGACCCCCGAACTCGGCGCCTCCCTGCACGCCGAGGTCCGCAATCTGGTGACACAGATCCCGTCCAGCGACCATGGCGTGCTGGCGGCCGAACAGTTCTACGTCCACGCGCCCGTGCATGGGATCGGCGGGGGCGCGGAGCGTTTTTACCGCTGGCGCACTGCCGACGGGTTCCTGAGCGACATCCGTTCGGCCGCGACGGCCATGCCATCCTCGCGAAACGCACTCGCCCCCTTCCGTTTCACCATGATGGGCGATCAGGGCACCGACGAAACTCCCTCCCAGCCACCGGGCCTGGCCGCCGGTGAATACGACGACAGCTACTACAGCGCGGACAATGACCCGGGCGCATCACATACGCAGAACGTGCTGAATCAGATCGTCGCGTGCCGACCTGACTTCCACATCCTGGCCGGGGATATCGCGTACGCGGACCCCTCCGGAATGGGGAAAAAGCCCCAGTTCGTACCCTCGGGCGCGAAGCCCGCAACCGGTTTCGACAAGTACAACCCCTTTGTCTGGGATGTCTACCTGACGTCCATTGAACCCAGTGCCTCGATCACACCGTGGATGTTCGCGACCGGTAACCACGACATGGAGGCCGCGTACGGCAGCCATGGCTACGGCGGGCATCTGGCCCGTCTCGGATTCCCCGGAAACGGGCCCACCGGATGCCCCTCCGCGTACTCGTTCACGTACGGCAATGTCGCGGTGCTCTCCCTGGACGCCAATGACGTGTCGTATGAGATCCGGGCAAACACCGGCTACTCGGGTGGAGCTCAAACTGGCTGGGTGGGAAGAACTTTGGCGGCCTACCGCGCCAATGCGAACATCGACTTCATCGTCTGCTTCTTTCACCACTGCGCTTACTCGACCACCCTCTCGCATGCCAGCGACGGTGGCGTCCGCGACGCGTGGTGCGCGCTATTCGATCGCTATCAGGTGGACCTGGTACTCCAAGGGCACAACCACGTTTTCGAGCGCACCGATCCCATTCGTGCCGGGCGGCCGACCAAGGAGGCCGGCGACAACTCGATCGTCTACCCGGAATCGGATGGCACCGTGTATTACACGGTGGGCTCGGCGGGCCGGCCCCGTTACGACTTCCAGCCGGGCGAGCCCGAGGGATACCGTGGCCACGAGCTCACGGACACGCTGGTTCCCAACAGCTATGTCTGGGCGCCCGACGGCAGTAAGCATGCGGAGGCGGTCGCGTGGTCGCGGGTGCGCTATCGCAACTACGCGTTCATTCGTGTCGATGTGCGTCCCGGAACCTTCAGTAGCGACATGGACGTCACCGCCGTCGACGAGTACGGCCGCGCGTTCGACACGGTGACCTATCGCCGCCAGGTACGCGCAGCGGCGCCCTAACCGAGCTTGGTGATCCAGCCGTGCGTATCGGCGAAGGTGCCGCGCTGAATTCCGGTCAACGTGTCACGCAAGGCCATGGTCACCTCACCCGGTTCCCCGTCACCGATGGTGAACTCGCCACTTGAGTGCTTGACGCGACCAACCGGCGTGATGACCGCCGCGGTGCCGCAGGCGAACACCTCGGTGATCTCGCCGGAGGCCGCCTTCTTCTCCAGCTCGTCGACGTCGATCTTGCGTTCCTCGATGGCAAAACCGGCGTCGGAGGCCAGCTGCAACAAGGACTTCCGCGTCACACCGGGCAACAGTGAGCCCGACAGTTCCGGAGTCACCAGGCGGGCCTCACCATCGCGGCCGAACACGAAGAACAGGTTCATTCCGCCCATTTCCTCGATGTACCGGCGCTCAATCGCGTCGAGCCACACCACCTGATCGCAGCCCTCCTCGGCGGCCTGCGCCTGGGCCACGAGAGAGGCGGCGTAATTGCCACCCGTCTTGGCTGCGCCGATCCCGCCCGGTGCGGCGCGCACATACTCGTGCGAGAGCCACACGCTGACCGGCTTGATGCCCTGTGAGAAGTACGCGCCGGCCGGTGAGGCGATGAGCAGGTACCGATATTCGGTGGCGGGCCGCACCCCGAGGCCGGCCTCGGTGGCGATGATGAATGGCCGCAGGTAGAGCGACTCCTCGCCGCCGCCCGGCGGCACCCACTGGGCATCGACCGCGATGAGCTGGCGCAGCGACTCGATGAACAGCTCCAGCGGCAGCTCGGGGATGGCAATGCGGCGGCAGGACTGGATCATCCGCTCGCCGTTAGCCTCGGGCCGGAAGGCGGCGATGGTTCCGTCGGGTTGGCGGTAGGCCTTGAGCCCCTCGAAGACCTCTTGCGCGTAGTGCAGCACGATGGCCGACGGGTCAAGAGTGATGGGGCCGTATGGCGCCACTTGTGCGTTGTGCCAACCATTTTCGGTGTTCCAGTCGATGGACACCATGTGGTCGGTGAAGTACTTCCCGAATCCCGGCGCGGCCAGTACCTCAGCCCGTCGAGCCGGGCTGGCCGGTGACGGGTTGAGTTGCCGGGTGAACTCGGGAAGCGGATTCATGCTCGGCAGTCTAGCTGTCCGATGTCGCCACATCCGAACCCATTATCCGACGTTGACGTCCACGAATGGCGGCTTGATGACCTCGCATTCGATCCCCCGGCCACGCACGTCCACGACGACGCTCGCTCCGTCCGCGATCTGCGCGGAGGTGTCCAGCAAGGCCAGGGCGATTCCGGTCTTGAGGGTCGGCGAGAAGGTGCCCGAGGTCGTCACTCCCACCGGTTGGCCGTCGGACAGCACCGTGAGATCGGGGCGCAGCACGCCCCGCCCGGTGGCACGCAGGCCCCGCAGGGTGCGGCGCGCGCCCTCCGCCTTCTCCTGGGTAAGGGCGTCGCGGCCCCAGAACGCGTCCTTCTTCCAGCCGACGGCCCATCCGGCCCGTGCCTGCACCGGGCTGATATCGGCAGAGAGCTCATGCCCGTGCAACGGGTAGCCCATCTCCGTGCGCAGCGTGTCGCGTGCGCCCAGACCGGCAAGCTGACCGCCTGCCGCGGTGATCGCCGGCAGCAGCGCATCAAACACCGCACCGGCAGAGTTCCAGGACGGCAGTAGCTCGTAGCCGTGTTCCCCGGTGTAGCCGGTCCGGCACACGCGCACCGGCTGACCGTCGAGCGTCGCGTCCGCGTAGGCCATGTATTCCATATCCGTTGGCAGCCCGAGCCCTTGCAGCACGTCCGCCGACGCAGGCCCCTGCACGGCCAGCACCGCGTAGTCGCGGTGCTGGTTGGTGATGGTGATGTCCTCGGGGGCCTTCTCCTGCAGAGCGGCGACCACTGCCGCAGTGTTCGCGGCGTTGGGCACCAGGAAGATCTCGTCATCGGAGACGTAGTAGGCGATGAGATCGTCCACGACACCGCCGGTCTCGGTGCAACACAAGGTGTACTGCGCCTTGCCCGGTCCAATCTTGTTGAGATCGTTGGTAAAACAGGTATTGATGAAGGCTGCGGCACCCGGTCCACGCACCAGCGCCTTGCCCAGGTGGCTCACGTCGAACAGGCCGACAGCCTCGCGGGTAGCGGTGTGCTCCCCCACCGTGCCGGCGTAGGACACCGGCATGTTCCAGCCGCCGAATTCAGCGAAGGTGGCGCCCTGCGCGGCGTGCCGATCGTGAAGGGGGCCCAGTAAGAGATCCGTCATGGCGTTCACCCTAATTGGCACATCGCTCGCTTTCACTAGGCTGTGAACCTATGAGCGCATACACGGCACCTTCGTTCACCCTGGCCACATCCATTCCGCAGCGCGGGGTCTCCGCCGCGGTGCTGCTCGTGGGCGTGCGCCCCAGCGAGAAGGAATCCGACAAGGGCCCCACGGTGGTCGACGCCCAGCTGCTGGACAAGGCGGCCGTCAAGTCCATCGAGGCCGCGCTCAAGGCGGTCGGGGCGACCGGCTCGGCCGAGCAGCTCACCCGGGTGGTCGTGGACGGGCTGCCGGTGGCCAGTGTGCTCGCCGTGGGACTGGGTAAGGCCGACACCGCCGAGACGATCCGTCGCGCCGCCGGGGTCGCCGCACGGTCCCTCGACAATGTCGAAACCCTGGTGACCACGCTGTCCGCGCAGGATGTCGACGCCACCGTGCAGGGGCTGGTGCTGGGCGGGTACCGCTTCGCGGAATTCCGCAGCGCCAGGACGGCACCGAAGGATGCTGGGCTGCAGAAGGTTACGTTGCTCGTCGGCGACAAGGGCCGCGCACAGAAGGACGCCATGGAGCGTGGTGCCGCCGTCGCCTCTGCTGTCGTGATTGCCCGGGATTTTGTGAACACCCCGCCCAGCCACCTGTTCCCGGCCGAATTCGCCAAGCGCGCAAAGACGTTGGCGACGGCCGAGGGCATCGAGGTCGAGGTCCTCGACGAGAAGGAACTGGCCAAGGGCGGCTACGGCGGCATCGTGGGAGTGGGCAAGGGGTCCTCGCGCCAGCCGCGCCTGGTGCGCTTGACCTATCGCGGCGCCAAGGGCAAGAAGGCCAAGACGGTCGCGCTGGTGGGCAAGGGCATCACCTTCGACACCGGCGGCATCTCGATCAAGCCGGCCGGCGGTATGGAGAACATGACCTCCGATATGGGTGGGGCGGCAGCGGTTATCGCGGTCACCCTGCTGGCGGCCCGCCAACAGCTGCCGATCGACGTGATCGCGACGGTGCCCATGGCCGAGAACATGCCGTCGTCGACGGCGCAGCGTCCCGGTGACGTGTTGACCCATCTGGACGGCACCACCGTCGAGGTGATCAACACCGACGCCGAGGGCCGTCTGATCCTCGCGGACGCGATCGTGCGGGCCTGCCAGGACGAGCCCGACTACCTGATCGACACCGCGACGCTGACCGGTGCGCAGGTGGTGGCCCTGGGTACCCGCACCCCCGGCGTGATGGGCACCGACGAGTTCCGGGACCGGGTGTCCTCGATCTCGCGGTCCGTGGGCGAGAACGGCTGGTCCATGCCACTCCCCGAGGAGCTGCGCGACGATCTCAAGTCCCGGGTGGCCGACCTGGCGAACGTCACCAATCACCGCAACGGCGGCATGCTGGCGGCCGGGCTGTACCTGCGGGAGTTCGTCGCCGACGGCGTGCAGTGGGCACATATCGACGTCGCGGGCCCGGCGTTCAACACCGGCGGACCGTGGGGCTACACACCCAAGGGCAGCACCGGCGTGCCGGTACGGACCATCTTCGGGGTGCTGGAAGACATCGTCGAGAACGGGTAGACGCCGCTAGGCGCCTTCCTCGGCCGCGCGGCGCTTGAGAATTCGCTGCCGGGCGTCGTAATCACGTTTGCGCTGCGGGTACCCGGTGCGATGTACGTCGTACACGGGGATCTTGAGTCTCTCGGAGATTCGCCGTGCGCCCGCTACCCCGCCGACGCGGCGGCGAGTCCACTCGCCATCACCCGCGATGAGTATCACGGTGACGTCGGAGAAGTTGGTTTGCGGTTCGACGTAGGCCTCCACGCCGGTGCGCGCCGCGGCCCAGGTCGCGAGGTAGCGCACGTCGTCATTCGTGCCCTGTGTGGTCCGCCCCCCGCGTTTGCTTCGAAAGGCGTCGATCCATGCCATTCGACCATGGTGCCAGCTAATCCTGAGATCACGCTAAACAAACGGAGATAATTCTCCGATTAGTGGTAGCGTGGCTAGAAGCGGAGGAAATATTCCGTTTCAACGAGGAGCAACATGCGTGAAACAGTGCTGGTCACTGGGGGCAACGGATTCATCGCACGGTGGTCGATCGTCGAACTTCTCCAGCGTGGATATCGGGTGCGCACCACGGTTCGCAGTTCCACCAAGGATGAATTGGTCCGCACCGCCGTCACCCGAGCGACCGATCGGGCGGACGGCCTCGAGATCACGCATGCCGATCTGACGCGTCCGGAGGGGTGGGCCGATGCCGTCGACGGATGCGACTACGTGCTCCACATCGCCTCGCCGTTGACACCCGATAGCCCCCGGGACCCCGATGCACTACTCACCCCGGCGCGCGAGGGCACCCTCAACGTGTTGCGCGCGGCCACCGCCGCGGGAGTGCGCCGCGTGGTCATGACCTCGGCCGCCAACGCGTCCAGCCCCTCCTCCTACACCGAAGACGGCGTCACCGACGAAACCCTGTGGACCAATCCCGACCAGCCCGGGCTCCCCGCATACCGTCGCTCCAAGACGGTCGCGGAACGTACGGCCTGGGACTTCATGACGACGTACGACGGCCCGACCGAGCTGACCACGGTATTGCCGGGCGCTGTTTTCGGGCCCGTCCTGGGAGCGGACGACAGCGGTTCCGTTCAGGTCATCGGGCGACTACTTTCGGGCGCCATGCCCGGAACGCCGCGCATCGGCCTCGAAGTCGTTGATGTCCGCGATCTCGTGGACTTGCATCTGAGAGCCATGACGTCGCCCCGCGCTGCCGGTGAAAGATTCTTGGGCACAGGTGAATTCATGTGGATGAGTGATATCGCCGCCGTGCTCCGCGAACGGTTGGGACCCGGTGCGGCGAAGGTACCGACGCGTGTACTGCCGAACATCGTCGTGCGGGCGCTTGCGCTCCTGAACTCCGATCTGCGGGCAATCGCACCCGGGCTCGGGCGCCGCAATCGGCACTCGACGGCCAAGGCCGAGCAAATACTCGGCTGGTCCCCCAGATCCGGCGCGGAGACCGTCACCGATTGTGCGCGAGATCTCCTCACACAAGGGCTGGTGTGAGCGTGCCGCGCAAGGACGCATTGGCCAACCGCGAACGATTGATCACCGCGGCCCGCGAGGCGTTTTCCGAACGGGGTCTCGATGCGACGCTCGACGACATCGCGGCGCGCGCGGGACTCGGAACGGGCACCGCCTATCGACATTTCCGCGACAAGCACGCGTTGGCGTCGGAGGTGTTGAGTGAAGCCACCGAGCAGATCGCCAAGGACGCTCGCGCGGCGCTGACCATCGCAGACCCCTGGCAAGCACTCGCCACGTTCTGCGAGCGTATCGGGGCCCGCCACGCCGCCAACCGCGGACTCTACGAGGCACTGTCCGGCAAGGGCCGCACCGAGGACAAAGTACGGATCTGGCCGCAGATCGTGCAGGCGGTGACGCAGCTCGTCGAGCGAGCGCGGTCGGCCGGAGTCATCCGAGCCGACGCCCAACCGGAAGACGTCGGCGCAATCCTGACCATGCTGGGCCCCGTGTATCCGATGGGCCAACAGGCCTGGCGCCGATATCTCACACTCATGTTCGACGGCCTACGGGCCGTTCACGCTCCCCCGCTTCCGGTGCCCGCACCGCGCGTGTCCTCGCTCGACGATCTCACCGCCGCCAACCGGGACCGGCGTCCCTAGCCGACCGAGAATCGCTTCCGTCTGCTGGTCTGCCCGGCAACGAGCCGCACCGTCGATTTCGGCACATCCAAATGCTCGGCAAGCAATGCGACGGCAGCCTTGTTGGCCTTGCCGTCGATCGCCGGCTCCCGCACAAAGAGGGTCAACGCGCCGTCGTCGGCAACCTCGACAGCGGGCCCCTTGCGGCTGCCGGGCTTGATGACGCAGACGACTGTGCGCACACTCACCCTTCGATCTTGGACCCGGGCAGGCGCGCCGTTCCACTCAGTGACAGGATTGACCCGCTGGCCACGTCGCTGTGGTAAGCCAGATATGTCCACATTGTGTGAGCCGCTATCGGAACTTTTTCAGGAGTGGAAACCATGGCCTTCTCCGTCCAGATGCCCGCCCTCGGTGAGAGCGTGACCGAAGGGACGGTGACACGGTGGCTCAAGCAAGAGGGCGACACGGTCCAAGTCGACGAGCCACTGCTCGAGGTCTCCACCGACAAGGTGGACACCGAGATCCCCGCTCCCACTTCGGGTGTGCTGACCAAGATCAGCGCCCATGAGGACGACACCGTCGAGATCGGTGGCGAATTGGGTGTGATCAGCGAGGCTGGAGAAGCGGCGTCTGCCCCGGCAGAGGCAGCGCCCGCGGCCGCACCGGCCCCAGAGCCCACGCCCGCTCCCGCACCGGAACCCGAGCCGGCCGCTGCTCCTGAACCCGCCGCTCCGGCACCCGCGGCCGCCGCTCCCGCGGGCCCCGGCACCTCGGTCACGATGCCCGAGCTCGGTGAGTCTGTCACCGAGGGCACCGTGACCCGCTGGCTCAAGAAGGTCGGCGACGAGGTCGGGGTGGACGAGCCGCTCGTCGAGGTATCCACGGACAAGGTCGATACGGAGATTCCGTCACCGGTCGCTGGTGTGCTGCTGAGCATCTCGGCCAACGAGGACGACACCGTCGCTGTGGGTGGCGAACTCGCCGTTGTCGGGGCCGCTGGTGCTGCTCCCGCCGCGGCGCCCGCACCCGCGCCTACCCCCGAACCCGCGGCAGCTCCGCCGGCACCACCCGCGCCTCCTGCTCCTACACCGGCTCCTGCCGCACCCCCGGCACCCGCCGCTGCTCCCGCGGCAGCTCCGGCACCCGCTCCTGCCACGCCGGCGCCCGTCGCCGTTGACGGCGCAAGCGATAACCCGTACGTCACGCCGCTGGTGCGCAAGCTTGCCGCCGAGAACAACGTGGACCTGTCCGCGCTGACCGGCAGCGGTGTGGGTGGACGCATCCGTAAGCAGGACGTCCTGGCTGCCGCCGATGCCGCCAAGGCTCCCGCCCCGGCGGCAGCTGCTCCCACGGCCCCTGCTCCGGCGGCTCCGGCCGCGCTGGCACATCTGCGCGGAACCACGCAGAAGGCCAACCGGATTCGTCAGCTGACCGCCAAGAAGACGCGCGAATCGCTGCAGCAGACCGCCCAGCTGACCCAGACCCACGAGGTCGATGTCACCAAGATCACGGCACTGCGTGCGCGCGCCAAGGCGACCTTCGCCGAGCGCGAGGGCGTGAACCTGACGTTCCTGCCCTTCTTCGCCAAGGCCGCGGTCGAGGCGCTCAAGGCGCACCCGAACGTCAACGCGAGCTACAACGAAGACACCAAGGAGATCACCTACTTCGACGCCGAGCACCTGGGCATCGCGGTCGACACCGATCAGGGGCTGCTGTCTCCGGTGATCCACAATGCCGGTGACCTATCGCTGGCCGGGCTGGCCCGCGCCATCGCCGATATCGCCGGTCGCGCACGCTCGGGGAACCTCAAGCCCGACGAGCTCGCCGGTGGCACCTTCACCATCACCAACATCGGCAGCCAGGGTGCGCTGTTCGATACCCCGATCCTGGTGCCGCCGCAGGCCGCCATGCTCGGCACCGGTGCAATCGTGAAGCGTCCCAGGGTTATCCGTGACGATGCGGGCAACGAGTCGATCGGCATCCGGTCGGTCTGCTACCTGCCACTGACGTACGATCACCGCCTGATCGACGGAGCCGACGCGGGGCGGTTCCTCACCACGATCAAACATCGCCTGGAAGAGGGGGCTTTCGAGGCGGACCTGGGTCTGTAGCTCATGCGCATCGTCATCGCCGGCTCCTCGGGGGTGATCGGGTCGGCGCTCGTCGCGTCACTGCGTGCCGCAGATCACACCGTGGTCCGACTGGTTCGCCGCGACCCGATGGGCCCCGACGAACAGCGCTGGGATCCGGCGAGCGGGCAGATAGAACCCGGCGCTCTGGACGATGCCGATGCCGTCGTCAACATGTGTGGTGTCGGCGTCGGCGACAAACGGTGGTCGGGCGCATACAAACAGGAGATCTACGACAGCCGCGTCATCCCTACGGAGGTGCTGGCCGGTGCCGTCGCCGACGCCGGCATACCGGTATTGATCAACGCCTCCGCGGTCGGCTACTACGGCGACAGCGGCGACCGCGTCATCGACGAAACCGCCTCCAGCGGTACAGGTTTCCTAGCGCGCGTATGTGTCGACTGGGAGGCAGCGACCGAGGAGGCCGCGCAAGCCGGAACCAGGGTGGTGATCGTCCGTACCGGGCTGGTGCTGTCCCCCGCCGGTGGACTCTTCGGCAGGTCGCGCCCGCTGTTCTCCCTCGGCCTGGGTGCGCGCCTGGGCAACGGACGCTGGTACATGCCCTGGATCAGCCTCGAAGACCAGATCCGCGCGCTCGAGTTCGCGTTGACCGAATCGGCGCTCTCGGGCGCGGTGAACCTGACCGGGCCGGCCCCGGTGACCAACGCCGAGTTCACCGCCGCCCTGGCCCGGACGCTGCATCGCCCGACACTGCTGGTGGCGCCACAATTCGCGCTGCGCGCCATCTTCGGCGAGTTCGCCGATGCCGAACTGACCCGCAGTATGCGCGTCATCCCCGCCGTCCTGGAACGGCACGGATTCGAGTTCGAGCATCACACCATCGGCGAGGCGCTGGCCTACGCCAACAACAGTCGACCGATGAAGTGAGATAATGGAACCCGTGCACCGCACTCATGGATCCATCCGATCCAGCGCAGATCCCGTATTCGTGCGGGACCTGGGCATGATCGACTATGGGACGGCCTGGGAGCTGCAACGCGACCTCGTCGAGGCCCGCGTCGCCGGCGGACCCGACACGCTGCTGACCCTGCAGCATCCGGCGGTCTACACCGCGGGCCGGCGCACCGAACCGCAGGAACGGCCGATCGATGGCGCACCCGTCATCGACACCGACCGCGGCGGCAAGATCACCTGGCACGGGCCGGGCCAGCTGGTCGGCTATCCGATCGTGCGATTGGCCGAGCCCATCGACGTGGTGAACTACGTTCGGCGCCTAGAAGAATCGATCATCGCGGTGTGCGCACAACTGGGCGTGCAGACCAAGCGCGTCGATGGCCGCTCTGGCGTGTGGCTAGCCGCGGGCGGCGGGAAGCCGGAACGCAAGATCGCCGCTATCGGGGTTCGCGTACAGCGCGGCGTCACCATGCACGGCTTCTCCCTCAACTGCAATAACAGCCTGGACGCGTACCTACCGATCGTTGCCTGCGGCATCAGCGACGCCGGTGTGACGACCTTGTCCGCCGAACTGGACCGGGAAGTCACCATCGACGAGATTCATGACCAGGTCATTTCCTCGGTGGTCGACGCACTCGAGGGACGGCTGGCCGTCGGGGCGGTGGGAGCATGACCGAACCCCGCAAGCTGCTGCGACTGGAAGTTCGCAACGCCCAAACCCCCATCGAGCGCAAGCCGGACTGGATCCGCACCCGCGCCAAGATGGGCCCCGAGTACAAGGAACTCAAAGCGCTGGTGCGCACCGGCGGGTTACACACTGTGTGTGAGGAAGCCGGATGCCCCAACATCTTCGAATGCTGGGAAGACCGCGAGGCCACCTTCCTCATCGGCGGTGAGCAGTGCACCCGTCGCTGCGATTTCTGCCAGATCGACACCGGTAAGCCCGCCGACCTGGACCGCGACGAGCCTCGGCGAGTGGCCGAGAGCGTGCACACCATGGGCCTGCGGTACTCGACGGTCACCGGGGTGGCACGGGACGACCTGCCCGACGGCGGCGCCTGGCTGTACGCCGAAACCGTGCGGTACATCAAGGAGCTCAATCCGGCCACGGGTGTGGAGCTGCTCATCCCGGACTTCAACGCCGTCCCCGAGCAGCTCGACGAGGTGTTCGCATCGCGGCCCGAGGTACTGGCGCACAACCTGGAGACGGTGCCGCGGGTGTTCCGTCGCATCCGGCCCGCGTTCAGCTATGAGCGAAGCCTGTCGGTGATCACCGCCGCGCGTGAGGCGCAGCTGGTGACCAAGAGCAACCTGATTCTGGGCATGGGCGAGACCAACGACGAGATTCGCGAAGCACTTGTCGCGCTGCACGAGGCGGGCTGCGACATCATCACCATCACCCAATATCTGCGCCCCTCGCCGCGGCATCATCCGGTTGATCGCTGGGTCAAACCGCAAGAATTCGTGGAGCTTTCGGAATTCGCGGAGGGCCTGGGCTTCGCCGGTGTGATGGCCGGACCGCTGGTGCGTTCCTCCTACCGGGCCGGGCGGCTGTACGCGCAGGCCATGGCCCACCACGGACGCCCGCTGCCCGCGGAGCTGGTGCACCTGGCGTCGGCCGGGTCGGCTGCCCAGGAGGCAGTGAATCTCATCGCGCGCTGAGACTTAGACTCGGTGCATGCCTAAATCACTGAGTCCCGCCGAGGCCAAGGCCGCCAAGGCCGAGGCAAAGGCGCGCCGCAAGGCCGAATCAAAGGCGCGCCGCGCCCAGATGTGGCAGGCCTTCCAGATTCAGCGCAAGGAAGACAAGCGTCTCCTGCCGTACATGATCGGCGCTTTCGTGCTGATCGTCGCGGTGTTCGCGGTCGCGGGGTACTTCGCGGGCGGGATCAGCGTGTTCATGTTCCCGATCCTGGGTGTGGTGCTCGGCGTGCTGGTGGCGTTCATCATCTTCGGCCGGCGCGTGCAGAAATCGGTGTTCACCAAGGCCGAGGGCCAAAAGGGTGCCGCCGGCTGGGCGCTGGACAATATGCGCGGAAAGTGGCGGGTCACCACCGCGGTCGCGGGTACGACACAGCTCGACGTCGTCCACCGTGTCATCGGCCGGCCCGGCATCATCTTCGTCGCAGAAGGTTCTCCCGGCCGCCTGGGCCCGCTCCTGGCTCAGGAGAAGAAGCGCACCGCCCGCGTCGTCGGCGATACACCAATCTATGACGTCATCGTCGGCAACGAGGACGGTCAGGTGCCGCTGTCCAAGCTGGAGCGCCACCTCACCAAGCTTCCCGCCAACATCACCGCCAAGCAGATGGACTCGCTGGAGTCGCGGCTGTCGGCGCTGGGTTCACGCGCGGCGGCCATGCCGAAGGGCCCGATGCCCGGTGGTCAGGCGAAGGCGCGCGGCGGGATGCAGCGCACCATCAGGCGCCGATAGCTCCCAGGCTGAGCTCCAGCTCGAGCTTGTGGTGCCGACGCACCATGATGCTCGGGACCCACTGGGCACCGCCGGGTTTGATCGCGAACTCGCGTGTGCGATCAAGCAACAGGTTGATCGCGGCACGTGCCTCCAAGCGCGCCAGCGCTGCCCCCACGCAGAAGTGCAGTCCCTTGCCAAAGGTGATGTGACTGCGGGGGCTCGGCCGGTCGAGGCGCAGCGTGTCAGGGTCCTCGAAGATCGCCGGATCTCGGTTGGCCGCGCCCCACATCAGGGTGAGGTGGCTGCCCGCGGGCAGCTCGACCCCGCCGAGCGAGGTGTCTGCCACCACATGGCGGTGATGCCCGCGGAACGGCGACTCCAGTCGCAGGGCCTCTTCCAGGAAGGTCGGCAACAGCGCGCGGTCGTCTCGGATGCGCTGCTGCAGTTCGGGGTTCTCACCGAGGATGCGCACCGCGTTGCCCATCAATCCGGCGGTGGACTCACCGCCGGCGCCGACCAGCTGCACCAGGATCATCACGCCGATATCCAGCGAGATATCTCCCCGATTACAGGCCTGTGCCAGGTATCCGAGCAGGTCCGCGCCGGGCGCGGCCAGCTCCTTCTCCAGGTGTTCGCGCAGGTAGAGGATGAGGTACATGGTGTCCGTGACGACCTCGGCCTGCCGTTGCTCGGAGTTGAGCCCGCCGAGCATCTCGGTGCTGGAGTAACCCCACTGCACCAGTTGCGGTACATCCTCATCAGGCAGGCCGATCAGCCGGGCCACCATCGTCATCGGCAGCGCATCGCCCATCGCAGCCATCCAGTCGATGCCGTCGCCGCCGCATCCGCGTTCCCACAACCGCGTCCCGGTCGCGGCCATGACGGGTTCCAGCGCGGTGATCCGCTTGGCGACCAATGTCGGCAGTACCAGTTTGCGATGCGCGTGATGGACCGGATCGTCGCCGGTGGCCAGGACATGGGTCGGGTCGGCGACCGGCCCCATCGCGGCAACCGTCGTGCCGCCATCGGCGTCCTGGGATTTCATGAGCGCGGCGGTGAGGTTGGACGAGAAGTCCCCGGTGCGCTCGGTGGCCTCGACCACAAGATCCCAGCGCGAGACGAAGTAGAAGCCGGAATCACCAACAGGCCACACCGGCGCCGTCTCGCGCAGCCGCCGATAGAACGGATAGGGATCCTCCAGGACCTGCGGGTCGAACAATTCCACTGTGCTCATCACCTACGAGGCTGACAGACCGGAAAACCGCACGTCAAGACATTCGTAAAACTGAGAAGCACCTGTTCAGAGCTATGATCCACGGCGTCTCACGGCAGCCGTTCCACCTGCATACATGATGAGAATTATTGAGAATTTTGTCTCATATTGAGATAGATTCAAGGGCCAATGTCACCGTACTCGGACTGGCTACACCCGGGTGACCGCCATGGCGCGGCCACCGATCGCATCGTGTCGGTCGCGGCCAAGCAGATCGCGCGCCATGGGTTGGACCGGCTGAGCCTCGATATGGTGGCCCGCGAGGCGGGGTGCTCCCGCGCGACGGTGTATCGCCACATCGGCGGCAAGACGGCCATCGTCGATGCCGTGTTGGCCCGAAACATCGCGAGCGTCACCGCAGACATTCAGCGGGCGGTCGAGTCCGCGGATGCGCGGCGGCGTGCGGTCACCGCGATCACCGCGTCGTTGGCCGCCATCCGCAACGATCCGGTCGTCAGCGCGATGGTCGCAACGATGTCTCCGGCCTCGCTCGGGTCCTATCTGACCCCGTCCTCCGAAATCCCGCGTTCGGCGTCGACATTCACCGGACTTGCTGACGAAACTGCCGCGCAATGGATTTCACGCGTGGTGATGGCATTCCTGTTCTGGCCCGCAACAGATCCAGCCCTGGAATCAGAGATGATCGAGCGCTTCGTCTACCCGGTCTTGAAAGATGCCACGGCGTCGCGGGTCTCCGCCTCGGCGGCCAGCGAATCCACGATCTCTCCGGCCCGCACCGCGACATTGGACAGTAACGAGGAAGACAGTCCGTGACTGTGCTCCACCGATCCGTTGAGGTAAATATCCCCCGGGGCATCCGCCCGCGCCCGTAGCCGGTAATCGCGTTCGACAACCGGCAGGCCATCCGCGTCGAATTCATAACACGAGGCCAGCGCTCCCAGGAACGCTCGCACGTCCAACGGCCGGTATCCGGTGGCGTACACCACCAAATCGCAGTCGAGCAGCTCGGTCGAGGATGTGGGCAGATGCGTCACGGCGAGACGTACCCGTTCCGGAGCCTCGTCGACGGCAGCGATTTTCGAGGCGTTATGCATCCACAGTCGCCGCTGCCCGCTGACCCGTTCCCGGTATTCGCGGTCGTACAGATCGGCGATCAGCGGAGAATCGACCGCGGCATAGTTGGTGTCGCGGTGATAATCGACCAGCTGGCGGCGCACCTCGGCGGGCGCACGGTAGAAGTCGTCCACCGCCGCCGGATCGAAAATCCTGTTCGCGTAGGGACTGTCGTCGGCCGGGCTGTATCCGTAGCGCGCAAAAATGGCATGCACCTGGGCATCGGGATACCTGTTGTGCAGGTACGCCACCGCCTCCGCGGCACTCTGCCCGGCACCCACCACCGCGACTCGAGTGGGCGAGCCCTTCAGCGCGTCGAGCCTGGTCAACAGCTGGCTGCTATGCCATTGCCGTGCAGTGGGATTGATTCCGGACGGCATCGCCGGGAACGTTCCGCAGCCCAGAACGAGCGCCCGGGTATGCATCAAACGATCCGGTGACCGCTCGGTGCTGTCCTGCAACCGCACCTGAAATCCGTCGGAGGCCGCCTGAATTCCGATCATCCGCGAGGAGTAGCTGACATCCGCTTCGAGCGCCTGCTGTGCCCAATCCAGATAGTCGTGAAACTCTTCCCGGGTTGGAAAGAAACTCTGCTGGTTGATGAAGTCCGGCAGCCGCCCACGCTCCGTCAAATAGTTGACAAAGGTGTAGTGGCTCTTGGGATTACGCAGGGTCACAAGATCTTTGAGAAAGGCGACCTGCATCCGCGCGCCCGGGATGAGCATGCCGCGATGCCACCCGAATTGAGCCTGGGTATCGACAAACTTCGCCGATACCCGGTGTGGATGCTCGGCGAGCGCTATCGCGAGCGCGAGGTTGGACGGCCCGAATCCGACCCCGAGCACATCGCAAGAAGCATGGCTATCCGAGGGCAAGGGACCGCTCCAGACGCTCCAAATAACGTTGCCGTGCAGTTTCCTTGGTGACCAATACCAAGAAGTCCGCCATGTCGAACTCGGGATCGAAGGAAGGCGGTCCGCAGATACGTCCGCCGATGCGCAGGCATCCGTGCAGCAGCGGTGGGATCTTCGCCTTTTCCTGGGGCGCGATCTCCTCCAGCGGCACGCCGTCGACAACGACCGGATTTCTGGGTACAACCCGATACTCGCCGGGGGCGGCGAACCGTTGCGCGAAATCATGCACCGAGCGCACCAACGATCCCCGCGGCCCGCCGCCCTCCATCCGGACCGACAGACAGCCAATCGCGTACTGGTGCTCGGTCATCTGCTGGTAACGGAAAATCCCGGCCCACAAGATCCCCATGACGGCACCGTTGCGATGTTCGGGCGCGACGGTAACCCTGCCGATTTCAACCAGTTTGGGCCGCAGGGGGTCAAGCGCCGACGCGTCGAACATCGAGTCGGTAAACGTCTCCCCCGCCGCCTGGTATCCCTCGGGCGGGAGCAGCCGGCAACAGCCGATGATGGCTCCGGTGTCCTCGTCGCGCGCCAGTAGGTGATCGCAATAAGGATCCAGCTTGTCCACATCGATCATC
Source organism: Mycobacteroides salmoniphilum (assembly GCF_004924335.1). Taxonomy (NCBI): domain Bacteria; kingdom Bacillati; phylum Actinomycetota; class Actinomycetes; order Mycobacteriales; family Mycobacteriaceae; genus Mycobacteroides; species Mycobacteroides salmoniphilum. The sequence goes on along the minus strand of NZ_CP024633.1, from coordinate 1,737,302 downwards.
TCGCCCGTGATCGGCCCACGAACGGCGTGCGGCAATGGCGCACCCATTTCGTCGGCGAACGCCTGATACCGAAGCCGTTGTGCGGCTTCAACTTCAGCCGGATCAGACGACAGGACAATGCTGTACCGCGGCCGCGGGTTCGCGTCCGTCCCCCGATCGGAACCGACACCGGGCGCTGCGATGAGAACCGCCGCGCTCTCCATGATCGAAAGCTACTCCCTCTGTCTACGGCTCACCACCGCAATGCACAAATACCCGTGGGCATCCGTACAGGCAGGCGCGATCACCGATGGCTAGATAGCTAGCGACTCTCCGGTGGCCGGATCGTGCGAGCGACTCATCGTAGCCACAGCGAGCAGAATCAGCGAAACGAGCGCCGCGCAGGCCGCCGCAAGCGCCCCCAGCGACAGCACACTGTCGATGCCCGCGGCTCCGGCGGCCCGGGCCCCGGTCTGACCGGCGGCGGCATGCCCGAATGCCACACCCATGCCAGCTACGCCCAGAAGGATGCCGATCTGACGGCCCGTGCTCACTGACCCGGTCGCCATCCCGGCGTCGTCCAACGGCACAAACCGCAGTGCAGCATCGGATGTCATCGCCGAGAGCGCTCCCAGCCCCAGCCCGGCCAGCGTGGAGCCGACAATGAAGTGGGTCCAGACCGTATCGGCGTGGGCTCCCGTCGCGGCCCATAATCCAACCGCCACCAGCGCCACACCGCCGGGGATGGTGACCATGGTGGGCAGCCTCCTGCCCACCAGAATCCCCAACGGTGCCCCCACAATGGTCGCGAGCGTCAGCGGGCCAGCACGCAGACCGGTCTCAAAAGCGTTGTAACCCAGGGTATTCATGAAGTACAACGCCAAATAATTGGTGGCCGCGATGAGCGTGCCGGACGCCGCGGCCGCGGCCACCCACACCCCGGCGAAACCGGGCGAGGCGACCAGCCGCAGGCTCAGCATGGGCGCAGGCGCACGGCTCTCCCACCAGAAGAACAGCACCAGAGCCAGTACGGCGCCAACCGCCAATGAGCCCGATGTTGTGGCGCCAATCCCCCCGTCGTGCAGGGAGATCACCGAGAAGACACCCACAATCAGCCCGAAGGTGAGCAGCATCGTGCCCACCCAGTCGACGGGTCGCAGCGCGTCTCCGCGGGTCTCCGGCAGGTGGCGCACGGCGATCACCAGCGCGATCACACCCACCGGCAGGTTGACCAGGAAAATTGACGGCCATCCGAAGTGTGTGACGAGGAACCCGCCCAGCAGCGGACCGGCGGCGCTGCCCGCACCCATCACCGCGCCGTAGATCGCGATAGGGGCACCACGGCGCTCCTGCGGGTACGCCGCGGCGATGATCGGCAGCGATACCGCCAGCAGGATCGCCCCGCCGATGCCCTGGACCGCACGCACTCCGATCAGCATGGGCGCACTGCTCGACAACGCGCAGCCCAGCGAGGCCGCGGTGAACAGCACCATGCCCAGCAGGTAGAGCCGTCGACGGCCCAGGCGATCGCCCAGGGTGGCGGCGGTGAGCAGCAGTCCAGCCATCGGCAGCGCGTAGGCATCGATCACCCACTGCAGATCGGCAAGGTCGGCCCCCAACGACACCTGCAGGTCCGCCAGCGCACTCGACACAATCGTCATGTCGAGCAGCAGCATGAACACCGCCAAACAGACGGCGAGCAGAACCATCTAGCGCTGCCTACGCTCTTCGCGCAAGCGGCTCATCGCACACGAATCACGACGGTGCGGGTCACCCGGTCGTGCAGACCGCGACCGTCAACATCGGTGATGAGCGGCGGCACGATCACCGCGATCAGCAGATTCCTGACAAACGCGCGGCCGATGCCCACCGAGTTCGTTCCATCGGCGGGCGCTATCTGTACGCCCGCCAGGTACTGGCCGGGGGTAAATCGCCACAGCCGCACCGCCACCACACCGATGACGAGCCAGGTCAGCAGCTGCGCCGAGGACAACGTGGGCGACAGGAGATTTCCCTTGACGAACAGCAAGGCCAGACCGCCGGCGATGAGCCAGTCGAGTAGCAGTGCCAGCAGCCGCCGCGCCATCGGTGCCGCTGATCCGGGACCGATCTCGGGCAGGCCGAGCTGCTCTCCGGGATACCGAGAGTTGCCCGCGCCCTGCACCGAACCAAGCCCCGACAACCATGAACCCAGGTCTCGCGCCATACTCACAGCGTAAAGGCCAACCAATTCATGGTTACGCGTAACATCCGCGCAACATATGGTTGACCGGCGGGCAACACCAGCTTCATAGGTTCAGTCGCGCGGTCATGGTTTCAGTGGACCCAAGAGGAAAAAACAAGGAGAAGCATGGCGTTCAGTAGCCCCGACGAGGTATTCAAGTTCATTGCCGACGAGAAGGTCGAGTACGTGGACGTCAGGTTCTGTGACCTGCCGGGCGTCGTGCAGCACTTCTCCATCCCCGCATCTGCTTTCGATGCCAGCGTCTTCGAAGACGGTCTCGGCTTCGACGGGTCCTCGGTTCGCGGATTCCAGTCGATCCACGAATCCGACATGCTCCTGCTGCCCGATATCTCGACGGCCAAGATCGACCCGTTCCGCGCCGCAAAGACGCTGAACGTCAACTTCTTCGTGCATGACCCGTTCACCCGCGAGGCCTACTCGCGTGACCCGCGCAACGTGGCCCGCAAGGCCGAGCAGTACCTCACCAGCACCGGTATCGCCGACACCTGTTACTTCGGCGCCGAGGCCGAGTTCTACATCTTCGACTCGGTCAGCTTCGACTCGAAGATCAACGGCACCTTCTACGAGATCGACTCGGAGGCCGGCTGGTGGAACACCGGCGAGCCTTACGAGGAGGACGGCAGCCCGAACCGCGGCTACAAGGTGCGCCCCAAGGGTGGCTACTTCCCCGTGGCCCCGTACGACCACTTCGTCGACCTGCGCGACGAGATGACCACCAACCTGATCAACTCCGGATTCACTCTGGAGCGCGGTCACCACGAGGTGGGCACCGGCGGGCAGGCCGAGATCAACTACAAGTTCAACACGCTGCTGGCCGCGGCCGACGACGTGCTGTTGTTCAAATACATCATCAAGAACACCGCATGGGCCAATGGCAAGACCGTCACCTTCATGCCCAAGCCGCTGTTCGGTGACAACGGATCGGGCATGCACGCCCACATGTCCCTGTGGAAGGACGGCAAGCCGCTGTTCCACGATGAGGCCGGGTACGCCGGGCTCTCGGATGTGGCCCGCCACTACATCGGCGGCATCCTGCACCACGCCCCGTCACTGCTGGCGTTCACCAACCCGACGGTGAACTCCTACAAGCGGCTGGTGCCGGGCTACGAGGCCCCGATCAACCTGGTCTACAGCCAGCGCAACCGGTCGGCGTGCGTGCGCATCCCGATCACCGGTAACAACCCGAAGGCCAAGCGCCTCGAGTTCCGCTGCCCGGACAGCTCGGGTAACCCGTACCTGGCGTTCGCGGCCATGCTGATGGCCGGTATCGACGGCATCAAGAACAAGATCGAGCCGCTGGCGCCCGTCGACAAGGACCTGTACGAGCTGCCTCCTGAGGAGGCCGCCAACATTCCGCAGGCCCCGACCAACCTGGCCACCGTGATCGACAACCTTGAGAAGGATCACGAGTACCTCACCGAGGGTGGCGTTTTCACCTCCGATCTGATCGAGACCTGGATCGCGTTCAAGCGCGAGAACGAGATCGAGCCGATCAACATCCGTCCTCACCCGTACGAGGTAGCCCTCTACTTTGATGTGTAGAGCCGTGTAATCCGCACATCGTCAAGGCCCCCGGGATCTTCCCGGGGGCCTTGTCATTTGTGCGGCACGGGATAGCTCGAGGAGCGGCCTTCTGGCGGCAGAGACGCTGGTGAACGCGGTCGCCGGCAAGTAGACAGGAATAAAGCGGACTATGGTCCTATTGTTAGACGCATGGCTCTCGCTGATATCGAAAACAAGCTCACCGGCCTGACCCCGGTTGCCCTGTCGGCATTCCGGATCGTGGTCGGGTTCCTGTTCTTCCTGCACGGCACCTCTCATCTATTCGGTTGGCCGCTCGCCTCATACCTGCAGCCCGTCGGGGCTCTGCCCTGGTGGGCCGGCGTCATCGAATTCGTTGGTGGAGCGGCAATCATCCTCGGCCTCGGTACCAGGTTGGCCGCGTTCGTGTCATCGGGTGCGATGGCAGTCGCCTACTTCACCTACCACCAGCCCGAGGGACTGTTGCCGATCCAGAACAATGGCGAGGGCGCCGCTCTCTACAGCTGGATCTTCCTGCTGCTCGTGTTCACCGGGGGTGGGTCGCTGTCCCTCGACCGATTCATTACCCGCGCTAAGCGCTAAGTCGTTACGCGCGAATTGGTTTAGCATCCTGGCCATGGCCTCCTCCAGCACCTCCAGCTCAGTCGCCAAGCTCGACGGCGCCACGCCCGTTGCGCTGTCGTTGTTCCGGATCGTTTTCGGATTCCTCTTCACCGTCCACGGCACCGCCATCCTGTTCCGCTGGCCCGACCTGGCTTCGATGCCGCCGGTCGAGTCGTGGTCATTGGGATGGTGGGCAGGTGCCGTCGAGTTCCTCACCGGCGTCGCGATTCTGTTCGGCGCCGGAACCCGGATAGCGGCCTTCATCGCGTCGGGCACGATGGCGGTCGCCTACTTCACCCAGCACCAGTCCGCCGGATTGCTTCCCATTGAGAACAATGGCGAGCTGGCGGCCCTGTTCTCCTGGGGCTTTTTCCTCTTGGTGTTTACCGGCGGCGGATCGCTCTCGATCGACGCGGCGCTCAAGAAGAGCTAGGCACCACCACCGTGGCGATGAGCGCCCGGTGGTCGGTGCCATAGATCTCCTGGGTGCTCACCGAGGTGGCGGCCGCCCCGCGGGTCAGTACGTGGTCGATCCCAATCAGCCTGGTGTACCAGCGCCCTTCGCGCCACGTCGGCAGCCAACCGGCCCCGGCCTGATCCACCGCATCGGCGAAACCGCCCGTGAGGATCTGCCGGAACACGAAATGGTCGTAGGTCGCGTTAAAGTCGCCGCCGACAATCACTTTCACATCCGGACGCAATGCCTGCAACTGACGGTCAAGGGCGTCCAACTCGGTGAGCCAGCCCGGTGAACTCATGTCCTTCTCCGGCGGGCGGGTGTGCACCGCGATGAGCATGACCGGCCCCACCCCGGGTATCTCGGCCTCCGCCCAGATCTGCCTCATGGCAAAGCTCTGGTCGTCCTGATGCACCGGGGTCAACGGATATCGGCTCCAGATTCCGGTGCCCGCGGCCTTCGGTTCGGCGATGGTGTACGAATACGGAAGCACCGAATCAATTCCCGCGGCAACGAGTTTCGTTCGGGCTTCCGGTGTGAGCTCGTCAACGGTCACCACGCCCACGTCGTGCTCGTGAATCGCTGCCACCACTGCCCCGGCATCACCGGCACCGAAACGCAGGTTGGTCTGCAGCACCGTGACGGTCGTTCCCCGCGGATGACTGTCGGGCAGGTACAGCGGTGCGATGGCAAGCACCTGCAACGCGATCACCACGGTCGCCGTCAACACACCCCACCACTGCCGTACCGCGAGGAACAGCAACAACCCCAGGATCATCAGCAGACACGTGACGGGCCAGCCGGCGGTCAGGCCGATCAGGGGCGACCAGCTCGACCGCACCCACCGGGATGCGATGGCCAGCATCGCGACGATGGTCAGCAGCCAACCCAATGCCCCCACGGCGCTCCGTCCTCGCACCTCAGGGACGGTACCTTATGGCACTCTCTTAGCCATGCCATCGTTTAGCCGCGCCGAACTCGAGGAAGCGTTCGCGCAACACCAGGCCACCGTCCATCGCTGCATCGAAACCGGCGACTGGAATCCCTACGCCGAGATGTACACCGAGGACGCCCTCTACATCGAGCACGTGGTGGGTCGCCTGCACGGCAAGGAGGCCATCCGGCAGTACATCACCGCGGTCATGGGCGCGTTCCCGGGTAACCACATGCCCAGCCTGCCCGCCACCTGGACCGTCTTCGACCCCGAAAAGGGTTGGGTGGTCTGCGAAATCGACAATGTGATGAGCGATCCCGGTGACGGCCAGCATTGGGGCGAGCCGAACCTGACCGTGCTGCACTACGCCGGAGACGGACTGTGGTCGCAACAGGAGGACGCCTACAACCCCGCCAACATGGTCACAATGGTGCGCCGTTGGTGCAAGACCGCCGAGGCTTCCGGGAACCTGCCCGGGGAAGCCCGCGCATGGCTCGACAAGTACGGATCCCGCAAGAACTAGTCGTCAGTTCTATTCGGCCACAAGCGTCAGCGTCGCCCGCAGGCCGCCCAGCGGGCTTGCCGACAGCACCACGTCTCCCCCGTGCAACGCGGCCTGCTGCGCGACAAGCGCCAGGCCCAGCCCCAGCCCGCCGGGCTTGGCGCCGGGTCCACGTTCAAACCGCCCGAGCACCCGTTCCCGATCCGCCTCGGGTAGGCCGGTGCCGTCGTCGTCGACCTCGATGACCAGCCTGCCATCGGCCCGATTAGCGGAAAGCACAACGTGTTTGGCGTCGCCATGGTTGATGGCGTTGCGCACCAGGTTGTCGACGGCCAGCCGCAGCCCGTCGGGCCAGCCCAGCACCACGCCACAGTCGTCGGAGTTGACGGTGATCTCCGGTGTGGCGGCACGGTGCATCAACGCATCCGCTGCCACCCGGTCCAGCAGGTCGGCAATGTCCACCAGCTCGCGGTCCTCACGCCGGGCGAGGTCTCCCGAGGCCAGTTGACCCAATGCCGTAATGGTGGCCTCGACACGTCGTTGCGCGCGCTGCAGGTCGCCAATCACCTCGGTACGTTCTTCATGCGAGAGGTCATGTGCGCGCAAGGTATCCAGGTCCGCGCGCATCGCGGTCAGCGGGGTGCGTAGCTCATGGGCGGCACTGGCGGCGAAATCACGCGCCGCCAGAAGCGATTTGGTGGTTTCGGACTGCGCCGCCGAGACCCGGCCCAGCATGGCGGCCATGGCGTCGCCAAGTTCTTCGGACTCCCGGGCACCGCGCACCGCGGCGACCTGCAGGCCGTCGGTGTCGAGCTGCCTGGTCTGCTCGGTGAGCTGACGCAGCGGTCGCACCGCCCGTCCGGCGAACAACCATGCAAAGCCGCCGGCCAGCAGCATCGAGAGCACACCAAGGGCGATGAACGCCGGAATTCCACGGTGGTTGACCAACACGGTGTCCGACCGCGTTCCCAGCGAAATCACCGTCTGTTCTTCCGGGTTCTCGATAGTCCGCACCCGGTAGTTCACCCCGCCGACAGTCACATTCCGTGTCCCCAACGGCAGCTGCGGTAGCTCAACGCCCCGGAAGATCACCAGCCCACCGCTTGTGGTGTCCCGTACGGTCAGCACAAACGTGGTTTCGCCGTGACGGGTGGTGGCCTGCACCGCATCTGTCAGCATGTCGAGACGTCGGTCGAGCTGACGAGTATCGTTGCGCACCAAGGCAATACCAGCAACGATGCCGATGAGGGCAACAACCAGGCCGGCAGCCAGGAAGGCCGCTACCGCGACCCTGGTGCGCAGGGAGAGTGAGCGTTTCACGGCTCTTCCCTCATCACGTACCCCACACCTCTGACGGTGTGGATGACACGCGGTGCCCCTCCGGTTTCCAGTTTGCGACGCAGATAGCTCACAAAGACGTCGGCGACATTGGTCTCGACATCAAAGTCATACCCCCACACCAGTTCCAGCAGCCGGGAGCGACTGAGCACCACACCGGTGTTTTCGGCCAGCACCACCAGTAGATCGAACTCGCGCTTACTCAACTCGACGCGTTCTCCGGCGGCGAAGACCAGCCTTCGCGATACGTCCACGGTGATCTGTCCGACGGTGATAGCGGAGGCGGCCAGGCCACCGCCACCGGCGCCGCGACGTCGCAGGAGCGCGCGCAGGCGCGCCACCAGCTCGCCGAGATCGAAGGGCTTCGTCAGATAGTCGTCGGCACCGGCCTCCAGGCCAGCGATCCGGTCGTTGACAGTGTCCCGCGCGCTGAGGACGCAGATGGGGATGTCGTTACCCAGGGCCCGCAGTGCGGTAACCACCGCCACCCCGTCCAGCTCGGGCATCTGCACATCGAGCACCAGAGCGTCGGGTTCGTCAGCCGCGAGCTGGGTAAGCGCATCACGGCCATCGACGGCGACCCGGACGTCGAAACCCGAATGACGTAGCCCGCGGGCTACCGAGTTCCGAACGTCCGGGTCGTCGTCGACCATCAACACCTTGTAACGGGCGGGAGTTTCCTGAGTCATTGCTGCCTAAGGCTAGGCCGCCCGTCTAAGTGTTGTTAGGCGTCCTGCTGATCGACCACCGCGGTGACGGCAGGCGATGCCGGCTTGGCCGGCGCGGCCTGCTGCGTGTTGGCGGTTTCCGCGACTTCCTGAGCCGGCTGCTGCTGCGGCGCGAAGGGGTTCCACGGCTGCTGCGGCTGGTCAGCGGGGGCGTTCTCGGTAGCAGGCGCAGCGGGCTGGCCCACCAGTCCGGCGGGAGCGGCCGGGGCCGCGTCATCGGTGTCCGCGCCACAGCTGTTCTTCAGGCCCGTCAGCGGCTGACGGATCTTCTCGAGCTCGGCCTTGGCGGCGGGCTGACCATCGAGGTAGGTCTTGATGGCTTCACGGCGCTCGCCCTCGGGCGCGCCCTTGGCGGCCTTGGTGATGCCGTCGTTGATCGTCGGGTTCTTGTCTAGGTAGCTCGCGACCTGGCTCGACACCGTCGAGTGGGTCCGGGCGAACTCGGCAGCAGTGCACTGGCCGGGGGCCGCGCCAGCGGCACCCGCGAAGGCTAGGGCGCTGGCGACCGCACCGGCACCAACGACACCGCTGAGTACAGCAGAGGTGAACTTCATGGAGTACTCCTTGTTCAGCGTTACAGCCGACGACGTGCCGGCTCGTCCGGGACGCTATCGAGCGTTGGTTGGACGGTCATGGCCTGAACGTTAAGAAACCATGAGAAGCGCGGCGAAAATTACATTCGTGAGGTTCGTCGAGCCCTAGCCGTCGGGCCAGCAGCGGTTCTTGAAGTCCTGGACGGGCTGACGGATCGCGTCCAAGTCCGCCCTGGCCGCCGGATTCGCCGTGAGATACGCCTGCACGGCCTCATGCTTGGCGCCCCCGTCGCCGGGGGTGTTCTTGAGGGCATCGCTGATCCCCGCGTTGACGTCGGGATGGCGTTCCAGATACTCCGCGCGCTTGGTCGCCTCCACCACATCGAGCCGCGCCTCCTCGGAGACGGTGCAGTCGCCCGGCTTCGCCGCGGCGGGCGCCGCCATACCGAGAGCACCGGCGACAACACCAAGACCCACGACGATCGATGTGTACTTCATGGCCGCTCCTTGCCGGACTGAGATCCGCGGAATGGGATCGTGATCCGCAAGAAGCTACTCCCCAAAGACGCGCTGTACGACCGCTTTCGCGCGCCTGGTCACCCGCAAATAGTTGTCCAGAAACTCGCCACCGTCGGTGTCCGGCCAGCCCGCGGCCGCGGCCACGGTGTTGAGCAGCCGCCCGGGGCCGGGCAATTGGTCGGTGGGCTTGCCGCGCGCCAGCACCAGCGCGTTACGCGCGTTGGTGGCAGTCAGCCATGCCTGGCGCAGCAGCTCGGCATCCTCGGCCTCGATGAGCCCGGCCTCCGCCGCGGCGTGCAGCGTCTGCAGGGTCGAGGTGCTGTGCAGGGACGGATGTTCGTGGGCGTAGCGCAGCTGCAGCAGCTGCACGGTCCACTCCACGTCGGCCAGCCCGCCGCGTCCCAGCTTGGTGTTGGTATTCGGGTCGGCGCCGCGGGGCAGCCGCTCGGCATCCACCCGCGCCTTGATCCGGCGGATCTCGCGCACCGCATCCAGGGCGATACCACCGGCCGGGTATCGCGTCTTGTCGATCAGGTGCAGAAACCGCAGACCCAGGTCGGCATCTCCGGCGACGCTGTGCGCGCGCAGCAGTGCCTGCACCTCCCACGGCTGCGCCCACTGCGCGTAATAGGTCTCGTAGGCCGCCAGGGTGCGCACCATCGGCCCATTGCGCCCCTCCGGACGCAGCCCGGTATCGACCTGTAGCGGCGGATCGGTGCTCGGGGCACCGAGCAGCTTGCCCAGATTCTCCGCGATCGTCGCCGACCAACGGACGGCCTCGTCGTCACTGGCACCATCGCGCGCCTCGCACACGTACAGCACGTCGGCATCGGATCCATAGCCCAGCTCGCCGCCGCCCAGCCGGCCCATCCCGATGACGGCGATGCTCGCGGGAGCCTCTTCGCCCTCGGGAACATTCCCCTTGATCAGGGCGTCCAGGGCCGCCTGCAGCACCGCCACCCACACCGAGGTCAGCGCGCCACAGACATCGACCACGTCCAGCAGACCCAACAGATCTGCCGAGGCCACCCGCGCCAACTCCCGGCGCCGCAACGATCGTGCCGCCCCGATCGCACGCTCCGGATCCGCATGCCGCGCCGAGGACGCAATGAGCGCTCCCGCCACCGAGACAGGTTCTGCCTCAAGAAGTTTGGGGCCATTAGGCCCGTCGGCGTACAGCTGGATGACCTCGGGCGCGCGCATGATGAGGTCCGGCACATAGGCGGAGGTTCCCAGGATCTGCATGAGGCGCTTGGCCACCGCGCCCTCGTCACGCAGCGTGCGCAGGTACCACGTCTGGTCGACCAGCGCCTCGCTCACCCGGCGATAGGCCAACAGTCCGGCATCAGGATCGGGAGTGTCTGCCAGCCAATCCAAAAGCGTTGGCAGCAGGATTGTCTGGATGCGTCCGCGGCGCCCGCCCTCCTTGGTCAGCGCGGACAGGTGGCTCAGCGCGTGCTGAGGCTGCTGGTAACCCAGGGCCGCGAGCTGACGCACCGCCGCCTCGTTGGACAGCCCCAGCGCTTCCTTGTCGAACTCGGTGACCGATTCCAGCAGCGGTTGGTAGAACAGCTTGGTGTGCAGGCGAGACACCCGCACCGCCTGCCGCTTGATCTCGGCGCGCAGCACCCCTAGCGCGTCGTTCTGCCCGTCGGGGCGCACGTGGGCGGCCCGGGCCAGCCAGCGCATCGCCTCGGTGTCCTCCGGTGCGGGCAGGGTGTGGGTGCGCTTGAGCCGCTGCAGCTGCAGTCGGTGTTCCAGTAGCCGCAAGAACTCATAGGAGGCAGTCAGATTCGCACTGTCGTCGCGCCCGATATAGCCGCCCGCGCTCAGTGCGGCCAGGGCATCGATGGTCGAGGCGACGTGCAGCGACTCATCCACTCGGCCGTGCACCAGCTGCAGCAGCTGCACCGCGAATTCGACGTCACGCAGCCCGCCGGTGCCCAGTTTGATCTCACGCTCGCGCAGGTCTGCCGGCACCAGCGATTCCACCCGGCGGCGCATGGCCTGCACTTCGGAGACGAAATCCTCACGCTCGCAAGCGGTCCACACCATAGGCATGAGTGCGTCCATATACGCCTTGCCCAGCTCGGGATCGCCGACGGCGGGCCGCGCCTTGAGTAGCGCCTGGAACTCCCAGGTCTTGGCCCAGCGCCGGTAGTAGGCCACATGAGAATCCAGGGTGCGCACCAGTGCCCCGGCTTTACCCTCCGGGCGCAGAGCCGCGTCCACCTCGAAGAAGGTGCTTGAGCCGATGCGCATCATCTCCCCGGCGACGCGGGTGGTCAGTGAATCGGCCTCCTCGGCCACGAAGATGACGTCGACATCGCTGACGTAGTTGAGTTCGCGCGCACCGCATTTGCCCATCGCGATGACGGCGAGCCGGGGCGGGTCCTGCCCGTCCGGCACCACCAGCGACACCGCGACGGCCAGTGCCGCCGTCAGCGCGGCATCGGCCAGATCGGACAGGTGTTGGCCCACCAGCGGGAACGGCAACACCGGCTCGTTCTCGACGGTGGCCGCAAGATCGAGTGCGGCGAGCACCAGCAGCCGGTCCCGATAGGCGTCACGCAACGCCGAGATCGCAGTGCCCTCGGATACCGAGGCGCGTCCCCCGACTGCGCCGACGGCCGTCAAGAATCGTTCTTGCAGAGCCTCTTTGGACTCAAGCTCAATATCCCCGACCAGCAGCTGCCATCGGTCCGGATGCGCTACCAGGTGATCGCCGAGTGCCAACGAAGACCCGATCACCGACAACAGCCGCCCACGCAGGGCAGTGTCCGCGCTCAGCTCCCGATCCAGCGCCGCCCAGTCGGCGTCCATCTCCTCGTGCAGCCGGATCAGGGTGAGCAGCGCGGCGTCCGCATCGGGCGACCTCGACAACGACCACAACAGCGGGACGTGCGCCTCGGTGGTCCAACCCAGCTCTTCGAGCAGCGACGCGGCCCGCGCATCGACAAGCCCCAGCCTCCCGACACTGGGAACCTTCGAACGCTCGGTGGAGGCTCGAGTCACCTCAGACCCAATGTTCTTCGCGCGAACGGCTCATCAGAGACCCAAGTAGGCCCGCAGCTCGAACGGGGTCACATTGCTGCGGTAGCGCGCCCACTCGGCCCGCTTGTTCCGGAGGAAGAAGTCGAAGACATGCTCTCCCAGGGCTTCGGCGACCAGCTCGGAACGCTCCATGGCGATGAGCGCATTCTCCAGCGTGCTGGGCAGCTCCTTGTAACCCATGGCCTGACGCTCCGCGGCAGTCAGCTGCCACACATCGTCCTCGGCCTCGGGCCCCAGCGTGTATCCCTGCTCCACGCCGCGCAATCCGGCGGCCAGCAGCACCGCGTACGTCAGATAGGGATTGCAGGCCGAGTCGGGGCTGCGCACCTCGATGCGGCGCGAGGACGACTTGTTGGGCGTGTACATCGGAACCCGCACCAGCGCCGAGCGGTTGGCCGCGCCCCACGATGCCGCCGTCGGCGCCTCGCCGCCGTGCACCAGGCGCTTGTAGGAGTTCACCCACTGGTTGGTGACAGCGCTGATCTCGTTGGCGTGCTCCAGGATTCCCGCGATGAACGACTTACCGACGCTGGAGAGCTGCAGCGGGTCGTCGGGGTTGTGGAATGCGTTGGTATCGCCCTCGAACAGGCTCATGTGGGTGTGCATCGCACTACCGGGGTGCTCGCTGTACGGCTTGGGCATGAACGTGGCATGCACGCCGTCGATGATTGCCACTTCCTTGACCACATTGCGGAAGGTCATCACGTTGTCCGCCATGGAAAGGGCGTCGGCGTAGCGCAGGTCGATCTCCTGCTGGCCGGGCGCGCCCTCGTGGTGGCTGAATTCCACGGAGATGCCCATGGATTCGAGCGCATCGATGGCGTGCCGACGGAAGTTCGGTGCCGCCTCGTGCACGGCCTGGTCGAAGTACCCCGCGTCATCGGCCGGGATTGGCGCCGAACCGTCGTCGGGCAAGTTCTTCAGCAGGAAGAACTCGATCTCCGGGTGCACGTAGCAGGAGAAGCCCAAATCGCTTGCCTTGGCGAGCTGGCGACGCAGCACATGCCGCGGATCCGACCAGGACGGCGATCCGTCCGGCAGCTTGATATCGCAGAACATGCGCGCGGAGTGGTGCTTGCCGGCACTGGTGGTCCAGGGCAGCACCTGGAATGTCGACGGGTCGGGGTGGGCGACGGTGTCCGATTCGGAGACACGGGCGAAGCCCTCGATGGAGGATCCGTCGAAGCCGATGCCCTCCTCGAAGGCGCCTTCGAGTTCGGCCGGCGCGATGGACACGCTCTTGAGGTAGCCGAGCACATCGGTGAACCACAGCCGGACAAAACGGATATCGCGTTCTTCCAGCGTGCGCAGCACGAATTCCTTCTGACGATCCATGGTCAGAGGCTATTACATCCGGCGTACACGGGCACGGATGCTCAGCACCGCACGTCCCGGGGAGGCACGGTGCCGTCGACGAAGTAACGCGTAACCGCCTCGTCGACACATGCCTCTCCGTTGAACGCGACGGTGTGCTGGGTGCCCTCGTAGCTGATGAGCGATCCGTTCAATTGCTGCGCCAGCGCCACACCCGCCTCATAGGGGGTTGCCGGGTCGTGGGTCGTGGAGATGACCACCACCGGCGGCAGTCCGGGAGTCGACGGGGTGTGCGGTGCCGACGTCGGCGCCACCGGCCAGAAGGCGCACAAATCGCGCGGGGCGTATCCGGTGAACGTGCCATAGCTCGAGAACGGCGCCTGCTCGCGCAGTCGTTTGTCGGCGACCACCCAGGGGGCGGAGTCCCGCGGGGTCGGCCCGTCGACGCATCGAATCGAATTGAAGGCGTCCTGCAGGTTGTCGTAGTGCCCCTGGTCGTCGCGCTCCTGGTACTGGTCGGCCAGCCACAGCAGGTCGTCGGGTCCGCTGCCATCGACCAAGCCGGCCAACCCGGAGGTCAGGTACTTCCAGTACCGGGGTGTGTACATCGCCTGGATGGTGCCGGTGATGGCATCCTGGTAGCCCAGGCCACGCGGGTCGTTGGTCTTCGCGGGCTTGGCGACCAACGGATCGATCAGTTGGTGGAAACGCTTCACGGCCTGCGACGGGTCGGTGCCCAATGGGCACTTGGGGTCCTTGGCGCAGTCGGCCGCGTAGTCGTTGAACGCCACCTGGAAGCCGGTCATCTGCCGGACGTTGGATTCCACCGGATCGATGGTCGGGTCAATCGCGCCGTCCAGGACCATCGTGCGCACATTCTGCGGGAAGTACTCGGCGTACTGGGTGCCGAGTTCGGTGCCGTAGGAGTAACCCAGGTAGTTCAGCTTGTTGTCGCCGACTGCCGCTCTGACGATATCCATATCCCTTGCCGCCGAGGCGGTTCCGGCATTGGCAAGGAAGTCCAGCCCCATCCGGCTAGCGCAGTCGTTGACGTACTGGCGGTACACGTCCTCGATGTGGGCGACCCCGGCCTGGCTGTAGTCGGCTAGAGGCTCCTTACGGAAGGCGTCGAACTGGGCGTCGGTGCGGCACCGCAGGGTCGGGGTCGAGCCGCCGACACCGCGCGGATCGAACCCGACGATGTCGAAGCTCTGCCCGACCGCGCTGTCGCCGAGCTTGGCGCCCATACCGGCCGCGAGGTCCACGCCCGATCCCCCGGGCCCGCCCGGGTTGACCAGCAGTGCGCCGATGCGCTTGCCGGTGGCGGGCACCTTGAGGACGGCGAGCTCTGCCACCGCACCCATCAGCTTGTCGTAGCTGACGGGCACCTTCACCTTGGCGCACCGGGCCGTCGGGATGCGGCTGGTGTCACCGACGAAGCCGTCGCAACTGCCCCAGGTGACCTTCTGGTCGTAGAACGCCTGCAACGACGGGCTCGGTGCCGGCAGCGGCGCGGCGGCCGCAGGGATGGCAGGAAGGGCCGCCGAGAACATCAAAAGAATCACCGGCAACGCTCGGCGCATCCGCATCATGGGCCACATCGTGCCATGTCGGATGCCAAAAGGGATCAGCAGCGGGCGCCTTCGGCCGGAGTCGTGACCTTGATGAGATATGTCTCCGCCGCTTTGTCGACGCACTGATTCCCGTCGAACACGATGGTGTGCTTGGTCCCCTCGTAGGTAAGCAGGCCGCCGCCGAGCTGTTTGGCCAGCTCAACGCCCGCCTGGTACGGGGTCGCCGGATCAAAGGTGGTGGACACCACCAGCAACTTGGGCAGGCCAGGCACGTTGATGGGGTGCGGCTTGCTCGTCGGCGGTACCGGCCAGAACGCGCACACCCCCAGCGGCGCATTGCCGGTGAATGCGCCGAAGTCCTGGAACGGGGCCACCTCACGGATGCGCCGGTCCTTCTCAACGGTCTTGGCGCGGTCCGTCTGTGGCGGTTCGTCCACACAGTTGATGGCGGTCTGCGCGTCCTGCGCGTGGCTGTAATGCCCCTCTTCGTCGCGCTTCATGTACGCGTCGGCGAGCAACTGCAGGATGTCACCCGATCCCTCGCTGAGCTGGCGTAGCGCCTTGGTGAACGCCTCCCACAGCGTGGGCGAGTACATCACCATGATGGTGCCGATGATGGCATCACCGTGGGACAGGCCGCGGCCGTCCTTGGTCTTGGCCGGATGCTCGACCAACGGATCGATCATGGCCCGATAACGCGCGGTCGCCTGCGCGGGATCGGTACCCAGCGGGCAGCTCGGGCTCTTGGCGCAGTCGGCCGCATAGTTGTCGAAAGCCTTTTGGAATCCAGCGATCTGGTCGATATCGGCCTGGGTGGGATCGGCATTGGGGTCGATCACCCCATCGAGGATGAGGGCCCGCACATTTTGGGGGAACTGCTCGGCGTACGTGGTGCCGATCCGGGTGCCGTACGAGTAGCCCAGGTAGGTCAGCTTGTCGTCACCGAGTGCGGCACGAAGCCGATCCATATCCTTGGCCACGTTCACGGTGCCGACATTGGCGAGGAACTCCAGCCCCACCTTGTCGACGCAGCGCTTCACGAAGTCCTTGGAGTCCTGCTCCATGCGGGCGACACCCTCGGGGCTGTAGTCGGTGTCGTTCTGCGCGCGCAAGCGGTCCACGTCTTGGTCCGAGTTGCATTCGACGGCCGGGGTGGACGATCCCACACCACGCGGGTCGAATCCGATGAAGTCGAAGCTGTCGCGGATCTCCTTGGGCACCTGCTTGACGATGGCGGTCGCGGCCTCGATGCCCGATTGGCCCGGCCCGCCGGGGTTCATCAGCAGCGACCCGATCTTGTTGCCCTTTGCCGGGTACTTGATGATCGCCAGGCGCGCCTTGGCGCCGTCGGGTTTGGCGTAGTCGACAGGCACCTCGAGCTCCGAGCACACCGTGCTCGCGGGCACCGTCGTGTTTTCCGGCGTGAAGCCGTCACAGTCCCCCCAACTGAGGGCGGTTTCCGACGGTCGCGCCGCCGTCGCCTGACCTTCAACTGACCGCACACAACCAGAGACGACGGCTACCACCGAGGCAAGAGCCAATACGGCAGCAACCCGCCGACCACGAAACATCATTCAGCCATGGTGCCAGAAGAGACTAGATCCGGGCCTTCAGCTCCTGGAGCGCCACGCCGAAATCGTCGGTCAGCGTGGACAGATCGGGCATCAGATCGGGGCAGGAGATCAGGCCCACGTTGAGTTTGCCGTCCAGCGACATCACCGTGACGGTGAGCGCGGCGCCGTGGAAGATCGGTCCCAGCGGGTACATCCCAACGACCTGGGCGCCTAAGAAGTACAGCGGCACTTGGGGTCCCGGCACATTGGAGACCACCAGGTTGTGGATCACCGGATGGCGGTCGGCCAGCCGGATGCGCGAGTAGACCCGCATCGCGGTGCCGAACACCGCGGGCGCCGCGAACTGACTCCAGTCCTGCAGCAGCGTCGCGCCCAACACGGCCGTGTGTTCCTTCGCGATGTTGTTGGCCTCGGCGATGGCCAACAGACGGTCCACTGGATCTTCAATATTGGTCTCCAGGCGGGAGAACATTCCCGACACCTGATTACGGCCCGGGCGATCGGACTTCTCATGCACCGACACCGGAACCATGGCCACCAAGGAGCTCTCCGGAAGCTCACCGCGATCGTCCAGGTACTTGCGCAGCGCGCCGGCGCAGATGGCCATCACGACATCGTTGACCTTGACGCCGAAGCGGTTCTTGACCGCGCGAACATCCTCCAGGTCCAGTTGGGCGTAGCCGACGTTGCGGCGGCTGGTGATGGTGGAGTTGAACGAGGTCCGCGGCGCCGAGAACGGCGCCGTCATGGCCTCGCCGCGCTTGGAGCGTTCCAGCCAGGCCGGGATGACTCCGAGAGTCGAGGGCAGCAGCTTGGCGAACTTCAGCGGCCGCGAGGCCCATTTGAGGGCTCCGGTAACGGCGATCTCCAGGCTGTTGGCGCCGCCGACACCCGGGGCGGGTTCGGGTGCTTCGGCATCGGGTTCCACACCACAGAGCGCCGACATCAGGTTGGCGCCGGTGACACCGTCGACCGAGGCGTGATGCATCTTGGTCATGACCACCAGGCGGTTCGTGTCGCCTGTCTCGATGACCCACATTTCCCACAGCGGCCGGGCGCGATCCAAGGGCAGCGAGGCGATGTGTCCGCACATGTCGGCGATCTCGGCCTTGCCTCCGGGCGCGGGCAGCCCGACGTGATGCAGGTGCCGGTCGATGTCGAAGTCGTCGTCGTCGACCCACACCGGGTGGTCCAGGTTCAGGCGGCTGTCGGCGAGCTTCTCCGTGAAGGACGAGATTCCCTCGACGCGCTCGACCAGCTTGGTCCGCAGTTTCTCGAACGAGTAGCCACCGGGAATGGTTGTGGTGTCTAATTCCAGTACCCCGCACACGTGCATGGGTTGGGTGGGTGTTTCGAGATAGAGAAAACTGGCGTCAAGTCCGGAAAGCCGCTGCATGCCGCAGATGCTAGGCGAGCCGGGTAGCCCCCCGTGCCCAAATGCGGCGACCCAGGTGTGACCAAGTCCACGCGTTCGGATATTCATCTCATCGCCGCCCGGTGGCAGACTGAACATCGTTGGTAACCCAGGGACCCGAACGGGCCTTGAGGAGATAAACGAAGGCGACACTGATGTCCGAATCTGCTTTGTACGGCGCTGCTTCCGAGACTTCCTCCAAGCCTCGCACCAAGACCCGCGTGCACCACTTGCAGAAGTGGAAGGCCGAGGGGCACAAGTGGTCAATGCTTACCGCGTACGACTACTCCACCGCGCGTGTGTTCAACGACGCCGGGATTCCCGTTCTGCTGGTCGGAGATTCGGCCGCGAACGTGGTCTACGGATATGACACCACCGTGCCGATCACCATTGACGAGCTGATTCCGTTGGTGCGCGGCGTGGTTCGCGGCGCACCAGAGGCGCTGGTGGTCGCCGACCTGCCGTTCGGCTCGTACGAAGGCGGGGCCGCTCAGGCTCTCGCCAGTGCCACCCGCTTCATGAAGGAAGCCGGCACGCACGCCGTCAAACTCGAAGGCGGAGAACGAGTTGCCGATCAGATCGCCATGCTGACCGCTGCCGGGATTCCGGTGGTGGCACACATCGGGTTCACCCCACAGAGCGTGAACGGCCTTGGCGGGTATCGAGTTCAGGGGCGCGACGATGCCGCCGCACAGCTCATCCACGATGCCATCGCGGTCCAGGAGGCCGGAGCCATCGCCGTGGTGATGGAGATGGTGCCCGCCGACCTGGCGACGCAGATCACCGGCAAGCTCACCATCCCCACTGTCGGTATCGGCGCGGGGCGGGAATGCGACGCCCAGGTGTTGGTGTGGCAGGACATGGCCGGAATGACCAGCGGCAAGACCGCCAAGTTCGTCAAGCAGTTCGGTCAGGTCGGCGCGGAGCTACGCAAGGCCGCCGAGCAGTATGCCGATGAGGTGGCTCGCGGGGTGTTCCCCGCTCCCGAACACAGCTACTGATAGCTCAGGCGCGCACGCCGAGCTTGTTGTCCAGGTATTCCTGGCGGCAGGCTCGGCGTGCAAGCTTTCCGCTGGTGGTACGCGGAATCGCACCGGCCTGAACCAGCTGCACATCCGCGATAGGCAAGTTATGCCGCCGCGAGACGGCCGCGCGAATGGCATCGATGATGGGTTCCGGTTCGGCACGGCCCGCGCCGGCAGCGCGCTCGGCCACGATGACCAACCGCTCCCCCGTGCCGTTGCCACGATCGACGCCGGCCGGCAGCTCGCTCGCGGGCGTCGAGAAGGCTGCCACAAAACCATGCCGCACCGCGGGTGAGGCCTCCTCGACGGTGGCCTCGATGTCCTGCGGGTAGTGGTTGCGGCCGTCGATGATGACCAGGTCCTTGACCCTTCCGGTGATGAAGAGCTCACCATCCAGGTAGACGCCCAGGTCTCCGGTGCGGAACCAGGTGGCACCGGGCTCGGTACCTCCGGCATGGCTGCCTTGATCGAGCCGGGCCTGCAGCTTGTTGCGGAACGAGAAGTCAGTTTCCTTGGGCCTGCCCCAATAGCCGCGGCCGATGTTGTCGCCGTGCAACCAGATCTCGCCGACTTCACCGTCGGGCAATTCGGTGTCCGCGTTCGGGTTGACGATGACCGCCCACTGGCTGCGCGAAATCTTGCCGCAGGACACCTGCGGGACCGCGTTCTCGTGGTCGGCTCCGACCCGTACGGCACGCCCGTCGCCGAGCTGTGCACGGTCGAGATACACCACCGAGGCCTCGGCCTCGGCATCGATGGTGGAGACGAACAGCGTCGCCTCGGCCATGCCGTAGGAGGGCTTGATGGTGGTCGGCGGCAGCCCATAGGGCCCGAAAGCGCCATTGAACTTGCGAATGGAGGAGATGCTGACCGGCTCGGATCCATTGATCAGACCCACGACATTGCTGAGGTCGAGCTCCTCGCCGTCCTTGGGCAGGCCACGCTCGGCAGCCAGCTCGAAGGCGAAGTTCGGTGCGGCGGCGAAGGTTCGGCCCAGGTGCGCCTCGGCGGCAAGTTCCTTGATCCACCGCCCTGGCCTACGTACGAACGACACCGGAGACATCAGGGTGATCCGGCCGCCGCACAGCGGGAACACGATCATCAGCAGACCCATGTCGTGGTACAGCGGCAGCCAGCTGACGCTGCGGATATCGTCGTCCAGACCCACCGAAATGATCATCTGCAGCACGTTGGTCATCACCGCGCGGTGGGTGATCTCGACACCGGCGGGCACCCGAGTGGATCCCGAGGTGTATTGCAGGTACGCGATGTCGTCGGTATCCGGGGTCACCTTGACGTAGGTGGCGGCCACCGAATCGGGCACGCTGTCGACGGCGACCACACGGGGCCGCCGTTCCCGGGGCAGGCCGCGGACGAATCGGCTGACAGACTCGGCGGCGGCATTGTTGGTCAGGACCACGGTCGGCTGCGCATCGGTGAGCACCGAATCGAGTCGTTCGGAGTGGCCGGGAAGCTCCGGAGCAAACAATGGAACAGCGATGTTCCCGGCCTCGATGGCGGCATAGAAACCGACTACGTAGTCGATACCCTGCGGGGCAAGGATCGCGACCCGATCGCCGGGCTTGGTGACTTGCTGAAGACGGGCCGCGACTGCCTGAGAGCGCTGGCCAAGCTGTGTCCAGTTGAGATCGTTGGGTTCGCCGTCGGAGTTGGCGTTGAAGTCCAGGTACCGGTACGCCAAGGTGTCGCCCAGCTCGGCCACGGCACGTTCTAGGTAGTAGTTGACGGTGTAACCGTCTGGCAAGGTGATCGCACCTTTGCCGTCCAAGTACTCCTCAACACGTAACTTCATGTCGACCTCGGTCTAGCTGTGGATACGGCTGGCGCCCCATAAGGGGACGATACCGACCACACAACACCAACACTCGGCACCACACGCGGTGCGAAACGAATACGGCTGCCCAATCCGATACCCCAACCTTATGAGAATCCTAAGAGAATCTTAGATTACCCCGTGACAAGTCGTGACCATTGTTTACCTGAATGTGGCACCGTGTCTCATACTCGCCCAAGCCCGCGCACGCCGAGCATCCCGTCCCTTCGACCGTCAGGGCACACCCCTCATGCCATCTCAGCACGTCGAGGTCGAGCGGAAGTTCGACGTCACCGACGCGACCATCAATCCATCATTCGACGGGATTTCCGCTGTCGCGCATGTGGAGCAGCAACCCCAGCAAGAATTGGACGCGGTGTACTTTGACACGCCCGATCAACGGCTGGCCTACCAGCGCATCACGTTGCGGCGTCGCACGGGCGGCACGGACGCGGGATGGCATCTGAAGTTGCCCGCGGGGCCGGACACCCGAACCGAGCTGCGACTCCCCCTCGACGAAGGCGAGGAAGCCGATTCCCTGGTGGTCCCGGAGGAGCTCCGGGACACCGTGCTCGCGGTGGTGCGCGAGGACGTGCTGGCTCCGGTGGCCCGCATCAGCACTGTGCGCACTCTGTCCACGCTGATCGGCACCGAGGGTGAGCAGCTCGCCGAATTCTGCGATGACCAGGTGACCGCCACTCGGCTGACCGGCCAGGACTCCGGCGAGGAAGGCGCCGTGCAGAGCTGGCGGGAATGGGAGCTGGAGCTATCGGCATTCGGCGACACCGCACTGTTCGACCGGGTCACCGCTCGCCTGCTGGACGCCGGGGCCGCCCCTGCCGGGCACGGCTCCAAATTGGCTCGCGTTCTTGATGTGCCCGAGCGCGCACGCCCCTCCGGTAAGGATCCGATCCAACGCGCCCTCCTGGAGCAGCTGGATCAGCTGCTCGGCTGGGACCGCGCGGTAAGGGTGGATACCGATGATTCGGTGCACCAGATGCGCGTCACGATTCGGCGGATCCGCAGTCTGTTGCAGTCCAATCCGGAGCGCTTCGGCGTGGACACGAACACCGAGCCACTCGACGAGCTCCGTCTGCTGGCCAACATCCTCGGGGGGGCGCGTGATGCCGAGGTGCTGGCGCAGCGCTACGCCGCGGCGCTGACCGAGCTTCCCGAACCACTCATCCGGGGCCCGGTGCACGAACGTCTGGTGGATGCGGCCAGACAGCACTACGACAATGGGTTACGCCGCTCGTTCGCGGCCATGCGCAGTCATCGCTACTTTCGGCTGCTCGATTCCCTGGACGCGCTGGTCGCTTCCGCCGGGCCGCCATCGGACACCCACCACTCGGACGAGGGCGGAACGCTTGATGCCGCGTACCGCAAGGTGCGCCGTGCGGCGCGGGCGGCTGCGCGCGCCGAGGGCGAGTATCGCGATGAGGCCCTGCATCGGATCCGCAAGTCGGCCAAGCGGTTGCGCTATGTGGCCAGCGCCGAGGGGGCCAAGCGAGTCTCGCAAGCGGCCAAGGACATCCAGGAGCTGTTGGGTGAGCATCAGGACAGCACGGTAAGTCGCGCGTACCTGGCCACGCAGGCGGCCGAGGCGCACACCGCCGGCGAGGACACCTTCACGTACGGGGTGCTGTACCAGCGTGAGCACGACGCCGCCGAGACCGCACGCCACCAGGTCGAGGCAACACTCAAGGCGCTCCGTCAGGCCGTGCGGCACAAGAAGTAGTCAGCTGCCGTCGGCCGGGAAGCCGAACAGCACGGTCCGGGTATCCGGATTCGCTTCACGCAGCGTAAGTTTGGCGCGCTGCCCCTCAGGCGGATTGCCCTCGCAGCGGGCAAGAATCGGCGGATCTGTCACGAAAACCTCGGCGGCTCGCTTCTTCTCGGCGCCCCGTAGCACTGCCGAATCGAAGGTCTGACCCTTCTGTGGGGCAAGCACGGTGGCCTCGGTGAGGTCCACACACGCCTGCTCCACCTTGTTGGCCAACGCATTCGAGGTCAGCAGCGACGATCTGACGCCTGCCAAGCCGTCGCGTGCCCACTGCGGCACCGGCGTGCCCGCCGACAGCGCCAGGCAGATTTCGGTGGCGAACCGGTCGCCCAGCCGGCGCAGCGGTGCGGTCACGTGCGCGTAGGGAGCGGCGATACCCGCATGCCCCGCCACCTGGTCGTCCGGGCGTTCTCCGTCGAAGACCAAGTAGGAAGCGCCCCGCAGGAGCGTGGTCGCCTGGGTCATCATCGCCAATGTTGTTGTAGTGCAGGGGTCCAGCGCGGCCAGCTGCGCGCCGATCGGGGTATCACTTGCCCAGGGCAGCCCCAGCGCATCGGCGGTGCGACGGATCCATCGGCGCACATCGCCGTCCGCGGGCGGCAGGGTGCGGAGGATGCCGATGCCGCCGTCGAGCATGATCTGCGCCGCGCAGATCCCGGTGAGCAGCGATATCTGCGCGTTCCAGCCGTCGGTTTCGGTGCGTGCCTCGATGCCGAGCTCCCAGTCACCACTCGGGCCGCGCACTACTTCCTGCGCGGGCAGGTTCAACTCGATGGCTCCCCTGGCCAACCCGAGATCTCTTCTCTTGCGCCCGAATTCAGGCAGCACCGCGATCGAGGGATGCGGGTCACCGGCATCCGCCGCGTCCTGGGCCTCCCGATAGGTCAGCTGCCGTATGGATTTCACCTGGGCACGCTGAACGCTCCAGCTGACCGGGTTGGTATCGCCATCGGTTTCGATGCGCCATAGCGCGGCCGGCCGAACCTCGTTGGGCAACAAGCTCGCCGATCCCTCGGAGAACACCAAGGGGTGCAGCGGCACCGAACCGTCGGGCAAATAGATGGTCTCACCGCGCGTGCGGGCTTCGCCGTCCAGGGCACTGCCGGGTTCGATCTGCGCGGCGACGTCGGCGATGGCGTAGTGCAGCAGGTAACCGCTGCCGGTGCGTTCCAGGTGTACGGCCTGATCCAGATCGCGCGATCCGGGCGGGTCGATGGTGACCAACTCCAAATCGGTGCGGTCGATGCGTTCCCCGTGGTGATGATCGACGGCCCGGGCGGCGTCGCGCTGCGCGTCGGGACCGAATTCGGTGGGGAGCGCGAACTCCGCACGGATGCCGTCGAAGCTGAGGTCACGGGCGACCAAGCGCTTCAACGTCACCAATCCAGACTAATCCAGGTCGGGAGGCGGACGAGTTGGCCTGTAAGCCGGATCCTGTTCCACGCAGCCGCGGGCTTGCCGCGGCCGCGCAGCGGCGACCATCCATCTGGGCACACCGTCGCCGGGTACCTCAAGCGGCCTACCCGGAAGCTCGGGCGAGCAGCCCTCGAACACTTCCGCAGCTGTGCAAGCACAGCCTTTTGGCCTTGCTTCGGGTGGGGTTTACCGAGCCGGACCGGTCACCCGGTCCGCTGGTGCGCTCTTACCGCACCGTTTCACCCTTACCACCGCTGATTCCCGAAAGACTCAGTGGTGGCGGTCTGTTTTCTGTGGCACTGTCCCGCGAGTCACCTCGGATTGCCGTTAGCAATCACCCTGCTCTGTGAAGTCCGGACTTTCCTCGAACCGCGGGATTTCTCCCACGGCCCGCAGCCGCCCGGCCAACTCGTCCGCGCGGTCATCGTACTCGTGACAAGCTCGTCTCCATGACGACAACGGCTCGACTGGGCGCGATATCGATCGACTGTTCGGATCCGGCAGCACTGGCTCGGTTCTACCAGCAGGTCCTTGACCTGGAGTTACTTTTCGAGAGTCCCGATATGGCCGCGTTGAAGGGCGCCGCCGTACTGCTGACCTTTCAGCGCGTGGCAGACCATCAGCCGCCCCAGTGGCCGGCCGGTGTCGTACCGAAACAGCTACACCTCGAGCTCGCGGCGGCGGACCTGGACGCCGAAGAAGCGCGCATCCTGGGCCTCGGAGCGACCAAGGCCGAAACCCAGCCGAATCCGGGCGGATGGCGGGTGCTGATCGATCCGGCCGGCCACCCGTTCTGCATCACCAACCTCATCCCCGAGGGCACCTATTCATGACCGTCTACTGACGCGAACGGCCGTCCACATGTGACGATGAGGCATGAACAGTGCAAACAAGCTGTTCGTTCGAGCGGCCGGGCTCATTGTCCTCGTCGCGCTGCTGGTTGTCGCACTGCGCAGCTATCTGCCGGACCCAGCGATTCTCCCCCGGCCCGAGGAACCTCGCGCTGAGCCTCGTTCAATAGCCTTGCAGCTCTTGCTGTGTGGTGTCGTAGCCATTCTCATCCTATTGAGCCTGCGTCGGCGGCGCCCCGGAATGCCAGTGGGGAGCGAAAGCCCGTCGTATTTGCGGTTACGGGGATTGACCCGGCGCGAGGCGCTCATCGCCGCCGCCAGTGTTCTCCTCCTGGTGAGTGCGGTGTGGATGTCGCTCTACCTGACCAGGCCCACGGGTGATTCCCCGGTGCGCGAGCCTGCCCCGGGCACCTCCGAACCGCGGCCGGCCGACGAGGCCGCGCCCCATAGAACGCCGGGCAACACACCAGGACGGGAAGAATCCGGCGCGCCCATCGTGATCCTCGGCGTGGTGTTGATCGGCATCGCCGTCACGATCTTCGTGCTGAGGCGCGACATTCCGGACTCCTTGGATGCCACTGGCGACCAATCCGCGGAATCCGAAGGCGCCGAAGCGACATCCGGGTCCCTCGCCCATCTCGTTGAACTCGGCCTCGCCGAGGTCGCCGAACCGGGCCGAGATCCGCGCGCGTCGATCATTGCCTGCTACGCGGCCATGGAGCAGGGACTCACGACGGCGCCCGAGGCGGCGCCACTTGCCTCGGATACCCCGTCGGAAGTCTTGCAGCGGGCGGTCCATATCGGCGCCCTCCACTCGCAGGCGGGTACTGAGCTCGTCTCGCTCTTCTCCGAGGCTCGTTTTAGCCCACACCAGATGACTCAGACCGATCGCGAGTCCGCCGTGCGATGGCTGCAGAACGTATTGGACGACCTTCGGAGTAGGCGATGAAATGGTTCGTGCCGGCCGTGCTGCTGGTGGTGATCTTGGCTGAAGCCTGTGTGGCTGCCAGTCCGCTGCGCTCCCTCACGCTCCCGATCACCGGCGCGGTGGTCGCCGTCGCCCTGTACCTACTCTGGCGACAGCTGCGAAGTCCGCCTGAACCGAGGGCGTTGCCCCCGGCCGGCCTTCCGGCGGACGAGACGTTGCACCGATGGCTTGCCCGCGCCGAGGCGAGGATCAGTTGGGCCGAACGGACCCGCGGAGACTGGGATCGACATCTGCGGCCGCTGATAGCAGCCGATTTCGAGACGGCGGCAGGTCATCGACAGTCAAAGGATCGGGCCGCGCTTGCCGCGACCGGCCGCATGATGTTCGGCCCCGAGCTGTGGCCTTGGGTCGACCCGAACGGCGCGTCGCATGAGGACCGCGCCGAGCCCGCGCCAGGCCGCGACGTACTGCAATCGATACTTGAACGATTGGAGCAGATGTGACCACACTTCCGGTTGCCGTCGCGACCCAGTACGCGGATGCGGTGCTGAGCGAGATCGAACGGGTTGTTGTCGGAAAACGTGGTGCACTACAACTGATTCTGCTGACGATACTCGCACGCGGGCATGTCCTCATCGAGGATCTACCGGGCCTGGGCAAGACACTGATCGCCCGGTCATTCGCCGCCGCGCTGGGGCTCGACTTCGTCCGGGTGCAGTTCACCCCCGATCTACTGCCCGCCGATCTGCTGGGCTCCACGGTCTACGACATGTCTTCCGGACTTTTCGAGTTCCGGACCGGGCCGATCTTCACGAATCTCCTACTGGCCGATGAGATCAACCGAACTCCACCCAAGACGCAATCGGCGCTGCTGGAGGCGATGGCGGAGGGACAGGTCAGCATCGACGGTGAAACTCGCAGACTGCCAGCACCATTCGTGGTACTGGCAACGGACAATCCCATTGAGTATGAGGGAACGTATCCACTACCGGAGGCCCAGCTGGACCGGTTCGCGATCCGGCTGCAATTGGGATATCTGAGCGAGGACCTCGAGATCGAAATGCTGCAGCGGCGATTGAGCCGCGGGTCAGCCCAGCCGACGGTGTCGCAGGTGATCGCCTCCGAAGACCTTGTGATGATGCGGGAAGCGGTGGAAAACGTCTCGGTGCATCCGGATGTTCTTCGCTACATTGTCGCGCTGGCCGCCGCGACGCGCGCCCACTCACATGTCGAGGTCGGTGCCAGTCCGCGCGCCGAGCTCGACCTGGTGCAGATGTCGCGGGCTCGGGCCATGCTGCTCGGCCGCGACTTTGTGATACCCGAGGACGTCAAAGCGCTCGCGGTGCCCGCCATCGCACACCGGATCAGTCTGCGTCCCGAGATGTGGGTACGCCGTATCACCGGCGCGCATGTAGTCGACGAGCTGCTGCACCGGCTACCGGTACCGCGAGCATCCGGATGATCAGTTGGCGCGCGTCCCCGCTGACATCGGCGCTGGCTGCCTGCGCCGGCACCGCGTTGACGCTTGCGTTGGTGACGGGCCGGTGGCAGCTGGTGGTATTCGCGGCACCCTTCATCGGCGTACTCGTCGGTGCCTCCAGACGTCCCCAGGGCGGTCGAGTATGGGTTTCCGGTGAGTCAGAACCGTTACGGTGCTTGGAGTCTGAGACGGTCACCATCACCACGTCCGTCGAATCGGCAGAGCCAGCCGTGGTCTGTCGGCTGCTCCCGGCGCCCATGGATGGTCTGCACGTCGAGATGGACAAGGCAACGGCGCCAAACCAGATCACCATGCGGGTGTCAGCGGAACGCTGGGGCCGATACACCATTGCGGTTCAGGTTCACACGGTGTCGACGTCCGGCCTGTGGGCTGGCGCTCCGGTGACGCTGCCCACGGCGGAGCTGCGCGTCTACCCGTTGGCAGACCCACAAGACGTCAGGCTGCCGCCCGCCGACCTACCCGACCGGATCGGCACACACCTGACGCGACACCACGGACCGGGCGTCGAGTACGCGGATATCCGTGAGTACGTCCCGGGTGACTCACTGCGAACAGTCAATTGGCGGGTCAGCGCGCGGCGGGGAAGGTTGCACGTCACCGACCGGCTGACCGATCGGGCCGCCGATGTTGTCGTTCTGATCGACACCTATCCGCAGCCGTCGGGCCCGGCGACAACGGCAACGGAGCGATCCGCACGCGGCGCGGCCCAGCTGGTGCAGTCGGTGTTGCAGCGTGGAGATCGGGCGGGCGTGGTCCTGTTGGGCAGTGCTCCACGCTGGCTTGCCCCCGATATCGGCCGCCATCAGTTTTATCGCCTGCTTGACGCCGTTCTGGATGCCGGGGAATGGCATTCACACAGCAGTAGCGCGCTGGCGCCGCGCGCCGCGATGCCGCCCAACGCGATCGTGGTGGCGTTTTCCACGCTGATGAACGCCGATTTTGGTCTCGCGCTTACCGACCTTCGGCGGCGTGGGCACCCGGTCCTGGTGGTCGATGTGCTCGATCGCTCGCCCTTCCGTGAAGAACCCGATCCAATCGTTGCCCGCTGGTGGCGGTTGGAACGTTCACGGATGTATCGCAATATCTCCGTGACGGGGGTCGACGTGATTGGTTGGAATCACGACTCGGGACTCAACCACGCGATGCACCTGATGCCGCAGCGCCCGCGAGTAAGACGACGCCGATGAAAGCGGGTGTGATCGTCGGCGTGCTGTTCGTCATCGGCGTCTTGGCGCGTGCCGATACGTCCCCGTTGGTCGCGATGCTCTCCGGCCTGGCCGCCGTGATATCTCTGTCGGCCGCGTACAACCGGCATTGGCCATCCGAAGTCCTTCCCGCACTGCTGTTCGGTTCCGCGGCTCTACTGGCAACGGCGATACCCACCGGACTGTCGTCCTGGCTGCCCTTCGTCGCTCCGGTCGCTGTTGTCACCATTTATGTTCTCGCCCTGTGGCCTTTGTTCAGAGGAGCGGAGGGGCCGTCGAGTGATAGACCGACCCGGTCGGCGTCGTGACTACGACGGTATGCCTCCACCCTGGCGACTCCTTCACGTAATTGCATCGCTCGCAGAGACCCTGACCGTTATCGAACGACGTAGCGCCGCCTCGTGCACTGCCCACGATGTGGTCGTGGTGGCGGATCGGGGCATCGCAGTACGGCGTCCGACACGTTTGGTCACGCAGGTCGATCAGCTCCGCTAATCCCTTGGAAAACAACCGACTTCGCGACTCCGCGCCCACCAGTGCGCCCGTACCGAAGCGTCGATACAACCGCCGCACCAAGACCTTCGCACCGGCGCTGACCCCGTCGGATATGAGCCTGCGCGCCACTGCGGCCGGGACGGGTCCGTGACCCGCGATCATCGCGGGCTCGATACCTCCGCCCAGTAGCGCCTCATCGGAGATCGTGATGTTCACGCCCAGAGGAACAGCCTCGGCGGATGGCACTCCGGCCACCCGCTCCACGAGGGTGTCGGCCATGATCTGCCCTTGGCCACGAACGGGATCCATCGACGCGTCGGCGGCTCGCTTGAGAGCCGCGTAGACCGCCACCCCCTGTTTCACCGGAAGTAACGCCGTCAGGTACGTCATGGTGTCTGGCGCGGGACGGATGGATACCCGACGTTCGTTCTCGGCCCGGCATGCGCGGCGCACCACGGCCTCCGCATCGAGTCGATACGCCAGACGTTTCGCCTCCGCCGTGAGCCGGGCGTCGCCCATCCCGCGCAGCCGAGACGGATCCGCGCATATCTCGACGTCGATCTTCTGCCGATCCTCGACGGCAAGGTATGCGGTTTCGCGCACCAGAATCGTCGCGCGCCATTCATTCAGCGCGCCGCACACCAATGCCGCAAGCGTGTGGGGCATTTCGTTCACCAGCGCCTTCGCGAAGCCGAGATGACGACCGCCACGGGCCGGCGAATCTTGCCGCGCCAAGGCGATCTCGGTGGCGACGCCCGCCCCTTGCCGTCGTCGAGGCACACCGTTGGCGGCCTCGTCCTCGCGGCGTGCGCGATCAAGCAGCACCGCGGCATGTGCCTGCTCCGCCGCGGCGGCAGCCTTCACTCGCTCCAGCTCGGCGATTCTTTCGACGAGCCGCGCCGCGCGGGCGGCTGAATCTGTCGGGACCACCTCATTAACGCTACTCGAACATCAGTTCGAGTAGCGTTGACTTCTGTTGTTGTCCACAGCTATTCGATCACGATCCGAGTTATCCACAATCTTCTCGATTAGTGGAGTTTCAAGCCTGCGTGCGCTAAGCGCCCGGGTCGGCCAGCCGTGCCAGCTGCACGGTCGCACCCCGGAGCTCATCGATCGAATCGATCGGGTCGACGTAGCCGACTCGGGTCACGGACCAGCCCCGTGGCGTGCTCACCCGGATATCCAGCCCGTATCGGTCTGCCCCTTCACAACGAGCCGCGGTGGCGTCCGGGTACCCACCCAGTCGTTGCGCCATCGCAAGCAACGCCTGCCCGTGATCGTCGTTGAGGTGAGTGACCGCCCGATCAGCCTTGGTCGAGACGGGATCTGGTGCGGCCGAGTCATAATCGGCGCCGCTGGCTGAGTCCATGCGCCCGTAACCGCCCACCCAGCGCACACGTTCGACATCCAGGATCCAGACGGAGAAATCGCTGTAGTCAATGTAATAGCGGGCCGCGGGCACCGCCGCGATGTGCGCCTCCCGAGCCGCCGGCAGCTCCTCCGCACTGGGGCGGCGGACCTTCCCGGCGAGGGTGATCCGCGTATTGGCCAAGGGATCCTCGGGGGCGTCGGGCGCCACGATGGAAACGCTCGCTCGGGGGTCGCGTATCAGGTTGCGTCCGTGCTCGGCCATCTTCGATACGCACAGCACCGGCGACCCACCCAGCAAACCGTAGGTGACCAGCGAAGCCCATGGCTCTCCCTCAGCCGATAGGCTGGCCAGTGTCGCGATGTTCGTCGACGCCGCGACCGTTCTGGCCTCCTCCGCGGCCGACGGCCGAGCCGGGTTGGCGACATCTGCCAGGGGTGGGGCAATGGTGGGCGCATCGCCCGGATCGCCGTGATCGCGAGAAGCCATGGCGACAGCCTAAGTCAGGTATGACGTCTCATTGACGAGTCGCACCGACGCGGGCCCG
The DNA here is from genome assembly GCF_004924335.1 of Mycobacteroides salmoniphilum. Lineage (NCBI taxonomy): Bacteria > Bacillati > Actinomycetota > Actinomycetes > Mycobacteriales > Mycobacteriaceae > Mycobacteroides > Mycobacteroides salmoniphilum. Next base: position 1,706,038 of record NZ_CP024633.1, on the reverse strand, counting down.
TCCGAGTAGAACTCGGCGATGCTCAGCGAGGCCAGATCCAGGTGCAGCCGATACAGCAGGCCCGGTCCCGCATCCAGCGCCAGGCGCAGCAGCGTCTTGATGGGCGTCACATGGGATACCACCAAAACCGTTGCGTCGCCGTACTCGGCGATGATCCGATTGCGGGCACGGCGCACCCGGTGGTGCACGGTATCGAAGCTCTCCCCCTCCGGCGGAGTCACCGACGTATCGCTGAGCCACTGGGCGTGTAGCTGCGGATCACGCTGGGAAGCCTCGGAAAACGTCAGCCCCTCCCACGTGCCGAAGTCGGTTTCGATCAGATCGTCATCGACGATCAGGGGCACTCCCAGTGCGTCGGCAGCCGCGGTGGCGGTCTGCTTGGCTCGGCCCAGCGGCGAGCTGACGACGGCCGCGATGCCGCCGCGGCTCGCGAGGTAACGCGCCGCCCTCGCAGCCTGATCGCGGCCCAGTTCGGTCAGCTCGGGATTCCCGCGCCCGGAGTAACGCCGCTGCACCGAAAGTTCGGTCTGCCCGTGGCGAAGCAACAGCATTCGGGTGGGCTTGCCGCGCGCGCCGGTCCAGCCCGGCGCAGTGTCGGCAGGCTTGGGCTCCTTGGCTTCCTTGGCTTCTTTGGTTTCTTTGGTTTCCTTGGGCTTCTTTGGAGCCTTGGGTTCGATGCCACTGGCGCGGTCCATCGCCTCGTTGGCCAGCCGGTCGGCGTGCTTATTGCGTTCCCGCGGAATCCACTTGTAGTCGACGGTTTCGAACTGCATCGCGGCGGTGACGGCCTGCCGGTACAGCGTGATGAGGTCGGGATGTTTGACCTTCCATCGGCCGGACATCTGCTCGACGACGAGTTTGGAGTCCATCGATACGCTTACCGCAGTGGCACCCAGCCGCGCCGCCTCCGCCAATCCCGCTATCAGACCACGGTATTCGGCCACATTGTTGGTGGCATGACCGATCGCCTCGCAGGCCTCCCCCAACACCGTCTCATGATCCGGGGCGAACACCACTGCGCCATATCCGGCCAGCCCGGGGTTACCGCGCGAACCACCATCGGCTTCGACAAGAACTCTCACAGGCGCACCAGGATCGCACTGCACTCGGGGCACCGCAGCACCTCGTCGGCGGCGGCGGCCGAGATCCGGGACAGCTCACCGCGGTCCAACTCGATACGGCACGCACCGCACTTGTTGCCTTGCAATAACCCCGCCCCCGGACCTCCCGAGCGGCGCTGCCGTTCGTAGGCTTCCAGCAGCGATCCCTCGATGGAGGACGACAGGCCGTCACGACGCTGCCGAATCTGGTTCTCCTCGGCATCGGTGTCGATGGAAATCGCACGCTGGAGCCGCTCGATTTCCGCTATCCGTTCGGCGATCTTGTCGGCACTGGCCTGAGACGAAGCCTGTTGGGCCTGGAGCTCCTCGCGACGCTCCATCAGCTCCAGCTCGGAGTCCTCGAGGCTGGACTGGCGGCGCTCCAGGGTGTCGAGCTCATGCTGAATATCGACGAGTTCCTTCGGGTTCACGCTGCCCGAGGCCAGCAGGGAACGGTCGCGATCCTCCCGTTGACGCACGGCGGTCACCTCGGTGTCCAGCTTCGCCACCTGAACGTCCAGGTCTTCCAGCGCGAGACCGAGTGCGCTCACGTCGCCGAGAATCTTCCGCTGCTGCGCTTGCAACTCCCCGTGTTCCTGGCGTTCCGGCGGATTCGCGCGCCGGTGCGTAAGGCGCGTCAATTCGGCATCCACGGACGCCAGATCTACCAGGAGACGCTGTTGTGCCACATCGGCTTTCATGCTCGTTCTTCTTTCTCTGGACCACCCAGGGTCCAAGGGTCTGTGCGAACGGGTGAGACGCGTGTCGTCAGCTTCTCCCCGAATTCGGTGTCGAGCACCCGCGCTGCCTGCGCGCACCACGGGAACTCGCTGGCCCAGTGGGCGACGTCGACAAGTGCAACGCTACTTGCCCGGGCATGCTCGTCGGCGGGATGGTGCCGCAGATCGGCGGTGACGTACGCGTCGACCCCGGATCCGACCGCGGCGCTCAACAGCGAATCACCCGCACCACCGCAGACTGCGACGGTCTGAATCAGCGCATCCGGATCACCGGCGGCCCGGGTTCCCCACACCGTTTCCGGCAGGGCGGCTCCGACGCGCGATACGAAGTCACGGAGGAGCTCAGGTTCGGGCAGCACACCCACACGCCCCAGACCGGTGCCCGCCGGCACCGGCGCCATGGGCAGCACATCGATGGCCGGCACTTCATAGGGATGAGCTGCGTGAATCGCCGCGAACAGCGCGCAGCGTAGCGGGGATGGGGCGACCATCTCCACCCTGTCCTCGACAACCTGCTCCACGACACCGTGCACGCCGATTGTGGGGTCCGAACCCTCCAGCGGGCGGAACTGCCCGGTACCGGTGGCGCTCCACGAGCAGTCCGAGTAGGCACCGAGCTGTCCGGCGCCCGCGTCGAACATGGCGCGGCGCACCACCTCCGCGGATTCGGTGGGCACAAACACCACCCATTTGTCGTAGTCGGCGAACTGCGGGGAGAGCACCGAGGTCACCTGCAGCCCAAGGGCTTCGGCGAGAGCGTCGGACACACCGGGGCTCGCCGAGTCGGCGTTGGTATGCGCCGTGAACAACGCACCGCCCGAACGGATGAGGCGATGGATCAGCGCACCCTTCGGCGTACTGGCCGCCACGGTGTCCACCCCGCGCAGCAGCAGCGGGTGGTGCGCCAACAGCAGATGCGAGCCGGCATGCGAACCAGCACTGTCCATCTCGTCGAGCACCGACGTTGTGGCGTCGACGGCGACGGTCACCGCGTCGATCTGCTGTTCGGGGTCACCGCAGACCAAGCCCACCGAGTCCCACGATTCGGCGAGGGCGGGCGGATACGCCGCGTCAAGCACACCGATGATGTCCGCGAGCCGCACACCCACTACAGAATCTCCTTCATCGCTTGCACCAGCTCCGGCCATTCGGGTCGCACCGCCACCCGCAGATAATCTCCGCCCAGCCCCACGAAGGTGTCGCAGCGGCGGACGGCGATATTCTTGATCTCCAAGTGTTTTCGCATCAGTTTGGCATCGGGCACGGCCACCAGTAGGAACGGCGCCGATCCTTCGGTGACCGTCAATCCCAGGCCGCGCAGCGCATCGGCCTGCCGGCGCCGCATATTGACCAGACGCTGGGTGTCCTGCCCGGCCAGCGCGACCGCCTCGGGGGTATTGCACGCGATCAGGGCTTCGAGTTGCAGTGTGCCCAAGGGCCAATGCGCACGGCCGTGCGCGAGCCTGCCCAACACCTCCGGATCGCCCACGGCGTAGCCCGCGCGCAATCCCGCAAGTGCCCACGTTTTAGTGAGGCTGCGCAGCACCACCAGGCCGGGCAGCCGCTGCGCGGCCAAGGACTCCGGCTCGCCGGGCACCGCATCCATAAAGGCCTCATCGACCACCACGATTCGTCCGGGGCCACGCAACGCGAGCAGATCCGTACGACGGTGCAGCACCGAGGTCGGGTTGGTGGGGTTCCCGATAACCACCAGGTCGGCTTCCTCGGGGACTGTGACGTCGCCGAGGGTGAACGGTGGCGGCAACACCACGTGGTCGATCGGGATACCCGCCTCGGCAAGCACGGCTTCGGGCTCGGTGAAGCCGGGCGCGAACACGGCGGCCTGTCGCGGGTTCAGCCGGGGCAGCATCGCAAAGCCCTCCGCGGCGCCCGCCAGCAACAGCACCTCATCGGACGTTCGGCCATGTCGTTCGGCGATCGCGGAAACGGCGCGCTCCTCATCGGCGCGGCGCGGGTAGCTGCCCAGCTCATCGAGCCGGACGGCGAGCCGATCACGCAGCCAGCGCGGTGGCGCGGCGGCACGCACATTCACAGCGAAGTCCAGAACGCCGGGAATCAGCGCCTGGTCGCCGTGATAGCGCACTCCCTTTCGCGGCCCACTCATGTCTCGACACTAATGTAGGGGGGTGGCTCCTCCGATGCTGGTGATCTTCGATCTCGACGGCACCTTGACCGATTCTGCACCGGGGATCGTCTCGAGTTTCCGGCACGCGCTCAGTCATGTCGGCGCCCCCGAACCGACCGGTGATATCGCGTCGCGGGTGGTGGGACCACCCATGCACGTCACTTTGGGCTCGATGGGGCTCGGCGACCGTGCCGACGACGCGATAGCGGCCTACCGAGCCGACTACGGCGAACGCGGATGGGCCGTCAACGAGATGTTCGACGGTATCCACGACGTGCTGACCGGGCTGCGCGAGGCGGGGGTGCCCATGGTGGTGGCGACGTCCAAGTCCGAGCCGATCGCGGCGCGCATCCTGGAGCATTTCGGGCTTGCCGAGTTTTTCCAGGTGATCGCCGGAGCGAGCCCAGACGGTGTCCGGTCCAGTAAGGCCGATGTGATCGAGCACGCGCTGTCCCAGCTGGATGAGGTTCCGTTGACCGGCGTGGTGATGGTCGGCGACCGCGTGCACGACGTGGAAGGCGCGGCCGCACACGGTATCGGCACCGTCGTCGTCGACTGGGGCTACGGAGCAACGGATTTCGACGAAGATGCGCCGAATTCCGGCGATCTTTCCCCATGGATCATCGGCCGAGTCGGCACCCCACAACAACTGCGGGAGGAGCTTCATGTCTGAGCCCCTCCACGTCACCTTCATCTGCACCGGCAACATCTGCCGCTCCCCCATCGCCGAGAAGATGCTGGCGCACCAACTCGCCGAGCGCGGTCTGGGCGATCGAGTACGCGTCACCAGCGCCGGCACCGGAGATTGGCATTCCGGACAGCCGGCCGACGAACGCGCGGCCAGCGTGCTGGCCGAGTACGGCTACCCCACGCAGCACAGAGCGGCCCAAGTGGACGGTGATCATCTGAGCGCCGATCTCATCATTGCCCTGGCGCGCAACCACTCCCGGATGCTGCTGCATCTGGGAGCCGACCCGGAGCGGGTACGGCTGCTGCGGTCCTTCGATCCGCGGGCCGGACGGGCGGCAATGGATGTCGAGGACCCCTACTACGGCGACCGCAAGGATTTCGCAGACGTGCTGTCGGTTATCGAGGCCGCGATGCCCGGCCTGCACGCGTGGGTCGATAAGACGCTCGCGGAGCGCGAGAACAGCTGATGCGACGGCTCGCGTTTCTACTGCGCCCGGGATGGATTGCCCTGGCGCTGGTAGTCATCGCATTCGCGTACCTATGTTTCACGGTGTTGGCTCCGTGGCAGCTGGGTAAGAACACCAAGACTTCGCGAGAGAACGACCGCATCGCCCATTCGGTGAGCGCCGACCCGGTGCCGCTGAAAGATGAGCTACGGCCTGACTATTCGATGCCCGAGGACTCCGAGTGGCGCAGGGTGACGGCGACCGGCCACTATCTGCCGGACCGTCAGGTGCTGGCCCGGCTGCGCGTGGTCGATGCCAAACCCGCCTATGAGGCGCTGACGGTGTTCCAGGTCGATGGAGGTCCCGCGATTCTGGTGAACCGCGGCTATGTGCGACCCGAAGAGGGCACCAGCGCGCCCCCGGTACCCGTAGCGCCCACCGCGCAGGTGACCATCAACGCGCGGCTGCGGGAGCCCGAACAGCAATCGGACAAGGCGCCATTCCTGGAAAACGGTGAATACCAGGTGTATTCGATCGTTCCGGGACAGGTGTCGACGCTGCTGAAGACTCCGCTTGCCGGGCCGTATCTGCAGCTCTCGGAGGATCAGCCGGGCGGCTTGGGGGCCATCCCGCTGCCGCAGCTGGACGCCGGACCGTTCCTGTCCTACGGCATCCAGTGGATCGCGTTCGGAATTTTGGCGCCATTTGGTTTGGGGTACTTCGCATTCTCCGAGATCAGGCAGCGTCGCGCGGCGGCCGCTGCGGTAAAAGCCGTGAAACCCGGGACACCACAGACCACCGAGGAACGGTTGGCTGACCGTTACGGACGGCACTGACGCAGCGCAGCAATCACCGCGGCGACGGCCGTCACGTTCTGGACGGCACGCGAAAGCCGGGCTGCCTCATGCACTTCCCCGATCCTGGGTGCGGCACCGCGCCCCAGGGTGGGACGGATCTCCTCGCCGTACGGGTACCGAACGGGGCCACCGAGACGCACGCCGAGCGCACCTGCGAACGCCGCCTCGGCGACGCCTGCGTTGGGACTGGGGTGACGCTGCCCGTCGCGCAGGCAGACGCGCAGCGTCGCGACGGCTGAACCGCCGAGAAACGGGGCCGCCACCGCCGTGGCCAACGCGGTGATCCTGGCGGGCAGCAGATTGAGCAGGTCGTCCAACCGTGCTGCCGCCCAGCCGAATCGCAGGTAACGGGCCGATTTGTGGCCAATCATCGCATCGAGGGTGTTGGCCGCGCGGTAGGCCAACACGCCAGGCACTCCCGCGATTGCCGCCCATACCAACGGCCCAGTGTGGGCATCGGAGGTGTTCTCTGCCAGGGATTCCACGGTGGCGCGGGCGATGCCGTCGACGTCCAGCAGGCCCGGATCCCGGCCGCAGAGGGACGGCAGCAGCGCACGCGCGTCGTCGATCTCATCGTCGTACAGGTGTTCCGACATGTGGGTACCCACCCGCACCAGGGACGTTCCGCCCAGGGTCGCCCAGGTCGCGACGGCGGTCACGATGATGGTGGCGGTCGCGGAGCGGCGTGCCGCGCGTTCGGCTGCGTATCCGGCGATGGTGACAACGGTCAGCAGTGCCGCGGTGTGAGCGGCACCGGCGAGCTTGGTGTCCCGGTAGGTGTACGTCTCCAGCGCCGCAGCAGCCTGACCGAACCCGGCAACCGGGTGGAACCGCTGCGGGTCGCCGAAGGCCCGGTCCAGGGCGTAACCGAGGGCTATACCCGCGGCGCGGAATCCTCGGCGCGACACGCACACACCCTATAGAATTTGCTGTGCAATGAAGCACTCCCCTGCCAGGCTTGTGGACCTGGTCAATCCCGCTTCGCTGCTGTTGCCTGCCTCGAATGTGATCATGCAGCTGTCGCATCCGGGCGTCGGATATGGCGTGGTGGAGAGTCCCGTCGACAGCGGCAACGTCTACAAGCATCCGTTCAAACGGGCCCGGACCACCGGAATGTTTCTCGCGGTCGCCACGATGGGCAGCCGCAGCGACCGCGAGGTGATGAAGCGCGGTGTTGACGCGGTGCACCGGCAGGTCCGTTCGACGCCCAAGAGCCCGGTGAAGTACAACGCCTTCGATCCGGGACTGCAGCTGTGGGTGGCGGCGTGCTTGTACCAGTACTACGTGCAGGCCTATGAGTCGTTGCACGGCCCGCTCGATGATGCGACGGCCGATCAGATCTATCGCGACGGCGCACGGATCGGCACCGCATTACAGGTGCGACCCGAGGAGTGGCCGCCGGACCGGGATGCGTTCAACGACTACTGGAAACGCTCCCTGGACGAGCTGCGGATCGACGCGCCGGTACGCGAGCATCTGTTGGGGGTCGCGTCGTTCAAGATGCTGCCGTGGCCGCTACGGATGGCCGGACGGTTCAATCTGTTTGCAACCAAAGGATTTCTGCCCCCGCAGTTCCGTGAGCTGTTGCAGGTTTCGTGGACCGATGGCGACCAGCGCCGCTTCGATGCGCTGCTGAGCGCGCTGCGGATCGCCGATCGGATGGTGCCCGCACAGCTGTGGACGTTGTCGTATGCCGTGCTCATCTGGGACATGCGATTGCGCGAGCGCATGGGTAAGCCTGTCGTCTAGGCTCGCAGGCGTGCGGATTCTCACCGGCTGGCGTCGTTTGGACGAAGGTCAGAGGCGCAGCGTCGTCGGGATGAGTGTGGCGGTGGGCGTACTGCACGTCCTTGGCTGGGGCATGCTGGTATTCCTGGTCGCTCCGGCACATTTCACGGTGCAGGGCAGCGTGTTCGGGGTCGGCCTGGGTGTCACGGCGTACACGCTGGGCATGCGGCATGCCTTCGATGCCGACCACATCGCGGCCATCGACAACACCACCCGCAAGCTGGTGGCCGATGGGCGACGCCCAATGTCGGTGGGTTTCTGGTTCTCCCTGGGGCATTCGTCGATCGTGTTCATCATGGTTGGGCTGCTGGCGCTTGGCGTTAAGGCATTGGCGGCCAATGTTTCCGACGAGCAGTCGTCGCTGCAGCAGTGGACGGGCGTTTTCGGGACAGCGGTCTCCGGCACGTTTCTGTTGCTCATCGGGCTGCTCAATCTGGTGTCGCTGATCGGGATCTACCGCATTGCCAAGCGGATGCGCGGCGGTGAGGTGGACGAGGCGGCGCTGGAGCGCGAGCTGTCCCATCGCGGCGGGCTGAACCGGCTTTTCGGGCCATTGATGGCCGCGATCCGCAAGCCCTGGCAGATGTACCCAGTGGGCCTGCTGTTCGGGTTGGGGTTCGACACGGTCACCGAGGTGTCGCTGCTGGTGATCGCCGGCGGTGCCGCGGTGACCGGGCTGCCCTGGTACGCGATCTTGGTGCTGCCCATCTTGTTCAGTGCCGGAATGTCGCTGTTCGATTCGCTCGACGGATCGCTGATGAACTTCGCCTACGACTGGGCGTTCCAGGAGCCGGCGCGCAAGATCTACTACAACCTGGTGGTCACCGGGCTGTCGGTGGCAGTGGCGGTGCTGATCGGATCGCAGGAGATCATTTCGATTCTCACCGAGAAGCTCGATATCACGACGGGTCCGCTGGCCGCGGTGGGCGAACTGGATCTGGCAGCGATGGGTTACGTGATCGTGGCGCTGTTCATCGTGACGTGGGCGTTGGCGGCCCTGGGCTGGCGGTACACCGGAGTGCGTAGGCGCTGGGGCGGGTAACGCGACTTTGTCGCACCTGGCGAAATTTCGATGGAACCGATCCGGGACGTTCGACGTCCTATACACATACGATGAATCTGACCTGGCCAAATCCGGCCATGACCTGAGGGGGCGCTATGTCGGTGGATCAGCTGATCGAGAACGCGAAGGACGGACGGCTCGTCCTACACCTCGAAGACGGCGCGATCGACGCGGTCATCGCCGCGTGCGGGGACTACGTTCAGGCGCTCGAGGACCTTCGCAGGGATGCACGCGACTTGGCAGGATATCCCCTGGGATTCGCTGAAGCGAAGCTCCCCTCAGGCGCCACGCTAGCGCAGGCGTTTCAGCACAAGGCGTCTGGCAGCGCGACAAGCGCTGACAACACATTCCAGTCACACATCGACCAAGTCGAGGAAATGAAGACCCTGTTCGCTGCGCTACGGAAGGGCTACAAGGCGACAGATGCGAACAACGCGAACAGTTTTGGGCAGCCTGGCCGTTAGAGGCCGCACAGAATGTCACGTGTCGTGTTTTTGATATCAGTAATGCTTTTCGTTACAGGTTGTTCTAGCGCAGTTACTGGGTCGCCTGTGACATCACCACTCCCCACGAACTCTAAGGGTCGTGTTCACATCACATTTGACCCTTGCAAAGACATTCCGACAAGCATCGTCGAGCAACTGCAGTTGGACAGAAAACCTCCGCGCCCAGACTCCCAAACTGACGGCGATATCGAGACCGTCTTCTGCAAGTACTATCCGCGAACCAGATATCTCCTGACCGTCGCCGCGTCGAACTACACACTTGACATGCTCAAGAAGGCCAACAACCACTGGGGATACCAGGACCTAGAAATTGGCGGCAGAAAGGCCCTTTTCGCCTACCGTGCCACACCACCGCAAAAGGATTCCTGCGTGATCAACGTGGAAGCAACCACAGGCGTGTACGGGGTCGCAGTCGACACATCACATGAGGACTTCACGCCATACCCCGACTGTATGACCGCGGTTCGCTCGAACCTCGACGCACTCCTCCCCTACTTCCCGCTTTGAGATCTCCGAAAAAAGATGGAACCGAATCGCCGCGGGCGACGTCTGAACCAAAAGAGCAGTTGCACGCTACGACACTAAGGAGGGGCCATGACTGGAGAAGAAGACGGCTGGACCAGGGGCAACCGCGAACGTGAAGTCGTCTACGCGAAGCAGCGCCAGCATGGCTCAAACATCGATGGCGGAACCGAGTCCGTCGGAGTTCCAACAGAGGATTTCGGCGGTTGGTCTCACACGGATATCAAGGCTGCATCTGACGCATTCGAACCCGCTAAGGCGATCCATGCCTCTGAAGACTGGGCAAAGCTGGCTACCGGTTTCAGCAAGGCGTTGGACGATTTCAAGCGGACCTTTGATACCGCTGTAGGCGCGCAATGGACCGGAGAAGGAGCAGACGCAGCCAAACAAGGCATCTCCGACTACAAGAGTCACGCCGAAAAGATCAGTGACGGACTGTCGCTCATGGCCACCAAGCCCTCCGAAGTCGAGACGGCGATGACGCAGATCAAGAGCCTCATGCCCGACGTCGTCCAAGTACAAGAACTCAAAGGAAACACCCGGGCGGATTACGAGCAGCACTACGCCCAACAAGCGCTGGCTCAGCAGAAGCAAGATGAAGCCCGCATGATCATGCGAAACGTCTGGTCCCCCGTTTCGCAGCAGGCGGGGTCCGGACTCCCGGCCCTCCCAGCGGCACCACAATTCGGGGACGCTTCCGCGGTAAGCGCAATCACCAATGCTGCTTCGAACTGGGGTGGCGGCAAGGACATCCAGCCCGACAAGATCAAGCCGATCGACGAGGCCGCGGTCCGTGCGGCTGCAGCCGCGGCTCTGGCAGATCCGGCACAGGCATCCGCCTCTGGCGGGTCCGGCGCCGCAGGTGCTGCCGCGGCCGCCGCAGGTGCGGCGGGTGGTGGTTCGGGAGCTGGCGCTGGTGGCCCAGCGGCCGCAGCGTCCGCTGCTGCCGGAGCGGGCGCCGGGGCCGGCACCAGACCATCCTCGGGTGGAAGTACCACCGCGACCGGCCCTAACACTGGATCAGTCCCAGGCACCTACGGCATCGGCCGGTGGGGCAAGCCGACCACCAACAAGGACGAAAAAGACAAGGATCAGAACGCGGATCTCACTCCCCTCGCCGCCGGACCGATCATCGCGGGCTCCTACACCGCGGGTGCTGGCATGGGGCTTTCGGCCGCGCCGACCGCTTCGCCGATGTCGGGCATGGGAATTGCCCAGCCGCCGACCATGATGACAGCGGGGGCTGCGGGCCAGCATCACCAGGAGGACGAGGACCAGCACTTCACCCCTGAGTTCCTCGTGAGCCTCGACAACGGCAACGAACTTGTCGGCCCACTGCCGAAGGTGTCCCCCGCCGTCATTGGTGTGTGGAACGAGGAGCATGTCGACTACCAGAATCCGCACGCATCGCCGTACGACCCGAAGCCATACGACGGCGAGGACTAACGCCAGATGACGATGGGCAAGAACATCGTCATCTGCTTCGACGGCACGGGTAACCAGATTCGCGCCGCCGGGAACACAAACGTCGTGCGCGGCTATGACATGGTGATCCACGATCAGACCGACCGTCAGATCTCGTACTACGACCCCGGCGTCGGCACCGATCCGGCCATCGGCACCTATGCCCCAGCAGGTCAATTCGTCGCCCGAATACTGGGTTTCGCATTCGGGATTGGCTTGCGCGCCAAACTGGCTCGGGCCTACACCTATCTGATCGAACGGTGGCAGCCCGGAGACCGCATTTTCATCTTCGGATTCAGCCGCGGTGCGTTTTGCGCGAGAGGCCTTGCCGGGCTTCTCAACTCGGTCGGCATGCTGCGTCCGGGCTCGCAAAACCTCGTGCCCTATGCGGTGAGCCTGTACGCCCGGTCGTGTGCAAGTTGGTCTCCGGAGCGCTGGGACCAGCTGCATTCGTTTTCACGAACCCTCGCTCGTCGCGAGGATGGCAAGTTCGCCATCCCTATCACGTATCTGGGCCTGTGGGATACCGTCAGCGCGCCCGGCATCTTCAAACGCAACATGCAATGGCCTTATGCACCAAGTGTTCCCAACGCACAGGCCGGACGGCACGCGGTGTCTATCGACGAAAAACGCCGACCCTACCGCGAGTACCTCATCAAATCCTTGGGCGATGAACGGCCCGTCGACGAAGCGTGGTTCGCCGGCATCCATTCCGATATCGGCGGCGACTACGCCGATGACGACAGACTCTCCGATATCGCACTCAAGTGGGTGATCGAGGGTGCCGCCGAACATGGCTTGTTAGTCAATACTGAGAAATACCAACGGTATTGCTCGGTTGAACCCACCTATGCCATGGGCAAGATTCATCGGGTCAACTGGTTCTGGGCGCTGTTAATTTTCCGCCGCCGACACATCCCTGACGGCGCCTGGATTCACGCCAGTGTTGCCGACCGTATGGCGGAAGACAAGAGCTTCCGCCCACCGCTACCGGAACACACCACCATTGTCGACGCCCAATGGGCCACTCCGGCAACCGATATCAGGATGTTGCCGGCGGACTGACCTGCAGCCCCGCAAGGATGGTTTCACGAGCGCTGTCGAAACCCCGCACGGTGTCATCCAACGCCTGTACCGATACCCCAACGGTGAACACCTTGCTGCCATTCTTCACCACTACAATGGTGGTGGTGACCCGGTGAACAGGGATTTTTCCCAGTCCCATGTTGTAGGTCAACGTCTTCGACGGATACCCGCAGATGGTGCCCGACGCTTCAACAAGATCTGTAATGCCGAACATCTCCAAGCCGTCACGCTCGGCGGCGAACGCGGCGTCCTCGCTCGACACCTTGCCCGTCAAGTCGGCCATGGCGACCGTCGCGTTCGGAACAAACCCGTTGGCCCGGAGTTCTGGAGCCGCCAAGTAGACACGCACCACACCGCTTTCGAACCGCTTGATGCGTTCCCAGCCCGAGGGCTGCGGAACCTCGACGCGCGGCTCGGAGTCGTCATCCGGCGGCATTTCCAAGAGCGGAACCGTCACCGAGCTGCACTTAGGGTTGGTAAGCCGCTTGCCCTCTTCGCCGGGAGTGGCTATGGCGTCACCGCCGACGGTCACCGTGCATCCCGATACCAGCATCGTCGCAGCGCACGCCACTGCCAACATCCATCGAGTTGCCCTAGTCACCGACTCAGCCTAATCGCCTGGACACACCGTTCTACAGAGGTTACGGACTTTCGTGTAGCCAAAATCCAACAAACCTCCCCGGAAACGGGCCACCCTTCGAATACGGTGCACCCGCGCTATTTCCCTAGCCAAATGATCTGTCGGAGTTATCGCAGCACGCGTTAGCGGATTGGTTCGGATCGGATGGTGATGTCCGTCATGCAATTGGGATTCTTCTCACGGAAGCCAAGGTGAGTGATGCCCCAAGACTGCACGGAAGTATAGACCGTTTTCTCGTCTCGCGAGTGTCCCGTTGGCCCTGCCGTTACGTGCACGTCAGGGAAATGTGCCTTGACTTCGTCGAGCGAAATACATCTTCCACCAAGATCTATCGCGTAGTAGCTGTACTTCGACCAACCATTGTCCCCGGTGCGCAGCTCGCCACGAATAATGTTTACGTCATCAGCGAGCTTGGACGGACCATTCATCCAAGTGATCGAGTCCTCTGCCGAAAGCTCGATTCCTGAGGCCCCACGAATCTTCTCTGCAGTGAGAGGTATTTGACTTCCGACCTTATTTACCAAATCCCACCATGAGAGGCCAGACTCCGGCAAGGGCGGCTCCTTAGCTGAACTCGTTCCACACGCAGCCATCATGAACGCCAATGTTGCTATTGGTATAGCTCGTAGAAACATCGCACTAATTCTCACTATTCTACTTTTTGGCAGGCGGGAAGGCTTTATCATACCAGTCGCCAAAATATTGGGAGTACGTAAGCGCTGGGTCTCCCGACGGATGTTCCTTGGTCCCAAATATCTGCCCAATCTGCCTTATCGCCTGCTCATAGGTGACGGACCCATATTTGTAATTGTCATAAATAACCAGGTAATCGGACCTATTGGCCTGATTTCCAGCAATACCTATGTCTGGACCACCCTGCGACAAGATGAACTGCTGATCTCGAACATTAGCCATTGTCGCAGCACCCTCGTTGTCCAGGGTGCCGTTGAGATAGGCAGTCTTCGAACTCACATCGTAGTGCGGACCATAGATGGCGTGTCCGACCTCATGCGATATGGTCTGCGCAATTGCAGTTGGCTGTCCTTTTTCGCTGCTATCGATCACAATTTCCGGCCGATCGCCATAGCTTGTATATGATCCCGCCTCGTCGCCTGGACCTGAGAACCTGATCTTCCAGTTTTGCTGACGAAGCTGAGTGAGGTCCCGCTGAAGAGGATTGGATTTTTCAAGAATCTTGTTCACGCCGTCAAAATCGTCCTCAAGCTTTAACAGGCTGTCCTTGTCCGATTTTGGCTTCGTCGATGAGGTCGGCGGTGTAGTCGCGGTTGACGATGCAGATGGCGACGGCTGCGACTGCGTTGCACTTGTTGGTGTAAGCGTTTGAGACGGAGCCCTGCTCGGCTGCTGAGTCTGCGTAGGAACCTGGCTCGGCTGTTGTTGCTGCCCTTGCTGGGGTTGTTGGCCCTGATTCCCCTGTTGTGGCGCCTGATAATCCGGATTCGTCTTACCAGGTCCCTGCGTGTAAGGCGTCGCAGTCTGATAGTTCGGGATCTGGTTCCCATGGCGGGGTTGCTGCCCCTGGTCAGCTTGTTGTGCGCCCTGCTGGCCCGGTTGTTGAGGCGCACCCTGTGCGCCCGTGTTGTAGATCGAAATTCCGTTGTTCTGGTCCAGCGGAGGTTGGTTAATACCACCCTGATAGTCCGACTGTTGCGGCGGCAGACCCGGCGGCTGGAATTGCGAGCCGCCACCGCTTTCCAGACCACCCGTTGGCCCCGGAGGACCCGTCGGATCAGCAGTGGCCCCCGGCAGACCCATCACACCAATCACCGGCGGGGAGTTCGTGTTTAGATGCCACCCCGACATCGCCACGGCAGTAATCGCCACGGCAGCTAGCGCTCGCCGCAGCCCGGCAGGAATGCATCCCTTCTTCATCGGAGTCATCAGTGGCCCCCTTCCTCCCCTACCGATCAGCTACTGCAATAACGGTTGTTGTTTGAGGGCAAGAACCTGGTGTTGGTACCCGGACCTGCTGGCTGGCATAGCCCGCCGCCCAGCAAGTTCTCCTTGGACCAGGCCGCATGTCCGTTGGCCACATTCAGGCACGCCTCGTAGTCGGGACCGGTCTGTCCAAACGTGGCCGTGCACTGCGCCGACATGTTCGCGAATGCCTGGTTCTTGCACACGTCTACTGACATCTGCGCCGGCGTGACGTCCAGGCACATTGCCTGCCGCTGGCACGAACTCCAGAAATCAGCTGTCCGTCCGTCCTCGGATCGGAAGTCGTTCGGACCAGACAGGCACCGATCGGCATGCCGCTGGGCATACAGCACCGGATCAACATTCCCCGGCCGGTGAGCGCCACCCGGGTCGACAACATAATCGCCTGGCGCACCAATAATTTGGGCCGCCTTCTTCGCCTCTGGCGGGCCACCGCCCTCGGGCAGCCCATCCCAGTCACTGGTCAGCTGACCGCTGGCCGGGATCGACGACGCACGATACGACAACGTGATCGTGATGGGGAACGCGAAGATGTCGGCAGGTCCGAGATCCAACGCGAGGTTGGACTGCTGATACATGTAGTCACCGTGGATCACCGGGTTCACCTGCACCGGGTTGCCCTTCGCATCGCGTGCCACCGGCACCGACAACGTGGCGATCGTCGTGGCCGGCAGACCCGGCGCGGCGTCGGACTCGACCAACACCACATTGCTGCCCTGACGCACGTGAGTCCCCTCCGGAACCCGCAGGCCGAAGGTGAAGTTCTCCGGCGTGAAGATGGTGCGCCGGATGATGTTCACGTCGACACCACCACCCGCGAACGGCGAAATCCGGTAATCGGTGTCGCGAGAGGTAAAGGTCGCCGAACCACCGTCGCCCCACTGCGCCGGCGTGAGCTCTCGCTCCTGAGGCAGATGCAGTACGACATCCTTACCGGCGATCGCCGTCGGCAGATGGGTGCCATCGGTGGGTGATGGCGAGATGGTGGCGTTGGAACGTTCGCGGCCGGCCGCCAACGGCCGACCCGTCCCTGGCCCAAGACCCAGCGGAGTGTTGGTTTTGACCTGGGCGCCACCAATCGGCGAAATTCGCGGCAGATCATCGGGCTGCGCCACCGGATACGGAATGGGCTTCGGGGGTGGCGGCTGGATGGGATCCGCCAAAATTCTTGGCGCAGAACCCATCACGATTGAGAACATGAATGCCAGCGCGGCCATCAGTACCGCACCACGAGTACGGGTAGTCATCACAGATCCTTGGGCTCGCCGTAGATGGTCTGGGTGTCGTTGCCGTTCTCGGTGCGGATCCGGAATGTCGCGAAGGACTGGATCTTCACCTGGCCGCCGCACCCGTCGGCTTCGACGTTCTGGTTACGCACCTGCGAGACCGCCCGCATGTTCCGGAAGTTGATCCGGTCCATCGGAAGTTGAGCCAAGCCACCCGGCTTGAGCAGCACGCGCATGTAGCCGCCGATGTGCTCCTGGGCACCCAAGGATCCGCCCGCCGAGGCACCACCGAAACCACCGCCGCCACCACCGCTCTGACTACCTTGTCCGTAGCCGCCGCCATACACCTGGCCATTGACCTGCTGGGACAAGGTCAGACCGAGGTCACCGCCCAGCTCAACTCCCGACGAGGAGTCGGTGCGGCACCCCACGAAATACCCCGTCTCCAGCTGCGCATCCTGGATCACGGCACCACCGTTACCGGTGATCGTGGCCTCGGCACGGTAAGAAACGCGCGCCTGCCAAGAGTTGCTCGCACCGGCGATGTTGTCGATGTGATCAATGACCTCGTTGGTCAGCGTCAACCCGACGGTCCAGCCGTCATCCGTCACGAACTGCTGGTACTGGTCCGGCATCCCCTGCGGATCCGCGGCAGCGTCAGAAACGCCCACCATCAGCCCCATCGCAACAGTCACAGACGTTGCGATGGCAGCGACACAGCTTCGACGTGCCAGATTTGGCAACTTCATGAACCGAACCCCTCCGTGTCCCGTCCTAACCCGATCGGGCCGGACCCCCGTACGCCCGCCTATCCGTAGGCAATGCCATCAACTGCATCTTCCTGGGAAAATACATTGCATGGCAATGCTGGAGAATCTAAGGCCGAGACACTCTCTTGTCAACACTGAGACCGAGTCGTCACAGTTTGCGTGATCAAGATCGCGAACTTTTCCGAGGTCACTGCGGGCTGGAGCAAAAGAGTGTGAGCATGGCTACAGGAAACATTTCAAGATCATCGATAGCGAACACATCGGAGCAGACTTGACGCTACGCCAGAGGATTAGGCCACCGACGCACGTCAGATCTGCAGAAAGATGGCAGATGATCGCCGAGGTGACGGCTGAAGCACCGAAAGCGAGTCGAGTGAATGGTTGCTGGGAGGCAATGTTGAGTCGTTTGCCTGCTAACTAGTGTTGGTAGCCGCCGAGGGTTTCGCCCCCAATCCCCCGCGGGCCCATGACGCGCGAGTCAGATTGACCCGGCACATCGAACATGTGTTCTAATGACTGTCACTGCCCGCCCACTGCGCGCGAATTTCAAAGGAGCTCACCGTGACAATGACTGTAGACACTCCAACAGCAGACGTATTGGACACCGACTTTGACACCTCCGACGTCCCGATGAGTCCCGTCGACGTCCCCACGAGCACTGTTGCGCCCATCTCTGAAACGTCCGCCGCAGAGAAGCCACAGAAGGCACCGGCCAAGAAGGCGACAGGCAAGAGAACCAAGACTATCGAGCTGACCCTCACCGTGACCGGTACCGCCGACGGCGAATGGCACGCCGAGCTCAAGCAGGGCAGCTCATATCTGGCCCGTAATCTCGCCATCGCCGCCGCCGCCGTCTCACGCGCGGCCAAGGAGCTGCACGAGGATCTGTCTACCCCGATCGACGCGGTCATCGAGGAAGCGCGCTCCCAGCAGGCCGCCAAGGTAGCCGCACTCGAAGCCGAACTCGAAGCCGCGCGCAAGGCTCTCGCTGACTTGGACTGAGCGCAACGGGGCTAAAAAACATTTGGCTCGTAGGGTTTCGAACCCGAGAGCGCTAACTCTCCGTCTGGGCAGTGAATGCCAGTTGCCAGAGCACGAGAGATGAAAAGACCCCTGCCCGTGACCAAATCGCACTGGCGCTGACGTTGTCCGGCGCTGGCGGGCTTGTATCCGCATGCGCAATTCCGGCGCTTCTACATCCAATGGGCCAAACATTAGACGCCTGGAGGCCAACCGTTCTGGGACTTCTACAACCGGTTCTTCAACAGGCACGAGGCACAGAAGGCCGCCGAGGTGGTGGCCGACGGCCACCTGCAGCACAATCCCGATGTGCCGGGATGACAAGGCGCCATTCGTGTCCTACTTCGCGGGATTTTTCGCCGAACCCCCAGGGGCCACCACTCTGGAAGCAAAAGCATCGCGTGGACCGTCCGCTCAGTGAGTGCAACAGGTGTGGCGTTCACCGGTCATGGAGACAAGATCCTGAACTCGCCCTATCTGGAGTGCAGACGTCTGATCCACACGAACCTTCCTATATCGCTTGTCAGCGGATCGGCAAGCCAGGCCCTGACAGACCTTCGGCACTCAACCACCTTCAGCCCGTTAGATCAGCCATGCAGCTGTGGCTACCCCAACCTTGGCTCGGCAGCGCAGATAGCCTTGCCCATCGACCAAAACTGAGATGCCCAGCAGTTAGCCCAGAAACTGCCGCATCGGGCCACGCGGAGCTACACAGTTGCTCGACCGGCCTCGCCACTGACACCTAGCTCATTATATTGCCAGGTTGTGGCCGGTTACTTGCAGGAGAAGTGTTGAAATCCCGGCCCGACGTCTCCTTCAGCAAATCGCTAAATGCCTCGGGTGTCTAGACATACCGGCAGCCTATCTGCCATGATTCCCGCATCTGTCGCGCGCACAGCGCATATGGGGAATGAACGGGAGGGGCCTTCATATATGGCTATGAGTGACCGCTGGCGCATGTCGTCAGGTTTGCGCCAAACATCAGCATTTGTCGCCATCATGACACTCGCAATCGGGGGCGCAAAGGTGGCCAGCGACCACACCCTGGCTGGCAGCGGATTTTCCACGGTAGCGACCGTGGCGGCCGATCCCACCGGCCCTACCGGTGGCGGTGGGATGACCGGCCCTCCAGGCGGAGGAAGCCAATTCCAACCCCCCGGATCGCCGCCGCAACAACCCGACTACCAGGGCGGCATCAATCAGCCGCCTCTTGATCAAAGTAACGGGATCTCCATCTACAACACGGGCGCACAAGACGCACCACAACAGGTCGGGCAGCAAGCGGGACAGCAGCCCCAACAAAGCTGGGATCAACCTGCCCACGGCACCCAACCACCCGACTACAGCACCCCGCCTGGATACACGCAAGGCCCGGGGCAGCCCAATCCCGATTTCCAAGCGCCGCAGCAGCAATCACCACAAGGCCAACAACCGCAGCAGGGCCCCTCACAGGCACCGAGCCAACAGCCAAGCGAGGCGCCGACACAAACACAGCAGCCCGATGAAAAGCAGGAAGAACCACGCGACGAGAACCTGGATCAGACCAACAGAGACGATGAATGCACGCCCGCTTTGGGCATAGTTACTCCTTCCAGTTACCGACAGACGCTGCCGCGATCCTTCGCCCCAAGGATTCCGAGCGGAGATGGAAAATGCAGAAAGTGCGATGACGAGCGCACCAAACAGTACGACAGGAACTGCGACACGAAGTTCGCTCCGCAGACCCCTGTCAGCACCGACAACCTGTTTGCCATGCCATGCGGTTACATATACGACCCGGACAGCAAGGCAACCCCTCCCCAGGACAAGGCCCGGCACGACTATTGCTCGGCAGCAAGCCCTGATCAATACGCTGGCTGGTCAGGCACTGTGGATTTTGCCTATTCGTGCGCTAGACATGACATGTGTTATGACTCAGTCGATAAAGCAGACCCAAATGGGCCAGGATTGAAATACCATGGTTGCAATCTTGCTTTTAAAGAGGATCTAATAAATGCCTGCAACACTCTCTCAGGAATAATGGGTGGGCCATCGCGCGTAGGATGCAGAAACCAGGCGAGACTCTATTACTCCGCAGTTGAAGAGTCCCACAAATAAAGCCGAGTTGACGAGAGTAGATATCCTATGAACTTTATATATCGCCTCGCGGCGGCACTGCTCTGCTACGGAGCTATCAGCTTAAGCCTATCGGTTCACGCCGTATGGGTGCGGTGGGCATTCGTAACTATCGCAATACTTGTGACTGGATACGTGTATCGGTTGCGTCGTGCCGAAGCGAACCGTGCGGCATATGGCGTTTCACTAGCATTACTAGTGCTGTCGCTTACCCTAGATACGGCCAGTACCGTTGCGTTAAGAGATTCCGCAGGACCTGATATCGGTACGGGTATAGTTCGGCTGTTTTCTTGGCTGCTAGCTCTTATTGGCGTTTTTGTTACTCCGACTATTACTTGGGGCTCTGCGCAGGTATCCTGGTTAGGGAAACGCCAACGAAAGTACATCTATGTCGCGCTCGGTGTTATTATTGCCTTCGTTGTAGGTGGGATTATCAAGGGGTGCACCAGTGGCCCTTCGTCTCCCGAGGCTCCACGAAATAGTATTACCTCAAGCTTTGACAATATCCCGGGTCAGATAATCGGCAATGATAAACTGGTTGGCACCTGCGTACATCTCCATGGCGACACGGTAGATAGTCCCGTTGCCGATGCAGTGCCCTGCACTTCCCCTCAGGCTAACTACAAGATTATTCAGGTAACGAAATCGCGCAACGAGTGTGTCAGCGATGCAGATCAGCGCTACTATTCAAAAAATGGACGTGATGAAAGCACATTCTGCCTTGACTATAATTGGACAGCCTCCAAATGCGTGAAGATGGCCGCGAAAACAGCATGGAACGCGACCGTGGCCGACTGCAGTGATATTCCACATTTTCCATTGGAGAAGCCCCATTTCGTCATCCTGAACTCGGAATCGCCCGCAGGATGTCCAGATGGTGGATGGACACATCCCCAGCGAAAATTTACTGTCTGTACAACCACTATCGGCAGTTCCGCAGGCCATTTCGGCGGATAGGTGCCGTCGCTGTCGTGGAGCGCCGTGATGTGGCCAGAGCCTGACCCGTCTCGAAGGCGAGCGGCGTCGCCAGGAACGTGAGCAGGCGCTTGTGCCGCGCCGAACGTGAGCAACGGCAGCAGGAGGCTATCGAGCGCCAGCGCCGGTGGCGCGGGAAACAGTCTGCTGGCCAATCAGCGCCGGGCCACCAAGCCAGTGCGCAACCAGAATGGCTGCGGTGCAGCGCCAGGCCCGCCCCGGGGCTCGGGCTGAGCTGCGATGGCGCCAGGCCCAGGAAAGCGATCAGCTCACCGGAAAACACCGCGCCGAACTCCCGGCGCGCGCCCAAGACTCCCGGGACCCCGATAATCAGCCGAGAGTAGGCCCATCACCGGGGCTGACGTGACAGTTATAGCATTGCCAGGTGGCAGCCGGTTACTCACTGACCCGGCGTACCTCGCTGGGAGCGACCGAGTTGTAGCAAACATATTTATCTTCATTTCGTCTGGACAAAACTAGATTATGTCTGTCATGATCCTCCCATCAGCTATACGCGCAGGCGGCGTGTAGCAATTATCGGGAGGGTCTTCTGCACATGGTTATGAGTGATCGTTGGCGCATGTCACCAGGTTTGCGCCGAACATCGGCGGTGGTGGCTATCGTGACGCTCGCAATAGGTGGGGCGAAAGTCGCCGGCGATTACGCGGCGCCCGGTGCTGGGTTTTCCACTGTCCAGACCGCCGCCGCGGACCCGACGGGCCCCACCGGTGGCCCGGGGGGCGACGGCGGAATGAACGGGAGTCAATTTCAACCGCCTTCGATGCCTAACTCGATGCCCGATTATCAGGGCGGCAACAGCCAGCCGCCGATGGATCAGAACTCGGGTATCAGTATCTACAACAGCGGATCACCTGGGGCGCAACAGGTTCCAGGTCAGCAGGGCGGACAACAGCCCCAGCAAGGCTCGGACCAGCCCGCTCACGGGACCCAGATCCCGGACTATCAAACCAATCCCGGATACACCCAAGGTCCTGCTCAGCCCAATCCCAATTATCAGGCACCGCAGCAGAATTCGCCGCAACAGCCGCCTAGTCAGCAGCCACCACAGCAACAAACCGGTCAACCCACACAAACGTCTGTACCCACACAAACGTCCGTACCCACACAAACGTCCGTACCCACACAAACGTCCGTACCCACACAAACGTCCGTACCCACACAAACGTCCGTACCCACACAAACGTCCGTACCCACACAAACGTCCGTACCCACACAAACCGCAACGTCGGAACCTACGTCAACGACAACGCCCAAAGACTCCGAAAATGAGAAGGACTTCGGGGACTGTGTTGGCCAGAATTTCAAAGAGAACGTCGGTGAAAATATGGTCAAGGATGGATTCACGTCAGCCGTAAAGGACGGCATCAAGGGCGCCGTAGTTGGATGTGTTGTTACAACTGCCGGTTGTGTCGGAGGTGCAGTTGGAGGTTTCGTGATGGGCTTTGTGGGAGGCTTTGTCAAGGGGATAGTGCTATCCCCCATAAAGACTGGTATAAAATCCGCATGGAACTGCCGATAGCTAAGGGGATACGTAGACCATGAACATCCGAAGAATTGTAGTATTAATGCCCGTATACGTTATTCTCATGCTTGCGGTAAATGCAGTATTTAAATCTCTAAATTTCGAGAAGCCGGGACTCCCTACTTGGATGGTGGTAGGGTTTGTCGCGAGCGCTTTAGTATCTTTCGCTTTGCTCGTTTACCTTGCGCGCCATAGACTTGTGCATGGCCCTTTCCAACGCGATAAGAAGGCCTTCGCTATTTCGGTATTAATCGCACTAATCGTCTCGGATGCGGCTGATGGCATCCTTTACTCTGCATTCTCAGTTAAGTCGATATATGCCGCCATCCCTATTGAGATAGCCTCGTACTGCATCCTAATTGGTACCGCACTTGTTGTGCTTAGGATCTATTCTTCAGAAGCCAAGCATAAATAGCCCGGTACTGAACAGTGTCAATCGGACTTATAGCTCAAGTGATCTGGGCAATAGCATACTTTCTGTTACTCACACTCCTGCTATTTTACTCTGGGGTCATCGCTTACCGCATTTCACGGCAACAAGCCAAGCTACGATACCTAAAGAACAAAATAGACGGCAACGATGTTCTAAAGATCGTTCTAACCGCGATAGCCGGAGTCCTATTTCTGCTGCTTCTCTCACAAAAAAATGAAGTAATATACCATATACTCCTTTGGGGAGTAGCCGCACTAACCCTGTTGGCCACTGCGATCGCTTTTCGCATGGGAAGTAACCGCAAACTCGTTCATCAAACAGCAAAATTTGCAGCTATATACCTAGTAGCAATATTTCCGTTGACGATCTTGTCATCCCAGAACCCAACCCCAGCAAGTCCTTCGGATATTCTGTCTGCAATGCGCGCCGGGCAAATTCCGAACGAGTTTCCTATCGTCACAGAGAAGGCGGGAGCAGAGCTTAAGCAACGGGACTGCGTTAATCTTGATCAGGAACTAGGAAGGACTCGACTCAACAAGGTTCAATGTGGTGATACAAGCGCGTTCCGCGTCATTCAAGTCGTATCTATAAAGGAAAAGTGTGTCGATGACGCAGACCTAACCTACTCATCGGTCACTAAGCGCTATGTGGCGTGTCTCGACTACGACTGGTCTCCAGATCGCTGCCTGATAGTTAAACAGGGCCAGCCCGTCCGGAAGGTTGATTGTGCAACGCCTGACTCTGAGAGGGTGGAAGCGATCATTATGTCGACAGATAACACCTTGAACTGTAGCCAAGGTGGTTTCGCTCATCCGGTGCGTCGGTTCACGGTGTGCACGGAGGCGCAGAAGTAGACTTCTGGCCTGTGGCTGGGCCGCGTGGGGTGCGTGGGGTGCGATGGTGGTCAGATGCCGAGTTCGTGGTGTTGCGGGACCTGCGGCTCTCCTCGTCGACGGCACTCGTCGAGGACATGGAGCGCGTCACGCGAAAGAACGAAGGCAACTTCACCGCTATGGACTGGATGCCGCTGGGGTGAGTGCGCCTCACCAACCACGGCGACGGGACAGCGCACGCCGTAAAGCTGACCGGCGAGCAGTGCCGGCCGCGGGTGTGGATCGGAGACTCTGGTGTCAAGCCCTATGCCGGGCAACCGATCGAGGCCGACTACCCGCTGTGGAGCAACACCATCGAGGCGATAGAACCCGGCGAGTTGGTTAACGTGTGCGTCGTCGCGCGCCATGATCCCTCGCAGGCGAAGCCGACCGTCACCGCCGCGTGGCCGCGACTAGCGGGCCGTTGATGGGCGGGAAGCCGCGCCGTCACCTTCGACTTCGCCACCTCGCGACAGGTCGAGTATGGGATGCCCGGACAGACGGCACTCGGCGAGGCATGAGATGGCGGACCCGGACAGCGGCTAGCGAAGCGGTCACACCTCCGGCCACGCGAACAGCGACCGGTAGAACAGCTCACGCGCGTCGGGCTGAGGCTCGGGCTCGCCGGGCTTCATCTGCACGCAGCCGAGGATCGCATGCGGAGCCGACGCCGCCAGTGGCTTGTTCCGCAAGATCAGCTCGGTGAACGCCTCGATCAGCCCAGTGCCAGCACTCATCAGTGTGACAGCCGCCGTCGCCAGATCGGCGACAGTGTGCCGGGTACCGAACACCTCAGCTGGATCCGCGCGCCACCACACCGAGGCTGTCGTAGTGGGCCTGTGTCAACTTCGGGCTGGCACCGGGGAGCAGCTCCGGCATCGCGTCGAGGTTCAGGGCGATGTTCTTCGCGCTGCCGTAGCCGCGTCCCGGATGCTGATCAACGCGCAAGATCCGGTCGTGGATGTGGTTGCGGAGCACTTTGCATATCCCGGCGTAGGCATGCAGCCGCTCAACCTCGGCGAGCGCATCAGCTGGGTACTCCCGCACCAAGTGTTCGGTGACGTAACCGCCGGCGTCCAGGGAGAGAGTGACAACAATCCCGCCTGACGCACCGAGGTCGTTGATGGTCCAGGCCAACGCTGCCATGTCGCTCTGCTTCAGACTGCTCTTCGGGTACCGCCGACATTCAATGACGACTACCGCTTCACCGTCAGCACTGACGCCCTTGGCGTCGATTTCCCATTTGGTGCCCGACGCGCCGACAAGTGTCTGTTTCCCCTCAATGCTTTCGAGCCCAAGGCCGAGTGCATCGCCGATCTTGTCCAACAGCAAGCGGGCTACGTCCTCGTAGGTCTCCCAGCTCGTACGCTTCTCGATACTCACACGACTCCACGTCCAACGTTCGATCTGGTGCTCAGGCCCTCAAGCGCCGCATGGGTTTCATGCATTCTACGTCGCGAAATCAAATGTGTACCTGGATACTTCGAAGATCTTATGAACACGCGGAGCCGTGTCCAACCATCATCGACCTACTCGACGTGCGCGTGCGCAGTGCGGAGAATCGGCACTGGTCTGGGCGGGCACCCGGCAGGATCAGCTTATGAAGCTATGGGTGAACGACGAGCGTGAGGCTCCCGACTGCTGGGTTTGGGCGAAAACCTCTGCTGACGCGCTGATCTCGGTGGCGAATGCACGACGCGGCCTGTGGTGCGCTGGCTCGCCGAACGCAACAGCTGGCCAGAGCGTGTGTACGTCCATACCGCCAATCCCGTTGGGAGACAGTGGCTCGAAGGAATGATGCAGCGGTACGGGCCCGGTGTGAGCCGACGGAGCAACCCCGGCGCGCCGTAGCCATCAACCGGGGTCAGACGAATCGTGGGGCCTAAGCCGCAGAACCCGTACCTTGCTCACGGACAAGTATGCACTAGGAGGCGAACTAACATCTGGTGACGCACGCTAGCCCGTCACCGCTCGGCGGTACTAGAGCTTGTAGCGGAGATACGCCATGGCAAGAAAGAGGACCACAAACGCGCCAAGCCCCAACCCGACAAGCACGCTCTTGAAAACCAACGAGATACATACGATGGCTACCGCGGGAGCGACTACCCAGTAAAGCCACTTCTGGACAGTGCTTTCGCGAGGCTCTGCGAATAGGGATACGCCTCCGATCACAGCCGCCATCAAGGCCATGTAGAAGTCGGGCTCCAGCGCTCTCATCGCCTAACACCATATGTGAACCACAATGAGGCACCATCGCACGACATTTCGGCAATCCGTCTGGAAGGCAACATAATTCTGTTGATGCTCAACGGTGCAGGGTCTGTAAGCCGAACTCCACTGCCACATCGGCTGCCACGAGCGATGTTAGGGAACACAGACCAGCCAACACGGCGTGCCAGTAGCAGAGTTTTTCCTTAAACCGAATCATGCGGGCCACGGCCACGATCGCAAGTATCACGCTGATAACCAAGGTGATCCAGAATCCCAAGTACAAGCCCTCGGACCAGAAGAATTGGAACAGCACCGCCGACAACACGAACCACAACAGCACGCTCAGCACGATCCCCGCTGCGAACGCCGCGAATGTAAAGACGGCTGATCTGGTACTCAAAACGTCCAGCTTCCAAAGGGTTTCAGAACCGCCTTGGGAGCGCTCATTCGCCGATCATCTCAGCGGCGATCTGGAAGCCCCATCCGGCGACGTAGCCTAGAGCGACCGCTGCGGCCGCAACCAAGGCATAGCGAGCCAGGAATTTGCGTACAGGCGGCGATTTCCCGACACCGTCTACCGCCAGCCCAACAGCGAGGGTCACCACAAGAGAGCCGACCCAACGGCACAGGTTTCCACAGAGACCGGCAGTATGAATCTGGTCCAGATAGTCACGAGGATCGTCGTTGGCTTGACTCTGAGCCTCAACGAACACCACAGCGACACGCCAAAAGCCCCAGTACATTCCAAACAGAAACGTCGCCACGACCGTGGCCAGCATGGAGAGCCTCGTCACCAATTTCCCAGCAGAACCACTCCGCTCAAGTTCCGAACCAGGCAGCCAGACTGACTGGCCTTCAGGAACCGTCATGTCTCATTCCCCCTATCAGCGCTGGCCACTTGAGTGCGCCGACACAATCCCCACGGCATAGCTGCCGCTGCAGTACTTCCAGCCTTCATTCTCTTTACGGAACACGACGCGGTAGCGCTCGGGCAGCTCGGGCGCTATCCCCGGCGGGGTTACGAGTGCGGCCAGTGCGGCATCGCCATGCACCGATACGTCGGTGAGAGCACCAGTTGCAGGTAGATCGGCTGAAGAGTTGCTCTTAATCGAATCGATCCCATCCCAATGCTGTCGCGTGCAAGTTAACACGTTGTACGCGTGAACATTCTGGTTCTGCACTGCTTGTGCGACCTCGCGATAGATGTCATTGAGCTCCTCGGCGAGCATCTCTTCTGGAGTCGGACCACACGCGCACAGAACACACACACCAACCAATGCGAATATCGTTGCAGTGCAAATACTCTGATAACGCAATGATCGACCGCTCATTAGGAATACTCCTTCATACGATACGCGGAATCTAGAAGGCCCAGCTTTTGGGTGCCGCGATCACGAAGCCGTGAGTCACCGGGGGGCCTGCCTCAGAGCTGATTTCGTGCGGAGCTTCGAGTATGCAGACCAGGTCCGCTGATGCCGGCACACCGCACATGAGTGACTCCGTGGCCGAAAAGTTCCAGAACGCGATCTTGTGACCCGGCGCGGGCACGATAGGCGCCGTGCCACCGGTAACACCGAAGAACTCTTCAGAAGTTTTGGCGACGAACCGGGCCGGGCCAAGTCCGTACTGGTAGGCCGAGTCCAACGTCACGACATGTGTTCCCGGCGGCTGTCCCGGTAGGTCGCCTGCGCATGCCACTTGATGCGCAATCTTGACGGTCCGCTCCCTACACAGGAGCCCGGTTGCTGGGCTGAACCACAGTTCGGGTATTGCGTTGAGGTCTTCGACGCTCGATGGCGGCGGGCCGCTGCCATCGATCAGCCAGTCAATGTCCGGAATCGGCGGTGCCGCATCTGCATTCGATGGCGAGACGAGTTGTAGCAGCGAGAACGCGACCACACCAACCAATCCCGTTGCGAATGCTCTGGCCACACAATGAACGGCGTTACCTGCTCTTCTCATGCCGACTCCTCCCCCGCACCGAGTTCGCGGTGTATCACCCAACCCTTGCCATCCTCCCACATCCACCGGTTTGCTGTCTGCTTACACTGTGCTGGTGTGGATAAAACTTGCGCTTGCCCGGTGGTGGATCCAGTGGCTCGCGTATGCGGCCATGATTTTCATCGCAGCGGGCGTTCCTGTGGCGGTCATCAACCGCAACGAACAGGGGCAATGGCTCGGCTGGTGGATCGGCATCGCCGTCGTGGCACTCGTCGGCGGGCTCGTGTGCTCGCTGACCTCACGGTCCAGAGCACCCCAATTGCACCAGCTGCTCGACGGACTCACACCAGCCCAGTATCGGCAAGCATCCAAGGCCATCCTGTTAGGGCCGATACCGGCCGATCCCGCGATCCGGCGTAAAGCTGCACGCCTGGCCGAGAACGCTGCTCGACGTCAACTCGCCATCACAACACCCTTGGTGCGCAGGTTCCTGATCGGGATCATGATTGTCAATGTCTTATTCCGGCTGGGGAATTCAGCTTTCGGCCAGCCAACCACCTTTGTCGATTTCTATACAGCCGTTCTGTTCGCCGGGCTGGGTGTGTTCTGGTGGCTCTATCCTCCGCTGCTCGAAGCCCGAGCACAGCTACTGGCGGGGCCCGTGTACGCACCGTTGCCTGAATCCGGCGAGTATCGCGCCGCCATTGAGAATCGCCTGTGAGCCCGCGGATCGCCGTGGCGGCAGCTAGCGCCGCAGCGCTCCTTGCGGCGGTCGCTTGCGGTCAGAGTTCCACTCCCGCAACGTCCCCTGGCTCGGTATCGCCGTCGGCGGCCTCTCCCACTGCGTCTGTCGCTTCCGGATCATCGCCGCACTGGATCAGCCCGACGCCCACAGGAGCCCTCGCCTCCCCCACCCACGGATACATTCCGTCGCTTACCGCAACCCCGGGAACACCGCAGGGACAAAAGGTTTCGATACCGACACTATCGGGCGGTGACCCCGCCGTCACGAAAAGATTCAACGAGTCAATGAGGGCCTCGCGCGCCGGGATGCCCCTAGCCTCGGAAGAGACCAGCGTGAGCGACACCGAGCTCCTCGGCGGCTATCGCAGCGGGGTGACCCGGATCGGCGCCGGTGCCGTCGCGGGCCGGATCGTGCTCCTCTGGTACGGCAAGGGCGCAGCGCACCCTAACCGCAGCCTGGGCACCGTGGTGATCGCAACCACGACGGCCACCCCTATCACCGTCGACGACCTGTACCACGACCGCTCCTCCGCGCTGGACCGCCTGCGCAGCCTGCTCCCCGAACTGGACCCCACCAAACGCGTGGATACAGTCATGGGTACCCACTTCGCCGATGCGTGGCTACCAACCTCCCACGGCCTGGAGGTGTACGTGCCCATCGCGCACGCCGCCGGCGACTACGCCCCCATCGTGGTGCCATGGGCGCGGATCGCCGACCAACTCCGACCCGGAATGCTGGAACAACTACGCGCCGACTGAACCGCTACAAGGCATCACGCACAGCACCCGTACGGCAATCTGAATTCGTAGCCGAGCAGGCACGGCGAATCCGGCTGGTTCGGCGACGGGCTCTCCGTCACACCCACCTCTATCGCGCGCCCGTTGCGCTGCTTGGGCTACGGCGTTGGTGGGCGCGGACGTGATCGGGCTGCGGTAGTCAGCGTGTCTTCCGACCTTGGACTTGAGTGTTTTGGCTTGTGGTCCACAACTTTTCGCAGAATCTGAGGAGGTGGTTTTGCACAGTGCAGGCGTTGTCCGGGCGGTATGTGTTGGGAGATGTGGGCGCGGCGTCCTGGATGAGGTGGCGGACCTTGCCGTCACGAACGTCTATCCCGTAGAGGTTGTAGGACACGCCTTCATAGCCGAATACTTCACGCTGAATGATGCTGTAACCGAACGGTATAGCGGGAATCCGCCCGATCCGTGCAGCGACTGGCTCGGAATAGAGTTCGTCGGGCAGCATCACTCCCGTCTTCTTGTGGTGGTCGAGTGCATCTTGCTGATGGAGCACGGCAAGCTCCAGAAGCTCTTGCCAGCGGGCTGTATCCGCGAGTTCTGTGGTGGACAGGATGTGCCCGAAGCCGGGCAGGTCCAGGCCGTCACTGATGTGAAGAAGAGCGCGATGCTCGGGATGCAACGCATGTGTCAGGTGTTGGCTGGTGGCCTGCAGCGCGGTCTCTGTGGCTCCGGGGTGGCGTGTCATCAACGGTTGCCCGGTGGCTCGCAGCTGCTCATCGAGCTTGTCGAGGATGCTCGGCAGTGTCGGTGGATCTGTTCGGATGTTGCGATCCCATGGATCGGACCACTGCCCGCGGACCTCGTATTCGACCATTTTGCGTTTGGCGCTCAGGTCGTCGGACAGATACGAGTACAGGTCCGGCCAGAGATCCTCGGGCTCCTCACCCAGACAAAAGAGGCTGCCGGCTCGCTGGCGGCCGGGCCCGTCGGAGATGAACATGCAGGTCTGTCCGCTGTAGCCGTTGTCGTCGTAGAGCACGGGCAGACATGCCGACCAATCGTCGCCCACGCCCTTTCGCTCTGCGAAATCTGTGCAGTTGTCGGCAAAGACCTCGACTGTCTCAAGGCAATCTGCGGACCGGTCCCCTTGACCGAGATCAGAAGTGCCCAACAGATCAACAAAGAAGAAGCCGTCCCAACCGTTCGCGATCGACAACAGGGTGCGATAGTCCGGATCCAACCGATACCCGAGACGATGCTCGGCTTCAGCCAACTCGGCCTCCGATGCACCCGGCCGAGGCAAAGTCAGCTCGAAATACTCACTGAACTCAGCGTATCGCCGTGCTTCCACGACAAACGCATCGATCAACTCCTGCCACTGCCGCCTAGTCGCCATCGAACAATCCCCTTGCTAAGCCAAACCATTGGTCACTACTGATGTGCGTATGCAATACAGAAGGGCAGCATCCGGCGATGTCGTCAAAGCCGCTGCCACAGCCAGCACGCGCTGTCTTCAACGACGGTCGAAGCATTCTCCACGCGGCTTTGAGGGCAAGAAGCCGAAGATAATCGGCATCAGGGACCCTACGTAGGGCAAGACCGCCAGCAAGGCCATCCACCCCGAGAAGTCGGCATCGTGGAGCCTGCGGACCGTCAGTGCCCAGGCCCCGATCGCCCACACCAGAACGAATCCGATGAGCACTGTCACGCACGCAAGCTGGAGCGCGCTGTCTGTGCCGAGGGCCACTCCCGACACAAGAAGGCCTGCGGCCACCATTTGCATCAGCATCACCCACCAGTACTCACTGCGAGACGCGCGGCCAGAGAACCGGGCGTAACTACGGAAGAACCGCGTTATCGCCTGGCCAAACGTTGCCCCATACAAGGGGAGCGTCAAATCGCGTGGATCGGTCGCGCCGAGGGGTTTGGAGACGCTTTGGCTGTTCGTCTCAGGCGGCGATGGTTCGGTGTGCGTCACAGGTGCCTCTGCGGGATTAGTCGGAGTTCGGTGAGGGCCCTCGGCTCAGGTTCCAGACTGACAACATCACTGCCCAACTCGGCAAGCAACTCATCGGACCCCATCAGAATCCCCATAACCACGAACTATAGCGAAGACCAGCAACTTCGCCGCATCCGGGCGCATCCAAGGATTTGCACCGCATCCATGTCTCGAAACTCAGGCGGCCCCTGAACGACCCTACGTGTGAGTCCATGTCGTAGCACCCAGCGCGGCATCACCTCACGACCGGCGCACTTCTTACGTCTCCGACCCGGACAGCCCTCGCGTTACGTATAGCATTCCACCCCAACTGTTTTCGAATGCAATCAGCACGGTGCTGTCATCGTTTCCGTAGATGCCGGCGGCTCCACCAGTCCTGCACCTGCTGATGCCACCGAGCGCCCTTGGGCAACTCCGGGAGGGTCGGGTTGGCCTGCGGTTTGAGTACTGCACGAATAGTTGCCGTGTTCCGCCGAGCACGTAGAGAGGGGTCTTTAGGCTGACGCGGCATGGCCGAACTCCTATGCCAGGATGATTGACTCCAATTTCGGTAATGTCGTTGCGCGACAATCGAATGCGCGCGACTTGGGTAGATCCGGAAAATATGGGGATCCGTACACGGCGAGATTCACAGTGCATTCCGGCTGTCCAGGGTGGCCCGGGGAAGGGGTGGTGGCCTGGGGTGTGCGTCAGCGTGTGCGACGATCGCCCCATGTGGGGACGAAAGTCGGTCGAGAAGGCGCATGCTCACTGCAGGAACAACCGCGTCGCACTAAGCAGGTCAAACGTCTGCGGCTGCTTCTACTGTCTGGCGATCTACTCACCAAGCGCGATCACGGAGTGGACTGACTATGACGACTCGGCTCTGTGCCCGAAGTGTGGAATCGATAGCGTGCTCGCCGAGGATTCGGGGTATCCGATCACCAAGGCGTTCCTTACGAGGATGTACGCGCGCTGGTTCGCAACAGTCCATCGGGTTGACGGCGCTCAGAGCTGACGCACGCGTGTTACGACGTACTGGAAGCTGTCCTGTCGTCTCTGCTCGTAGTCGAACTCGACGCGCTCCCCTTCATTGAGCATCCGAAAGCCCTCACCCTCAATCGCCGTGTAGTGCGCGAAGGCGTCCGACCCGTCAGGCAGCTCAGGTGACGTGATCGCACCCCAGCCCTTCTCGGGCTTGAAGAACTTCACGATGCCCTGCGCCATGCGGTCAGCATGGCTGTCGGCGTCGCTCTCATCAAGCCTCAGGCGAACACATTCGGGTTTCAGACTAGGAAACAGACCGTATCAGCTAACTAGAATGTCGCTATGCGGAGAATTGGCCGGTGGGCTGGCGGCGTGATGGCTTTGTGTCTAGGCATTGCATTCAGCCCTGTTGCTCACAGCGACCCAGGCCTCGACGGTTTGAGTCAGGTGGATGACAAGACGTTTCACACCTACTCGACCTACGGTGCGGGTGGCTGGCTGTTCATCGCCCCTGGCGGGTTTCATTGCCGAATCATGACGTACATGCGCTGGTCAGGACCACCAGAAGCAAAATGCTGGGGCTCACTGCCAGGTGTCGATTCAGGCGAGAACTACGCGTTCGCGATTGCGCACAGATCGAGCGGTGACAACTCCGAGCCGCTGTCAGGCGTGCAGAAACTGGCCGACATCAGCGGATTCGAGACCCGCCACGTCTACAGCTACGAACCGCGGCAAGGCCCCGATCTTGTGGACCCGAGTGCGTACCACCTGTTGCCATCGGGGTCGAAGCTGTCCGCGCAAGGCCCTGGCGCCAACGTGACCTGCGGCGTGCGAGCTCTGGACACCATCTGTGTAGTCGAAAGCACCAACGACGGCGAGAACTGGCGCGAGGGTTTTGTCCTGTCCCCCAACGGCAGCCACACCATCTAAGCCCTCTGACGGGAAGTCATCCTCGATCCTCACCCCGGGCCTTGTGGTCATTGCATGGCTGGCATGCAGCACGCAGGTTCCTCGCCTCGAATGCCAGATCCGGCCGGCGCGACGCTGGCTGCTCCTTGTCCACCACAGTGGCTCGCCCTGTGCAGATGCCCTCGTACTGGACGCGGCAGCGGTAGCGGTCTCGGTCCAGGATCTTCGGGGCCAGCTCTCGCCATCGGCGCTGACGCGTCACCTCACTGGAAACTGTGCGTGGTCCGCTCCACGCCTCAGTGTGCTCAGGACAGTAGCGGGTGAAGCGGATCAGATTGGGACATCCAGACACTGGGCACGGACGCGGAGCCCTAGGCGTCAGCGCTTCTCGACGCCACTATGTTCAGGCTCGGCATTGGTCCCGAAAGTGAGGGTGACGAGGGAGCCTGGCCTGACATGGGCTCCTGCGGGAGGATCTTGAGAAATGACTCGCCCGACCTTGTCGAGATCGCCGACCGCGACCTCCTTGGGCAGAAAATTGACCAAGCCAAGATCGAAACAAACGGGCACGACATCTGTCCACTGCATCCCCGTCAAACCAGGCATGACCACCAGAGGCGGTGTAGCCGCAGTGGCCTTGGGCTGCACGTTAGAGGACTTTGCTGGGGTACTCGATGGACTCTCCGGTGGAGCGGGCACGGAGCAACCAGCCAGCAGCACCCCGGCAACACACGTTGCGGGCAGGATCTTCATCGCGCACCTCACTGAATGTTGGTACGGGCGCGAGGAAGGGGAAACTCCCGGTATCCACTACCCGATCGCCCGTCTTTGCAGCACCGGGATTGCAGCCAACGACAGCTTAATCAGGCCTTGAGGTCTATGCCCATTGCTAGTGCTTGGCGTGGTAGTGCGCGGCGAATTGCTGCGCGAGAACCGCTACGAGCACGTCGCATTCGGTCCGTCGGGCTACAGCCTTCCATGCAACGTTGGGCGCTGGGACATACACTCCGCGCTATGTTCAGCAACCGGCAAATCTTCCGTGACCCGGCAGTTGCTCTGACACCAGCGCAGGAGTCGAGCGCCAGGCGCGCGGCACGGCGAGCCGCGCGACAGTCTCGCCGTTCGCTGCGCACCGCTCGCGGGCAGTACCGGCGTTACCGCGACGACGCGGGTGAGACCTATCTCGACTGGCCGCGCTGGCACGCCGAGTACCTCGACGAATACCGCGACAGCGGCATAATCAACGAGGGTGGCATCCAGGGCGCCCCGGATGCAACCGCAGGCGGGCTCTGACTACGCGGTTTGACGCCCAGCGCGCTCTCCCCGGCCTTCGGCCCCGCAAGGAGCCCATTTCCTGAGCGCAAGAAGCACCCTGCAAGCAATATGCAAGGATGTTTGCTGTGTGGATTCGTCTATCGGCGGCACCCTGGTGGGCCAACTGGATTGTGATGGTGTTCCTGATAGCGGCCGCCTCGGGGCCGATGTGGCTGCTGATGCAGTCAGACAGCGACACCCCAGGATGGCGGTTCTTCGTCGTTAAAGTGACTGCGTTCAGCGTGGGGTTGGCGACCACGTTTGTACTGATCCAGCGGCCGGTTCGACGTTCGTTCGCCGCAGCGCTTGCGGGACTCAACCGGGCCCAGCGGCGACAATCCGCCACGGCTATCTGGCGCGGCGACACTCCGCGTGATCCCGCGGTGCTATCTGCGGCCGTTCAACTGGGCACCATTGCCCTCCGCGCCCAGCGCCGAGCACCGGCCTGGGCCAAGTGGTTTCAGCGGATGTCACCGATCTTGTTCAGTGCCTTCGCAATTGGCGATTTCATCGAGGGAAAGCAGCAGCACGCACTGGCCTATGCCGTATTCGCGGTGCTGCTCGCAGCTTCAGTGCTGTGGAGCGAATACGCCAGACACCGCATGCAGAACCGTCTCGATCTCTTACACTCCGCCGCAAGCGCTGCCGGAGCCGCTCCGCCTCTCGCTGAAGTCGACTACCCGGCGCTGATGCCACCGCGCCGGCAGGTGCTGATCGCGATAGCAGTAGCACTGGCGACCGCCAGCTTTGCCGGTGCGGTTACCTACTTCGCCGACCTACCGAATCGAACCCTCAAGCGAGACTGCAGTAATGCTGTCCACGATCTCTACTACTTCACTCAGCATAAAGAGATGGTCGAGGGGCCAACGATCCTGCCCAACGGACCCAGCCTCTCCGCCTACCAAGACTGGTCCGACGAGATCAACCGATACGCGGCTCCGATATCGGCAGGTGATATCGGAGCGCCCATGCGCCACGTGGCCGACCTATCCAAGCAGGCACTCACTCTCGTACGCGATACCCGAAATGACCCCGGCGCCAATGAAGTACAAACAGCGGAACGGCAAGTCAGCTACAACAAAATCATCAACCAAATGTACGACGAAACACGGCCCGTCCTCGATACCTGCAAGAACGTCTTCCACTGACCACATCGACATCCATCAGACGGGCCTGAACATGTGACGCTGCAGCCACAACTGGAGGGTGAGCTTGGAGCGGCCGTCGGCGGTCTGGACGCCGACGAAGACCAGCGCGAGCCATTCCCCGGTATCGAGACGGACCCAAGCCGCCTGGCGGCCTGGTTGCAGCGACTAGATCGTCAGAACCGCGGGCTCACCGATCGTCGCGCCACTCTCAGCGCCCTCGCGCGGATCAATGGTGCGTTCACGGAACCCGAGACCGAGCTCCCGGCAAGGGTTTCGCACTGGCAGCCGTGGAAACGCCACGCCGACAGCACACACTTTTGTCCTGAAATCTGTGTGTGCGGTTACATCTGCGGACTGTTCCATGCATACTTTGCTCATGATTCGCTGGATGGGATCCGCTGCGACAGTGTTCACACTTGCAGCCGGTGGTATTACCGCATCTGCTGTTGTAGCGCCGGGCGTAGCGTGTGCTTGCTCATGCGTCGCTGTCCGCAAGGACGCGACCTCGGTCAAGGAATGGCTCGGGCGGGCGCAAGCAATCTTCGTCGGGACACCTACCGACACTCTGGGGATCGGCAACCCCGACACCGGTCGCACCATCTACGAGTTCGCAGTCCGCGAGGTCTACAAGGGTGATGTCGGTGCAGTGACAACAGTCAAGGTCGAGAACTTCGGGCCATCCTGCGGGCGTGGGTACGACATTGGTACGGAGTACTTCGTGGTGGCAGGTAAGCCCGACGAGATACCCAACGACAGCAGACCCAACGCACCCGCCGCCTACGGGGACAACAGGTGCTCGTTGACTCAAGCAGCTGCGGGGTCCGATCTGCCCGGCCCTTCGCAAGCCATCTACGGGAGACCTCATGCGCCTACCGGGCCGTCTGTCACGCTGCCCACATAGGGCGTCGCCGGGATAGCGCTTCCATCACCCGGATGATCGGCAGCACGCTTGCCCAGAACACAGTTGAACGTCAGCTCGTGTCATATCGCCCGCGGTGCGTAAGTCTCTCATCGGATTCATGGCTGTCAATGTTCTTATCCAGCTGAGCATCTCAGCTTTCGGAGCAACGATCAGCTTCTCCACAGTCTGCAATGCTGCCGCCTTCACGGGCATCGCAGTTTTTTGGTGGCTCTATCCCCCACCACTTGAGCCCGCGCGCAACTACTCGCAGGGCTCGTGCACGCACCGAACATCGGCATCGCTGTGCCGGCGGCGCAGCGTTCGGATGCCGCCCCATACGCACGCCGCTATCAGAGCCAGCCCGACGGCACTTAGTCCCCACCACAGGTATGACGGCGCAGTGGGCTGCTGCTCGAACCTGCGCATGGCTTCGTCCCAGCCCTGCAATACGATTCCGACGCCGGTCAAGTAGATACCCGCGGTAACCCCCACGAGCAACAAGACCGCTGTGACAACCTTCTTAATCAGCTACCTCTTCTGTCGGTGGCTATTTCGGCGTACTGAGCGGCCTTATCGGCCCTGCGGCGGTTACGGGCACGACGCCGAGGGCTACTTCCTGGCTGGAATCTGGCTGGCTGCCTGACTCGCTCGTGTTCCGATTAGCCACGCTCAAGCAGAAGTTTGATCATCGAACCGTTCGGGCAACTCCTGCGTCTTCTGATAGATATCCACAGCGGGTGGTCGCACCAACCCCACCGGCCTACTTCTGTGGCAAACGAGATGACAACACAGCTCCTCAAAGTAGCGATCGTGTGGCGGCCACCGCCGGATTTCACCCCGCCATGGAAACGTGGCGAATTTTCTTCAATGTGCCAGAAATGTCCGCTGACGTCTACTGAGACCGGCTGTCAGTTATCATCGAGTGGTTTCTGCAGGAAACAGACTAGGGGGCGGTGGCTTATGCGGAATCTTGGGCAAACAGCTATCAGCATGGTTGCGGCGGGGGCACTGGTGACCATTGGGCACTTGCCATCGGCCAGTGCCGCGACGGCAACAGCGAGCCTGGTCCTGAATGGGCTGCCGGGCTACAGCGTCGACGTGTACGAAACGGGTAGCAAGTTGGGCGGCGGGCTGGGCAAGTACGAGTTGAATCCCGCGTGCCGCGCCGCCATCGCCGATTCGGTGTCGAAGATGCCCACGGATGCTGTCGCCTACCGGGGCGATATCAGTCGCATCGCTGCGGACGGATCGCGGCGTACGACCGCGTATTCGGTGCTGGTTAGCCTCGATGATCCACAGGTGGGCCGCGCCGCCATCGCAAGTTTGGGCCCCATCCTGGCGAGCTGTCCGGACACGGGCCTTCGGCCCGGTGAGTATGGCGCCCGCCCCAGCCCTATGAGGCTGCGTGGAGTCGAAGCACAGGTCGCCCAGATCTTCACCATAAAGAAGGATGGACAGCTGCCCACTCCCGGAGTTGTGTACGTCACCGGCGGCATTCTCGGCTACCTGGAATTGGAGCCCACGGGGGACGAGCCCGCTGACCTTGCGCTGTGGCAGGACCTTGCCCAGAACCAGGTTGATCGCATCAATGCCCGCAACGCCTAGTCCTCGACGTCCCAGGGCCGGTTGGTGGCAATCCGTCCGGTCAGCGTCCCGCTCAATTCCGTATGCTTCGAAAGACGTTGCTTCGCAGCCTTTACCGCAGTTCCACCCCAGGAACCAGTTGGTCATCAATACCGGTGGTAGGTGGCTGGCGCAGGAGACCCTCTTGGCGGCTTGCCCCGATGTTAATGTTTGCTAGATGATCAAATTCCGCCGGGCAGTGTTCGATTTGATGATCCCGTTCAATGTAATGGCGGCGCTGTGGGTGTGGGTGGGCCGTGGCGTGTTCGGCGCAACGCTGGGCTGGATCGCGCTACTCATGCTGGTGTTCATCGTCCCAGTTCTCGTCGTAGCGTTAATTGCCTCGACAGCCCTTGCGTTCTCGCAGCCCCGAAGACCGGTGCGACTTTCCTCCGCCCAGGCAATCGCCCAGGCGACGTTTTGGCTGATCATGCTGATACTCGGTGTTGTGATCGTCGATGTGGATGACCAAAGCCGCGAGGAATCCGTTCTGATCAATATCCTCGGATGGAGTCCCGAGTTGCTCGATACCAGCCTGGAATTAGAGAAGGTGCTCGCCTTCAGTGCGGTGGCCTGCTGGCTGGTACTTGTTGGATTGCTGGGATGGGGCCGTACCAGCAATCAACCCTCATCCTGACGCGATGGGACTGCCGTAAGTCTTGCCCCGCACGACGCGAAGAGGTAGGTCATTCCGGTGCTGAGTATTTCGTCGCTATTTTGGAAGCATTCGCGGCCATTGAGATTACTGCCGACTTGACTGACGGTGACTTGGCCCAAGAGTTGGCCTTTGAGGTTCTTCAGCACCCGGACTGTGAAGAGCGAGTAGATGTCCTTGCCTTCAACGTGCTGCCCGTCCGACGTCTCGACTTTGCCGACAAAGACGTTATCGGCCGCGCCCACGAAAGCGCGCTTATCATGGACATCGGCTGTGTATTCAGCGATCCGCATGCAGTTGGGGTTGGTGCCACGAAGATCGCCGTAGAGTTGCCCAATGGTCTGGCAACCTGAACTGGCCACAGCAACTATCGAGAAGCAGACCGCGGTGATAGCGGCTTGGGAGATGCGCATGTGGTTAGTTCCTCGCCGTGTTCCATCCCCAATGAAAAACAAATGTGCTCGTCGCGCAACCGACCTCACAATCCAGGAAGCGTGTTACCCCGAAATCGAGGGGTTGTCGTAGCGGGCGCCGAGGGGGTTCGTGCTCAGTAGGCCGATCACGATCCACACGACGTAGTTGACCAGCGGAATGAAGTTCAGCAAGTACAACCAACCGGACATGTTCGCATCGTGCAGGCGACGCACCGACACCGCGATCGTCGGGAGAGCGAACCCCAGCGCAACCAAGAGGATCACAATGCCGAAAACGCCCGCGGCCGTATCCCCATCGGCGACGTTCGCCGAGATGATTGCCAGTGCGAACAACGCCACGAGGACGAGGACATAGGCGAGTACCGACCACCAGTACTCACTCTGCGAGGCCCGCCCTGAAAACTTCGCGTAGCTGCGAAAGAACCTGTTCACTGCCTGCCCGAACGTAGCGCCGTACAGCGGTAGGGCCAGGTCTCGCGGGTCACGAGCCCCTGGATTCGATTGCGGCCAAACGCCACCCGGCGCCGGATACATCGGTGGCGGGTAGGACTGACCTGCATACTGCGGGTTGCCTTGCGGCTGCCCGCGCCCATAGCCGAGACGGTCACCGTCTCCAGGCTCTGCTCCCCATGGCCCACCGTAGGGCGGTTGTCCATATGTCATTCCGATTCCTCCCTCATCACGACACTCTCGATCCAGACCACTGAAGGGCCGGATTAAGTTCCAGGCGCAAAGCATCGACGCCCTATTCAGCAAGCAACTCGTCCACCCCCTCAACTAGCTCCAGAACCAACAACTATAGCGATGTCCAGCAACCTCATAATGCCGG
Source organism: Mycobacteroides salmoniphilum (assembly GCF_004924335.1). Lineage (NCBI taxonomy): Bacteria > Bacillati > Actinomycetota > Actinomycetes > Mycobacteriales > Mycobacteriaceae > Mycobacteroides > Mycobacteroides salmoniphilum. The sequence goes on along the minus strand of NZ_CP024633.1, from coordinate 1,665,665 downwards.
GTCCCGCACCCGCGATCCGGGCCGCCGACTCCTGTCCAAAAGCTCGGTAGGTGCCCGAAATGCTGCGGCGTTTAGTCTGTGTCGTAGCAGAGCCAATGCGGCATGACTTCGCGACCGGCGTACTTCTTGCGCTCCGGTTCCGGCAGCCCCGGCGGCACGTACAGCAGCCCGTCCCAGCTGCCCCCGAACACGACCAGCACCGTGCCGTCCCTGTGCCCATAGATACTGGCCGCGTACGTACCCAGCCAACGATGCTGTGTTTCACCCGGGCCCGGTGGATGCTCAGCCACAGCCAGTATCTCGGGCCTGGCTTGGGCCCAACGTATTTTCTGCAGAACCCCCGTGCCGATCACGATCACCGACGAACCCACCAGCAATGCGATCACAACCAGCGGTACCGCCACATGCCGCTCGCGCAAGGCAGTGATACCGAAATACACTGCGGCAATTAATAATAGCGGGGGTCCAGCCAGGAATGCCAGCACCCCAAGCCAGCTCACGCGCTCAAACGGGCTGTCACACCACACCAGCGTCCAACACAGGAATCCCACCGCAATGACAAATCCCGCATCAACGATGCGCAGTATCCATGCGATGACAGGCCCGCTTTTCACGAGCCCACGATAGCGCCGAAGTCATGCAGGCCCTCGCAATCCGCCCCGACTGTCAGTTATCCTCGTATTCGTTCTGAACAGGTGCAATGCAATCGGGGGTTACAGGATGCAAGACGACAATCCTGACGGTGCTTCGCCCACGCAACCCGGCGCGTATCCCTGGGGCCCGCCACCACCGCCTCCGCAGTGGCCGGCACCTGCTCCCGCTGCACCGCACCGGCAGATGCCGCGCTATTGGTACGCCATCGGCGCGGCACTGATAGCGACCGGCCTGATCGGTGGCATTAGCCTATTCGTCGCAGGGCTGGTCTACGCCCTCAAAGGACCCACCAGCCAGTTCAACGCAAACGGCTCTGCCACTGCACAATTCGCATCAGGCGACTCGATGATCATCTACGTCGCCGATGTCGAACCCGTACCGAAGCTGACCCAAAACACACGCTGCGTGGCCCGCGACGAGAACAACAACGACGCCACCGTCAGCCGCTACAACGGCTCCATGAGTATCAACCAATGGCATGCCCTCTACGTGGTGAGCGCCCACCAGGCAGGCACCTACACCGTTAGCTGCGCCGGGTACTCAGACATCACCTACGGACTTGGGCCCCGCGCAGGCAACGGCGCCATCACAGCGGCTTTCGCGGGCCCCATCGGCGGCATCACGCTCGTCGGAGCGGGAACCATCGTGGTCGCCATCACCGCGTCACGGCGACGCAAACCACCACCGCAGCACCCGTACGGGAATCCGTACCCGTACCTGCCTGGGCCCAGATAGCCCGGCCATGGCTGGCAAACATTCCGAAGACAGCAGGCGGCGTCCGTTCCTGTCGAAGAACCCTTACGCGGACTGGCGCCTTGTGATCGCAGTACCTATGTGCACACTCTTTCTGGCAATCGCACCCACCACGTACCTCCACCCAGCGACTTGCGATCACAAACCCATGAGCCAGTGGGATCGCTGCAACCACTACGGAAGAACCAAAGAACAACTGCTCACTGGTTCCCCGGATCACATGCCCAGCAGCGGATACGACATACATCGTCAGAGCACCTACAACCGGATCATGGCTGTGGCGGCAACGGCTTTGGGTATCGCCGGATGGGCAATCGCCATCGCCTGGGCCCGACGCGAATACATCCGCCGCAAGGCCCGGACCCACGCAGGCTAGCGGGCGATAGCCGTTCTCGCTGTTCAAGCAGTGGACGAATTTGGCCTTGTCAACGCAGGAATTCGTAGGATTGCCGTGCGAGTCGGAACCCGCGGCCGGTGGTGGTGTCGACACAGGTGATGCCGTCGACTCGGCTCGAGCATTGGAATGGGCCCACCTTCGTGTCGTCGCCGTACTTCAGCACGAACAAGTTCTCGCCACCTGCCCAGTCTGAGATGCAATGGAATGCAGGGTTCTCGCCGATAGTCATCGTTACACTTCGCCCCCAGACGCCATGACAATCTGTGGACGGCCTTGGCGGCGGGGTGAATCCGGCCTCATTGAGGTCGCACCGCACGGAAGGCTTTGGCCATTCGTTGTCGATAATGCAGGAGATATTGCCCGACGGCGTGGCGAAGTGCCTGACGCCATAAGTATCGGCCAGCGCTGGCGGTGCGCAAACCCCAAAACACCCCAACGCTGTCACGAAAGCCGCGATGAAGCCAAATGACTGCGACCATAGCGGCACCGGAAGTACCCCGGTTAGTCCGAGCGCCCAACGCTGGGGCCTGGTTGCCACCAGATGGAGCGAGACCTCCCGAACGCGGAAGGCCGCGCGAAACGCGTCAATCATCCTATGCAGTAATGAGACTCGCGTAGTCATGATAATCCGATCCATTTGAGGCAGGTGCCTACTTTTTCGCGTAATAGTCGCCCAACGCGGCGCACAGATGCTGTCCGGCGGTAGCCGGATCGATCCCATGAGCCTTCAGCCGCTCATCACCAGCTGCCAACGTCTTGGGCGGGCGGCCCTCACGGCTCAACGCACATTTGGTGTTGCCGGTCACTATCCACGAGTGAGTCACATACGGGTCATCGAAACTTGCCACCGCGACCTCAAGGGCGCCGGCTTGCACCAGCCGATCATCAACGAACTCGTAGAGCGACACCACACCAGAAGCGGCGCTCGAATGCGCATACTGCGCGAAAAAACCGTCAGAGGTACGCCAAAATTTCAAAAACCCGAACGTCTCCCCGGCACGTACGAACTGGGTCGAATCCCCCGTTGCTCGCCAGATTGCCAAGTTCTCGCCACCTGTGCCGCCGCAGCCAGTGATGGTCAGCAGCTCGTCTCGACCATCACCATCAAGGTCACGCAAGAAGAACCCATTGCCGCATGGCCTGGATGCCGGTTCGGCAATCACCTGCTGCTCTCGCCCGCTCGGCGATATCACACGGACATCGACCTCATACCCCATTGGATCGCCAAAACGTTGTGCCCCAGTATTTTTCTGGATCGTCCGTCCTTGGAAAAACAGCCCCACACGGTCGCTGGATGTCAACTGGCAATCCTTCTGATCGCCCTCATCCCAGGTGCTGATCCGATCACATGACGGCAACGGGTCAGCCTCCGCTGGCGGCGCATCTGTGTGACATCCAATGACAGTCGCCGCTGCGATCACCGCAGCTGCCTGAACACCCCGCCAGCGGCGCTGGCAGCTGGACCCGTCAGCCATGGCGACGATCATACGACCAAAGTATTTGCTGCTAGCTAACCGCCCATGTCACCAGGCGAACATCGCGGCCCCCGGTGGCACCGAGTGGAAAGGTGCGGCCAAGGACGCCGCGTGGGATCGGGTGACCGCCGATCTGTCGGTGGTGCGCAGGCAAAGCGAAGCGCTCCGGAAGGCTGCCGACACCGCAACCAGGGGCGCCGAGGACGTTCGAGGTGCACAACGCAAAGCCCTGAGTCCATCGCTGATGCGGAGGGCAAGGGCTTCACTGTGGCCGATGACCTGTCTATCACCGACGCCAGCTCGTCATCGGGCGAGGATGCACAGGCCAGCGCGCGAAGGCCGCCAAGGAGCATGCCGCGTTCATCCGCTGGCGCGCAGGTGCCCTGGTCGCAGCCGATACGAAAGTGGGCGAAGATCTGGCCACCAAAGCCACTGAGTTAGAAGGTATTAAGCTCGACACCCGGGCCGCGACGGCACGGTGCACATGCTTGATGACGGCGATCGCAAGTCACCCAGGATGACGCCAAGGACCGGCTGGACAAGGAGAAGAAGGACCTCTCCGGGCCGCGCACCGATCCCCCCGAGCCCGGTACGGTGCCAAGGATGCCAAGGATGCCAAGGATGCCAAGATCGAGGGCGGCACTCCTGGACCGGATCCATACCCAGGTGGTCTTGGGTCGGCTGCATTCGCCTAACCCTTCCAAAGACTGAGTGGTTGAGCGTATCTATCGCGCGGGACAAATTGACCTCACCGCGCCGAATGTTTGAAGCGCCTACATCTACAGCGCCTACCCCGCGCGGATCACACGCGATTGGCAACTTGCCCCTCTATCGGGCACCAGACCCGACCCGCGACGACCGCCCAATATAGGGCTGGCCTGCACAATGTTGGTGGGCGCGGAGGGTTTCGAACCCCCGACCGCTGGTGTGTAAAACCAGAGCTCTACCACTGAGCTACACGCCCGGTCCACGTCGTCACCGACGTGGGAATCAGCTCACGAATGTAGCGCGGCGAGCGCTTCTACCCAACCTCCCTGGTCACGGGCTTGCCCGGGATCCAGCATCTCGGCGAATCGGATGATTCCGTCGGCGTCCACCACGAAAGTTCCGCGGTTCGGATAGCCGGCCTTCTCGTTGAGCACCCCGTACGCCTCGGCAACAGCCCCGTGCGGCCAGAAGTCGGACAGGATCGGGAAGGTGAAGCCGCTGTAGCTCGACCAGATCTTGTGGATCGGCCCGGCACTCACCGACAGCCCGATGATCTGCACGTCGTCGTTCTCGAAGTCCCCGATGTGGTCGCGCACATGGTCCAGCTCGCCCTGACAGACTCCGGTGAACGCCAGCGGGAAGAACACCAGCAGCGCGGCCTTCTTGCCGCGGAAATCGCTCAGGCTGACGAGCTGGTTGTTCTGGTTACGCAGGGTGAAATCGGGCGCGACGGTGCCCACGGGCAGCATTAGCGCCGCCCGCCGCGTGAGGTCTTGGGCTGCACCAAACGCGTCGCGCTCCAGTCCCCCAGGTTGACCGACGAGGTCTGCACCAGGCCCGCGGTCGGCGCCGATTCGGCGATTTCCGAGGGTTGCACATGGCCCGGCAAGCCGGTCTTGGGTGTCAACACCCAGATCACGCCGTCCTCAGCAAGTGGAGTGATGGCGTCCATCAACGCGTCGACCAGGTCGCCGTCGTCATCGCGCCACCACAGTAAGACCACATCGACGACGTCGTCGGAGCTCTCGTCGAGAAGCTCCGAACCGCACGCGTCCTCGACATCGGCCCGGATATTGTCGTCCGTGTCCTCATCCCAGCCCAGCTCCTGCACAAGCTGATCTCGCTGGACGCCCAGCTTGTGGGCGTAGTTCGAGGCGTCAGCCGCCGCGACCACCGTTCGGCCCCTCCTTGTTCACAGATGCGTGCTTTCGCACTTGGGATGAATGCTCACATCGTCGCATGCCACCGGCAATCCTCGTCAGGCACTATCGACCTTTTGTCTGGAGAAGCGGCTCGCAGATCTTCCCCGCACGCTCCCGCGCATCGTTGAAAGTACGGACCACCGAGTTGAGAGTGCTGCCACTCAGCCGATTATCGAACGCCCCGGCCAGTTTTCGCGACTGCTCGGCGTACTGCGTGAACGCGTCGCGCAGCTCGTCGGTCTGAGCGCTCGCCTTGGCGGAGTCGATTTGCCCGGCGCTGGTGTTGAGGGCATTGACGACCGGCCCCACCTTGGACTCCGCGCTCGACCCGTAACCGCCCTCGTCGTTCATCACGGAGATCAGGTCATTACCGGCGGAAACGGCCGCGTTCGATGTCATCGCGAAGGTCTCACACGCATCGGCTATCGCCTGCGCCCGGGACGTCTCCTGGCGCTTGGACTCCTCGGTGCGCGACGTCTCGAGGGACTGTGAGACGTACGTGCGGTATTCCGACACCGATTCACTGGGCGCCGACGCCCGCCCTCCGGTGGTCACGGTGCAACCCGCCACCGCCGCGGCACAGATGGCCGCCAGCGCGATGAACAGCGCCGCAATACGCATCTCATGACGGTACCCGCTGTGGCAGCTCCAGACCTGGTGACTGGACCAGACTCGCTAGTAGCAAGTGACTTGCGGCACGATGGAGGTACCGATCTGATTGTGACTGAGATCTGCACCCCCACCCCTAAGGAGCAGAAAAGTTGACCACGGAGTTCGCTCGCCAAGACCTGGCCGGAAATTCAAGCGCCGCAAATCAATCCGAGCGCGTTCGGGTGATCCGCGAAGGTGTCGCGTCGTATCTGCCCGATATCGACCCCGACGAGACGGGCGAGTGGCTGGAATCGTTTGACGGCCTGCTGGCCCGGTCGGGTCCGGCCCGCGCGCGGTACCTGATGCTGCGGCTGCTGGAACGAGCGAATGCCGGCCGGGTGGCCATCCCGGCACTGACCTCCACCGACTACGTGAACACCATCGCCACCGAGAATGAGCCGTGGTTCCCCGGCGATGAAGACACCGAACGCCGTTTCCGCGCCTGGATCCGCTGGAACGCCGCGATCATGGTGCACCGCGCGCAGCGGCCAGGGGTCGGTGTGGGCGGCCATATTTCGACATACGCCTCGTCGGCGGCCCTCTACGAGGTCGGGTTCAACCACTTCTTCCGCGGCAATGCCCATCCGGGCGGCGGCGACCAGGTGTTCATCCAGGGCCACGCCTCCCCCGGCATCTACGCCCGCGCCTTCCTGGAAGGCCGGTTGACCACCGATCAGCTTGACGGGTTCCGACAGGAAAAGAGCCACCCCGGCGGTGGCTTGCCCTCCTACCCACACCCGCGGCTCATGCCCGATTTCTGGCAATTCCCAACGGTTTCCATGGGCCTGGGGCCGATGAACGCGATCATGCAGGCGCGGTTCAACCACTACCTACGCGACCGTGGCATCAAGGACACCTCCGATCAGCGGGTCTGGGCGTTCCTCGGCGACGGCGAGATGGACGAGCCAGAATCGCGCGGCCTGGCACATATCGCGGCGACGGAGGGCCTGGACAACCTGACGTTCGTCGTCAACTGCAACCTGCAGCGTCTGGACGGCCCGGTGCGCGGCAACGGCAAGATCATCCAGGAGCTAGAGTCCTTCTTCCGTGGCGCCGGCTGGAACGTCATCAAGGTGGTGTGGGGTCGCGAATGGGATGCCCTGCTGCACGCCGACCGTGACGGCGCGCTGGTCAATCTGATGAACACCACGGCCGACGGCGACTACCAGACCTACAAGGCCAACGACGGCGCGTACGTCCGCGAGCACTTCTTCGGGCGCGATCCGCGCACCAAGGAGCTGGTGAAAAACCTTACCGACGACCAGGTCTGGAACCTCAAGCGCGGTGGCCACGACTACCGCAAGGTGTATGCCGCCTACCGGGCCGCCACCGAGCACAAGGGCCAGCCCACGGTCATCCTGGCCAAGACCATCAAGGGCTACACGCTCGGCAAGCATTTCGAGGGTCGCAATGCCACCCACCAGATGAAGAAGCTGACGCTGGACGACCTCAAGGACTTCCGCGACAAGCAGCGCATCCCGATCTCCGACGCCCAGCTCGAGGAGAATCCGTACCTGCCGCCGTACTACCACCCCGGCCCGGAGGCGCCCGAAGTCCGCTACATGCTCGACCGGCGCCGTGCGCTGGGCGGATTCGTGCCCGCGCGGCGCACCAAGTCGCGCCCGCTCACCCTGCCGAGCCCGGAGACCTACGCCCCGCTGAAGAAGGGCTCGGGCAAGCAGGAGATCGCCACCACCATGGCCTTGGTGCGTACGTTCAAGGAACTGTTGCGCGACAAGAACATTGGCAACCGCATCGTCCCGATCATCCCCGACGAGGCGCGCACCTTCGGCATGGACTCATGGTTCCCGTCGCTGAAGATCTACAACCGCAACGGCCAGCTGTACACCTCGGTGGATGCCGAACTGATGTTGGCGTATAAGGAGAGCGCGCAGGGCCAGATCCTGCACGAGGGCATCAACGAGGCCGGGTCCACCGCCACGTTCACCGCGGTGGGCACGGCGTACTCGACCCACGACGAGCCGATGATCCCGCTGTACATCTTCTATTCGATGTTCGGGTTCCAGCGCACCGGTGACGGCCTGTGGGCCGCCGCCGACCAGATGGCCCGCGGGTTCGTCCTGGGCGCCACGGCCGGCCGCACCACGCTGACCGGCGAGGGTCTGCAGCACGCCGACGGCCACTCGCTGCTGCTGGCCAGCACCAACCCCGCTGTGGTGGCTTACGATCCGGCGTTCGCCTACGAGATCGCCCATATCGTCGAACACGGCCTGCAGCGGATGTACGGCGAGAACAGCGAGAACGTGTACTTCTACATCACGCTGTACAACGAGCCGTACGTGCAGCCGGTAGAGCCGGAGAACGTCGATGTTGAGGGCATTCTGCGCGGCATCTACAAGTTCCGAGCGGCACCCGAGGCGCGCAAGCATCAGGCACAGATCCTGGCCTCCGGGGTATCGCTGCCGGATGCACTGCGAGCGGCCGATCTGCTGGCCGAGCACTGGGATGTGGCCGCCGATGTGTGGTCGGTGACGTCCTGGGGTGAGCTCAACCGTGACGGCCTCGCCATCGATCACCAGGCGCTGCGCCACCCGGACCGCCCCAAGGTTGTTCCGTACGTGACGCAGGCACTGGAGAGCGCACAGGGACCCAAGGTGGCCTTCTCGGACTGGATGCGCGCGGTACCCGAGCAGATCCGGCCCTGGGTGCCCGGCACCTACCGGACACTCGGCACCGACGGATTCGGCATCTCCGACACCCGACCCGCCGCGCGCCGGTACTTCAACACCGACGCCGAGTCGGTCGTGGTCGCGGTCCTGGAGGCACTGGCCCAGGAAGGCAGCGTGGGGGCCGATGTCGCCATCCGTGCGGCTGCCCAGTACAAGATCGATGACGTGGCGGCCGCCGACGTGTCGTTCAAGGACACCGGCAGCGCATAACCCCTCTGGCGCGAGCAGACATGTACTGCACATAAATCGCAGATCGTCAGTGCAGTGCGTGTCTGCTCGCGTTTTCTCGTCGACATCAATTGTACCGATCGGTACAATCGAGATCGCTCGCTCACACCCTCGGAAAGGAATCCCCCATGCGGTTCACAGTTCTCACTGGCACAGCACTTCTGGGCATCGGCTTAGCCGTTGCCGCGTGTAACGCGCCCTCTCGCGACACTCAACCGAGCATGCAGTCACCGCAGGCAATGTCGTCACAGCCCATGACATCGCCGGCCACGGCCGGTGCAACACGGACGGGTTCGTTCACCGGCCTCAACGACAAGCACGTCTCGGGAACCGTCACGATCGCCGACGGGAAGGTCATCTTGTCGGGATTCTCTTCAGACAAGGGCCCCGACCTGCACATCCATCTCACCAAGGGGTCCGACCAGAGCGCTGTGGGCACAGGGAAACAGCTCGGCGCGGTCGCCTCCGACACGGCCTCGCAGACATTCGACCTCAGCGGCACCGACACCTCGATGTACGACACCGTCCTCATCAACTGCGATAAGGCCAAAGAGGCCTTCGGCGCGGCGGCCTTGATGTGAGAACCCCCGCACGATGGATCGCCCTTGCCGCGCCGATCGCCCTCGGCGTGGCAAGGGTGGCGCTGGGCGCACTGTGGCTACACGAGGGCCTTTTCAAGTACAGCGCAGGCTTCGGCAGGGTCGACATCCTGCTCATCGCGCACAGCGCCCGGTCCAACTCCCGCATACCGGACTACTTCACGGCAGTCTCGGATAACACCCTGTACGCGTGGCCGGGCCTTTTCGGTGTCGCCATCCCCCTGTTGGAGACGGCACTCGGGGCAATCCTGATCCTGGGGCTGTTTCCCCGACCCGCGGCCATGATTTCGCTGTTGACGCTCGTGACCTACTGGACCTCAGACCAACTGATCAGCCAATATCCGGTGATGGCGGCGCTGTCGGCGCTGATCATCGCGTTTCCGGCGGCAAGCGGTCACTACTCCATACGGCCACTCAGACGCGCCAAGGTCAGAGCTAATGTTGTTCGGGATGGTAGGTAAGTCGTCACCCCAAAGCGCCGCCAAGCTGCCCGCGACCGCGCACGGACGCCGCACCCGGGCGGCCATCGTCGATGCGGCCGCCCAGATGATGTACCAAAAGGGCGTCACCGCAACCAGTCTCGACGACATCCTGGCCGCCTCCCATACCGGCAAGTCGCAGCTGTACCACTATTTCAAGGACAAGTCCGACTTGGTGAAGGCCGTCCTCGAACGTCAGACCGAGCTCGTCCTGCAGGCACAGCCGACACTCGCCCAGATCGACTCGATGGAGGGTGTTGAGCAGTGGGCCCAGGCGATCTTGACCATGCACGAAGTGCCCGATGGCCCGTTCGGGTGCCCGTTGGGCAGCATGGCCGCCGAACTCAAGAACGATCCGGCGTATCAGCCCGCGCTCGCCGCCGCGTTTCACCAATGGCAGTCATTGCTTGCCGACGGTTTAACCCGGATGCAGGATCGCGGCGACCTTGACCGCACCGAAGATCCCCAGCGGCTGGCCGCGACAATCCTTGCCACCCTGCAGGGCGGCATGTTGATGGGGCGGGCGACCATGGACATCACCGTCCTGCGCGACAGCCTCGAGCTGGCCATCGAAGGTATTCGGCGCAAACTGCGCACCTGACCCAAAAGTGCAGACATTTAGCGGTTCCCACCAGGAATCCGGGGTACCTTTTAGGGATGGCCGACAATTCGGTGAGCGCGCTGCGTGGGTTTCGCGCCGCCCGGCCCCCGCGGGAGCGGGCCGAGGTGCCCGAGGCGCTACTGCACCGGATCAAGCAGTTTTCCGGACGCCTCTCCACCGAGGCCGTACACGTCATGGAGGACCGGCTGCCGTTCTTCGCCGACCTGGAGGCCTCACAACGCTCCAGCGTGGCGCTGGTGGTCCAGACGGCGATCAACAATTTCGTCGAGTGGATCCGCGACCCCGAGGGCACTGTCGGCTTCACCATGCAGGCCTTTGAGGTGGTACCCCAGGACCTCGCCAAACGCATCGCGTTGCGCCATTCCGTCGACATGGTGCGCACCGCGATGGAGTTTTTCGAAGAGGTGCTGCCCCTGCTCGCCCGCAACGACGAGCAGCTGGTGACGCTCACCGAGGGCATCCTGCGCTACAGCCGTGACCTTGCCTTCGGAGCTGCCAGCGCCTACGCCGAGGCGGCGGAAACCCGGGGCGCCTGGGACTCCCGGCTGGAAGCGACGGTGGTCGACGCGGTGGTGCGCGGCGACACCGGACCGGACATGCTCTCGCGCGCGGCGGCCCTGAACTGGGACACCACCGCGCCGGCGACCGTCATCGTCGGCACCCCCCGGCCAGAAAACATCGCGACATCGACAACGCTGGTGCACGAGGTGGCACAGCGCCACGGGCGTGGAGCACTCGCCGTCATCCAGGGCACCCGGCTGCTGACCATCGTGTCGGGCACGTTCACCACACACGACAAGTTCCTGGCAGACCTGATCAAGGTCTTCTCCGACGGTCCGGTCGTCGTGGGCCCCACCTCCGGAACGCTGAGCGCGTCGCACAACAGCGCCGTGGAGGCACTTTCGGGTATGGACGCGGTATCGGGGTGGCGCGGCGCCCCTCGTCCGGTGTCATCGCGCGAGCTGCTGCCCGAACGTGCGCTCCTGGGCGATAAGGCGGCCATCGCGTCCCTCAACACCGAAGTGATGCGCCCACTCGCCGATGCCGGCCCGGCGCTCACCGAAACCCTGGACGCTTACTTAGATTCCGGGGGCGCCATCGAGGCGTGCGCGCGCGCACTGTTTGTTCACCCGAATACCGTCCGTTATCGACTCAAGCGAATCACCGATTTCACCGGAAGAGACCCAACGTCCCCGCGTGATGCCTATGTCTTGCGAGTCGCGGCAACCGTCGGCAGACTGGCCCAGGACCACGCGGATGTTTTCACTCCTGAACCAGGAATCACGCCAGTCACAATCAACGTCATCAAGGCTTAGAACGGTTACTGACCGGTCACCTGCGAGGTCCCACATTGCGAGACGGTATAGATCGGGTCGCAATGGATGCCTTTTTGTAGACTTCCCACAAATACTTAAGACAAGATTCATTTTCTCTTACACGGCGCAAACCACCCTTCACAGTGTTCTCTTAAACACGTGATCGCGCTGCTTGCTCCCGGACAGGGATCCCAGACTCCCGGCATGCTGACCCCGTGGCTCGAATTGCCCGGTGCCACCGACCAGGTTGAGCAGTGGTCGAAGGTCAGCGGACTCGATCTGGTGCGCCTGGGAACCACAGCCACCGCCGAGGAGATCACCGATACCTCCATCACCCAGCCGCTGGTGGTCGCCCTGACCCTGCTGGCCTACGACGAGCTGACCAAGCGTGGCCACCTCAACGCCAAGACCACCGTGGTCGCCGGCCACTCCGTCGGTGAGATCGCCGCCTACGCCATCGCCGGGGTCATTTCCGCCGACGACGCCGTCGCTCTTGCCGCCACCCGCGGCGCTGAGATGGCCAAGGCGTGCGCGCTGGACCCGACCGGCATGGCCGCCGTGCTGGGTGGCGACGAGGCCGAGGTGCTCGAGCGCCTGGAGGCCCTCGAACTGATCCCCGCCAACCGCAACGCCGTCGGACAGATTGTCGCCGCCGGACGCATCACGGCCCTGGAGAAGCTGGCCGAGGATCCCCCGGCCAAGGCGCGTGTCCGCCAGCTCGCCACCGCCGGCGCCTTCCACACCCACTTCATGGCTCCCGCGCAGGAGGCCTACGCCGCCGCGGCCGCCGCGATCGCCCCGGCCGAACCGGTCACCACCTTGCTGTCCAACTTCGACGGCACTCCCGTCGCCTCCGGCGCCGATGCCATGGACAAGCTCATCAACCAGCTCACCTCGCCGGTGCGCTGGGACCTGTGCACCGAGTACTTCAAGACGGCGGACGTACAGGCCGTCGTCGAACTGCCGCCCTCGGGTGCGTTGTCCGGCATCGCCAAGCGTGAGATGCGTGGCGTCACCAATCACGCACTGAAAGCCCTCGAAGACCTCGACGCCCTGGCCGAGCTGTAAGCGGCCAACCACCAAAAAGTAGTACCCCCGGATGAGTGGGCAGAGCCGCCCGCTCATCCAGTTTCAAATATCAGAGTTCACCCCAGGGCTGCGCCTGCAGTCCATAACACCGAAGGGAGCCACCGAGTGGCCACCGCAGAAGAAAAAGATCGCATCGTCGCCGGTCTCGCCGAGATCATCGAAGAGGTCACCGGTATCGAGCCCTCCGAGGTCACCCTCGAGAAGTCGTTCGTCGACGACCTGGACATCGACTCGCTGTCGATGGTTGAGATCGCCGTTCAGACCGAGGACAAGTACGGCGTGAAGATCCCCGATGAGGATCTGGCCGGTCTGCGGACCGTTGGCGATGTCGTCAACTACATCGAGAAGCTCGAGCAGGAAAACCCCGAGGCCGCAGCCAACATCCGCGCGCAGCTGGAGGGCTAGGACCAGTGACAACCCCTTCCACTGCAAACGGTGGCTTCCCCAATGTCGTTGTGACGGCTCTCGCCGCAACGACCTCTATCGCGCCTGACATCGAGGGCACGTGGAAGGGACTCATCGCCGGGGAAAGCGGTATCGAGGTTCTCGAGGACGAATTCGTCGAGAAGTTCGGTCTGCCCGTGTGGATCGGTGGGCACCTCAAGGAGCCCATCGATACCCACATGACCCGGCTGGAGCTTCGCCGGATGGCCTACGTGCAGCGCATGGCGCTGCTCGTAGGCCGTCAGGTGTGGCAGAACGCCGGCACGCCCGATGACATCGACAAGGACCGCCTCGCGGTCGTCATCGGTACCGGGCTCGGCGGTGGCGAGCGCATCGTCGAAACCTACGACACCATGAATGAACATGGCATTCGCAAGGTTTCGCCGCTCGCCGTACAGATGTGTATGCCCAACGGTGCCGCCGCAGTGGTGGGCCTGGAGATCGGCGCCCGCGCGGGCGTCATCACGCCGGTGTCGGCGTGTTCCTCCGGCTCGGAAGCCATCGCACACGCATGGCGCCAGATCGTGATGGGCGATGCCGACATGGTCGTCTGCGGTGGCGTGGAGGGCATGATCGAGGCCCTGCCGATTGCCGCGTTCTCCATGATGCGTGCCATGTCGACACGAAATGACGAGCCGGAGAAGGCTTCTCGCCCGTTCGACAAGGACCGCGACGGATTCGTGTTCGGCGAAGCCGGTGCGCTCATGGTCATCGAGACCGAGGAGCACGCCAAGGCTCGCGGCGCGCAGATCCTGGCCCGCGTGATGGGCGCAGGCATCACCTCCGACGCGTACCACATGGTGGCCCCGGGCCCCGACGGTGTGCGCGCCGGTGCGGCGATGACCCGTGCGATTCAGACAGCAGGCTTGTCCCCCAAGGACATTGACCACATCAACGCGCACGGCACGGCCACCCCGATCGGCGATATCGCCGAGGCCAACGCCATCCATGTCGCCGGTGTGCAGCACGCCGCGGTCTACGCGCCCAAGTCGGCACTGGGTCACTCGATTGGCGCCGTCGGCGCCCTGGAATCGGTGCTCACCGTGCTCGCGCTGCGCGACGGCGTTATCCCGCCGACGCTCAATCTTGACAACCTTGATCCCGAAATCGACCTGGATGTCGTTGCGGGCGAGCCACGACACGGGGATTTTAAATACGCAATCAATAACTCGTTCGGATTCGGCGGGCACAACGTTGCGCTTGCCTTTGGCAAGTATTAAGCACCAGAGAGGCTCAAGATGACGATCCTGGCTCCCGAGGCCATCGACGAATCGCTCGATCCGCGTGATCCGTTGCTGCGTCTGAACATGTTCTTCGATGACGGCACGGTGGAGTTGCTGCATGAGCGTGATCGCTCGGGTGTGCTGGCCGCCGCTGGCACGGTCAACGGAGTCAGGACCATCGCCTTTTGCACCGATGGCACCGTCATGGGCGGAGCCATGGGTATCGAGGGCTGCCGGCACATCGTGAACGCCTACGACACCGCCATCGAGGAGCAAAGCCCCATCGTGGGGATCTGGCACTCCGGCGGTGCCCGCCTGGCCGAAGGGGTCTCGGCCCTGCACGCGGTCGGGCTGGTCTTTGAGGCCATGATCCGGGCCTCCGGTTACATCCCGCAGATCTCGATCGTGGTCGGATTCGCCGCTGGCGGTGCCGCCTACGGCCCCGCCCTGACCGACGTCATCATCATGGCCCCCCAAAGCCGCGTGTTCGTCACCGGCCCGGACGTGGTGCGCTCGGTGACCGGCGAAGACGTCGACATGGCCACCCTGGGCGGCCCCGAAGCCCACCACAAAAAATCCGGGGTCTGCCACATCGTGGCCGACGACGAACTGGACTCCTACGCCCGCGGGCGCAAACTGATCGGCTTCTTTTGCCAGCAAGGCGTTTTCGATCGCGGCCGCGCCGAATCCGATCACACCGACCTACGCGCACTGCTGCCCGCATCAGCCAAACGCGCCTACGACGTACACCCCATCGTCAACGCCCTGCTCGACGCCGATGACCCGTTCGAAGAGTTCCAAGGCAAATGGGCCCCCTCCATGGTCATCGGCCTGGGCCGCCTGGCCGGACGCAGCGTCGGAGTCCTGGCCAACAACCCACTGCGCCTGGGCGGCTGCCTGAACTCCGAAAGCGCCGAAAAAGCAGCACGTTTCGTACGCCTATGCAACGCCTTCGGCATCCCACTGATCGTGCTCGTGGACGTACCCGGCTACCTACCCGGCGTCGGCCAGGAATGGGGCGGAGTCGTGCGCCGCGGCGCCAAACTGCTGCACGCCTTCGGTGAAGCCACCGTGCCCCGCGTCACCCTGGTGACCCGCAAAATCTATGGCGGGGCCTACATCGCCATGAACTCACGCTCACTAGGGGCCACCAAAGTCTTCGCCTGGCCCGACGCCGAAGTCGCCGTCATGGGCGCCAAAGCCGCCGTCGGCATCCTGCACAAAAAACAACTCGCCGCCGCCCCCGCAGACGAACGCGAAGCCCTCCACGAAGAACTCGCCCTCGAACACGAACGCATCGCCGGCGGCGTGGACCGCGCCATCGAAATCGGCGTCGTCGACGAAGAAATCGAACCCTCACAAACCCGCGCCGTCCTCACCCGCGCACTCGCCGAAGCGCCGTCGCGGCGCGGCCGGCACAAGAACATCCCGCTGTGACGGTCGGCACCACACTCACCGTCGACGGACACCGGCTGGCTTATCGCCAGTTCGGTTCCGGGGACCGTGTTGTGGTGCTGTCACACGCCTTCCTCACCTCGCATTATTTGGAGCACGCCTGGGCCAAGGAGTTGGCCGAGCGCGGCTTTCGGGTGATCTGCCTGGATCTACTCGGCACTACCGCCGACGAGCACCCGCTGGAGCCCGACCGCTACAACTCGCAGGCGCTGGGGCGCCAGCTCATTGGCGCGCTGGATGCCCTCGGCATCGAACGCGCGGTGCTCGGCGGCACCTCCATCGGCGCGAACATCTCGGTGGAGGCGGCGGCATGGGCACCCGAGCGGGTGGCCGGCCTGCTGCTGGAGGGGCCATTCCTGGAGCGGGGTATCGGCGCCGCCGGTTACCTGTGGTCTGCCGGGCTCACCCTCTTCACCCTTGGGCGGCCGCTGGTGTGGCTGGTCGGCGCGGTGGCCCGATCCTTCCCCGAAACTGAACAACCCACCCTCGGCTTGCTGCGCGAATTCCTGACGGCTCCCCCGTCACGTTCCGCGGCATTCATGAAGGGCATGCTGGTGGGCCGGATGGCACCGCCACGCGCGGTGCGCCGGGCCGTGATTGCGCCGACGATGATTCTCGCGCTCACCGCGGACCCGCTACATCCGGCGGCCGACGCACACAACCTCGCCATCGATATCGTTGGTGCGCAAGTAGTTTCGGCCGGAACGTTGGCCACCTTGCGGTTCTGGCCGCGCCGGGTGACACCCGCGATCGTGAGTTTCCTGGTGGAGACGTTCGGCATCGACGTCACCGCTCGACAAGCCGATGCCTAGCCACCTCCCTACTGTTAGAGTGACGTTTCATTCACATAATCGACAAGGGAGTCTGGGGAATGGCACTGCGGCGTAAGAAGGCACTCAAGTTGCTTGTCGACGGTCAGCCGACCGCGACGCTCGTCACGACCAAGGTCGGCCCAAGCCTGTTCCAGCGGCTGTCGGCGCTCATCCAGACTCTGGTTCGCCTCGGTGTTCGCCTTACCGGTATCGGATTCCGGGCGGGCGGCGCGGGCCTGGCCGCCACCGGCGTTGCGCATTTCGTCGCGCCCCAGCCGTTCGAGTCCATCTCCAAGGTCGCCTTCCCGGAGGACACCCGCCGCTGGGTCTACCAGAACGGCGTCACCGAGCTGTTGCTCGGACTCGCACTGGCGTTCCGGCGTACCCGCATCGTGGGTAGCCTTGGCGGCCTTGCCTACATCGGTTTCCTGGTGAGCCGGCTGGTCGCCAACAAGAGCTGAGGCTCTATCCGACTCCGCGGAGCCAGGTGACCTCGGCGCCGTCGCCGCCGCTGCGGTACGGCTCCAGGGCGTCATCCCACGCGCTGCCCAGCATGGTGTCGAGTTCGGCGGTGATGCTGCCGGGATCGGCATCCATCAGACCGCGCAACCGCATCTCGCTGACCATGATGTCGCCGTTGGCACTCGTGCTGCCGCTCCACATGCCGAGCTGCGGAACGTGGCTGAAGCGCTGGCCGTCCACGCCGTCACTGGCATCCTCGGTGACTTCGAAACGAAGCACCGGCCACGAGCGCAGGGCGTTGGCCAGGCGCGCACCGGTACCCACCGGGCCCACCCAGTTGGTGACGGCGCGCAGCTGCCCCGGCATGGCGGGTTGCGCCTGCCAGCGCAGCTTCACCGCGTCAGCGGTGCGACCGGACGTGATCGCCGACAGAGTCGACGACAAGGCCCACTCGACGTGCGGGCACACTGCGGCCGGTGAGGCATGGACATACACCACGCCGGTTGTCGAGTCGGCGAACTGAGGCGACGCGTGCATTCGTAGTGCTCCTTTGTCTTCGACGAGGACGTCTTCCCCAACGGCTCGCGAAGCTTCTAGAGCGTGTTACTGAATTACACCTATGTGCCTTGTGACACCATTGTGCCTTCTGATGCGCGTGTTGCGCCAGTCCTAGGGGCCAATTTGAGGTAACGGCTTCCTGAGAGTTTGTGGGGAGCCCTTATCCGAACTCGGCCAGCACGGCATCGGACAGCTGCGGCCACACCTGATTGGCCCAGCCGTCGAAGGATCTGTCCGTGAGCACGACGAGCGCCAGGTCGACGCTCGGGTCCACCCAGAGGAAGGTGCCCGCCTGCCCGAAGTGGCCATAGGTGGCCGGTGAGTTCTCGCTGCCGGTCCAGTGCGGGAGCTTGGTGCCCTTGATCTCGAAACCCAGCCCCCAGTCGTTGGGGCGTTGCACGCCATACCCGGGCAGCACTCCGTCCAGCCCCGGAAACACGACGTTCGTCGCACGATGATGTGTCTCGGCCGTGACAAGACGCGGCCGCAACAGGTCACCGGCGAAGGCCGCGAGGTCCACGACCGTGGAGGCTCCCCCATACCCGGCGGTGTCTGCCCCGCCAGGTAACACCGTGTCCCCCATACCCAGCGGCTCCAACACGGCCTCGCGCAGATACGTACCGAACTCGATGGTGGCCCCGGCGGCCACGGCATGCGCCAGCACCGCGAATCCGTAGTTCGAATAGACGCGACGCGTGCCCGGCTTGGCGATGATGGCGTCAGAGAGCAGCGACAGCCCCGAAGCATGTGCGAGCAAGTGCTCGACGGTCGAGCCGGGAGGCCCAGCCGGGGTGGCGAGATCGACGGCCCCCTCTTCGAGCGCCACCTGTGCGGCCCGGGCGACGAGAGGCTTGGTCACCGACGCGAGGGCGAATTGGTGCGTCACCGGGCCAATGCGGGCTCTGATCCCCTCCGGCCCCACCACCGCGGCGGAAACGGCGGGCACCGGCCAATCGGCGACGAGATCGAGGGCACTCACAGGGATGACGATAGTGTCTGGCGCATGGCTCAAACGGTGCGCGGTGTGATCGCTCGGTCGGTGAAGGCTCCCGTGGAATTGGTGGACATTGTGGTTCCCGATCCGGGCCCGGGTGAGGTTGTGGTGAAGGTGCAGGCGTGCGGGGTGTGCCACACCGATCTGACCTACCGCGAGGGCGGGATCAACGACGAATTCCCGTTCCTGCTCGGCCATGAGGCCGCCGGAATCGTGGAGACCGTCGGCGACGGCGTGACCACCGTGGCGCCGGGCGATTTCGTGATCCTGAACTGGCGCGCGGTGTGCGGGGTGTGCCGGGCCTGCAAGCGTGGGCGTCCGCAGTACTGCTTCGACACTTTCAACGCGACGCAGAAGATGACGCTCACCGATGGCACCGAGCTGACTCCGGCCCTGGGGATCGGCGCGTTCATCGAAAAAACACTGGTACACGCCGGGCAGTGCACCAAGGTCGACCCCTCGGCCGATCCGGCCGTGGTCGGCCTGTTGGGGTGCGGGGTGATGGCCGGCCTAGGAGCGGCCGTGAACACCGGCAACGTGGGTCGCGATGACACCGTGGCCGTGATCGGTTGCGGCGGAGTCGGCGACGCCGCCATCGCCGGCGCCAAACTCGCCGGGGCCCGCACCATCATCGCCATCGACACCGACGACAAAAAACTGGCCTGGGCCAAGGACTTCGGTGCCACGCACACCATCAACGCCCGCGAGGTCGACGATGTGATCACCGCGGTGCAGGACCTCACCGACGAGTTCGGTGCCGATGTCGTCATCGATGCGGTCGGGCGCCCGGAAACCTGGAAGCAGGCCTTCTACGCCCGCGATCTGGCCGGCACCGTGGTGCTCGTCGGAGTCCCCACCCCCGACATGAAACTTGAGATGCCGCTGATCGACTTCTTCTCCCGCGGCGGATCGTTGAAGTCTTCCTGGTACGGCGACTGCCTGCCCGAACGCGACTTCCCCACTCTGGTCAGCCTCTACCAACAAGGCCGCCTGCCACTGGATCGCTTCGTCACCGAACGCATCGGCATCGACAACATCGAAGAAGCCTTCGACAAGATGCACCACGGACAGGTACTGCGCTCCGTCGTGGTGCTGTAGCCGCACTCAGTGTTGGGGATCAAGCATCCCGCGAGAGCTTTTGACCTTGTACAACTCGTAATCCGCCTGTTGGACAAGCGAATCCAAGTCGACTTTGCCGCCGGTTTGAGACTGCCAGGCGGCGCCGACGCTGACGCTCCACGTGTCAATCCCCGCGCGCGGAGTGCTGACACGGCGAATGGTGGTGTCGATGTTCTCGGCACGGCCGGGAAATGCCACCACCAAGAACTCGTCGCCACCGATGCGCGCGGCGATCTCGCCGACCCGTGTACTCGCGGTGAGCATGGCGGCCACCGCTTTCAACATCGCATCGCCCGCACCGTGACCGCGGGTGTCGTTGAGTTCTTTGAGCCCGTTCACATCCATCAAGACCACCACGACGTCGACGGCGTCGATGCGACCCCGGTGCAGCAGGTCAATCGCCGTCGTCACGCCGCGACGGTTCAACAGGCCCGTCAGCGGATCTCTGTTTGCCGAGACCGCCGCTGCCAGGATCGAGTCCCGACCTCCTTCCAGAACCAGCTGGATGATGGCTGGCATCAGCACCACCGCGGCGAGCGTAGGTGCTCCGTAGGTGAACTGCGCGGACCACGTCGCTCCGTCGACCATGACGTTCATCGCCACCAGCGCGCCGAACAACGCCACGGCGAACCCACAGTGGATCACCAAGGCGCGTCTACCCAGGAAAAAGGTGGGAAGAAGGCCCACCAGGCCCAGGTATGCGACCGCGCAGATCCTGGCCGTCGGGTCGGAAAACGTGGCGGCCGCTATCGCCAGAGTCACGTCTGCCCACGCCACGAACGCCACCATGCCGCGCCGGCTCGGCCAGGGAAACAAGATCCAGCACATGCCGACGATCACCGCTATCGCGGCCGCGATGGCCTGGATCGTGCGAGGCCACAGCCCCTGCGGTCCCAGCGGGTTGAACTGGGTGGCTCCCGCCAGAATCACAATCGAGAAGCACAAGAGCCCGATGCCCACCTTGAGCTGCCTCAACTGCCCGGCACCGCGAAGCGCATCGGTAACCAGAAGGTACTGAAACCCTGGCTCTAGCTGCTGCCGATTTTGCACACCCGATTATGGCCCTTGCAATCACCATGAGCAGGTGCCTTTCGCGCACAAGGTCGCACGGCCGATAGTGGCGGGCATGACGACACCACACGGGCGCAGGGCGGCGATCATCGGCGCGGGACAGACCGGCGCCACGGCCGCACTGGGACTGCTGGACAAAGGTTTTGACGTCACAATCTATAGCGACCGCGATCAGAGAAGTTTGCGGGAAGATGTGCCCGCGACCGGCACCGCGCTGATCTTCGGGGAAGCGCAGCGTGCCGAGGCGAGCCTGGAGCTGACCAACTACCTGGAGCCGGGCCCCACCTCCACAGGGCTCAGCGTGCGCCTGGTCGACGGCAACGAGCCCGGCCGCCCCGAGGTCATCGCCTTCGACGCCGACTTCGACCGCGGCACCCGAGGGGTCGCCGTCGACACCCGGCTCAAGGCCGATGATCGCCTCACCCAGTTCCAGGAACGCGGTGGGCGTTTCGTCGTGGAACAGGTGGATCCAGAAAAGCTTGACTCGATCGCTGCCGGCCACGACCTGACCTTGGTGGCGACCGGGCGCGGCGGGCTGTCCTCGCTGTTCCCGGTGGATGCCTCCCGCACGGTGTACGACCACCCACAACGGCGGCTGCTGATGCTGACGGTCGCGGGCCTGGGGCACGGGCCCGATGTCTTCGCCCACCGGGGACCGGCCGGCGGGCGCCACAGCGCGTTCTCCTTCATTACCGATCAGGGCGAGGCGTGGTGGGGTCCGTACCTGCACAAGGACGCCGGACCGTCCTGGTCGTTCCTGACCTGGGCCAAACCCGGTAGCGACTGGGAACGGCGGTACGCCGCCGTCGACAGCGCCGCCTCCGCGTTGGAAGCCGTCACCGATGTGCATCGCGAGTACATCGACTGGGATCTGCCGGAAGTGTTGTCGCTCAACGTCATCGAGGATGACCCGCATTCGTGGATCACCGGTGCGGTCACCCAGCTGGTGCGGCACGGCGTGGGGCACACCGCCGGCGGACATCCCGTGGCGGCACTCGGTGACAGTGCGGTGGCCTATGACCCGATCGCCGGGCAGGGCGCGCAGGGCGGCCTGGTCCAGGCCGCAGCACTGGTCCACAAGGCCGCCGCGCATGACGGACCCTTCGACACCGCCTGGCTCTCTGCCGCTTTCGAGGAGTTTTACGACCGGCGGGCACGCGCCGCGCAGCTGGTCACGAGGCTCTACCTCGGTGATGACGAGCTGCACGACTACGGCGACCTATTCTTCGCGGCGGGTCACGTCCACGAGGGATTCGCATCCAAACTGTTCAGCCTGCTCGACGATCCGAAGCCCTTCGAGAGGGTCACCTCGATCGAGACGGCCAAGGAGCTCATCACCGAGTGGGCGGGGGAACCCGCCGACGCCATCCTGGAGCGGTTCTCCCCCGCCGGCCGGTTCGCCCGGTCCGGGCTGGTGCGCGCCGCCTAGCGCTGAGCCGGGCGGTACGCCGTGACGACCACCGAACCGCCGAGCCCGATGTTGTGCTGCAAGGCCACGCTGTCCTTGGTGGCCGCGCTCGCGACCTGACGCTTGTCGGCCTGCCCGCGCAGCTGCCAGTTCAGTTCGGCACACTGGGCCAGCCCGGTGGCGCCCAGCGGGTGTCCCTTGGAGATCAGGCCGCCCGACGGGTTGACCACCCATTTGCCACCAAAGGTGGTGTCCTGGTTGTCGATCAGCTTGCCTGCCTCGCCCTGCTCGCAGAAGCCGAGCGCCTCGTACACCAGGATCTCGTTGGCCGAGAAGCAGTCATGCAGCTCCACCACGTCGATGTCCTCGGGGCCGATCTGCGCCTGCTCGTACACGGCGGCGATCGCCGCCTTGTTCATGTGCGCGCCGACGATGCCCGCCGCGGTCCCGTCGAACGTGTCGGCCCGGTCGGTGACGGTGGCCTGCCCGACGATCTCGACGGCCTGATCGGCGAGTCCGTGCTTGTCGACGAACTCTTCACTGGCCACGATGGCCGCCGCCGACCCATCGGAGGTCGGTGAGCACTGCAGCTTGGTCAGCGGCGCCACGATGCTCCGTGACGACAGGATCTCTTCCAACGAGTATTCGTCCTGGAATTGGCTGTACGGGTTGTTCACCGAGTGCTTGTGGTTCTTGTAGCCGATCCACGCCAGCTGCTCGGCGGTCAGGCCGTACTCGCGCATGTACTCCTCGGCCGCGGCGGCGAACATCCATGCGGTCATGGGCATTTGCGGCGGCGTCAGTTCACCGAGCCGGTTGAGCTGCGGCATCAACGGCGACTCGCGGTCGGTGAACTTCATACTCAGCGAGCCGCGCTCCATCTTTTCGAACCCGGCGGCCATGACGACGTCGGACTGACCGCTGCGAATAGCGTTGGCCGCCAGGAACAGTGCGGTCGAGCCCGTCGAGCAGTTGCTGTTGACGTTGTAGATCGGGATGCCGGTGTGGCCCAGCTCGTAGAGCGCGCGATGCCCGGAACACGAATCCCCATAGACGTTTCCGATGAAGGCCTGCTCAATCTGTTCGTACCGGACCCCGGCGTCGTCGAGCGCCTTGGTTCCGCTCTCCTTGACCATCGCCGGGTAATCCCAGCCCTCGCGACTCCCCGGCTTCTCGAACTTCGTCATGCCGACGCCGACGACGAACGCCCTGTTCTGCTGCTTCATTGCCGCTCCTTGTCGCATCTGGTCACAGAGACCGAGAGATGAGTTCTTTCATGATTTCGCTTGTGCCGCCGTAGATCTTGTTGACGCGTGCCGCGGCGTACGCCCGGGCGATCGGATACTCCATCATGTATCCGTATCCGCCGAAGAACTGGACACACCGATCGACCACCGCAACCCCCTTATCGGTGGCCACCAGCTTCGCGATGGAGGCCGTCGCGGGGTCATTGGCGCCGTCGATGTAGTTCTGGATGCACCAGTCGACGGTCGTCTTGATCGACAGCACCTCGGCCTTCAGCTCGGCCAGCTGGAACCTGGTGTTCTGAAACTTGATGAGCGGCTGGCCGAATGCCTCACGCTCCTTGGTGTACTTGATCGACTCCAGCACCGCAGCCTCGGCCATGCCGGCGTTCCCCGAGGCGATGATGAGGCGCTCGCGTGCCAGCTGCGTCATGAGCTGGATGAACCCCTGGCCATCTTCCTCACCGAGCCGGTTGGCCACCGGCACCCGCATATCGCTGAAGAACAGCTCACGGGTGTCCTGCCCGTGTTGCCCCACCTTTTCCAGCACCCGGCCTCGCTCGAATCCGGGCAGGTCCTTGGTCTCGGCGACGATGAGCGATATCCCCTTGGCACCCTGAGACGGATCGGTCTTGGCCACGATCACCAGCAGGTCACAGTGTGTGCCGTTGGAGATGAACGTCTTCGAGCCGTTGATCACGTAGTGATCACCATCCCGGACCGCGCTGGTGCGCACCCCTTGCAGGTCGGATCCGGTGCCGGGCTCGGTCATGGCGATGGCCAGCACCAGATCACCACTGATGATGCCCGGCATCCAGCGAGCCTTCTGCTCGGCGTTGCCATAGGTGTTGATGTAGTGCGCGACGATCGGCGAGTGCACACCCCAGCCCGTCGCGGTGTCCTGGGCTAGGGCCAGCTCCTCGGCGACCACCGCGGAGAATCCGAAATCGCCTCCGGCGCCGCCGTATTCCTCGGGCAGGTCCAGGCCGAGCAGACCGGCGTCGCCCAGCTTGTTCCAGAATTCGCGGTCCACCTGGTGCTGCGCGCTCCAGCGTTCCTGGTTGGGCGTGGACTCCTTGCGCAGAAACTCGGCAGCATGCTTGCGCAGGTCGCGGTGCGCATCGGTCTCCCAGGACGCGCGATAGGACGGGAATAGTGCGGACATCTTCCTTGACCTCCTCGTCGAAACGATACAAGTGTATCGTTTCAGATTCGTTTGTAAAGGGGTGCGGTACGATGAGGCTCATGGCAAACCCGCGCGCGACCGACGAGGACCTCACCGCGAAGGCGCGCATTCGCAATACCGCACTGGATTTGTATGCCCAATACGGCGAGGAGCGAATTTCGTTGCGCGCAGTGGCATCCGAGGCCGGGGTGACACTCGGGTTGGTGCAACACCATTTCAAGACCAAGGCCGGTCTGCGCGAGGCGGTTGATCAGCTGGTCGTCGACTACCACATCGACGCGTTGCGCTCCGTCTACGAGGAGAAGGACCCGCGCAAGCTCGCCGCGGCCCGCGATGCCGCCGTTATCGCGATGCTCAAGGCGAATCCCCCGATCGTGAACTACGTGCGCCGGGCGGTCCTCGAGCCCTCCGGAGAACAGCTCAGCATGTTGAATGCGTTGATTCAGCTGACGCGCGACGAGGTCGCCACACTCCGCGAGGAGGGCATGGCCCCCACTGATCGCGCCGAGTCCACCCAGGTTGTGTCCGTGATGGTTCGGCAGATGGGCGCCCTGCTGCTGCAACCCCTGATCGACGCGGTATGGGACCGGCTGGAGCACGGGGACACCCCGAAGCCCACGCTATCCATCAAAGTGCTCGACTAACCGCCACCCCAAGCGGTTACGGTACTGCAGTGACGTCACGCAGCCCCGGCTATCGGCCCACCGATGACGAGCTACTCGATTTAGTGTTACCTGTGGTGGCCGAACAGGGTTGCGGGGCAGTCACTATGGACCAGATAGTGGCTTCCGGCCAGGTGACCAAACAGACGCTCTACGCGCACTTCGGCTCCAAGGACGGATTACTCATCCGACTCGTCGGGCGCGAGGCAACCCTGATGCGCGCGATCTTCGACGACGTGTCGATGCCGGAGAACGTCGACCTGAATGACCCGGCGGCTTCGCTGAGTGATGCCCTGAAGCCGTTCTTCATCCATGCCGCCGCCCGCCCGCTGGGCATGCGGCTGCTGGCCGACTCCACCGCGCCGCATGTCCCAGGATTTGATCAGCAGGTGCTCACCGATGCCGTGTCCCGGATCATGAGCATCCTCGACCTCTGGGAGCCGGTGCACGACGAGGCCGAGACGCACCGGCGCTTGCTGCTGGCGACCATGAGCGCACAGGCCATCAGGTCGGGAGTCTTGACCGCCATCGCTCACCACATCGACCCCGAGGTCTCGGTACGCACGTGCGCGGCATATATCGTCGCCGGCATCAGCGCCGCCTATCCGGAGCCCACCTAACTCACACCCCTGTGGCGGTGCCACCGAATTTGGCTCTTGCCATACCCATTCATGCGGTCTACCGTCGAGCTTGACTCTACGTTCTAGCTCTGATGATGCAGCCAAAGGATGTCGACATGGATATAGATCTGCTTGCGGACGAGCATGTGCTCCCCGTCGATCGGGAGACAACGGCCACCGCCCTGCGCGTGACCGGTGAGATACCGAAGTTCCTGAATGGCCGTTACGTTCGCACCGGCCCCAATCCGCTTCCCGGGCAATACGACCCCGACAACTACTCGGTATTCGGTCTGACCGGCGACGGCATGGTGCACGGAGTGCGGCTGCGCGATGGCCGCGCCGAGTGGTATCGCAGCCGGTGGGTGCGCACACCGAAGGTGTCCAGACTACTGGGTGAGAAGCCGAAGCCGGCCAACTATCGCGCCGGTGTCACGACCGTGTCTCCGCAGACGAATGTGTATGGCTTCGCCGGCAAGACGATCGTCAGCGCCGAGGGCGGTGTCGCACCCTATGAGCTGAACGATGAGCTGGAAACCATCGGAACCTGCGATTTCGGCCGAACACTGGAAGGCGGATACACCGGACATCCCAAGCTGGATCCGGTGACCGGCGAGTTGCACGCTGTCACCTACCAACTCGTCGGCCCGGCGGTGGCCCGCTATGTGGTCATCGATCCCCACGGCACGGTGCGCAAGAGCGTGCCACTCGACGTGCCGGGCAGGCCATTACTGCACGACATCGCCCTGAGCGAGAACTACGTGATGATCTTCGACTGCCCGCTGGTGATCGACCTCAACCTGCTGACGCGCAAGGTCGCGCCCTCGGCGACACCGCCGTTCATCACCCGGATGGCGGCGGGACTGCTCGGCCGATTCGAGCCGCCCGCATTGTTCGGCCCGCTGGTGGCCCGGGCACCCCTGCCCAAGACTGCCGAAGTGCCGCTGCGGTGGAAGAGCTCACACCCCAGCCGAATTGGGGTGATTCCCCGCCAGGGTCCCGCCACGGTGCGCTGGTTCGAGATCGAACCGTGCTACGTGTTCCACACCCTCAACGCCCACGAGGAAAACGGCACCATCGTCATCGATGCCTGCCGTATCACCGGCCCCGACGATGACTCGGCGTACAACATCGCCGACGTGTTGGGGGCGGGGCGGCCACGGCTGCACCGGTGGGAAGTCGACCTGGAATCGGGAGTAGTCAAGGAATCATGGACGGACGAACGCCTCCAGGAATTCCCCATGGTCGACCCGCGCCGGGTCAGCCTGCCGCATCGATACGGCTTCACCACCAGTGTCGGCGACACCGACATCGACACCCTGGAAAGCCTCGATGACGCACGCGCCTCGCTACTCCGCTACGACCTCACCGACGGCGGCACCACCGAACACAAACTGGAGGCCGGACACATACCGGGCGAGTTCTCCCCCGTGCCGCGTTCCGAGGACGCCGAGGAGGGCGACGGGGTGCTCATCGGATATGAATACGATCGCAGCACCCAGCTGAGCAATATGTTGATCATCGATGCTCAGTCGATGGAAAAGCTTGCCACCATTCACCTTCCAGCGCGGATACCGTTTCAGTTTCACGGCAACTGGATCCCGGCCTAGCCGCTCTTCGCCACGATCCGCACCCCGTCCCTACCGGAGGCCAGTAGGTCCTGCAGCACCTTCTCGACAACCTGCAGGTCGGCATTGCTGTAACGCTGCAAGAAGTCGCGCACACCATGCTCCATCTCCTCATGCAGGGTGCTGTGCACATCGACGACGATGCCGCCGTCGACGGTCAGGATGAGCTCAATCTCCTTACGGTTACCGGGAATCGGCACACGCTCAACCCAGCCCGCGTCCACCAGCCGCTGCACATGCTTGGACACCGTGCCCTTGAGCTGGCCCGAGCGCGCGGCCAGACCCACCACGCTGACCGGCCCGTCGGCGATCGCCGCCAACAGATGTAGCGACAGCGTCGGCAGTGTCCTGATGAGGTGTTCCATCCGGCGCGGGAGCCGCTCGGCCAGGAAATCGCGCTCGGCATCCGCGTCCTCGTCCGGGTCGAACTTGTCCCCCACCGCGCCCACCAGGCTGTTGATGCTGCCGATCAACGCCGACTTGGTTTTCATGGAAACCATATTGCCATCCGGCGAGTCGCGCCGTACATTGTCTACATGGTTTCTATGGAAACCATTTCCACAGAAACTTGAGGAGCACGCCATGAAGGCAGCAGTCGTGCACGCGTGGGGACAACAGCCCGCCTACACCGACTTCCCCGACCCCCAGGCGCCCGAGGGCGCCGAGATCGCCATCGTGGAGGCATCGGCCCTGACCAACCTGACCCGGGCCGTCATCTCCGGAAAGCACTACAGCAGCAAGGAAATCACCCTTCCGGCGATCGCCGGTGTCGACGGTGTCGCCCGGCTGGCCAGCGGCAAGCGGGTGTACACCGGGTCTATCGCGCCGCACGGCCTGATGGCCGAGCGCACCATCGTGTACCCCGCCGGGGCCGTCGAGGTGCCCGAGCATGTCGATTCGGTGACCGCCGCCGCGATACCCAATCCCGGAATATCGGCCTGGTTGGCCCTGTCCTACGGCGCCTCGGTGCGGCCCGGCCAGCATGTGCTGGTGCTGGGAGCCACCGGAGTGACCGGCTCGCTGGCGGTCCAGCTGGCCAAATCTGTGTTCGGCGCCGCACATGTGACGGTCGCCGGCCGCAACACCGAGCGGCTGGCCTGGCTGCGCACCGTGGGCGCCGACGATGTCATCACGCTGGGCAGCGATGACCTCACCGACAGCATCACCGCACAGCACGCGGTGCGCCCGTTCGACGCCGTGCTGGACTACCTGTGGGGCTCCCCCGCCGAACAGACCCTGAACGCGCTGGCCGCCAGCCACCCGTCGGCGCACTTCCACGCCACCCGTTTCGTCCAGATCGGCGCGATGACCGGCGAGACGGTCAGCGTCAACGCCTCCACCCTGCGCAGCACCGGCATCACCCTGTCCGGTGTCGGGATCGGCAGTGTGCCGCCTGAAGCCCTGCTGCAGGCACGCACCGAGGCCCTGCCGAAGCTGTTCGCCATGGTCGACAGCGGAGACCTGCAGTTGCAGACACTCGCCCGGCCGTTGGCCGATATCGAAACCGTCTGGGCGACAAAGGAGCCGTCCGGGGTGCGGGTGGTGGTCACTCCCTAGTAACCTGCCGGTCGCCTATTTCCGGTTTTCCCGTGCGCCATTCGATGGCACGGTGTGGACATGACGCACTTCGCCGAGCTCGATCACGACGAACACTCCCGCACCGGATTGAATGCCGACACGCTGCAACGGGCCATCATCGACCATCTGCGGTACTCGATCGGGCGTCCGGCGAGCGTGTTGACCCCCGCGCACTACTACCGGGCCCTGGCGCTCGCGGTCCGAGATCGCATGCAGCAGCGCTGGATTGCCAGCATGCAGACCTACCTGGACCTGAGCCGCAAGGTGGCGGTGTACCTGTCGGCGGAGTTCCTGATGGGGCCGCAGCTGGGCAACAACCTGCTCAACCTGCAGATCGAGGCGCAGGCCCGCGACGCGTTGTCCGCGCTGGGGCAGGACCTCGACGAGGTGCTGGAGTGCGAGGAGGAGCCGGGGCTGGGCAACGGTGGCCTGGGCCGCCTGGCGGCGTGCTACATGGACTCGCTGGCCACCCTGGATCGTCCCGCGATCGGCTACGGCATCCGGTACGAATACGGGATCTTCGACCAGGAGATTCGCGACG
Source organism: Mycobacteroides salmoniphilum (assembly GCF_004924335.1). NCBI lineage: Bacteria > Bacillati > Actinomycetota > Actinomycetes > Mycobacteriales > Mycobacteriaceae > Mycobacteroides > Mycobacteroides salmoniphilum. Next base: position 1,635,800 of record NZ_CP024633.1, on the reverse strand, counting down.
GCTGGCAGGTCGAGAAGACCGACAACTGGCTCGATAACGGAAACCCCTGGGAAATCGCCAAGCCCGACCTCAACTTCCTCGTCGGATGGGGTGGCCACACCGAGCAATATCTGGACGAGAACGGGAACTTCCGGGCGCGCTGGATCCCGCAGCGCTTCCTCAAGGGCATTCCGTACGACACCCCCATCCAGGGCTACGGCGTCAATACCTGCAACACCCTGACGCTGTGGAGCGCCCGCGCCGTGCAGTCCTTTGAACTGGACGCCTTCAACGCCGGCGATTACTACAAGGCCGTCGAGGACGAGGTGTCCTCCGAGACCGTCACCAAGGTGCTCTACCCCAATGACGAGCCCGAAGCCGGTAAGCGGCTGCGGCTGCTGCAGCAGCACTTCTTCGTCTCCTGCTCACTGCAGCGCGTGCTACATATCTTGGAGGACGTGGCCGAGCGCCCGGTCAACGAGCTGGCCGAGCAATTCGCCTTGCAGCTCAATGACACTCACCCGTCCATCGGTGTCGCCGAGTTGATGCGGCTGCTGCTCGACGAACGCGCCCTGGGCTGGGACGAAGCCTGGGAGATCACCGTGGCGGCCTTCGGGTACACCAACCACACCCTGCTGCCCGAGGCACTCGAGACGTGGCCGCTGGGACTGTTCGCCGAATCGCTGCCGCGGCACCTGGAGATCATCTACGAGATCAACCGCCGGTTCCTGGACGAGGTTCGGTCCCGCTTCCCCGGTGACGACGCGCGGGTGCGGCGCATGTCGCTCATCGGCGAAGAGGGCGGCAAGAGCGTGCGGATGGCGCACCTGGCCACCGTCGGCAGCCACGCCATCAACGGTGTGGCCGCGCTACATTCGGAGCTTCTCAAGGAGAGCGTGCTCAAGGACTTCTACGAGCTGTGGCCCGAGCGGTTCAGCAATAAGACCAATGGGGTGACGCCGCGCCGGTTCCTGGCGCTGGCCAATCCGGGCCTGCGGGAGCTGCTCGACGACGCCATCGGCGAGGGCTGGGTGGCGGATCTGACCCGGCTGCGCGAGCTGGAGCCCTACGCCGAGGACTCGTCCTTCCGGATGCAGTGGCGAGAGGTCAAGCGCCTCAATAAGGCCCGGCTCGCCGAATATGTGCTGGCGAGCACCGGGGTGGATCTGGACCCCACCTGGATGTTCGACATTCAGGTCAAGCGAATCCACGAGTACAAGCGCCAGCACCTCAACGTGCTGCACATCGTCGCGCTGTACCACCGGCTCAAGCAGAATCCGGATCTGCGGATCGCGCCACGCGCCTTCATTTTCGGCGGTAAGGCCGCCCCCGGATACTTCATGGCCAAGCGAATCATCAAGCTCATCAATGCGGTCGGCGAGACCGTCAACAACGACCCCCACGTCAGCCAGTTCCTCAAGGTGGCGTTCCTGCCGAACTTCAATGTCAAGAGCGCGCACCTGATCTACCCGGCCGCCGATCTGTCCGAACAGATTTCGACGGCGGGCAAGGAGGCGTCGGGCACCGGCAACATGAAGTTCATGCTCAACGGGGCGCTCACCATCGGCACGCTGGACGGCGCCAACGTCGAGATGCTCGAGGAGGCCGGGGCCGAGAACTTCTTCCTGTTCGGGCTCACGGTCGATGAGGTACAGCGCCTGGTGCACGAGGGATACCGGCCCGAGGACTTCGTCGGGCTCGACGAAGAACTCCGCACCGTGCTGGATCTGATTGCCAGCGGCCACTTCTCGGATGGAGATCCGTCGGTGTTCGCGCCGATCGTGGACTCGCTGCGCGGTCACGACCCATTCCTGGTGCTAGCCGACTACTCGTCGTACATCGAGTGCCAGGAGCGGGTGTCGCAGGCCTGGCACGACGTGACGGCGTGGACACGGATGTCGATCCTGAACACCGCGCGCGGCGGCAAGTTCTCCTCGGACCGCGCCATCGCCGAGTACTGCGACGAGATCTGGGGTGTGCAGCCCGTCACCGTGCAGGTGTAGCCACTCCCGGATATACACCTTGGCACATCATATGTATGAGCATATGATGTGTACATGAACACGCCACTTGATCTTCGTGCCGCGCACAGAACGGCGGTATTGGCATCCGCCGATGTTGTCTCGGCCATCACTGTGGATGACCTGCGACGCCCGACCCCGTGCGCCGGGTGGACGCTGGCCGACCTGCTGACCCACATGACCGTCCAACATCGCGGATTCGCGGCCGCCGCTCGTGGTGCCGGCGGCGACCTGACTGTCTGGAATCCCCATACTGTCGCCGACGCGGTGATGGCCGATCCCGCGGGCGCCTATCGCGCCGCCGTGGACGATGTGCTGGATGCGTTTGCCGCCGACGGGGTGCTGGAGGCGATGTTCGCGCTGCCCGAGTTCGGCGCCGAGGCTTCGTTTCCCGGCGCGACGGCCATCGGCTTCCACTTCATCGACTACGTGGCGCACGGGTGGGATGCGGCGCGCAGCATCGGCGCTCCGTTCGCTCTCCCCGACGACGTGATCACCGCGGCGGTTCCGATCGCCTTGGGGGTACCCGACGGCGACTTCCGAGCGGCCGAGGGCTCGCCGTTCGCGCGGGCGCTCGACGAGGTCGACGGTGAGCGCGACATCGACCGCATCCTGCGTCACCTCGGGCGTTCGCCGGATTGGGCCCCTACTGTGGTGGCGTGACAAGCTTCATCGCCCCCGAATGGGACAACTCGGCCCTGGTGGTCATCGATGTGCAGACGGAGTTCGTCTCCGGCGCCATGACGGTGCCGGGGACCGCCGATCGGATACCCCAGCTCGGCCGGCTGGTGGCGGCGTTCCGTAGGGCCGGTCGGCCCATCGTGCACGTGGTGCGGCTCTATGTACCGGGCGGCACCGACACCGATTTGCCCCGTCGCGCAGAGATTCTCGCCGGCCGCGAGGTCGCCGCGCCGGGTAGTGACGGGTCACAGATCCCCGCCGAGCTGCTGCCGCACGGCGAGCGGCTGGATTCAGAGCTGCTGTTGGCGGGTGGGTTTCAGCAGGTCGGGCCAGCGGAACACATCCTGTTCAAGCCGCGCTGGAGCGCCTTTCACCGGACCGACTTGGAGCAACATCTGCGTGCGCGGGGCATCACCACGGTGGTGGTGGCGGGCTGCAATCTGCCGAACTGCCCGCGTGCCACCCTGTTCGACGCTTCCGAGCGGGACTACCGCGCGGTGATCGTCGAGGACGCCACCTCGCAAGTCACCCCGGAGCGGCTGCACGATCTCACGCTCATCGGGGTGAACGTGACCGATGTGGCATCGGTGGAACAGGAGCTGGCGCGGGCCTGAGGCTTGGCCCGATTTTCGGGACATGTCTCTAGTGCCCGGCTGTAAGCGACAACTTGATATCAGATGCCTGAACTGGGACTGAGCTAAGCGTTGCCCAAATTGGGATTCCAAAGCGGCGTTGCAATTTCACACACAACAGGTCACCAAAGTGACAAGATCACGAGCGGTTGCAATATGCCTACGTAGGGGGAATCAAGCAAGCATGTCAGCTCCATATCACCTCTGGAATGCCGCTCGGTCATGGGCGGACTGCGAAGTCGAGACCGAAGATCAGTTCATCCCCGCGATCCGGAGTCTGTTCCCCGCTGACATTCCGGACGATCAACAGGAGCTCCGACTCGAAATCCAACTGATACCTGAGCTCGACCAAGGAAGTCGCACGTTTCGAGTATCCGTCAGAGCCGGCGGCCGGACCGTCGGTTACCTCGACGAGGACGAGACCTCGAAATGGATAGCGATACTTCTACGTATCATCGGATCAGGCTTTGTACCAACGACATCTGGCCGCATCTGGATAAGCGAGTGGGATGGATGGGACGGAGTTGAGGTGAGGTGTTCAGTTCGCGTTTGCCTTGGCGCACCAAACGAGGCAATCCCAGTGAACGAACCACCCAAAGTCGCCTACACAATGCTTCCGCAATCGTCGATCGTCCAGGTGACAAAAGAGGACGAGCACTTCGATGTCCTATCAAAATGCGTTCCTCTTGGCGGATACGGAGTACTGTTCGCCACCCTCTGCGAGAACGCGCCCGGTGGGCGAGCAAAGCCGCATGTCGAAGTCCGCATAGACAACCAACGCGTAGGGCAACTGACACCGCAGATGAGCCAGCGGTATATACCGATGATCCGGCATCTCGAAGCTCGCGGTCTTGTTACCGCATGTTGGGCAGACATCACGGGCTCTGCTGTCGCAGCTGAATTACGCATCGCAGCTGTAAAGGCCAACGAAGCATCGACGGATGTCCTCGATGGCCCTCCGATCACAATCCCAGCGCTTACGCCAGAACTGATGGACCCGCGTCAATACAACACATCACCCCTGCAATCGTTGATGACGCCACTTCCGCTGGTACCCAAGGCAACGCGACCGATACCACCAGAGCCCGCAGATGGGTCAGTTATTCGATTCTCAAAAAGCAAGGGCCGATACAACTACATCGCGGTACGAAGGGGAAGTTACTGGGAGACAACAGCAACGGATAACTGGGGTTCGATCAACGAAGTGATGAGATGGACCGATCTGGCGATACGTTTGCGAGCCTTCGCAGTCGTTTCGCGATGGGATGCCCTAAAACCACAGGACCAACGACTTCGCGAAAACCTCGCGGTGGTTCGTTTCTCAATCAACGGTATGTACCTCGCAGCGATACGCATCGCGGGGTACGACGGCCAAGCAGATTGGTACACAACAATCACCAACGAAGCGGAGTTGCAACTACCTTTTGGCGACTGCGCCAGCTGGTCTGAGATATCCCAGCACGGAAGCCACATACAGATAGCCGATGGTTGGGTCTCGTAGCCTTGACGGAATCGTGGCCTCTAGAGATGCAACCGTCACACACGGTCGGTGACTTGCTGTCGCTCAGAGGTGGGCACTTCGAAGTGTCTTCCCGCCCGACTCCCTACTCGGTCCATCACTCAGGAGAATCCGTCGATCTGGGATAGCACCCGCATCATCACCTCGTCGGCGCCGCCGCCGATGCTGAGCAGACGCTGATCCCGGAAGAATCGCGACGTCCACGTCTCGGTCATGTACCCCATGCCGCCGTGCACCTGCAGGCACCAGTCGCCAGCCTCGCGAACCAACGGTCCGGCGGTGAGCTTGGCGATGGTCACCTTGCGGGTCACATTCTCCCCCGCCATATACCGGCCGGCGATATCGCGGTTGTAAACCTCCAACATGTCGGCCCGCGCGGCAAAGCCCGCGTACTGGTAGGCCAGATGCTGATTCTTGGTCAGCGGCTTGCCAAACACCTGTCGCGCCAACGCGTATTCCTTGGTGCGCTGCAAGGCCCTGTTCACACTGGCGGGGATGCCGTAGGCGCCGAACATGCGCTCCATGACGAACTGGGACATCTGCTGCTGGAACCCGCGGCCGACCTCGCCGATGGTGTTGGACACCGGCACCCGCACGTCGTCGAACGTGATCAGGCCCGTGTCGGAGGCGTGCATGCCAAGCTTGTCGAGCTTGCGAACCTCGTATCCGGGAGTCTTGGTCGGCACGATGATCTGGCTCATCCCCGCGTATCCGCCCTCATCGGAGGTGCGGGCCAGCACGCACAACCAGTCGGCCTGAACGGAGTTGGTGATGAACATCTTTGAGCCGTTGATCACCCAGTCGTCGCCATCACGGCGGGCATGGGTCTTGATGGCGGCCACATCGGATCCGGCGTCCGGCTCCGTCACCGCGATCGCGGCGATCTGCTCGCCCTGCAACGCCGGAGCCAGGAACTCGCGCTTGAGCTCATCGGTGCCGTGCTTGTGCAGCGACGGGGTCGCCATCGCGACGTGAACGCCGAAGGCCATCGGGAACGAGCCGTGATCCACCCGGCCCAGTTCCTCGGCGAGCACCAGCGTGAAGAGGTGATCGGCACCCTGCCCGCCGTACTCGGGGTCGTATTCGAGGCCGACCAATCCGAGTGTGGCCATATCGGCGATCACGTCGTGCAGCGGCATCATCTGCTCGCGTTCCCACTCATCGACGTGGGGGTTGATCTTCTCCTCGATGTACCGGCGGACGGTACTGCGGAAGTCGTCGTGCTCGGACGAGAACGGCATCGGTCTCTCCTTGTATCGGTGTTGGGAGCCATCTTGCCTCAGCCGCGCGAGCTAACATGGTGGTGGAGGTCTCCCATGAGGTTCGCAGCAGTGTTCGCATCGGCAGTGATGGCGCTGTCACTTGCGCCGATGGCCGTCGCAGACCCTAACTGGCCGATCGCCGGATCCGGCTCTGCCAGCGAAACCATCTCGGAACTGGAAAGTCAGGGGTACGAGGTCCAGATCAACTGGGTCAACGGCAACACCCTGACCCCGCTGGAGTTCTGCACCGTCAACGGCATCAACAATCCCGACCGCTCAGGCACGCAGGTCAAGGCCAACACGACCGTCTACGTCGACGTCTCCTGCCCCAACTACTGGGACACCGGCGACTAAGCCGCTAGAGCCCGACCTCGGTCCATGCCTCGTCAATGGCCGCCTTGGGTGACTCAGCACCGGTCCGGGCCGCGGCGATCTGCCGGGTGAGTTTCGCGAAAGCCTTGAACGTCATGTTCTTTCTTGCCTTCGGGCTGGTCAGCGCCTCGTACCAGACAGTCCCCACGGCCTCCCAGGACTTTGAGCCGTGTGTGGTCGCCGCGAGGTAGAACGCGTGGTTGGGGATGCCGCTGCCGTCGTGCGGGTCACTGCCGGGAACATAGTCGCGGTAGTGAGCCGGTTGCGGCGAGAGGCAGTGCGCAGCACCGGGGTCAGCGAGATCCCGGAGGCAGGTGTACCCCTTGTCGAGCGCGCGCGGCCCCAGAATGTCCTTGCCGATCAGCCAATCGGCCGCGTCCGCGGTCTGCTCTGCTTGCCATTGCCGGAACATCGACCCGAAGACATCCGAGACACTCTCGTTCAACGCCCCGGCCTCGTTCTCGTAGTTCAGGCCCGCGGTAAATTGCGTAACCCCGTGTGTCAGTTCATGACCGATCACATCGTTGGCCTTGGTGAAGTCCAGGAAGATCTGGCCGTCACCGTCGCCGTAGGCCATCTGCGAACCGTTCCAGAACGCGTTCGCGTACTTGACGCCATAGTGGACGGACGAGATCAGCGTCATGCCCGCATTGTCAACAGAGTTGCGCCCGAAGCACTCCCGGTAGAAGCGCACGACCGCGGCCGTTTCGGCGAATGCCCGCTGGACGGTGGCGTCCTTGGACGCGGCCGGATCGGCGACGGCCACGCCCGGCAGTGAGGTGGTCTGCCGGGAATCGAACACCGGCGTTTCGGGGACCTTGGCCAACGCCGTGGCGGCTGCACTGATGGTGTTACCGGTTGCCGCCTGGGTAGCTCGCGTGTGCGCATTGCGCAAGGTACGCCAAGACAATTCGGATGCCGCCGTGGCCAAGAGTGCGACCCGTGAGTCTTCGGCGATGTCACCATCCTCGGCCAGTCGCGACAGTACGGCCGGCGGGATGATGAAACGCGTGCACATTACACATCACCCTACCGGGCAGCGTGCATACCCGCTCGGCTCGTGAACGGTGAACTGTCAGGTCCGGCCGTCAGATCGGTTCTTTGACCACCTGACGGACGGCGTCGGGCAGCAGGCTCTCCGGGATGGCCCGAGTGATCCGATCAGACCCGCTGACCCGGGTCACCGTGTACGTGAAGCGGTCAGCACCCGGGTCGCCCGGAAGCGACCCGGGGCTGTCCAACAATCCATCCAGTACGCGTCGCGCCTCGGGGTCCAAGCTCTGGTCAGTACACGTACCGCTGGCCGGAAGCCCGGTGAATCCGCCCCGTCTGTCGATGAGGTACTCCACCATGACGGCGACGCTACAGCCCGACCGCGGTCCACGCGTCGTCTATCGCCTTATGTACAGATTCGGCGGCCGCGTTGGCTGCGGAGATCTCGCGCGTCAGGTTGGCGAAGGCCTTCATCTTCATGTTGGGACGGGCTTTCGAGCTGGTCAGAGCCTCGTACCAGACCGTGCCCACGCCCTGCCAGGAGTACGAGCCGTGCTTGGTCGCCGCGAGGTAGAACGCGTAGTTGGGGATGCCGCTGCTCTCATGCGGGTCACTGCCGGGCACATAGTCGCGATAGTGCGACGGCTGCGGCGCGAGGCAGTGCCGGGCGCCCGGGTCGGCCATATCGCGCAGGCACGTGAAGCCCTTGGCGATGGCCCGCGGACCCATGATGTCCTTGCCGATCAGCCAGTCGGCTTGACCGACCGTTTGTCCGGCGCTCCACTGCCGGAACATCGATCCGAATACATCGGACATGCTCTCGTTGAGGCCACCGGCCTCGTTCTTGTAGAGCAGGCCCGCCGTGTATTGGGTGACGCCGTGCGTCAGCTCGTGGCCGATCACGTCGTTGGATCCGGTGAAGTCGACGAAGATCTCGCCGTCGCCGTCGCCGTAGGTCATCTGCGAGCCATTCCAGAACGCGTTGGAGTAGTTCACGCTGTAGTGCACCGAGGACACCAACGTCATACCTTCGTCGTCGACCGAGTTGCGCCCGAAGCATTCCTTGTAAAACTTCGCCACCGAAGCGGTTTCGGTGAACGCGTGCTTGGCGGAGGTATCGGTGGAGGTGCCTGGATTCGCGATCGTGATACCGGGCAGCGAGGTGGTGTGCTTGCAGTCGAACACCGGGGTGCCGGGGGCCGTGGCCAGCGCCTTGGCGACGCCGGCGAATGCGTCGGCGCGAGCCAGCAGTCCGGCCTGGGTGGCCTCGGTGTGCGCGTCGCGCAATGTGCGCCAGGCCGATTCGGACGCGGCCGTGGCCGCCAGGGCCGTTCGCGAATCGTCGGCGACGCTGTCATCGTCGGCTAATCGCAGCAGGACATCTTGGGGGATAATGAAACACATCGTGAGTCTCCTTGACATGGCCGCGCGTACGCGGGGTGGGAACGTGACCAGCTCAGCGTGCGTGTGGAGGTATCCCCCTGACGTGCGTACCGCACTACCCGATTACCGGCTCCGTCCTCCAGTCCCTATGCCGGGCCCCGATGTCGTCGAGAAAGCCGAGGTCGTGGCTGGCCACGATCACCGCACCCCGGTACTCCCCTAGCCCCGAGACCAGCGCGTCGTAGGACGCGAAGTCCAGGTTGTTGGTGGGTTCGTCCAGCAGCAGCAGTTGTGGAGCAGGGTCGGCCAGCAGCACCGCGGCCAGCGTCGCCCGGAACCGTTCGCCACCGGACAGCGCACCGACAAGCCTGTCGGCGGCATTGCCGCGGAACAGAAATCGCGCCAGTCTGGCACGGATGGTGTTCATATCGGCGTGCGGAGCACGGCGTGCCACGTTGTCGGCGACACTGCGCGCATCGTCCAGCAGATCAAGACGCTGCGGGAGTAGGCCCATCGGAACATGTACCGTCACAGCACCTTCAGCGGCAGGGATGCGCCCCGCGAGGGTGTGCAGCAGCGTGGTCTTTCCCGAGCCGTTGGGCCCCACCAGGCCCACCCGCTGCGGCCCGCGCAGCTCCAGGTGCGCGGCGACTCCGTGACGAAGTACCAGGTTGTCGGTGGTGACGACGACGCGACCGGCGGGAACCTCGGTGCCCGGCAGGTCGATACGGATGGAGCGGTCGGCTCGCAGCCGGGTCTGCGCCTCATCCAGATTCTCGCGGGCCTTGTCCAGCCGATCGGTCTGTGTCTGCGTGAGCGCTGCCGCCGATTCCTGCGCGGATCGCTTGCGCAGCCCCATCACGATCTTGGGCTCACGCTTGTTGGCTTGCATCTTGGCGCCGTAGCGGCGCCGCTGCGCGATAACCCTTTCGGCCTCGACCAGATCGCGGCGTTCGCGGCGCACTTCAGCCTTGGCCGTCGAGATCGCCTGCGCGGCAGCCTCTTGTTCAGCCGTGATCGCTGCCGCGTACTCGCTGTATCCGCCGCCGTACCACGTCACGCCGCCGTCGCGCAGATCCCCGATGCGCTCCACGTGCTCCAGCAGCTCACGGTCGTGGCTGACCACCAGCAGCGTGCGCGGCCAAGACGACACCACGTCGTACAGGTGCCGGCGGGATTCGCCGTCGAGGTTGTTGGTCGGCTCGTCGAGTAGCAGTACGTCGGGGCGCCGCAACAGCAGCCGGGCCAGACCGAGCCGAATCACCTCGCCTCCGGACAGATCGCCCAGCGTGCGGTCCAGCACCGCGGCCGGCAGGCCGAGACGATCCAGCTCGGCGCGCACCCGCTCGGCCAGATCCCAGTCGTCGCCGACGGTGTCGAAGTCGGCCTGATCGGTGGACCCGTGCTCAATGGCCGCGATGGCCGCCAGCACGGGCGTCAGACCCAGCAGATCGGGAACCGACTGATCGGCGCGGATAGTGAGATCCTGTGGCAGGTAACCGATATGGCCCGAGGCATGGACCATCCCCGAGGTGGGCAGTAGCTCACCCGCGATGAGCTTGAGCAGGGTGGACTTGCCGGAGCCGTTGACACCGACCAGCCCGGAGCGCCCTGCCGGAACCAGCATGTCGAGCCCGTCGAGAACGACGGAACCGTCGGGATGTACGTAGGTGAGAGCGTTCGAGGATATGACAGCAGACATGGAAAGGACTTCCTGTGAGGTGGGGTCGCCGAAAACGCGCGAGGGCGCGCCGGCGGATTGCCAGACCTCACAGATCCATGTCGTACCTTTCGTCGGGGACCAGGACGCCAGCCAGAATAGGCGCCGCACATGGAAGCGGCAAGGGGATTTTCCTCCCTGGTCAGGCCCCTCGCGCGTAGCATGCTCGCATGCCGGCCGAAGAAGCGTCGGAGGAGCCAGCGCGTCAATCTGCCGACGCGCCGGGGAAGCTCGACGCTCCGGCCGCCGCGGACTCACCGGATCCGGTGTCGATTATTCGCCCCGTCATCGCCGTAATCACCACGGTGGGAACACCGTTGACGATGATCACCGCGCTGCTGCTGTACTTCGGCTGGGCCCGCAGCGACGCGCAGTCCCAGTGGATGGGCATCGAGGTAAGCCTGTTCCGCTTCACCACTCAGGACTACGTGTTACGCAGCATCAGCACGCTGTATCTGCCGATCCTGGCGATGGCGGTCATCGGAATCGCCTGGCTGGCAGCGCATCGCGCGTTGACCGAGAAGATCGAGCGCGACGGCGTGACCGATACGATCCGGGTGATCTGCCGGGTCACCATGCTCGGCGGGCTGGCTGTCGCCATCCTGGGCGTGGTGATGCCCGCGCTGACGCGTGCCTGGGAACCCGGGACGGTGGTGTGGCCGCTCATGATCGCGATCGGCACGGCACTGGCGGTGTACGGCAGGCATCTGAGCCGCCAGGGGCAGGAACGCACGCGGCCACGCAGTGCCATTGCCCGTCCCCCCGATGTGCTCGAGGCCGTGCTCGTCGGCATTGTGATTGCGGCAGCGATGTTCTGGGCGGTACAGGGGTACGCCGATATCGTCGGACGCGGGTATGCGCAGCGCTACGAAGACTCGGTGTCGTCACTGCCCCGGGCGACGGCCGTCAGCGAGAGCCCGTTGGGCATCGACTCTCCCGTGGTGCGCACCGAGGAGATCACCACGGGGCCGAAAAAGCTCTACCGCACCACGGGATTGCGGCTGCTCGCCGAGTCCGGGGGCCGGCTGTTCTTGATGACCGAGGGGTGGACCGTCCGCAACGGCAGCATCATCGTGCTGGACGAGGACCAGTCGGTGCACTGGCAGTTCTCGCACTGACCTCACCGCGCCGGTGTGGTGGTGGTTGTCGTGCTCGAAGTGGTCGTGGTGGAGGTCGTACTCGATGTGGTGGTGCTCGACGTCGTGGAACTGGTTGTGGAGGAATCGGTCTCGTCCGGGGGCACGAAGCTGTTGTTGTCCTTCGAGCATGCGGTGCGGCCGTCGGTCTGCGGGAACGTCAGCGCGGGCTGGCCGCCCGGGTGCTCCTCATGCCAGGCAAGGAGCTTGGTGACCATGGCCGCGATGGTGTCGTCGACGCACTGCGCCGGGCCGATCTCGACACCCGCACCGCGCGCCGCAAAGGCCTTGGCCGCCACATCCCATTGGCTCTCTTCGCCGTTCACCGCGGCACGGCACACACCCACCGCCGCCTCGTAGAGGTTGCCCTCGGGTTTCTGGACATTCTTGAGGCTGTCGCAATCATGTTTGAGAAAGTAGACGTAGACGTCCCAGCCCGGTGTCGGGAAGGCAGGGTCCTTGGGGCCATAGGGCACCCACGCGAGCCCGTCGTCCGTGGGCGTCTTCCCGGACGTGGACGACCCACCGCCGCTGGTACTTCCGTGCGAACCACCGTCGCCCCCGTGGGTGATGGTCGTCTGATCGGTGACGGTCTGGGTCACGGTGCGCGTGACAGATTCACCGGTGCCGCCACAGGCCACCGCGAGGGCGCCGGCCAGCACCGCGAGCGGGACACAGCGGCGCACTGTCCCCACGGGAATCGGCGATGCAGGCATGGCAACCTCCCAGCAGGATCATTCGACCCGAAAGGGAAATTACTCCGGTAGAGCGCCATCGCACCGGGTACTGGACTACTCAATTTCTCCCGGGTAGTGGAACAACCGTCTGGTCAGTTGACCGGCACCTGCAGAACCGGGCGGTCCACACCCGCTCCGGGCCCGTCGAAATGCCACCACTCACCCGAGTACACCTGAAGCCCGCCAGCCTGCATGGCACCGCGCAGGCGGGCCCGGTTGGCCTGCTGCTCGGCGCTGACCCCGTCGGTGGCGTAGGCCAGGGAACGCGGGGAGAAATCGTCGAATCCGGTACCCATATCGACCAGACCCCGCGCGTTGGCCAGCGTGACGTCCACCGAGCGCCCGGCCTCGTGGCTGCGGGCGTACTGGCCGGGCTTGGCGACCCAGTTCGGGTTGGGCACTACCTGGAACATGCGGATCTGCACATCGTGCGGGCGGTAACAGTCCCAGAAGACGAGCCGCTCACCGTTGGCGCGCAGCGTGTCGGCGGCGGTCTTGAGGCCCGGCGCCATCGACTCGTGCACCAGGCAGCGGGCATCGGCCGGGTACAGCTGCACGCCGGTGAAGTTGTTGGTGGTGGCGTAGCGCAGGTCGATGACCGCGTCGGGCACGATGCTGCGCACGTCCAGCAGCCCGGCGGCGCGGGCGGCCTCGCTCACGGGTGGCACTCCCGGGTCGGCGCTGGCGGGTGCGAACTGACTCAGAGCGCACCCGAGACCGAGGGCGGCGTATCCGAGACCGAGGATGAGACGCTTCATCATCGTTTCATTGTCCCCGGTGCGCTCACAGATTCGCGTATTAGGCTCGTTTCGTGGTCGCACACAAGCTAGACCGCCGCATGTTCATGGGTCTGGTCGCCGCCGGGGCAGTCACCGTGACGGGACTGGGTGGCTTCGTGGCTCTGGAGGGCCGGGGCGGCGTCCGACTGACCGGGCGCTCCTTCATCGACCTGTTCGAGACGACCGGTGGAAAGTTCGTCGGGTATCGACGCAACCACGCCAAAGCTCTTGCGGTATCGGGCCGTTTCGAAAGCAATGGAGCGGGAGCGGAAGTCTCGTCAGCGTCGGTGTTCGTCAAGGGCGTGCATCCCGTCGTCGGGCGGTTCTCGGTGGGCGGCCAGAATCCGCACCAGCCCGATACCGGGTCCGGACAGGCGCTGGCCCTGGAGTTTTCGCTTCCCGGCGGGCAGCAGTGGCGCACCGCGATGGCCGCTGCGCCGGTGTTCATGGCCCCGACGCCGGAGATGTTCTACGGGCTGATCGCGGCGCGGACCTCGGGTGACAAGGAGAAGGTGGCGGCGTTCCTGCGGGATAACCCCGCTGCGGCGGCCGCGCAGAAGCTGATCGAGGCGGCACCCAAGGCTTCGTCGTTCGCGCAGGCCAGCTATTCCAGCCTCAACACCTTCATCTTCGTCACCAAGAACGGCGACCGGACTCCGGTGCGGTGGCGGGTGATTCCCAACGGGGACGAGGCCGGGACCCCGGCGAAGAACGGGCCCCATTGGATGTTCGAGGCGCTGGCCCAGCGGGTGCGCCGCGGTGAGCTGCGCTACCGGCTGCTGCTTCAGATCGGTATGCCGGGTGTGGATCAGACACATGATCCGACACTGCCCTGGCCTGCCGACCGCGAGCAGATCGATGCCGGAACACTGGTACTTGGCCACGCGATAGCCCAAGAGCAGGAACGCATCCGGGATACCAACTTCGATCCGACAGTGCTGCCCAAGGGAATTGAGATATCCGATGATCCGATCCTTGCGGCCCGCGCGGCCGTCTATGCCGAGTCGTTTCGGCGCCGCGCGCGAGAGACTCCGGCGCCGGTGGAGCAGTTCGGTCAGGACATGTGATGACTGAATCCACGGGTGTCGAGCGTTTCGGATTGGCGGCGCAGCTTCTGCATTGGCTGATGGCGGTTTCGATCATCACGATGCTGGTGCTGGGCGCGCTGCTCGTCGGGTCACTGGGCGACTACCCGATAGTGCTGGCCTGGCATAAGGCCGTGGGCGTGCTGGTGTTGGTGCTCGCGGTGCTGCGCCTCGCTAACCGGATCTGGCATAAACCGCCACCGCTGTCGCTCGCCCAGCCGGAGCGCTTCATCGCCGCCGGTTCCGAGCTCGCGATGTACACGTTGTTCCTGGCGCAACCGGTGATCGGATGGGCGCTGGTGTCGGCGTCCGGGGTTCCGGTCCAGGTCGCCGGACTGCGCTTTCCGTCGATCGCGCCCACCAGCATCGGGTGGTACGGCGTGCTGCGCGAGGCACACGCGTGGGTCGCTTACGCGTTGCTCGCCTGCATAGTTGCCCATGTCAGCGCCGTGCTGTTTCACACGATCGGGTTGCGGGACGGACTACTGGCCAGAATGCTTCCGCGCCACTAGCAGCCAAAACGGCCGGGGCTGCGCCCGTGGCCCAGGTACAACCATTATCGTTTCGGGGTGCCCGAAATGGATCGTCGCAAGTTGATACTGACCATGGGCTTCGGCATTGCCGCAGCCGCCCTGCCTCTCGCCACGGCTCAGGCCGACCCGAGACGTCAGCCCGCGGCACCGCCTGATGCCCAGACGGCCGGTTTTGTGTTCCGCGACGAGTTCGACGGCCCCGCAGGTTCAGCCCCCGACGGTTCCAAGTGGGTGGCCGCGAAGTTCCGCGAGAAGATCAAGAACCCGGTGTTCTGGGACCGCCCCGAGAACATGGGCGAGTACCGCGACAGCCGTACCAACATCTTCCTCGACGGTAACTCCAACCTGGTGATCCGTGCGACGAAGGAAGGCAACAAGTACTTCAGCGGCAAGCTGCACGGCACCTTCCGCGGCGGCATCGGCCACACCTTCGAGGCGCGCATCAAGTTCAACTGCCTGACCGACGGTGCGTGGCCGGCGTGGTGGCTGCTAAACGACAACCCCGAGCGTGGCGGCGAGATCGACCTCGCGGAGTGGTACGGCAACCGTGACTGGCCCTCGGGCACCACGGTGCACGCACGTCTGGATGGCACCTCGTTTGAGACGCTGCCGATGCCGGTGGACAGCAACTGGCACACCTGGCGCTGCACCTGGACCGAGGCCGGGCTGTACTTCTGGATGGACTACCACGACGGCGCGGAGCCGTACCTGACGGTCGACGCGAATTCCCTTGACGATTGGCCGTTTAACGACCCGGGCTACACGCTGCAGCCGATGCTGAACCTGGCTGTTTCCGGCTCCGGTGGTGGCGATCCGTCGGGTGGTTCCTACCCCGCGGAGATGCTCGTCGACTACGTGCGGGTCTGGTAGTTCAGACCCGCACGACTCAACGCGGTGAGCGCGGCAGCCGCATGCGTGTCGGAGGGGACCAGGAACGCAAGGCTGGTCGTGAAACTGGTCGCGCGGTGATAGATCTGCCAGTCAAGGCTGAATTCACCGACGGCGTGATGCCGATAGCGCTTCCGCCCGGACGTGTTGTGGTGCGACACGTCCTGTGATGACCACCAGGATCGGAAATCGCGGTCGCTGGCGGATAGTTCACCGATGAGGTCGGCCAGACGGGGGTTGTCTGGTTGACGTGCGGCGTCCATGCGCAGGAATGCCACACATTCCCGGCCCACCGCCTCCCAGTCCACATACATAGCGCGTATTTGTGGGTGCAGAAACGCCAACCAGACGAGATTGCGGCGCTCGTGTGATAGCTCCGCGAAATCAAGGAACAACAACGATGCCAACGAGTTCCAGCCGTGGATGTCTAAGTACGGGCCAAGGGCCAAGGTAGGGATTTCGTTGATGTGGGTGAGCAGGTTGCGCGTCACCGGGTCGATGGGTGCGTCCTGTGTTGTTCGCGGAGCCGTAGGCTTACGGGCCAACGTGCGAACGTACGCCTCCTGATCGGGACTGAGCTGGAGGGCGCGACATATCGCCTCGACGGTGCCCTCGGAGACGCTGGCCAGGCGTCCCTGCTCAATGCGGGCGTAGTAGTCCGAACTGATACCCGCTAACAGCGCCACTTCTTCACGGCGCAACCCGGTTACGCGTCGGGCACCGACCGAACGCGGCAATCCGGCCAGATCGGAACTCAGTTCGGCCCGGCGAGTTCGCAGGAAGGCACCGAGTTCGGCATTGGCTTTGGATGCTTGTGCCATGACCAGAGCATGCCACCCGGGATCGGAGTGACTGTTTGGTTAAGGGTAGGCAATTTCTACCTAGGAAAGACTGTCACTGGTTATGTCCCGTGGGCCGCACCAGAATGCAGTAGAGCGGATGGTTCACCGCCGACCACAGCAGACAAAGGATGCGCGCAATGCCCGAGAACGTCCGGTTCACCAGCAAGGACCTTCAACTCGCAGGGAACCTCTACTACCCCGAGTCCACGGAAGACGGCGTACCTGCCGTCGTGGTCAGCCATCCGTTCGGCGGAGTGAAGGAACAAACTGCCGGCCTGTACGCGCAGGAATTGGCCACAAAGGGGTTCGTGGCGCTGACCTTCGACGCGAGCTATCAGGGTGAGAGCGAGGGCGAGCCACGTTTCCTGGAAGATCCGTTCACACGGGTCGAGGACATTCGTTCGGCGGTCTCGTTCTTGACCACCGTGGCTCGGGTAGACCCTGATCGGATTGGTGCTCTGGGCATTTGCGCATCCGGCGGCTACGTCCCCAACGCCGCCGCCACCGATCAGCGGATCAAGGCCGTCGCGACTGTCAGCGGCGCCGACATTGGATCGCTGTACCGCGACGGGCTCGGCGGTGGCCAGAGTGTGGAACAGCTCCAACACGCGCTCGCCGTGGCGGCCGCCGATCGCACCGCCCAGGCGCAAGGCGCCAAACCAGCACTCGCACATGTGGTTCCCGAATCGGACGAAATCACCGCCGACACCCCTGTGTTGTTCGCAGAAGGCTCGGACTACTACCGCACACCCCGGGCACAGCATCCGAACTCTCCGAATTGGTATGTGGCGTCGAGCATCGTTCCGATCGCGGCGTACTCCTCATACGACCACGTCGATCTCATTTCGCCGCGTCCGCTGCTGATGATCGCGGGCACCGAAGCGGACACGCTGTACTTCAGCGAACAGGCCATTGAGAAGGCACAGGAGCCCAAGGAGCTCTTTCTGATCGAGGGCGCCACACATATCGACCTGTACGACAGGCCGCAGTATGTTGGTCCGGCCGTCGAAAAGCTCGCCGAGTTTTTTGGAAAGTACCTGTAGAGCGGGCTTTTAAGGCGCTAGGCCAGGGTCTCATTGATCAACCGCGCCAGGCGATCACCGGCCAGGCGCAGCTGCGCCTCGGCGATCGGGCGGTACTGGTTGGTGTAGTCCGTGCCGATGGTCGACGTGTTGGGATAGGCGCCCACCGCGATGTGGCAGGTGTCCTGCGCCCAGTCGACGGGATCGGTGCTGCCGAGATCGGGCGCGGGCAGCGCCTGGACCACCTGGGTGTACTGAGCGTCCTTGAGACCACGGGTGTTCAGTAATCCGCTGTCCCACACCGAATGCAGGTTGGTGGACCGGCCGTTGTAGGTCAGCGGGATGTCGTTGCCGCCGCGGTCGCGGGCGTAAGCGTCGTGCATCGGCTGGTGAATGTCGCCGACGAAATGCACGACGAACTTTAGGGCCTCCCGGCGTTCGGCATCCGATTTGGATCTGTCAGCCAGGATCGCGGTCTGGTTGCGAATGGCCTCGATGACGTTGTTGCCGTTGTCGCCATTGATCGCAGGCACATATTGGCAGTTGTTCTCGGCGATGTCGGCGTAATGCCAGGGTGCGGTCTCGGGCCGGCTCGGACGTACCTGGTCGGCCCAGTTGGCCACCCCCGCCAGCGTTGGGGTGGTCTCGCCGGTCAGCAGGCGCGAAACCTCCGCGCGGGCCGCGGGCGTGAGCTGCGCATCGGCGACCGCGCCCACAATGCTGTGCCCCTGCGGACCCCAGGCGGAGGCCAGCGGCGCCGTCACGAGCAGCAGCGCGGCCGCAACCACCAACGCGCCAAACTTTTTCATCACCACCCCACGGTGACACACTGCGGCCGCGATGGCGCAAGTAGACACCTACTCGTTCCGTGAGTTCACCGCCTGGTCAAGTTGTGGCTGCCCAGAGCGCACGCCAGCGCGTAGCATCCGATTCGTGAGCATCTGGCGGCGTATCGATGGCAAGCACACCGGTGTGGGTCGCGACGAGCCTGCCGCCGAGTGCGGTCAGGAAGTCGCCGAGGCCGCCGCTGCACCCGGCCCGATCTACATCTGGGACGGCACCACGCCCGAGGACCGCCAGGGCGGATTCGCGATCGACGAGTACCACCCCGGCTCGGCCGTCACCGGCCAGATCGTGATCCAGGCCGCGAAGAAGCCGCCGTTCGGTGAGTGGGAACAGCTCACCGAGTGGCCCGCCTAGTCTTTCGCGAAGGCGATCGCGAGTTTCTTCTCCAGGTTTTCGTAGGGCTCCCCCGAGATGTCGACGACCACCTGCGCGATGGTTCCGCCGGTGAAGGCATACGGCACCTCGTAATCCGACGAGACCGCCGAACCGCTATTGCGTCCGACCGACAGGCTGGCACCCGCGAGACCGAATGTGCCCGGGTGGATTTCAACTCCGGCGAGTGAGCCGACGGCTTGCTCGTCGATGAACAGCGTCACGTCGCCGACCGGGGTGTGGCTGCCCGCGACCGTGCCGGTCTTGGCGAAGCGGGCCCCGAACACGTGCGCGCCCAACGGCACCGTGCCCGGCGAGGACACCTTCTGCTCCTTCTCCCCCATGAAGTTGTAGATGTAGTGCAGCCGTCCGTCCTGAATGAACAGCACATTGCCGCCGTGCGCACCGCCCTGCTTGAAGATCACGCCCTCGGCATCGGCGGTGTCGACGGATACTTCGGCGAGCACCGAAAACGACTGTCCCCGAATCTCTACCGCGGCACCGAGTCCGACCTCTGCGGTGTTCGGGTAGTACGTGAACGACGTCCGCTCCCCCGCCAGGTACGGCCGCCAACGGGTCAGGGTCTCCAAGATATTCAGGTCGGCCAGCGGCAGACCGTTGTACTTGGCGGCCTCGTCAAACCAGAGTTGTTTGAGCTCTTCGAGTTTCTCCGGGTGGGTGTCGGCGAGGTCGTGGCATTGGCTGCGGTCGGATTCGATGTGAAACAACTCCCAGCGGTCCTTGTCGAAGTTTGACCAGCCCGAGGGGGTGGCGGCGTGCACGGTGTTGGCGAACCAGCCCTTGTGCCAGATGCCCCGGGTGCCGAGCATCGTATAGAACTGAGTGTCCTTACCGGTGTCAGCGTTTGCATCTTTCAGCGCCGCCGTGAAACTGATGCCGTCGAGCGGTTTTTGGGCGATGCCCTTCACGGTGTCCGGCGGCGTGATGCCCAACAGCTCGTAGATGGTCGGAGTGATATCGCTGACGTTCACATAGGTGTCGCGAACCTCGCCGTGCGCGGCGATCCCCTTGGGCCAGCTGATGATTGCAGTATCGGCGATGCCGCCCTCATGAGAGGCATAGCGCTTGTAGAGCTTGTAAGGCGTGTTGAACGCCATCGCCCACCCGATTGGGTAGTGGTTGTAGGTGTCGGTGCCGCCGAGGTTGTCGTAGAAGCGCAGGCTCTCCTCGACGGTGTCGATGTAACCGTTGAAGAACTTGACCTCGTTGACCGAGCCGTTGGGGCCGCCCTCACCACTGGCGCCGTTATCGGAGATCACCACGATGATGGTGTTGTCGAGCTGGCCCGATTCCTCCAGGTAGTCCAGGATGCGGCCGATCTGGTCGTCGGTGTAGCTGAGGAAGCCGGCGAACACCTCGGCCATGCGGGAGAAGAGGCGCTTCTCCTCGTCGTTGAGCGAGTCCCACGGGCGCACGGTGTCCTGCAGCGGCCAGGGTTCGCCGTTGGGTCCCTTGACGTCGAGATACGGGTTGACGGGCGACAATTCGGTGTCCGACGGGACGATGCCGAGCTTCTTCTGGTTCTCCAGCACGATCTCGCGATACAACTCGTAGCCCATGTCGAATTTACCGGCGTACTTGTCGGCCCATTCCTTGAAGACGTGATGCGGGGCGTGCCCAGCACCCGGGCAGACGTAGGAAAACCAGGGCTTGTCGGGGGCGATCACCTTGGCGTCGCGGATGAACTCGATGGTCTTGTCGGCGATGTCCTTGGACAGGTGATAACCCTCTTCGGGAGTCGCGGGCGGCTCGACGGGGTGGTTGTCGTAGACCAGGTCGGGGTACCACTGGTCGGTCTCTCCGCCCATGAATCCGTAGAACCGTTCGAAGCCTCGCGAGAGCGGCCAATGCCGTTTGGTAGCCGCGAGATTGGCTTCTTCCAGTGGAGTCAGGTGCCACTTGCCCACGCAGTAGGTGTTCCAGCCCTTTTCGGCGAGCACCTCCGAGAGCAGCGCGGTGTCGAACGGGATGCGGCCGCTGCAGTTCGGAAAGCCGTCGGTGAACTCCTCGATGGTGGCCATGCCGACGGTGGTGGCGTTGCGGCCGGTGAGCAGCGAGGCGCGGGTGGGTGAACACAGCGCAGTGGTGTGAAACTGCGAGAGGCGCACACCGCGCTCGGCGATGCGGCTCATGGCGGGCATCTGCACCAGCCCGCCAAAGCAGTCCCAGGTGGCGATGCCGGTGTCATCCCACACGAGATACAGGACGTTGGGCGCGCCCTCGGGCGCGGTGGGTGCGGCGTACGGGGTCCAGTCCGGTTCGGAATCCCTTATGTCCAGGGCGATTTTGCCGTTGAATCCGGTGTCTGGTGATCCCGTCATGGCTACTCCCTCGTAGGGGTTCAAGATCCAAGGACGCAGTGATCGTAGCGAGGTGCCGGGGCCACTGAGGGGCTTCCATCCGATTATCAGGAGCTTCAAAGGCGCAGTTCAGTCCGATCGTCAGTTCTGCAGTCCGGGCACTTGGTTCACCTTGCGAAGTTAGAGTGCAAACGTGCCCTACTTATCCATACGCTCGGTAAGCGTGTCCGTACTGGCCACGGCTGCCGCCATCTTCGGCTTTTCTGGCGTAGCGGGGGCGGCGCCGCACGACTACTGCGTCGACCTCAAGGGCAATAACACCGGCACCACGTGTGAGATCCGCCTCTCAGACCCCGGGTATAGCGTCGACATCACCATTCCGCTGAACTACCCGGAACAGAAGCCGATCGCCGAATACGTCGCCAAGACGCGCGACGCTTTCCTCAACACAGCTAAGTCCAGTACCGCCCGCAGCACGCCGTATCAGTTGAGCATCAAGCCGACGGCCTACACCTCGGCGATTCCCCCGCGCGGCACGCAGACCGTGGTGTTCAAGGTGTACCAAAACACCGGCAGCGCGCAGACGACGTTCAAGGCATACAACTGGGACCAGAGCTACCGCAAGCCGATTCTCTACACGGTCGCGCAGGACGACAAAGACAGTGCGCCGCTGTGGCGGGTGGATGATCCGCTGAAGACCGTCGCGCCGATTGTCCAGGCTCAGCTGCAGCAGCAGCTGGCCCCGCCGCCGGTGGCGACTCCCACGCCGACGACAACCTCCGGACAGCCGACCACCACCACGTCGACCACAACTACGCCGCCACCGCCCCCTCCGCCGTTGCCGTTCGCTCCCGCTTCGCTGTACAACCCCTCCAACTACCAGAATTTCGCGGTGCTCAACGACGGGGTGATGTTCTTCTTCGACCAGGGCGCGATATTGCCCGACTCATACGGGGCGTTGCAGGTGCTGGTGCCCCGGGCGGCGATCGACCCGATGATCGCGTAACGGCAGGGACTTCGGCTGAGGAAGGCCACTCACGTGTCCGTAACGAGCGCAAGCACCGTTCGCTCCGTCCGCCGCCTGCACATTACTTTCCGCAGCAGTCGGCTTTGCAGCGCTCTGGCTGGAAGATGAACCGAATCTCACCTAACGAAGGTGCTCAACGCACACCGGGCCAAAAGCCCGAGTCTCCCCCCCACCCACGGGCGCAGTAGGGCGGCGCGGGCTCACGCAAGCAAGACCTTCAGCCGAAGATGCGCAAACAGTCGGCATCGAACCGAGCACGGGTTGACAATGAGTCAGATAGCATCCGGGGAAAGCATCGAAGGACGAGCTGATTGGTTAGAGCGGGCAATCTCTATGGTCAGCCAACAGCTCGAAACCCGAGCTCGGGAGGGGGCCTGTTGTCGATTCCAGTTACGCTCTTGGCACCACCACCGGATGATTCCGGCGCCGAAACCGCTGACCGATACGATTGGCAAGCGCTAACCGCCGCCGCTGACTACCTTCTTGCGGTCGCGAAAGAAATGAACGGAAGTTTGCAGGGCTCGAATAATGTCAAGATAATATGTGAGCACCATGAGGATTTCATCTTATGCCTTAATGAGGAAATTCAACTTGTAAGCGTTAAGCACCGCGACCTAAGTCGCGGTTCATGGACTTTCGCTACATTGTTTACAGAAGGGGGAATCGCTCACCTATTTAGCCGATGGTCCGCGTTGGGCGGCAAATCCTACGCACGTCTCGTAACAAATGCGGGCCTAGCAAGTGGACCTCCAGCACAACTGCATAAATTGTGCCAGTATCTCCGTGAATTCCCTTTCGGGCCTCACCGCACAGAGCATTGGGCACTGATACTCACCACCGCGAAGCGTATTATCAACACACTAACTGACGAGAACATCACCAAGTGGGTGAACGATGATAAATCGCCGACATCTGCTTTCCTCTGGCATATACAACAATTTCTGTCGGCTCTTTTATTCGACTGCGGGCGCCCTACACGCGACATACTCCCGAGCGCTGCCGCTAGCATGTACGCAGTCCCGTTTCTCACAGCAATTGACCATCCTGTCGAACTAGCTCATTCATTCTGGGAAGCGGTCAGCAACATATTTCGACGAAGGATGCGGGGGCGAAATACACCTCCGGACGATGCTTTTCTCGCCGCGATGCGCAACATCCAGCACCTCAGTGAAGAACAATTACTGGAACTAAAAATAAGTGAGCGCACAATCACCTGCGCAGACATTATTGACGTCCTAAAAGTAGTACAACAAATCGAGATTTCACCTCTAGATCGGCATCTTCCGCTAGCTCCGACCAGATTAGCGTTAAAGTTGTACAATTCCGGATGCCGGAACACTACAATTCATGCCGCAGAGGCTGCCGCCAGACTCTGGCGAGAGTACGAGAGCGACGTAGCACTGTCCACAGTAGGGCTCTCTGCCAACCTCGAGAAAGTCAAGACTCGAGCATTGATCGTAGCGTCAGGAATTCAGGAATCAACAGCCCTGGAGGCAAAAGGTACTGATTACGGACCGCAAATGTGGGCTGCATTGCGTACGTCCCTATCAACAATAGAAATTGCCGATCCATTGCTGACCCTCGACGAAGACTTGGCCTTAGGCCTGATTTGCGATCTCGCCAGCCAATGTCGGATCTGGTTTAGCGACGCATTCGATTTAGGCGCCGCGAGAGACATGTTTCCAGATAGAGCGGTTAGTGCCATTGAGTCGGAGGTCAGCAATGACTGACCACCTTAATGAAGTTCGTCTACGAACAGAAGATCTCGAACATCAACAACTTCGCGTGTTAATACTTATAACGGCGGTATCAGATATTGCCGGGAACGCAAAGAAGCTTGATGGGCTTACTAAATTGGCCAAACTAGACTTCATAGCTCGCTATCAAGATTTAGAACCTTTAATCGCGAATATCCTAAACACTCCTACAGTATTAATCCAAAGCCTGCCCGCTACCGGGATTACCGACGCTCCGATGATCCGCTACCGATACGGCCCGTGGGATGACCAGTACTACCCTGTACTTGGTGCGCTTGTCGGGAGAGGGCTTGCCCGATACGTCCGCGGAAAACGCGGTTCGGTAGGACTAACTCCAACCGCTCTCGGCGCTGATCTAGTGGCTCAACTCCGGTGGGATCCTTTATGGGCTTCTGTCGTTGACCGTTACGAATCCATCGCAGATCGGTACGGGCGACACACTGGTTCTGCACTTAAAGACGCGATCTATGAAGCGCTTCCCGACCGAATGGATGTCCCTCTGAGAACGGAGCTGCAATGAGCGTCCAGATGCGGATCAATTCGATCGAGCTCGATACGGTATCTGGGTTGGTCCGACACTCCTTCTCTGGTCCATTGACTGTACTAAGCGGGCCGGTTGGGGTCGGAAAGAGCTCTCTCTTCGAATGCGCAAAGTATGCAATCGGCGGCCAAGCGCGAATTGCCCCAGTGATTCGCGATCATGTGAATAAAGTCCGCTTAGAGATTCAAGTTGGTGAAAGCACTTTTCAGCTCACACGTTACATAGGTAACGATACGAGCACTGTCAATGTAGTAGATATAAATAACGGAATAGACTATGGACCACTACCATTAAATGATTCCAAGAACTCACTTCCCAATCAGAATCTCAACGCTCTTTTGATGACTGCGATGGGCTTGCCTATCGATGTCTATTCCACCGGTAGAGTAAAAACGCAGCGCATTACCTTCAACAATGTTTGGTCATTCATATACGTCGAACAAAGAGAAATCGATCGAAGTATCGCACGAAGCAACGACACTTGGAGTCAGCCTGCGCGAAGGACGACATTCGAGCTACTTTTCGGGCTTACGGATTCCCACGTCTTACATTTGAAGAAAGCCGAACTTGAGGCCGAAGAAATACTGAAATCCTCCCAGAAGGAAGAGCGTACAGTTCTTGATTTTCTGCAGGACAGCCGGACAGATACACGGCTGCAGGTAGAGGAGGTCGTGCACGCCGAGCAGGAACGGAAGGCTGAAGCACAACGTCAAATGGAGGCCTTGCATCAGGAGGCAGAAACCATCAGAGGTGACGTCGGCGTGGTACGAGACCTCGTCTTGCAGGCACGAGACGAGGTAGGTTACCTGCAGAACCAACTGCGCGAGGTAGAGCTTTCCTACGAAGAGCAAACTCGTCTACTCAGGCGACTTCAAACCCGTAAAGCAGAGATTGAACGAACAGACGAAGCTGCGAGCATTCTCGCGCCGATCGAGTTTGTAATCTGCCCCCGTTGCGCCCAGTCCATCACTGGGCGGGAGCACCCACCTGGTGCTTGCACTCTGTGCTTTCAGCCTGAGCCACTGCCCGACCGGTTCCTTACCCATCGATCTATGTACGAGACGGAGCGACTTGCATCGCAAACTCAGGAAGTCGAGACGCTACTCACATCGGCTCAGCAGGCGCGGGTAGCAGTAACCAGCAATCTCGTCAAAGCACGAGAGAACCTGGCAAATCTAGAAGGGCTGTTGGATCAACGTACCCGCTACTTTGTTAGCCCCCGACTGGAGCAGTATGCAGATGCAGCCGCGAAGCTCGCCAGTTCAGATGCAATTCTGGAGTCGATGGAGGTGATCCTTAGACAGTGGGATAGAGCAGGGGATCTGGCAACAGCAAGAACTGGCGCTGAACATAGTCTGGATGAACTACGCAACGAGCGAAAACAGGCCGAGCAAGCCGTGGAAGAGACACGAGAGCACCTACTTCAAGCACTTAGTTCTGATTATCGTCAGATAATTGCGCGAACAGGGGTACCGACAGTAACGGATGCCCATATCGACCGAAACTCGTACTTACCATTCGCAAATGATGATAGATTCGATAAAATTAGCACTGGGGGAATTACGACGGCGTTAGTGACCGCATACTGGGTCACAGTACTGGCAACGGCGTTGCGTGAACGTCAAACAAATTATCCTACGTTACTAATTATCGACTCCCCTCGGAAGTCAATCGGTGTACTGAACTCGCATATGGTAGACGAGCTGTACCGAGTTCTCGATACATTGGCGGCTACATACGGAAGAAACATGCAAGTAATAGTAGCTGATAATGATATCCCCTCGGATATATCCAGGCGGTGGCAAGACCTACGATTCTCCTACGCTAACCCAACAGTTCCAACGGTTGCCCACCCGGGCCCGGCCAAGGTTAGGACGCTCGATGAGGACTGATTACGCGAAGACAGGTCGCCTACACTCAGCGCCTACGCACGCTATCTATGTCTGGCCCACTGGTTGGCGGTTACCGATTTTGCAGACGACACCAACTCATAGTTGTTCCCTTTGAGAACTCTGCAAGCTCCTCGATACTCAGGTTCCTACCGGCGGCTTATGCACCAAAAACTGTGCTACTTAGAGGTCTGCCATGTTGGCACGTCAGCGTCTAACCAATTGACTCGCCAACCTCGAAATGACGCGCGAACGACGCACGTCGTCCGTCGGCCGAATCAATATACTCACCGTTTTGTAGGGCGGGCGGGGCTCGAACCCGCGACCAATGGATTATGAGTCCACGGCTCTAACCAACTGAGCTACCGCCCCTAGCAGCACTGAACTCTAGCCGATCGGCTGCCAAACCCCTGGAAGCCAGGTCACCTACCGTCGTACTCCAGGTTGCATGACGCCTCCTTGACGTCGGCAGCCCGCACCTTCGCCCGGCTCACGTTGTACTCGTACCACGGCGCGCTCGGCCCCACCTTGTAGGCGATCTTGTCCTGCACGCATCCCCGCACATCCTCGGGCAGCGACTTCGTCGCCTCAAAAGCATCCGAGGACAATCTGGCCATGTACCACTGGTCGATCGTGCCGGTCTGCTCAAAGAACTGCACATTGCGCTGCGCCACATAGCTTTCCGGGTTGAAGATCGCCAGACCCAGCATCCCGAACGAGCCGACCGCCACCACCGCGGTAGGCAGCCACCGGGCACTCATCCGAATCCCCGCCACCAGAATCAACACCAGCACCAACGCCATACCCAGCTCGATCCAGCGCACCAGCAGCCGCTCCACGCTGTACCCATAGGCCCCCTCGTACAACGACATCCGGTGAATGGCCGAGGCCACGATCACCAGGGTGGTCACGCACAGCCCACCGATCAGCACCCGCAGGAACAATCGGTCGCGGGCATCCTCGCGCCCCGCCACCCGGATCGCCACCGCGATCACCCCCATCACCAAGATGGTGACGAACAGCAGCTGCCAAAAACCCTGGCGCGCATACTCCGCGTAGGTCAACCCCTCAGTGACCTGCACGTGCTCATCTCCCCCGAACAGCACCGAAATCTGCACGCCCACAAAGGCGATGAACAGCAGGTTCAGCGCGGCCAGTGGCAAGCTCCATTCCCAGCGCGGCAGCTTCTTGGGCTCCGTAGGCGCCAACCGATCAAAGCTCGGCGGCCTGGACAGCACATAGATGGCGGCCAGCGCGAACCCGCCGACCAGCACGCCCACGATCACCCGACCAGCAACATCACCGAGTGACACGAACGGCAAGACCCCGCTGATCAATGCGCTGAACCGTGCATCGGCATCAGCCAGCAGCGCCCCAAACGCTGCCACCAAACCAACAGTCACCAACACCACGATGGCCGCCCGGTCCGGATTGATCTTGTGGCCACGCGACATCGCTCGCCTACCGCGGCGCATCCATCCCGCCACCCGGAAAGGTGACCGCAGCATGACGAACTGCCCATAGACCAGCCCCGTCCACGTCCGGGCCGGAGCCAGCGCATAGACGAACAGCGCCAGCGAGGTCAGGACACACAGCGCCACAAGCCATTCCGCATCCCGCACGGTCGGCACCACCGCCAGGCACAGCGCCAGCACTAGCGCGCCAATGCGCGTCGGCGTCCACTGCACTTTCTGCGTGGCGAAGGCGGCAAGGGCCACCGCGAAAGCCGTCAGCGTCCAGCCCAGGCCCGGGAGCGAGGACCGCCAGCACAGCGCCGCGACTAGGCCCGCCCCGATACCGCTGAGCAGCGCGCCCTGCGTCATCTTCGAGCGGATGTCGCGCGGCCAGGCCGTCAGGAACCGCGTCGGCGGCCCGAAGATCGGGACCGGCGGACGCGGCACGGGCCGCCCTGGAGCCTCGGCCGGCGCCCCCGGAATCGGATACGGCGGCGGCACTATCGAACCAGTGGTCATGAATTCCCCTCCTCGTTGTCGAACTGCGGCAATGTGACGCGCACCCGGCAGCCGGGTGCGTCCACGACTTCGATGCGGCCGCCATGCAGATCGACGGCCCACTGCGCGATGGCCAGCCCCAAACCGGTGCCGCCATCACGCGATCCCCCATGGGTGAATCGTTCAAACACTCGTGATCTTTCGTGCGGCGCGATGCCGGGCCCGGTGTCGGCGACTTCCAGCAGCAGCGCGTCGTTCTCGGTGCGCGCGAACACCGACACCTGTCCCCCGGGCGGGCTGTGCCGGGATGCGTTGTCCAGCAGGTTGGCCACCACCTGATGCAGCCGGGCGGTGTCGGCGACCGCTTGCAAATCGAACGGCTCGACCGTCACGTGATAGCGCACCTGACGTCCGGTGGTCTTGGCCTCGGCCACCGCGCCGTCGACGAACTCACGCACCGCGAACGGTTCGCGTTGCACCGGCACCGATCCGTTCTCGAGTTTGGACAGATCCAGTAGGTCGTCCACGAGCCGGCCCAGCCGTTCGGTCTGCGCCAGTGCGGTTTTCAGTGTCGCCGGGTCAGGCTCAGCCACCCCGTCGACAATGTTCTCCAACACCGCCTGCAGCGCCGTGATCGGTGTGCGCAGCTCGTGCGAGACATTGCCCACCAACTCACGCCGGTACTTCTCGGCGGACTGCAGCTCGGCGGCCATGTGATTGAAAGCCGTTGCCAGCTGTCCCACTTCATCGCGGGAGGTCGACCGAATCCGGCGTGAATAGTCGCCCTGCGCCATCGAGCGCGCCGCCGCCGTCATATCGCGCAGCGGCGAGGTCATGCCGTGCGCCAGGAACCACGTCACCCCGAAGGACACGAACAACGCCAGCGTGAGCGCGTACCGCAGCTTCCATTCGGCGGTGATCCACAGCAGGCAGGTGGCGATCAGCAGCGCCACCCCCACCAGCACCGCGGTCTTGAACTTGAAGGAGCGCAACGGATCCAACGGTCGCGGCAGCAGTTCCAGCAATGGGCTCATCGTGGTACCTCCAACGCGTATCCGATGCCGTGCACGGTGCGGATCAGCTCTTGACCGAGCTTGCGGCGCAACGCCTTGATGTGGCTGTCGACGGTGCGCTGGCCCGACGGCAGCCCCTCGCTCCAGCCCCATACCTGATCGAGCAGGCGCTCCCGGCTGATCGCCACCCGCGGGTTATCGGCCAGATAGGCCAGCAGATCGAACTCGGTGCGGGTCAGATGCACCTCGTCGTCACGGTGATAGACGCGGCGCTCGGAGACGTCGATGCGCACCTGCCCGACCCGCACATCGGTGCTCGGCGCCGCCACGCGTTCGGTGCGCCGCAGCAGCGCCGCCACCCGGGCCACCAGCACCCGCATGCTGAACGGTTTGGGCAGGTAGTCGTCGGCACCCACCCCCAGGCCCACCAGCATGTCGGTCTCGGTGCCGCGCGCGGTGAGCATCAGCACTGGGATCGGGGCGTGCGCCTGCACCTGGCGGCAGACCTCCAGGCCGTCGAGGCCGGGCAGCATGACATCCAGCACCATCAGGTCCGGCGGGTTTTCGCGGCAATGCCGCACCGCGTCCAGGCCGTTGTCCTCGGTGTCTACCGCATACCCCTCGGCGCGCAGCCGCGCGGATATGGACGCACAGATCGTGGGCTCGTCATCGACAACCAAGATTCTTCGCTGACTGGGCACATGAACAGCCTATTTGACGGTTGTGGTGATCGCTGGAGCCTTTTGTGAAGGTTCTGTGGAGGTGCTGGGAGCGACCTACTGTGCTGCGCTGACCGAGGACATGTGAAAGTCCGGGATCCGCAGCGCCGGCATGGCCTGGCGGGTCGCGTAGTCGCTCCACTCGCGCGGCAGCGTGTACTCGGTAACGCCGACCTGCGTCACCCGTCGCAGCAGATCGATCGGGCTCTCGTTGAACCGGAAGTTGTTGACGGCGCCGGTGATCTGGCCGTCGCGCACCAGGTACACCCCGTCACGGGTGAGCCCCGTCAGCAGCAGCGTCGTCGGGTCCACGTCGCGGATGTACCACAGCGTGGTCAGCAGCAGCCCGTTCTCGGTGGCGGCGATCATCTCCTCCAGCGTCGCCCCGCCGTCTCCGGTCATGATGAGGTTGTCGGCGCCCACCGTGGGGGCGGCACCGAATTCGGCGGCGTCGGCGCGCGAGTAGCTCAGCGCGTTGATCACACCGTCGCGCACCCAGTCGACCCGCTCGATGCCCACGCCGTTGTCGAAGACCGACAACGATTCCCTGGAGATGGGGGTCGCCACGAACGGGCTGCTTTCCAGCCCCGGGTACGACGGGTCCGAGTACACCGTGACCGGAAGCTCGGTGAGCCGCTCCCCGATCCGGGTGCCGCCGGGCCCGGCGAAAGCGTTGCGGCCCTCGTGCGCACCGCGGCCGCCCATCGTCCACACCAGGTACTGCATCAGGTCACCGGTGGCCGACGGCGGCAGCAGCGTCTCGTAACGACCGGCCTTGAGCTCGATCTGATTCTGGGAGGCCGTGAGCCGTTCATTGAGTTGGCGCAGCAGCAATTCGGTGGGCACATCCACGAATTCGGGGGTGCACACTCCAGCCCAGGCGCTGCCCACGCCGCGTTTGGCGTTGATCTCCACCTGGCCCGTCGGCTGGGTGAACCTGCGGCGCAGCCCGGTGGACGAGGCCAGGAACGTGGTCTGACGTTCGTGGCGCGCGTAGCCGTAGAGGGTGTCGGGGCCGTCAAAACCCGTCGACAGATCGGCGGCCAGCGATCCGAAGACGTCGGCACTGGTCGGTGAGATCGGCGCATCCCAGCTCTCCCCCGCACCCTCACCGGGTCCGAGCAGCGGCATGGCATCCCGCGACGGAGGCGCCGATGCGGCCTCGGCCTGACTGGCCGCCACCAGATCGGCGAGCGCGGCCGGATCGGCGTCCTCGGTGAGTACCGAACCGACTCGGGTCTGATCCCCTTGCCGCAGAATCGATACCACCGCGATGCCGCGCTTCACCGACTCGCCGTTGGTGGTCATGGAACTGCCCGCCCAGCGCAGCGATGCCTCGCTGCTGTCCTGGATCAAGACGATGGTGTCGTCGGCGCCGCCGCGCCGCGCGGCCTCGGCCAGGACATCCTCAGCGACCTGCTGTGCGGGGATCACGCGGCCCCACCTTCCTGCTTGGTGTTCAGAACGTTGACGCCGCGGAACAGCGCCGACGGGCAGCCGTGGCTTACGGCCGCCACCTGTCCGGGCTGGGCCTTACCGCAGTTGAAGGCTCCGCCCAGCCGCCAGGTGGATTGGCCGCCAACGGCTTCCATCGACCCCCAGAAGTCGGTGGTGGTGGCCTGGTAGGCGACGTCGCGCAGCTGGCCGTCCAGCTTGCCGCCGCGGATGCGGTAGAACCGCTGCCCGGTGAACTGGAAGTTGTAGCGCTGCATATCGATTGACCACGACTTGTCGCCCACGATGTAGATGCCGTCCTCCACCCCGGAGATCAGGTCGGAGGTGCTGCGCTCCTGCGGCGAGGCCTGCAGTGACACATTGGCCATCCGCTGGATCGGCACATGGTGCGGCGAGTCGGCGTACGAGCAGCCGTTGGAACGCTCCTGCCCCAGCCGGGGCGCGAACACCCGGTCCAGCTGGTAACCGACGAAGATGCCGTCGCGCACCAGATCCCAGCGCTGCGAGGCCACCCCCTCATCGTCGTAGCCCACCGAGGCCAGGCCGTGGACCTCGTTGCGGTCGGCGGTGACGTTCATGACGGGTGAGCCGTACTTCATGGCGCCGAGCTTGTCGGGGGTCGCGAACGAGGTGCCCGCATACGCAGCCTCGTAGCCGATGGCCCTGTCGTATTCGGTGGCGTGGCCAATGGATTCGTGGATGGTCAGCCACAGGTTGGTCGGGTCGATCACCAGGTCAGTGGGGCCGGCGACCACGCTGGGCGCCTTCACCTTCTCGGTGAGCAGCTCCGGGATCTCGCGCAGCTCGGCGCTCCAATCCCACACGCCGTCGGTGCCGATCGCTTCCCAGCCGCGCCCCATCGGCGGTGCCAGGGTGCGCATGGTCTCGAAGGACCCGGTGGCGGCATCGACGGCGATGGCGTCCAGCTGCGACATGACCCGGACCCGCTGCTGGGTGATGGATGAGCCGAAGGTGTCGGCGTAGAAGGTCTGCTCCTTGACGGCTGTCAGGGTCGCCGAGGCGTGATCCACCCCGTCGGAGGCCAACAGCCGCGCCGAATACTCCTGCAGCACCGCGATCTTGTCGGCCTGCGGCACACCGAACGGATCGATCTCGTACTCGGACACCCACTGAACGTCGGCATACACGGGCTCGGCCGCCAGCTCGACACGCTCGCGGTTCAGGCTGCGCAGACCGCGCGCGACGGCCACGGCCCGGCGCGCGGTGTCGGCCGCGGCGGTGGTGTCGAGCTGCACGTGCGAGGCGAATCCCCAGGTGCCGTCGACGATCACCCGCACCGCCAAACCGATGGTGCGTCCGGATACCGCGGTCTCGACTTGCTCGTCGCGCAGCACCAGCTCTTCGTTGATCAGCCGGTGGATGCGCAAGTCGGCATAGCTGGCACCGGCGGCACGCGCTGCGTTCAGGGCGGCGTCGGCGAGTGCGGCGCGAGGCAGCGCCAGGAAATCGGAATCTACGGACCGAGTCACGCGCTCAACGCTACCGGTGGCGTCCACGGTTTAATGTCCCCGTGCAGGAACACCGCGCAGGTCTCCGACGTTCTGCGCTCGCGTACGGGCTCCTGGCCCCGAGCCTGTTCGGCGTCACCGCGTTTTTGCTTTTGCCGATCCTGGTGGTGGTGTGGCTGAGCCTGTGCCGCTGGGATCTGCTGGGCCCCATCGAATTCATCGGCCTGGACAACTGGCGCTCGGTGCTCACCGACGGCGCCTTTGGCCACTCCTTGCTGGTGACGCTGCTTTTTGTGGCGCTGGTGATCCCGGCGCAGACAGCGCTTGGACTGTTGGCGGCGACGCTGCTGGTACGCGGCCTGCCCGGCACCGTGCTGTTCCGGACCATCTACGTCATCCCCTGGATCTGCGCGCCCCTGGCCATCGGCGTGCTGTGGCATTGGATGCTGGCGCCCACCGACGGTGCCATTGGTGCTCTGCTCGGCACGCGTATCGAATGGCTCACCGATCCCGCCTTGGCGCTGCCGGTGGTGGCGGCGGTCAGTGTGTGGACGAACGTCGGCTACGTGGCGCTGTTCTTCATGGCGGGTCTGCTGGCCATCCCCGGCGATGTGCACAACGCGGCCCGGGTGGACGGTGCGACGGCATGGCAGCGGTTCCGCCGCATCACGCTGCCGATGCTGCGGCCCACGTTCTTCTTCGTGCTCGTCACCGGGGTGGTGAGTGCGGTGCAGACCTTCGACACCGTGTACGCGCTCACCGGCGGTGGCCCGCAGAACCGCACCGACCTGGCCGCGCACCGCGTGTATGCCGAGGCGTTCGAGTCTGCCCACGTGGGGCGCTCAGCCGCCATGTCGCTGATCCTGTTTCTGATCCTGGTCGCCGTCACGGTGATTCAGCACCGCTACTTCCGGACGCGGGTCAGCTATGACCTTGTGTAGAAACGCGTATCAGGCTCCGTGCCGCAGCGAGTTCACGGCGATGAATAGCGCGAACACT
Organism: Mycobacteroides salmoniphilum; assembly: GCF_004924335.1. Taxonomy (NCBI): domain Bacteria; kingdom Bacillati; phylum Actinomycetota; class Actinomycetes; order Mycobacteriales; family Mycobacteriaceae; genus Mycobacteroides; species Mycobacteroides salmoniphilum. Next base: position 1,601,856 of record NZ_CP024633.1, on the reverse strand, counting down.
GCGATCAAGCCGTACAGGCTGAAACGTCGCCACGGATTGGGCTGCAATGAACGTCCAGCCAGGATCTCTTCGGCCTGTTCCTTGGGGATGGACGCCGCGGCCCATCCGTGCTCAGTCAAGGTGTGTATCGAGTAGCTGCCACCGAAGGTCACCGTAAAAACGAAGAACAAGTGAAAGTAGCGGTACGCGAATGCCAGCATTTGAGTCGGCGACAGCTCAAGCTGATTCGAGCGCCCACCCCACCCCCAAAACAACATTGGAAATCCCCTCTATATGAAGCCAACAGGAACGTCGGCGACGAGATCGTATCACCGTCCCCGCGCCTTAGCAGCGCTCGAGAACAGCTCTCGAAATATTGCAGTTTATTTGCTGCTGACAGCGGGGGCGGCCGTCACTCTCACTCCGTTCCTGTTCGCCCTGTCGGCGTCGCTGAAGTCGACGCGACAGTTCGCGACCGATTCTCCGCTGGCACCGCCCAATCCCTTCACGGTCGCCAACTACACCGGTTTGACCGATGCAGGGTTCGGCCGCGCCGCGCTGGTGACGGTGTTGATGACGGCCATCATCGTGATCGGCCAGCTGACGTTCTCCGTGCTGGCCGCCTATGCCTTTGCGCGACTGCAGTTTCCGGGGCGTGACGGTCTGTTCTGGGTGTACCTGGCCACGCTGATGATTCCGGCGACGGTGACCGTGGTGCCGATGTATTTGATGCTGACGCAGGTCGGGCTTCGGAACACGTTCTGGGCGTTGGTTATCCCGTTCATGTTCGGATCGCCCTACGCGATCTTCCTGCTGCGTGAGCATTTCCGCACCATTCCCAACGACCTGATTCGCGCGGCCCGCCTGGATGGCGCCAACACGCTCGACATCCTGTGGTATGTGGTGGTGCCGGTCAGCCGGCCCATCCTCATCACGCTGACCCTCATCACCGTGGTGTCGCAGTGGAACAACTTCATGTGGCCGTTGGTGATCACCAGCGGAGGCAACTGGCGGGTGCTCACCGTGGCGACCGCCGGGCTGCAGTCACAGTTCAACGCGCAGTGGCCCATCGTGATGGCCGCGACCACCGTGGCGATCGTGCCGTTGGTGATTCTGTTCGTGACGTTCCAGAAGTACATCGTCCGGTCCATCACCCTAAGCGGGCTCAAATAGTGAAGTCCTCCACCCGCGCCGCCCTGACCCTCGGGCTGATCGCCCTGCTGCTGTTCGGCATCGCGGGATGGCTCGGAATTCCGAAAACACCGCAGGGGAAAACGGTCGTCACCGTCCGGGTCTGGGATGAGCGAGTGGCCGAGGCCTACCGCAGCTCGTTCGACGAGTTCACCCGGCGCGATCCCGAGATCGAGGTCGCGGTCGCGGTGACGTCGTATGCGAGCTACTTCAACAGCCTGCGCACCGACGTGGCTGGGCACGGTGCCGACGACATCTTCTGGCTCAGTAACGCCTATCTGTCCGACTACGCCGATACTGGGAATCTTATCCCCGTTGATCCGCAAGAGGATTGGGATCCTTCGGTCGTCACCCAGTTCACCCGCGGCGGCAAGCTGTGGGGCGTCCCGCAGCTCAGCGACGCCGGGATTGCGCTGTACTACAACAAGAATCTTCTCGACCAGGCGCAGGTGGATCCCGCTGAGCTGGCGGAGCTGCGGTGGGACGCCGACCCTGCCGTCGATACCCTGCGCCCGATGCTGCACCGGCTCACCGGGCCCGGGCACTGGGCCTACAACGCCGCCAACGACTTGCAGGGCATCTACCTGAACTACCTCGGGTCGGCGGGTGCCGTATTCCAGGCCGGCGACAAGTTCGCGTTCGCCAATCCTCGGGCCGAGATGGCGTTCACCTACCTGGTCCAGCTCATCAACGTCGACAAGGTGGCGCCGTCGGCCGCCGACACCAACACCAACAACGACTTCTCACGCAACCAGTTCCTGCAGGGGCGGATGGCACTGTTTCAATCGGGCACCTACAACCTGGCCCAGATCCAGGCGAACGCCACCTTCCCGTGGGGTGTGGCGATGATGCCGGCCGGGCCGGAAGGCCGGGTCAGCGTCACCAACGGCATTGTGGCCGCCGCCAATTCGTCCTCGCCCCACCCCGAGGCCACCCAGCGGGTGCTGGCCTGGATGGGTAGCACCGACGGCAACGCCTTCCTGGGCCGCAGCGGCTCGGCGATACCCGCCGTGCTGGGTGCGCGTGAGCCGTACTTTGAGCATTGGACCGGCAAGGGCGTCGACGTCGCGCCGTTCTTCCAGGTATTGAACGGTGCGCAGATCGCCGCGCCGGGCGGGCAAGGATTCGGAGCCGGATTCGCCGCGCTGAAGCCGTATTTCGCCGAGATGTTCCTGGGACGCCTTGATGTCCATACCGCGCTGCAACAGGCGCAGCAGGCGGCGAACAGGGCGATCGAGCGCTAGCTTCGCGCCGAGTGTGCGGTTTGTGTCGATTTCCGTCCGGATTTCGACACAAACCGCACACTCGATTTTCTTACTCGACGAACCCGACGATCTCAGACCCGGAGTCGTAGCCGTTGCACGACACGACAACCGCGCCGGGCACTGCCTGAATCTGGTATGTGGAGTCCATGCAGGGCGAAGCCATGTCGATAGGTTCCGCGGCCGGCCGACCAGGATCGAGAACCCGCAACGGTGAACCCTTTTCGGGCACACCGATCAGAAGTTGATCCCCGACCCAGGTGGTATTGAAGTGTGCGGGGAATTGGACCTTACTGAACTTGGCTGGACTCGACTGCCGAGCACGATAGTTGCGCCAGAACGGCATACCATCACCGCCTGCGAGAAGTAAATATCCTTGCCTCGCTGGCGAAATCGGTCTGGCTCCGGGGATCTCATCGACCGTTAGCCCACGAGAATCCACGATAGAAACACCGTCAACCCCAAGCGGCCGCTCGCGATTGTAGTGAACGATGACATAAACATCGCCACCCGGAGAGGCGGCACTCTCCCCGTAAGCCACCTCGGCAATGGTGTTCCCCCGGTACGCATCGACGATCAACGTGGTCTCGCGATCACCGTCACAGAGAAATTGCCCAGAGACCGATTGCGGAGCACTCCCTCCCCGACAGGATATCTGCTTGCTCCAGCGCGTTGATCCACTAGCGGGATCGAGCGACGTGAATTCTCCGTCGCCGTCCTTGTATCCAAGCGAGTCCGCCCCACTCACAAGATCTCCCGCTACCCCGCTATACGGGCGGCGCCACAACACCTTTCCCGAGCCGCCATCGAGCGCGATCAACGCACCATCGCGAACGAGAACAACAATGCCGGCAGCATCGCCGCCGTCCCGCGGTATGAGAACCGCTTGCCTATATCCGCTAAACCCGGCTACACGCCAACGCAAACGACCCGTTGGACCGTCATACGCGGCCAGCCCATCTTCGGTATACGTCATGAATCCGTTACCGACGGACGCAACGCTCACCGTTCTGGCATAGCCGGGAGGAACTCCCACATACAGCCGCACCCTGTAACGAAGATTCCCGACCGTGGCGGGTAGCGGCGCGGGAGACGTAGCCTGCGATGTGGTGCTGGGATACCAGACATCGGCACGGTACCGGTTGACGAAGACGTAACTTGTCATCGAAACAACAAGAGCAACAACAACAAAGGCGCCTGTTGCCGCCAACCGCTGCGTCTTATCCACCGGGAACATCGCAAAAACAGCCAAGGCCAACGCAACAAACCCCACCACGACTGCTGCGCGCGACAGCACAACGACACCTTCGGTGTCTACGAACCGGAGCGGCACGTGCTCCCCAAACAAGCCATCAAGCCGCCATACCGCGCCGATAATCAGGCCCACGACAATGAGGTTGATCGCCACTATGGCAGACGACCAGAGATTCAGTCTTCGAATAATGGGCCGCGCACCCACGCCAATCAGGGCCACACCCGATGCGGTCAATGCGATGACACCCGCGGCTTCTACGGGTGCCGGGGCGCCGTTGACCGACGCGCGCAGGGCCAGTGCGTTGATCGCTAACGCAATCCCGACGACACCGGCTGCAACAGCTCCCCCAACAACCGCCGAGCCAATCCATCGGTATTTGCCTGCCATCGTTTCCCCCTGCCCAGACGCGTTCGCGCTACAGCACCTCGAACAATACGACGGCGGTTCCGATCGCGATGATGATCAGCAGCGCGACCGCATCACGCAGTCCCGGCCGTGTCGGATGTGCCGCGATCTGCCCGGTGCCACCACGCGCGGTGATGGCATCCCCCATCTCGGAGGCACGCCGCAAGGCGACGGTGATCGCTGCGGTCAGCATGTCGACCACCTCGGCCACCCATCGCAGCCCGCGTCTGCCCTCGCGCACCTGCGGCGGACGCAACCTGCGCGCCGCGATGAGCACCCGGAACTCGTCGGACAGCATGGGAAAGGAGCGCAGCGCGAGCGCCAGGGTGGCGGCGCGCTCGTCGACCGGAATCCCGAAGACCTTCAACGGCCGTCCCAGCATGGCCACGGCGGGCGCGATCTCGGAAACATTCGTCGTCCACGACACCATGGCTCCCGTGCCGAGCAGCACAATCGCCACCGCGGTGGTGCGCGCGACCGCGAGCACACCGTGGAATCCGATAGTCATCCCGCCGATATGCCAGAAGGGCGCCCCGCCGCTGAAGAACACCGTGAGGCTGCCACCGATCACCAGGGCCACCATCCAGATCGGGATGGTGGGCATCGCACCGCGCGGTATATGGGCCAACCACGCGGTGAGGACCACCAGAGCCGCCACCGCGCCGATTGCCGTCCACGTGGGGAACAATGTCAGCAGCACCGAAATAAGGAAGACCGCAATAAGTTTGGTTCCGGCCCACAGTTCGTGGATCGGGGAAGTACCGGGGACCGGGCGCAGCAGTACCACCGGGCGGCGCGGCGCACGTGTCGTCGTCATGAGCGGTTCCCCGACCCCACCGATTCGGCCAGCAGCACCCCGGATTGCAGATGCACGGTCCGCGGACACAGTTCCTGCATGCCATCGAAGTCGTGCGAGATGACCACGATGGTGAGGCGTTCGCGCTCCCGTACCTGAACCAGCAGCCGCAGCAGACCGGCCTGCGACTCGGCGTCCAGACCCGCCAGCGGCTCATCGAGAATCAGGGCACGTGGGGAACGCGCCAGCAGCCCGGCCAGCACCACCCGGCGCATCTGGCCACCGCTGAGCTGATCGATGGGACGCTTGAGGAGGTCCGCATCGAGCCCAACACTGGCAAGCGCCCGCACCACGCGGTCGGTGTCGCGGGCGGAAAACCCTGCCGCCGAAGCTATCTCATAGTCAACGCGGCTACGCAGCAGCTGCAAGCGGGCCGCCTGGAAACTGATGGCCACCGACCCCACCTGATCGGACACCGGCTTGCCGTCCAGTAGGCACTGCCCCGAGGTTGGCTTGGTGAGCCCCGCCGCGATCCAGGCCAGCGTCGACTTGCCCGATCCGTTGCCGCCATGAATCAGCACACCATCGCCCTCGTGCACCGCCAGCGACACGTCATGCAATGCCGTTTTGGCCCAGGGGGTTCCGCTGGCGTACTGGTGGGCGACGGAATCGAACTCGAGAACGACGGGTGACTCGACATTGGGCTGCGCGGCCGTGGTGGCGGGCACTGGCACGGTCTGTATCGCCGTGCGCGCCGTCTTGCCGTTGACCGCGCGCAGGGCGATCTCGCGGTCCGCGGCGGCGGCCTCGGACTGGAAATGGGTGATGTGCACCAAAGACATCCGGTGCTGCGCGGTGAGCCGTGACAGTACGCCGAGCAGGTCCTCGCGGCCCTTCGGATCGACCATGCTGGTGATCTCGTCGGCCACCAACAGCGCGGGGTCGCGCGCCAGGGCCGAGGCCACCGCCAGACGTTGCAGCTCCCCACCCGAGAGTGAGGAGGTGCTGTGCTCGCCCATCCCCTCCAGACCGACCTCGCGCAGCAGACCTTCGATATCCACGTCGTGATCGGCGGGCAGGCCCCACACCACATCGTCGGCGACCTTGGTGCCCAGCACCTGGCTTTCCGGGTGCTGCATGACGATTGCGGTTCCGCCGATGGCGCCGAGCCCCACTGAACCCGGCCGCTCGATCTCTCCCGATGTGGGTTCACGCCCGGCCAGGATGCGCATCAGGGTGCTCTTGCCCGAACCGTTGGGGCCGGTGATCGCGACATGCTCGCCGACCTCGATGCTCATCGTCAGCGGCGCCAGCGCATCGGATTCACCACGCGGATAGCGGAATCGCACATCCCGCAGGCGAGCGGGAACCGGACCTACCGCACCCGCCGGCGTCGGCGGATCGAGCTGGTGCACATCGGGAATCACCGCCAAGCGCTGGATCACCCGCGAGAGCACCCACCAGCCGAACAGCGCGTTAAACAGCACGAAGACAAAGACGATGCCACCGATGAACCACGCCCAGTTGCGTATCGCGAAGTCGATCGCGCTCGTCGCGTTCACACCGACGGCCTCCAGATGCGGGAGGTGGCCGATCATCTTGAACAGGCCCTCCAGCGAGGCGCGCAGCGCATCGAAGAGCAGGTTGCGCATCCGGTCCAGCAGGGCCAGAGCGCCGACCGCCAGCGCCGCAATGATCGCACTGCAGATGACCCCGAGCACCGTCAGCAGGGGCATGCCGTGTCCGCGTCGGCGCACGACGCCGGTGAGGCCACCGATGTAGACGCAATTGGCCATGGCGATCAGACCGCCGAGCCCCGCAAGCAGAAACGCGATGACGCCGCCGGCCACAGCGGCGGCTAGCAGCACGCGGACGCGGTAGCGATATCCGAGCAGACCCATGGGTACGGCACCGAGTAGTTGCACGGCACCCAAGATCGGCAGGGCGACCCCGACGATGACCATGGCGGCGGTGAGCGCGGCCATGACGGCCGCCTGAGCCAGTTCATCGGGTTTCAGGGGCACCCTGGTGAAATTCACTTCACAATTCTGCCAGCAGGTTTGCCCGCTCTCAGGACATTCTCAGCTTCGCCCGGCACGCCGCTAATTCACTGCGACGCCGATCAAATGACCTATCACGTAGGTGGCGCCGATAGCGATGACACCAAACGCCAACTGCCGCAAGGCACTCAGCCACGGGGCTCGTGCCGTAAAGCGCCCGGCGACCCATCCGGCGATCACCAGACCCACTCCTCCGCAGACCAGACCGGCCAGAAGTGACGCGAATCCCAGCAGGAATGGGATCAGCGGCACTACCGCGCCCACCGAAAACGTCACGAATGAGGAGATCGCGGCCACCCACGGCGACGGAGTCTCGTTGGGATTGACGCCAAGCTCTCGGGTGAGGTGAATCGTCACCGCGGTGTTCTCGTCCTGGTGGATCTCGTCGGCGGCCGCGGCCGCGGTCTGCGGCGAGAGCCCGATATCGCCGAGCATGGCGATGAGCTCGCGCTTCTCGGCATCGGGGTGCAGCTGGATGGCGCGACGTTCCACGCCCACCTCATGCTCGATCTGCGAATTGGAGGTCGATACCGAGGTGAACTCGCCCAGCGCCATCGAGAACGCGCCCGCCACCAGGCTGGCGACCCCGGTCAGCACGATCGCCTGCGTGTCGAGCCCGCTGGCACCCACACCGGCGACCAGAGCCGTGTTGGTAACCAGGCCGTCCATGGCGCCGAACGTGGCCGCACGCAGCCATCCCCCGGACACGTCTGGGTGCGTGTGGTCAAATTCATGCGGTAGTTCGGCAGATCCCGCAGAGCCGTCGAGTGCCACGATGATTGAATCTACTTCCAGGTTGCTGAAAACGCACTGCTCAGAGGGGAATTACCGATATGAAGCGTTCATTGACTGTTTTCGGCACCGCGGTGTTGGCCGGCGGGCTGATGCTTGCGTGTTCGAGCAATGACAAGAAGGACGAGTCCGCGAGCTCGTCGGCCAGCAGCAGCGCCACCACCTCAGCCGCGGCCGCAAGCGCCTTCGACATCGCCAAGATCGACGCCATCAAGGACCAGTTCCCCGCCGGGTACACCGTCGAGGTACAGCCCAAGACCACGGTGACCCAGGAAATGCTCGATCAGATGAAGGGCATCTTCGACAAGGCCACCTTCACCCCGCAGGAATGCGCCGACAAGATGCTGGGCGCCTTCCCCCAGGTGACCGGGACGTCCATGCAGGGTGTTACCGGCGCCAAGGGCAATGGCGACCCGATGTCCAAGACGATGATCATCGCCGCAGCCATGGAGACGGTCAGCGCGATCCCTGAGGACAACACCGGCGGAGCGTGCGACAAGTTCAGCCTGTCGATCGCCGGCATGGCCGAGGGCACCGGCGAGAAGATTGACGCACCTGCCATCGATGGCGTGAAGACGACGGGTACCTCAACGAACATCAAGATCAGCGCGCCCGGTATGGAGAAGGAGATGGTGCAGATCGCCTACTCCGCTCAGCTCGATGATCACCACGCTGTTTCAGTCTCCGGCATGGGTGATGTGGACCGCAACGAGCTGTCTGACGTCTTCGTGAAGGCCGTCAACGCCGTTAAGGGATAGGCCGAACCGGGATGCCCGCCCCCGCAGCAAGGGGCGGGTACCCGGGCGATCCCCAATACGCGCCGGGCGGGTAATAGCCGTAGCCATACCAGGCCGAGCTGGGCACACCCTCACATTTGGCGGTGTTTCCTGCGGAGGCGCAAACCGTCGCCTGAGCGGTACCCGCGGCGGGGCTGGGCAATATCAATGGCGCTGAAGCCAGAGCTCCGACAATGAGTGCCGAGCAGAGAGTTCGCGCCACATTTCGTGGTCGCTTCATATCTCCAGAATAGACCTGGTCCCGCGCGCGGACTGCGGCGTTGGCGTGACTCTGGTCGCCTATCGGACCGTGTTGGGGAGCATGCGCGATGGCCGTTTCATTTCGTCCAAATCCTCCCCCGCCTGCCCGTAGATCCAGAAGATGACGCGGCTGACGAGGTGTAGCAGGATCTGCTGCTCGGGATCCTGCGTATCCACCCCATAGATGTTGGCGACCGCTGACGTACCGCAGTCGCGCTCATACAGCTCGCCAGTCACCCGCCAGTGGGTACCGGGTCCACAGTTCTTGGGCGCGAAGGAATCTACCGAGATGAATTCGCCTGCCGTCAATTCCACAACGTGACATTCCAGCGTGCCCGCGTATCCCGTCCCCACGGCCGGCACCGATCCGATGACAAACTTCGCGCCAAGCTCTGGGCGAAATCCCCGCACACTCACCGGCCATTGGTCTGGATCGATGATCGCGTCCCACACCTGTGTGCGCGGATGTTCGAACTCCCATATGGCGCGTACCACCTACTCCCCTTCCCCGGACAGCCTCGAAGGCCGCCTGCGTGTGGCCATCGGCTAGCAACCATGGCGAAGTTACCGTACTAGCAGTACCACCATTTCGCTACGCAACGGAAAGGATTCCGTACAGCTATCTTAATCACGGGCCACCGATCGCTGCGCTAGCCGATAGCTACCAGTTAAAAGCTGCATTAATGACGGAGAAGGTTCAGCTGAAGGACCTGCTGGTAACTCGGTGTCGATCAGCCCATAGTTTTCAGAACGACCGTACATAATTTCCCCAGAGTTCAATAAAGCGGGATGAGCAAATTGATGAGAGCATGTTGCAGTGTCGGAGGACTCGTCCGTGGCGCAGGCGCGGACACTGCTGGTCGCGCTCTACGAGCATGTCAACGAGGTAGCGCAGTCGATGGCCGAGGCCGAGCACCTGATCCGACGTACCCCGCGCCACGGCTCCCCACACCGGCACCACCGACTCCGCGTGGCTGCCATGCGCAAGAACATCTACGAAGCGCAGCGGCTGATTAAGCAACTGCACCAACGGTTTCCGGCGATACGGGATACGGTGTGGCCGCCGGCGGATCCTTCGGGTGGGCGCCAGCCAACATGAACCATCGACCTCTTAGCCGAGGAACACCAGGCGCCCGAGCCACTCCTCAGAGCACCGGCGGGTTGAGCCCGAAACCTCGCCGCGCCTGGACGTCAGACCATCGACAAACCATGGACTAACAGATTAACGACCACGACTTCGTCAGAAGACGGTGCTATTGCCATCCTCGCGAAGAATGAACCCGTGGCTACCACTGGTGGTGTCAACACACGCAATAGCCCCTTCTTCTGCGGCACATGCTATCGGTCCGTACCGGATCTTCTTGCCTACAGGTAACACCGGGGCATTCGATTGATATTCGCCGCAACGACCCTTGAATCCGCCAAAGGCATAGGGCGTACCCGGTCCCGTCCAATTGATTCTCTTGATTGAGCATGATTCTGGTGGGTTTGAGGCAGACACTTGGTCATCAGGGGCGCCTGGAATATCGCCACTGCAATTAATACGAGCCGCATTCCCAGGTCAACCGCCCGAGAGGACGAAGCCACACCCGTACCGACCGCCCGGAGCGGTAAATCCAATGGAATCACCACTGGCACGTCCACCATGATGGGTATATGCGCCCGCGTCCACCGGAGCGGACAACCCCGAAGAAACTGAGAGCTCCGCCAATAGCGACAGCACTGTCGCCCACGGCAGCCTCAACTTCTGAAGGCATCCGACCTTGCGCTGACGCAACTAGATGACACGAGAACCTGACGGTTGCAAGACGAAACCACGACCTGTACCTGATTCAATGCATGCAGTCAGGTCCCCTTCCCCCACAAGGCATGTAATACCCGCAGACGAGATCTTCTGCCCGGCGCTTAGCAGCTTGTACCCTCCGCCAGGGCACGCGTCACTTGACTTATCAAACACATACGACCCGCCCGGCCCGCCGGATTTGTTAACCAGAGCGCACGGTCCATTTCCTGCACTCGACGGTATTCCTGGCATATCCCCGGAGCACCTTACCGAATTGTGTACGTATGGAACCTCGGTCGGCGTGGCGGAAAATGAGCAGTCCACTCCATTCGGCGTGGAGAACCGGATATCTTCGCCTCTACCCCAGTTGATGGTATATGAGCCAGCATCCACCGGAGAGTATGCGCTAGGGTCTGGAAACCCATCGGCATGGGCTATCGACACAAGGTCAACAGCTGACCATATAAGCGCGCCAACAGTAGCAGCGGTGACGGCGAAGGCGCTTTTTGTTGGTCTAAATCGTATCGGTTTCCGCATTATCTAACCTCTTCTATTTTTCATCAAGTCACGGCTGCGGGTGCTGGACCGTGAATGTCGTGAGGTAGGTCATTGGATTGTAGGGGAACTTCTCTGCCGGAAATGAGGGTTTCCAATCTGGGTAGGCTGCATGCACTGCCGCCGCAATGCTTTCCGGGGTTGCGCCTGGAGCGTCAGCGGCAGCCTGGTAGACACCCACCGCAGGCCAGGCACTGACCCGCATGGTGATTGTCTCAATGGTCTTGTCAGGACTGAGCATTTGACTCACTATCGTCGGCCCGTAGACTGTTGGCAAACTTGAATCAGATACCAGTGGGACCTTACCTGCATTCTCGAGACCTCCTGGAGTTCCGGATGCCACGCCAGAGATCCCTCCGTCTGATGTGCCAACGAATAAGAAGCCGCCGCCAAGTAGCGGCACTGCCTGACTCTCCCGGTTTCCGGGGAGGTTACTGATGCTCTGGCCAGTTGAGGTGAGATTGTTTATCCAGCTGTCAGGGTTCTTAGGGTCGTAGGGTGCAGTCCATACTTGTCTCGTCACGTCAGTGTCTGCATTGCCGGTGTTCCCGATAACAACCGCGGTTGTCTGATTGTTCTCGGTCGTAAAGAATCCGCTCCCCTGAAATATCTGAGGCAGATCGCCAACCTTGGTAGGTTTGGAAGGATAGGTCACGTTGAAGACGGACCCGTTTGTGACATATTGCGCGACACCCTGACCCGTCCCGTCAGGGGTGCTGACAAATTCGTACTTCGTGCCGTTGGGACCGGTCATGCTCCCTGTCGGAATCGCCCGGTGCCCGGCAGGCAGCTTGTTGGTGATCGCCTGAGTGGTCGGATCGGTTCCCACCTTGGTCGGATATGTGCTTGGGTCACCCCCGTATTCGTATGCCGGTCCCGCGTTGGGGAACGACGTCACCAGGTCGTAGCGAGTTTGCTCAAGCTGAGGCGCACCTGCCGGTCCGTTGATTGTGGGGTCGGCAGGCGGAGGAGGCACGGCCGGGGCTGCGGGTTCCGGATCCCCCGGCACGTCCTGCGGCACAGGGCCGGACATCAGTTCGACGGGCTGCGCCTCGGCGGCAGCGTTAGTTGCCTGGCTGGCAGGTCCGGACATCGCTTCGGCTGTGCCACCACCGTCGGGTATTCCACCCGCCCCGAGGCTGGAAACGGTGTTGACCGCGCCTGCACCCTGAGAGGTGAGCTGGGCGCCCTGCCCAACGAGGTCGGTGACCTGTGATGCCTGGTCGTTGAGTTGGGTGAGTTGCTGCATCTGTGGTTTGAGCTGCGGGTTGGCGTCCCCGACCGCTTGAGCGGCCTGGTCGGCTTCTTTCTGACCGGTTTTCACGATCTGACTGCCCGCGTTGACGGCATCGGCCGTTCCCTGGATGCCTTGTGAGACACCCTGAACCAGCGTGATGGCGTCCTGCGGGTTCACCGCACCGGACTGCGCCGACGACGCCAGCGAGGCACCGGCTTGGGCAGCTGACCCGAAACCTTGCGCGGCCTGACCCGACGACTGCCCGATCTGTTGGCCGGACTGCACATAGGTCTGCACATCACCCGGAAGACCTTGCACCGCTTGGGATGCATCCTGCCCAAGGGCTTGCGTATCCGGGCCTTGTGGTTCTTGTTCGTCTTGCTTACGGCGCCGCGTCGAGGCCGCACCCATCAACAGCGCCGCCAAATCGTTGTCACCGGACTGCTTATCGCGGTCGTCCTGCTCGTCCTTATCGTCCTTCTTCTTGTCCTTCGACGGGAACTTCGGCAACTGCTGCTGCTTCTGGCTCTGCTTGTTCTGCTGCAACTGCTTAGTCAGATCATCAGCACGCTGACGATCCTGGCTGGACTGCTGCTGTTTCTCCTGCAGCTGGCGCGTCAGGTCATCGATCTTCTGCTCATCCGACTGCTGCGGCTGCTGATTGGGCTCCTGCCCGGTGTCTTGTTGCGGCGGCTGCTGTTGGAGTGCCTGTTGTGGCTGTTGCGCCGGCTGCTGCACACCCTGGTTCGGTTGACCACCTCGCGATCCCGCATTGCTGCCCGGATTGGCCTGGCCGCCTTGGGATCCTGGGTTGAAATCCGGATTCGGCCTGCCCGGTCCCTGCGTGTACGGGGTCGCGTTCTGATAATCGGGGGGTTGAGTACCGTGTGCGGGCTGATCCCACCCCTGCTGAGAACCCTGCTGCCCATTGGACCCATTCACGCCGTTGTTGCTGACCGAGGGTGCCTGCGTGTTATAGATCGATACCGAGCCGTTTTGATCCATCGGCGGCTGATTAACACCGCCCTGATAATCGGGCATCTGCGACCCACCCTGGCTCGGCGGCTGAAATATCTGCCCGCCCCCGGGAGGACCGTCACTACCACCCGGACCACCACAATCCGGCGGGCACGCCGCACGCGCCACCGGCACCGTCGCAGGAGTGAACCAGCCCAAACCCAGTCCCCCAGCCGAGAACATCAGCACCCCCACCACACCCGCGGTCGCGGTAGCTTTCTGCGAGGCATCGGTGGCCCATTTCCACAGACCGGCAAGGCCTTTCCACCACCCCAGATTGGACCCGATCGCCCACAGCAACACAAAGGTGATGGCTGCAATAGCGGGAAGCACGTCCGTGCCGGTGATCCACACATACAACCGCGGAGTGATCCCGGCGGTCAGCAGCACCAAACCCAAACCGCCAGCGATCAAGGCAGCCACCAGGCCCGGATGCCACACACTCTCTGCTGCTGCACCGCTGCCTGACGTGCGGTCACGCTCCAAGAGCACTCCGGCATCGACTAACACCTCTTTGGCCAAACCGGTCAGGTACTTGCCTCCGGTGAACAGCGCGGCCCCAGCGAGCACTGCGACGAGCATCTGGCCAACCCCGAGCAATAGCGTCCACTGGCTCTCGCCGGTGAGGTGCTGCCACCAGTTGGAGTATCCGCCGCGGAACACCCACCACATACCCAACGCCCCCGCGATGACGACCCCTGACGCGGCCACCGCCTGCACCGACTCAGGCACCCTGGCCTTGTCGGCCGCGAATCCGGCATCGATCACTGGCCTGGCTCCCCACAACGCAAGCTTGACGCCTCCCCCAAGCGCAGTCATGCTCAGCAGCAAAAGCCCCGCCCAGCCGATCAGCTCGGCGGTGCCGTCGCCACCGCGGTAAAGGTTATGCAACGCGGCCACCGCGCCAACCACCAGGACGCCCCCAGCAGCGAAAGCGGCGACACGTCGGCCGCTCTCCTTGCCTGCACCAGGCCGCGATTCAACGTCGCGCGCAGGAAACTGTTTGGTCGCGACGGGTTGCGTGGCCAGATCGCGGTCGTCTACGCCCACTGTTAGGTATTCCGCCGGTAGTTCGTGCCTGGCCACAATCGCCCCCGTCAAAGTTCAAGCAAAGAATGTGAAGACAACGGTACAGGCCCGAACCGATAATCGTCCACCAGACGAGCAAACTTTCAGCTGAGCTATGAGCAGCCGCCCATCTGGCCCCCACCCGCACTTGCGTGCCAACGATGAGTCACCTTCTCCGAAGCTTCTCGTCAAGATTGGCTACGACACCGTTCTAGGCGTCCACAACAGCTCCAGAGAGTGTTGATCGCCCGCGTTGGCCTGTTTAGCTACTTCTGCTCCCTGGGCCTTAGGCAGAAGAGATTCAGCGATTCGCTCCCCCGGTCGGTGAGGTTAAGCCAGGCGCAGTAGTCCCAGGCGCCTTGTTCGCCGTAGTGGTCGAGATACTGCGACCGGATTCGTACAGCCCAGCGCTCACCAGATCACGAACCGTGTCGAGAGCCTCGATTTGGATATCTCCAAGGGCGGCATCGGGATTGGCCTGCTTGACCAGCCAGTGCACACAGTAGAATTCGGCATCCAGACACTGGCAGGGACGCGGGGCCCTGGGCATCAGCGTTTCTCGACGTCACTTCGTTCAGACGCCGGGTTGATCCCGAAAGTGAGGATGACGACCGAGCCTGGCCTGACAAGGGCACCCGCAGGAGGGTCTTGAGCGATGATCCGCCCAACCTTGTCAGGATCGTCGATTGCGACATCCTTGACTTGAAAGTTGACCAGGCCCAGATCAAAACAGATGGGTTCGGCGTCTGCCCATTGCATCCCCACTAAGTCACGCATGACTAATAGGGGCGGGGCCGTAGCGGTGATCTTGGGCTGGACGCTAGAAGACTCTGCCGGAGCATCCGGTGGCCCAGCGGGTGTGGAACAGCCAGCCAGCAGGCCTCCGACAACACACAGTCCCTGCAGTACCCTCACCGCGCACCCCCTGCCAACTTTGGCGAAGCATTCCCGTATCCAAGTTTACTGTTCAGTGCTTGACGTTGTCTCGCGCAGCGAACTGATGCGCGAGACCGGCACTGGTTCGGATTCGTCGCGCTGCTCGCCGCACTCGCGGTATCCGCATCGATCCAACCTGGGATCCTGCGGCGGCGGCTCACGCTGCTGCTGGCCGGTGAATGCAAAACTCCGCCTCCAGAAGGAGACGGAGTTCAAGGCATGAAACCTGCTATGCTCCCCCGCTTGGACTCGAACCAAGAACCGTCCGATTAACAGTCGGAAGCTCTGCCAATTGAGCTACAGGGGACTATCCGGATCGCGTCGGTTTGTACCGCGAACCGAGGCATGACTTTAGCGTACGGGTAGGGGTGAAAGCCAAACCGGCCGCCAGGCCGTATCGCCCGCCTACGAGCGACAAAGACGGAGTGCACAGGGTGTTGTCGCTCATAGTCGGGCACAAGGAAGTGTCCTGGCTCAGCCGTTCACAGGTGCGTCAGGCAGGATAGGGAGAACTTCGTTAGTTGGTGGAGGGTTCGTGATTCGGGTTTTGTTAGTGCTGGCCGCTGGCTACGTGCTGGGTGCGAAGGCTGGCCGTCGCCGATACGAGCAGATCGTCAACGGGTATCAGGCCGTCACAGGCAGCCCCGCGACCAAGAAGCTGATCGAGATCAGCCGTCGTCGCCTGGCCAACTCACTGTCCCCGGACCCGCACATGGTGGAGCTCACACCCATCGACGAGACGACCATGATCTTGGAGCCCGAGCCTCAGCTCGACAACAAGTAGCGCCGCTACACCGACAGATCGTCCCCGCTGACCTGCTCCACGAGGCTGCGCCGATACGCCTCCAGCGCCACCAGATCGCCGAACAGCGCGTGGTACTCGTCGGCGTTGTCCACCGGCGACATCCGCTGCAGCTTCGACTTGACCTCGGCCACCTGCCGTCCGACCCACACCTCTTGCAGCTTGGCCAGCACCGAGCCGATGTACCGCGGCAGCCGCTCTTCGTTATCCACCTGGATGGCCTCGGCAGTCAGGGCGTTGATCAGCATCACCTGGTTCTGCGACGACGCGCTCTGACGCACCTTGTCGATCCACTCCCCACCGACAATCCCCGCCCCGGTACCACCTGCGGTCTCGATCGCGGTGCGCACCGCGACATATCCAGGGTGGGTGAAGCTCTCCGCGGTCAGCGAGTCGAACACCGGTCCGGCGAAGGCCGGGAACTGCAGCGCCGCCTTGAGCGCCTCGCGCTGCGGCCACAACGTGGGGTCCTTGGCGTCGGGCATGGCGACCTTGGGTGCCGCCGCGGGTTCGGAACCGCGGGGACGACGGTCAGGGGACACCGAACCGCCCTTCGCCGCCCTGCTGGCCTCCTCACGCACCCGCGCGAGCACCTGGGCCACGTCATCCCACCCGACCCATCCGGCCAGCTGCCGGGCGTACTCGTCGCGCAGCGTCGGGTCCTTGATCTTGGCGACCATCGGCACACACCGGCGCAGCGCGTCCACACGCCCCTCGGCGATCTCCAGATCCGAATCAGTCAGCGCCGTCCGGATCGCGAAGGCGAACAGCGGCGTGCGGCGCGCGACCAGATCCCGCAGCGCCCCCTCCCCTGACTTGAGCCGCAAATCACACGGGTCCATTCCGTCGGGTGCCACCGCGACATACGACTGGCCGGCCAGGTTCTGCTCTCCCTCAAAGGCTTTCAGCGCGGCCGCCTGCCCGGCGGCATCCCCGTCGAACACGTAGATGAGCTCACCGCGGAAGTAGGAGTCGTCCATCATCAGACGCCGCAGCATCGAGAGGTGCTCGTCACCGAAGGCGGTACCGCAGGAAGCCACCGCCGTGGTCACCCCGGCCAGATGCATCGCCATCACGTCGGTGTAGCCCTCGACGACGACGGCCTGATGTCCCTTGGCGATATCGCGTTTGGCCAGATCCAGACCGAACAGCACCGAGGACTTCTTGTACAGCATGGTTTCCGGGGTGTTGACGTACTTGCCCGGCATGGTGTCGTCCTCGAAGATCTTGCGAGCTCCGAAGCCGATCGTCTCACCGCTACTGGCACGAATCGGCCACAGCAGCCGCCGGTGGAACCGGTCCATCGGACCGCGGCGGCCCTCCCGGGACAGCCCGGCGGCCTCGAGCTCCTTGAACTCAAAACCCTTGCGCAACAAATGCTTTGTCAGGGCGTCCCACCCCGAGGGCGCATATCCGCAACCGTATTGTTTGGCGGCGGCGCCATCGAAATTGCGCTCCGTCAGATACTGGCGCGCCGGTGCCGCCTCGGACGAATCCAACGCGGAGGCGTAGAACTCCTGCGCGGCAGCGTTGGCGGCGACGAGACGCGCCCGGGTGCCACGGTCACGCTGCGCAGCCGTGCCGCCACCCTCGTAGTTGATGGTGTAGTTGATGCGGTCGGCCAGCCGCTCGACGGCCTCCACGAACGTGATGTGCTCGATCTTCTGGATGAAGGTGTAGGCGTCGCCACCCTCACCGCAGCCAAAGCAGTGGAACTGGCCGTGATTGGGTCGCACATGAAAGGACGGCGATTTCTCGTCGTGGAAGGGGCACAGTCCCTTGAGCGAGTCGGCACCCGCGCGCTTGAGCTGAACGTAGTCGCCGACGATGTCCTCGATCTGGGTGCGCTCACGGATCGCCGCGATATCGCGATCAGGAATCCGGCCGGCCACTGAGTCAGCTTAGCCAACCGCGCCGTCAGGCCCAGCTGGCTTGCACACCCTGGCTATCGCGGTCCACCCGCTCGAGTCGGCTTTCGGTGTACGAGGCGATCTGATCCACCACCACCCGGGTGCGCGCCGCGTCGTCCGCGGCGGCCTCGAACGCGGGCACAAACACCGGATCCAGCGTCGCGGGAGCCCCCGCCGCCAGCCACTGCGCCACCCGATGGATGCGTTCACGCTGACGGCCCTGGACCGCGATATGCCGCGGATCGGACATGATGAATTGCAGCGCAAGCATTTTCAATACCGCCACCTCGGCGGCTACTACCTCGGGCACGGTCAGCTCGGCCTCGAATCGGACCAGTGCCCCATCCCCGGCCACCGCACGGGTGGCCCCGATCGCGGCCGAGGCGAACCGGCCCACTAATTCGCTGGTCAGCCGTTTGAGGTTCGCCGACGCGCTCAGGGTGCCGTCATACGGGCCGATGGCCGCGACCACCGGCAGCGTGGCCAGGCGCGCGGCAGCCTCCTCCAACGCGCCCTGCTCCACCCCGCCGAAGGACTTCACCCCCAGCTCCGCGAGCACCTGCGCTTCCCCCGGCGAGGCCAGCACCCGCAGGTCGATGCGTCCGGAGATCACACCGTCCTCGACGTCGTGCACCGAGTAGGCGACGTCATCGGACCAGTCCATGATCTGCGCTTCCAGGCAGCGCCGCCGTGGCGGCGCACCGGCCCGCACCCAGTCCAGGGCCGCCGCGTCCTCCACGTAGGCACCGAACTTTCCGCCGCCCGGCGGACGCAGCCACGGGTACTTCGTCGCCGCATCCAGGGCCGCGCGCGTCAGGTTCAGCCCGGCGCTGTTGCCCTCGGCGTCAACCACTTTGGGCTCCAACAGAGTAAGGATCCGCAGATTCTGGGCATTGCCCTCGAACCCACCGCAGTCGACCGCCACCTCGTCGAGCGCGCGTTCACCGTTGTGCCCGTATGGCGGATGGCCGATGTCATGCGCCAGCCCGGCCAGGTCCACCAGGTCCGGGTCGGCGCCCAACCCGGTGGCGATACCGCGGCCGATCTGCGCCACCTCCACCGAGTGCGTCAACCGCGTGCGCGGCGTATCCCCCTCGCGCGGGCCCACCACCTGTGTCTTATCGGCCAGACGCCGGAAGGCGGCGCTATGCAGAACCCGCGCCCGGTCACGCGCGAAGTCGGTCCGGTGCTCCGACGATGGAATCTCGACGATCGCCGCCGTCTTCGGTGTCTCGGTGACGACGCGTTCACGGTCGGAGTCGGTGTAGGCATCCTTGTGGGCATCCGGAGTACGCATCGTGGGCACCAGTCTGCCAGGACGGGTCCACGCGCCTCGCGAGGCATTAGATTGGCGACCATGCGTCTGCTGCGTGCCCTCGGGAGCCTGCTGGGAGTCATGATCGCGGTGCTCACGGTGTTTGCCCCGACCCTGCTGCTGGCACCCGTGGCGAGCGCCGACCCACCCTTCCGGATACCCGGCTATGTCACCGATCGGGCCGGGGCGCTCAAGAACCCCACGAAGGTGCGCGCCGCCATCGATCAGCTCTACGACCAACAACACGTGCGGCTCTGGGTGGTGTACGTCAAGGACTTCGACGGCACCGATCCCGTGACATGGGCGAACAAGACCCTCAAGACAAGCGGATTGGGAGATCGCGACGCCCTGCTGGCCGTGGCAACCCAGGAGCGCAGCTACGCGTTCCTCGTCGCGTCAGAGATCAAGAACGTCAGCGACTCCGAGATCTACGAACTGCGCACCAACACGATCGAGCCCGCGCTACGCGCATCGGATTGGGATGGCGCCGCCATCAACACCGCCAACGGCCTGGAGTCGGCCGCCGCATCGTCATCCTCCGTTCCGTGGAAGGCCATCCTGGCCGCGCTGGCCTTCGGCGCCGTCGTGGTCGGCGCCTTCATGCTGTACTCCTGGTTCCGCAATCGATCCCGTCGCCGCGCGGAGGTCGAGGCCGCCAAGGGCATCGATCCGACCAACGCCGAGGCCCTGGCCGCGCAGTCGGTCGATGCGCTCGACGGCTTGTCGAAATCGATTGTGGTGAATGTCGACAACGCGGTGCGAACCAGCGAGGCCGAGCTCACGCTGGCCGTCGAGGAATTCGGCACCGACCAGACCGCACCCTTCCAGCAAGCCGTCGACTCCGCGAAAAAGGCGCTGGCTCAGGCATTCTCCGTGCGTAAGCAGCTCGACGACGCGGTCCCGGAGACACCCACGGAGCAGCGCCGCCTGCTGATCGATGTCATCACCACGGCCGCACGCGCCGACCGCACCCTCGATGATCAGTCCAATGCCTTTGACGCGTTGCGCAACCTGGTGATCAACGCACCCACGAAGTTGGACACCCTGACCCAGCAGGTGGTCGCCACGACCGCTCGGGTGCCCGAGTCGCAGCGTGTCCTCGAACAACTGCGCGCCCAGTTCGACGCTGCGGCGCTGGCCTCGATTGCCGACAACATCACCGAGGCCACCGAACGCACCACGTTCGCCGACTCCCGGATTACCCACGGCCGCGAGCTGGCGGCCCGCCCCCTGGAGGGCCAGCAGATGAATCTCGTCGACGCCGTGCGCGGCGCCGAATCGGCACTGGCCCAGGCCGCCGCACTCTTGGACGCGGTGGACAACGCCGCCAACAACATCCGGCGCGCCACCGAGGCGTTGCCCGCGGCCATCGCGGACACCAAGTCGGGAATCGCCCAGGCCGAGGAACTCCAACGGCAAGGTTCGGTGCCGCGTGCCGACGAGCTGACGAAGGCCCACAACACCGCCGTCACCGCCGTGGCCGATGCCGAGCGCGTCGGGTCCACCGATCCGCTGACCGCCTTCACCCACCTCGCCACGGCCGATGCCGAGCTCGACAAGCTCCTGGCGGCCGTGCGGGAGGAGAAGGACGCCGCCGAACGCCGCGCCCGGGCGCTCGATCAAGCGATCGGCACCGCCCGCCAGAAGGTGAATGCGGTCGGCCAGTACATCGGCCTGCACCGCGGAGCCGTCGGTGCCGCCGCGCGGGGATACCTCGCGGAGGCCGAGCGCAGCATCGCCACGGCCGAGTCCGCCCGCCAGTCGGATCCCTCGAACGCCATTCTGTGGGCCAACCGGGCAGCCGAACTGTCAACGCGCGCCGAAGGCGGCGCCATACAAGAGGTGCGCGCGGCCCAGTCCTACTACAGCAACGGGTACGGCAACTACGGCGGTTCCGCCGGATACTCCGTCGCAGGCGATGTGGCCGGCAACGTCGCGGGTGCCGTGATCGGCGGCATCCTGCGCGGCATGCTCAGCGGCGGATCAAGCCACCACAGCTCCTGGTCCGGCTCCGGGTCGTCGTCCTACGGCGGGTCGTCCCGATCCTCGGGCTCGAGCTTCCGGGGCGGCGGCGGCCGCTTCTAGCAGGGCCGTCTCTGCCTGAAATTTCGCACAACACTTGACGGCAAGCGGCTGACGATGTGCAATATATTGCATGCCAGTACCGCCCTCCGAGGGCGTCGTCGCGCGGTCCCTGCTCCGCGACGACGCCTACAAAGCCCTGCGTAAGGCCATCGTGGACGGCACCCTCGCCCCCGGCGAGCGGCTGCGGGACGACGAGCTGAGTCGCTGGCTGGGCGTGAGCCGAACCCCGATCCGCGAAGCCCTCGCCCGTTTGGAGCAGGCCGGTCTGGTGCAAACCCAGCCGGGCCGGCACACCATCGTCAGCCCCGTCGACGTTCGGGAGGCACGCGCGGCGCAGTCCGTCGCCGCGGCGATGCACGAGCTCGCCGTGCGGGAGGCGATCACCAACATCTCCGCCGGTGACCTCGCCGCGATGCGGCACGCCAACGCGCGTTTCGCCGCCGCGCTCGACGCGCACGATCCCGACGCTGCGCTGACCGCGGACGACGAGTTTCATGCCATCGCCGTCGAGGCCAGTGCCAACCCCTACATCGCGGCGGTGCTCGAGCAAGTCACCCCCGTGCTGCGCCGCCTCGAGCGCATCCGGTTCGCCAGCCGCGACGGGCGCCACTCCGTGGCCCTGCACGAGCAGATCATCGCCCGGTGCGAGGCCGGTGACGGCGAGGGCGCCGGTCATGCCGCGCGCGCCAATTGGCACACCCTCATCGCCGCACCGGAAGGCGCCGAAGCCAGGAGAACGTCTTGACGATCCACGATTTCCCCCGCTACCCGCTGACCTTTGGGCCCAGCCCGGTCCACCCGCTGCAGCGCCTGAGCCGGCACCTCGGCGGCGCTCAGATCTGGGCCAAGCGCGAGGACTGCAATTCCGGACTTGCCTTCGGCGGCAACAAGACACGCAAGCTCGAATACATCGTCCCGGACATATTGGCCAGCGGCGCCGACACCCTGGTGTCCATCGGCGGCTACCAGTCCAATCACACCCGACAGGTGGCCGCCGTGGCGGCGGTACTCGGTATGCGGTGCCACCTGGTGCAGGAGCGCTGGGTGGACTGGGAGGACCCGGTCAACGACAAGGCAGGCAACATCCTGCTCTCACGGATTATGGGAGCCCAGACTCAGCTGGACCCTGCGGGGTTCGACATCGGCATCCGCGGGTCGTGGGAGGACGCGCTGGCCGCCGTCGAAAACAGCGGCGGCAAGCCCTATCCCATCCCGGCAGGAGCATCCGAACACAAGTACGGCGGCCTGGGTTTCGCCAACTGGGCCTATGAAGTGGCCGCGCAGGAGCGACAGCTGGGCGTCTTCTTCGACACCATCGTTGTCTGCACCGTGACCGGTTCAACGCACGCCGGCATGATCGCGGGGTTCGCCGCACTCGCCGATGCCGGCGGCCCGCCCCGGCGCGTACTGGGGATCGACGCGTCGGCCACTCTCCCGAAGACCGTCGACCAAGTCACCCGCATCGCCCGGCACACCGCAGGCCAGATCGGCCTCGAACGCGACCTGAGCGCCGATGAGATCACCGTGCTCGAGGGGTGGGCAGGCGAAAAGTACGGCGTGCCTGTCGATTCCACCATCGAGGCGATCGAGTTGTGCGGGCGTCTGGAGGCGATGATCACCGACCCGGTGTACGAGGGCAAATCGATGGCAGGCCTGATCGACCTGGTCACCGACGGGACCATCGAGCCGGGCTCCACCGTCCTGTACGCCCACCTGGGCGGCCAGCCGGCCCTGAACGCCTACAGCGGCGTCTTCACCGGCTAGTTGGCATACCCGTCGGCGACGTTCAGTGCCTCGTCGATGATCGACAGCCCACGCCGCAGATCCTCTTCGCTGATGATCAGCGGAGGTGCCACATGCGTGCGGTTGAAGTGCGTGAACGGCCACAGGCCATCCTTCTTGCACGCCGCCGCGAAGGCGTTCATCGGCGCGGCCGCCTCACCACTGGCATTGAACGGCACCAGCGGTTCGCG
The DNA here is from genome assembly GCF_004924335.1 of Mycobacteroides salmoniphilum. Classification (NCBI taxonomy): domain Bacteria; kingdom Bacillati; phylum Actinomycetota; class Actinomycetes; order Mycobacteriales; family Mycobacteriaceae; genus Mycobacteroides; species Mycobacteroides salmoniphilum. The sequence continues at coordinate 1,578,398 of NZ_CP024633.1, read as the reverse complement.
AGTCTGCTTGTCGCGCACCAGTTCCACGGCCCAGAACAGGCCACGGCCACGGATCTCGCCGACGCTCGGGTGAGTCTGCACCCAGCGCTCGAGCTCCGGACGCACCACGCGCTCACCGAGGTCGCGCACGCGCTCCAGGAGCTTCTCGTCCTCGAACACCTTGATGGTCTCGACGCCGACCGCGCAGGCCAGCGGGTGACCGGAGTACGTCAGCCCACCCGGGTACGGACGATGATCGAAGCTGGTGGCGATGGCATCGGAGATCACCACGCCGCCCAGCGGGACGTAACCGGAGTTGATGCCCTTGGCGAAGGTGATGAGGTCCGGGGTGACGTTAAAGGCGTTGATTGCGAACCATTCCCCGAATCGCCCGAAGCCGACCATCACCTCGTCGGCGATGAACACCAGGCCGTACCGGTCGCAGATCTCCCGCACACCGGCCAGGTAGCCCGGCGGGGGCACCAGCACACCGTTGGTGCCGACCACCGATTCCAGGATGATCGCGGCGATGGTGGGCGGACCCTCCAGAGCGATGACCTGCTCCAGATGCTCCAGCGCCCTTTGGGTTTCCTCCTCGGGCGAGGTGGAGTGGAAGACCGAACGGTAGGCGTACGGACCGAAGAAGCGGACCACCGAGTTGTCACCCGGATCATTGGCCCAGCGGCGCGGCTCACCCGTCAGCGACATCGAGGTGGTGGTGCCGCCGTGGTAACTGCGGTACGCGGCAAGCACCTTGCGGCGACCGGTGTGGTGGCGGGCCATGCGCACCGCATGCTCCACGGCCTCGGTGCCACCGTTGGTGAAGAAGACCTTGTTCAGGGTTCCCGGCGCACGCTCGGCGACCAGCCGGGCGAGCTCACCGCGCACGTCGTTGGCGAAGGCGGGCGCGATGGTGGCCAGCCGGCCGGCCTGACGCTGAATGGCTTCGACCAGACGCGGATGCTGATGTCCCAGATTGAGGTTCACCAGCTGCGAGGCGAAGTCCAGGTACTCCTTGCCGGTGTAATCCCAGAACGTCGCACCCGAACCGCCGGCGACCGGCAACGGGTCGATGGCCGCCTGGGCGGACCACGAGTGGAAAACATGTCCACGATCGTCGGCGCGGACCTGCGCCTCGGCCGCCGGTGCCTCGATGGGCGCGCTGGCGGGATCGATTCCGATGTGATTCTGGACGTCAGTCATTTCTGCTCCTCGGCTAGCAGCCCTTGAGAGATTTGGCGAGATGATCGGCCACGCCGCCGATCGGAATACGCTGCTGTGTCATCTCGTCGCGGTCGCGAACGGTGACGGAGTCGTCTTCGAGCGAGTCGAAATCGACTGTGACGCAGAACGGGGTGCCGATCTCGTCCTGTCGACGATACCTGCGGCCGATGGCGCCGGCGTCATCGAAGTCGACATTCCAGCTCTGCCGCAGCTCGGCGGCCAGCGCCTTGGCGCGCGGGCTCAGGTCGGCGTTGCGCGACAGCGGCAGCACCGCGACCTTGACCGGGGCCAGACGCGGATCCAGGCGCAGCACGGTGCGCGTGTCCACGCCGCCCTTGGCGTTGGGGGCCTCGTCCTCGTGATAGGCGTCGACCAGGAATGCCATGAACGAGCGGGTGAGCCCGGCCGCGGGCTCGATCACGTACGGCGTGTAACGCCGGTCCTCGGCCTGGTCGTAGTACGACAGGTCTTCACCGGAATGCTTGGAATGCGTGGACAAGTCGAAGTCGGTACGGTTCGCCACACCCTCCAGCTCACCCCACGGGTTGCCGCTGAAACCGAACTTGTACTCGATGTCGACGGTGCCGTCCGAGTAGTGCGACAGCTTCTCCTTGGGGTGGTCGTAGAGCCGCAGGTTCTCCGGGTCGATACCCAGATCGATGTACCACTGCAGCCGGGTGTCGATCCAATACCTGTGCCACTCCGGCGCCGTGGACGGCTCGACGAAGAACTCCATCTCCATCTGCTCGAACTCACGCGTGCGGAAGATGAAGTTCCCGGGGGTGATCTCGTTGCGGAAGCTCTTGCCGATCTGGCCGATGCCGAACGGAGGCTTCTGGCGCGAGGTGGTGACGACGTTCTTGAAGTTCACGAAGATGCCCTGCGCGGTCTCCGGACGCAGGTAGTGCAGACCCTCTTCGGTCTCGATCGGACCCAGGTAGGTCTTGAGCATCATGTTGAAGTCGCGCGGCTCGGTCCACTGGCCCTTGTTGCCACAGTCGGGGCACACGATGTCGGACATCTGCACCGACTCGGGATCGTCGATGCCCTTCTTCTCCGCGTACGCCTCCTGCAGATGATCCTGACGGTGGCGCTTGTGACAGTTCAGGCATTCGACCAGCGGGTCGTTGAAGACCTCGACGTGACCGGAGGCGACCCAGACCTGACGGGGCAGGATCACCGAGGAGTCCAGGCCCACGACGTCGTCGCGGCTGGTGACGACCGAGCGCCACCACTGCTTCTTGATGTTCTCCTTGAGCTCCACACCGAGCGGGCCGTAATCCCACGCCGACTTGGTACCGCCGTAGATCTCGCCGCACGGGTACACCAGTCCCCGGCGCTTGGCGAGGTTGACGACGGCCTCGATCTTCTTACCGGCGGCGTTCGGCTTGGCGGCCACGATCTGCTCAGGCTCCTCTTGCAAGACTGCAGTAATTGACCTGAACAGCCTAAGGGCCGCGCACAGCGCCTTTTACCTCGGTGGCTTCTAGCAGCTACTTCAGATGGTCCAGCAGGATGCCTTCGGGACCGAAGTACTCGTCGCGCCACTTCTCCAGCAGGAGGCCGTGGTCGATGTCGTCGGGATGGAAGCCGGAGCGCAGGTAGCACCGGATCTTGGCCCCGAGCCCGGCGAACAGCGGCGTGCGCGGCAGCGTGACGATGCTGCGCAGGGTCGCCGCGGGATGGCGCCACGCCCACGGATCGGTGAAAATCGAGGCCAGCAGGATCAGCGTCCGACTCAGGAAAAGGGCCAGCGTGACGGCCATCGCCCCGATCCTCATGCGCTCGGTGCCCCCGACGTGGCGATACACATCGAAGGCGACGGATTTGTGTTCCATCTCCTCGATGGCATGCCAGTTGAGCATCGCGCGCACCTCGGGATCGGTCAGCTGCTGCTGTATCCACGGGACACTGAGCACCTGCTCCCCGAGGATCGCCGTGAGATGTTCAACCCCCGCCGTCACCGCGAGAGCGGACCGGGCCACCCGATCCGGTAGCCGGTCCCTGTTCTGCTTCATCCGCGTGACCAGCCGCGTGCCCAGCCGGTCCATGAGCCCGGTGGCCCAGTAGCCGCGCTGAACCAGCTGCGTGTTGAGCTCGCGGTGCGCGATGCCATGGGTCATCTCCTGCCCGATGAATCCGGCGACCTGCTTCCTGAGCACGGGATCTACGATCTGGCTGTCATAGCGCCGTACCGACTGGATGAAGAACTCCTCTCCCGAGGGAAAGAAGCCGGACAACAGGGCGACCAGATGGCTCATCGCGATATCGCCCGCGACGAAGTGCCGCTGCGCGGGTGACGCCCCGTCAAAGGTGAACGCGATCCGGCGGGTGTACACCGCCCGCGTGGCAGCGGACTGTGGACGGTCATGCGCACTGTTGGCCGGCATCGTTACCTCGGTGGCTCGATCGGCAGCGCAGGGCCGCCGTAAGGCGTCGGGATGGTGTACCGGCCCGGCGGCGTCGGGTCGGAGGTGGCACCCAGGTCCGCACCCGAGGGCGGCCCGGCGGTGTCGTCCCCTGCGGGGCGCGGGGCGTTCTTGGCACCGCGCACCAGAACCGCGGGATCGTCGTCGCGGCAATAGGTGTGCAGGAACGGCTCCGGGTAATCAGCCGAGGAGGGTGGGCGCCGCGGCGTGCCGTAATCGCAGACGTACCGCGGGTACAAATCGGTGTTCACCCACAGCCCGTGCTCGTGCATGGTGCTGATGAACGCCTCCAGTGCCGAACCGCGGTAGTCGGGGAACAGCCCGTTCAGCGCCGGCACCCGCACATACGCCAGTCGTGCATTGGTCGCCAGGTTGGCCAGCAGCTGCACCATGGTGTCGGAGTTATCGGTGAACAGATTGTCGGTGGCCCCCAACACACGTGGCGATTGGTCGATAAGTTTCCGGTAGCCGCCATCCATCCTGTTGATGCCCGCCAGGGTGCCGCGCAGATTGCGTGCGGTGGCCGCGATGCCGCCGTTGACGTCGATCGCGGCCGACAACACCGTCCGGCTGTCTTGTATCGCGCTGACCGTCTCGGGCAGCACCGAGTCGAGGGTGGCGAGCAGGAAGACGCCGCCGTCAACGATCGACGTAAGCTTTTGTGGCCCTTCGTCACTCAGGCTCAGTTCCTTCTTGATGCGCTCGATCTTCGCCGGATCCACTTGGGCGAGAACACCGTCGGCATGGACCAGCAGCTGCGCCGGGGTGACCGGGATGGCGGTGCGGTCCCGGGTGATCACAGCCCCGGCGGACAGGAACGGGCCCGCTTCGGATCCCGACGAGAAATCCAGATACTGCTCACCGGCCGGGGACAGCCCGGAGACCCGCACCGTGCTGGAGGCGGGAAGCCGGACACCACCGTCCACACTCACCGTCGCGTTCACACCCTGGCCGGTGAAGCTCAGCGCATCGATCGAGCCGATGCGCACCCCGTGCAGCGTCACGTCTTGATGGGGCAGCAGGCCACCGGATTCGGCGAGCTGGATGGTCACCGGGTAGCTCGACGCCAACGGCCGCACGTGCAGCACCCCGACAAGCAGATAGGTCACCGAGACCGTCAACATGAGTACCAGCGACAGGCCGCTGGCCCAGGCGCGGCTCATCGGGGGGCCTCCTGCGCCGCGGGCCCTTGACCTACCACGCGTTCTTGCAGTCGCCACAGCGTGTACTTGAAGGTCCCGACAAGTTTGGCCCAGTCGTACCGCTTGGGCCCGTGAAAGCCCGGGTCTCCCCCGAAACCGGCATCCGGGATAGCACCCAGCACCAGGCGATCGATACCGGCGCTGCCGGAGATCGCCGAGCCCGCGGTGATTTTGATGAACGGCGCGTACAGCCGGTTCAGCGCGAGCAGGCTGGTCTCGGGATCCAGCACCACGTCATTCCAGGACCGGGAGATGGCATTCGCGTCGGCGACCACGCTGCGCCCGCTGGCATCGGTACCCGCGATGGACGGAAACTTGCTCAGCTCACTGGCAGTATCACCCAGCAACAGAACAAGATTCGAGATCTGATCGGCATTGTCCCGCAGGGTTGCGGTGGCCGGGGCGGCCGCGTGCAGCACCTCAGCGAGTTTCTCGCTCTTGCCGTCGAGCGCCGCGGCCAGCTGAGCCGTTTCGGTCATCGCGGCGTCCAGCTGTCCCGAGCGCGCATTGAGCTTGCCCAGCAGCTCATTCGACTTCCCGATCATGCGCCCGAAGGCCTGTCCATCCTGCCCGGCGGCCCTGCCCGTGCCGTTGACAACGTTGGTGAGGTTATGCACCGCACCGCCGTTGACGAGAATCGCCGCCGAGCTGAGCACCGATTCCACGGTCGCGGCCGCCCGCGTCCGGTCGATCGGGATGGTATCGCCGTCGGCAAGCATGCCGCCAACGGATTGTTCCGGTGGCGCGATGGCCACGAACACATCGCCGAGCGGTGTGGCAGTGCGCAATTGCGCGGTGCTGCCGACCGGAAGCGTGACATCATGCCGGATGCGCAGAGTGGTCACCGCGCTGAAATCCCGCGCCGCCATGGATTCCACCTCGCCGATATCGGCACCGGCCAGTTTCACCTTGGCGCGATCGGGCAGATTCAGTGCATTCGCGAAGACCGCGGTCAGTCGATACCCCCCGGCACCCAATCCGGGTGCCGGCAGTGGCAGGTCGGCCAGCCCCGTGGTGGAACACCCCGCACAGAGAAACACCACAGCGGCGAGCGCCGATAGCCCGCGCCCCATCACTTCTGTCCCATCGCCGCGAGACCGTCGAGCATGTAGGTCAGCCCGAAGTCTGGGCCGTAGTCCTGCAATGTCCCTGTGCTGCAGCCAAGCTGGCGCAAACCCAGCAGATTGCAGATCTCCTTGCCCATCTGCCCATCGAAGACCATGCGGTCGGCCAGGAAGTGGGCACGGATCGCGCCATTGCGCTGGTCGATGGCGTTATACAAGTTGTCGGCCATCAGCGGCAGCACGTCGAAGAACTCGGCGAGTTCGCGCTGGCGGTCGTACACCGTCTGGATGCTCTTGTTGCCGTTGGCAATACCGCGGCCAATCGCATCCCGGTTGGACTGCAGGATGTTCCCCGCCTGCTCGATCACCTCGTTGAACTGCCGGCCGGTGCTCCCCGAGCCGAAGCTCTCGCGCGCCAGGATGTCGCTGAGCTGGCGCACCGTGGAACCGAACTGCCGCAGGCTGGCATCGTTGCGGGACGCCGCGTCCAGCAAGCCGCTGACATTCTTGACGATGGCGGTCATCTGTTCGCGCGTGTGCGCCCCGCCATCGGCACCCAGACGCAACGCCCGGGACAGTTCATCCAGCGCCGTCTTGATGCGATCACCGTTGCCGGACGCGACACCGTCGCCGGCGTTCAGCACTGCGGCGATGGGTCCGCTGCCTGTGCCGTCACCATGCAGGGACCCGGACAGTTTGTCGAGCATGCCGAGCACCCTGTCGAATTCGACGGGGGTCTTGGTCCGGTTCAGGCCGATCGTGTCGTGGTCGCGCAGCGTCGGCCCGCCGCGATACGGCGGCGACAGCTCGATCTGCCGGTCCGTCAGAATCGACGTCGAGAGGGTGACGGCCTGGACATCGGCGGGGATCTGGACCTGCCTGTCGACGGTGAACTCCACCTCGGCGTAGCCGCCCCTCGCGGTGATCTTGGAGACCTGCCCCACCGGCATGCCGAGCACCGCAACCACGTTTCCGGGATAAATCCCAGCAGCACTGTCGAATTGGGCCGTGACGGTGATGGTCCTGCCGCCTCCCGTGACGGACCAGGCCGCGCCCACTGTCGTCGCGGTAATCGCGAGCAGCCCCAGCCCGATCAGGGTCAGTGTGCGAATCTTGCTCATTGGCAGTCCTTCAAGTACTCGATCATCCCGAATTGCTTGGCACGGCCGCTGATCGCACACATCCACGAGTCGATGAGGGCACCGCCCGTCGGACTGACCTCGATCGAGTTGCCGAATCCGGTGGCGTTGGCGATCTCCCGGATAGGCACAGGCGCGATCTGGAGCAGGTTGCGCAACAGGGCATCCTGCTCGGCGAGCTTGCCGGCGAGCTCATCCATGGTGTGGATGACACCGTCGAGTACCCGGTGATCATCGACCACGATGCTGCGCAGCGAGTCCACGACGCTCTGCAGTGCGCGCATCATCGCGTGGAAGGCGGCCGAGCGCGCCACGAACTCCCCTACCAGCTCCTGCCCCTGGCGGATGAAGGTCCCGATATCGGACTGCTGGCGGCGCAGCATGCCGGTCACCTTCTCGGTGCTGGCCAGCAACGTGCCGAGCTGATCGCGCCGCTGCGCGATGACCGCGGACAGCGCCCGCACGTTCTCCATGGCCTGCGGCACCACGCTCGGCAGACCGTCGAGCTGGGAGCCCAGCACGTTCAACGAGGAGGCGATGCGGTCGGCATCCACTTGTTCGAAGGTGCGGGTGGAGTCGGCGAGCGCTGCCTGCAGGTCATAGGGAACCTCAGTGTGCTGCAGGCCGATCCGCTTCCCCGCGAGCATGCCGGCGCCCGCGGGCCGCAGGTCGACATACCGGGAACCGAACAGCGTGGTGATCTTGATCGCCGCCCGCGTATCGCCGCCCACCGGGACGTGGTCCCGGACCCGGAAGGTGGCCTCCACACGGTCACCGGCCAGCCGCACACCGGTCACCGACCCGACCTGCACCCCCGCGATGGTGACGATATTTCCCGGTCGCAGCGCGGCGGCCTGCAGGAACTCGGCGGTGAACTGCCGGTATCCGATCCCCAGCTCCTTCACCAGAAGCAGTGCGGCGATGAGCACCGCGACAACCGCCACGGCGATCACACCGAGCCAGGTCTTGTTGTAGGAGTCCAGCGGCCTACGAATGGCGGAGAGCCAGTGTGGCCGCATCATCTCAGCCACCATCGCCGGCATTCCTGCATCGCGCCGTGTGCTTGGCCTTGCCGCCCGGCGTGGCCGCGTTGACGATGATCGGGACGACATCGTTGAGCCCGGGGAAGAAACCGTAGACATTCACATCGCACCCATAGGCATTCATGTAGGGGCCCTCCCCGAACATGCGCGCCAGGCCCTTGAGGAACAGCGGTGTGTTGAGTCCCGTGTAAGCGATCTGCGGCTCGATGTCGAGCATGTGCCGGGTGTAACCGGGCTCACGCGTGAGTAATTCGTGCAGCTGCGGGTCCACGTCATGGGCGATCCGCGACAGGTTTCTGACCACCGCGGTCATCTTGCCCACGGAGGACACCAGCTCGGGCCTGCGGCCGTCGAACTGGCCGACCACCGCACGGGTCGCGGCGATCGCCTCCTCGAAGTCACGATTCTGCGCCGCCAGGCTGCCCACCACCCGGTCCAGGCTCCCGATCACGTGATCCAGGGCGTCATCGCGGCCCGTGAATGTCTTTGTCAATGCCGATGTCTGGTCCACGAGCGTCGCAAACGCGGCGGTGTCCCCCTGCAGGGAGCCGATGACCGCCTGGGTCAGATTGTTCACCTGGGCAGGGTCCAGCACCGCGAAAAGGGGCTCGTACCCATTGAGCAGAATGCCGATATCGAACGAGGGCTCGGTGCGCTCGACGGGGATGACGCCGCCCGGGGCCAGCAGGCCACCGTGTCCCGAGTGGCCCTGCGCCAGTGCGAGATAGCGCTGGCCGACAATGTTCTGATAGGTGACCGAAGCGGTGGTGCTGTCGGGGAGCCGTTGGCCGTCCTGGACGGCGAAGCTCACCTTCGCGAGTGTCCCGTTGAGCTCGATGCCCTGGACTCTGCCCACGCGGACCCCCGCGATCCGGACGTCGTCACCCTCGCGTAGCCCGAAGGCATCGGTGAACACCGCGGCGTACGAGATGGTCGAACCCTTGACGTCGCGCCGCAGCGTGACGTAGACCAGCCACGTCAACACCGTGGTGATCACCAGGAAGATGGCGAGGCCGATCACGGGACCACGCAAACTCGCGGTTGCCGAGCGCCTCATCGTGTACCTTCCTCGTTGTGCGCGTCCTGGTTTCGGGTCACGGCCGTGCCGCGGGCGATGGGCCCGAGCATGAGCTGATCAGCCGCCGTCACCGGCTGCCCCAGGATTCGGTCCAGCTGGCTCCGTTCCTGGGCACTGCCGACGGGTCCCACATTCCCACCGAAAGATGCCGGTGCGACAGCGGTTTCGCCCGGCACCGCGCTTCCGGGTACCGGTGGAGCCGGACTGAGCCACGACGGCACCGGCGGATTGGGATCCCGCAGGTCAGGGTTGGGGTTGACCAGTGGCGGCCCAACGGCGACAAGATTGCCGCCCGGACCCACCACTGTCCCCGGCGGCGGGGCCAGGTTGGCCGGAGGCTGGTAATTCTGGGGTAGCAACACCTCGGGAAGGTCGGGCCGCACCGCGATCTGAGGAGCGGTAAAACAGCTGGGCGCCTTCAGTTCCCCGTAGCGTGGACAGTCGGCGCGGGTATAGGTGTACGACGGGGTGAACGATAGATTGATCCGCCCACGGGCCGTGGCCAGTTCCGGGTCCCACACTTCCTGGAAGAAGGTGTCCGAGAACGTGGTGATGCGCCGGGTGATCGGCACGAAGTGCTCGGCGTTATCGGCCAGCACGCCCAGCACCGGCGTCAGGTCGGTGGTGATCTGGATCAGCTGATCGGTGTGGTTACGCAGCGACTCCACGGTGGTACCGGTGGTGTGCACCCCGGCCCCGATGAACGTGCGCAACTGGTCCCGTTTCTCGGCCAGGGTGCGCATGGGAGCCACCGCCTGGTGCAGGGCATCCACCAGATCCGGTGCGGTCTGCGAGAGCCCGCGTGCCGCATCGACCAGTGCCGACACGGTGGAAGGACCCTGGTCCGTCGCCACGACGGCGTTGAGCTGGTCCAGGATGCGATCGAGTTGCGCTGCACTGGTGAGTAGTTCGTTGCGACGGTGATCGGTGGCCGCACCAACAGCCGCCAGGATCCCGACGGTGTTGTCCTCGCGGCCGCGGCCCGCCGCGGAGAGGATCTGGCGCAGCTTGTTCACCGTGGTCTGGAACAGCACGGTCGGGAGCCGGGTGTCCTCGGCGATATGCGCCCCGTCGCGAACCGGTGCACCGGACCCGTGGTCGACGAGTTGCAGCGCCGAGACGGCGAAGACATTGCTCGGCACTACGCGCGCGGTGACGGTCGCCGGGATCGACCTGGCGTACAGCGGCTTGAGACGCAGATACACCCGATTGGGTTGTGCACCGGCCGCCGGGCTGACGCTGTCCACCGCACCGACGAGTACACCCCGGTACTTCACATCCGAGCGCGGCGGCAGCCCGTCGCCGACGTTGTGGAGCTCGGCGACCACATTGACGTACCTGTCCAGCACTCCCGTCGACTTGATCAACAGGGCCGATGTGATGGCGGCGACGGCGACCAATGCGGCTCCCCCGCGCACCAGCAATTGCCGCCGCGAGAAGACGACACCGTCCAGGTCATAATGAGTACCCACGTGATTCGTCACATCATCCTCCGAACCTGGCGCCCGAGTCGACACTCCACAGCGCCATGGTGAGCAGCATGTTGACGACGATCACCGCGGTGATGCTGGCACGCATCGCATGCCCTGCCGCGATGCCGACACCCTCCGGTCCGCCGTCGGCGCAGAACCCGTAATAGCACTGGATGGCCGAGGCTATCCAGACGAAGACGATGGCCTTGAGAACCGAGTAGAGGATATCCGTGCCGCTGGACAGCAGCGTGAAGTAGTGCAGGTACGGGCCCTGCGAGCCACCGCTGACAATGCCCACCATGACCTGGCAGGACAGATAGCTGATCGTCAGACATGCCACGTACAGCGGGATGATGGCGACCACCGAGGCCAGCAGGCGTGTGGTCACGAGATACGGAATCGGCCGGATGGCAAGGGAATCCATCGCGTCCACTTCTTCGGCGATACGCATCGACCCGAGCTGGGTGGTGAAGCGGCATCCCGCCTGCACGGCAAAGGCCAGCGCGGCCATGATCGGGGCGAGCTCGCGGGTGGTCACCAACGAGGAGATGACCCCCGTCGCCGGGCCCAGCCCCATCAGTTCCAGGAAGTTGTAACCCTCGATCGCCACCAGCGCACCGGTGGTGACGCCGAGCACCAGCACCACACCGGCGGTTCCCCCGCCGACCACGATCGACCCGTTGCCCCAGGTGATATCGGAAAGCAAGCGCAGGAATTCGCGCCGGTAACGGCGCAGCGCAATCGGGATCGCCAGGAAGGCATGCAGGAAGAAGGTGACCATATGACCGAACCGCGCCAATGGTCCCACTACGGCGTCTGCGCGGAATATCATGGGCCGCAAGAGCATCCGAGGAGTCGGCAGGGTGGCGGTCATAGCACCCCCCGCGGGAACACCATGGTGTAAACCTGGCTGACCACGACGTTGACGACCATCAGCAGCAGTACAGATTCCACGACCGCGGCGTTGACCGAATTGGCCACCCCGGTCGGTCCGCCATGCGAGGCCAGCCCCTTCTGGCAGGCGATCACCGCCACGATGGCGCCATACACCGCGGCCTTCAGCAAGGCCAGCAGCAGGTCTCCCGTGGTCGCAAACGATGCGAAGGTGGCGACGAAACTTCCTGGGGCACCGCCCTGTACGTACACGTTGAACAGATAGCTGGCCAAGAACCCGACAAAGCAGACCACACCGGTCAGGGCGATACCGACGACGATCGCCGCCGCGAAGCGCGGCACCACCAGACGCCGCACCACCGACACCCCCATGACCTCCATGGCCGCGGTCTCCTCCCGCATGGTCCGGCAGCCGAGATCGGCGGTCATCGCCGAGCCCACCGCCGAGGCCAGCAATATGGCCGCCACCAACGAGGCGGCCTGCCGCACCACGGCCAGCCCGCTGGCCGCACCGGCCAGTGAGGTCGCACCGACCTGACCTGACAGCAGTGCGAACTGGATGGAGAGCGTTACCCCGATGGGCAGTGCCACCAGCACCGTCGGCATCACGGCGGTTCCTGCCATGAACGCCGCCTGCCGCACGAACTCCGCCCACTGGAACCGGCCCGTCACCAGGTCGGTCGCGAAGTACCGCAGCGTGTGCGCACCGAGGACGAACTGTTCGCCGACGGTGGTGAGTGCGGCGATCGGATGGTGCCGCAGGTAGCGGGCACCGCGATCGCCAAGCGTGCGAAGCCCTTCGGGCATCCAGGTGCGGACACGGAGAAGTTGTTCCCGTGTCGTCATCGGGTCGGTTCACACCTCTTCAGCCGGTCACTGGTCGCTCTCCTGCGCAACTTTCCCGAGGATGTCTTCGGAATCCACCCGGCGGGGACCACGTGGACATCGCGTGGACTCACCCCCAGGCTGCGGTAGACACGGTCGGCCACCTCGGCACGGATGCGTGCGCTCTCGGCGCTGTCGGCATGCAGCGCCGACTCGGCCACCATCGCGAACCCCTCGCCCGCCGCGGCGGTGGACAGACGGACCGCGGCGATACCGCCCGACTTCACTCCCGGCACGCCCGCGACCGACCGCTCGATGTCCTCGGGGTGCACGTTGCGACCCGAGATGATCAGGATGTCCTTCTTGCGGCCGCAGATCACCGGCTGCCCATCCTCGGTCAGGTACCCGATATCGCCGGTGGACAGCCAGCCCTGCGCGTCGAGCATCGGCTCGAACCCCGCGGCGGTGCGGTACCCGGCAGTGACGTTCTCGCCCCGGATCTCAAGCTCACCGATTGCCTCCGCGGGCAACACCGAGCGGTCCTCGGTCACCACCCGCACCTCACAGCCGGGCAGGGGAAGACCCAGTGCCACACGGGCGCTGGCCTCTTCACCCTGGGCGGCGACGAGATCGGGATGTGGCGGGCACACCCGGTAGCCCTCGCCGCGCCGCACAAACGAGACCGCCAGGGTGGCCTCCGCCATGCCATACGCGGGGACCATGGCGTCGGCGCGCATACCGAACCGGGCGCTCTCGGTGACGAATCGTTCCAGTGTCGCGACATCGATGGCCTCGGCGCCGCTGAGCGCGAACCGCAACGAGGACAGATCGTAGGCACCGTCGGGCGCCTTGCGCAGCCGGCGGGCCAGCAGCGAGTACGCGAAATTGGGCCCCGCTGTCATGCTGCCGCGGTACCTGCTGATCAGCTCTGCCCACAGCAGCGGGTTACCGAGGAAGTCCATGGGAGTCACGCTGACGGTGTTCATCCCCCGGCACATCGGGACGATCAGATAACCCATCATGCCCATGTCGTGGAACAGCGGCAGCCAGCTCACCACCACATCGGACTCTGGATCGGCACCCGAAGCGCTCACCATTGCCCGCAGATTGGCCTCGATATTGCGATAAGTGATGCTGACCGCCTTCGGTGTCCCGGTGGACCCGGAGGTCAACTGCAGGAAGGCGATAGCGTCCTGGTCGGCATCCACGATCTCCCCCGGTGCGCGCGTCAGCAGGCCCGGAAGCTCCAGAGCGCGGGCGCCGACCGACGCGAACTGCCCGGCGGCCGCGAGGAACGGGTCCCCCACGACGACGGTCGAGGAGCCCACCGCCGCCAGTGCCTTGCGGGTGTCCTCGATCCACACCTGCATATCGGATCGGTGCGTGGGCTGGTGCAGCATGGTCACGGAGGCACCCGACATCCAGATGCCCTGCACCAACGGCGCGATTTCACCGGGGCTACCGGCCAATACGGTCACCGCGTCGCCGGGACGCACACCCGCGGCCTGCAGGGCGCCCGCGATCCGCAGGCCCTGCTGGTGCACATCGGCCCATGCCGTGGTGCGCAACTCGGTCAGCCGTGATGTGCCGTCGGCTCCGATCGGCGCCGAGGTGAGGCCGCGGTCGGTGACGGCGCTGCCGCGCAGTCTGTCGAGCACCGGGTTCATAAACGGCTCTCCACCAGTTCGATCAACGCCCCGAGCGTCTTGCACTCGAAGACATCGTCCTTAGTCAGCTGAATGCCGAAGCGGCCCTTGATTTCCGAGACTCCCACCGCGAACGACAACGAATCGAATCCGAGATCGCCCACCAGTTCGGAGAAGTCATTGACATCTCCGGTGGGCATCTCGAGTTCCTCGGCGATGAACTCAATGAGGAACTCGCGGACTTCTGACGTAGTTTCCATGTTCTTTCCAAGCCCTCTACTTGCCTATTTTTCGGCGGATCACCAGATGGATGGGGATGTGCAGCAGCGCGAACATGCCGATGGCCACCAGCGCGCCCTTGACCACGAGCATCGCGTCGAATTCGCCGTACATGATCGTGGAGGCGGCGGACACAATGTGCGAGAAGGGGTTCGCGTTGATGCTGATCCTGAGCCAGTCGGACAGGAACACCGAGGGCATCAGCGCCTGGCTGACAAACAGCACCGGTAACGCCAGCGGCAACATCGCCACGGGCGCTTGCGGATTGAGAGTGCGCAGCGCGACCAGATAGAACAGCGAGCTATAGGCCGCCGACCACAGGAACATCACCAGCACAAGGAATACCCCGGTCAACGCGCCCGCCCGCAGTGGTGCGTCAAGGAAGGCCAGTAGCCCGATGACGATGACCGCGGCGGGCAGGATGCGGAACATCTCGAAGCCGATCTTGGCCGCCATGATCTGCCCGGTGGAGACACCGTAGAGCCGCAGCCGGTCGGTGAACCCCGATCTGATCTCGTCGATGAGCGTCCCGGCGCCGTACCCCGCACCGAGCATCGGAATGAGCATGATGAGCCCGGGCGCGATGTACGCGGTGTACGAGGAGAGCGGGAATCCGGGCAGGTCGGCCACGCGCTGGAACATCGACCGCACGAAGATCACCAGAACCACCGGGAAGACGATCGGGAAGATGAATCCGAAGACCGGCTGCCGCAGGCCCACGACGACGTAGCGACGGAACAACCGTGCGGTATTGGACAAGGCGCTCACTGAGTTACCTCCAAGAATGCGTCGCGCAGCGAGGTGGATCGCACTTCGATACTGGCCGTGCCCAACCCGACCCGGCCCAGGTCGGCGCTCAGCGCCCCCAGATCCGATGCCGACGCGGAATCCAAAGTCCCGGAGAGGGTCCCGGTCTCCGTGCGCCGCACGGTGTAGCCCGCGGCCACCAACTCCTTGGCCGTGTCTTCCGAGACGCCGCCGTCGGCCGAAATTTCGACCGCGTAACCGTGGCTGCGGGTGAACTCCTGGGTGGAGCCCGAGGCGACAAGCTGACCGCTCTTGACGATGCCGACCTCGTCGGCAAGCGACACCGCCTCATCCATATCGTGAGTCGTCAGCACGACGGTGCGTCCTTCGGCGCGCAGCAGCCGGATGGCATTCCACACCTCCTGTTTGCCTTCGATATCCAGCCCGCTGGACGGCTCATCGAGGAACAACATCTGCGGGTTGTGGGCGACCGCCAGTGCGACATCGACGCGTCGGCGCATGCCGCCGGACAGTGCCCCCACCTTCCGGTTCAGGTAACTACCGAGGCCGAACTGCTCGACGAGCTCTTCCTCGCGCGCCTTGCGCTGTCCCTTGGGCCAGCCGGCGATGGCCAGACTCATCCGAATCTGCTCGACCGGTGACATCCACAGATCCAGCGCCACCTCTTGTAGCGC
Organism: Mycobacteroides salmoniphilum; assembly: GCF_004924335.1. Taxonomy (NCBI): domain Bacteria; kingdom Bacillati; phylum Actinomycetota; class Actinomycetes; order Mycobacteriales; family Mycobacteriaceae; genus Mycobacteroides; species Mycobacteroides salmoniphilum. The sequence goes on along the minus strand of NZ_CP024633.1, from coordinate 1,562,682 downwards.
TACACCGATCAGGGGACGCAATTCCTTGGTTTTGTCGACGGGAATTCCGAGCACCTCGAGCTCCCCGCTGGTGGGGGCGAGCAGCGTCGTCGCCATGCGGATGGTGGTGGTCTTCCCGGCACCGTTGCGGCCCAGCAGACAGTAGACGATGCCTTGCGGGATAGTCAGATTCAGTCCGTCGACAGCGCGAGTCTGCGCGCCGGGATAGGCCTTGACCAGATCTGCCGCACGTAATGCCGGGGTCTTCTCCTCTGTGGTCATGCTCAGCCCTTCACTTTCAGGAGCACGTGACGTTCCAGCTTCTCGGCAAGGCTGATGCCCTGTGCCGTCATGTTCACGTCGATCGATGTGAACAGCGGGAAGCTGCCGACCGTGCTGTCCCTGGGGACTTCGTTGATCTGGTGGATCTGGCCACTGCTGGCACCGCTGACGGTGAGATCCATGACGGTGCGCACCAGCTCGATGGGTTTGTCGCGCCACGTCGCCTTGCGGCTGCCGTCGGGCCTGATGTGACCGTGGGCCGTGGCTCCCCCGCTGCAGGTGCCGTTGATTTCACGCTCACTGTCGATGTCCGCCAGGCTGATTCCGCCGTCGATGGTGCATTGCAGCGTCACCCGCGAGTCCAGCGGGTTGACGATGGTGATGGCGTCCAGGGTGCTGGGCTTGCCCTCGCCGCCGGAGACGATCCCGGTCTCGTACGGGAATCGGTCTCCCCGGTAGTACTGCTCGATCTTCAGTTCGCCGCGTCGGGGGCCCGGGCCGACGGTCATGACTCCGGCACCGGGTAGCGCAGTGGTCTCCCCGAGATAGGTCACCGAGCCGGAGACCTCCTGCGCATAGTCACCGAAGGGCGACTTGCCCTGTGGCTCGGAAGCCGGTTCCCCTTGTCCTGCTGGGTACTTCAACAGTGCGAAGGCATGTCCGACGGGCTTCCCTGCCTCCTCATTCACCGGCGCGCAGGCAGCAGCCACCGCGACCGAGAGCACTGCGGCGACTGCCGCGCCGAGGCGTGTCATCGCGGAGCTCCGGTGACGGACAGGGTCCGGTCCAGCCGCCGGTGCCGATGCGCGAAGAAGGCCGCCAGAATCCTGCTCATCAGCCTGCCCCACCCGGGGATCAGGCCCAGCGGCGCCTGTGGGGCCAGCGTGATCTCGTCGGTGACTCTGGTCTTTTCACCGGTCTCGGACGCCACCGGCTCCAGGGTGCGGTGATGTACCCACACCCGCATGCCGGTCATGAGCGACTCCTCACGGAACATCCGGCCGGGTTCGAGCCGCGCCACCGTGATGTCATCGAATCCGAACGGCAGGACGCCGAACAACAGCAAGAAGCTCTTGCCGATTCGGGTGCCCGGAGTGACGTCCGCGATGGACCGGCCACGGAACTGCTTGGGCATGGTCATCTTCATGTAGGGGCCCATCTCATCGTTGATGCCCTCTTGCGAAGTGACCCGCTCCCACACTTTGTCGACGGGACAGTCGATCTCGCTGACCTTGCGGAACACATGCTCTTCGGTGTGAATCGATCTCATCTGGTTCTTTCCTTATCGGGGGACGGAAGTGCGGTGGTGGCGGTCAGCAGCGAGCCGTCGCGCACGGCGTCGGCGGCGTCGGGGACAAAGGAGCCGCTGATGTCGAGGACGGCCGGCACGCTGTCCGCACCGATGTAGTTGGGCAGGATGTCGCCGATCTGATGCAGCCGGTGTGGCAGCAGGTGGTGGTACCAGTCGAACAGCGGCACCACCAGTGCCACCGTCACAAACTGGACGCCGTCGGCGGCCAGGCTGCCGAAGAATGCCTGCCAGATCTGCTCGATCATTCCGGCGCGCCGGTACTTCTTGCGTACCCCTTGGGTGGCGAGCTCCGCGATGCGCTCCGGCGCCATCTCGCCGAAGAACGAATCCCAGCGCGGATAGAGATAATTGCGCGCCGGTGCACCGCCGCCCCGGAAGTTCCGGGCGTCGCGCAAGGTGCTGAAACTGTCGAACCCAAGCTCGGGATCGTGCCGCAGGGAACGCAATACGCCCACGGGATGCTCACGGGACTCCTCGGTAAACCCGACATAGATCTCCGACGACCGTTCCCACGGGCGGTAGTGCACCATCTCCCCCGCCGCGATATCGACACCGTCGGCGAAATCGTTCTCCAGGCCGAAAATCGAGAACTCGACATTCTTTGCCCAGGCAAAACGGGCATCGGAGGCCGGAACACGTTCGACGCGTACTACAGGATTGTTCATACGGCGCTGCCCTCCGGGATACGGGCACACCAGATCCGGTTGCCGTGGGCGGCTATCTCGGAGACCATCGCGGCCGCCATCGACGCCGTGACCAAGGGGTTGACGAAGGTGAGCTTGATCGCCTGCCCCCCAGCAGCACTGGACCGGCCCACAATTGCCCTGCCGGTGTGCGCCAGCTCGGCGCGCACCGTGTCGTTGATCCCGTCGCACGCCTCGCCCGTCACGCCCGGCTGCCGCCAGCGCAACACCACCGTGTTGGTGCATACCGGCACCGCCAGTTCCAGGTCCGGGTGTTCGGCCGCTGCGCGGCCGGCGGCGTGCGCCGCCGCACAGGTGGCATCGATCATCGCCGCGACATGACGCTGGCCCACCGCCCTCAACGTGACCAATACCTTCAGCGCATCGAAACGGCGGGTGGTCTGCAGCGACTTGCCCACCAGATTGAGCACATCGTGCTCGGAGTCGCTCTCCGGGTTGAGGTAATCGGCATGTGCGGCAAGCACATCGAAGCTCTCACGGCTGCGGACCAGTAGGGCGCTGCAACTGATCGCCTGGAACAACAGCTTGTGGAAGTCGAGGGCAACCGAGTCCGCCAGCTCGATACCGTGCAGCAGGTCCCGGTGCTGCTCGCTGAAGATCAGGCACCCACCCGCACACGCATCCACATGGCTCCAGATCCCGCGCGCACGCGCCAGGGCGATGGACGCTGCCAGCGGGTCGATCGCCCCGAAATCCGTGGTCCCCGCGGTGAGCACGAGCGCGAACACGGGCGTCCCCGCGCGGTCCGCCTCGTCCAGGATTCCCGCGAGCTCCTCGACGCGCAGGCGCCCGGCCCCATCGGTGGGTGCTTCGATGACGGCGGAGGTCCCCAGCCCGAGCAGCCGGAGTGCCTGCCGCACCGAAAAATGCGTCTGCCGGGTGCACAGCACACGCCAGGAACTGGCCTGCGGCGGCAAGCCTCGTGCCGCGATATCCCAGCCGTAGGTGTGGTGGGCGAACAGGTCCCGCGCGAGCAGTAGGGCCTGCAGGTTCGACTGGGTGCCCCCGCTGGTGAAGGTCCCATCCGAATCGGGCGCGTATCCCATTCTGGCGCAAAGATATTCGATGACTTGCTGCTCGATCGCGGTGGCGGCCGGCGCCTGATCGAAGGAGTCCATTGACTGATTGAACGCACTGATCAGTACCTCGGCGGCCAGCGACGGCAGCGCGGGCGGGCAGTGCAGATGCGCCAGATACGCCGGATGGGTGACCACCACGGAGTTCTCCGCGAGCAGCCCGGCGGCTTCGTCCAATGCCCGGCTCAGTCCGACGCCCTCGGGATCGTCGAGGTCGAGTCGTCCGGCATCACGTTTCAGCGCCGCGTAACCGTCTACCAGGCCAGGCCTGGTGGCACCGCCCAGTGCAGCACTCGCCCGGTCGGCCGCCAAGGCCATGGCTTCGCGATACGGGCTTGTGCTTTCCCCGGTGAGGAAGTCACTCACGAAGGGGCTCGGGTTGGGCCTCACCGGGATTCTGCCCATGCGCGCTCGCTGGTGGACCGGGTGCGCTCCACCGCGACAAGGGCCGATTCGAATGCGTTCAGCGCCGCGGAGATATCGGGTTCCTCGATGATCAACGGCGGCAAGAAACGCACCACGTTGCCGTACTGGCCGCCGGTCTCGACGATGAGGCCATGGTGCAGGCACGCACGCTGGATGTCGGCGGCGAGCTCGGGCGCCGGCGCTCCGGCGTCATGCGGCCACGGCAGGTCGGGGTCTACGATCTCCACACCCAGCATGAGCCCGATCCCGCGCACATCGCCGACCAGCTTCGAGCGGGATGCGATGGCGGTCAAGCCATCCAGGAAGACCTTGCCGCGGGCGGTAACCTGCCCGCGCAGTCCGTTCTCGCGCGCGAAGCGCATCACGGCGCTGGCGGCGGCGAAGGCCATGGCGTTCCCGCGGAAGGTCCCGGTGAACGCGCCGGGTTCCCACACGTCGAACTCCTTGCGCACCACCAGGACCGCGATGGGGATACCGGAGCCGAGTCCCTTGGAGATCACCACCATGTCGGGTTCGATGCCACAGTGCTGAAATGCCCATGCCGGACCCGTGCGGTACATACCGGCCTGCACCTCATCGGCGATCAGCGGTATCCCGAGGGTCGATGCGGTCCGGCGCAAGGCCTGACCCCAGCGCGGTGGAGCGGGAATCACCCCGCCCTCACCCAGCACGAACTCTGCGATCAACGATGCGGGCGCCGTCACTCCGCTGTGCGGGCGCGCAAGCGCGTCGGCGGCCGCGATCGCCAGCTCAACCCCCTGCTCTCCGCTCACCCCGAACGGACTGCGGTACTCCTGCGGGTATGGCAGGAAGCTCGCGTGCGGGGCCAGCACCACCGGCTGCTGGCGCAGACCGCCGCCAGAGCTCGCCGCACGTGCGGCCCGTGTGCAGCCGTGGAATCCGCCTTGCACACCCACGTGTTCGCGCCCGCCGGTGGCGACCTCGGCGAGCATGAGCGCCGCCTCCACCGCGCTCGCCCCACTGGGCGAGCACAGGTGGATGCTGGCGTCGGCGGCAAGCCGCACCGGCAGGATGGACAGCAGCTCCTCGACGAAACGGTCCCGAGACGGCGTGTGAAAATCCAGTGACAGTAACGGTTCTCCGGAGGACACCGTCTTCATGACGGCCTCGCTGACGACGGGGTGATTCCAGCCCAAGGACATGGCCCCGGCAGCGGCCAGGCAGTCGACGTACCAGCGCCCGTCGTCGGCGCGCACCCGGGCGCCGCGCGCCTCAACCGGCCGTATCGGCAGGCGACGAGAGTAGGTGGCAGCTCCGGATTCTCGTGCCATGGAAGTCAATTGGGTGGTGTTCATACCGTGTCCTTACGCGGGTGGGCGAGTAGACGCCGCAGCGATGAGGCGAGTGAACGGTCTTCGGTGCACCAGTACCCGGCATCAGGCGGGATCGCCGCCATGAGCCGACGGCGCGCCTCACCCAACTGGTGGTAGGGCAACTGAGGGAAGAAGTGGTGTACCGCATGGAAACGCAACCCCACCGGCGCCCACAGTGAGCCCAGTACCGGGACCGAGGGATGGTCGATGGAATCGAGAACCTGCTCCGGGAAGGTCATCCGCTCGGTCGTGCCCTCGTACCGGTGCGCCGCCAGCACTCGCAGCCAGTTCACGAATAGCGCTATGGCGACCACCAGGTACGCCTCCAGCAGCCGGTACGGCGAGTAGGCGCCCAGGAGCAGCAGCACCAGCAAGGCCGATGTGTAAGCGAAACAAGCGATTTCCTGCATCAGCCAGGAGCGAGGCGTGCCTGCCGGCGGCAGCGGGCGCTCGAAATCGGCGTCGATCATGAGCGATGACGCCCGGGTGAGCACGACGGGCCTGATCGCGGGAATCAACCAGCTCAGCGGAGCCAGCACCAGGAACCGGAAGACGAATGCCAACGGCCCGCCCAGCGCGGTGAACGGCAACAAGATGATGCGCCAGCGCGGCTCGCTGCCGTACGCCACGTACTCCCCGTCCTCGGCTGTGCCATAGGTACGCGACGCGTGATGTTCATGATGGAACTCGAAGGTGAACTTCGGTGCCAGAAAAGGGATTCCGCATACCACGTGCCAGACCACCGAGAACCAGCGCAGATCGCGCTCGGCGTGCACCAGCTCGTGGACAAACAACACTCCGCGATAAAACGCGAAGGCCGCCACCACCATGCACGCCGCCGCCGGCAGTGACAGCAGATCGTCGGCCGGGCACAACAGGAATGCCGTGTATCCGATTGCCACGCAGGCGGCCAGGTCCAGCCAATAGATCCACTGGCGGCGCGCGGTGAGGTCTGCCACCAGGGCGCGCGCATCGGCCATCGAGATGCCGAGCGCCTCCTTGGAGCCACCCTGCGTCTGCCGTGCCTCGACCGTCATCGCACAAACTCCGCTATCAATTCGTGGGTAGACACCTGGGGAATTCCCAGCTCTCGCACTGCCCTATCGGGTGCGTAGTACAACTCGCGGGCCATCAGTTCCACGTTCTCGGGAATCAGCGCATCGTCGGGGTCGAAGCGCGTAGAGACATCGCGCACCAACCTGTTGCCCTTGCCCACCGCCCGGAACAGTCCCATGGGCGCGGACCGCACCGGGTGCTCGCGCCCCACCGCGGTCACGAGCAACTCCCCGATCTGCCGGTAGGACAGATTCGCGGTGCTCAGGATGTACCGGCGCCCGGTGTCGCCCTTGGCCATCGCCGCGGTGATACCCACGACGAAATCCTGCGCCGAGCACACCGCGGTGCCGCCGGGCGGTACCACGCGCAGCAGGCCCTTGCGGGCAGCGACCAATAGCCCCTGCCAGGACCGGGCAGGCCCCGCGCCCGGCGCGAACACGGCGGCGGGGTTCACGACGACAACGTCCAGACCGCGCTCGGCGAAGTCCAGCACCAGCCGCTCCCCCGCGCGCTTGGACTCCGAATACACGTTGTCCAGCACCGAATCCCGCAGATCAAAGTCTTCGTCCGCCACCACACCGTTGGGCGGATAGCCGACGGCGGCGGTCGACGACACGTGTACCACGCGCTGGACACCGTGCTTCAGGGCGGCACGCGCCACCTGGTAGGTGCCGAGCACATTGGTCTGCCAAATACGATGCCCCAGGCGGGAGTTCGGTGATGCGATACCGGCGAGGTGATACACGTGGGACACACCTCGCATCGCCTCATCGACGCTCTGCGCATCGGTGATGTCGGCGCAGGCCGTGTCGACATGCGGACGCAGCTCGTCGCCAACAACGGCAGAGTCGTGCGGGTTCGTCACGACGGTGACCCGCTCGCCCGCCTGCACCAAAGACGCGACGAGCGTGGAACCCAGGTACCCGGTGGCCCCGGTGACCAATATCCGGCCGCCCATCACAGCGCCTTCTGGTAGACCCGATGGATTTTCTCCGGGTCCGTCTTCATCTGGGAGGTCAGCGAATTCGACCACACGTTGTCCTCGTGCACCCAGGTGGTGGCCACCGAGGAGTAGCCGCTGCCGGTGATCGTCCGGACGATCTCCCCCGCCAGGATCCGTCCGATCCCGGCCCCGAACTGGGTCTGCACCGCGCCGATGAGCACCACCACGGCGGTTTCGATCCCGCGGATGCGCCCCTTGCGCCGGGCCGCGAGCCGTGTCAGCAGCGCCGGCGTGAGCCGCCCCGAGCGCCCGACGACCTCATTGACGTCCGGCAGCATCAGCAGGAATCCCACTGGAGTGCCTCCGGATTCGACTATCCGGACGATGTTCGGATCGATCAGGGGCCGCATCTCCGCGGCCATCCCCGAGAACACCTCACGACTGAGCGGGACATTCTCGGGATGGTGGGCAAAGGAGTCGTTGTAGAGACCGCGCAACATCTCCAGCTCGTCGCCATAGTCGCGCATCCGCACCGAGCGCACCGTTACGCCCTGGTCGCGCATGACCGCGTCGGCCCGCCTGAGCAGGCGCTGCTGAACCTCCGGGTTGCCATCGACATGCCAACGGAAGGAGGCGGAATCAAATTTCTTGCGATATCCGGCCGCCTCGACCAGCGCCGGGTAGTACCGGGGGTTGTACGGCTGCATGACCGCCGGCGGCCTGTCGTACCCGGAGACAAGGAGTCCGACTTCCTCACGGGAGGTATAGCTGAACGGACCGACCATCTTGGTGATGCCCCGGCGCACGGCCCATTGTTCGGCCGCCCCGAGCAGGGCGCCGGCGACCGCGTCGTCATCCTCGCTCTCGAAGAACCCAAAGAATGCACACTCGCCATAGCGCTGCACGTAGGCCGAGTCGATGCTGGCGGAGATGCGGCCCACGGGGCTGTCGCCGCGGTAGGCGACGAAGTTCTCGATCTGCACCTCGCGGTGCAGCGGGTTGTGCGTGGAGTTCATCTTCGCGTGCATGACGCGGCGCAGCGTGGGGCGCCAGTTGGGGTCGTCGCCGTAGATGCGCCACGGCATCGCGACGAATTGCTTGGCCTCGCGGCGCGATCCGACGCGCCGCACCGACACCGGTAGGCGAGCCTGCCGCTGCTCGATCAATCCGCTATCCAGCACGGACGATTCCCAGGTCGTGGGCCAGTTCGGGATTGCCCTTGCTCTTCCACAGCGCGCCGTCCATGTAGAAGTGGTGCAGCACGAAGGTCAGCGGGACCGCGAAGATGACCGTGTCGAGCTGGCCGGCGAGGATGCCCAGCCCCCCGAAGAACGCGATGTACAGCGGCAGCGCCTTACGCGTCGAGAGCCGTGCCAGCAGCAGCTTCTTCTCGCCCGGATCCTCGGTGCGCGCGAAGCGGGTGTTGTTCCGCGTCCAGTTGATCAGGTGGTACTGCAGGCTGTGCGTAGTCGTCGCGATCAGAATGAGCGCGAAAAGGTCCGAGACCAGCAGGTAGGACAGGTTGTAGGACAGCGCCGCGATGATGAAGGTGGCCACCGACATGGCAGGCAGCGTGCGCTGCCCGGCCCGCTTCAGCTGCACCTGCTCCCAGACGGCGATACCCAACATGACTGCGGCGCAGACGAACCCACCGATAACCAGGAATCCGGGAATGGGCGGCACCGGCACACTCAGGTTCGAGAAGGGCAGTCGGTGACCGAAGACCACGTACTCGGAGAAGTTCAGGCCCTGGCTCGCCCGGTACAGCACCGGAGCCAGACAGACGGCATACAAGGCGTACTTGATCCGGTTGCGCGGGCCCTTGTAACCATTCTTCGCCGCGTAGATGTTGATGATGCCGAAGTGCTGTTTGAGAACGTGGAACACCTGCCAATAGGCCCAGACGGCCAGCAGCGGCACCATCCAGCCGCCGAACCACAACGTGCCGACAATCGCGGCGACCACGATGAAGCTGATCACGTAGTGCGCCCAGAACCGGGACCGCTCGCGGGGATCCATCCACACGCGCGCCGTCGTCGTCAGCACATGCGGGAGGTCGGAAAGCAGGGAGAAGGCCACCGCACCGACGAGGAATACCCCCTTGTGCCCGTCGGCCGCGAAGAGCACTGCCGACAACAACGCGCCCAAACCGAAGACGAAGAGGATGTCGACGCGTCTGCTGACAAACCATCCCGGCCGGTTCACACCGTCGATGTTCTTCAGCTCGTCGGTGCCGGTAGCAAAGGTGGCCATGGCGATCATCCTCAGGTAGGCGTCACAATAATAATTGGTAATGATTATCGTTTTCATAACGTAGAGATAGAGTGGCTGCATGTCAACGCCGAGTCCTGTGAGTGCGCTGTGACGCTGCTCACCCAGAATTGGCCGGTTAAGGTGCATAAATTGCGATGTGACACGCCAGAACCCCGACCACTCCAACCTGGAGTGAACACCAGGCCGCCATGGTTAAATCACCGGCCGTGGCCAGACTCGCAGGACCTTTCACACCGTTCGCCGCCCGCCACACGGACACATCTCGACATTTCAGCAAACTTTCAAAGAGTCGGAGGAGGTATCCCGCCGTGGCCCGAGCCCACACCGGTCCCCACCCGCCACGACCACAGCCTGATAACCAGATCGGCAATCGGCCACTACCCTCAAGAGATGGGCCCGGTTTGCCGCCGGACCGTATGTTGGGTCTCCGGACAGGCCGGGGCGTGATTCAGGTTGAAGGTGAAGCGCCGTGGTGAACACCGTGCTTAGTTCCGCACATGACGAACCACCGCATGCTCCGCTCACGCCGCCCGGTCCGCTGCCCTCGCGTGAGATCCTCGAACAGTCCGGTGAGCTGCTCCGTGCACTTGCCGCGCCGGTACGCATCGCCATCGTGCTGCAGCTGCGCGAATCGCAACGCTGCGTCCACGAGTTGGTCGACGCCGTCGGTGTCGCCCAGCCGCTCATCAGTCAGCACCTACGGGTACTCAAGGCCGCGGGAGTGGTCTCCGGGGAGCGCCAGGGGCGAGAGGTGATGTACCGCCTCGTCGACGATCACCTCTCCCATATCGTCGTCGATGCCGTTGCCCACACCGAGGAACAGAGATGAGCGTCCGCGAGGAGCGGGCGGTCTTGCCAGGAACCGTGCGGTCCACCCGCCAGCGGGCGGCCATTACCGCCCTGCTGAAACGGACCGACGAATTCAGGTCTGCGCAAGAGCTGCATGACGAACTCAAGCGCACCGGGGAAGGCATTGGCCTGACCACCGTGTATCGGACCCTGCAGTCGATGTCGACCTCGGGCGAGGTCGATGTGCTGCGCAACGACACCGGCGAGTCGGTGTACCGGCGCTGTTCGGACGGCCACCACCACCACTTGGTCTGCCAGAGTTGCGGTTTCGCGGTCGAGGTTCAGGCGGGCGCGGTCGAGGGGTGGGCCGCCGACATCGCCGTGGAGCACGGCTTCACCGAGGTCCACCACACGGTGGAGGTCTTCGGCCTGTGTAGTCGCTGCAGCGCGGCCAACGCGGTCTCCTAGTTGCCCAACGCCTTTCTCGCGTCAGCGCCCGTCGAAAACACCATCAGCAGCAGTGTCACCAATGCCTCATCCGTGATTTCGGTGGCGGGAAAGTTGTAGCGCAACAACACATCTGCCTTGCGCCCCTTGGCGATCAACAGAATGTTCCCAAACAGGGACTTCTGCGCGAGCCCGTCGACCAGGTGCCGCGATTTCGCATTGACGGCGACATCCCAGGCCAGCACCTGCGACAGCGAGACCACATCCAGGCCTGGTGCGATGGTGACTGCGCGGATCGAGGAGAGCGTGCCCTCGTAGTCGGCGGTCAGCGCACCATCGGCTTCCCTGGTGACCGGCAGCACCGGGTGCAGCACGCGGTACACGCGGTCCAGAATCTCGTCGGCTCCGTTATCGGGGTCAGCGCCTGATCCTCTTCGCGCAAGCGGCTCATCAACCATCAGGCGGTACCGAATCGCCGGTCGCGCTGCGCGTATTCCAGGCAGGCCGCCCACAGATCGCGGCGGTCAAAGTCGGGGTACATCTTTTCCTGGAACACGAACTCAGCGTAGGCCGACTGCCACATCATGAAGTTGCTCGACCGGAACTCGCCCGAGGGCCGCAGGAACAGATCGACATCGGGCATATCGGGCTCGTCGAGGTACTTGGCGACGGTCTCCTCGGTGATGCGGTCCGGCTTGAGCTGTCCGGACTCCACCAGCCGGGCGATTCGTCTTGTCGCTTCGGCGATTTCGGCGCGGCCGCCGTAGTTGATGCACGTGGTCAACGTCAGCGTGCTGTTGTTCTTGGTCAGCTCCTCGGTGATCTCGAGCTCCTTGTAGACACTGCTCCACAACCGCGTCTTCTGCCCCGCCCAGCGGAACCGCACCCCCATGTTGTTCAGATCGTGCCTCCGCCGTTTGACCACGTCGCGATTGAAGCCCATGAGGAATCGGACTTCGTCCGCGGGCCTTCTCCAGTTCTCCGTCGAGAACGCGTAGGTGGTGAGCCACGGGATGCCCATCTCGATGGCACCGCAGACCATGTCCATCATGGTGGCCTCGCCCATCTTGTGCCCCTCGGTGCGTGGCAGCCCACGGGCCCGCGCCCAGCGCCCGTTGCCGTCCATCACCACCGCGACGTGCCGGGGAATCAGTTCCTTGGGGATGACCGGCGGTATGGCACCCGAGGGATGCTTCGGCGCGGGATGTGGACGGGTGCCATGGGGGCCCGAACCGGGCAGCAGCTTGGGGAAAACGGCAGGAAAAACCGTCTTGTCCGGGAACGTCGGGGCGTAGCCGGGCGGGACGTCGGCCCAATCCGTGAAGTACTTATCCTGCTGCGGATCGGGCTGGCTGCTCTTCACCATGGGTCATATTTAACCTGGTCCCGCGTTCGACGAGCGGGAGTGTCCGCAGCTTGCGCTCCAGATGCCACTGCAAATGCGCCGCGATCAATCCGCTGGCCTGGGTGCGCTGGGTCTGCGGCACGTCATCGGTGGCCGCCCAGTCGCCGTCATGAAGCGCGGCCATCAGCTCCAGCACACCCGGCGGTGGGGTCACCGCACCCGCGGGACGACAGTGCACACAGACGCTGCCACCCGCCCCCACATGGAAGGCACGGTGCGGGCCGGGGGTGGCACAGCGCGCACACTCGTTGATGGCGGGTGCCCACCCGGCAATGCTCATGGCGCGCAACAGATATGCATCGAGAACCAACTCGCGCGAGCGCTGCTGATCGGCGATGGCCCTGAGCGCGCCGACGGTGAGGCGATGCAGAGCGAGGGCCGGAGCGCGTTCTTCACCGGCGATCCGCTCGGCGGTCTCCAGGATGGCGCAGGCGGTGGTGTACCGGCCGTAATCGCTGACGATGTCCGACGCGAAGGCATCGATAGCCTGCACCTGCGTGACGATGTCGAGGTTGCGTCCCGGATACAGCTGCACATCGATATGCGCGAATGGTTCCAGCCGTGACCCGAACTTACTGCGGGTGCGGCGCACTCCCTTGGCTACCGCGCGGACCAGGCCATGCTGGCGGGTCAGCAGGGTCACGATGCGGTCGGCCTCACCGAGCTTGTGCTGCCGCAGCACCACAGCACGATCCCGATAAAGCCGCATGCAAACAGTTTTCCATCTGGTACCGACGAATCCCCGCATTGACGCACTATTTCGACGGCTTACCCTTCTGGTCATGTCGGGCTTTCCTACGCTCACCTCCCAGGTCTCCGCGCTGGTAGAGGGTTCGGCCAGCTCCGTTTCCCTGACCCTCGCGGCGCTCAACGCGATCAAATCCAGCCAGCCGACCCTCAACGCGTTCCGGGTGGTGTGCGCCAAGAGTGCCCTCGCCGACGCCGCCGAGGCCGACAAGCGATTAGCCAGGGGCGAGCGGCTGCCGTTACTCGGGGTCCCCATCGCCATCAAGGACGACACCGACCTGGCGGGCACCCCCACCGCATTCGGTACCGCCGGAGCCGTCGGCTCCGAATCCGAGGACGCCGAGCTGGTAAAACGGCTGCGGGCAGCGGGTGCGGTGATCGTCGGCAAGACCAACACCTGTGAGCTCGGTCAGTGGGGCTTCACCAGCGGTCCCGGCTTCGGACACACCCGCAACCCGTGGAGCCGTGGTCACACCCCCGGCGGATCGTCGGGCGGCAGCGCCGCCGCGGTGGCGGCCGGGCTCGTCGCCGGGGCGATCGGTTCGGATGGGGCCGGCAGCATCCGGATTCCGGCCGCCTGGACGCATCTGATCGGCATCAAGCCGCAGCGTGGCCGGATCTCCACCTGGCCACTGGCGGAGGCGTTCAACGGGATAACGGTGCACGGGCCCCTGGCGCGCACGGTTGCCGATGCCGCGCTGCTGTTGGACGCCGTCTCGGGGAGCGCTCCCGGGGATTTACACAAGCCACCCCTCGTCCGGGTGCTCGACGCCGTCCACGAGGATCCGGGGCAGCTTCGTATCGCCCTGTCGCTCAAGGTTCCGTTCTCGGGGTTTCCCGCACACATTCATCCGACGATCGAAGCCGCCACTCGGTATGTGGCCCATCAGCTGCGTTCCCTTGGGCACATGGTGTCGGAGGGCGATCCGGATTACGGCGTCGGGCTCGGTCTGAATTTCCTGCCGCGGGCGACCGCCGGGCTGCTGCCGTGGCGGGACCGGCTCGATGCCGGGGCGCATTGGGATCACCGCACAGTGACCAACATGCGCACGGGCCGACGCCTGGCAGGCTGGGCGCTGCGGCGGGCGCGTGCCGCGGAGCCGCGGTTACAGGCACGCGTCGGCAAGATCTTCGGCAGCTTCAACGTCGTGCTGGCACCGACGACGGCCCAACCACCCACGGGCATCTACGATTTCGACGATATCGGCAGTATCGCCACGGACCGCGGACAAATCGGTGCCTGTCCCATGACCTGGCCGTGGAATGTACTCGGGTGGCCGTCGGTCAACGTACCCGCCGGGTTCACCGAGGACGGGCTGCCGGTCGGCGTGCAGCTGATGGGCCCGGCGAACAGCGAGCCGCTGCTGATTTCCCTTGCCGCGCAGCTGGAGTCGATCAACGACTGGGCATCGGAGACCCCCGACCCCTGGTGGTGAGGACGTGCCCTTCGCCGAAACCGAGGTTGTGGCGGTTTCGTCGCGCACAAATTCACCACAACCTCGGTCTCGGTGACTAGGCCGCTCGGGATGCGGCACTCAGGGCGGCTCGAACCCGGTGGACGACCGCCAACGGTTGGTTGACGAGCTGGTCCCGACTGACGCGCACCAGCCGCCAGCCCATCGAAGCGATCGTCTCGCGCCGTTCGATATCGCGGCGATGCTGGGCAGAGTCGCCCCAGTGCTGCGCCCCGTCGAATTCGGCGGCCACCCGGTGCTCCCGCCAGCCCATGTCGAGCCGAATGATCCGCCCGTCGGGACCCCGCAGTTCGATCTGAGTTTCAGGACGCGGTAGTCCCGCACCGACAAGGCACATCCGCAGTCGTGTCTCTTGAACAGACTCAGCGCCGGGGTCTGCCAGCGACAACACATTCATCAATCGCCGAATGCCCCGCGCGCCCCGATACCGTGAGACAAGATCATTCACTTCGCTCTTCGCGCAGTCCCGAAGAAGCACGTCAACCAATTCGACTGCACGAGAGGTATACACCCGGCGGCCGATGTCGAACGCCGTCCTGGCCTGCGTCGTGACCGTAACCCCGTCGATCACCGTCGACTCGTCAGGGCACAACGTGTCCGCATGCAAGATGATCCCCTCGGGTGCACTACGCCATTCACGAATCAACTCGGCGGGCCGGTCAGCGGATATCCACGGATTACCGTGCATAGCCGCAGCCGAGATGCCACACACCACGCCGCTCCCACCCGACCACAGAAAGGCTGCTTCGGCACGCGCACGCGCGGTGAGCTCAACTCCGACGGGTAGATAGACATTGCGATAAATGCGTCGATAACCGGTTCGCAACTCGTGGCGGGTTAGCGCTCCCGACGTAATGGCCGAACTCCCCATGACCAGGTTCCCCATGTCGCGACCATGCCACGGACCTCTGACAAGTCAGCGAGACCGAGGTTGTGGTGAATTTGTGCGAGACGAAACCGCCACAACCTCGGTGTCGGCGTGGAGGGGTGAGCTAGAACCCCAGCTTGCCGAGCTGCTTGGGGTCACGCTGCCAGTTCTTGGCAACCTTGACCCGCAGATCCAGGAATACCTTGGTACCGAGCAGCTTTTCGATCTGCTTGCGCGCGTTGGTCCCGACTTCGCGCAGCCGTGATCCGCCCTTGCCGATGACGATGCCCTTTTGGCTGTCCCGCTCGACGTAGAGAATCGCGTGCACATCGATCAGCTCCGAGCCTTCGGGCCGACCCTCGCGTTCGTTCACCTCGTCGATCACCACCGCCAACGAGTGCGGCAGCTCATCACGCACACCTTCGAGCGCGGCCTCACGAATCAGCTCCGCCATGAGCACCTCTTCGGGCTCATCGGTCAGCTCACCATCGGGATAGAACGCGGGACCAGGCTGCAGCTTGGACGCCAAAACCTCTGTCAGCACCTGGACTTGGGCTCCGGAGACGGCAGACACCGGAACAATGTCCGCATCCGGACCGACGAGCTCGGACACCGCCAGCAGCTGCTCGGCCACTCGCTCCTTGCTCACCTTGTCGATCTTGGTGACGATCGCAATCAGCGTGGTGCGCGGCGCGATGAGCTTGATCTGCTCGTAGATCCACTTGTCACCCGGCCCGATGCCCTCATCGGCCGGGATGCACAGGCCAATCACGTCGACCTCGGAATATGTATCGCGCACAAGGTCGTTGAGCCGCTGCCCGAGTAGCGTGCGCGGCCGATGCAGGCCTGGAGTGTCGACGAGGACGATCTGGTAGTTCTCGCGGTGCACGATTCCGCGAATCGTGTGCCGGGTGGTCTGCGGCCGGTTCGAGGTGATGGCGACCTTCTGCCCGACCAGCGCATTGGTCAGCGTCGACTTACCGGTGTTCGGCCGCCCCACGAAACAGACGAAGCCAGAACGGAACTCCTGATCGGGTCCGCTCACAACTGCCCCGCAGGCACACCGGTGCGATCGGTTACGACGACCGTCGCCGAAGGCGACAGCTCTCGCACCGCCGCGATACCCGGATCCTCGTGCGAACCACCGACCAGCACCGCCGCCTCGATGGCCGACGCTCCACTGGCCACCGCGGCTGCCACGGCCGCCTGCAGCGCGGTCAGCGACAGTGCCGAAAGTGACACCGGTGCACCGGCATAGGTGCGACCGTCGCCATCACGCACCGCCGCTCCTGACTTCGCCTCGGCACGTCCCATCGCTCCACGGGCCAGCACGACGAGCTTGTTATCTTCGGCGTCCAATTCACTCATCTCTTTTCTCTGCTTTCTCGTCGTCTGCCACCGCCGCGCCCTCGGGGTCGGGTTGCACCAGAATCGTGCCGATGCGCACCCGGCCCCGCGTGTCCGGGCCACCCTCAGCCTGTAGCAAAAGTCCGTGCGAAGCGGCCGTGGCCCCCGGCAGCGGAACGCGTCCCAACTCCAATGCGAGTAGTCCGCCGACGGTCTCGACGTCCAGGTCCTCGTCGAATTCAATGCCGTACAGCTCACCCAGGTCCTCGATCGGCAACCTGGCAGAGACACGAAAGATCTTGTGTTTCAAGTCCTCCACCGGAGCGACCTCGTCGTGGTCGTACTCGTCGGCGATCTCCCCGACGATCTCCTCCAGCACGTCCTCGATGGTCACCAACCCGGCGATCGCCCCATACTCGTCGACGAGCAGCGCCATGTGCTTGCGGTGCTGCTGCATCTCACGCAGCAGCGCATCCAGCGGCTTGGAGTCCGGAACGAACACCGCCGGCCTCATCACCTGCGCCACGGTGACATCGCGGCCACCGTTCACCGAGTAGTAGGTCTGCTGCACAAGGTCCTTGAGAAAGACCACCCCGACGACGTCGTCGACGTTCTCCCCGACTACCGGGATGCGGGAGTGCCCGCTGCGCACCGCCAGTGAGGTGGCTTGCCCGGCCGTCTTGTCAGATTCGATCCACACCATCTCGGTGCGCGGCACCATCACCTCGCGGGCGGGCGTATCGCCCAGCTCGAACACCGACTGGATCATTCGACGTTCGTCATCGGCCACCACGCCGCGCTGCTGCGCCATGTCGACCACCTCGCGCAGCTCGATCTCGGAGGCAAACGGGCCGTTGCGGAAACCGCGCCCGGGCGTCACCGCGTTACCGAGCAGGATGAGCAGCCGCGAAATGGGGCCCAACAGCACCGAAATCACCTGCAGCGGAACGGCGGCACCCAGCGCTATCGAGTACGCATGTTGGCGTCCCAACGTGCGCGGGCCCACCCCGATCGCCACGAAGCTCGTCACCACCATGACGATCGCCGAAATCATCAGTGCGGCGCCCAGGCTCATCCGCGCCGTCAGATACCCGGCCAGGCACACCGTCGACAAGATCTCGCAGGTGGTGCGCAGCAGGACAACCAGATTCACATAGCGCGGACGGTCCCGGATCACCACCGAAAGCCTTACCGCGCCCGGCCTTTCCTCACGAACCAGCTCGTCGACACGCGCCGAGGACACGGTGTTGATGGCCGCGTCGATCGCCGCGAACGTACCGCCCAGGCCGACCAGGACGATCGCCGCCAGCAGCAGCCCTATGCCAGACATCACTCGTCGAAGTTGCGCGACTTGTCGAGCAGACGGCTATCCCGATACAGCTGGGCCTGCTGCTCGTACCAGTCCTTCAGCAGTTGATTCTGCAGCGCGAACATCTCGCGCTCTTCCTCGGGTTCGGCGTGGTCGTAGCCGAGCAGGTGCAGCACGCCGTGCACGGTCAGCAGCGCCAGCTCGTGTGCCAACGAATGCCCCGCCGCCTCAGCCTGTTCGGCCGCGAACTGCGGGCACAGCACGATGTCGCCGAGCATCGAGGGCCCGGGTTCGGGTGCGTCCGGGCGCCCACCGGGCTCCAGTTCATCCATCGGGAAGGACATCACATCAGTGGGACCGGGCAGATCCATCCACCGCATGTGCAGGTCTGCCATGGCCGCGAGATCGACAAGCATCATCGAAAGTTCCGCCGCCGGATGGACATCCATTGCCGCGATGGCGAATCGTGCGACGCTGACCAACTCGCCCTCGGCGACGTCGACACCCGACTCGTTGACGACCTCTATGCTCATCGGTGCCGGCTCCGGTTCCCCGATGCGCGCCGCTGCGCTCGGTTGTCTGTCAGATCTGAGTCCTCAAAACGTGCATAGGCGTCCACGATCTCCGCCACCAACCGGTGACGAACCACATCGGCACTGGTCAACTCCGAGAAGTGAATTCCCTCGATATTGTCAAGAATCTCGACTGCGGCACGCAGCCCGGAACGGGCGCCACCCGGCAGGTCGACCTGTGTCACGTCACCGGTGACCACAATCTTCGAGCCGAACCCCAGTCGGGTCAGGAACATCTTCATCTGTTCGGCAGTCGTGTTCTGGGCCTCGTCGAGAATGATGAACGCGTCGTTGAGTGTCCGGCCCCGCATGTACGCCAGTGGCGCAACCTCGATAACCCCGGCCGACATCAGCTTGGGGATGAGTTCGGGGTCCATCATGTCGTGCAGCGCGTCGTACAGCGGCCGCAGGTATGGGTCGATCTTCTCGCTCAGGGTGCCGGGCAGGAAGCCCAGCCGCTCCCCCGCCTCGACCGCGGGACGGGTGAGGATGATTCGGGTGACCTGCTTGCTCTGTAACGCGTTGACCGCCTTGGCCATCGCCAGATACGTCTTGCCGGTACCGGCCGGGCCGATACCGAAAACCACCGTGTTGGCGTCGATCGCGTCCACATAGCGCTTCTGGTTCAGCGTCTTCGGGCGGATGGTCTTGCCACGGCGCGACAGGATGTCCAGGCTCAGTACCTCGGCGGGCGATTCGTCGTCGTCACCGGTGAGCATGGCCCCGGTATGCCGCACCGTCGAGGGTGTCAGCTGCTGGCCCCGGCGGGCGATCACGATCAGCTCGGAGACCACACGCTCGGCCAACGCCACGTCACCGGGCTCGCCGGTGAAGGTGATGGTGTTTCCGCGAGCGTGGACATCGGCGGTCAACATGTCCTCGAGCTCGCGCAGGTTTTCATCAGCAGAACCCAGCAGGCCCATGATGAGATCGTTCGGAATCTCGACGCTGCTGCGTACTTCCGACGGCAATACCGACGGGACAGCGGCATCTTCTTCTCGGCTCGTCACGTGGTTAAGGTCGCCTGCTTTCTTGGGTTGTGAAGTTGCCTTGAGTTTACCGCTGGCAACCGTGCGCCTCCACGCGATGAGTGTCGTCGTCTCTGCACGCGAGCGCTCACCGGTGCGCCAGCGGACCGTCGGCCCATCGGTCAGTGAGCACCCCGAGGGCACCCAACGCGACCGCAGCGGCACTGGAGGTGCGCAACACCGTCGGCCCCAAACGCACCGCGACCGCACCCGCGTCCGCCAAAACCCGCAGCTCGTCGTCCGCGACACCGCCCTCGGGCCCCACAATGAGCACCACCGACGACGCCGCGGACAGCCGCTCGCCCCGGGCGCTGAGCCCGGAGTCCGCCGACTCATGCAGCACCAGCACGACGGCCCCGTCGGCCGCCCGCTGACGGACCAGCTCGGCCAGCTGCGGCGTCGAATGCAGTGTCGACACTGTCGGGACGAAGGCCCGGCGGGACTGTCGTGACGCCGCCCGTGCCACCGCCTCCCAGCGCCGCCGCCCCTTCGCCGCCTTGTCCGGGTCGTTCTGTGCGTCCCAGCGCGATACACATCGCTGCGCCTGCCACGGAACGATCTCGTCGGCGCCCGCCTCCACCGCCAGATCGACGGCAAGCTCGGCGCGATCGGATTTTGGAAGAGCCTGCACCACAGTCACTGTGGGGACTGCGGCGGCGGCGCTCCAGCGCGCCGTCACCGCGATCGACAGGCTGGTGCGGTCAACGGAGGCGACGACGCCGTCGCCGACCTCGCCCGTGCCGTCGCACACCATCACGGGCTCACCGACACGCATGCGCAGCACCCGCGTGGCGTGGTGTCCCTCGTCACCCAGCAGACTCACCTGCTCCCCGACGGCGGGAACCTGGTCAACGTAGAAGATCGTGGCAGCCGCCATCTGGATCTACCGGCCCGTGAACGCCTCGCGCAGCCGGGAGAACACCCCGCCCGACGCCGATTCCGCCCAGACCACCTCGGCGGTTTCCTTGTTCCGGGTCTTGAAGTCCTTCAGCAGCTCGCGTTCCTTGGCGTCCATCCGAGTCGGCACCACCACGTCCAAATGGGCGTGCAGGTTTCCGCGGACACCGGTGCGCAGATGCGGCATGCCCTTCCCGCGCATCGTCACCACCGAACCCGGCTGCGATCCCGGCTCGACCTTGACGACCGTCGGTCCGTCGATGATGGCGTCGACCGACACACTGGTGCCCAGCGCCGCCTCCACCATTGGGACCCGGACCGTGAAGTGCAGGTCATCCCCGTCACGAATGAACACGTCGTGTGGCTTCTCGTGCACCTCGACGTACAGGTCACCGGCCGGTCCACCACCGGGACCGACCTCACCCTGGGCCGCCAGCCGCACCCTCATGCCGTCACCGACGCCGGCCGGGATCTTGACCGTGATGTCTCGACGCGCGCGCACCCGGCCGTCGCCGCCGCACTTGTGGCAGGGATCGGTGATGACCTCTCCGGCCCCCTGACACGTCGGACAGGGGCGCGACGTCAGCACCTGGCCAAGCAGGGAGCGCTGCACGGTCTGCACCTCGCCACGGCCACCACAGGTCTCGCAGGCGCTCGGCGCCGAGTTTCCGTGGGTGCCCTTGCCGGTACACCCGTCGCACAGAATCGCGGTGTCGACGGTCACCTGCTTGCTGACGCCGGTCGCACATTCCAGCAGTTCAAGCCGCATGCGCAGCAGAGAGTCGGAACCGGGCTGCACCCGGCCGCGCGGACCACGCGAGCCGCCGGCCGATCCGCCGAAGAATGCCTCGAAGACGTCGCCCAGACCACCGAAGCCCGAACCGAAGCCACCCCCGAACCCGTTGCCACCACCGCCGTTCTCCAGCGGGTCGCCACCCAGGTCGACGATGCGCCGCTTCTCCGGATCGGTCAGCACCTCGTAGGCGATGCTGACCTCCTTGAACTGCGTCTGAGCCTGCTCATCGGGGTTGATATCGGGGTGCAGCTCGCGGGCGAGCTTGCGGTACGCCCGCTTGAGCTCGCTGTCGCTGGCACCCTTGCTGACCCCGAGGATGCCGTAATAATCACGCGCCACTGTGTTGATCTCGCTCCGTTGGTATCTGTCTAATTCACATAACTGCTAGCGCTTGGCTAGCACTTCGCCGATATACATGGCAACCGCCGCGACGTTCGCGATGGTTCCCGGGTAGTCCATCCGTGTGGGCCCCAGCACACCCATACCGCCGAATACCGCTCCGCCCGCACCATACGGGGTGGAGACGACGGAGGTGCCGATCATCTGCTCAGCAGCGGTTTCGTGGCCGATGTGCACGGTGACCCGGCCGGCCTCCTGCTGTGCGGCGAGCAAGCGCAAAACCACCACCTGCTCCTCCAGCGCCTCCAGCACGGTGCGCAGCTGACCACCGAAGTCACCGGCGTTGCGGGTCAGGTTGGCCGTGCCACCGAGCAGCAGGCGATCCTCATGATGCTCGACGAGCGTTTCCACCAGGACCGTCGCCGCACGGGTGAGTGGATAGCGCAGGTCATCGTCGGACTGTTCGGCGAGCTCGGCGACGGCCACCGAGGCCGCCGACAGCTTCTTGCCGTCCAGGGCCGCGCCCAGCAGGATGCGGAGTCTGCTCAGCTGGTCATCACTGATGACGTCGCCCAGCTCGACGATCCGCTGATCGACCCGCCCGGAGTCGGTGATGACCACCAGCAGCAGCCGGGCCGGGGTCAGCAAGACCACTTCGAGGTGGCGCACGCTGGACGAGGACAGTGTCGGATACTGCACGACGGCGACCTGACGGGTCATCTGGGCCAGCAGCCGCACGGCGCGGCGCAGCACGTCATCGAGGTCGACGCCGCCTTCCAGGAAATTCAGGATGGCCTTGCGCTCGGCACCCGAGAGCGGTTTGACGTCCTCGAGCCGGTTGACGAATTCGCGGTAGCCCTTTTCCGTCGGAATGCGTCCTGAGCTGGTGTGCGGCTGGGCGATGTAGCCCTCGGCCTCCAGTACCGCCATATCGTTGCGGACGGTGGCGCTGGAAACCCCGAGGCCGTGCCTGTCGACCAGGGCCTTGGAGCCGATCGGTTCCTTGGTGGTGACGTAATCGGCGACGATGGCACGCAGCACCTCGAAGCGCCGGTCATCGGCACTGGCCATGGTCACCTCCCTCACGCGTGATGTGCCCCCATTTTACGGGGCCACGCTGCGCCGACCCGCCACCGTGGCAGTGCACGCTAGCCTCAAGTGTTATGCAGGGATCATTACGGAGTGATTTGCAGTGATCTTTAAGGGTGTTCGCGAGGGGAAGCCGTACCCAGAGCATGGGCTATCGACGAGGGATTGGTCGCGCATCCCACCCCGGCAGATCCGTCTCGACGAACTCGTCACCACCACCACGGTGCTCGCCTTGGACCGCTTGCTGAGCGAGGACTCGACGTTCTACGGGGACCTGTTCCCGCACGCCGTGAAGTGGCAGGGCGTCACCTATCTGGAGGACGGACTGCACCGGGCCGTGCGAGCCGCGCTGCGTAATCGGGTTGTGCTGCACGCCAGGGTCTTCGATATGGATCAGCTGCGCGGTATTTAGCCGGCGTCAATCCAGGATGGCGCGGACCACACCGTCGGCCAGCAGCCGCCCCTGATCGGTGAGCACCAGCCGATCATCCACCAACCGCCCCAGCCCCCCGGCCACCACGGCGGGTACCCGGCCGCGTTCCTCAACGGTTAAGTCCGCCAAGGCGATTCCCGTATTCAGCCGCACTGCCAGCAGCACGTCCTCGGTGTGCCGTTCGGTGGGGCTGAGAATCTCGTGCCCGCCAACGGGCAGCTGCCCCTGCCCCAGCTGCTTGGCGTAGGCGTTGGGATGCTTGACGTTCCACCACCGCACGCCGTTGACGTGTCCGTGCGCGCCCGGCCCGGCACCCCACCAGTCGCCCCCGGCCCAGTAGCCAAGGTTGTGACGGCACTGCCCGCCGGGGCGCGCCCAGTTGGACACCTCGTACCAGTCCAGCCCCACCGCCGACAGCGCCGTATCCAGCAGCTGATACCGGTCGGCCAGGGCGTCCTCGTCCGGATTCGGTAGTTCGCCGCGCCGCACGCGCCGGGCCAGGGCGGTGCCCTCCTCGACGACCAGCGCGTACGCCGACACGTGGTCTACCCCGGCGTCGAGCACGGCATCGATGGATCGGCGCAGATCGTCGTCGGTCTCACCCGGGGTGCCATAGATGAGGTCCAGGTTCACGTGCTCGAGACCGGCCGCACGAGCCTCCCGCGCCGCCGCCACCGCCCGTCCGGGCGCATGCACACGATCCAGCGTGGCCAGCACATGCGGGGCCGCGGACTGCATACCCAGCGAGACCCGGGTGTACCCGGCGGCACGAATCGTCTCGAAGAACGCCGGCGAGGTGGACTCGGGGTTGGCCTCGGTCGTCACCTCGGCGCCCGGCGCCACCGTGAAGTGCGCACCGATCGCGTCGAGCACCTCCGCGAGCCCGGAACCGCCCAGCAGAGAGGGCGTCCCGCCGCCGACGAATACGGTCTCCACCGGCGGTTTCCCGTCCAGGGTCCGCGCGGCCAGCTCCAGCTCGGCGCGCAACGCCTCGAGCCAGCCCGCGGGCGAGGTGCCGTCACCGAGCTCGTCGGCGGTGTAGGTGTTGAAATCGCAGTATCCGCAGCGTGTGGCACAGAACGGAACATGTATGTAGATCCCGAACGGACGCCCCACCGCTGGCACCAGGGGCGGCAGGGTGGCGATGGTTTCGGGTCTCACCGCTCAAGTGTGTGCCAGGGTCGACGGCAGAAAAAATCTGTGCGGTCAATAGCGGGAATCCCCCAAGCCGAATGGAGGTTTTGCTCACAATGAGCGGAATTACGACCCGGTCGTACGGGGTGCCAGTTTCGCATGGCACAATTGGCCGGGTGAGCACACATCAGGTCCCCCTTGTCGCGCGGCGACACATCGACCTGAAGCGTGTCTGTAGCGCGTGTTGTCTCCCTTACTGACGTAGTCCTACCCGTCTGCCACCCAAACGGTCGTGAGGATCTGCGCCTCCGGTCAGCCCCCGGTGTGTCGCCCACGACTGTGCCTGCCTTTCTGAGGAGCACCATGACCACCAGCGAGACCCGGCCCGCTCGCCCGAAGCAACAGCGCAGCGAGGGCCAATGGGCGCTCGGCTACCACGAACCTCTCAACGCCAACGAGCAGGCGAAGAAGGACGACCACCCGCTGAACGTGCGCGAGCGCATCGAAACCATCTACGCCCACAAGGGCTTCGAGAGCATCGACAAGACCGATCTGCGTGGCCGCTTCCGTTGGTGGGGTCTGTACACCCAGCGCAAGCCTGGTTACGACGGCAGCTGGACCGGTGATGAGAACACCGACATGCTCGAAGACGAGCACTTCATGCTGCGCGTGCGTTCGGACGGCGGCGCGTTGACGGTCGGCGCCCTGCGCACCCTGGGTGATCTGTCCACCAAGTACGCGCGGGATACCGCCGATCTCTCCGACCGCGAGAATGTGCAGTATCACTGGATCCGGGTCGAGGACATGCCGGAGATCTGGCGCCGTCTGGACGAGGTCGGGCTGCACACGACGCAGGCCTGCGGCGACTGCCCCCGCGTGATCCTCGGCTCGCCGCTCGCCGGTGAGTCCCTGGACGAGGTGCTCGATCCGACACCGGCCATCGACGAGATCGTGCGCCGCTACATCGGAAAGAAGGAGTACGCCAACCTTCCCCGCAAGTTCAAGACGGCCATCTCCGGCCTGCAGGACGTGGTGCACGAGATCAACGACATCGCCTTCATCGGCGTGGTGCACCCGGAGCACGGTCCGGGTCTGGACGTGTGGGTGGGCGGCGGCCTGTCGACCAACCCGATGCTGGCACAGCGCCTCGGGGTGTGGGTGCCGCTGGACGAAGTGCCCGATGTCTGGGAAGGCGTCGTCAGTATCTTCCGCGATTACGGCTACCGCCGCCTGCGCGCCAAGGCGCGGTTGAAGTTCCTGGTCAAGGATTGGGGCGTCGAGAAGTTCCGCGAAGTCCTCGAGACCGAATATCTGAAGCGGCCACTCCTCGACGGACCGGCTCCGGTGCAGGCGCCGCGGCCCATCGACCACGTCGGCGTGCAACGACTCAAGAACGGGCTCAACGCCGTTGGCGTCTCGCCCATAGCCGGCCGGGTGTCCGGCACCATCTTGTCGGCCGTCGCCGATCTTGCCGAGAAGGCGGGCTCGGACCGTGTCCGGTTCACCCCGTATCAGAAGCTGATCATCCTCGACGTCCCCGACGAGAAACTCGGCGAGTTGACGGAGGGGCTGGATGCGCTCGGGCTGCCCTCACGTCCGTCGCACTGGCGCAAGAATCTGATGGCCTGCACCGGCATCGAGTTTTGCAAGCTGTCGTTCACCGAAACCCGCAAGCGCGCACAGGATCTGGTGCCAGAGCTGGACAAGCGGTTGGACGATCTCAACGCACAGCTCGACACTCCGGTCACCATCAACATCAACGGATGCCCCAACTCGTGTGCGCGTTCACAGGTCGCGGACATCGGCTTCAAGGGTCAGATGGTCGACGACGGCGAGGGCAACAGCGTCGAGGGCTTCCAGGTGCATCTGGGCGGAAGCCTGGGTCTGGACAGCGGATTCGGCCGCAAGCTGCGTCAGCACAAGGTGACCAGCACCGAACTCGGCGATTACATCGACCGGGTGGTGCGCAACTTCGTCAAGCAGCGCACTGACGGAGAGCGCTTCGCGCAGTGGGCCGTTCGGGCCGAGGAGGCGGATCTGCGATGAGCGTTCTGGAGGGCCAGAGGAACGCTGACCAGCTGCGTGAGTTGGCTGAGCGCGGCGCCGCCGAACTGCAGGACGCCTCTGCCGAGGAGCTGCTGCGCTGGACCGAGGAGAACTTCGGCAATGACCCCAAGGGGTACGTCGTCGCCTCCAACATGCAGGACGCGGTGCTCATAGACCTTGCCGTACAGGTGCGCCCGGGTGTTGACGTGTTGTTCCTGGACACCGGGTATCACTTCGCCGAGACGATCGGCACGCGTGATGCCGTGGAATCGGTGTACGACATCCACATCGTCAACGTGGCCCCCGAGCAGACGGTGGCCCAGCAGAACGAGTTGGTGGGCAAGGACCTGTTCGCGAGCAATCCCGGCGAATGCTGCCGGCTTCGTAAGGTTGTGCCGCTGCGCAAGTCGCTCTCCGGATACTCCGCGTGGGTGACCGGGCTGCGCCGCGTCGACGCGCCGACCCGCGCCAACGCACCGTTGATCAGCTTCGACGAGGCATTCGGGCTGGTGAAGATCAACGCGATAGCCGCATGGACCGACGAGGACATGCAGAAATACATCGACGACCACGGAACCCTGGTGAATCCGCTTGTGGACGAGGGATATCCATCGATCGGCTGCGCCCCGTGCACGGCCAAACCGGCACTCGGCGCCGACGCGCGGAGCGGACGCTGGCAGGGCATGGCCAAGACAGAATGCGGGTTGCACGCCTCATGACGACACACATTGAACCGGCAATCGGAACGGACACCGTGTTGAATCAGACCGAAACACTGACCGACCTGGAATCCGAGTCGATTCACATCATCCGCGAGGTGGCCGGCGAGTTCGAGCGCCCGGTGCTGTTGTTCTCCGGCGGCAAGGATTCGACGGTGCTCTTACACACCGCGCTCAAGGCCTTTTGGCCTGCGCCGCTTCCTTTCGCGCTGCTGCATGTCGACACCGGCCACAATCTCCCCGAGGTGCTGGCCTTCCGCGACGAGATCGTCGAACGCCACAACTTGCGCCTGGTCGTCGCGAATGTGGAGGACTACCTGGCCGATGGCCGCCTGACCGAGCGGCCCGACGGCATTCGTAACCCGTTGCAGACCATCCCGCTGCTCGAAGCCATTACCGACAACAAGTTCGACGCGGTGCTGGGTGGTGGGCGCCGCGATGAGGAGCGCTCGCGCGCCAAGGAGCGCATCTTCAGTCTGCGCAATGCGTTCGGCCAGTGGGATCCCAAGAAGCAGCGTCCCGAACTCTGGAGCCTCTACAACGGCAGGCATGCTCCGGGCGAGCACGTGCGCGTGTTCCCGATCAGCAACTGGACCGAGCTGGACGTGTGGCGTTACATCGCTCGCGAAGATGTGCAGCTGGCCAACCTCTACTACGCGCATGAGCGCGAGGTGTTCAACCGTGACGGCATGCTGCTGACGCCGGGCCCGTGGGGCGGGCCGCGCGACGGTGAAGAACTGCACACACTGTCGGTGCGGTACCGCACCGTGGGCGACGGCTCGACCACGGGCGCCGTGCTCTCGGATGCCGCCGACGTCCAGGCGGTGCTCGCCGAGGTGGCCGCATCGCGGATTACCGAGCGGGGCGCGACCCGCGGCGACGACCGAGTATCCGAGGCAGCGATGGAAGACCGCAAGCGAGAGGGCTATTTCTGATGAGGGCTTGCACGAAGAAACAAAGGCAGAGCCGATCATGAGCGATCTTCTGCGTATCGCCACCGCCGGCAGCGTCGACGACGGCAAGTCCACCCTGGTGGGCCGGCTGCTGTACGACACCAAGTCGGTGCTCATCGACCAATTCGATGCTGTGACAAAGGCTTCCGAGTCACGCGGGCTCGATGCTCCCGACCTTTCGCTGCTCGTCGACGGACTGCGCGCCGAGCGCGAGCAGGGCATCACCATTGACGTGGCGTATCGGTACTTCGCTACCCCGAAGCGTTCGTTCATCCTCGCCGACACCCCCGGGCATGTGCAGTACACCCGAAACACCGTGTCGGGGGCCTCGACGGCACAGCTGGTGATCCTTCTCGTCGACGCACGCAAGGGTGTCATCGAACAGACCCGTCGCCACGCGGCGGTGTTGGCACTGCTGGGCGTGCCACGACTGGTGTTGGCGGTCAACAAGATCGACCTGGTGGCCGATAGCGCGCGCATCTTCGAGGCGATCAGCGCCGAGTTCAACGAACTCACCACCTCGCTGGGCTGGAAGCCGGAGAGCGTGGTGGAGATCCCCGTATCGGCACTGCACGGCGACAACATCGCCACCCGCAGCGAGCGGACAGGTTTCTACAGCGGGCCAACCCTCATCGAGCATCTGGAATCGATTCCGGCACATGAGGAGTCAAGCAATGTCGGCCTGCGCTTCCCGGTCCAGTACGTGATCCGGCCCCGCACCGCCGAATACCCCGACTACCGCGGCTACGCCGGCCAGGTTGCCGCCGGTGTCGTGCGGGTGGGCGACGAGGTCGTCATCTCCCCCGCCGGACAGCGCACCACGGTGGCGGGCATCGACACCGCCGATGGGCCACTTGAGGTCGCCGAGGCGGGCCGCAGCGTGACGCTGATCCTGGCCGACGACGTCGATGCATCGCGTGGCGATCTGATCGCATCAACCGACGTGCCGGATCCGGTTTCGGAGATTGAAGGCACGGTGTGCTGGCTGGCCGACAAGCCGTTGAAGGCCGGCGCGCGCCTGCTGCTCAAGCACGGCACTCGCACTGTTCCGGCGATCGTCAGCGAACTGGTGGAGCGCTTCGACGAGCAGAACCTGTCGGCCGATCCCGCGCCGGAATCGTTGGAACTCAATGACATCGGGCAGGTTTGCGTTCGCTTGGCCGAGGCGATCAGTGTCGATGAATACGTTGACGACCGGACGGCGGGAAGCTTCCTGCTGATCGATCCCTCGAGCGGTAACACGTTGGCGGCGGGGCTGGTGGGCGACGTCTTGCGCGCCGTCGAACTGAATCGTGCGTAGTCCAACGCTTCTCGCCGTCGCACATGGGAGCCGTGACCCACGGTTCCCGGAGAACGCGCGTCGATTGGTCGCGCAGGTACGGATGCTCCGGCCGGAGTTGGACGTCCGCCTGGCGTTCCTTGAGTTGTCCGAGCCGAATCTCGTGGACGTGCTGGGTGATCTGAGTGATGATGCGGTTGCGGTTCCGCTGCTGCTGTCGGATGCCTACCACGCACAGATCGATCTGCCGACCGTGCTGTCCTCGGCGCCCTCGGGATTGCGGGTGACACAAGCCCGTGTGCTCGGTGCCGATGACCGCCTGTTGCGGCTGGCCCGGCGTCGCGTGGCCGAACTCGGCATCGACAATCCCGGCGTGATTCTCACCGCGGTCGGGTCCTCGGACTCCACGGCCAATGCCCGCACTCGGGCGCTGGCCGCGCAGTGGTCCATCTCGACGACGGTTTTCGCCACCGGAGAGTCGACCACCATTGCCGACGCGGCAGACGCGCTACGGTCTCGCGGTGCCACGAAAACCGTTGTCGCACCGTGGTTCCTGTCCCCCGGACTGCTGTTGGATCAGGTGCGCGCCGAATCCGCCCATGCGGGTATCCAGGTGGCAGCACCGTTGGGCGCGGACCGGCTGGTCGCCGAGGTAGTGGTCGAACGCTACGAAGCCGCGGTCTCAGCATCCATCCCGGTATCGCACTAGTAGACCCCCACCCGTGGGCGCCCCTTCCCGCTCAACACATTGTTACATGCGCATGTCTGCGATAGTGTTGAACGCGTGACCAGTACTGAGCACAAGACCCACGACCATCCCGACCACGTCCACGGCCCTGACTGCGGCCACGAGGCAGTTACTCACGAGGACCACGTGGACTACATCCACGACGGGCACCGCCACGCCCCACACGGCGATCACTACGACGAGCACTAGAGTCCGATAACAATATAGCCCCCGGAGAACCGGGGGCCATCTGTTTATCCACGCTGTTTCAGAACCGCCCTAGGACGCGACCTCCGCCAGGTCCCCCAGGTCGGGGACCCGCGTGACGCGCACGTACACCTGGTCGCCCTCATGCAGCCCGAGCGCCTCCGCGTCACCACGGGTGATCTGCGCAGTGAACTGCTCCCCGGTAGCGGCGCTGGTCAACTCCACCCGCACCTCGAAACCGAGGTGCACGACCCGACCCACCGTCGCCTTGGTCACCCCGGTCGTCTCGCCGGTGCCCTCTGCGGCAGCACGGGAGAGATCGGCGTTGCGCCCGACACGAATATCGTGCGGGCGCACCAGGATTCCGTTCAGCTTGGCCACCGGACCCAGGAACGACATCACGAAGCTGTTCGCCGGGCGATCGTAGAGGTCGTCCGGAGAACCCACCTGCTCGATGCGGCCCTTGTTGAGCACCGCGATCCGGTCGGCGACGTCGAGAGCCTCGGCCTGGTCGTGGGTCACCAGCACCGTGGTGACGTGTACCTCCTCGTGCAGCCGGCGCAGCCAGGCCCGCAGGTCCTCACGCACCTTGGCATCGAGCGCACCGAAGGGCTCGTCGAGCAGCAGCACTTCCGGGTCGACGGCGAGCGCCCGGGCCAGCGCCATGCGCTGACGTTGGCCGCCGGAAAGCTGGTTGGGATAGCGTGCGTGAAAACCGCTCAGCCCCACCACTTCCAGCAGATTGTCGACCTTCTCCTTGATCTCGGCCTTCGGCTTCTTACGAATCTTGAGTCCGAATCCGACGTTTTCACGCACGGTCAGGTGCTTGAAGGCGGCGTAATGCTGGAACACGAAACCGATTCCGCGCCGCTGTGGCGGAACACCCGTGACGTCACGCCCGTTGATGGTGATCGTGCCGGTATCGGGCTGGTCCAGCCCGGCGATGGCCCGCAACAACGTCGACTTACCCGAACCACTGG
The DNA here is from genome assembly GCF_004924335.1 of Mycobacteroides salmoniphilum. Lineage (NCBI taxonomy): Bacteria > Bacillati > Actinomycetota > Actinomycetes > Mycobacteriales > Mycobacteriaceae > Mycobacteroides > Mycobacteroides salmoniphilum. Next base: position 1,531,710 of record NZ_CP024633.1, on the reverse strand, counting down.
GGCCCAGTAGTGCGGTCAGCGAGCCGGAGGGCACCTCGAAATCAATGTTGTCCAGCGCGGCGAAGTCGCCGTAATGCTTGTTCGCGCCCCGAACGGTAATCGCGTCAGTCATTCTGTGGCTCCTTGCTATTCGCTATTGGCTTTTGCTCGCCGCGCATCGATGACCACCTGGACCACCAGGACGATCACCGCGACAGCCATGAGCAATGCTGAGATGGCGTATGCGCCGTATTCGGCACCACGCTGATGGCGATCGGACACGAGCAGGGTCAGGGTCTGCGATGCCCCGGGCAGGTTCGATGACACCATGATCACCGCGCCGTACTCACCCAGTGTGCGCGCGATGGTGAGCACGATGCCGTAGGTCAACCCCCAGCGGATGGACGGCAACGTGATACGCCAGAACGTCTGCCAGGCAGTGGCTCCCAGCGTTGCGGCAGCCTCTTCCTGCTCGGTGCCCAGTTCATGCAGCACTGGCTCGACCTCGCGGATGACGAACGGAATCGTGACGAAGATGCTGGCAAGCACGATGCCCGGGAACCCGAAGATGATCTTGAGCCCGAAATCGTTCTCGACGAACCCGAACACGCCCGCCGATCCCCACAACAGGATCAGCGCGACACCCACCACGACGGGCGAGACCGCGAACGGGAGGTCGATGATCGCCTGCAGCACGGCCTTGCCGCGGAACTTGTTCCGCGCCAGTACCAACGCCGTGGGAATGCCGAAGATGACGTTCAGCGGCACCACGATCGCCACCACCAGCAGCGATAGCTGCAAGGCCGATACCGCGGCCGGCGTGGCGATCGACTCGAAGAACGCCCCGACCCCTGGCTCGAACGTGCGCCACAGGATGAGGCCCACGGGAACGATCACCAGGATGCCGATGTACAGCAGCGCCACGTACCGCGCCACATACTTGACGAGCGGTGACGGCGTCACTGCGCCAGCTCCTCTCGCTTGGCCGCGCGCGACCCGATGGTGCGCAAGACGAACAACACGACAAACGAAATAATCAGCAGCACAATCGAGATCGCCGCAGCGCCGGTGCGATCGTCGTTCTCGATGAGCGTCCTGATCCACTGCGAAGAGACTTCCGTCTCACCGGGCACCGCACCACCGATCAGCACCACCGAACCGTATTCACCAATCGCACGCGAAAAGGCCAGACCCGCACCCGATAACAGTGACGGAAGCAGCGCGGGGAGAATCACCGCCCGGAAGATCGTCCAGTTGTCGGCTCCCAGCGAGGCTGCGGCCTCCTCGACGGACTGGTCGAGTTCCAGCAGGACAGGCTGCACGGATCGCACCACGAACGGCAGGGTGACGAACAGCAGGGCTATCCCGATACCCCAACTGGTGTGTTGGATGTGGATGCCCACCGGGCTGCCCGGGCCGTACAGCGCGAGCATCACCAGACTCGCCACAATCGTCGGCAACGCGAACGGCAGGTCGATGACGGCATCGACCAACCGCTTTCCGGGGAAGTCGTCGCGGGTCAGCACCCAGGCCACCAACAGCCCGAAGAACAGGTTGATGACGGCGACCCCGAACGAGACTCCCAGGGTCACCCGGAACGAGCTCACCGCGGCATTAGAGGTGATGGCGTTCCAAAACGCCGTCCACCCGCCACCGGCCGACTGCCAGATGATCGCGGCCAGCGGCAGCAGCACGATGATGCTGAGCCAGATCGACGCCGCACCGACCCGCAGCGAGGTGCTGCCGTACCGGCGCCTCAAGAGTCCCCCCGACTGCCCGGCACCGACCTCACGGTCGGGCCGGGCTGTCGATTTCGGCTCGGAAGCCGGTTCCGTCGACTGTTCCGTAGACGCTGTCATCCGGTGGCCTTCTTGTAGATCTTGGTGATGCTGCCGTTTTCCTTGTCGAACAACGCTGGGTCAACGGTCTTCCAGCCGCCCAGTTCGGCAATGGTCCACAGCTTCTCGGGCGTCGGGAAGTCCTTGGCGAATTCTGCCGTAACAGCCGGATCGACGGGTCGGAAACCGGCCTCGGCCCAGAGCTTCTGTGCCTCCGGGGTGTACAGGAAGTTCTTCAGGGCGTTCACCTTGTCCAGGTGCGCGCTGCCCTTGACGACCGCAACCGGGTTCTCGATCTTGAACGTCTGCGGCGGATTGACGTGCTCGACGTCCTTGCCTTGACGTTCGACATTGATCGCCTCGTTCTCGTAGCTGATCAACACGTCGCCGCTGCCCTGCAGGAACACATCAGTGGCCTCGCGTCCGGAACCGGGGCGCTGCTTGATGTGCTCGCCGACGAGCTTGCTGACGAAGTCGATACCCGCCTGGTCATCGCGGCCGCCGTTACTCTTGGCCGCGTACGGCGCCAACAGGTTCCACTTGGCCGAACCCGAGCTCAACGGGCTGGGGGTGATGACCGTGACTCCGGGCTGCAGCAGGTCATCCCAGTCCTTGATGTTCTTCGGGTTGCCCTTACGCACGACAAGCGAGACCACCGAACCGAACGGCACGCCCTTGGTGGCATCGGCATTCCAATCTTCGGAAACCTTGCCCGCCTTGACCAAACGGCTCACATCGGGCTCCACCGAGAAGTTGACGATGTCGGCCGGCTTGCCGTCGACGACGGCGCGGGACTGATCGCCGGAAGCACCATAAGAGGTAGTGACCGCGACACCCTTGCCCTCGGCGGTGTTCGCGAATGCCGGGATGATCTTCTTCCAGCCAGGCTCCGGCACGGCGTACGCAACGAGCGTCAAGGTGGTGTCGGCATCCGAATGTGACTCGCCGCCGGCGACATCACTGGATCCCCCACCGCAGGCGGCGAGAAGTGTTGCCGCCGTGGCAAGAACTCCGATGTGGCGCCACCGGCGGGCGCCGACCGTCTTCGCGATATTGATCCTGGAGTCGAGCATGCGATGCCTTTCGTGGGATGACGATTACCTGGGACGGATATCTCATGGAATCCCGTAACGACAGAAAGGTAGCGAAACAGCCAGTGGGCTTCGAACTAGCCGCTACCGACACCAAACCGCGGACGGGATGGGTCTAGCGACAACAGTGAACGTCTGCAACCGCGCATGTACCGACCGCAATGAGCGCCAAGATGTGGCGCACGCGGTTAACCGGGGCGGTGGAATGCATGAGCGGAAGCGTAGCAGAGCTCTTTGATGCGGTCTTTACGGCCGAAGCGGCAGGTAGAAGCACTATTACATCAACAGACAGTAACTACCGACTCAACAGCCAGGCGACTATCACCAGAATGGCCAACGCAACCAGCGCCAACGTGACGCGCGACTGCGGCAAACCGCTCATGAGAGGTCCACCGGGGTGGCCGCGGCTACCCGATTTTCCATGGAGGGTCGGCGCGCCGCCTGGTAGCACCGCCCGAGCCGATTCACCATGCTGAGCAGCACAAACAAGATCTTGTCACCGGCCACGGCCATCGCGTACGCCAACCCCAACACCACCGGCATCACGATGATCGTTTGAAGGATGAACCCGCGTCCGCTGAGCCACAGCTCCACGCCATCCCACCAACTCAGGAGGCCGATCACGCTGTCGCTGTTCACGCGGGCCAGTTTAGGCGGACCATCCCGCGGCCTCTCCGGCGCAGGGCAGACTGGATACCGATGAGCCACTTGCGCGCGACGTGCCTGTTCCTGGTGCTCGCACTCTCCGCACTATTGAGCGGAGCCCCCGTCGCGGCGGCGGATTCAGCCGCCGCGGGCGCCGATGTGCAGGTCGCGCTGAGCCTGGGCGAGCGCGAGCTCACTGTGGTGGCCCGCCGGGTGACCAGCATTCCCGGTCCGCTGCGTGTCGACGTGATCGCTCACCACGGCACCCCGTCCGGCCCGCTCCGGGTGCAAATCGTGCCCACCGGCGCCAGCACCGATGACCATCAACCGGCTCCGGGCGTTCCCATATCGACGGCGATGGTGGTCCTCGGTGAGAAACCCGGTCCGTACGGTGCGACTCTCGATGTCGACCGCACCGGGCCGAACGACCTGACGATCAGCGACGGTGTGCACACCGCCCGGATCCCGCTGGTCCTCGTCGGTCAGGCGATGTCACCATCGGAACGAGTGGCCTATCTCGGGCTGGCCGCCACGGGCCTGCTCCTGCTCGTCTCACTCGTGGTGGCGACGCGGGTCCGTCGTGGGGTGTGGATCGCCGTGCCGGTGACCGCCACGGTCACGGCCCTCGCGGTCGCCATCACCGGCGCGGTGCTGTCCGCCTCGGCCCCGCCACCACCCGAGCCCGGCGTGCAACGAGACCCGACCGTCGACAACACCGCCAATCCGTACCGGCTGGACCGTCCCGCGGTCACCGACTACTCCCGGCCTTCGGCCACGTTCATCACCGAACAGTCCGAGTTGGATTCGGGGCGCGCCACCGACCTCTACTTCTCACTCGTCGACACGGCGACCGGGCTGCCCGCCGACGACCTGGTCATCCATGACAGCGCGTTGATCCACCTCCTGGTGGTGGCCCCGGACGGGCGGCTATCCCATCTGCATCCGATCAGGGTTGCACCGGGCCGTTACTCGGTACCGCTCTCACCTGTGGTCGCGGGCCGGTATGCGGTCTCGGCCGAGTTCGTGCGGCGTGGCGGCGGCGTGCAGACGGTGCGCCTGCCGGGTGGACTCACATCGCGTGGCGGGGGGCCTGCCACGCCGGCGCCGTTCGACGGACCCGGGATGCGCATGATCGACGGGCTACACGTGCAGGTGAGCGCCACCGGCCTACGCGCGGGGCGGCCGACAACGCTCTCCGCCACCGTCGGGGCGGACCCGGTCCTGCAACCGTGGCTGGGCATGCTCGGTCATCTGGTGATCGCCGGCCCGATTCCCCGTGACACCCCTGCGGGCGATCTCGGTACCGCCGTACAGGATTCAGCGGTCTGGGCCCATGCTCATTCCATGGGCGGTCACGGGGGAACCAATATGCCCGGTATGACAGGCATGGATCACAGCGCTGGCCATGCGCCGACACAAGATGAGCCGATGCCACCCATGGTCGGTGTCCCACCCCTCAACGGTGACAGTCCACCCGACGAGACGGTGGCCGCCTTCGGGCCAGATGTGCCGTTCACCTTCACGTTCCCCAAGCCGGGCCGATACCTCGCCTGGATTCAGGCACAGCGTGACTATCGGGTGCTGACAATCCCGGTACGACTGGACATCTCATGACACGCCAGGTGTGGGCGGGGCTCGCGGTAATACTTGCCGCCGTGTTCGGATTGGCATGGATTGCCTGGCCCAGCGCGCCCGAGGCCGTCACCCTGTACTCCGGTACCGAGCACTACGCCATCACGGTGACCATCGATAGTCCCCGTGTCGGGATGACCGCGCTGGAGCTCGCCATCGTCAACAGGGAAGACGACAATCTCCCTGAATCCGAATCGGTGTCAGTCGAATTGGTGATGCCCCTGATGGGCCACGCCATGCCACCGTTGCGCGAGGTGGTGTCCTGCCGCACGAAGTTCGACCAGGTGATGCTGTCCATGGCCGGGCCCTGGGACATCGTCGTGACCGTCACGCCGCCGTCGGGTGATCCCGATGAGCGCACGACAATGCCACTATGGGTGAGTGGAGGTTGAGATGAGTCCCGAGACAAGCACGGCGCCCGCCGGTGCCCAGCAGGTGCCGCGAATTACCCGCGCCACCATCGAGAAGTACGCGCCGCTAGGGGCGTACGGAGTGCTACTGGGCAGCGTGGTGGGTGCGGTGGGAACCACCTGGGACGTGGAATGGCATGACGATGTGGGCCCCGATACGTTCTTCACACTCCCGCATCTTTTCCTGTACTCGGGCAGTGCGATCGGTGGAATCACCAGCCTCGTCATGGTTTTGATGATCACCGCCGCCCAGCGCGCGAGCGAAGAGGTACCGAGCTGGGTAGGTGGTGTGCCGATCCGCGTGTTCGGTGGCAGATTCACCGCTCCCCTGGGCTTCCTACTCTCCGGCTGCGGCGCCGCGTCGTTTCTCATGTACGGACTGTTGGATCTGTGGTGGCACACGGTCTACGGATTCGATGCCGTTCTGGCCTCTCCCCCGCATTTCGCATTGTTCGTATCCGGAACCGTCACCGACCTCGGCAGTGTCGTCACCTTCGCGGCTGCACGCCGATTCCGCTGGGGTGCGGTGGGTTTGATGGCCCAGGCGTCGCTGGTGGCAGCGATGACGGCCATCCCGTTCACCGCGCTGTTCCTCTTCAAGTTCGACTTCAACCCGATATCTCTGGGCTCGGCGTTCGTCGTTCCGCTCGTACTGCTGGTCATCGCGGGCGTCTTGCGATCGACATTGGCCCCGCTCGGCGTCGCGGCGATCATGGGCGCCATTCAGTCCATCTTCTGGTGGTTCTCACCGTGGGCCGCACACGAATACGCCGCAGCGGTGGGATTGCCGCTGCGTGATGACCTCTGGGGCGGACCACCCACGATCCCCGGAATGATGCCGATATTTCTCGCGATCTTCGCCGCGCTCGCCGCAGGACTGCTGCATCTGGCAGGTGACCGCGCATGGCAGCGGTGGCCGATGACCGCCATCGGTACGATTCTGGGTTCGGCGGCGGGCATGGGATATCTGCTGCAGGGCGCGATGCTATATCGGCAGGGAACCGAAACCGTGAGCAGCTACGTCACCGTCGGCCTGGCGGGGTTGGCACTCGGCGCGTTCGCCGGATTCCTGGCGCAACGCATCGCACTGATGTTGCGGGTACCCGGAAACAATGTCGGCACGACAGAGGCCGTCGCGTGAGACATACCCGAATCCTGTTGTCATTCTTAGCCATCATCGGCCTATCCCTCGGGCTCAGTGCCCCCGCCCAGGCCTACGCGCCGGTGAACGTGGTACACACCGAACAGGTGACGGCGGGTCCGTATCCGCTGACTGTCGGGTTCTCGACATGGCCGCTGCGCGCCATGCAATCACTGGATTTCACATTCATTCCCGCCGAGGGGATCACCGGGAAAACGGGCACCCTGACCGTCGTCCCACCCGACGGGCGGCAAGGGCGCGCCGAACCGCTGGCCCGCCACCCACGTAAGCGCGAGGTCTGGGGCTTGGACATCCGGGCGCTGCAGGAAGAGGGGCATTACCAGTTCATCTTCGACATCACCGGCCCTCAGGGCCCCGGGAGGGGCACACTCAACCTGGAGGTGCTGTCCCAGCCAGGGCCGCCGCTGGCGTTGAGTTGGACGCTCTCGTTGATCCCCGTGTTCGCATTGGCCGGGGTCTTGATCGTGGCGTGGAGGAGGACTCGTGACCAAAACTGAACTGTCGCAGAGCACTACGTGTGCGGTCGCCGGCGGGGGGCCCGCCGGGATGATGTTGGCACTGCTGCTCGCACGCGCCGGCGTCAACGTCACGGTGCTGGAGAAGCATCCCGATTTTCTGCGGGACTTTCGCGGGGATACCGTGCATGCCAGCACGCTGAATCTGCTCGACGAATTGGGGCTCGGCGCGAAGTTCGCGGCCATACCGCACAACCTGGTTCAGCAGGTAACCGTGGACCTGGGCGAGCAGACGTATCGGCTGGGCGATCTCAATCGGCTTCCCGGACCGCACAAGCACATCGCGATGGCACCCCAATGGGACTTCCTGGAAATGCTGGCCAGTGCCGCGGAGCTCGAACCCACCTTCCGGCTGCTGCGCAGCACGGAGGTCACCGGGCTCTTACGAGCCGGTGATCGCATCACCGGTGTCGAATATCGCACCGCCGCGGGAGAAACCGGCCAGCTCAAAGCGGATCTCACCGTTGCCTGCGATGGCCGTGGCTCGATACTTCGTGCCGCAGCCGGAATGCGGCCACGGCAGTTCGGTGTTCCGATCGATGTCTGGTGGTTCCGCCTGCCCAAGCATCCCGATGATCCACAGGGGCCGCGCGCACGGGTCGGCACCAACCGATTCATGGTGATGCTCGATCGCGGCGACTACTTTCAGTGCGGATATCTCATCGGCAAGGGCACCGACTCACAGATGCGCAGCGGCGATGTGCAAGTGCTCCGGGACCGGATCGCCGAAATGGTGCCCTGGCTGGCCGACCGCACCGATGCCATCACCAGCTGGGATGACGTGAAACTGCTTGATGTGCAGCTCAATAGGCTCCGCAAGTGGTACCGGGAGGGGCTGCTGTTCATCGGCGATGCCGCGCACGCCATGTCTCCGGTCGGCGGCGTCGGCATCAACCTCGCCATCGCCGATGCCGTGGCCACCGCACGCATCCTCGCCGAGCCGTTGCGTCGGGCAACGCTCACCACCGCCGACCTTCGCAAGGTACAGGTGCGCCGATGGGGACCGACCGCCCTGATCCAGCGGGTGCAGCGGGCCGTGCACCGAAGGGTGTTCTCGGCGGTGGACTCGACCACCACCATCACCCCGAGCACCAAGATCGCGTCAGTCTTGTCGATTGCCACCAAGTACCCATGGTTGCAAGCGATTCCGGCCTATGGTGTGGCGATCGGACCGCTGCCCGAGCATGCACCCGATTTCGCACGCCGCTTTCCTACTGGCTGAGCACCTGCTGCATCCCAGGCGCCACCAGATCGCGAATCCGCTCCCAGGGCACGGTAACCGGCACATAGCCACCCGCGACGTGCGGAACGGAGATGTAGAAGGTCAGCCCGCTAGGCACGGGTAGCCAGTGCAGGAACTGCTCAGAGTTCATGTCCCCGGCGGCCTTGATGCGATCAGGTGGCCCCAGCTCCTGAGCCAGCGTGCGTAACTGCTCCCGAGCCGCACCCTGATCCTCGAAGACGTCACCGAACATGATCGGCTGAGCCGTATCGGTATTGATGGTGATGGTCGCCACCGTGTTGCTGGGATAGGGGCCACCGCTGTTCGCGAGGAACACGGCGGCTCCCGACAACACATGCGGCCCAATAAAGGAGACCCGACTCGATTCCCGTGGCTGCAGTTGTCCATCGCCTACTGTCGCGGGCCTCGTATTCTTCGGATCGTCCAGGATCCGCAGCACGTCGTTGAGCGCCGCGCGCATGCCTTCGTTGAACCTGTCCCGAGCGCCGACCTTATCGCCAGTGACGTGAGGAAGTTTGACGTTGTAGTCGACCTTTCCCTGCTTTCCGGCCTCCTGCTCCAGCGTTGGGTTGAAGCCAAAGGCCGGCTTCGCGGTCGGCGGCGTTTGCGCCGGGGTAAGGGACACAGCCGGTTTGGATGGTGTTGTGCTGGTCGACGGCGGGACTGTAGAAGTCTGTGTAGGGTCTTCCGGTGGTTTGAGGCAACCGGCGACAACACCACCCATCAACACCATCATCACCACAAGATGTGACTTCATCAGCACAGCCCCCAACTATTGACTCAACACCGGCAGAATCTCAGGTGCCACCAGGTCACGAATCCTTTCCCACGGCACCGTAATCGGAACAAAATCACCGGCGGCATGCGAGACAGGCACATAGAACCGCAATCCCGTCGGCGCCGGCACCCACTGCTCAAGTCGTCCGTTGACGGTCTCCTGGCGCACCCGTCCGGTCGGATCGAGACCGGGTAACACCTGCCTCAGCCGTTCGAGGGCCGCGTACTGGTTGGGGAACAGGTCGTCATAGGTGACGGGTTGGGCGGTATCGCTATTGATCACAGTTGTCGACACCGACTGGTTCGGGTGCGCGCCGCCGGCGTACCAGAGATACACCTGGATACCCGCGACCACGTGCGGTCCGATCATGGCGACGCCGGTGGCGTCCAGGCCAGGCCCGAGATCGCCGTCACCGATCGACACCGGCTGGCTGTTGCCAGGACCCGGTAATGCGTCGATCAATTCCCGCAGCGCGGTGCGCGTGCCTTCGTTGAATCGATCACGAACGGCAGATACTCCACCGGACAGCTGCGGCACCTGGACGTCATAGGTGACCATCCCTTCGGCACCCTTGACCGTCTCCGATACGGGTGTATACCCAAATGCCGGGGCGGGATTCACCGCGGAGCGCGACGACGTTGTCCCCGACGAGGACTCCGTCGCGATAGACGTCGGCTCAGCGTGATCGGTGGCGCGGCCGCAACCAGCTGCGACCACACACGTCACCACCGCGACCACGGCGGTGCCGCCCCGGACCCTCATGTGGGTGCGTTCGCCGGCTGGAAGGTGCCGCTGACGTCCGCCTCCTCCTCGGCCCGAATGACGTGCACGACCGCGTTGATCAATGCCAGATGGGTGAAGGCCTGCGGGAAGTTGCCCAGATGCCGACCGGTGCGCGGGTCGATTTCCTCGGCATAGAGCTGCAGCGGGCTGGCGAAGGACAGCAATCGCTCGCACAGGTGCCGCGCCCGGCGCACCTCGCCGATCTCCACCAATGCCGAGACCAACCAGAACGAGCAGATGGTGAAGGTACCTTCCTCACCCGAGAGCCCGTCGTCGGTCTCCTCCACCCGATAGCGCAGCACCAGACCGTCATTGGTCAGCTCGTCGGCGATCGCCAACACCGTCGCACGAATCCGCGGGTCGTCGGGCGGCAGGAATCGGTTGAGCACCGCCAGCAGCAGCGAGGCATCCAAAGCCGTTGAACCGTAACGCTGTACCAGCACGCCGCGTTCGTCGACGCCATGTTCGAGAATGTCGTCTTTGATCTCGTCGGCGATACCGCGCCACTGCTGGGCATAGCTCTTCTCACCGTGCAGCTCAGCGAGTTTGGCGCCACGATCCATCGCGACCCAGCACATGATCTTGGACGAGGTGAAATGCTGCGGCTCACCCCGGACCTCCCAGATGCCACGGTCGGGTTCGCGCCAGTGCCGCGCAGCCTCCTCTGCCTGATTCTTCAGAATCGGCCACAGTGTCGCCGGAATCTGTTCGCGCGACTTCGCGTGCACGTACACCGAATCGAGCATGGTGCCCCAGATGTCGTGCTGAACCTGATCGAACGCACCGTTACCTATCCGCACCGGCCGGGCCCCGTCGTACCCGGACAGGTGCGGCAGCTCGCCCTCCGTCAGCGTGCGTTCTCCACCCACGCCGTACATCACCTGCAGCGGATGTCTCTCCCCGTTGTTCGCACCGGACGCATCGGCGATGAAGGCGAAGAAGTCGTCGGCCTCGCGGTCCAGCCCGAGCGTGTACAGGCCCCACAGCGCAAATGTCGAGTCACGCACCCAGGAATAGCGATAATCCCAGTTACGCACTCCCCCAGGGGTTTCCGGTAGTGAGGTGGTCGATGCCGCGAGCAGCGCCCCGGTCGGTGAGTACGCCAGCCCCTTGAGGACCAGCGCACTGCTCTGTAGGTACGAACGCCACGGATGATCGGGGAATTCGCCGATGTTGATCCATTGCCGCCAGGCCTCGGCGGTCTTCCACATCTTGTCGGCGGCCTCCGCATAAGTCTGCGGAACAGGATGTTTGGACCAGCTGAGCGCGACGAAGACGCTGTCACCCTCAGTCAGTCGGGTGCGGGCCCGAGCCTCGCGACCCTCCAATCCGAGCCGAAGATTCGTGGTGAGCTTGAGCGTCGGATTGGTCTCGGGATTCTTGGCCGCCCGGGCTATCGCCTCACCATATCCATCGCCGGAGTACTCCCAGGTGAGCCCCTCGCGGTGATAGTCGAAGGCGGGCTCACAGTTCATGATCACTTCGACGGTGCCGCTGACGCAGCGCACGGTGCGCAGCAGGATGTGTTCGGCATCCCAGTCGGTCGGCGTGCGCTTGTGTGTCTTGGAGCGCGAATCGACGTCATGCCACGGCCCCAGCACCAGCGCATCGCGGACGGTGAGCCACCCCGTCTTGGTCTGCCAGGTGGTTTCCACCATCAGGCTGCCTGGCAGGTAACGGCGCGCGGCCGGAACGTTGTGTCCGTACGGCCCGATCCGGAAGTGGCCGGCTCCGCGGTCGAGAATGGCCCCGAAGATGCTCGGCGAGTCCGGCCGCGGGACGCACATCCACTCCACTGATCCGTTGGCGGCGATCAAGCAGGTGTTCTCCCAGTCCGAGAGGAACGCGTAGTCGGCGATCGGCGGGAAGGGACCGCGGCGCTGGACGGGAGACTGAGCGGACATCAGTCCTTCTAGCGACAGCTCGGGATCAAGAGACGAGACCATCGGACCATCGTAGGTGCGACCCGGGAACGCACAGGTTATTTAGCGTCGGCGGCGCAGATAGATACCGAGACCGCCGAACAACAGCAGATTGAATACCAAAAGGGCCACAAGGACACCGGTGGAGCCTCCACTGCGCGGCCCCGCCAAATAGATGACCAGGTCGAGGCCGATCAACACGCATGCGGCGATGACCATGGTCCAGATGAGAGCAGTCGGCTTCATGTCGTCACCTCACCGCCAGCCGAGCCCAGCTCGGCAGCCAACACGGACATCAATTCCGCCACCGGCAGGGCCCGCGCACGGTGATGTTCGGTACCCGCCCACAACGACATCACATCCGGGTCCCCACTCGCCCGAAGCTCCTTGGTCGCCGAGTTCAGCGCCGGGAAACTCACCGGGGCAACCGATTCCATATCCCGCTGGAATGCGTTGGAAATGCTCCGCGCCGGGCGGCCCGAGAAGACCCGCGTCACCACCGTCTCGGCCGGTTGCAGCAGAGCGTCCTTATAGACCTGCTTGGCTCCCGACTCGTCGGTCACCACCAGCGCGGTGCCCAGCTGCGCGGCCGAGGCTCCGGCGGCAAGCACCTGGGCGATGTCGGCGCCGTCCATGATTCCGCCCGCGGCAACCAGCGGTAACGCGGTAACCGCCCGCACGTTCGCGATCAGGTCCACCAGCGGCTCCTCGGGAGCCCCGGCGTCGAAACTGCTGCGGTGACCGCCGGCCTCCGGGCCCTGCACCACCAGCGCGTCGGCGCCGACCCCCTCGGCGATCGTGGCCTCGGCGGCACTGGTGACCGTGATCCACACCTCGGATCCGGCGTCGCGAAGCCTGTGCGCATCCCGGACGGACGGCACACCAAAGGTGAACGACACCACCGGGACAGGGTGGGTCACCAGATACTCGATCTTGTCGGCATACGCATCGTCATGCCAGACCGGGTCGCCGGGAACAACCTCGAATTTGTCGGCCCAGACCTTCAGCTTGTCGAGATACTCCCGCAGGTCGGCACCCTGATCGGGCGTGGGGAAGAAGACGTTGAAGCCGAAGGGCAGATCGCCCATCGCCGCGCGGTCCTGATCCAACTGCGCGATGGTGCGGTACCCCGCGGGCAGCAGGCCGAAACCGCCTGCCGCACTCACGCCGCGCGCCAACGCCGGGACGGTGATACCGCCCGCCATCGGGGCACCGACAATGGGAAGACGAAGCCCGGCAAGCACGCTACTCATGTACCTCAGCGTATCGACGCGATGAGTTTTCCGGCCGGGGTGGGTCGGTATGGATATGACTAGCTCACCCGCCTATCCCACCGCCGTCACCCGCGAGGAATGGCTGACGGCCCGCAAGCAATTGCTGGCCCGCGAGCGCGAGGCCACGCATCTCCGCGATGCCGTCAACGCCGAACGTCGACGGCTTCCCATGGTGAAGGTCGAGAAGGATTACGTGTTCGAGGGCCCCGACGGACAGGTGCGACTGCTGGACATGTTCGAGGGACGACACACGCTGTACATCCACCACTTCATGTGGCTCGACGAGATCGACCGTGGCTGCCCCAGCTGCACCGGGGCCGCCGACATGACGTTCACCGAGCGGGACCGCACCTTGTTGACCGACAAGGGCGTCACCTTCGCCTGCGTATCCCGTGCACCGTACGCAAGCATCGCGCGTTATCGCGACGAGCATGGCTGGACGTTCCCGTGGTACTCCACCGCCGACGGCGATTTCAGCTATGACTTCCACGTCACGCTCGACCCGTCACGCGCGCCGGTCGAGTACAACTACAAGTCGCTTGATGAGTTGCGAGCCGACGGATTGCGCGACGAGGACCTGCGCGGCGACTGGCCCGGCGCCAGCGTCTTTCTGCGCCGCGGAGATGAGGTTTTTCATACCTATTCCGCCTTCGCGCGCGGGCTGGACCATTCCGCGGTCGGGTATCCGTTCCTGGACCTGACGCCCTATGGACGTCAGGAGCCGTGGGAGGATTCGCCCGCCGGCTGGCCGCAGGGCGGGGCTATCGTCGGGATGCCGAGTCAGGAATGCCAGCGCTGAAGCCGAGCGTGCGGATTCGGTCGGAACTCGGCGATATTTCAACACTATCCGCACGCTCGACCGAACTACCGGTCGTCGAACAGCTCCTTGACGGGGTCCGCACCGTTGCCCAGGACAGCGGCACGGTCCCGCTGCGCGCTACTTCTTGGGCTTGTCCGCCGCGGAATCGGTGGACAACGCCGCCACAAAGGCTTCCTGCGGCACCTCGACCCGTCCGATGGTCTTCATGCGCTTCTTGCCCTCCTTCTGCTTCTCCAGCAGCTTGCGCTTACGGGTGATGTCGCCGCCGTAGCACTTGGACAGCACGTCCTTTCGGATAGCCCGAATGTTCTCGCGCGCAATGATTCTGGAGCCGACGGCAGCCTGCACCGGCACCTCGAACTGCTGGCGCGGGATGAGCTCCTTGAGCTTGACGGTCATCTTGTTGCCATACGCCGACGCGCCGTCCTTGTGCACGATGGCACTGAACGCATCAACCGCCTCACCCTGGAGCAGGATGTCGACCTTCACCAGGTCGGCCTCCTGCTCGCCGGCCTCTTCGTAGTCCAGGCTGGCATAGCCACGGGTGCGTGACTTCAGCGAGTCGAAGAAGTCAAAGATGATCTCGCCCAACGGCATTGTGTAACGCAGCTCGACACGCTCCGGCGACAGGTAGTCCATACCGCCGAGTTCGCCGCGCCGCGACTGGCACAGCTCCATGATCGAACCGATGAACTCGCTCGGCGCGATGACGGTGGTTTTCACCACGGGCTCGAACACCGCCCGGATCTTGCCCTCGGGCCAGATGGACGGATTGGTCACCACCATTTCAGTGCCGTCTTCCTTGACCACCCGGTACACCACGTTCGGTGCTGTCGAGATGAGGTCGAGGTTGAATTCGCGTTCCAGCCGCTCACGGGTGATCTCCATGTGCAGCAATCCCAGGAAGCCACAACGGAATCCGAAGCCCAGCGCCACCGAGGTTTCCGGCTCGTAGGTGAGCGCGGCATCGTTGAGCTGCAGCTTGTCCAGCGCCTCACGAAGATTCGGGTAGTCGGATCCGTCGACCGGGTACAGCCCGGAATACACCATCGGCCTGGGTTCGCGATAGCCGGTGAGCGGTTCGGTCGCGCCCTTGCGCGCGGAGGTGACGGTGTCACCGACCTTCGACTGACGTACATCCTTCACGCCGGTGATCAGGTAGCCCACCTCACCGACTCCAAGGCCCACAGAGGGTTTGGGGTCGGGCGAGACGATGCCCACCTCCAGCAGTTCGTGGGTGGCACCCGTCGACATCATCGCGATCTTCTCGCGCGGCGTGATCCTGCCGTCGACGACGCGGACGTAGGTGACGACGCCGCGGTAGATGTCGTACACCGAGTCGAAGATCATCGCGCGCGCCGGGGCATCCGGATCACCTTGCGGCGCAGGAATCAGCCGCACCACCTCGTTGAGCAGTGCTTCGACGCCCTCACCGGTCTTGCCGGACACCCGAAGCACATCGGAGGGTTCACAGCCGATGATGTGCGCGATCTCTTGCGCGTAGCGGTCGGGATCTGCGGCGGGCAAATCGATCTTGTTGAGCACCGGAATGATCGTCAGGTCTTTGTCGAGCGCCAGGTACAGGTTGGCCAGCGTCTGCGCCTCGATGCCCTGCGCGGCGTCGACCAGCAGCACGGCGCCTTCACAGGCCTCCAGCGCGCGCGACACCTCGTAGGTGAAGTCGACGTGCCCGGGGGTGTCGATGAGATGCAGTACGTACTCGGCGGAATCGGCAGCCGTGCTGATTTTCCAGGGCAGCCGCACGTTCTGTGCCTTGATGGTGATGCCGCGCTCGCGTTCGATATCCATCCGGTCCAGGTACTGGGCGCGCATGGACCGCGCGTCGACCACACCGGTCAGCTGCAGCATCCGGTCGGCCAGCGTCGACTTCCCGTGGTCGATGTGGGCGATGATGCAGAAGTTACGGATACGCGCCGGGTCCGTGAACGTCGTGTCGGCAAAACTTGGCACCGCACCATGCTCCCATGCCGACAGACGTGCTCCTGACACACACGTCGCCGAGGGCTACCGGTCAGTATGCTCGCTGGATGGCGTCACAGTGGCAGACGCTCGGGCGGAGGCTCGGGAAGATCGCGGAAACCATCGTGTTCCGCGAAGGCCCGAAGGTGCTGCGGCAACTACAGGGGTCCGAATTCGTCCAGCGTGGACTTCAGCGCGGGCTCGAGGCTATCGGTGTCGTGGAGACCGAGCAGCAGACCGCCATTCCGGGCCGTCCCGTGACCAACCGCAGTGTGCCCACGGCCCATCGCGCCCGACGCATCGAATACACACCCGACCTCGACGGTCGCGCTGATCCCGGCGAGATCGTGTGGACCTGGGTGGTCTACGAGGATGACCCCTCACAGGGAAAGGACCGCCCGGTGCTCGTCGTGGGACGGGACGGGACGGTCCTGCTGGGCCTGATGCTGTCGAGCCAGCAGCGCCACGAGAGCGATCTGGATTGGGTGGCGCTCGGCAGCGGAAGCTGGGATTACGACGGACGCCCCAGCTGGGTGCGCCTCGATCGAGTGCTCGATGTTCCCGAAGAAGGAATTCGGCGCGAGGGCGCCATTCTGGACGTGGAGTTATTCAACATCGTCGCGAGGCATCTGCGCGCGCGGTTCTCCTGGAGCTGATCCCATCGATCAGCGCAGCCTCAGTGTTCTACGGAGTTGCGCAGTTCTACGGAGTTACGCACCGGCGACGGCGTGAACATGGCCTGATCGATGAACTGAGCGGTGTACTCGGCCAGTTCCTCACGCTCCAGACGCAGCCGTCCGTCGAGCCATGCCAATACGGTGCCGGCGACACCCGCGGCCAGGGCTTCGGCCTGCACCGCGGTGTAGTTCGGATCGGCATCCGGGTCGAACTCGGCGCGAGCAGCACCGAGCATCAACGCCATGTAGTGCGTCAACCGCATGCGACGACGAGTGAGTCGCTGGCTTCCCATCGCCTCGGTGGCGATCACACGGGCGCGACGGGGGTCGGCGGTCAGTGCGGTGACCGCACCCACGACGCCGGCATGCACCTGCGAGCGTGAGTCCTTGTCGGCAGCGGCCATCGCCGAACCTGCCGTGGCGATGCTGTCTTCGATGATCCAGTCGAAGACCGCGACGAGCAGCTCGTCGAGGCCGTCGAAGCACTCGTAGAAGTAACGCGTGTTCAGTCCGGCGGTCTTGCAGATCTCCCGAACCGTTGTCGCTGCCCAGCCTGAGCTGGCCATAACCTCGAGCCCCGCCTCAAGGAGGCGTCTCCGCCGCTCCGCGCGGCGCTCGTCTGCCGTTCGTCCGCCGTATAGCCCGGTAGCTTGTTTGGTCACCATGGTCTACGCATTATTACTCTTCTTGCCAGACACCTGTGCAATAACCGGCTTTTTCTGCGGTGTTTAGGCGAGTCGTGTGACTTCGACCACGACGTCCAGATCGGTCGAGCCGCCCCCCGAGTAGATGCCCTTAAGAGGGCTGACGTCCGAGTAGTCCCGGCCGACGCCAATGGTGATGTATTGCTCGTTGATCTCGCTGTCGTTGGTGGGGTCGTAATCCCACCAACCTCCGGCCCACCCCTGGATCCACGCGTGACTCTGTCCATCCACCGTCTCGCCCACCGCGGCGTCGCCCTTGGGATGCAGATAGCCCGACACATAGCGCGCCGGGATCCCCATACTGCGCAGTAGAACCAAGGTCAGATGCGCGTAGTCCTGGCACACTCCCTTTTTTTCGCGCAGCGCATCCAGCGCCGACGAGTGCACGCCGGTGGTTCCGGGCACGTAGTCGAGCTCCGCGTGCACCCATTTCGATGCCGCCACAATGGCCTCGACGGGAGTGGCCTCCCTGGCGATCCTCTTGCCCACCGACTGCACCTTCTTGCTGTGTGGGACGTACGCACTGGGCGACAGGTACTCGTCGAATCGGTCGATGACGGCGGTGGCGTGGATGTCGTCCCACACCACGGATTCCTCTGGCCTTTCTGCGACATCGGTCTCCACCACCGACAGACCCGTCACCTCCAGCTCGGTATGCGGTGCGTGCAGGTCGAACGTCGTGACAGCAGTACCCCAGTAGTCGACATACCGATACGAGCGGGTGGCCGGAACCGTCTCCACGCGATTGAGAATGACGTTCTGACGACCGTCACTACGCGGCGTCAACCGCGCCTCGTTGTAGGAGGCGGTCACCGGCGTCTTGTAGGCGTAACCGGTCGCGTGAACGACTCGCAGGCGCCACATCTACTTCTCCTCTTCGCGCAAGCGGCTCATCGTCAGATCTCGCCTTCTTCAATGGGATCCACATCGTGGCGACCACCGGCATCACTCCACGCCACCCACGGCGCGGCGTGGAAGTACTGCAGCGCCACCGCCTCACCCAATTCCCGGCAGGTCTGTTGCAGGCCGGCCAGACGTGTCGGTAAGTCCTCCAGCAGCACCCCGGGGCGCATGAACTCCAGCTCACTACGGGCCCGCCCCAAGAGCCGCTGCGCCTCGGCACGCGCACCAACCCGGCTATGCGGCTGGTGATCCAGTTCCTCCAGGCTCAGCTCGGCCTGGCGCAATGAATGGAACACCGAACGCGGGAACAGCCGGTCCAGCAGCATGAACTCGACGACCCGGCTGGCATCCAACACCCCACGGTAGGTACGCAGGTACGTGTCGTGAGCGCCCGCGCTGCGCAACAGGGTCACCCAGGCGGGCGAGGACGCGCGGTCACCAACACGCGAAAGCAGCAGCCGCACCGTCATATCCACCCGCTCGATGGACCGGCCCAACACCAGGAATCGGTACCCGTCGTCGCGGCTGAGCGTGGAGTCGGCGAGTCCCGCGAATTGCGCGGCGCGCCCCTCCACATAGGTAAAGAACTCGTGGGGGCCGAGTCTGCGGGCGGCGCGCTCACGGTCGGCCAGCGCGTTGTAGGTGGTGTTGAGGCACTCCCACATCTCGGTAGAAGTCACTTCGCGTGCGCCCCTGGCATTCTCACGCGCTTCCGAAATGGAGTCCACGATCGACCCGCCCTGCACTCCACGGCTGAATGCGACGAGTTCGGTGAGTGACCACACATCGAGCACGATGTCCGGCGCGTCGATACCCAGTACGCGCAGCAGTACCCGGGAGGCGTGGTCGGGATCCACGCTGGCGTCCTCGAGCAGCTGGTGCACCGTGACATCGAGGATGCGCGCGGTGTCATCGGCACGCTCGACATACCGGCCGATCCAGTAGAGCGACTCCGCGTTTCGCGCCAGCATTAGAACATCACCTGCTGTTGTTGCTGTTGTTGTTGCACCTGCAGACCCGCGGTAGTCGCCTCAGGCCCCTGTTCAACCTCTGCGGCCTGCGGTAGTTCGGGGACCACTTCGGCACCCGAGAGTTCGCGCTCGGCGACAGAGGCCCGCGAGGCCAGCACCCAGGTGTCCTTGGACCCGCCACCCTGGCTGGAATTCACCACCAGCGAGCCCTCCGGCAGCGCCACCCGGGTGAGGCCACCCGGCAGCACCCACACGTCATCACCGTCGTTGACCGCAAACGGGCGCAGATCCACATGCCGAGGCACCAGCTGATCGCCAACTTTCGTGGGCACCGTGGACAACTGGACCACGGGCTGGGCCACCCACCCACGCGGATCCATTCTGATCTTCTTGGCAATCGCGGCGCGTTCCTTCTCGGAGGCGTCGGGCCCGAACACGATGCCGTACCCGCCGGACCCCTCCACCGGCTTGATGACAAGCGCGTCGATGCGGTCGAGCACTTCCTCGCGCTCGTCGTCGAGCCAACATCGGTAGGTGTCCACGTTCGCGACGATGGGTTTCTCGCCGAGGTAGTACTCGATGATCGTCGGCACGTAGGTGTAGACGAGCTTGTCATCGCCCACTCCATTGCCGACGGCGCTGGAGATGACAACGTTCCCAGCGCGGGCGGCGTTCAGCAGCCCCGCGACCCCGAGCACCGAATCGGGACGGAACTGCATCGGGTCCAGGTACGTGTCGTCGATGCGGCGGTAGATGACATCGACCTGGCGCTCACCCTCGGTGGTACGCATATAGACCTGGTTGTCGCGGCAGAACAGGTCGCGTCCCTCGACGAGTTCCACACCCATCTGGCGGGCCAGTAGTGAGTGCTCGAAGTAGGCGGAGTTCGCGACACCGGGTGTGAGAACCACCACGGTCGGATCGGCCTCATTGGTGGCCGCCGATTTGCGCAGGGCCCGCAACAGATGCGAGGCGTAGTCGTCCACCGCGCGCACACGGTGCGAGGTGAACAGGTCGGGGAAGACCCGCGCCATGGTGCGACGGTTCTCCATCACGTACGACACCCCGGACGGGGACCGCAGATTGTCCTCGAGCACCCGGAAGGTGCCCTGCGCATCGCGCACCAGATCGATACCCGCGACATGGATGCGCACCCCGTTGGGTGGGTTGATCCCGGCGGCCTCGCGGTGGAAGTGCTCACAGGAGGTGATCAAGGCACGCGGGATTACCCCGTCGCGCAGGATCTCCTGATCGCCATAGATATCGGCGAGGTACATCTCGAGTGCCTTGACCCGCTGGGCGATGCCCCGCTCCAGCCGCGACCACTCTGCCGCGGCGATGACGCGCGGCACCAGATCCAACGGAAACGGCCGCTCCTGACCCGACAGCGAGAAGGTGATTCCCTGATCGACGAATGCCCTGCCCAGCGCATCGGCGCGCGCGGCGAGATCGGCGGCGTCGGTGGGCGCGAGCTCGGCGTAGATCCCCTTATAGGGTCCGCGCACGTTGCCATCCGCGTCGAACATTTCATCGAAGGCTTTGGAGTAAGCGCCCTTCTCGGACACCAGAGCGCGGTATCCACCAAAGATCTGGTCATCACGCCGGGTTAGCCGTGGCGTAGCCGCCGCGCGTGTGGGTCGCCCCGAGTTCGGCATCACTGTTCGCAGGCTCACCTTGCCTATGCTGCACCAACTCGCCGGATTCGGCAGTGCGTGCGCGCGTATCGCCGATACTTGCTGGCTACCTGGACGCAATCTCACGTTGTTGGCTCACCCGCCGGTTTCAGGTTTCGGCCGCACCCCTGGTAGTCTCTTCCCTTGCGGCGCTGCTCAGCTGCCCTGGATCCAATGATCTGGAGGCCCGCCGCCCTACCAGACGATATTTACCGAAGGATTTAGACGCGTGGCCAATATCAAGTCGCAGGAAAAGCGCATCCGGACCAACGAGCGTGCCCGGTTGCGCAACCAGGCGACCAAGTCGTCTTTGCGTACGGCAGTCCGCGGTTTCCGCGATGCCGTCGCCGAAGGTGACAAGGACAAGGCGGGCGAACTGCTCGTCGCGACCAGCCGCAAGCTGGACAAGGCCGTCACCAAGGGTGTCATCCACAAGAACCAGGCCGCCAACAAGAAGTCGGCGCTGGCCCTGGCTCTGAACAAGCTCTGATCTAGTCTTCCGATCAACGCCGAGCGCGCATGCGTGCTCGGCGTTTTTCGCGTCTCGACGTAGCTGTGGCGAGTTAGGTGTTCACCAATTCGGCCACCTTGCGCACCGCCGATTCCAGGGCATAGTCGGCATCGGCCGCCGCCCCCTTCACATCGGCGTTGAGTGCGGCCACTATCCGGATAGCCTCGGCCACCGCGTCACGCGACCACCGGCGCGCCTGTTTCTGCGCCTTTTCGATGCGCCACGGCGGCATCCCGAGCTCGGATGCTGCCGCGTACGCGTTCTGCTTGATGGGCCCCACCCGTGCGATGGTGTGCACCGCCTCGGCGAGCGCATCGGCCAACAACACATGCGGGACGCCCCGCTGCATCGCCCAGCGCAGCGCCTCCGTCGAGCCGGCAACATCACCCACCACCGCCTTGTCGGCGATGTCGAATCCGGACACCTCCGCACGTCCGGAGTGATAGCGGCGCACCGCGGCCTCGTCGACGTTGCCGTCGGTGTCCGATACCAACTGCGAACACGCTGCCGCCAGTTCCCGAATGTCGGAGCCGACGGCGTCGATCACGATGGCGACCACATCGGCGTCCACCTTCTGGCCCAGGCGGCGGAACTCCTTGTGCACGAAGTCGGCGCGCTCGGCGGCCTTGGCGATCCGTGCGCAGTTGTGCACCGCGGCGCCGAGATTCTGCAATGTGGTGGCCAGCGCCTTCGCGCGGCCACCACCCGAATGTTGGACAAGCAGAAAGGTCCCCGGCGGCAGATCGGAGGCCGCCTGCTCGATGAGGGCAACGGAGTCCTTGCCCGCTTCGGCGGCGGCCTCGACAACGATGACTCTTTCGTCGGAGAACAGCGAGGGGCTCAGCAGCTCGGCCAGCTCTGCCACATCGACCTGCCCTGCCCGCAACCGGTTGACGGGGATATCGGTACCCGTCTTGCCACGAACCGCGTGGAGCACCGACGTCACCGCACGCTCGACCAGTAGTTCTTCATCGCCCAGGATCAGGTGCAGCGCTTCGGTCACCCGACGATCGTGCCATGCCGCAGCGACAGCGAGTTTCCACCATCGAGCGGGTAAGCGATTAGTACGTACCCCTGTTTAAGCCGGAGAACTCTGGAAACATTACCGACGAGTAGCACCGTCGCTCCCCCACTCAGCGGACAGGATGGCCGGCCAATGACAACGGAGTCTCTGCACATCATCGCTGCTGCCGACGAAGGCGGCGGCGCTGCGTTGGACCAGGTGATCGGCATGTCGGTGGCAGCCACAATCGTCTCCGGTGGCCTGCTCTGGATCGGATACCTGCACCGGCAGCGACGCATCACCTGGCTACAGAACCTCGCAGACCGGGTGGGTGACAAGTTCAATCGCCCACCCTGGGTGGCGCTTCAGATCTGCCTCTTCGTCTCGACGATCGTTGCCGCACTGTTCGGTTTCATCTGGGATGTCAGCCTGCACATCGGCAAGGGCCGCGACGCTGGCCCGCTGGCCAATCCCGCGCACTACTTCATCCTGTTCGGGTTGTTCCTGCTGTTCATCGCGGGCACGCTGGCGATCGTTCTGCCCTATGACAGGCCGGGTTCGGCGGCGGTGCGCATCACCCGCACCTGGTACGCGCCGGTCGGTGGTCTGCTGATGGCGATGTGCGGCCTGTATGCGTTGATCGGGTTCCCGCTGGACGACATCTGGCACCGCATCTTCGGCCAGGACGTCACGCTCTGGGGCCCCACCCACCTGATGCTGATCGGCGGTGCCGGGCTGTCGTTGGTCTCCGTACTGATCCTTGAATACGAGGGCAGGCGGGCCATCGGCTTCAACACAGCCGATGACACCAGTTTCGTGAGGTTTTTGCGCTACATGTCCTTCGGCGGGTTGTTCATCGGCCTGTCGGTGTTTCAGATCGAGTACGACTTCGGCGTCGAGCAGTTCCGGTTGGTGCAGCAGCCGATGATGATCGCCGCGGCCGGAGCCTTCGCCGCCGTGGCCGCGCGCATGGTCATGGGTCGCGGCGCAGCCATCATCGGCGCCCTGCTCGCCCTCGCGCTGCGCGGAGCCGTCTCGGTGCTCGTCGGCCCGATTCTCGGCGGGCCGACGAGTTGGTTCGCGCTGTATCTCGGGCCCGCTTTGGTCGTCGAACTCATCGCACTGACTCCATTGATCAAACGCCCCATACTCTTCGGCGCCATCGCGGGCCTGGGCGTAGGTACCGCCGGGCTGTGGCTGGAGTCGCTCTGGATCGGCGCGGTCTACCGGTACCCGTGGCCGGTGAGCATGTGGCCGGAGGCCCTCGCGATGGCGGTGCCCGTCGCGATCGCCATGGGCGTCTGCGGCGCGCTGCTGGGCATGGTGCTCACCGGGCGGCAGCTGCCCAGACCCGCACTGAGCATCACCGCGGTCGTCATCACGGTGCTGATCATCGGTGGCGCGGTGGCCAATGGCCTGCGCACCGAGGTTCCTGAACATGCCACGGCGACAATCACATTGAGCGAGCTATCCAACGACGGTGGCAAGCGCATGGTGTCGGCGGACGTGGTGATCAATCCGCGCGACCTCATCAGTGACGATCCCGAGTGGGTGACGATCCTGTCCTGGCAGGGCGGCTTGGCCAATCACCGCGGGCTGTCGATCGACAGGCTGCAGAAGGTCAGTGCGGGCCACTACCGTTCGACTCAGCCCATCCCGGTGTCCGGCTCCTGGAAGACGCTGCTGCGCGTGCAGGACGGCACCACGATGACCGGCGTGCCGATCTTCTTGCCCGCCGATCCCGGCATCGGCGCACCGGAGACGCCCGCGCTGACCTCCAGCACTCGACCGTTCACCCAGGAGCTGACCATCCTGCAGCGCGAGCGCAACCAGAACCATCCTTCCTGGCTGTTCAACGTGGCGTCGCTGGTGGTGCTGTTCTGCACCCTGGTGCTCATCGCGGCACTGAGTTGGGGCGCCGGACGCATCAACGGCACCGAAACACGCAGTGCCCGTGACACATTGCCGACCCCGGATCCCAAGGAGCCGGTGTCGCACGGCCCATGACCGTCGAATATCTGGCCGATCACTCACTGCTGTTGGCATTGCCCGCATTCGCGCCCGCGATCGTGGTGGCGGGCGTAGTCATCTGGGTGGCCATGCGCGATCGACGTCACGACGACGAGGACGATCCCGTCGGCGAAGAAGAACACCGCGACTAGGAGGAATCAAAGATGACGATGAGAGCCCTGAGCGCGATCACCGCCGCAGTGCTGATCTGCGCCGGGTGCGCAACATCGAGAGACACCCCCGCCACCGGGTCCAGCGCACCGTCACCTGCGCTGACCATCGATGTCACCATCAAGAGCGGGGTCGTCACACCGAGCAACGCCACCCTGCACGCACGGGTCTCCGAACCCATCGTGATCCGCGTGGACAGCGATACCGCCGACGAGTTGCACGTTCACTCCACGCCCGATCACAGCTTCGAGATCGAACCGAAGAGCGGCCAGACGTTCCAGTTCAGCGTCACCGTGCCCGGGAAAGTGGATGTCGAGCTCCACAAGCTCAAGAAGACGATCGCCACGATCTCCGTACAGCCGTGACCGCCGGCCGGTCGACGGCCATACTCGCCCACGGCCTGGGCGGTTCGTCCGATCTTCCGATCCCCTATACCTACGCACTGATCGGCGCGGCGTGGGCGTTGACGTTCACCTTCGCCGTGGTTGCGCTGGCCTGGAAGAAGCCCCGGTTCGACGCGGACCGGCCCGGGCGACCACTGCCGGCCTGGATCACGGCCGTCGCCGACGGTCCGGCCGCGCGTTGGGCCGCTACCGCACTGGTACTCCTGGCGACCGCGTGGATCACCGTGGCCGCTGTGTTCGGCCCCCAAGACGGCAGGAACCCACTGCCGGGCGTCTTCTACGTACTGCTGTGGGTCGGGGTGGTCGCGTTGTCGCTGCTGTTCGGGCCGGTATGGCGGCTGCTGTCTCCCGTGCGCGCCATATACCGATTACTCGCCTTCTCGCGACGGCCTCCGCCCGCCGAATACCCACGGCGGTGGGGATATTGGCCCGCGGCCGCCGGGCTCTATCTGTTCGTCTGGTTGGAACTGGCCAGTGCGGACCCCGGATCGCTTCGTGCGGTGAAGATCTGGCTATTGGCGTATCTGGTGATCACACTCGCGGGCACGCTGGCATGTGGCACGCGCTGGTCCGGACGGGCCGATCCGTTCGAGGTGTACAGCATGGTGGCCTCACGGCTGTCACCCGTACGGCGCAACGCTGACGGCCGCCTCGCGGTCGGCAATCCGTTCGATCATCTGCCGTCACTGCCGATTCGGCCGGGCATCGTGGCGGTGCTCGCGGTCCTGCTGGGTTCGACCGCGTTCGACAGCTTCTCGGCCATGCCCGGCTGGCGCGCGTTCGTCGACGAACTTGCCGGTGACTCGACGGTCGCGGCCATCGCGGTCCGAACCGTCGGGCTGACGGTCTTCGTGGCCACGGTCGCCGGCACCTTCTGCCTGGCCGCGCGCGCGACCGGCGGCGTCACCGCTGCCACTCGGCGCGCGCTGCCGGGCCTGCTCGCGCACTCGCTGATCCCGATCGTCATCGGTTATGTGTTCGCTCACTATCTGACCTATCTCGTGGAGCGCGGCCAGCAGACCCTGCTGCGGCTCGCCGATCCCCTCGGGCGGGGATGGTTCTCCGGTGTCGACGTCTCGTATCTCCTGTCGATGCACCCCGCGGTGCTCGCGACGCTCAAGGTGGGTTTCGTGCTGGCCGGGCACATCGCGGGCGTGATGGCCGCGCACGACCGGGCCCTGCGGGTTTTGCCCAGGAGACACCAGGTGACCGGGCAGCTGGCGATGATGCTGGTGATGGTCGGTTACACCTTCACCGGGCTGTATCTGCTCTTCGGCGGATGACGACTCCGCCGCCTCAAATCTAAGGCTTTTCTAAGAAATTAAGAGAGTAGTAAGAGTAGGGTGCATCGAGACGAAAGGATCGGCGATGACACCTGAAGCGCGGGAACACAGAGATCACGCAGTAGTCCTGGGGGCCGGGATGGCCGGACTACTGGCAGCCAGGGTGCTGTCGGAGTCTTACGCATCGGTCACCGTGGTCGAGCGCGACGAATTGGGAGCGGACGCCACCGCGCGCACCGGCGTGCGGCAGGGTCAGCACATCCACATGTTCATGAGCTCGGGCACCGAGGCGCTGGAACAACTCTTCCCCGGAATTCTCGCAGAGCTCCGGGCCGATGGGGCCACCGTGTGCGATGAGGGTGACCTCTCCCGCGTCAGGATGCTGATCGGGCCACATGAGATGTTCAACCGATCAGAGAAGTTCAGTGACCCAGGAACCTTCAAGCTGTACCTCACGACCCGGCCCTTCCTGGAATCACATGTACGACAAAATGTTCGACTGATCGACAATGTCAGATTCCTCGACGGACACGATGTCATCGAGCCCATGACCGAGGAGCATCGCGTCACGGGCGTTCGGGTAGCGCGACGATCCACGGGGCTGGTCACGACGCTCATCGCGGACCTGGTGGTTGACGCCACCGGGCGGACTCCGCGGACTCAGACCTTTTTGGATCGCCTCGGGTGTGAAAGGCCTGCCGAGGTCCGCATGACATCGCCCGTCACCTACGCCAGTCAGCTGCTGCACGTTCCCGATGATGTCGACCTGGACAAGCTGACCTTCTTCAACCCGGCACCAGAACACCCCCACGGTGGAGCAATCGCACGCTGCGAGAACGGCACCGTGATGATGACCCTGGGCACATTCAATCAGGACGAACCGCCCACCACCTTCGCCGAAATGATCTCCTTCGCCGAACAATTCGTACCCACCGAGCTCTTGGACACCGTCCGGTCGGCAGTACCGATTGGCGACGTGCACACCTACCGATACCGCGAAGCCGTGTGGCGACGCTATGACCAGATTCAGCAGTTCCCCGAGGGTCTGCTGGTGATCGGAGACGCGATCTGCAGCCTGGATCCCATCAAGGGACAAGGGATGACGATGGCCCTTGTCGAGGCGGTGACTTTGCGCGACTGCCTTATCGCGGGCGACGCCGAACTCGCCCATCGGTACTTCGGGGCCGTCGGCCGACGCATCAACGCGGTGTGGCAACAGAACAAAATGGCCGCTCCCCTGTTAACCGGAACACCCGCGAATGCCTCTGTCACACAACGCATCGCCTGGAGGCTGTTGGCGTGGTGGGCGCTCACGATGATGTCCGCCGCGCGTGAGGACATTCGCATCACCGAAACGATCCTGCGCGTCAGCCACCTGCACGACTCCCCATCGCTGATGCGACGGCCTGCATTCCTGCTGCGGGTGCTGCGCCACGGCCGGCGGCGGCACGACGTACCCGATCAAGTACCTCAGCGCCAGTTCGCCGTTTCCGGGACGTAGCTCGTGGTGCCCGGCTGCGAGCGACAGGATGCAGAGATCCCCCATCAGCTCACCAGCCTCGCCGAGATAACCAACGCGAGTACACACAGCGCCGCGAACCAGACCACTGCGCGGAACCACCACCGGCGCCATAGCCACAGCGAAAATCCCAGCGCGACCGCCACAATCACGAAGCCGATCGCACCCGAGGGCACCGAAATCGCTGTCGATCCACCCGCGCCGGCATAGTCGGCGACGCGCAGCAGCCACCACAGTTCCGGGCCACAGAACCGCACCAGCAGACCTGCGGTCTGCGGTGAGATCACGGCAAGCCCCGCGGCCGCCGTACCCAGGATGGTGATGGGCGCGATGACGACGCCCGCGACCATGTTCGCGGCCACAGATGCCAGGCTGACGCTTCCGGAGATCGCGGCGATCAGCGGCGCGGTGACCACCTGCGCCGCCACCGCGATGCATAGCGCATCGGCCAATGGTTTGGGCCAGCCCCGGGCGGTCAGGCGCACCGACCAGCGCGGCGCCAACACCACCAGGGCCGCCGTGGCGACCACCGACAACGCAAACCCGATGTCCACGGCAAGACCCGGTGATATGGCGAGCAGCACCAAAGCCGTTGCCGCCAAGGCCGGTACTGCCTGCCGACGCCGCGCTGTCAGCACACCAAGTAGCCCGATCGCACCCATCGCCGCCGCTCTCAACACGCTCGGTGAGGGCCTGACGAGGATGACGAAACCGATCAGAACGAGCCCCGCCAACATCACCGAGGCCCGTAGGCCGATCAATCGCCCCAGCAACAATACGGCCCCACACACGATGGACACGTTGGCCCCCGACACCGCCATCAAGTGGGTAAGTCCCGATGTTCGAAACATCGCGATGGTGCCCTCATCGAGCGCGCTGGTATCCCCCAACACCAGTGCCGGCAGCAGCGCGGCTTGGTCGGCAGGCAGCGCACTTCGCGCGACCTCGACAAATCGATCACGAATGCTATTGGCGGCACCATGAATTGGCGAGTGGCCGATGACCGTGGGTTCTCCTACGGCGGCGAGCGTGACGACGGTCAGATCATGCCGCGCGGAACGGGTGACCACCGCGCGCAGCTGGAGGGTGTCGCCGACCGCGACGGCGCCCAGTAGCGACGATGACCCGAAGACGACGACCGAGCCGGCACTCGGCTGTGCGGGATCGCCCATCGCGACAAGGTCGGCGCGTGCCATCGCGCGCCCTCCGCTGATCGATCGCGGGTCATCCGTGACCCGCAGCTGCACCGCAACAACGTGTCCCACGCGGGAGCGCAAGGGATGACTCTGCACCCCGTCGCGTCGCATCGTCGCGGCAACCGAAAATCCAACACCGGCGATGAGGACGACGAGCGCCGCGGTGACGAAGGCCTTGCTCAGCCGGCGACGAAACAGGTGCACGCCCAGTGCTCCGAGGGCCAACACCGCGGCCAGGAAATAGCCTATGGGCCACAGGATTCCCGCGGCGGTAGCGGCCCAGGCGGCAAGCGCGGGAGGTACCAGCCGCAGATCCAGAAGAGACTCATCGGCGCGGACCGCATTCACGAAATAGGCGTGAGTCACAACACGACAAGGGCGCGCAGCTTGTCCAGCCGCGCGGGACCGAACCCGTCGACCTCCGAGAGCTGATCGATGCTGGTGAACTTGCCATGTTCAGAGCGCCACCGCACAATCGACGCCGCCATGACCGGCCCCACACCGGGCAGCGTATCCAGCTCGGATTCGGTTGCCGTGTTGAGGTTTATCCGCCCCGGCGGTACCGGCCCCCTGGAGCCGCCACTCGCGGAAGGTGGCTGCCCGGCGGCGATAATCGAGCTCGTCATCCCTACCGGCTGTCCGGGCGCCGGAGCCAGGCCAACCACTATCTGATCACCGTCGACAACCGGCCGAGCCATGTTGAGCGTCACCACATCGGCGCCGTCGACCGCACCCCCAGCCGCTGTCACCGCATCGGCGACTCGCGCACCGCTGGACAACGTGACCAGGCCCGGTCGCTTCACCAGGCCGGCCACACTGATGACCAGGGAACTCGGCGCAGACACCGAGCTCGAGGAAACCGGTTGCACCGGAGGAAGATGTGCACTCACTGGGGGTGGCGGCTGACGCATCACGGTGAAGATGGTGACCAGTACTGCCAGCATGCCAATGGCACCCAGAGCGACCATCCCGGCACGACCGGGGTCGGTGCGGACGGACTCGAGCCACCCCCGCGCACTGCCCGGCGTCAGTGAATCCGGGAGCCAACGCAACGCAGAATCCGGCTCTACACCGGCCGCCCCCGCGACATCGACGTCGTCGTCATCGTCGTCAGCCGCGCGCCCGGGCGGCGCAAGGCGTCGGTGCAGCAGCTCGGGTTCCATATCCCGACGCTAGAAAGCGCCAGACCATCCGGCCAGAGGCGAAGGGGGATCTGTGGATCAATACCAAGGCTGTGGAGAACTCCGAACGCCCCTACCTCACTCCACGGGTTCGGCGCATACCCCGACAGCACCAGGACCCACGTGCACTGCCAGCACCGGCCCCATCTCCGAGATCACCGGATCATGAGCGGTATTCAGCCGCGAGCACACCAGCTCGTTGACCTTCTCGGCGGTTTCGGTGTTGTCCACGTGGTGGATTGTCACCGAGACGCGACGCTCCCCCACGAAGTCGACGATGTTGTCGACCATCGCCCCGATCGCCTTGGTGGCGGTGCGGACACGCTGCGCGAGAACCAGCTTTCCGTCATCGTCGATCTGCAGCACCGGCTTGAGGGCCAGCGCGGTGCCGAGCCAGGACGAGGTGGCACTGATACGTCCGCTGCGCCTCAGGTGATCCAATTTGTGCACCACCATGACACATCGACTGCGCCCCACCGCATCCCGCGCAGCCTGGTACGCCGCATTCAGGTCGGCACCGGCGGCCGCGGCCCGGGCCGCGGCCAGCGCGACGAAACCGCTACCCATCGCGGCCGACCGTGAATCAACGACATGCAGCCGATCGCCGTACTCACGGGCCGCCTGTTCGGCGGCTTCGAACGTGCTCGACAATCTGCCGGACAGATGGACTGCGACCACGCCATCGCCGCCGCTGTCGATCAGGGCCTGCCGATACACCTCGGTCAGCTCGGCCGGCGACGCGCCCGCAGTAGTGGCACGACCCTTCTCGTACACCGAGGCGGGGATGGGATCCACGCCGTCACGCAGGTCCAGATCGCCGGTCAAGACATGCAACGGCACTAGCCGGATACCCAGCATCTCGGCGTCTTGCGGTTGCAGTCGCGCCCCTGAATCTGTCACCACCACAACCGGCATGGGTCACCGAACCCCGAGCTCGGGCAGCACGGTCCGCAGTGCGTTGATCATCAATTCGGCAACGCGCTCATGCGCAACAAAGTTCCAGTGGATTCCGTCCGGATTCCCCCGGCCCGCGAAGATCTCCTCGCCGACGGCTTCCTTCAGGTCAACCACCGGCATCTTGTGTTCCGATGCCCAGCTCTGGATGGCGGACGCGGTGGCCTCCCGGCCCGAGTGCACGCGGCCATACGACTCGGCGATGTGCACCGACGGCAATGAGGCGATCATGGGCAGCCCGGGACGGTTGAAATCCAGTGCCCCGCGAGTCTTTTCAAGGTATTCCACGGTGAGCGTGGGGGGCAGCGCCACTCGCGCAATGGGTGAAAGCCGGGGCTGCAACCAACCGTACCCGTCGCGGATCCAGCTGCGCAGTCTCGGCGGACGAATCAGCCTGATCGACTCCCGCAAGGCCGTCGGAAGGGGCGACGGCAGTGAATCCATCCCACTTGTCGCGAAGATGACGGCCCCGGCGTGCGGTACCGCTGCCCATGCCCGCGGGTCCTGGATCGCCGCCCACCACACGTCCCGGCAGGTCCAGCCAATTCGGGCGATCAGTTCGACATCCCAACCGAGATGCTGCCCAACGATATTGGGCCAGATCCTGGGATCGTCGGCGGGCAGACCCCCGGTTGGTCCGTAGTAGGACAACGAGTCGGCAAAGATCAGCAGCTTCTTACGCTCTGAGCCTCCCTCAGAGGACGTCATTGGTCACCTGTGCCGAGGCGTTCCAGACATCCAGGCGCCACCGGATGCCGTCGAATCCGGCGCCGTCCGCCGAATGTCCGCCCAGCTGGACCCAGCTCGCATTGCCCATCCCGCCGAGCACCGGCCAGTTGCTGACATCCAGCCGCAGCAGTGCGGCGGTCAGCGCGGCGATCAGACCGCCATGGGCAACAAGGACCACCGGGTGATCGCGCTCGTCGGTTCCCCATTCCGTCACCGAGTCAACGAGTTCGGCGACGAGGGGCAGACTGCGATTGGCGACATCGATGCGGCTCTCTCCGCCGTGCGGCGCCAACGTCGCATCATCGCGCCACTCGGCGCGGGCACCTGGGGCAATAGCGTCGACCTCGTGGTGGGTCAACCCCTGCCAATCGCCCAGATGTGTTTCCCGCAGCCGCTCATCGACCGACACCTCGACATGGCAGCGATCCGCCAGCGCCGTCGCGGTGTCATACGCCCGCTGCAGATCCGAGGACACGATCGCCAGTGGCAGCCGCTTGGCCAGCACCTCGGCGGCCGCGACCGCCTGCGCCCGGCCCAGATCGGACAGCCCGGTGTCCAGCTGTCCCTGCATCCGGCTGTCGGCGTTGAAGGTCGTCTGCCCATGCCGCAGCAGCACCAACCGACGGATCATGCGCCGTCCTCCGTCTCGGCCGGGGCCTCGGCCGGCAACGCGTCCAGATCCACGGGGATGGTCGGGCAGTCACGCCAAAGCCGTTCCAGCGCATAGTAATTACGCTCGTCCTCATGCTGGACGTGTACAACCACATCCACATAGTCCAGGAGCGTCCAGCGGCCCTCGCGGCCGCCTTCGCGGCGCACCGGCTTCTGACCGCGCCGGCGCAGCTGCTCTTCCACCTCGTCGACGATCGCGTTCACCTGACGCTCATTAGAGGCCGAGGCGATCACGAAACAGTCGGTGATGACCAGCTGTTCGGAGACGTCGATAACGACGACATCGGTGGCGAGCTTGGCTGCGGCGGCCTGTGCGGCCAGCGTCGCAAGCTCGACGGCATCTGTGGTAGCGGTCATGCGGCGTCCCCTCGGTTCTGACTGTAAAGCTGATGTTTAGCGACGTACTGCACGACCCCGTCCGGTACCAGGTACCAAATCGGCCGTGCCTGGCCTGCCCGAATCCGGCAGTCGGTCGACGAGATGGCGAGCGCGGGCACTTCGACGAGCGAGAGCCCGTCGGGAGGCAGCTCGGCATGGGCGATGTGATCGGAACTCAGTTCGTATCCGGGTCGGCTGACCCCTATGAACTTGGCCAAGGTGAACAGCTGCTCCCAGTTCTCCCACGACAGGATCGATGCCAGCGCGTCTGCGCCGGTGATGAAGTACAGGTCCGCGTCGGGATGCGCGTCTCGGAGGTCGATGAGGGTATCGACGGTGTAGGTCGCGCCGCCACGGTCGATATCGGCCCGGCTGACGGTGAACCGCGGATTTGATGCGGTCGCGATGACGGTCATCAGATACCGATGCTCGGCGGCGCTGACCTTGCGCCCCTGCTTCTGCCACGGCTCTCCCGTCGGCACGAAGACGACCTCGTCGAGTTCAAACCGGTCGGCGACCTCGCTGGCGGCAACCAAGTGACCGTGATGGATGGGGTCGAACGTCCCGCCCATCACGCCAAGTCGGCGGCGCGGCGATGAGCCGCTTGCGCGAAGAGCGTCGGGGACAGATTGCACGAATTGCCAGCTTACTGGAGTGCTGACCGGCGCTAGACGGGCAGCAGGTTGTCGATCACGGTGGCCAGCTGCTTGGCCGATCGGCATTCGTGCATGGTGATGGCGTCCTGGTACCGCGTGGCGGCCGAATCACCGGTTCCCCAGTGGTTCTTGGGTTCGGGATTGAGCCAGTGAGCGTGGCGGCTGGAGGACACCATCGAGGAGAGCACCTCGACGGCAGGATTGCGGTAGTTGGTGCGTCCGTCACCCAGGATGAGCAGCGCACTGCGCGGGGAAAGAACCGTCGGGAACTTCTCGATAAACGTCTTGAAGGCGTGCCCGTAGTCGCTGTGTCCGTCGCCGGTGAACACCTCTGCCTCCCGGGTGATCCGCACGATGGCCTCGGCCAGGTCGGTGTCGGGCGTGAACAGGTGGGTCACCTCGTCGGTGGTGTCGATGAACGCGAAGACACGCACCCGCGAGAACTGCTGACGCAGTGCATGCACCAGCAGCAGCGTGAAATGCGAGAACCCGGCCACCGATCCCGACACATCGCAGAGCACCACCAGTTCGGGGCGGGCCGGACGGGGCTTCTTCTGCACAACGTCGATGGGCACGCCGCCGGTGGACATGGACTTGCGCAGTGTGCGGCGCAGATCAATCTGACCGGTGTGGGCCCGGCGGCGCCGGGCGGCCAGACGGCTGGCCAACATCCGCGCCAACGGGTGCACCACCTGGCGCATGTTGCGCAGCTGCTCCCCCGAAGCGCGCAGGAACTCCACATTCTCGGCCAATTGCGGCACCCCGTACGCGGTCACTCGTTCCCGCCCCAGCTGCTCGGCGGTGCGGCGTTTTGTCTCTGCCTCGACCAGCTGGCGCACCTTCGAGATGCGCTGTTTGGCAATAGCTTTCGCGACGGCCTGGTCCGTTGGTGACGCTGGGGAATCGGAGTCGCCACTGCCGAGCAGGCCCATCAGCAGTTTGGCCTCAATTTGGTCCAGAGACAGCGATTTCATGGCCTGGTAGGCCGAGTAGGAGGTTCCGCGGGTGGAGTTGTACTTCCCGTACGCCTCCACGATCTGAGCGATCAACGAATTCAGTGGCAGGTCGCCGGCGTCGGAGGCCAGCAGGTCGATCAGCTGCTCACGCACCTGCTCGATATCGTCGATATCAAGGGCCGCCGATTCGTCGGAATCATCGACGAAACGAGCGCCCAGCGCGGGCGGGAACCATAGGTCGAACAGCACATCGAAGGTGGGCCGATGATCGGCGCGGCGCAAAACCGCGCAGGCCAGACCTTCACGGAGTTCGGTGCGGCTCTGCAGTCCCAGCACCATCATCACTCGGCCCGCGTCCACCGTCTCCGATGGACCCACCGAGATGCCTTGTTCGCGTAGCGCTTCCACGAAACCCACCAGATGACCCGGCAGACCGTGCGGCGCCAGGGGCAGCGACGGCTTGGGAGGCTTACGCGCGGGCATTAGTTCAGCCTCAGCTCTCCCGCGGCCCGCTGCTGGTCAGAGTGATGTTTGAGAATCACGCCGAGCGTCGAGGCGATGACGGCGTCGTCAAGGGTGTCCAGGCCGAGCGCCAGAATGGTGCGCCCCCAGTCGATGGTCTCGGCCACCGAGGGAACCTTCTTGAGCTGCATGTTGCGCAGCACTCCGATGATGCGCACCAGCTCCTCCGCGAGCGCGGCAGGCAGCTCCGGCACCCGTTTGAGCAGAATGCGTCGTTCCAGCTCGGCATCGGGGAAATCGATGTGCAGGAACAGGCAGCGGCGCTTGAGCGCCTCGGAGAGCTCACGGGTGGCGTTGGAGGTCAGGAGAACGAACGGCTTGCGGGTGGCCTGGATGGTGCCCAACTCGGGGACGGTGACCGCGAAATCACTGAGCACCTCCAGCAGCAGGCCCTCGATCTCGATATCGGCCTTATCGGTCTCGTCGATGAGCAGAACCGTGGGTTCCTCGCGGCGGATCGCGGTGAG
This sequence comes from Mycobacteroides salmoniphilum, assembly GCF_004924335.1. NCBI lineage: Bacteria > Bacillati > Actinomycetota > Actinomycetes > Mycobacteriales > Mycobacteriaceae > Mycobacteroides > Mycobacteroides salmoniphilum. The sequence continues at coordinate 1,496,098 of NZ_CP024633.1, read as the reverse complement.
CAGTGGCCGCGACAGCAGGAATTCCTCGGCGAAAACATCGGTCTTGGTCTCGTCCCAGTTGCCCGACCCGGCCTGGATACGCAAGATCTGCTTGGCGTGGTTCCACTCGTAGAGTGCGCGTGCCTCGTCGACGCCTTCATAGCACTGCAGACGCACCAGGCCTGAGCCCGTGGTTTGCGCCACCGCCCTGGCCAATTCGGTCTTACCGACGCCCGCGGGCCCTTCCACCAGGAGCGGCTTGCCCAGCCGGTCGGCAAGAAATACCGCCGTCGCCGTGGCGGTGTCCGCGAGGTATCCGGTCTCGGCCAGCCGGGCGATGACGTCGTCGATGCTCGTGAACATCGGCGCGGTCTCGGTTCGGTCCTGCGATGAGCCGCTTGCGCGAAGAGAGTCAGACACGGTGCTCCAGGTGTTAGGCGGGACGGATCTGACCGTCTCCGAAGACGATCCACTTGGTTGTGGTCAGTTCGGGCAGCCCCATGGGGCCGCGGGCGTGCAGCTTCTGTGTCGAGATGCCGATTTCCGCGCCGAAGCCGAACTGCTCGCCGTCGGTGAACGCGGTGGAGGCGTTGACCATCACGGCCGCGCTGTCGACACGATCGGTGAATTCCTGGGCCGCACCGAGATTCGCGGTAACGATGGCATCGGTGTGTCCACTGGAGTACTGCTCGATGTGGCGAACCGCGGCGTCGAGGTCGTCGACGACTGCGGCCGCGATATCCAACGATAGGTATTCGGTGCCGAAGTCCGCCTCGGTCAGCGGAACGACGCCCGGCACTGTCAGATCGCCGTGCACGGTGACCCCGGCGGCCTGCAGCGCGCCGATCAGTCGCGGCACCGCGACCTCCGCGATATCACGGTCTATGAGGAGCGTCTCCGCGGCATTGCACACGCTCGGGCGACGTGTCTTGGAGTTCAACAGGATCCGCTCGGCCAGCTCGAGGTCGGCATCGGCATGCACGTACACATGGCAATTGCCGACCCCGGTTTCAATGGTGGGCACCTGCGCGTCGCGGACCACGGCGTCGATGAGACCGGCCCCGCCGCGCGGAATCACGACGTCGACCAGGCCGCGCGCCTGGATGAGATGGGTCACCGTCACCCGGTCCTGGCTGTCGAGCAGTTGCACGGCATCGGCGGGCAGCCCGCTGGCGACCAGCGATTCACGCAGCACCCGCACGAGTTCGGTGTTGGAGGTTGCGGCCGAAGAGCTGCCGCGCAGCAGCACCGCGTTGCCCGACTTAAGAGTCAATCCGAAAGCATCGACCGTGACGTTCGGTCGCCCCTCGTACACCATGCCGACCACCCCGAGCGGCACCCTGATCTGACGCAGCCGCAGTCCGTTGGGCCGGGTGGAGCCACGCAGTACCTCGCCGACGGGGTCCGGCAGACCAGCGACCTGGCGTAGCCCGTCGGCGATACCGGCGATCCGGCGCTCGTCCAGAGCGAGTCGATCGAGCATGGCCACCCCGATACCGGCGTCCCGAGCTCGCTGCAGGTCATCGGCGTTGGCGGTGATGACCGAATCGGTGGCGGCGACAATCGCATCGGCCGCCGCACGAAGCGCGATGTTCTTCGTGTCCGCGGTCAGCCGGGCCAGATCGCGGGCAGCGACCCGCGCCCGCCGGGCGGCATCATGAACGTCCGCGCGCAGATCCGCGGCGACACCGGAGACGTCCGCCGTGGGTGCGGCCAACTCGTTGGTTGAAACGCTCATCGTGTCAGGGTATCCGGGTGCCCGAAATGTAGCTGCGCCAGGACTAGCCTAGGCGGGTGACCGAGTTAGCCACAGTATGTGTCCTCGGCAGCGTCAACATGGATCTGACGTTGCGGGTGGAGGAGCTGCCCACGCCAGGTGCGACGGTGCTGGCGACATCGGCCCTGCCCGCTCCCGGAGGCAAGGGCGCCAATCAGGCCGTCGCCGCAGCGCGTGCCGGCGCCTCGGTCCAGTTCATCGGAGCGGTGGGGTCCGACGGCGCCGCACCCATGCTGCGATCTCACTTGGCAGATAACAACATTGGTATCGACGGGCTGGTCGAGGTGGACGGCCCCAGCGGAATGGCCGCCATCACCGTGGAGGATTCCGGCGAGAACTCCATCGTGGTGGCCCCCGGGGCCAACAGTGCCTTCACTTTGGACGAGAAGGTGCACAAAGACATCATCTGTTCGCACGACGTGTTGCTGTGTCAATTGGAGATCCCGGTTCCGATCGCTCTGACGGCGGCGCGGTGGGCCGCCGCCGCCGGTAAGCAATTCATACTCAATGCTTCCCCGATACCCGAGCGCTCACCCGATCTGGCGGAGCTGGCCTTTCGCGCGAGCGTGGTCGTCGTCAACGAGACCGAGGCGAGATCCTGGCTGTACCCGTCGCGGCACCTGGTGACCACACTGGGCGACGAGGGATCGCGTTACCGCAGCCCTCAAGGCGAGATCACGGTTCCGTCGTATCCGGTGCGGCCAATCGACACCACCGGTGCCGGTGACGTGTTCGCCGGTGTGCTGGCGGCGTGGTGGCCCCACGGAGCCGAGACCGCCCTGCGCCGGGCGAATGTGGCCGGCGCGCTCGCCACACTGCGCACCGGCGCCGGGAACTGTGCTCCGTCGGCGGCCAGGATCGAGCTATCGCTCAAGGGGGCCTGAAATCAGCGGACGGTCAGCACCGGGTTGCAGTACCGCCAGGCGTCGCGTTCGTAGGTCAGGTACCAATCGGACGTGGTGGTCTTGGGCGAGTCGTTACCCCACACCAACGACGTGGTCACCGTCGCCGTCGCGTTCTTGGCCTCGATGACATTGACCTTGTCGATGTTGGTCACCGTCAGATGCGCGTTCTCGCGCACTACCTGCACCGACGCCTGCCGGAAAGCGGCGGCGTCCTTGCGTTTGGCGGCGTCGAGTAGCTGATCGAGAGTTTCTTGAGCGAACTTGGGAAACTTGGCGTACAGATCCTTGGTCTTGGTGAAATCGTCCCACGTCGGGATCCGCGACTCGTTGTTCGCCATTTCGCGGTCGCGATACTTATCGCAGGTCAGGTCGCCGATTTTGTTGGTGTCGACGTCGTTGTATGCCTTTTCCCAGGCCCGGACATGTTCTGACACCGCGTCGCGGTTGGGCGCCGCACCCGCGGCGGGGGCCCCGAGCGTGGCCAGCATGGCAACCGCCGCGATGACTACAAGCGTTCGCTTCACGGTTCCCTCCCCTGGTTGGCAGTACTTCATCACGGTATCGCCGCAGGACACCGGGTCCGTTACGTTCGGGCTAGGACCCGCCAGTCGGCGGCGCGCAGTCCAGCCACTTTCCGTCTTCCTTGACGTACTTGACGGTCTGCTTCTCCTCAGAGGGCGTCTTGTTTCCCGACGTGGTGGTGATCGTGATATCCGCGGTGGCCTGGTCACCCTTGATTTCGATGTTCTGGACATCGGTGACCTTGACGGTGATGAGCGATTTCAGCAGATTGCGCATCGCCGTCTGGTACGCCTGCTCGTCCTGCGCGACAAGACTGTCGACCACCGCATTGATGACATCTTGCGGCACCGTGGGGAACTTTTGAGCCAGCAACCCACGCAACGCATCCCCGGCGCCAGGCACCGTGGCGATCTCGGGCGGCGCGATTTCGCTCATCGGCGGGATGGGCGGTCCGCTCTGTGCGGTGGCATCCCGGTACTTGGCGCACTTGGTCTCGGCCAGCTTCGCGAAGTCAAAGCTCGAGGTGTACGTGTTCTGCTTCTCGATCAGGGCCTTGATCTGATTCTCGTCGCGCGTCGTGGCGAGCGCCTCAGCATTCGGCTGACCGTCCCCCGCCACGGTTTGCGTGCAACCCACCCCACCGAACAGCAGCGCCCCCAGCAGCACCACTCCGGCCCATCTCCGGCAAACCATGACAACCCTCGCTCGTATTGACCACTCGTCTCCGAGCTAATTTCTATCAGTCCAGATCAGCTCGTGCACCCTGACCGAGCAAACCTACCAGCCAACGGGCGTGCGGAGATCGCGCTCGTGACGCCGCGATCAGCCCCGAAATCTATGAGCCCTCGGCGCCGGTGAGGGCCTCCAGCAGCGGCTCATCGTTGCCGATCGCTGTTTCGGTTTGCGTGGCTTCGGGTGTGCAGTCCTTCCAGGCCCCGTCCTCGCGCACGAACTTCCTCGGCTCGTTGCCACGCCCGCCGGTATTGCGGAACGCGATGGTCGCGTTGGCCGTATCGCCGTTCACCGTCACCTTGGTGACCTTGAAGGTCAGGTGCGCGAAAGTCTCCACCCAGAACCGGTGCCACGCCGACGACAATGCCTGCTGGTCTTGGTTGTCCACCGCGGTCACGAAGTCCTCAACGGCTGCGTGTGACGCCAGGGGAAACACCTCGCGAACCTTCGCGCGCAGCTTCTTCAGGTTCGCGCCCTCCAAACGGCTGACCTCGGGTGGGGAGAACGATTGCCCCCAATCCGATTCGATCTTGTCCCGAACGTTGCCGCAGAAGAACGACGCGTATTGCACCGCGTCCACAGCCTGCAGCGCCGACAGCCGTCCAGCGGTGACATCCCGGATCTCGGCCTCATCTGCCGCGGTGGCGCTTGCGACAGCAGTCTGCGCAACCAGCCCGATGGCCACGAAAAGCGTTGCCAACCAAGCGAAGACATTTTTTGACATGGTCATTCTCCTTCGATCCAGTTGTTTCCCGTCACTATCCCGCTGCACGCACATCGCCGATCTCACCGAGAAGTCCCTGGGACGCTTCACCCTTTAGGGAGGGTGCCGCGGAATCGGGTGTGACCGGTGGAGCCGTGCAGTCCGTCCAGTCGCCGCTCTCGCGAAGGAACTGCCATGGGACGGTGCCCGATGCCTTGCCCAGTGTGGCCTGGACCGTCACCTCGGCCTGGTCGCCGGTGACGTGCACCTGCCGCACCCGATATGAGTAGTGGGAGAACTCTTCCCGCAGAATCCCGCGCCACGCCTGGTGATACGCCTCCCGATCACCTTCGGTGGCAGCATCGACGAAAGCCTGGATCGCGGCATCCGACACTGTGGGGAAGTTCTTGCGCAGCACCGAAGTCAGTCTCTTCGGATTGGCCCCCTCAAGATCCTCGACGGGCGGCGGCGTGATGTTCCGCTGCACCCACGCCTGGTACGCATCGCGGTACTCGGCACAGAAGTTCTGGGCGTAGGCAGTGGGATCGAGCGCCCGCAGTGCGGTCAGCTCGGCGGCAACCACCTGCCGGATCTGGCTTTCGTCGGTCGATGTCGCTGCGGCGACGGCGGACGATGTCACCGCGCCCAGCGCAATCACCACCGCACTCATGACCCCGGTCAACCGCCCTGCCATCGGTACCCCTCCGTGCCTGACCAGCGCACAGCACACGCCGCGTCGAAATTGGGGGACCTACCCCAAGCTGTGAACCAGCTGTCAATTTCTATCAGGCGCCGATGCGATGCGCCACTCTTTCGAGTAAGGCGCGAAACGCTCAGGTGACGAGGTCGTCGGCATGCACCGCAGGGCGCCGCAGGTCCTCGGGAAGCTCACTGGTGGAACGGCCCAGCATGGTTGCCAGCTCGGCGGCGTCATAGGCCACCACGCCGCGACCGACCATCGCGCCATCGGCATCGCGAAGTTCGACCACATCGCCACCGTGGAAGCGCCCGGACACCTCGGTAATTCCGGCGGGCAACAAGGAACGGCGCGATGCCACCACCGCGCGCACGGCACCCGCGTCAAGGCTCAGCGCACCCGTCGCCTCCGCTGCATAACGCACCCAGAACTTGCGGGCCGACATGCGTTGCGGTCGCGCGGCAAACACAGTTCCGCAGGATCCGTCCCCCAGCGCCGCCTCTGCCTCGGTCGCCGAGGCCAGCAGCACCGGGACACCGGCGTCCGCGGCCAACAGGGCCGAAGAGAGTTTCGACGCCATTCCCCCGGTGCCGCGGGAACCACCCGGTCCGGCGATCACACCGCCCAGATCCTCCGGTCCACTTACCTCGGAAATGAAGCGCGCATTTCCCTTTCGGGGGTCAGAGTCGTACAGCCCGTCGATGTCGGAGAGCAATACCAATGCATCGGCACCCACGAGATGAGCGACAAGCGCCGACAGTCGGTCGTTGTCCCCGAAGCGGATCTCGTTGGTGGCCACGGTGTCGTTCTCGTTCACCACGGCCACCGCATGCAATGCCCGGAGCTTTTCGAGTGTGCGCTGCGCGTTGGTGTGATGCACGCGCATGGAGATGTCGTGGGCAGTCAACAGCACCTGGCCCACGGTGCGCTGATAACGCGCGAAGGCCGCGCTCCAGGCACTGATGAGCGCAACCTGGCCCGCACTGGCCGCCGCCTGCTTGGTCGCTAAATCCGTGGGGCGCTTGGTCAATCCGAGCGGAACCATGCCGGCCGCGATCGCTCCCGAGGACACGATCACCACATCGGACCCGGCCTTCATCCGGCCCTCGATGGCCTCGACGAGGTACTCCATCCGGTCGGCACTGAATGTTCCGGTCGCGTCCGTGAGGGCAGCGGTACCGACCTTCACCACGACGGTGCGTGCCGCCTGAATTGCTTGGCGTGCCCGCACACCCGTGGTCACTCCGGCTCCACCTGCCCACGGCGCACCCGCCGGGCCTGGCGACGCTCGGACGCGCCCACTCGATCGATCTTGTCGATGCGTGAATCGGTGCCGCGCCCACTGAGAGTCACGTCGACACCCGCCGGGGTCTGCGGCTCCCAATCGAAGGTCATAGCGCCGATGGTGACCGCGCAGCCGGGCTGTGCCCCCAGCTTGAGCAGCTGATCTTCGACACCCAGGCGCGCCAGCCGGTCGCCGAGATAGCCCACGGCCTCGTCGTTTTCGAAGTTGGTCTGGCGAATCCAGCGTTCGGGACGCACTCCGCGCACCACGAATCCGCCGGGGTTCTCCGGGTCGGGGATCACGGTGAAGCCACTCTCGTCGACCGGGACAGGCCGGATCACCGCACGGGTCTTCACCTGTGTGGGCTGCGCGGCGCGGGCCGCCGTGATCATCTCCCACAGCGCGAAGGTCAACGGCCGTAACCCATCCCGAGTCAGCGTGGATACCTGGAAGACCGGCCAGCCGCGTTTGGAGACCTCTTCGGTGACGAAGTCGGCAAGTTCGGCGGCCTCAGGCACGTCCACCTTGTTCAGCACCACCGCGCGAGGCCGGTCGGCCAGATCACCCAACACAGAATCAGCTTGCAACGTCGGTTGATACCGCGCCAACTCATTTTCCAGGGCGTCGATATCGGACACTGGGTCGCGGCCGGGTTCCAGCGTCGCGCAGTCAACAACGTGAACCAGCACCGCGCAGCGCTCGATATGCCGCAGGAACTCCAGACCCAGCCCGCGCCCATCGGCCGCGCCAGGGATCAGGCCGGGGACATCGGCCATCACAAAGGAGTGCTCTCCGGTGGTCACCACGCCCAGGTTGGGCACCAATGTCGTGAACGGATAGTCGGCGATCTTCGGCTTTGCGGCCGAAAGCACCGAGACCAGAGACGATTTACCCGCCGACGGGAAACCAACCAGCCCAACATCGGCGACGGTTTTCAGTTCGAGGGTGAGGTCTGCTTCTGCTCCGTCCTCACCGAGCAAGGCGAATCCGGGGGCCTTGCGGGCACGCGACGCCAACGCGGCGTTGCCCAGTCCGCCCCTGCCACCGGCGGCCGCGTCGAAACGCGTACCGGCGCCGACCAAGTCGGCAAGGATCCGGCCGTCATCGTCGAGCACGACGGTGCCGTCGGGCACCCGGAGAATCAGGTCGTCGCCGTTGGCGCCGCTGCGATGCCCACCCATACCCTGCGTGCCGTTGGGTGCCTGCACGTGCGGATGGAAGTGGAAGTCCAGCAGGGTATGCACCTGCGGATCCACTTCGAGAATCACACTGCCGCCACGACCACCGTTGCCGCCGTCAGGGCCGCCGAGCGGTTTGAACTTCTCGCGATGCACCGAAGCGCAGCCATGACCGCCGGTACCTGCCCTGGCATGGATGACAACACGGTCAACAAAACGAGGCATTAAGCCTCCTTCACACTGTTCTGTGCTCGGTCATACCGAACACAGAACACCAATTAAGCGTCGACCGGGAGAATATTGACGACCCGGCGACCACGGCGAGCGCCGAACTCGACGGTGCCCGCGGAGGTCGCGAACAGGGTGTCGTCGCCGCCACGCCCGACGTTCACGCCCGGGTGGAAATGAGTGCCGCGCTGACGGACCAGGATCTCGCCGGCCTTGACGAGCTGGCCACCGAACCGCTTGACGCCGAGCCGCTGGGCGTTGGAGTCACGACCGTTGCGCGAGCTAGACGCGCCCTTCTTGTGTGCCATGAGTCAAATCCTCTACTTGATCCCGGTGACCTTGAGCACGGTCAACGGCTGACGGTGACCCTGCCGCTTGTGGTAGCCGGTCTTGTTCTTGAACTTGTGGATACGGATCTTCGGGCCCTTGGTGTGCTCGAGGATTTCCCCGGTCACTGCCACCTTGGCCAGCTTGTCTGCGTCAGTGGTGACGGTAGCGCCGTCCACGACCAGAGCGACGGGCAGCTGCACCGAGGAGCCGGGCTCCGATTCGATCTTCTCGACCTTCAACACGTCACCGACGGCAACTTTGTACTGCTTGCCACCGGTCTTGACGATTGCGTACGTCGCCATCGTTGCGCTACCTCTGCTCTGCTCTTCGGACGCGCGCAACCAGGTCGGCTGACGCATCTGGATCGTGGGTGGGCCCGCTCAGTTCTTCCACTAGGCCGCGTGTCGCAGGCCGGAAGCCTCGTGACAACTGCTCAAGGCTACGTGACCAGCGGGCTAAGGGTCAAACCGGCTCGCGGCTCGGCCCGATTCACACCCTGCCGGGGTGTGATCGGAACTACACTCCCCTCAGCGCGCCTGGCCCGCCGCTGCTTAATCGTATCGATTGGCCGGCGATCAGCTCCTCTCAGCGCGGAGGTAACGGCTAGTGCGAACGATTCGGTGCTATCTCTCGGCCAGCGTGATGACCTTGCTGCCGGCGTTCGGCATGATCGCCGCACCCCCCTCCGCGGCCGACTGTGTGAACGCCAACGGAACCACCTTGTGCGCGCAGGGTGATGTCCGCGGCGGCGGGAGCACAACATCCTCGACGCCATACGTTCCGTACCCCTGCGAGAACGACTGGTACTGCGACAACTGGGAAATGGACGTCATCCTCGGATCCGATCACGATTCGCGGCCACCGCCTACCGTCAATCCGTCACCGCCACCCGATTTTGGACGTCCGGGCCGTCCAGGTGGCGGAGGCGGCATCGTCGGCCCACGATGATCAATGCCGTTCCAGCAGTGATGAATTCGACTACAGAGGAGTCATGATGACAGCTTGGGCCACTCCCAGGATGGCCGCTGGACTGTTCGGTGTCGCCGCCGCGCTGACACTGAACGGAGCCGTCACGGCCGCCGCCGATCCACCGCCCAACTGCACGGCCGCAGATCTAGCGGGTGTCGCGACGGGCGTCTCCGCTGCCACTTCGACGTACCTGTTCACGCATCCGGACGTGAACGACTTCTTTACGAGTCTCAAGGGCCGGCCCAAAGACCAGGTACGCGAGAAGGCCCGGCACTATCTCGATGAGAATCCCCAGGTAAAGGCCGATCTACAGGAGATCCGCCAACCACTTGGGGATTTCCGGGAACGCTGCAACTAACAGCGGCCTACTGGTCGACCGGAGGCCCCGCGGCCCGCGCGGCCGAACGCCTCCGCCGAGGTCGTGTCGGCGCCTTAGCAGCCGGTTCGGGATCGGCCACCGGCGCCGCAGGCTCGTCTGAACCTTCGGCGGCAACCTCGGGCACGTTGTCGGCCTCGATCTCCGGTGTGACGTCACTGTCGGCGGGCTCGGGTTCAGCGTGCGAAGTGTCCGGAGTCTCCACGCTCTGGACAATCTCGTCGACCTCGTCGATCACGTCGTTGTCCAGCACGTCCTCGGCCGCGTCGCCGTCTTCCCCGTCTTCATCGTGGCCGTTCGCGGCCGCCATCGCCCTGAACATCGGGTGCTCACCCTGCGGGTGCGGTGGGGTGCGGACGACCACCACTTCGGGCTCATCCGCCTTGCCCTTGCGCGAACGCTTGGTACGGCGACCGGTTTCGGCCTTCTTGGTTCCCCCGGCTGCCGCGCCGGCGTTATCGACGGGATCGACATGCAGCACGATGCCCCGGCCTGCGCAATGGGCGCAGGTTGACGAGAACGCCTCAATCAAGCCCGTACCGAGCTTCTTGCGAGTCAGCTGCACCAGCCCCAGCGAGGTCACCTCGGATACCTGATGGCGCGTGCGATCGCGTCCCAATGCCTCCGTGAGGCGCCGCAGCACCAGGTCCCGGTTGGATTCGAGCACCATGTCGATGAAGTCGATGACGATGATTCCGCCGACGTCGCGCAGGCGCAACTGCCGGACGGTTTCCTCGGCTGCTTCCAGGTTGTTGCGGGTGACCGTCTCCTCCAGGTTGCCGCCGGCACCGGTGAACTTTCCGGTGTTGACGTCGACAACCGTCATGGCCTCGGTGCGATCGATGACGAGGGTGCCGCCGGAGGGCAGCCACACCTTGCGGTCGAGTGCTTTGGCCAACTGCTCATCGATGCGATGCACCGCGAAGATGTCGGGACCGTCAGTGGGCTCATACCGATTGATGCGCGAAAGAAGATCGGGGGCAACGCTCTTCACATAGTCGTCGATGGTGCCCCAGGCCACGTCACCCTCGATGATGAGCTTGGAGAAGTCCTCGTTGAATAGGTCACGAACCACCTTGACCAGCACATCGGGCTCCTCATAGAGCGCCATGGCGGCACCGGATGCCTTGGAGGTGAGGTCGGTGGAACGCTGCTCAATGTCCTGCCACTGCTCCTGCAGCCGCTGCACATCGGCGCGAATGTCCTCTTCTCGCACGCCTTCTGATGCGGTGCGAATGATGACGCCCGCGTCCGAGGGGACGATATCGCGCAGAATCTCCTTGAGACGCTGCCGCTCGGTGTCGGGGAGCTTGCGGCTGATTCCGGTCGACGACGCACCCGGCACGTACACCAGATAGCGACCCGCCAGCGAGATCTGCGTGGTCAGTCGGGCACCCTTATGACCCACCGGGTCCTTGCTGACCTGGACCAGGACGTAGTCGCCCGACTTGAGTGCCTGCTCGATCTTGCGGTTGGAACCGCCGAGACCGGCGGCCTCCCAGTTGACCTCACCGGCATACAGCACACCGTTGCGACCACGACCGATGTCGACGAAGGCGGCCTCCATCGAGGGCAGCACGTTCTGCACGACGCCGAGGTAGATGTTGCCCACCAGCGACGCGGACGCGGCCGACGTCACGAAATGCTCGACCAGGACACCGTCCTCCAGGACGGCGATCTGCGTATACCGGGCGCCCTCGTGCGGCGGCTCTGTACGGGTCTTGTCCCGAACCACCATCACCCGGTCGACGGCCTCACGCCGGGCCAAGAACTCGGCCTCGGTCAGGATCGGCGGGCGGCGCCGTCCGGCATCGCGTCCGTCCCGGCGGCGCTGACGCTTGGCCTCCAGGCGGGTAGATCCGGAAATACCCTGAATCTCGTCGCCACGCTCAGCGCGCTCGGCACGCGGTTTGCGCTCGTGCACAACGGTGTTCGGCGGATCATCTTCCGACGCGCTATCACCATCGTCACCACTTCCGGCCTTGCGCCGGCGGCGACGGCGGCGACGGCGGCTGGCGCCCTCGGGCGTGTCGCCATCCTCAGCGTTCGACTCGTCACCCTCCGCAGCGGCGGAGTCAGCATCGGCGCCCTCGGCAGCATCCTCACCATCGGCGGCCTCGCCACCCTCGGTATCGGATTCCTCCCCATCGGCGCCCGCCTGCTCGCCGCGACCGCGTCCGCGACCACGACGTCCCCGTCGCCGGCGACGCGCCGCGGGACGGTCACCGTCATCCTCTGCGTCTGAATCGTCCCCGTCACCGGAGTCCTCATCGGGGTCCTCGGTGCTGTCCGTCACGACGGGCGCGGGGCGTTCCTGCGGCTCGGGCGCCTGTGGCGCCACGAAGAGCGGGCCATAGTCAAAGGCAGTGGGTCCCGAGGTCTCCGGCGTCGGCACCGCGGCAGCCTCGAAGATGGTCGGCTCCGCGATAAGGATCGGCCCGGTCGGCGGGGCGTCGGGATCCTCGGTCGGGCTCTCGGCGACTACCTTCGCGGGCTCCTCGGTGATGACCGGGGCCGGGTCCTGACTCGCTGCCGGGGTGGCGGGTTCCTCCTCACCGGCCAGCACCTCGCGTACCTTCGCGGCGTCCTGCTTGTCGACATTCGAGTGGGGGCTGCGCGCGCGCCCATCCAGCTTCGACAGCGCGTCGAGGACGCGGCGGGTAGAGGTCCCGAGGACACGTGCGAGGCTGTGCACCCTCAGCTTCTCGGGTAGTTCTCCCTGCTCAGCAGGAACTTGCGGGGTGTCCGGCGCTAGCGCGGCGGGGTCCCCTTCCGGAGTGCTGGTGTGTAGGTCTTCTGGTAGCTCATAGTCGGCCACTTATTCTCCTCAAGCCCCCGGGCGCGTCCTTCGGACGCGGCCACGCGAGGGCTTTCTCTCTATGTACCCGGGTATGTCCGGGTTTGTGGTGGTCTTGCTCCGGGCGATCCGTCGCTGCGATGCCGCAGTTCCGAACCCACCCAGTGCCTGGCTGGAATGATGGCTTGACGTGCTGCAATGGTAATCGCGCTCGCCGTGTCGTCATTCGGGTTTCCGGCCGGCCCCTATTGGGGTCGAAGTGCCGTGGCCCACACTCAGTATCCCATACGAATCAGATGGTGGGCACCAAGGACGTGAACCCGCGCGATCCGCGGGGCCACAAAACCAAGCGAGTGTGCGCTTTACGTCGAGATTTCCTGGGAAACCGACGCAAACCGCACACTCGCGATTTCGGATCAGGTGGATGGGGTCAGAGCGCCGGGAACCAGAGCGCGATCTCGCGCGCGGCTGACTCGGGTGAGTCGGATCCGTGCACCAGGTTCTCCTGGGTTTCCAGGGCGAAATCACCGCGAATGCTCCCGGTCGCGGCCTTCTCTACGGGATCGGTGCCGCCGGCGAGCTGGCGGAAGGCGGCGATGGCACGCGGCCCCTCCAGCACGGCCGCCACCACGGGCCCCGAGGTGATGAATTCCAGTAGTGAGCCGAAGAACGGCTTTTCCTTGTGCTCGGCATAGTGCGCACTTGCGAGCGACTCGTCGACATTCTTGAGCTCAAGGGCGGCCAGCGTCAGGCCCTTGCGCTCAATACGGTTCAGCACCTCACCGACAAGTCCCCGCTGCACACCATCGGGCTTGATCAAAACCAACGTCCGCTCAGTCACGGGCGACAGCCTACTGGTCGGTAGTACGCCCCTGCTGACCCGGCAGCTCACCGCGGCCCTGACGGTCACGGACCTGGTTGCGCATGTACCAGATCAGCAACCAGACGCCGAGAAACAACAACCCGACGAAGCCGATCGCGGCGTTCACGAAGAATCCCGCCACCAGGACCACCTGGAGTGCCAGGTTGGCCTGGAGAGCCCACGGCCTGCCCTGCATTCCGGTGAGCAGGACCATCGCCACGGCGACGCCGACGAGGTACGTCAGCGATAACGGCGAGAGCCCGCCGCCCACCATCTTCACCACCGGGATGGCCAGCAGCACCACGATCGTCTCCAGGATGAGCGTGCCCGCCATCACCCCGCGAAAACTGCGCCAGGGATCCACCGGCGCCGGCTGGGTTTCGTCCTCCGGACTGCTCACTGCGGGTCCTTTCCGAACAGCGTCCGTGCGGCACCCGCGGTGACGACCGATCCGGTGATCACGATGCCGGTACCCGAGAAACCTTCCGCTCCCCCATCTTCGGCGGCCTCCTCCACCATGGCCGTGGCGGTTTCGATGGCGTCGAGCAGAGTGGGTGCGACGACGACACGGTCCTCGCCGAAGAGCTCGAGGGCGATGGCCGCCAGTGCGTCCGTCTCCAATGCGCGGGGCGAACCGTTGTGCGTCACCACGATCTCGTCGAATGCGGGCTCGAGCGCGGCGAGAATTCCGGCGACATCCTTGTCGGCCATCACACTGATAACACCGACCAGACGCCGGAAGTCGAACTCTGATTGCAGGGTGTCCGCCAACGCGGCGGCGCCATGGGGGTTGTGGGCGGCGTCCAGGAAGACGGCGGGAGCGCTGCGCACGCGCTCAAGCCGTCCGGGGACGATCACCGAGGCGAATCCCGTTCGTATCGCGTCGATATCGAGCTGACGATCGGCGCCCGCACCGAAGAACGCCTCCACCGCGGCCAGCGCGACCGCCGCGTTATGGGCCTGATGCTCACCGTGCAGGGGCAGGAATATCTCCGAGTACACCCCGCCCAGACCCTGCAGCTCGAGCACCTGGCCGCCGACCGCTATCTGACGGGACAGCACCGAGAACTCCGAACCTTCCCGCGCCACGGCCGCATCCGCTTCCACGGTTTGGCTCAGCAGCACCTCCATCACCTCGGGTGCCTGCTGGGCGATGACGGCCACCGTATCGGGGCCCGCCTCACCAGTCATCTCATCAAGCTTGTGCCGCTTGATGATTCCTGCCTTTTCGTTGGCAATGGATGCGAGATCCGAACCCAGGAAATCGACGTGATCGATGCCGATCGGGGTGATCACGGCGACCGGGGCGTCGACGATGTTGGTGGCATCCCAACGCCCGCCCAGCCCGACCTCCACCACGGCGATATCGACGGGTGCGTCCGCGAACGACACGAAGGCCATGGCGACCAGCACCTCGAACTTGCTCATCGCGGGCCCGCCCTGCTCCTGCGACCGCTTGTCCACCAATTCCACGAACGGTTCGATCTCGGAGTAGATCTCCACGTACTTCGCCGGCGAGATCGGTTCACCGTCAATGGCGATGCGTTCGACCGCCGACTGCAGGTGCGGGCTGGTGGTACGGCCGGTGCGCCGGTGCAGTGCCGTCAACAGCGCGTCGATCATCCGTGTCACCGAGGTCTTGCCGTTGGTACCGGCGACATGGATACACGGATACGCCCGCTGGGGCGAGCCCAGTAATTCCATCAGCGCGACGATGCGGTCGGTCGACGGTTCGATCTTCGTTTCTGGCCAACGCTGATCGAGCAGATACTCGATCTGCAACAGGGCCGCGATCTCGTCGGGCGAGGGTTCCGGAACCAATGACTCGCTCACGCCAGCGCCGCCAAACGGGCGGTGATCCGCTCGACCTCCTCGGAGGCCACCTGCTGGCGGGCCCGAATCTTGTCAACCACAGCATCAGGTGCCTTCGCCAAGAACGCGTCGTTGCCCAGTTTACTTGCGGTTCCGTCGAGTTCCTTGCGCGCGGCGGCAAGATCCTTCTCCAGCCGCCGGCGCTCTGCGTCAAGGTCGACAGTGCCGGAGGTGTCGACCTCGACGGTGACGGTGCCACCGGACAACCGCACCTCCACCGAGGCCGTCGGGCTGAAACCGTCCTCGGCCGGGGTCAGCCAGGCCAGCGATGTCACAGCGGCCAGCTGTCCATCCAGACCGGCCTCGGAGACACCGGCCAGGCGGGCCGCGACCTTCTGCCGATCGCCCAGACCCTGATCGCTGCGGAACCGCCTCACCTCGGTCACCAGCTTCTGCATATCGGCAATGCGCTGGACGGCAACGTCATAGGCGCTGTCCAGGATGGCAGCGGAGCCTGTCGGCCAGGCCGCGATCACCACCGACTCCTGACCGGTGACCGTCTTCCACAGCACCTCGGTGACAAACGGGATCACCGGATGCAACAGCCGCAGCAAGGTGTCCAGCACCGTCGCCAGCACAATGCGGGTGCCCTCGGCGCGGTCGCTCATCTGAACCTTCGCCAATTCCAGGTACCAATCACAGAACTCGTCCCATGCGAAGTGATACAGCGCCTCACAGGCGACGCTGAATTCGTAACGATCCAACGCGGCATCCACCTCGGCCCGCACCTGCTCGAGGCGGCCCAAGATCCACCGGTCGGCATCGGTGAGGTCGTCGGCGGCAGGCAGTTCACCCACGACCGCACCGTTCATCAGGGCGAACCGCGTGGCGTTGAACAGCTTTGTGGTGAAGTTGCGCGAGGCGCGCGCGGCGTCCTCGCCAACGGATAGATCACCGCCCGGGCTGGCGCCCCGGGCCAGGGTGAAGCGCAGCGCGTCGGCGCCGAAACCTTCCACCCAATCCAGTGGATCGATGCCGTTGCCCTTGGACTTGCTCATCTTCTGACCGAATTGATCGCGAATCAGGCCGTGCAGGAAGACGTTCTCGAAAGGCACCTTGCCTTTCCTTGAGCCCCCCTCTAGCGCGGGATCGCCCGCCACGAAGGTGCCGAACATCATCATCCGCGCCACCCAGAAGAACAGGATGTCGTACCCGGTAACGAGAACGCTTGTGGGATAGAACTTCTCCAGTTCCGGGGTGGCGTCGGGCCAACCCATGGTGGAAAACGGCCACAGCGCCGAGGAGAACCAGGTGTCGAGCACATCGGGGTCCTGCTCGTATCCCTCGGGGGCGGTCTCATCCGGCCCCAGACACACGATCTCGCCGTGCGGACCGTGCCAGATGGGGATGCGGTGGCCCCACCACAGCTGACGAGAGATACACCAGTCATGCATGTCATCAACCCAGGCGAACCACCGCGGCTCCAGGCTGGCCGGGTGAATCACGGTGTCGCCGTTACGGACCGCATCGCCGGCGGCCTTGGCCAGCGGCTCGACCTTGACCCACCATTGCATCGAAAGACGGGGCTCGATCGGCTCACCCGAGCGCTCCGAGTGTCCGACGCTGTGCAGGTAGGGGCGCTTCTCGGCGACAATGCGTCCCTGCCCGGCCAGCGCCTCACGCACCTTCACCCGCGCCTCGAACCGGTCCATCCCGTCGAATTGCGTTCCGCTGTCCGCGATCCTGCCGTGAGTGTCCATGATGGTGGGCATCGGCAGGCTGTGCCGCAGACCGATCTCGAAGTCATTCGGGTCGTGAGCGGGAGTGACCTTGACAGCTCCGGTGCCGAATTCGGGGTCGACATGGGTGTCCGCGATGACCGGTATCGACCGGTCCTGGAACGGGTGCGCCAGTTCGGTGCCCACGAGATGCCGGTAGCGCTCGTCATCGGGATGTACCGCGATGGCGGTGTCACCCAGCATCGTTTCCAGACGGGTGGTCGCGACCACCAGGTGCGGCTGGTTGTCGTCCAGGGAGCCGTACCGGAAGGAGACGAGCTCGCCCTCGATCTCCTTGTGGTTGACCTCGATATCGGACAATGCCGTTTGCAGCTCTGGCGACCAGTTGACCAGCCGTTCGGCACGGTAGATCAGCCCGGCGTCGAACAGCTTCTTGAAGATGGTGCGCACCGCGCGGGACAGACCCTCGTCCATGGTGAATCGGTCGCGGCTCCAGTCGACACCGTCGCCGAGGCGACGCATCTGCGCGCCGATGGTGCCGCCGGACTCGCGCTTCCAGTCCCACACCTTGTCGATGAACAGCTCGCGACCGAAGTCCTCTTTGGTCTTGCCGTCGACGGCAAGACGCTTTTCCACCACGCTCTGGGTGGCGATACCGGCGTGGTCCATACCCGGCAACCACAGCACCTCGTAGCCCTGCATGCGTTTGCGGCGCGTTAGCGCGTCCATGAGGGTGTGGTCGAGCGCGTGGCCCATGTGCAGGCTGCCGGTGACGTTCGGGGGCGGCAGCACAATCGAGTAGCCAGGCTTGCCGCTGGCGGGGTCGGCGGTGAAGTATCCGGCGTCCACCCAGCCCTGATAGAGATCCGCCTCTACCGCTCCCGGGTCCCATGAGGTGGGCAGGGAGCTGGCGGCGTTCGTGTCAGGGCTTTGGGTCACCCATCAGATTCTAGGGTTGCCGGTCCACGGCTTTTCACGCGCCGAGCGTGACGCCACCGCGCGATTGGGGGCTGCGCGCCACACCGAGGTCATATCCGTGGGACCGGACGGGCCCTTACGTGACGAAACCACCCGGTCCGTGAAGGCTCCGGGTGGTTTCGTCTGCTGCTGTGTGGCTACTTCTTGCCGCCGAGCAGCCCGCCGAGGATGCTGCCCAGGGCGTCGCTCCCACCCTTGCTGCCGAGCACGCTGCCCAGGATGCTGCCGAGCGGGTTGTTCCCGCCAGAGGCTGCCCCGCCGCCGACGGCGCTGCCAAGGATGTTGCCCAGAATGTCACCGATACCGCCGCCGCTGGCCGCGGGCGCCTCTGCGGGCGCGGCCTGCGCGCCACCGCCGGTGAGCTTCTTGGCGACGAAAGCCAGCACGATCGGAGCAAGGATCGGCAGCAGCTGCTTGATCAGGTCGCTGCTACCCGCGCCCGCCCCGGCCAGCTTCGCGGCGACATCGTCGGCGTTGTTGTCGCCGAACAGCGACGCGACGACCGCGCTGCCTGCGTTCTGATCGACGTCCTCAACGTTCACTCCGCCGTCGAGGAGGGTACTTGGGGCGCTGCTGACATTGGCCTGCAGATCAGCGGCCTTATCCGGGTCGTCGGCATTGGCCTGGAATCCGCCCACCAACAGCGGCACCACGGACTTGATCGCCTTGTCGGCGGTCTCGCTATCGACCCCAAGCTTCGCTGCGATCTGGTCGGTGGGAATCTCGTTGAGCAGCTCGTCGAGTGTGGCCATGGGTCTCCTCCTAGATAACTGGGGTTTGGTAAACCTTAGCCAAGCAGATCAGCCCCGAGTGAACGAATGCCGAACATCACAACCTCAGACCCTTTACCCCTGTGGGGTCCACCCATAACGTCAAGCTATGAGCGGCCACATCGTCGTGGTTGGTGCCGGCATCGCCGGCCTGGCCACCGCAGTCGCGTTACAACAGTCCGGGCGTGATGCCGTCGTCCTCGACGACCGGGATGGCGCTTCCACTGGATATGCGATTACCTTGTGGCCCAATGCATTAGCGGCATGCGATGCCCTCGGTGTCGGTGACGACGTGCGTGATGTGAGCGCACGCGTGGAAGCAGGCATGGTGCGGTGGCACGACGGACGAATACTTCGAGAACCGCCGAACGGACAGCTCACCAAGGCAGTGGGCGAACCCGTCGCAGTCACCGAACGCAATCAACTCCTGGCGATTCTGGCGGCCCGGCTCGCGCCGGGAACCGTGCGCTACGGCGCCCGGGTGAGCAACGTTCGAGATGGGCTGCACGGGACCTCCGTCGAGCTGTCCGACGGCCTGTCGCTCACCGCCGCCGCGGTGATCGGAGCGGACGGCATCGGATCTCTGGCCGCCCAATATCTCAATGGACCGCTCTCGTTCCGATACTCCGGATATACCGCCTGGCGCGGGATATCCAACGTTGCGATTCCGGATGAGCTGGCCGGGGTGACCATGGGGCCGGGGATCGAATTCGGCCACCTGCCCATGCCTGGCGGCCGCACCTACTGGTTCGCCGGCGAGCGATCCCACGAGGCGCAACGCGCATCCAACGGTGAAATCGACTATTTGGCAAGGAAGTTCAGCGAGTGGGCAGAACCCATACCCGACTTGTTGAGCCAGAGCGACGAGTCATCGGTACTGCGCGGCGATATCTATGACCGCGGACGTCTGCGCCGGATCACCGGCGGACGGGTGGTCCTGGTGGGTGACGCCGCACACCCGATGCGCCCACACCTGGGCCAGGGCGGATGCCAGTCACTCGAGGATGCCGCGGTACTTGGCGCTGCGATATCCGAACGCTCTTCTCTGCCAAGCGCATTCCGAGAGTATGCGCGCCGGCGACGGTCCCGCACCCGGGTGGTGGTCAATCGAAGCCGCCAGATCGGGCACGCGACCTTTGCGCGACCCGCGGCATTGGGCGGGTTGCTGGTGCGGGCTTCGGGACGGCTTCCCGCCTCCTTGTTCTGGAGGCAGCTCCATGGCATTGCCGGATATGACGCGTGCGACATCACGGTTCACCCCTAGGATTTGCCTGTGTCGCAACCCGAGCCCGCGCCCAGCGCCAGTCTCAAGGACCTCTGTATCGACGCGCTCATGCCTGTGCCCGTCGCCAAGTTCTGGGCCGCGGCCATCGGCGGCGAAAT
This sequence comes from Mycobacteroides salmoniphilum, assembly GCF_004924335.1. Classification (NCBI taxonomy): domain Bacteria; kingdom Bacillati; phylum Actinomycetota; class Actinomycetes; order Mycobacteriales; family Mycobacteriaceae; genus Mycobacteroides; species Mycobacteroides salmoniphilum. The sequence goes on along the minus strand of NZ_CP024633.1, from coordinate 1,476,076 downwards.
CGATATCGACGAGGGCGGCGAGGCCCTGATCCGGCGCGGCAAGGATGTCGACATCTGGATCAATCGCGTCCCGGAGGCCAAGTCCGTGAAGAACCGTGTGCACTTCGATGTCTACGCGCGCACCACGGAGGACCTCATCACGCTGGGCGCGACGGTACTCACAGCCGAACCGGAATGGGTCGTGATGGCCGACGTTGAGGGTAACGAGTTTTGCGCCTTCCTCGATCCCCACCTCGAAAGTGACACGCCCGCACGCCTCTTCGCGGTGTGCACCGACAGCGACAGACCGGTCGAAATCGCCCGGTGGTGGCATGGCCTCGTCGGCGGCACACTGACACCCGGCTCCGACGGCACCCTGCGGTGGCTGCGCGGTGGCGCCGGATGGGGAGAGCTGATCTGGAAGTTCGTTCGGGTTGCGGACCAGCGCGTGGTGAAGAACCGCTGGCACTGGGATGTGCGCGCCGACGCAGCCGAATTGGTGCACGGCGGTGCGCGCGCGCTCCGCGGCCCCGACACCGACATCCGTTGGACCGTGTTGACCGACCCGGATGGAAACGAGTTCTGCGCCTTCGGTTAGGCCGCCCGCCTTCGGCTAAACGCGCTTGGCGGGGGTCGCCAGGGCCGCAGCGATCGCTGTCGTCAGGGGAACCGAGAGCACCAGTGCGATACCGCCCACCGCGGATCGGGCGATCTCGATCGCCACACCTTCGCTTGTCAGCACGTCACCCAGCGAGCGGTTCGCGACGCTGAACAACAGCATGAGCGGTAACGAGTTCCCCGCGTATGCCAGCACGAGCGTGTAGACCGTGCTGGCGATGTGATCGCGCCCCACCCGCATGGCGCCCAGGAACACGTCCTTACGCGTGGAACCATCACCCAGCTCGGCCAGTTCGAACACCGTTGAGGCCTGGGTGACGGTCACATCGTTGAGAACACCGAGCGATCCGATGATGAAACCGGCCAGCAGCAATCCGGATATCGACACTGTCCCCATGTATGCGGCGACTTCATTGTTCTGCTCGTCGGACAGGCCGGTCAGGTGCGTCACCTCGATGACGGCCCAGGACAGTCCGGCCGCGAACAGCATCGCCGTGAGCGTGCCCAGCAGCGCGGCACTGGTGCGCATGCTGACACCGTGGGCGAGGTAGATGACGACAAACAGGATCGTGGCCGACGCGATCAGTGCCAGCGGTAACGCGGGCCCGCCGTCACGCAGCGCAGGAAGCAGGAAGACGGCCAGCACCAGGAACGCCACCAGAATGCCTACCAGCGCCCGCAGTCCACGCCAGCGTGCCACCAGACAGATGACTATCGCGAACGCCGCGGCGACAGCGATCAACGGCCAGGTGCGTTCGTAGTCGTAGAAGCTGTAGGTGGTGGCGCCCTGCGCGTCGACCTGCCTGGTGATCCGGATATGTTCTCCGGCAGCGAGAGTCGGTTGCCCGCCACCGGAGGTGAACTCCAGCTGAGTCTTGGCACCCGAGTTCGGGCCGGAGGTGATGGCGATGAGGTCAAGCGCACAGGCCGATTCGGGTGTCTGCCCCGCCGCGGGATCGGCGGTGAGCACCTGCCCGGTGGACGGGCTGCCGCATTCGCCGAGGCGCGTCGACAGCACCGTGCCCGACTCCGTGGTCACCGCGCCACCGTGGGCGTTTTGATACGGCAGCGGAATGTCCACGGTGCGGTGCTCGGGCCACAACGTCACCAGCCCGATCAGGACCGCGACCCCCATCGCGGCGAGCAAGCCCACCACAATCCGGGCGGCGTTGGATCCCAGAGGTGCCGGACCCGTCGGCATCGCGTGGGAATGACTATGAGAATGCGACACGCCTGTCAGGGTAGAGGTGGCAACGCGTCCAGATCCGCCTCTGTGTTCACGTTCACGACCCAGGTCGGGTCGGATATCGAAATTCGTTGCGCACCAACACGCTCAAAGAGTGCGCCCAGTCGGCGTTCCCCCGCGGAGGTCAACTCATCAACGGTGTCGCATAGGCCTACGTCATAGATGGCGGCGAGGTAGTGCTCCCGGCCGCCGGCGGTGGCCAGGACGATGCGACCGCTACCGGTCGCGAGCTCGTCGATGAGCGCCACACAAACCAGCGGCATGTCGACGGCGCAGACGAAGGCTCTGCCCGCACCCCTTTCCCCGGCGGCCCGCAGACCCTGCCCGAGCGCCACCAGTGGCCCCTGGCCGGGCTCACGGTCATCGATGATGACCGCTTGCAGGTCCGCGATGTCCTGACCGGGTGCGCGCACGACGATCACCGGTGCACAGCGTGCGCTCACCGTCCGCATGATGCGTTGTGCCAGCGTCTGCCCACACCAGCGGATGGCCGCCTTATCGCGCCCCATGCGTCGCGACGCGCCGCCGGTGAGCACCACCGCCGCGAGTTGGTTCATGGAAGAAAGGTACGCACAGATACCGAACAAGCCACCAAGGGGAAGGTCATCACCCCTGGTGGCTTGTGTGAGGTAGAGCCGTGGTTCGCGGGTCTAGCCGCGCCGTCCGCAGACGGGCCATGCGCCGATGCCCTGACGGGACAGCACGTTCTCGGCAATCCGGATCTGCTCCTCGCGCGAGGCAAGGTGCGGTGAGCCGGAGCCGCCGTTGGCACGCCAAGTGCCTATGTTGAACTGCAGACCGCCGTAGTAGCCGTTTCCGGTGTTGATTCCCCAGTTGCCACCGGACTCGCACTTAGCGATGGCATCCCAGTTGACCGGATCCGCACTCGCTGTTCCAGCCAGTGCCATCGGAGCCGCGACAAGCGCGCCGGTGATGGCCGCTGTGGTGAGCGTTTTGCGGATGTAATTCATGTCGTTCCTCTCGCCGGGCAAGCACCGAACACCACCCGCTTGCGGATACCGCAACGGGTTCAGGCACACCTCCAGGCGAGGTGGACATCTTCGTCGGATCGCGCCGTCTCGGTCGGGCGCGACAAGGGAGGCGGCTGCGGCCTCACCGGCTCGTAGTGGCCGGCGGCCAGACCGCCTCGCAGCGTTCCTGGCCCCATTTGCACACAGGGTTCACGGTTCGGAGTTTTGCTCCGATTTGTTGACGTGTCGGACCGTACGGAACGATTCAGCGAAAGTCACCTCGCGACACGCACATCCCAAACCAATAACGAAACGATTACAGGGCCAATCTTCAGCGACTAACCCCAGGTCGCTTAGGAAATTCTCAGGTTCCCTCAGGGTCGGCCCTACCTGCGATAAGTGAGTCAGATCACGCTGAATTTGTGAGCCGCACCACGATTGCGGCAAATCACTCAAGTAACAATAGGAACTTCAACAACATGCAGCGTGGCGAATTGACAAGTTCACTATATTCACTCTGATATCAATTGCAACACTATTTGCCATTTACCAATCGCGCCACACCATTACCGGGAAAATATGCGACCATCCCATGCCGCCTTTGCCTACTTGAGCGAAATACGCTGGCATACAGAACAATTCGCCGCTCCGATACGAAAGACCCAGTGCGCGAGTGCCATACGCGATACGAGGGCGGCAGTGACTATACTTTCCGGTCGCAGCGCAGAACCACTTGTGGCAGAAGTCTTTTCGGTGATATCAGGTCAGCAGCGAAGCGCGACTACCGCGATCTTGCGCGAGGTTACCGGGACGGTGGTCGGATAGTTCTGTGCATCGCGCCCCGCGCCCACATCCGTCACCGGGGACTGCTTCTCCACCGAGGTGACCGTGCACTTGCTCATGTCGCCGCCCCCGCTCCTGGTGATGATTACCCGGTACCCATTGGCCTTGAGCTCGTTGATGACATCGTTGGCGTTGCCACCCGAAGGATCGGCTGCCGCCGTGTCTGCGCCCCCCAACGAGACACCGATCATCGCCACTACTGCTGCTATCGCAATCAGCGACTGCCTCACGGCCTGCTCACCTCGCATCTAGGGTACGAAGGTTGCGTTCCACACCGGCTGCCCGGAACATCAACGTCTCTGCATCCTACGAGAGCAACCGCACATTGCGCGCGAGGAGACGTCGAAGCAGCCGAATGTCCGGACGACAAAGAAGCCAAAACGCGTGCTGCCGACGCCATTTCCTCGGCAGTCGGCCCGCACCTAGCTGACGGTCCAGGTGTCCCGGCCGGTCAGCAGCGCCTGCAATGCAGCGGTGTCACTCGGCTTAGCGGCCGCGGCGGCGGTCAGCTGCTGACGGGCCAGATCGTCGTAGGTCGCGCGCTGCACGCTGCGGAACACGCCCATCACGGTGTACTCAAGATCCTGCTCGGACAACCGCGACAGCGCGAAGGCGTAGGCCGGATCATCCGAATACGCATCGTGCACCACGATGTCCTCGGCCTTCACGTCCGCGGTCTTGGCCACTTCAAGACTGAAACCCGAACGGATGACGCAGAGTTCGCCCTCGGCGCCGAAGGTGATCGGCTGGCCGTGGCTCACATTGATGACGCGCTGTTCGAAACCTTCCTTGCGCAACAGGTCGAAAGACCCGTCGTTGAAGATAGGGCAGTCCTGCAAGATCTCCACCAACGCCGAACCACGGTGAGCGGCTGCGGCGCGGAGTACCTCCGAGAGGCCCTTCTTGTCCGAGTCCAGGGCCCGTCCCACGAACGTGGCCTCAGCGCCCAGCGCCAGCGACACCGGGTTGAAGGGATAGTCCAGCGACCCCATGGGCGTCGACTTGGTGACCTTGCCGGTCTCCGAGGTCGGCGAGTACTGCCCCTTGGTGAGGCCGTAAATCCGGTTGTTGAACAACAGGATTGTCAGGTTCACGTTGCGGCGCAGCGTATGGATCAGGTGATTACCGCCGATGGACAGCGCGTCACCGTCACCGGTCACTACCCACACCGAAAGGTCCTCGCGAGCCAGCGCCAGGCCGGTCGCGATGGCCGGTGCGCGCCCATGGATCGAGTGCATGCCATAGGTGTCCAGGTAGTACGGGAACCGGCTGGAGCAGCCGATACCGCTGATGAACACGATGTTCTCGCGCTTGAGGCCAAGCTCCGGCAGGAAGCCGCGGATGGTGTTGAGGATGACGTAGTCACCGCAACCTGGGCACCAGCGCACCTCCTGATCGGAGGTGAAGTCCTTGGACTTCTGCTCCACATCGGTGGTCGGTACCAGAGCATTGGCGGTCAGGCCAAGCTCCAAACCGTTGAGGCTGCCAGTTCCATTGAGTACGTCGGTCATGCTCGATCCCCTACGGCCACCGCGGATTCACGCGCGAGAACAGCCTTCTGATTTTCCTTCTCGGCCAGCGACCCGTCCAGGGCCGCATCGATGATTTCTTCGACCTCGTCGGCGAGGAAGGCCATGCCCTGCACCTTCGTCACCGACTGCACATCCACCAGGAACTTGCCGCGCAGCAACAGTGACAGCTGTCCGAGGTTCATTTCTGGCGCAACGACCTTCGGGTACTTGCGCAGCACCTCACCCAGGTTCGTCGGGAACGGGTTGAGATGGCGCAGGTGCGCGTGGGCCACCTTGAGTCCCTTACGGCGGGCACGACGGCATGCCTCACCGATGGGGCCGTAGGAGCTGCCCCATCCGATCATCAGCAGCTGCGCGTCGCCGGTCGGATCGTCGACCTCCAAGTCCGGCACCGTGATTCCGTCAATCTTGAGCTGGCGCAACCGCACCATCAGGTCGTGGTTGGCCGGGTCGTACGAGATGTTGCCCGAGCCGTTGGCCTTCTCCAGACCACCGATGCGATGCTCCAAACCTGGGGTACCCGGAACGGCGAACTGCCGGGCCAGTGTCTCCGGATCGCGGTTGTACGGCGCGAAGTCCTGGTCGGGTGTGGCGAAGGTGTGCTCGATCGCCGGGTAGCTCGCGATATCCGGGATGGCCCACGGCTCAGAACCGTTGGCGATCGCTCCATCGGACAGGATCATCACCGGGGTGCGATAGGTAAGCGCGATGCGCACCGCCTCGACGGCGACGTCGAAGCAGTCCGAGGGCGAACGCGGGGCCAGCACCGCGATGGGTGACTCGCCGTTACGGCCGTATAGCGCCTGCAGCAAGTCCGCCTGCTCGGTCTTGGTCGGCAGACCTGTCGACGGTCCGCCGCGCTGCACGTCGATCACCAGCAGCGGCAGTTCCGTCATCACCGCCAGACCCACCGCCTCGCTCTTGAGAGCCACACCGGGGCCGGAGGTGCTGGTGACGCCGAGCGCACCACCGAACGAAGCACCCAGGGCCGCACCGATTCCGGCGATCTCGTCCTCGGCCTGGAAGGTCAGCACACCGAAGTTCTTGAGCTTGCTCAGCTCATGCAGGATGTCGGATGCCGGGGTGATCGGGTAGGTGCCGAGCACCACCTGGGTCTTTGCAAGCTGGCCCGCGGCGACCACGCCATAGGCCAGCGCCGTGTTACCCGAGACCTGCCGGTACTCGCCGGCAGGCAGCGATGCCTTGGCCACCTCGTAAGTGGTTCCGAAGGCCTCAGTGGTTTCGCCGTAGTTCCAGCCCGCCCGGAACGCCAGGATGTTGGCCTCGGCCACGTCGGGCTTCTTCGCGAACTTCTCGCGCAGGAACTGCTCGGTGCCCTCGAGTGGGCGGTGGTACATCCAGGACAGCAGCCCCAAGGCGAACATGTTCTTGGTGCGTGCGCCGTCCTTCTTAGAGACTCCGGCGGGCTCGACGGCGCCGAGCGCCAACGTGGTCATCGGAACCTGATAAACCACATAGTCCGACATGTCGTCGTGCTCCAGCGGATCGGACTGGTAGCCGACCTTGGCCAGATTGCGCTTGGTGAACTCGTCCGAGTTGGCGATCACCATGCCGCCGCGCGGCAGATCGCCAATGTTGGCCTTGAGCGCGGCCGGGTTCATCGCCACCAGCACATCGGGCCGGTCGCCCGCGGTGAGGATGTCGTAGTCGGCAATCTGGATCTGGAAGGACGAAACACCGGGCAGCGTGCCCTGAGGGGCCCGGATCTCGGCGGGGTAGTTCGGCTGGGTTGCGAGGTCATTGCCGAAGACGGCAGCCTCTGAAGTGAATCGGTCTCCGGTGAGCTGCATACCGTCGCCAGAGTCTCCAGCAAACCGGATGACGACCTTTTCCAGCTTCTCCGATACGGCTCCGTCGCCCACCGGTGACCTACCTTTCACGACGAACTCTGGCGGTGGCGGTACGTACGCCACCATTCAGCAGAGTTTTCTGTCACTCTCGGTACCGATTATTGCACTTTCGCACCGCTGACCTTGACGAGGGCATACCCGCAGGCACGAAACTTGACACCTGTCGAGTCACCACCTGCGGTCTGGCCTGTGCCGTTACCTCACTACCCGCCAGTAGACGTGAGGCAAATCACAAGGACAGGCCAAGCGTCTGCTTGGTTGCCTCTCCGCACCGCCACCCGGGGTCCAGCATTCGGGGGTTGTGCCACCCGGACGCCCGCGACAGGGCCACAATGAGAACCATGACGGGGCACCGGATACCGACGGTTGTTCAAGGCGCAGAACACGAACCGGGCGAGGACGGCGAACCCCACGTCGACATCACCGGAGCCAAGGATGTTGCCGCGGGCATGACCGCTGTCGGCGTTTCCCTGCAACGCGGTTTCGAACAGATGGGACCATTGCGCACCGCCGCGATGCTGGCCAAGCTGAATCAACGCCACGGTTTTGACTGCCCCGGCTGTGCGTGGCCCGAAACCCCTGGTCACCGCAAACTCGCCGAGTTCTGCGAGAACGGGGCCAAAGCGGTTGCGGAAGAGGCAACTAAGCGCACGGTCACCCCGGCATTTTTTGCCCAGCACTCCGTGGAGGAACTCCGCGAGCTGCCCGAGTACTGGCTCAGCCAGCAAGGTCGCCTGACCCACCCGATGGTGCTGCGCCCGGGCGAGTCCCATTACCGGCCGATTGATTGGGACGACGCGTACGAGCTCATCGCCAACGAGATCAGGGCCGCCGCCGACCCGGACCGCCTGGTTTTCTACACCTCGGGGCGCACCAGTAACGAGGCCGCATTCTGCTACCAACTGCTGGTCCGCAGCCTGGGCACCAACAACCTCCCCGACTGTTCCAACATGTGCCACGAGTCATCGGGTACCGCGCTGACGGACTCGATCGGAATCGGTAAGGGCTCGGTGTCGGTACCCGACATCGAGCACGCCGACGTCATTCTGATCGCCGGCCAGAATCCCGGCACCAACCATCCCCGCATGCTGTCGGTGTTGGAGAAGGCGAAAGCCAACGGCGCCAAGATCATTGCCGTCAACCCACTCCCCGAGGCCGGGCTGCTCCGCTTCAAAGACCCCCAGAAGGTCAACGGCGTGATCGGCCACGGCGTGGCGATCGCCGACGAGTTCGTACAGATCCGTCTCGGTGGCGACATGGCACTCTTCGCAGGGCTGGGCCGGCTGCTGCTGGAGGCCGAAGACGCCAACCCCGGAAGCATCGTCGATCGGCAGTTCATCGACGAGCATTGCGCCGGCTATGAGGAATGGGCCGCGCGGACGCGGACTGTCGACTGGGAGACCGTCACGCAGGCAACGGGTATCGACATGTCGCAGCTGACGACGGTTGCCACCCTCTTAGCCGAATCGAAGCGCACCATCTTCTGTTGGGCCATGGGACTCACCCAGCACCGGCATGCGGTTGCCACCATCGGCGAGGCGACGAATCTGCTGCTGATGCGCGGCATGATCGGCAAGCCGGGCGCGGGAGTGTGCCCCGTGCGCGGCCACTCGAACGTCCAGGGCGACCGCACCATGGGCATCTGGGAACAGATGCCCGAAACCTTCCTGGCCGCATTGGATTCCGAGTTCGGTATCACCACACCCCGCAAGCACGGGTTCGACACGGTGGACGCGATCCGGGCCATGCGAGACGGCAAGGTATCGGTCTTCATCGGCATGGGTGGCAATTTCGCCTCCGCCACTCCCGACACCGCCGTCACCGAGGCCGCACTGCGCAATTGCGCACTGACCGTGCAGATCTCCACCAAGCTCAACCGCAGTCACCTCGTGAACGGGCGCACCGCACTCATCCTGCCCACCCTCGGACGCACCGACAGGGACATCCAAGAATCGGGCAAACAGCTTGTTTCCGTGGAGGATTCAATGTCCATGGTGCATCTGTCACGCGGCAGCCTGCATCCACCGAGCACGGTGCTGCGCAGTGAGGTCGCCATCGTCTGCCAACTGGCACGCGCCATCCTGGGGCCCGGACACCCGGTGCCGTGGGGGCGGTTTGTCGACGACTACGACACCATCCGCGACGCCATCTCACGGGTGGTACCCGGATGCGCCGATTACAACACCAAGGTCCGCCGGCCGGATGGGTTCGCACTGCCGCACCCGCCACGCGACGAGCGCCAGTTCCCTACCCACACAGGCAAGGCCAACTTCTCGGTGGCACCGTTGGAGTGGGTACCGGTGCCCCCGGGCCGGCTGGTGCTGCAGACGCTGCGCAGCCACGACCAGTACAACACCACCATCTACGGCCTGGACGACCGTTACCGAGGCGTCAAGGGCGGGCGCCGGGTGGTTTTCGTCAACCCGGAAGACCTTGCCGCATTTGGGTTGGGTGCGGGGGCACGGGTTGATCTGGTGTCTGAGTACCCGGGCGCCGACGGGGAACTTGAGGAGCGCCGAGCCGAGGACTTTCTCCTGGTGCCGTACTCCACCCCGCGAGGCAACGCCGCCGCCTACTACCCGGAGACCAACCCGCTTGTCCCCCTTGACCATGTCGCGGAACGGTCCAATACTCCGGTGTCGAAGGCAATCGTGATTCGATTGGTGGCCCGTGGGTAGGGTCACCGATAACCGCAAGATCCGGCGTATCGAGGGTGTCGGACGAGGCGACCGCAGTGAGACGCTCGTCGTCGAGGAGCCCCTGGAAATTCGGGTGAATGGGCGCGCGGTGGCCGTCACCATGCGCACCCCCGGCTCGGATGTCGAACTCACCCAAGGGTTCCTACTCACCGAGGGTGTCATCTCCCGCCGCGACGACCTGCTGACCGTGCGCTACTGCCAGGGCAACGGACCCGACGGCCTGAACACCTACAACGTTCTGGATGTCACCCTGGCTCCCGGGGTGCCCGCACCCGACCCGGCGGTGACCAGAAACTTCTACACCACCTCCTCCTGCGGTGTCTGCGGTAAGGGCTCACTGGAGGCGGTACGCACCATCAGCCGCTTCTCCCCCGGCGACGACCCGTCCACCGTCGACTCGCGCACACTGGTGGGGCTGCCCGACAAACTTCGTTCGGCCCAAAAGGTTTTCGCGACGACCGGCGGGCTTCATGCCGCGGCACTGTTCACCGTGGACGGGACCATGCTGGTGGTGCGCGAGGACATTGGCCGGCATAACGCGGTGGACAAGGTCATCGGGTGGGCTCTGGAAAACGACCGTGTGCCACTCACCGCAACCGTGCTGCTGGTCAGTGGGCGGGCCTCCTTCGAGCTCGCCCAGAAGGCAACCATGGCGGGCATTCCCATCCTGGCCGCGGTGTCGGCACCGTCCTCGTTGGCCGTGGACCTGGCGGCACAGTCGGGGATGACGCTCGTCGCCTTTCTGCGCGAGGACAGCATGAACGTCTACACCCGGATGGATCGGGTCATCTAACCCTCCGGCACCTCGACCACGATCTCCCTGCCCAGTGAGTACCCCGGTGCCAACGGCAAGCCATCGCCACTCCAGAACGATCCCGGGTCGAAGTAGTTCGAACGCTTCTCGGTGATGAGCAGCCCCATCTCCTCAAGGGTGATCGCCACCGTCTCGGCGCAGAACGCCGTCTCCAACCCGGCCTGCCGTTGCTTCGTGATGTCCCGCTCGGCCACCTCACGAACCTTCTTGTGCACGAAGGGAAGTCCTCGGGTGAGGTCACTGACCGTGGGAAGCCTTCCCCGCATCCAGCGACCGGTCAGTCGTGCCGTGGCCGGGAACGGCGTCCCGTCCATCCTGGCCACGACGCGTAGGGCGGCATTTTCCTGCTCACGGGTCACCCGCGGGCTCAGCTGCCGCAGCCAACACCGCTGTCCATAGACGTGCGCCCATCGTTCGATCGCCGCGCGCGCATCGTGCAGCTGCACTCCCCGATGGTTGTCGCCGGTCCACACGTCGGTGAGTTTGTTGCCGAGTTCGGCGTGCCACATGAGCGGCGGCAGATCATCGATCGCCACCGTCATGCCGACGTGGTTGACCGGGCTGTTCGACAACGTCTGGATGAGCCGATCGGGGCGCGAGTGGCCGCGGAACACCCAGATGTCACCGGTGCGCGTCGCATCGAGCGCCTCATCGATCGATACGGCTCGATCGTCTTCGCGCAAGCGGCTCATCCCCGCACCGTAGCCTGGACCGATGGCCAACATGTGGAAGTGGCTCGGGCTCGCCGGGGCCGTCGGGGTGGCAGCGGGGGGCGTGCTCGTCGTTCGCGATCAACGCAAACGCGAGGCGTACACGGAGGACGAGATCCGCGACCGGCTGCATCAGCGACTCGGCGAAGCGGAGCGTCGCGACTAGGGCGCTCCCAACTACTGGGAGCGCCAGTTCTGCAGGCCGACAAAGGCCATCGTCAGCGCGCTGGTGGCGCTCTCGACCACGTCGTCGGTCTCGGCATCGGGCTGCACCAGCTCGGCCACCGCATTGGCGGCGATCGACAAAATCAGGTTGGCCGCCGTCGTGAGGTCGGCAGAATCCCACAGGCGCATCTGATCGCGGCGTGCCAGATCGATCGCCAGCTCCCCCGCGAGCAGCCGCATCTCGATATTCACTGCCCGACGCACCTCGGTGGGTGCGGTGTACCGCTCGGTGACAACAAACCGCAGCTGGTCAGGGTTTTCCTGCACCTGCTCGGCAAGGACCCGCATGGACTCCGCCAAGGACGCCGGTTCACGTCGCCGGATTTCCCGCGCGATGCCCCGCGCGATGCGCATCCCTTCCTCCGCCAACGCGACGCCGAGGTCATCGAGCGACGAGAAGTGGCGATAGAAGGCCGTCGGCGAGATGCCCGCACCACGGGCCACATCGCGCAGGCTGAGTCCGGAGAAGGCCTGCGTTCGCGAGAGTTCGAGAGCCGCCTCGATCAGCGAGGTACGGGTGCGCAGTTTCTGCTCTCCCCGAACCGATTCACGCCGCGTGGAGACACCCGAATGCGGTCCCCGCTCACGACGACTGGTCATAGCGGTCACTGTATCGCTGTGATGACCGACACGGTGATTACGGCTTGACTGAGAGGGGGCAGGTTGGTTCACAATTTCAGTATACAGTCGTTAACCTAACGGAGGGAGTTCGAATGACATTTCTAACTAAAGCCACCCGCCGCATCCTCACCCCCGAGTCGTCCCTGGGCCGACTGCTGACAGCCGCCCTCACCCCGCACGCGGTCGACCGGTATCTCGAACTCGTCGACCCGATGATCACCTGGGAAGAAGCTCGCGCCCGCGTCGTTCGCGTGCAGCGCCGCACCACCCGATCGGTGACCTTGACCTTGCGCACAACCCACCAGTTCAAGGGCTTTCGCGCAGGTCAGTTCGTCCAGCTGGGCGTCGTGATCGACGGCGTGCGGCATGTCCGCTGCTTCTCACCGTCCTGCGCCGACGACGCCCGCGACATCATCGAGCTGACCATCGCCCGCCGGCCCGAAGGGCTGGTGTCGAACCACCTGTACAAGCACGCCGCGGTCGGCGACGTGTACAGCATCACCCCGGCCGCAGGCACGTTCGTCCTCCCCTCGCCGCGTCCCATTCGGACCATTCTGATCGCGGCCGGTAGTGGGATTACACCTGTGCTCTCAATGGCGAGAACACTCATCGGCAATGGGTACCCGGGCCAGCTCGCCGTGCTGTACTACGCGCCGACGGCCGCGGACAACGCGTACGCACGCGAGCTCACCGCTCTGGGCGAGGTGCCCTCGGTAACGGTGCACACGGAGTACACCCGCGACGGCGGCCGGCACTTCAGTGCCGAGCAGCTCGATGCGATCGCGCCCTGGAGTGCGGACGCGCAGACGTTCGTGTGTGGACCCCCCTCGCTGCACGAGGCGGTGCGCACGCTGTACGCCGAGCGCGGACGCTCCGACCGTCTGCACACCGAGGAGTTCACCCTCACCACATCGGGCACCACCGGTGAGGCCGGGGGCGTACTGCGATTCGCCACGTCCGGCATCACCGCCGAGAACGACGGTCGCCCCATCCTCGAACAGGCCGAGACCGCCGGACTGCAACCCGAATTCGGCTGCCGGATGGGAATCTGCTTCGCCTGCACAGCGGTGAAGACATCCGGATGCACCCGGAACCTGCGCACCGGCGATGAGAACGACGACCCCGACCAGCACGTCCAGCTCTGCATCACCGCACCCGTCGGTGATGTCTCGATCGACCTTTAATCCAGCCTCCCAGCAGCAAGGAGACCAGACGATGACCAGCAACGAAATCACCATCAGTGCATCGGATATCGAGGCGCTGGGTAAGGATCTCGATGAATTGCGCGAGCGCGTTGTCGCCGATCTGGGCGAGCGTGATCGCGAGTACATCTACTCGATCATCAAGACACAACGCGGCTGTGAGGCCGCCGGACGTGCCCTGATGTACCTGGGGTTCATCCCGCCGGTGTGGCTCGCCGCGGTGGGTGCGCTGTCCGTGTCCAAGATCCTCGACAACATGGAGATCGGCCACAACGTCATGCACGGCCAGTACGACTGGATGCGCGAAAAGGGCCTCAACTCACGCGACTTCGAATGGGACACCGTGTGCCCCGCCGACCAGTGGCGGCACTCGCACAACTACATGCACCACACCTACACCAACATCGTCGACATGGACCGCGACGTGGGTTACGGCATCCTGCGCATGGCACCCGAACAGAAGTGGAACCCTTACTACCTGGGCAACCTGGCATGGGCGACCGCCCTGATGGTGTTCTTCGAGTGGGGCGTCATGGTGCACGAGCTTGAGGCCGAGAACATCGTGAAGGGCAAGCGCAGATGGTACGACCTCAAGCCGTTGATCAAGGGCATGTGGCGTAAGGCCAGTAAGCAGGTCCTCAAGGACTACGTGATCTTCCCGGCGCTGACCGGCCCGCTGTTTCCGATCACCTTCCTGGGCAATATGTCAGCCAACTTCGTGCGCAACGTGTGGACCTTCTCGATTATCTTCTGCGGACACTTCCCGTCCGGCACCCAGACCTTCTCCAAGGAGGAGACCGCCAACGAGACGCGTGGCGAATGGTACGTCCGGCAGCTGCTGGGCTCGGCGAACATCGAGGGCAGCAGGCTGTTTCACATTATGAGCGGCAACCTGTCCCACCAGATCGAGCACCACCTGTTCCCGGACCTGCCCGCCAACCGCTACCCGGAGATGGCCACCGAGGTGCGCGAGCTGTGCCAGAAGTACGGCCTGCCCTACAACTCGGGCGGCCTCTTCGCCCAGCTCTCGTCCACCTGGAAGAAGATCGCTCGGTTGTCCCTGCCCAACGGCTGGTTCCGCAGTGAGCCCGAGCTCGTCGTGCACATCGACAGGGAGAAGAACGCAAGTAAGCCGGCCGAGGTAATTATCGTCGACGAGCGCGGCGAGCTGGTAGACGCGTAGGTTAGGTGTCGTGGTGAGCAAGTTCGAACGCAATAAGGACCTGGCCCAGGAGGTCGTGTCGTCGACCGCTGAGCATGTGGGTGAGATCGCCAAGATCATCACCAACGCGGTGGTGGACGTCACCCGGCAGCTCGGCGAGATCGCTACGGACGCCTTCGAGATGCGCGAAGCGGCCCAGCGCGCCGAGCAGGACAGCGCTCGGTCCGCCGTCGACGAGGATCCGACTACACGCTGATCGGTCGCCGACTGGGCGCCACGTTCTGCTCACGGAGAGCGTGGCGCTCAGTCGGAGGCCTCCCGCCAGTCGGCGGCAGTGATGGTGAAGTAGACGTAGTCCTCCAGCGCGCCGTTGATCTCGCGCTTCTGACGGTGATGCTCATGAGCGCCGATCTTGGCGAGCGCACGCTGCGACCGCAGGTTGGTCGCGCCCACGTGGAACCACACCAGGTCCGCGTTGATGAACGCGTAATCCAGCATGAGCGTCTTGAGCTCGGCGTTCACCGTGCCTCCCCAGTATTCGCGAGTGATGAACGTGTATCCGATCGCGACCTCGCGCTTTTCTGGGTCCCACTCATAGAAGCGGGAGGAGCCGATCATCTCCCCCGTCGAGTGGTCGACGATGACAAGCGATTTCGCGGCAAGAGCTTCCGCGAACCACCGCTCGAAGACCGCCCGCTCGTAGCGGTCCGAGCTCGGGTGTTGCTCCCAGATGAGCGGATCACTGGCGGCACGGTACAGCGGCTCAATGTCGTCGTCTTCCAACGGACGCAACGTCAGCGTAGGGCCCTCCAGCGTGGGCTGGCTCATGAACTCGGTGGCCATCCACCCAGTTTACGAGGGGTTACGAAATATGTTGCGCCAGGGTCGATTTACCGGAGCCATCGAGCTGCGCCAGAGCGCACGGCCGTGCCGCCATCGCCATCAGCAGCGCCTCGGCGGGTCCGGTGACCTTCGGCCCGCGACCGTGTGACCAGTCGAGATCGGTAGCCACCAGCCGCACACCGCGGGCGCGCAGCGCACCCCGTATCGGTGGCGCCCAGCGCGCGAAATCCATGGCGACGCGCATACGTTCCCCCGGAATCTCGCGCGGGATCCCGAGTGGGCGACGGATGTCCTGTTGATGGACTATGCCGTCCAGCAGTGCGATCCGGCCGCCGAAACCCGAGGTGAGCACGCCCGGCGTTTCCGCGGCACGGACCATCTCCAGCAGCTGTTCGGGGGTACGGTCGGCCAGTTCGGCGACGCGATTGGCGTTGGCCCGATTCGGGTTGAAGCCGGCCTTGGCGATGCACGAGTAGAACTCGCCGCGGCTGAGGTCTTCGTACCCGATCATGTGCGCAACGACATCACGCACGCGCCATTTACTGCACAGGGATGGCGCATCCCACTGCTCCGGCGTAAGCCCGGCCAGCAGATTGGCGAGATCAATGCGCTCAGCCCGCGCCAACTCCATGGCGCTCATCACGACGAACTAGGCGCTCTTATCGCGCCGTTCGGCACGCGGGGGCTTGCGCGGCACAATCGTCGGCAACACGTTGTCGATGACGGTCTCCCCGGTCACCACGACCTTGGCGACATCGTCGCGGCTCGGGATGTCGTACATCACCGGCTGCAGCACTTCCTCCATGATGGCGCGCAGCCCACGGGCCCCGGTGCCCCGGTGGATGGCCTGATCAGCAATGGCCTCAAGCGCGTCCTGCTCGAATTCAAGCTCGACGCCGTCCATCTCGAAGAGTCGGGTGTACTGCTTGACCAACGCATTCTTCGGCTCGGACAGGATCGTGATGAGCGATTCGCGGTCCAGGTTGGTGACCGAGGCCACGATCGGCAGACGGCCGATGAACTCGGGGATGAGTCCGAACTTGATCAGGTCCTCCGGCATCACCTCGGCGAAGTGGTCGGTGGTGTCGATATCGGCCTTCGACTTGACCTCGGCACCGAAGCCCAGGCCGCGCTTGCCGACACGATCCGACACGATCTTCTCCAGGCCCGCGAAGGCACCAGCCACGATGAACAGCACGTTCGTGGTGTCGATTTGGATGAACTCCTGGTGCGGGTGCTTGCGGCCGCCCTGCGGGGGTACCGAGGCCTGGGTGCCTTCCAGGATCTTCAGCAGCGCCTGCTGCACGCCCTCGCCGGACACATCACGCGTGATCGACGGGTTCTCGCTCTTGCGAGCGATCTTGTCGACCTCGTCGATGTAGATGATGCCGGTCTCGGCGCGCTTCACGTCGTAGTCGGCCGCCTGAATCAGCTTGAGGAGAATGTTCTCGACATCCTCGCCCACGTATCCGGCCTCGGTCAGGGCGGTGGCATCGGCGATAGCGAAAGGCACATTCAGCATCTTGGCCAGCGTCTGCGCCAGGTAGGTCTTGCCGCAGCCGGTGGGGCCCAGCATCAAGATATTCGATTTGGCCAGCTCAACGGTCTCGCCGCGGGCGTCACGGGCCTTGTCTCCGGCCTGGATGCGCTTGTAGTGGTTGTAGACGGCGACGGCCAGCGTCTTCTTCGCGTTGTCCTGGCCGATGACGTAGTTCTCCAGGAACTCGCGGATCTCGACGGGCTTGGGCAGCTCATCAAGCTTGACGTCGTCGGCGTCGGCCAGTTCCTCTTCGATGATCTCGTTGCAGAGGTCGATGCATTCATCGCAGATGTACACGCCGGGGCCGGCAATGAGCTTCTTGACCTGCTTCTGGCTCTTTCCGCAGAATGAGCATTTCAGCAGGTCGCCGCCGTCTCCAATACGTGCCATGGTGGCCAGTCCTACTTCCTGTCACGCGGTGGTGGATCGTGGTGTCAACACGTCCTCTGACCTGTTCGTCCCGACGCTACCCGCTATACCGGACACCCCGCGACCGATAAACCGAATAGCACCGACGGCATTTACGCCGCCGTGCTGGAGAACATATCGCCTCACACCGACTGCGGCACCCGATGACGCGCGACCGACACCGGTGTGTCGCAACCGTTACGAAGCGGCGCTGGTCGCCGAAAGCTTCCGGTACTCCAGGACGACGTCGATGATCCCGTACTCCTTGGCCTCTTCGGCTGTGAAGATCTTGTCGCGGTCGGTGTCCTTGCGGATGACCTCTTCGGTCTTACCGGTGTGCCGGGACAAGGTCGTCTCCTGCAGCACCCGCATGCGCTCGATCTCCTTGGCCTGGATCTCCAGGTCGGTGAACTGACCCTGGATAACTCCCGACAGAGACGGCTGGTGGATGAGCACGCGGGCGTTGGGCAGTGCCATCCGCTTGCCGGGGGTTCCCGCGGCAAGCAGCACCGCGGCGGCCGATGCGGCCTGGCCCAGTACCACCGTGCGGATATCGGAGCGGACGTACTGCATGGTGTCGTAGATCGCCATCAACGAGGTGAACGAGCCACCTGGGGAGTTGATGTACATGGTGATCTCACGATCGGGATCCAGCGACTCCAGCACCAACAGCTGGGCCATGATGTCGTTGGCTGAGGCGTCGTCCACCTGCACGCCGAGGAAGATGATGCGCTCCTCGAACAGCTTGTTGTACGGGTTGGATTCCTTGACACCGAAGCTTGAGTGCTCGATGAACGAGGGCAGGATGTACCGGGCTTGCGGCGCCAATTCGGGGTTGAGGTGCTTGCTGATCACTTTGCGGCTCCCTTGCTGCCGTTCAGGTTTGCGCGGGTGATGATCTGGTCGACGAAGCCGTACTCCAGGGCCTCCGGCGCGGTGAACCAGCGGTCACGGTCCGAATCGGTCTCGATCTGTTCGACCGTCTTGCCGGTGAACTCGGCGTTGAGGCGGAACATTTCCTTCTTGATGACCTGGAACTGCTCGGCCTGGATGGCGATATCGGACGCACTACCGGTCACACCACCCAGCGGCTGGTGCATGAGGATGCGGGCGTGCTGCAGGGCATGCCGCTTGCCCTTGGTGCCAGCTGCCAGCAGGAACTCGCCCATGGAGGCCGCCATGCCCATCGCGTAGGTGGCGATATCGCACTCCGAGAGCTGCATGGTGTCGAAGATCGCCATGCCGGCGCTGATCGAGCCACCCGGCGAGTTGATGTAGAGGTGGATGTCCTTGGTGGGGTCCTCCGCGGTCAGCAGCAAGATCTGCGCGCATAGCCGGTTGGCGATGTCGTCGTCCACCTGCTGGCCCAGGAAAATGATGCGCTCGGAGAGCAGGCGCTCATACACCGAGTCGATGAGGTTGAGCCCGGCTGTCGCCGAACGCATTTCAGTCACTGTGCAACCTGCCTTCGTCTAGCACTTCGGGATATCGCTTGAGAACCAATTCCGTGTACTGCCGACATTAACCAACATCGGCGGCTGCGCACTCCCCACAACGGGCGAGTTCGCTCAGAGCGTGATGTTCCTCGCCTCAATGGCTCATCACGGCGTCAACTAGGCGTCGGCGGCTTCCCCGGCTTCGTCCTTGCTCTTCTTCTTGGCTTTCTTCTCGGACTTTTCGGACTTGTCCTCGTCCTTGTCCTTGCTCTTCTTCTTACCCTTGTCGGCGCTGTCGTCGGCCGCTTCGAGCTCGGCGCCGGCCTCGTCGGCCCCGCCACGACGCGGCCCCAGCACGGCGTCGACGTCTACATCGGCACCGGTGGAGTCGGTCACCTTCGCCTGACGGATGACCTCGGCGATGGCCTTACCGCGGCGCACGTCGACGTACAGGCCGGGCAGCTGCTGCTGCTGGGTCAGGTACTGCACCAGCTGCTGCGGCTCGATGCCGTACTGACGCGACATGAGGACCAGACGCTCGGTGAGGTCCTGCTGGTCGACGTTGATGTCGAACTTGTCGGCGATCACATCGAGCAGCAGCTCGGTCTTGATGGACTTGGTCGCGGAGTCACGCAGGTCCTTGTCGAACTCTTCACGCGAGGTGCCCTGCTCCTCGAGCAGTTCGTTGAGCTTCTCCTCGTTGTGGTCCAGACCGTGAACGGCCTCGTGCAGGCTGTTGCCGATCTGCTCCTCGAGGATCTTCTCGGGCACCGGGATCTCGACCGCGGCGAGCAGCGCAGTGATGGTCTCATCACGGATCTCGTCGGCCTGAGCGATGCGCTTGCGCCCCTTCACCTGCTCGGTGAGGCTGTCCTTGAGCTCGCCGATGGTGTCGAACTCGCTTGCCAGCTGGGCGAAGTCGTCGTCGGCGGCGGGAAGCTCGCGCTCCTTGATCGACCCGACCTTGACGGTGACCTCGGCGTCCTGTCCGGCGAACTCACCGGCGGCCAGCGTGGTGTTGAACACCTTCTCCTCGCCGGCCTTCAGGCCGATGATGGCCTCGTCCAGGCCGTCGATCAGCTGCCCGGAGCCGATCTCGTGGGACAGCCCGGTGGTCGCGGCTTCCTCGACCTCCTTGCCGTCCACGGTGGCCGACAGATCGATTGACACGAAGTCGCCGTCCTCGGCGGCACGCTCGACACCCTTGAGGGTCCCGAACCGCGCACGCAGCGCGTCCAGCTCGGCGTCGACCTCGGAGTCCTCAACAGTGACGGGCTCGACAGTGACAGCGACCGTGCTCAGGTCGGGCAGCTCGATTTCGGGGCGCACATCCACCTCGGCGGTGAAGGTCAGCTCCTGGCCGTCCTCGATCTTGGTGACCTCGATCTCCGGCTGCCCGAGCGGCTTGACGTCGGAAGCGGTGACGGCCTCGCTGTACCGGCCCGGAAGCGCCGAGTTGACGACCTGCTCCAGCACGGCGGCCCGGCCGACGCGCGCCTCGAGCAGCTTGGCGGGGGCCTTGCCGGGACGGAAGCCGGGCAGGCGTACCTGCTGTGCCAGCTCCTTGTACGCCTTGGAGAAATCTGGTTCGAGCTCTGCGAAGGGAACCTCGACGTTGATGCGAACCCGGGTCGGGCTCAGCTTTTCGACGGTGCTCTTCACGTGCAGTGCTCCTTCATAGTTCGCGGCAGATCGTCCTGACCTGCAGTTCTTCGTGCTGTCGTGCTGTCGGGGTGACAGGATTTGAACCTGCGACCCTCCGCTCCCAAAGCGGATGCGCTACCAAGCTGCGCTACACCCCGTCGGACCTGCGTCCACACTTCCGGCAAGACGAAGCGATCTTACGGCCTCAACATGCCACGGTATGAATTGGATTTGATCCGCCCCGGCGCTGTACATTCGTCAGCGCGTGCGGGACAACCTCGCACGCATGCGGGTGTAGCTCAATGGTAGAGCCCTAGTCTTCCAAACTAGCTACGCGGGTTCGATTCCCGTCACCCGCTCCACACATCAGTACCGTGGGTGCCATGGAAATCATCCTGGGCCTGCTTCTCCTCGGCGTGATCGTCGGTGGCGCGATCATCTACACACAGGGATCGAGTCGCCGTCGTGGCGACCAACTCGAGGATGCCAAGGCAGACGCCCGTCGCCTCACCGAACGCCTCGGCGGACAGGTACTGGGCCTGACCGGGAACGACGATGCTTCCCGCCAGGCGCTCGCCGACGCCTCCGAGCGTTTCACGGCCGCATCTTCGGCCATCGAGCAGGCCCGGACTCCGGCACAGGCAACGCTGGCCAAGGAAAGCGCCATCGAGGGGCTCTACTACGTCCGGGCGGCTCGTCTCGCCATGGGCATGGACCCCGGACCCGAACTCCCCGCCACCACCGGACAAAGCAAGGCCGGCTCCGTCAGTGAGGACCGACGCATCAACTACGAGGGACGCGAGATCGAGGCCTCCCCGGATCCGTCGGGCCGCACACCCAACTACTACCCCGGCGGCACGGTCGCCGGCCGACCGGTTCCCGCCGGCTGGTACTCCGAGCCGTGGTGGAAGCCCGCGCTCGTGGCCGGCGCGTGGGGTGTGGGCTCGGCACTGCTGTTCAACTCGCTATTCTCCGGCATGCACGGCGTCGGATACGGCGCCTCCGGCTTCGAAAGCGGTTTTGGCCAAGGCTATTCGGACGGATATGACGCCGGGGTGAATGCCGGGAACGACGGCGGAGCGGAGCAAGCCGGCTGGGATCAAGGTTCCGGCGGGGCCGACCAAGGTGGGGGCTGGGATCAGGGCGGCTCCGGTTGGGACCAGGGCGGCGGTAGCGGCTGGGACGGCGGTGGCTGGGACAGTGGCGGCGGCGGTGGCGACTTCGGTGGCGACTTCGGAGACTTCTAAGGACACCTACGGTGCATTGAGCGGCACATTGGGCGTAAGCAAGATGGGCGCAAAAGTCTCGCGCGCCAGCGCACGTACCTCTTCGGTGTTGCCAAGGTCGATGGTTGTCGTGGGCGCGGCGAGATAGCCCAGCACCAAGTGGATCAAGACGTCGACCTGCCGTTGCGAATCGCCCGGCGGGATGCGCCCTTCCTCCCGCATCTGGTCGATCTGAGAGGTGAGATAGTGTCGCGCCAGTTCGATCGGCGCCGGATCTCCCTGCGTGATTGCTTCTATCGTGGTCATCCTCGCCACGAGCGAATCCCCGCGCAGCAGAGGATGATTCACTACCTCGATACAGACAGCGAACCCCTCGGCGACCCGTTCGCCAATGTCGTCAAAACCGCCCGCACGCTCCTGTAGCTCGTCCAGGAATTTTCGCATTTCTTGGGCAAGTGCCCTCTCGAACAACTGGTCCTTACTCGCAAAGCGTCGAAACACCGTGGCACGGCCCACTTTCGCCCGCCGCGCCACTTCGTCAATGGTGGCGGTCTGGGTGCCCCGCTCTGCCAGAACCTCGATGGCGGCATCCAGCAATCGGGTTTCGATATCGTCCGGTTCCGGGTGCGAACCAAGTCCACGAACAGCGCGCGCGAAGAGCTTTCCCAATGGCGCGCCAGGTCGCGTCATGAACCCACCTCTCGGGTTATCGGTACTCACCGTCCCATTCAGACAAGCTTAACAACCTCACACGTCACCGCGGTTGTCATCAGCCTATTTGACATGAGGGACACCAGAACAGATTTCGTGCGTCCATCTGTGCAGTGAGGATCGGCGTGCCGCACACCCGACACGGCGCACCCGCCCGGCGATACACGTAGGTGCGTGGGCGGTCCGCAGCGTACGACGGGTCACCGTGGTCGAATTCGGGATCGACGGTGACGATCTTTCCGACCCTCAGTCCGACGCGCATTCTGCCCACCAGGTCACCCCACAGCGCGGTGAGCTCGTCCGGATCCAGCCGGGCGCCCTCCCGGTAGGGATCGATCCGCTGACGGAACAGCACCTCGCTGCGATAGACATTGCCCACGCCGGCGATGATCTTCTGGTCCATCAGCAGTGCTCCGATTGGCCTGTGCGACTTAGCGATCCGCTCGAATGCGGACGCCGGGTCGGATCGGGGGCGCAGTGGATCAGGGCCCAGGCGAGCCAGGATCGCGTCCACCTGCGGGGCGTCGATGAGCTCACACGCCGTCGCGCCGCGCAGGTCGGTGCCGAACTGCGCTCCTTCGATACGCATCCGCACCTGACCGACGGGCACACCCATCGGGACCGGCAGTTCGGTGAAGGTGCCGTACAACCCCAGGTGAACATGCACCACGCCGGCGGGACCGTAATCGTGGAACAGGTGCTTACCCCAGGCATGCGCCTTCACGAAGATGCGCCCGTTGACCGCGGCCGCGCCTTCGGTGAACCGTCCCTGCGGACTACTGACGGACACCGGCGATCCGGCAAACCGGCGCTGGTGCAACCGGGCCAGCCGGTGCAGGGTATGCCCTTCCGGCACAGACGTTTACGCGTCGGCGCCCGGTACCGGCGGCGCAACGTGGGTGGTCTCGTACTCTGCCAGGATGTCGATGCGGCGCTGGTGCCGCGGCTCCTCCGACCAGGTGGCCGCCAGGAACGCGTCCACGATGGCGAGCGCCTCGGGCACGGTGTGCATGCGTCCACCGATGCCGATCAGCTGTGCGTTGTTGTGCTCGCGGGCCAGTACCGCGGTCTCCAGGCTCCACGCCAGAGCACAGCGGGCACCCGGGACCTTGTTGGCAGCGATCTGCTCACCGTTACCCGAACCGCCCAGCACGATGCCGAGGCTGCCCGGATCGGCGACGGTGCGGCGCGCCGCGTCGATGCAGAACGCCGGGTAGTCGTCCTGCGGGTCCAGCTCAAAGGCACCGCAATCCACCGGCTCGTGGCCGCGACCACGAAGGTGCTCGATGATCTTCTGCTTCAACTCGTATCCGGCGTGATCGGCTCCCACATAGACGCGCATGCCCCAATTGTGACAGTCGTGTTGTGCCAGGTTGCCCCGTGGTCGGTTACCGTGGCGCGCATGTACCCGGTCGGACTGCCCCAGTACACCTATCCCCCACGTCGACATCCCTGGGAGATCGGGTTGCTCGTCGTCGTGATCCTGTTCACAGTGCTGCTCTACATCGGCGCGATTTTCGGCATCATCGGATATCTCGCCGACCCCGAGCACGTCCAGCTGAACATCATCATCGTCGCGCTGGCCGCCACTCCGCTGACCTTGTTCCTCGGTCGAGGCATCCTCTACGGGCAGCAGCGGGTGAACGGCGTCAAGATGTCGCCCACTCAGTTCCCCGAGGGCTACGCGATGGTCGTCGAGGCAGCACAGCGCTTCGGCCTGCAGGAGCTGCCCGACGCCTACGTCGTGCTGGGCAACGGCCAGATCAACGCCTTCGCGAGCGGCCACGGCTTCCGCCGGTTCGTCGTCGTCTACAGCGACTTGTTCGAGATCGGCGGCGAGGCGCGCGATCCGGAGGCACTGGCCTTCATCATCGGTCACGAGGTCGGTCACATCGCCGCCGGGCACGCGTCCTATTGGCGGCAGTTCGCCCAGACCGCGATGAATTTCGTCCCGTTCCTGGGCACCTCGCTGTCGCGCTCCATGGAATACACGGCCGACAACCACGGATATGCCATGCGCCCCACCGGAATTCAGGGGGCCATCGGCGTCATGGCGGCCGGCAAGTATCTGCTCAAGCGGGTCGAGTTCGACACCCTGGCCAACCGCGCCACCCTGGAAACGGGCTTCTTCGTCTGGCTCGTCAACATGCTGTCCAGCCACCCCGTGCACACCTGGCGCGCAGCCGCGTTGCGGAATCGGCAGCAGGCCGGGTCGTTGTTCTTCCGGCCCAAGCTGCTGCCGCCGACTCCCATCCCTCCGGTGCCGCCGCTCCTACCGCCCGCACCGCCGCCGATTCCGCACGGCTACCTGCCGCCTCATCAGGCGTACACGTTCGGTAATCCGCCGCCGCGTTACTAGTCGAACGTCGGCGGCTCGGTGCGCGTGCGCTTGAGCTCGAAGAAGTACGGGTACGAGGCAAAGATCACCGACGCATCCCACAGCTTCCCTGCCTCTTCACCGCGCGGGATCTTGGAGATCACCGGGCCGAAGAACGCCACACCGTTGACGTGGATCGTCGGGGTGCCGACATCCGGGCCCACCTTGTCCATCCCGGCGTGGTGGCTGACGCGCAGTGCCTCGTCGTAGTCGGTGGACTCGGCGGCGTCGGCCAGCTCGGCCGGCAGGCCCACCTCGGCCAGCGACTCGGCGATGACCGCCGGAAGATCCTTGTTGTCCTGGTTGTGGATCCGGGTACCCAGCGCGGTGTACAGCGGCTCCAGGATCTCCGGACCCTTGGCCTGCTCGGCGGCGATGGCCACCCGCACCGGTCCCCAGGCCGTCTTCATGAGTTCCTGGTAGCGCTCCGGCAGGTCCTCGCGTCCCTCGTTGAGGACGGCCAGGCTCATCACCCGGAACTTCACGTCGATATCGCGAACCTTCTGGACCTCCAGAATCCACCACGAGGTGATCCAGCACCACGGACACAGCGGGTCGAACCAGAACTCGGCGAGGTCCTTCTTGTCTGCAGACATAACGCGCCTTTCGAATGTGATGTGGCCGGCCTAAAGGGGGACGTCTAACCCAACTCACGATCCCACCCCCGTGTTCCCATCACGCACGAATGACCGTCTACCGGCTACGTTGGGTACGTGGCACTTCCCAACCTCACCCGTGACCAGGCCGCGGCCCGAGCCGCAGCGATCGACGTCCAGCACTACGCGATCACCCTCGACCTCACCGATGGTCAAGGCGGTCCCAGCGAAGAAACCTTCCACTCCTCGACCACCGTCACCTTCACGGCGCAGCCGGGGGCCACGACGGTCATCGATATCGCCGCCCGCACGGTGCGGCGCGTCGAGCTCAACGGCGTCCAGATCGACGTCAGCGGGTACGACGAGGAGAACGGCGTCACGCTGCCGGAGCTGGCTGCCACCAACACCGTGGTGGTGGAGGCCGATTTCGAGTACTCGCACACCGGTGAGGGTTTGCACCGCTTCGTGGATCCGGTCGATGACGAGGTGTACCTCTACTCCCAGTTCGAGACCGCCGATGCCAAGCGGATGTTCGCCAGCTTCGACCAGCCCGACCTCAAGGCCGCCTTCGACGTCACGGTGACCGCCCCGGCCCATTGGCAGGTGATCTCCAACGGAGCACCGCTGTCGGTGGCCGACGGTGTGCACACCTTCGCGACCACCCCGAAGATGAGCACCTACCTGGTGGCACTGATCGCCGGACCCTACGCGCGGTGGAACGACGTGTACTCCGATGACCACGGCACCATCGATCTGGGCATCTACTGCCGCGCCTCGCTGTCGGAGTTCATGGATGCCGATCGGCTGTTCACCGAGACAAAACAGGGATTCGGCTTCTACCACAAGAACTTTGGTACGCCGTACGCCTTCGGAAAATATGATCAGCTGTTCGTCCCCGAATTCAACGCGGGTGCCATGGAGAACGCCGGAGCGGTGACGTTCCTGGAGGATTACGTCTTTCGGAGCAAGGTCACCAAGTACTCCTACGAGCGCCGCGCCGAGACCGTGCTGCACGAGATGGCGCACATGTGGTTCGGCGACCTGGTCACCATGCGCTGGTGGGATGACTTGTGGCTCAACGAGTCCTTTGCGACGTTCGCCTCGGTGCTCTGCCAGGCGGAGGCCACCGAGTACACCGAGGCGTGGACCACCTTCGCCAATGTCGAGAAGTCATGGGCGTATCGCCAGGACCAGCTGCCGTCGACCCACCCGGTCGCCGCAGATATCCCGGACCTGGCGGCGGTCGAGGTGAACTTTGACGGCATCACCTACGCCAAGGGCGCCAGCGTGCTCAAACAGCTTGTGGCGTATGTCGGTTTGGAGAACTTCCTGTCGGGCCTGCGCGCGTACTTCACGGCGCACGCGTTCGGCAACGCGACGTTCGACGATCTGCTGGGCGCCCTGGAGGAGGCCTCGGGACGCGACCTGTCGGACTGGGGCACACAGTGGCTCAAGACCACCGGGCTCAATACGTTGTCACCTGACTTCGAGGTGGACAGCGACGGGAAATTCACACGTTTCGCCGTCAAGCAGTCCGGCGCGGCCCCGGGTGCCGGGGAGACGCGAGTGCACCGCCTCGCCGTCGGGATCTATGACGACGTAGACGGCAAGCTGGTCCGCGTACACCGCGAAGAGTTGGACGTTGAAGGGCCGTCGACAGATGTTCCTTCATTGCAGGGCGTCTCCCGCGGCAAGCTGATCCTGGTCAACGACGACGACCTCACGTACTGCTCTCTGCGGCTCGATGACGAGTCACTGGAAACCGTGCTGTCACGGGTGGCCGATATCGCCGACCCGTTGCCGCGCACGCTGGCGTGGTCGGCGGCCTGGGAGATGACGCGCGAGGCGGAGCTGCGAGCGCGCGATTTCGTGGCACTGGTGTCCTCCGGCGTGCACGCCGAGTCCGAAGTCGGTGTGGCGCAACGCCTGCTGCTACAGGCACAGACGGCGCTGAGCTCATACGTGGAACCCGGATGGACGCGCGAGCACGGCTGGCCGGCCTTCGCCGACCGGCTGCTGGAGCTGGCGCGTGCTGCCGGACCGGGCTCAGATCATCAGCTGGCTTTCGTGAACGCCTTCACCACCTCGGTGTTGTCGGCAGGACATACCGTGGTGTTACAGGCGCTGCTGGACTCCGATCCGGCGTCGCTGGACCTGCCGGGCCTGACGGTGGACACCGACCTGCGGTGGCGAATCGTGAACGCGCTGGCGGCCTCTGGGGCTCTGGAGCCGGACGCTTCGGTGTTCATCGATGCGGAGCTGGAGCGCGACCCGACCGCGGCGGGTAAGCGTCAGGCAGCCCAGGCTCGGGCGGCCCGTCCGGTCTCCGAGGTGAAAGAAGCCGCGTGGAAGCAGGTCATCGAGGATGACGCGCTGCCGAACATCACCGCGCGTTCGGTAATCGCGGGAATCGTGCAGCCCGGGCAGGCCGAGCTGCTGGCGCCGTTCGCGGGTCGCTACTTCGATGTCATCGAAAATGTGTGGGCGCGGCGTTCCAGCGAAGTGGCCCAGACCGTGGTGATCGGCCTGTACCCCTCATGGGACATCTCGCAGCGCGCCGTCGAGTCGGCGGACGGCTTCTTGACCAAGGAGATCCCGTCGGCGCTGCGCCGTCTGGTTTCCGAGGGACGCGCCGGGATCGTCAGGTCATTGAAGGCCCGCGAGTTCGACGCCCAATAGCGCCTCCCCCTCGCGTTAATCCTTCGCTCGCGGCCACCCTTCGCGTCGAGTGCATACCAGGCGCAGGCCTTCACGCGATTCGTCTGCGCACGGTATGCACTCGGCGAGCGAGGGCTTCCCGCACTCGTCGAATGATGTCGTCGGGGTGGTCCTCGGCGACCACTCTGACAATCAGCCAGCCCAGACCTTCGAGCATCTCCGGCCGCTGGATGTCCTTCACGTACTGTCGGCGGTTACTGCGGTGGTGATCTCCGTCGTATTCGACGCCGACCATGACGTCCTCCCAGCCCATGTCGACGTATGCGAGTGGAACGAAATCGCCGTTGTGCACCAGGATCTGCGTGGTAGGGCGTGGCAGTCCAGCCCGAATCAGTAGCAATCGGAGCCAGGTCTCCTTCGGCGACTGCGCACCGGGATCCACCAAATCGAGCGCCGCCCTTGCCTTGCGTATTCCGCGCCGACCCCTGTAGCGCTCTGCGAGGCTTAGTACCTCAGCGGTCGTAAGCCCGGTTGCCCGGCACAACGCATCGACAGCGGGCACCACATAAGCGTCCGGGTACCGACCCGCCAGATCGAGTGCAGTGCGAGCTGGAGTCGTGACGCACATACCGCGAACAATGCACACCTCGTCGGCGGGAAGAACGGATCGAAGCGTGACTACACCCGGTTCACGGCGTCGGTTGTGGTCGTCAACAATCTCCGCTGGCCGAGAGGGATCGATCCATTGCGCACCGAGCAGCGCTGCCGCCAAGAACCCGGCGAGCACACCACGACGACGCGAGCGAAGCCAGGCGGCCTCCGCACGGATCGTCGGTGTTATCACGATGCCTCGCGGAACGTAGACATCCTTATGCCAAGCCACATAGTTGGTGATCAGTGCGTGCCGGGTCAGTAGACCTGCACGAAGCGCTTGACTTCCGAGAAAAGCCCCGCTCCCCATCACGGAAGGATGCAACACACGTCTGACAACTCACCGAACGCATACCAGGTGCATGAGATTCAGCCCAGTTGACCTGCACCAGGTATGCACTCGACACAAGGCAATACGCGGAGAACCGCGCGAGGAGAACGAACGATCAGGGGCGCGCGATGGCGGCGCTTATTACGCGCACCGCACTGATGATCCCGTCGAGCAGGTTGCCCTCTTTGAACGACGCCACGGCGGCAGCGACACCGAGGTCGGCGGCCGACTCGACGCCGCGCCCCTTGAGCCCCTCGCCGTAGACGACCTCAACAACATGCTGGTTGGGCGACACAGCGATCAGCACAGCCTCATCCGGCGTCGGCACCTTGAGGAACACGTCCCGCGCTCCGGTAGCGGTATCGGATCCCAGATCGCCGATGTACACCGAGAACCGGGCCTTCGACTGACGAGACCCGTAGGTCAGGGCGTCGTCGAGGGTCGCCAGCTCGTAGTTGGGGAACGGGTATTCAACCGACAGGGCGCCGGGCTCGGTAACACCCGAGATGCGTCCGCTGATGGTCTCGGCCCAGCCGCGAGGAAGATCGGCAGGAGCGGTCTTGGTCACTTCACCACTTGCCACGTGCGGACCCTCCAATCGCCTCGGTGCCGGCATGCCCATGACCGTGGCCATGCCCATGGGCATCGCCAACGTTTTCGTCGACGGCGGCCCACAGGATCGGCGCGTGCGTCCAGCCGTCATTCATGTTGAAGGTCGCGGGGTGCGGACCCTTCTTACGCATCGTCCACAATCCGACGAGTACGAAGAAGACCGGCGTGATCAGGGCTACCCAGACCGGCATCCCGATGTATGTGGGGCTGTTGAGAAAGCTCACGATGCAAACCGTAGCCGACCGCGCCGGGAACTCACGCCGCGCCCTCCCCTAGATATCGCACCCATGCCGGGTCGAGTTCCTTGACCGACGACAGCAGGCGCCAGTGTTGCCCCTTGGGCGGCATCGGTGTGGTGTGAAGCGACCAGCCCAGCTCCGCCAGCATCCGGTCCGCCTTGCGGTGATTACACGAGGAACAGCAGGCCACGCAGTTCTCCCAGGAGTGCGTGCCGCCCTTGCTGCGCGGGATGACATGGTCAATGGTGTCGGCGCGTCCACCGCAGTACGCACAGCGGAACCGGTCTCGATGCATCAGCGCGGCGCGCGTCATCGGGACCCGTGCCCGGTATGGCACCCGCACGAAGGCCCTGAGCCTGATCACCGATGGGACCGCCACCGACGTCGTGGCGGAATGAATGATGGGAGCACCCGGGTCGTCGTGCACCACATCGGCCTTACCGCACAGCAGCATGATCACGGCGCGACGCATCGGCAGCGCTGTGAGCGGCTCATATGTGGAGTTCAGCAATAACACGCGACGCCGGCCCCAGAGGGAACCGGCGTCGTTGGAGTGCTGTGGGGGAATGGCCCCAGGGACCCTTGTCCCTGAGACACTGTGCAGTATTCGGGCCGACCCGTTCTGGGTCGGCCCAGCGCTGGCACTGTTATGCCGGTGCCCGCGGCCCTTCTTGTGTTGCACCATCACAACCAGTGCACCACGATTCCGCGGTCTTCGCACGACAATTTATGCCGTGTTCGCAGGTCAATCCAATGAACATCCCGTAACCAACCCGGCTGATCTGCCGAAGCGTGTACCGGCACAATGGCGTACGTGGCAGCCCCTACCCCTGAAAACTTCTACGACGCCGTCGGTGGCGCCGCCACTTTCCACGCGATCGTGGCCCGCTTCTACGAGCTTGTCGCCGAGGACGAGGTGCTGCGGCCCCTGTATCCCGAGGAAGACCTCACCGGCGCCGAGGACCGCCTCCGGATGTTCCTCGAGCAGTATTGGGGCGGGCCGCGCACCTACTCGGACCAGCGCGGACATCCCCGGCTGCGGATGCGTCACGCACCGTTTCGGATCGGTCCCATCGAACGGGATGCGTGGCTGCGCTGCATGCGGACCGCCGTCGATTCCATCGACCGGAACACCCTTGACGACGACCATCGCACCCAGCTGTGGAGCTACCTGGAGATGGCGGCGCAGTCGATGATCAACTCGCCCTTCTGACAGTCGGTCGCGATTCGGGACCGGAGCCGCCGTGGTGCAGAATGATCAACCGTGACCGCCGCCGACTTGGGCCAACATGACGACCCTTGGTGGTCGCAGGCCGTCTTCTATCAGATCTACCCGCGGTCGTTCGGCGACAGCGACGGTGATGGCGTCGGCGACCTCGACGGTATTTCAGCAAAACTTGGCTACCTTGACCTGCTTGGTATCCAAGGAATCTGGCTAAATCCTGTTACCAGATCTCCGATGGCCGACCACGGCTATGACGTATCGAATCCGCGAGATATCGATCCGTTGTTCGGCGGGTTGACCGCGATGCACAGGCTCATCGCCTCTGCTCACCGGCACAACATCAAGGTCATCATGGACCTGGTCCCCAACCACACCAGCTCCGAGCACCCCTGGTTTATCGAGGCGCTGGCCGCAGCGCCAGGCAGCGACGCCCGGTCGCGCTACATCTTCCGCGACGGCAAGGGCACCAATGGCGAACTGCCACCCAACAATTGGCCCTCGGTGTTCGGCGGTCCGGCCTGGACGCGGGTAACCGAACCCGACGGCACCCCCGGCCAGTGGTACCTGCATTTGTTCGCCCCCGAGCAGCCCGATGTCAACTGGGACAACCCGGAAGTGTTCGACGACTTCGCAGAGACCCTGCGCTTCTGGCTCGACCGGGGCATCGACGGATTCCGCCTCGACGTGGCCCATGGCATGGCCAAGCGCCCAGGCCTCCCCGATCTCGAGGACACCGACACCTCGATGCTGCATATCGACGATGAGGACCCGCGTTTCAACAACGAGGGCGTGCACGAGTACCACCGCAAGATCCGCAAGGTGCTCGACCAGTACCGCGATGTGGTTGCCGTCGGCGAGATCTGGGTGAACGACAACACCCGCTTCGCCGAATACGTCAGGCCAGACGAGTTGCATCTCGGATTCAACTTCAAACTGGTAGAGGCCGAGTTCGACGCGGACAAGATCCGCACCGCCATCGAAAACTCGCTCACCGCCGTGAATTCCGTAGGAGCGATGCCTACCTGGACGTTGTCCAACCACGACGTGGAGCGTGAGGTGACGCGCTACGGCGATGGTCCGATCGGCCAGTGGCGAGCCCGTGCCATGGCCCTGGTGATGCTCGCGCTGCCGGGAACTGTGTTCATCTACAACGGCTCCGAACTGGGGCTGCCAAATGTGCAATTGCCCGACGAGGCTCTGCAGGATCCGGTGTGGGAACGCTCCGGCCACACCGAGCGGGGACGCGACGGCTGCCGGGTGCCCATCCCCTGGGAGGGCACGGATCCGCCCTATGGCTTCTCCACCAACGATCAGACCTGGCTGCCTATGCCGCATGGCTGGG
The DNA here is from genome assembly GCF_004924335.1 of Mycobacteroides salmoniphilum. Taxonomy (NCBI): domain Bacteria; kingdom Bacillati; phylum Actinomycetota; class Actinomycetes; order Mycobacteriales; family Mycobacteriaceae; genus Mycobacteroides; species Mycobacteroides salmoniphilum. Next base: position 1,443,744 of record NZ_CP024633.1, on the reverse strand, counting down.
CCGATTTCACGGTCGAACGTCAGCTGGAACGCACCGACTCCACGCTGTCTCTGTATCGGCGTGCCATCGAATTACGCAAGAACCGAATGGAATTCAACGGCACCAGCTTGGAGTGGTACGGCAGCCCGCCGGGGGCGCTGGCCTTCCGCGTCAAGGGCGGCGGCCTGACGTGCGCCCTGAACGTCAGCAGTGACCTGGTGGATTTGCCTGAAGGCGAAGTCATCCTGGCCAGCGGGCCCCTCGTCAACGGCAAGCTACCGCGCAACACCGCGGCCTGGATCGTCTAACGGACCCGTAGCGACAGATCGTTCCGGCGGCGATACACCGATCCGAAGCGGGCGTCGAGCCGCAACCACGCCGGTACGGCCCGCACTCGCACCGGTTCATCCTCGGTCGGGCTCGTGGGAACAAATCCCAGTGCGGTCAAGGCAAATACGCATCGCATCGGCACGTCGACCGGCCGGCCGTCTGATCCATCGACGGTGACGACGGACTGATCCAGCAGTGACACGGGCGGACCGTGGGCACTGCCGTGTTCGCGTGCCAGCTCTCCCCCGCGCTGGGCCAGATCGAGCACCGTCCGGGCCGGGATATCGTCGAGATACTCGAAGCCGCTATCGGAGGGCAGCGCACCCCGCCACACCGAGTCCATGGGGAACCCCGTGTGCACGTAGCCCTCCGCATCCGGGACCTGCAGACCACGCAGGACTTCATCGACGGCCGCGGAGATATCGGGCGTCCTCAGCTCACCGCGCACCGCGCGGCAGGCCAATACATCGAATTGCGTTGCGGTCCAGACAACTACCCGACCATCGCCTCGGACGCGCAGCCGCACCACCGCCGACTCGTCCAGGCGGGAAACACGGGTGAGAAAGGTCGCCAGGTCCTTGCGGTCGGAGGCGTCGGGCACCCGTAGCGCAGCCTCACTCACTGTCGCGACCACCGCTGCAGGTACTCACGGTGAGCATCGGTGAGGCGCAGCAGGGTCTGACTGTCAAGATGAAACGTCACCAACTGTGTGTCCGCGATCACCGCGGGCTTGGAGTCCGGTGCCGCGTCGACCGAGCGCACCTCGTAGTTGATCGTGAAGTCCACTGCCCTGATCTTCGACACCCACATGGTCACCTGGAGCGGTGAGTCCGCGAGCCGCACCTGCCCCTTGTACTTCACGTGGACATCTGCGATGAGCAGGCCCGTCGTGGTGATCTCTGCGCCAAAAACGTCGCGCAGGAAGGGCACTCGCGCCTCTTCCAAGATTGTCACCATCGTCGCGTGGTTCACATGCTGGTACATGTCGATATCGGACCAACGGACCGGCACCGCCGCGACATAGCCGGGCTTCTCGCTAACGCTCATCGCACCATCATGCAGGACCGGTGATGCTGCTCCTGATCATCCCTCTGATCTGGCGCGCTGCCACCGACAACGTCGCCAGGTCCGGTTCGCCCGTCGCGAAGATCTCCGCGAGCGTGCCACGAGCCCGCTCCAGACGGGCAGCATTGGTGAACTCCCACTCGGTGATCTTCTGCTCACCCGTCTCATCCGGCTCGCCGACGGAAAGCACATCCATGGTGAGCGCCCGCAGCGAGGAGTAGATGTCATCGCGGATCGCCAACCGAGCCAGGGAATGCCAGCGGTCGTTGCGTTCCAGCTGAGAGACGGCGGTCAGCAGATCGTCCACCCTCAGGTCGTCCATCAGGGTGAAGTACAGATCCGCGACCTCCGCGCCGTCACGGTCGGCGATGTCGGCGATGTCGATGACGTCCAGCAGACTGAAGCCGTACAGGCAGCCGGCGACGTCCCCGGCGAGATCGGCCGGAACGCCCAGCGCCATCAAGTCTTCGGTCTGCTTGGTGACGATCTCCAGGTCGTGACCGCGCAGCCAGGTGGTGAGCTTCGGGGTCAGCTCGGCGATTCCTTGCCCGAATCGGTTGATCTCAGCACCGACCGCCAGAGGCTGCGGCCGGTAGCTGATCAGCCACCGCGATGCCCGATCCAGCAGACGGCGCATGTCCAGGGTCAGTCGGTCCGAAACCGACACCGGCACATCGGCATGCCGGATTCGGTCCCACAGCGACCGCAGCCCAAAGATGGCCTCCACCGCCACATAGGTCTTGAGCCCGTCCACCGAACCCGTCCCGGCGTCTTCGAAAAGCCGGTACACATAGGTGATTCCGCCGCAGTCGACGACCGCGTTCACCAGCATGGTCGCGTAGATCTCTTTACGCAGCGGATGCTTGCGGATCTCGGCGTCGAAGCGCTCACGCAGCTCATTCGGGAAGTAGTGCACCATCCGTCGCTGGGTGACCTCTTGCTCGGGGGCATCACTGGCCAGCAGATCCGCCTTGAGCGCCAGCTTCACGTGCGCCATCAGTGTCGACAACTCCGGTGACGTCAAGCCGATCCCGAGTGCGGCGCGGCGCTCGATCTCCTTCTCGGAGGGCAATGCCTCCAGCTCCCGGTCCAGACCGCGATCGGCCACCAGATGGGCGATCTGCCGCGCGTGCACGCTGAGCAGTGAGGCCGCGTTGGCCCGGCTCGTTCCCATGAGATTGTTCTGGGACTCGTTGTCGGCCAGTACAAGTGCGGCAACATCGTCGGTCATGGACTCCAGCAGCGCGGTGCGCTCGGAGGCCTCGACCTTGCCGGCACTGACCAGCGAGTCGACCAGAATCTTGATGTTGACCTCGTGGTCAGAGCAGTCCACCCCGGCGGAGTTGTCCAGTGCGTCGGTATTGACCCGGCCACCGTTGAGCTCGAATTCGATGCGCCCACGCGAGGTCAGGCCCAGGTTACCGCCCTCGCCGATCACCTTGGCGCGCATCTGGTTTCCGTTGACGCGGACCGAGTCGTTGGCCTTGTCCCCCACCTCGGCCTGCGATTCGCTCTCGGCCTTGACGTAGGTGCCGATACCGCCGTTGAAGAACAGGTCGACCGGGGCCAGCAGGATGGCCCGGATGAGCTGCGGCGGTGTCATCTCGGTGACATCGCTGTCGATACCGAGAGCCTCACGCACCTCGGGGCTGATTGGCACCGACTTCTGTTCCTTGCTGTACACGCCGCCCCCGGCGCTGATGAGCGCCGGGTTGTAGTCGGCCCAGCTGGAGCGCTCCAGTGCGAACATCCGCTTGCGCTCTGCCCACGACGATGCCGGGTCGGGGTTGGGGTCCAGGAAGATGTCCCGGTGGTCGAAGGCGGCCACCAGCTTGATGTGCTGCGAGAGCAGCATGCCATTGCCGAACACGTCCCCGCTCATATCGCCGACCCCGGCGACGGTGAAATCCTCTGTCTGGGTGTCGATCCCCATTTCCAGGAAGTGACGTTTGACGCTCTCCCAGGCACCGCGGGCAGTGATTCCCATGGCTTTGTGGTCGTACCCGACGGAGCCGCCGGAGGCGAACGCGTCACCCAGCCAGAATCCGTAGGACTTGGCGACATCGTTGGCGATATCGGAGAACGTCGCGGTGCCCTTGTCCGCTGCCACCACCAGATAGGTGTCATCGCCGTCACGGCGGCGCACCCCCTGCGGCGGGATGACGGCGTTGGTGGCAGTGTCCAAGTTGTCGGTGAGGTCAAGCAGACCGCCGATGAATCGCCGATAGCATTCCACGCCCTCGGCACGGAACGCATCCCGGTCGACGGCGGCATCGCCGGTCGTCGCCGGCGGCTGCTTGACGACGAATCCGCCCTTGGCCCCGACGGGGACGATGACGGCGTTCTTCACGGCCTGCGCCTTGACCAACCCCAGGATCTCGGTCCGGAAGTCCTCGCGGCGATCCGACCAACGCAGCCCGCCGCGGGCCACGGGCCCGAAGCGCAGGTGCACACCTTCAACGCGCGGGGAGTACACGAAGATCTCGAACCGCGGCCTGGGCTCGGGCAGCTCCTCGATCTCACGCGGATTGAGCTTGAAGGCGAGCACCCCCTTGGCCCGGGCCGAGTTCTCGTCCGTCACAAAGTAGTTGGTGCGCAGGGTGGCCTGGATCAGTGCGAAGAAGGCACGCAGCACGCGGTCGGTATCGAGGCTGACGACCTTATCGATCTCCGCAAGAACCTGCTCCGCCTTGTTGTCGGCCAACGTGTTGTCGCTCATGGCCGGATCGAAACGAGCCTCGAACAGTTCGACGAAATCGCGCGCGGTGGCGGAATTGTCGGCAAGCACGGTCTCGATATGTGCCTGGCTGTAGGGGAAGCCGGCCTGCCGCAGGTATTTGGCATATCCGCGCAGGATGGTGACCTGACCGGCGGTGAGCCCGGCGCGTAGCACCAGCTCGTTGAATCGGTCGGTCTCGACGCGGCCGTTCCACACATCGGCGATCGCGTCGGTGAAGAGCTGCGCGCGGTGCTGCACACCCTCGGCATCGAAGGTGCGCGCGATCGCCGAATGCACCACGATGCGGAATGCGTACAGCGAGACGGCAAGCCCGTCGGGACGGGTGAAGTGATAGGGACGTTCCTCCATCACGTCCACACCCATGCTGTGCAAGACCGGCAGCACCTGACTCAGCGATGCCGAGCGTCCGCCCAGGTACATGCTGAGCACACCGGTGGCCGGCTCTTCGGCGGCGTCGTAGGCAAGGTCTAGCGAATTATCTTGTAGTCCTTCGATTCTCGCGATATCATCGATGGCGTCTACGGGGGCGACGTTCGTCTTGAAGACCTCGGGCAGGATGACCGAGTAACGCTCGGCGCAGGCGCGATCGATCGGCGAGTCTGGTCGCACCGCGCTCACCAGGCGGTCACTCCAGGTGCGGCTGGTCTGAGTGAGCAGTCCCTGCAAACGAATCCGGTTGGCCTCGGAGGTATCGACACTCGTGGAGAGATTGTCCTCAGGCATACGGATCGTGAAATGGACCAATGCCCAGGGTGATTCGCTGACGCGTGCGGTGTAGTCGATTCCCGTACCGCCGAGCTCACGCACCAGGGTGTCCTGCATGGCCAGTCGAACGGTCGTGGTGTACCGATCACGGGGCAGGTACACCAGGGCGGTCACGAAGTTGCCGAGCTCGTCGGATCGCAGAAACAGCAGCGAACCCGGGTGCGCACCGATGTTCCTCACGGCGGTGACGATGTTTTGCAGCTGGTCCACGCCCACCGCGAACAGCTCCGCGCGGGGCAGGTTCTGCATGATGTCGATGAGCATGTGCCCGGCCAACGAGTCCTGGTTGGCATCCGAGCGCGCAAGCACCTGGTGCACCCGATCGGAGATCACCGGGATGTCCAGAACGTCGGCGTTCATGGCTGCCACGGTGAACACGCCAACAAGGCGATGCTCGATGGCGGGACCGCTGCCGTCGTCCTGCCGAATCACCACAATGTTCGGATAGATCGCATAGCGCAGATAGGTCGGCACGGTGGCCTGCGCCAGAACCAGCAGCTCGTCGTTGTGGGTGAGCTGCGGAAGTACCTCTTCGCGCCGCTTGAGCAGGCCGAGCCGACTCGATTCGTCGACGGTGGCCCGCCCGTCCGCGACGGTGCACCGCTGATATCCGAGCACCGTGAAGTTGCCTTCCACAAGCCAGCGCAGCAGGTTCGCCACCTCGGTCAGTTCAGAGGACGAGAACCGTGCTGTGCCCGCGGAAGCGTCCAGGTCGGAAGCCAGCTCGATGACCGCGTCACGCATGGCGTCGGTGTCCGCGGCGACGTGGCTGCCGTCTTCGAGCGTGTGCGGCAGCTGCGTCTCGATGAAGGCCAGCCGCTCGGCGTCGATGGACGGCGGCAGCTGCAGGTGGATCCAGCACTCGGCACCAATGGCGGTATCGCTGTGCGGGTTGTCGACCGGTACCGCCGACAGCAGAGTGCCATCGGCAGAACGTTCGACCGTGAAAACCGGGTCCATCAGATCCACGATCGCGACGCCCAAACGTCGCAGCAGCACGGTGACGGAGTCGGTGAGCAACGGCGTGTAGTCGGTGACCAACTGCAAAGCGGTTCCGAGCCCCGCATCGTCTCCGTTGTGGTAGACCGCCATCGAAATCGTGTGTGGCGGGCGTTGTGCCGCCAGCCGCAGCAGCGCCCGCATGAGTGCCTCGCGCACGGGCGGCGCCGGCGGTGAGGCGTGGCCGTCAGCGTCCAGCGCTTCGTCCCATTCCTGGTCACCCAGGAATCGGGAATGACTGAACGCAGCCTCCAGTGCCTCAATGGTCGGCACGCCAGATCCATTGGTAGATGGCGTGTTTTCGGGAGTTGTGGTCCCTGTCTTAACAGTCACGCAGAACGCTCCTGGCCGAGTTTGCATGCCGGGTTTCGGCACGCAATCTCACCCTAGTCGCGAGTCAGGCGGCGGTGGGTAACTCTGTGAGGTCTGGCCGCATCGATACCCAAACGTTCAACTTTGTTGTCTTCGTACGCCTGGAAGTTGCCTTCAAACCAGAACCATGAAGCGGGGTTATCGTCGGACCCCTCCCACGCCAGGATGTGCGTGCAGGTGCGGTCCAGGAACCACCGGTCGTGCGAAATGACCACCGCACAGCCGGGGAAAAGCTCGAGAGCATTCTCCAGTGAGCTGAGGGTTTCGACGTCGAGGTCGTTGGTGGGCTCGTCGAGCAGGATCAGGTTGCCGCCCTGTTTGAGAGTGAGCGCCAGGTTGAGACGGTTGCGCTCACCACCGGACAGGACGCCTGCCGGCTTCTGCTGATCCGGACCCTTGAATCCGAAGGCGGAAACATAAGCCCGCGAGGGCATTTCATTCTGACCGACCACAATGTGGTCGAGCCCGTCGGAAACGACCTCCCAGACATTCTTCTTGGGGTCGATGCCGGCGCGGCTCTGGTCGACATAGCTCAGTTTGACGGTCTCGCCCACCTTGACCTCGCCACCGTCGGGGTTTTCCAACCCGACGATGGTCTTGAACAGGGTGGTCTTACCAACGCCGTTGGGGCCGATGACGCCGACGATGCCGTTACGGGGCAGCGTGAACGACAGATCCTTGATGAGGGCTCGTTCCTCGAACCCCTTGTCGAGATGGCTCACCTCGACCACCACATTGCCCAGCCGCGGACCAGTGGGGATCTGAATCTCCTCGAAGTCCAGCTTCCGAGTCTTCTCCGCCTCGGCGGCCATCTCCTCGTAGCGCCCGAGCCGTGCCTTGTTCTTGGCCTGCCGGGCCTTGGCGCCCGAACGCACCCACGCGAGCTCTTCCTGCAAGCGCTTGTGCAGCTTGGCGTCCTTACGCCCCTGCACGGCGATGCGATCGGCCTTCTTCTCCAGGTACGTGGAGTAGTTGCCCTCGTAGGGGTAGGCGCGGCCGCGGTCCAGTTCGAGAATCCACTCGGCCACGTTGTCCAGGAAGTACCGGTCGTGGGTCACGGCCAGGATGGCACCCGGGTAGTTGGCCAGGTGCTGCTCCAGCCACAGCACGCTCTCGGCGTCCAGGTGGTTGGTGGGCTCGTCGAGCAGCAGCAGATCCGGCTTGGAAAGCAGCAGCTTGCACAACGCGACGCGTCGGCGCTCACCACCGGAGAGATGCGTCACCGGCTCCTCCGGGGGCGGACAGCGCAGCGCATCCATGGCCTGCTCCAGCTGCGAGTCGATATCCCAGGCATCGGCGGCATCCAGCTCTTCCTGGAGCTTGCCCATCTCTTCCATGAGCTCGTCGGAGTAGTCGGTAGCCATCAACTCGGCGACCTCGTTGTACCGATTGAGCTTGCCCTTAAGGGCCACGCCGGCCTCGACGTTCTCGCGCACCGTCTTGGTCTCGTCCAGCTGCGGCTCCTGCATCAGGATGCCGACGCTGGCTCCATTGGCCAGGAAGGCCTCGCCGTTGTTCGGCTTGTCGAGCCCGGCCATGATCTTCAGGACGCTGGATTTACCGGCACCGTTCGGACCGACCACACCAATCTTGGCGCCGGGCAGGAAATTCAGGGTGACATCATCGAGGATGACCTTGTCGCCATGCGCCTTGCGGACTTTCATCATCGTGTAGATGTACTCAGCCATTGCCGCGCTGTCGCCTCTCCTCATAAGTTCTTTAGCCGCAGCTCACGACCATTCTTGTGAGCTGCCCGAACCATCCTAGGTGAGAGGCGACCGCGCGGTCGCCGGTGTCAGCTCGGGATCACGCACTCAAGCGCAGGTTTCCCGACTCCTCGCTGCTCTCGTTCGTTTCCTGGAGCTCGGCTGTGGACTCCTCGGCACCCGGATCTGGTTGCTCTGCTGCACCAGCATCCTCCGGCTTGCCGGTGTACCCGGCCTTCTCAATCCGGGCAATGGTCCGCGACAGATCCGGCCCGACGGCGATCGCCTTCATCTCCGTGACCTGACGGCGGTTGCCGTCCTTGTCCTCGAACTCACTGGTGTGCAGATGACCGTGCACGATCACCGGCGCACCCTTCCCTAACGCGGCGCCCACCCCGGTGACCAGCCGGCCCCAGCAGGTGACATTGATAAAGAGGGAGTTCGAATTCACCCAACTACCGTCGTCACGCCTGCGGCGGGCATTACTGGCGACGCGGAACTTGATCATCTCGTCGGAGCCGACCTGGCGTCGCTTGAGGTCCCCGACGACGGATCCGATCACAGTCACTGGAGTTTCAAACATGGTCCGTGCCTTTCCTATCTCTGTATCTGTTCTCAGCACCGCCGATCCGGTGCCCTTGGTGGCTCCAGTAACCCGGTAGGCACCGACACCGCTCCCGACATGTGGGCGGGTTCGAGCGGTGGCTGTGGATGAATGACGGATTGGGGACAACTGGCCGATGAGTCCGACCACCCGTACCTTGCTTGACATGACGGTTTGGATCACGCACCGCCCCGAGGACGAAATCTCCACCGAATTACAGGGCTCATCAGGGCCGTTGGCCGGAGTTCGACTCGCGGTCAAGGACAACGTGGACGTGGGTGGCGTGCCCACCACCGCTGCCTGCCCGGAGTTCGCATACATTCCCGACCACGACGCACCGGCGGTCGCGGCCTTGCGCGCGGCGGGCGCCACCGTGGTGGGCAAGACCAACCTCGATCAATTCGCGACCGGGCTCGTGGGCACGCGCTCCCCGTATGGCGCGGTATCGGACTCGCGCCGCCCCGAATACATCAGCGGCGGTTCCAGTTCGGGATCCGCGGTGGCCGTCGCAACCGGCGAGGCCGATATCGCGATCGGCACCGACACCGCCGGATCCGGGCGGGTGCCCGCCGGACTGCAGGGCATCGTTGGGATCAAACCGACAGTCGGCGTGGTCTCCACCCAGGGCGTGGTCCCTGCCTGCGAATCCTATGACTGTGTCACCATTTTTGCCCGCACACTGGCCACCGCCAATCTGGCGATGGCCGCCATGGGTGCCGCGGCAGGACCCCGCCCATGGCCCGCCAACACCCGACTGGCAGCTCCCCCACAGCCCACTATCGCCGTGCCGCGTGAACTGCCCGCGCTCGACGAGTTGTGGCGCAACACCTTTCACGCGGCCGTAGAGCATCTTCGCGCAACGGGAGCGACCATCGTCGAGGTCGATCTGACGCCGTTCCTTGCCGCCGCGAAACTGCTGTACGAGGGTGCGCTGGTCAGCGAACGCTATGCGGCCGTCGGCGAGTTCATCGACTCCAACCCCGAGGCCGCGCTTGATCCTACTGTCGCGCAGATCGTTTCGGGTGCACGCGATATCCCTGCACATCGTCTGGTGCGCGACCGTGCCGAGGTGCAACGTCTGCGCGAGGAGGCCATGGCCGCCCTGGCCGGTGCGGACGCACTGTTGGTGCCCACCGCACCGTTGCATCCGACGATCGAGCAGGTGCAGGCCGACCCGGTTGGCGTCAACGCGACGATGGGGACCTACACCAACTTCTGCAACCTGTTCGATATGTGCGCGGTAGCGGTGCCCGCGGGAATCGCCGGTGGGGCCCAGTTCGGGGTGACGGTGCTGGCCCGCGCATTCGATGACGCGGTGGCGTTCGATATCGCCGCACTGGTCACCGGAGATGCTGCAGAACAAAATGTTTGGCCCGCCGCGATCACCTTGTCTCATGAGCTCGCAGTGTTCGGCGCGCATCTCAAGGGTGGCCCGCTGGAGTTTCAGCTCACCGATCTGGGCGCGCGCTGGGTCGGTCCGGTGCGCACCGCGCCGAAGTACCGGATGTCGGCGCTGCTCACCACACCCCCCAAACCCGGCCTGACTCGTTCCGAAGAGGATGGGGTGAGCATCGGCGGCGAAATCTGGCGCCTGTCCCCAGCCGCACTGGGCACCTTCCTCGCGCAGCTGCCCGAGCCGATGCTGCTGGGCAAGGTCCAATGCGATGACGGTGTGTGGCGTACTGGGTTTGGCTGCGACGGTGCCGCCGCACAGGCCGGTATCGACATCAGCGAACACGGCAGCTGGCCTGCCGCCATTGCCGCGGGTGCGATTTAGAACGGTCTTCGCGCGAGCGGCCCATCCACGAACTAGCGCGAGTTCTCGTCCAGCTGAGCCATTTTGGCGAGCATGGCGTTGTAGGCGGCCAGGTCGGCGTCGTCGTCACGATCGGCGGCGCGGTCCTGTCGGCGGGCGAGCCGCTCATCCGAACGCGACCACTGGATGACCAGGGCGATCATGACCACCAGCAGCGGCAGCTCCCCCGTCGCCCAGGTGATCGCGCCGCCCATGTGTTGGTCGGCGGCCAGGTCGATCCGCCACGGCAGGGCCAGATTGCTATAGAACTTTTCGCCCAGAATCGATTTCGTGCCCATCAGAATGACGCCGAAGAAGGCGTGCAGGGGCAATGACACCAGCACGATGCCCAGCTTGGCGACCGGCGGCAGGCGCCGCGGCGACGGGTCGATACCGATGACCACCCAATAGAATAGATATCCACTGAGCAGGAAGTGCAGATTCATCGCCAGATGCGCGGCATGCACGTCGACGGCAGCGTCGTAGAGCCCGCTCAGATACAAGCCATAGAACCCACCGATAAACAAGGAGGTCGCCACCAGCGGATGCGTCAGGAAGCGGGAGAAGGTGCTGTGCAACAACATCTGTACCCATTCACGCAACCCCGGTGGATCATCCTTGCCCGCGGCGGGTAGCACTCGTAGCAGCAGCGTAATGGGACCACCGAGGACCAGCAGTACAGGTACCAGCATCGAGAGCGTCATGTGCGCCACCATGTGCATGCTGAACATGGCGGGCATGTACCTGCCGACGCCCGACGATGTGGCGATGAGCAGGAAGGCGCAGCCGGACAGCCAGGCGATGGTGCGCCCCACCGGCCAGGCGTCGCCGCGGGCTTTGAGTCGACGGACACCCACCAGGTAGGCGACCGCGAAAACGAGGGCGGCAGTTCCGAAGATGAGGTCGAAGCGCCAGTCGAACATCAGTCGCTGCGGGGTCGGCGGACCGTCGAGTGTGTACCCGATGGCGACCTCGACCGGCGAGGGGTTGAGGTTGATCGGTGGCGGTGGCGGGGTGCGTCCCAGGCCGACGGCAATACCGAAGGTGACCGCGAAGATGACGGCCTCCACCCCGGCAAGCCGGATCAGCGGCCGACGGTTCTGCGGTTCCTCAGCCAATGCCGTTATCGCCGAACGGCGTTGCAGATACCCCAGGACACCGAGGACCAGCAGCGCGGTGGCCTTGCCCACCAGCAGCCAGCCGTAGCGGGTGGTGAACAAGTCTGAAAGCTGCACACGGATAAGAGCGTTGATGATCCCGCTGAGCCCGATCGCGACGTAGCACCACAGCGCCAGCGTGGAGAACCGGCGTGCGGCCACATCGAGATAGCCGCCGCCGCGCAGCGCGTGGATCAGTAGTGCGACCAGACCGCCGGCCCACAGTGCCGCGGATACCAGATGGATGATGAGGCTGTTGGTGCCCAGGTCATGTGCGCCGCCGGTGGCTGAATGCCCGACCAGGGCCAGCGGCATCAGTGTTGCGATGGATCCGAGCACCAGCAGCGGTGTCCACGACCAGCGCAGCACCACCCGGCTGGCGATCGCGACGCCGGCGGCGATGAAGGCCATCCAGCGCCAGGCATTCACGGTTTCGATCTCACCTGCGAGTGTCCACAGCTCCCCGGGCCCGAAATCACTCACCGGCTGACCAGCGACGTCGGATATCGACAGTGGCACCATGACCGCCGAGAGCACTGCGAGTGCGACCGATGCCGCCGTGCCGAGGCGCAGCGAGCGGTAACCGTCCACATCGAGCACGCCGCTGGACTGCGGTGGGACGAAAAAGGCCGCGAGCAGGAATGCGCCGACGGCGACGACGGCAGCGATTTCGGCGGCCGCGCGCACGAACGGCAGACCATAGGAGGTGACGGGGCCGGGGTTGGGCAGACCGGTCGCGAGCAGGGCCTCCGTGAGTGACAGTGCGCCGATGGTGGCCGCTATCAGGCCCGCCAGTACCGCGAGGCCGACGACGATCGTCCAGATCGGCGAATCGGTCTTCCTGGCGGTGGGGGTGGTCGTCACCAGTCAAGGGTATGGCGAGATGCGATCCACACCGCCACCGGTTCGATAGACTCCCATCCGGCTAGCGCCACATGCCTCCGTAGCTCAGTCGGATAGAGCAAGGGCCTTCTAATCCCTAGGTCGCAGGTTCGATTCCTGCCGGGGGCGCAGCTCAGATGGTATTTCTGTTGGGTGTAACAGAAGCAATCCATCGTTACTCATCGCTCGCAACGTTCTCCATGCGTGCAGCACTCGATGCCGTTTACACGCTGGAGCAACGCATCATCGCGCTGGAAACCCCATTAACCGCGGCGGCACGGTGTCGAACCCAAGCACTAACCATGAATCCGACAAAAGGGACTGATGTCCCGGATTTTGGTGACCAATGACTCTGGCAGTCATCGAGATTCATCGATTTAACTCTCGTCCTAACAAGGTCATCTGTGCTCACGTAGCGAAACGATTCGCAATTCTCCCCGGAACAGGTTTTCGAGACATAAGGCGGGTCTGATGACGGCTAAGTACCTCTCCCGCACCTACGGAGGACAGACTGCTCAACAGCGGCACTTCCATCGTCAGCAACGTTTTTTGCAGGCTGGCCTGGATGCGATGACCAGATCAGGTGGAACAGCAACGCTTGCTGCGATAATTGCTACCTCAGGGCTCAGCTCCCGCTACTTCTATGAGTGTTTCGACGGATTGGATCGCTTACTCATAGGGATCTTCGATTGGATCGTCGAAGAATGCGCTCTAGCCGCTGTCGCCGCGATCGAAACATCGGGAACTGGTCTACATTCTCCCATCAAGGCCGCTGTCATCGGCGTGATGGATGCGCTGACGGCCGACACTCGTTGGGCTCGATTCATTCTTGATCCGGCGATTGGCGGCTCGCGCTTAGCGCCTCGGCGCACAAAGCTGACCGGCGACATTGCTTTCCTGCTGCGTGAGCAGCAAAGTGGCAATGCTGGTCACTGCGATCCCAAGTTCTTGGCTGTGCAGTCCGAGGTCCTGGTAGCAGGCGCACGTGGCGCGACGCTGGCTTGGCTTCATGGCCGCTTGCCCCTCAAACGTGAAGACCTAGTCGAGTACTGCGCCCGGTATGTCGACGAGTCGCTGCTCAGCTCCGGCACCGAAACACATTTATCCCAGCTACTGCGGCAACGACTATTGGACAGCAAGGAAGTTCCAGGAGTATTCGATGCCCCGAGCTCCGCGACCATGCCCAGAGTCTGGATGCCCCAACCTGATCCGCTTCACCCGCTACTGCCCTGATCACACCCAGGCATGGAGCGAACCATGCAGGTTCGATTCCTGCCGGGGGCGCTTACCGATCATCAACACAACGTTTGGATCACCTGTCGTGTCGCGACGTGGATCTGCCGGGATACCTGCGAAGAAAGACTGAGTTCCCGCACATGGGGAACATCGATGACCGTAGTGACCACGCCCGGCCCATCCGATTCCCAGCGCGCACCTAACCGGTTCAGAATGGTGCGCATCGCGTAGTTCTCTGAGAGCACCGAGGCCGTGAATCGGCGTATACCGTCGGCATGCGCCGACACCGATAGCGCCTCCATCAGCAGTGTTCCGATCCCGCACCCCTGGTAGTCGTCACCGACCGTGAAGGCCAGCTCGGCACTGTCTGGTTCGTCGAGGTGCCGGATGAATCGAGCATCGGCCACGACGAGACCCTCAAGGCCGTCGGGCTCATCGGTGAGGGCCCACGCGAAATGGTCGAGGTAGTCCACTTCAAAGAGGTACGTGATCATCCGCTTACTGGGGACTCCCAGAAAGCGGCGGTACACCGTGCGCCGTGACATCCTCGCCAACCGCCGCCTGTCACCGGGCAGGATGGGCCGCAGGTAGAACTCGGCACCGTCGAGCAGCCGCACCGGAATCGGGGTAACGAATGTGGCTAGCCGCTGACGCGCGGTCCACACCAATGCCTCTGACACGCCAGGGATTTCAAGCATCGCGGTGAACGCATCGCTGCCGCCGGCCCAGCCTCGAAGCGGTTCGGTCGCCACGACGGTCGCTGTCCGGGCGGTCCCGCGCAGGAGTGCGATCTCACCGACGACCATTCCGGGCACAAGGTGCGCGACCACCGAATCCCCGTTCTCGCCGGCATGAAGGATCTCGCCGCCACCCGAGCCGAGGAGCAGGAACCAGTCGGCGGGCTCGCGCTGACGCATCAGCACCTGCCCGGGAGCCGCCTCAAGGGGCGAGAGCAGCTCGGCAAGCGGAGCAAGCGCACTGACCGGATTGCCTCCGAAGAACTCCAACTCTGCGAGATCGGCGGCGTCGACACCCACGATGTGCACCGCCCTAGCTCGAAAAGCTGAGTCCGTTCGCATGGTAGTCATCACTGTCACGCCCGATCAGGCTATTGACGGAACCACATGCGAGCCGGCCTACGTGACGTTCTCACGCCACCAATGCGGCCAAGCGGTCCAGCTTGCGCAACGTAGTGTCGCGGGACTCCACCGGCAGCAGGCCTAACAGCACACGATGCACCCCGAGGTCCGCATGGCGTTCGATATCTCCAGGCTGCGGCTCCAGGATGGTCGCGATCACGGGAACCGGCGACTTGCCTTTGTGCGCTGCCAGCAGATTGAGTTCGCCGATCCCCTTCTGAAGCTCTTCCACCCCAAGCATTGTCGGCGCCATCCAACCGTCGGCGTGGTCGAGCACCCGTTCGTGGGTGGACGGGCCCCAGCCCCCTAGCCACACCGGCGGATGCGGTTTTTGAACAGGCTTGGGCCAGGAACGGATCGGGTCGAACGCCACGTACTTGCCGTGGAATTCGGCCTGCTCTTCTGTCCAGATCTTCTTGACCGCTTGGATACGTTCGCTCTGCAATGCCACCCGTGTGCGCGGGTCGGTGCCGTGATTTCGTATCTCCTCGCGCAGCCATCCGACGCCGATCCCTAGCTCTAGCCGCCCGCCCGACGCCCTGTCCAGGGTCGCAGCTTCTTTGGCGAACGTGATCGGATCTCGCTGGACCAGCAGCGCCACGCCGGTACCGATACGAAGGTCCCTCGTCGCAGCTGCCGCGAAGGACAGCGCTACGAACGGATCGAGGCTTCGGCAGTAGTCGCGGGGTATCTCATCCCATCCGGCATGGATGGCTTCGATCGTCACCGGGATGTGCGTGTGCTCCGGCACGAACAGGGATTCGAACCCGCGCATCTCGATCTCGACCGCTAGCTCGCCGGGCTCCAGACCTTCGTCGGTGAGCGCAGTGAAAATGCCAATCCGCATTCAAGTTTCCCCGCTATACGCTGTGGTGATCGGGCAGCGGCACCGCCGCGGAAAGCGCCTCGAGCTCGGCATCACTGAGCACGATGTCCCCGGCGGCAACGTTCTGCGCGAGGTGCGCTTCCGACGATGTTCCCGGGATCGGCAGCACAATCGGAGAGCGACGAAGTAGCCATGCGACGGCAATCTGCGCCGGGGTGCTGCCGTGCGCATGCGCGATGACATCCAAAGGACCGCCGACGCCTTCCAGGCCTCCGGTAGCCAATGGGAAGTACGGGATGAAGGCGATGCCGTGGGCCGTGGCGTAGTCCACCACGTCAGCTGCCGACCGATCGGCGAGGTTGAACAGGTTCTGCACTGATGCGACGGACACGATCTGCCGTGCCGCGTGCAGCTGGTCCACCGAGACCTCCGAGAGCCCGATGTGCCTGATCTTGCCTTCGTCTCGCAGCAGCTTGAGTTCACCGATCTGGTCTTCGAAAGGAACAGCGGGATCGACTCGATGCAGCTGGAGCAGATCGATGCGCTCCAACTTCAGGCGCCGCAGGCTCATTTCCGTCTGCTGGCGCAAGTATTCGGGACGCCCCAGCGGAATCCAGCCCCACTCCGCCGGACCGGTACGCGCGATGCCTACTTTTGTGGCGATCACGAGATCACGGGAATACGGGTGCAGCGCCTCGGCGATCAAGTCGTCGACGGTCTGCGGGCCGTATGCATCCGCGGTATCCAGGAAATTCACTCCCAGCTCAACCACGCGTTTGAGCAGCCGCACCGCCGATGCCGGATCCCGCGGTGGGCCCCACACGCCCGGGCCGGTCAACTGCATCGTGCCGTAGCCGATCCGATTGACGGTGATGTCGCCGCCGAGAGTAAGCGTTCCTGCTCCAATGGGCCGTGTTGATGTCACGATTCGATCCTGCGCAATCTGAACTCAAGAGGCGACGAAAATTGTTCGCCTCATATGGATTTGGATATGGTTCCTACTATTCGGGCTGCTGGTCCAGCGCAAGCCGGGCCAACAGCTCAAGCCCATCGGCATCGGCACTGCCAGGGTCAGCCGAGTAGATGAGCAGCTGCTGTCCGGGTGCCCCACCGACCGCGAAACTGTCGTACTGAAGGTTGATCTCGCCGACCCGGCTGTGGCGGAATCGTTTGGTCCCGCTTGTTCGGGGCCGAACGTCATGCTGCATCCACACGAACGTGAATACATCGCTCTGAATCGTCAACTCACCCACAACTTCTGCGATGCGTGGGTCGTCGCGAAACGACACCGACATCGCGCGCAGATTTCGGGCGGTATCCCGCGCAATCTCGTCCCATTCGGCATAGAACTCGCTGGCAACGGGATCAAGAAACACCATGTAAGCCAGGTTGTCGGCTCGTGAGAAGTCATCGTAAAGGACCTGTGCGTGGGCGTTCATGGCCAGAATGTCCAGCGCCGGGCCGATGACCAACGCCGGGGCGTGCACCACATTGTTGACGATCCTCATGGTCCCCTCGCTGGCATCGCACAGGCCGGCTGCAGCGGGTGCCGCCCCAGGCGGCCGGACAAGGCCTGCCAGGTGCTCGGCCGCATGCGTATCCAGCTGCAGTGCACGGGAAATCGCCCGCAGCACCTGATCTGAGGGATGGCGCTCACGCCCCTGTTCAAGCCTGGTGTAGTAGTCGGCACTCACCCCGGCCAAAGCGGCAACCTCTTGTCGGCGCAAGCCCAAGACCCGGCGCGGCTCATCTTCCGGCAGTCCTACCTGCCGCGGCGACACCAGAGCACGGCGCGCCTTCAGAAAGTCGCCCAACTCATTTCGCCGATCCATGTCCTCAACATACTCACGGCAGCCCACCCCAACCAGGGTGTAATACACCCACCCATAGGCACATCGCTTCAGCCGCAAGGATGCCCGGGTAGGAGTAGCGCACCCTTCCAGAGCAGCACGTGCGAATCTACGCTGAAGAAGCAACGAGACATACACGAAACATGTTGCAGGAAAAGGAAAGAGGCCACTTGATGGGCATTTTGGCAGGCAAGACGGCGCTTGTTACGGGCGCATCGAAGGGAATCGGCGCGGCCATCGCACGCGACCTGGCGTCAGCGGGAGCGCACGTGGCAGTCCACTACTCGTCAAGCAAGCGTGGCGCCGACCACGTCGTGAAGTCGATTCATGACGCCGGAGGCCGGGCCTTCGCCATCCAGGCTGACATCTCCGACCCGGCCAGCGTCAAAGGACTGTTCACCGAGCTCAGCACTCGGATCGACACGCTCGACATCCTTATCAACAACGCCGGGGTGTACGAGATGGGCCCGATTGAATCGTTGACCGCGGACGAACTTCAACGCCAGTTCAGCCTCAACGTCTTCGGCCTGGCGATCACGATCACCGAAGCACTCGGCGTCCTTGACCGCGGCTCGAGCATCGTCAACATCGGGTCAAGTGTCACCAGCTTCACGCCAGCCAACTCGCTGGTGTACACCGCATCGAAGGGGGCCGTGGACACGATCACTGGCACGCTCTCCAAGGAGCTGGGCCCACGGGGCATCCGGGTGAACTCGGTCAATCCCGGGTTGACCGTGACCGACGGCATGCAGTCCAGTGCCTTCTCAAGCCGCGAGTTCCGCACCGAGATCGAGAACCTGACTCCCCTTGGCCGGATCGGTATACCCGAGGACATCGCACCCGCGGTGACATTCCTGGCCTCGGACCGCGCTTCGTGGATCACCGGAGAGATCCTGGTCATCGGCGGCGGCCTGAACTAAAGCCTCCGCATACCCGCCCTCTTCGCAATTCGCCCGTGCCGGGCCCGTTCCCCTGGCAATAATGCTGGTGTCTGGAAGGAAACAACGATGGACAAGCTCCGCACCAGGATCGTCATCGGGATCGCTGCCGCCGGTATGTCAGTGGCTGGCCCGTTCGGCGCCGGCATCGCCCACGCGAACGACCACACGTTCCTGGACAGTCTGCGCAACGCCGGGGTCTTCATCCACAAGGATGCCGAGCCGTACGTGATCCAGGCGGGACATCAAGCATGCCGCGATCTGCGCAACGGCGTCCCGCCCGAAGAGGTGGGATCGCAGTTCCCCGTGGGCTCCGGCGTCGCTCCCGCTCCGGCCCCCAACGTGTACCTCGACATTCTGCAGAGCGAGCTATGCCCGAATGCGCTGAACCTCGCACCACCCCGACCGGCATAACCGCTCAGACGCCAGTACTGATCACGCCTTCACTGCATCCCACGCCGCACGCCCAAGAACCGGCGCCGCGGCCAGCATGTCGAACTCGGCCGACCGGGCCAGCCACAGCCGGGCGTACTCGACGCACGGCCCCATCCACACGGCCTGACACAGCCTGGGCGGCAACGGTTTGATGCGCCGCTTCTCCAGGTGCGGTTGCAGCCACGCGCTCGCCTTGCCATAAAAGTCCTCGTTTAGCGCGGCGATGGTCGCGCGCGACTCGTCGATCACCTCGAACTCGCGGCAATGAAACAGGAACCGCGCTCGCATCTCATGGGCGGCCACCCACTCCAGATGAAAGCGAACGGCGCCTTCGATCCCGCTGCGCACACTTGAACTTGCCTGCAGCACAGCAAGATACGCATCATAGTAATCGCGCAGCGTTTCCAGGTAGAGCTCGGCCGCGACGCCTTCCTTGCTCCCAAAGAAGTGATAGATGCTGCCCACGCTGGCACCGGATTCGCGGTGCAGCGACTCGACAGTGGCTCCGGCCACCCCGCTCTTCAGAAAAGACGTGAGCGCTGCGTCGAGGATGGCGCGCCGACGGGCAACGCCGGCGTTCGAGGCAGTGGGCACCACCGAACAATACTGAACCGCCTCTTGACTAGAGAATTGTTCTAGAATAATTTTCCATTCTAAGAGCGATCTAAGCGATGGAAGGGACTGGTGCCCATGAGCACGGAGACCGAGAACCGCACGAACCACCACGAGCGGAAGACACGTCCCATCGACGTGGCCCTCGGTGTCGCCTGCGTGGTGTGGGTCGTCATGACGCTGTGGTCGGGCATCTCGACCGGCGGAGCGGGCCTGCCCGTAGCCGCCCAGACCATCACCTCGCTGGCGCTGGTCATCGCGGTATTTGGGCACATGCTCAAACACCTCGGCGTGAAACTCGCCTCGGCCTACTTCGTCATCGCTTCCATCGTGGAGTGGGCATTCGAGCAGGCCAACATCAGCTTCGGCGGATTCATCTGGGGCGATCTGCGTTACGGCGACATTCCGATGATGGGACCGCACATCGGCAGCGTTCCCCTGCTCGTTCCCGTCGGCATGGTCGCGCTGCTGTGGCCGATCTACGTGATCATCAACGTGATACTCGACGGGAAGATCGTGGTGAACCCACGCACCTTACGACCATGGCAGGTCGTCTGGCATTGCGTGCTCTATGGCATGCTGCACGCCTGGATTGCCTTCTTGGCCAACGGTTTCTGCACGAAGTTCGGCATCTATGAATGGGTCGGCAAGTCCAGGGCGCTCGCCCCGGAGGACTCGTTCTTCGGCGATCCGGCCCTGCCCATCGGTTGGGCGATCTGGGGCTTCCTCATCACGCTCATCATCTCGTTCGTGCTCCTTCCCTTCCTCGGCAAGGACGCGCTGGCGCGATCAGAACAGCGTCCACTCAGCTGGGTCGACGCCGCACCCATCGTGGTCATCGGGGCATACGCCTTCGGGTTGTTCCTCAATCCCGTGAACGAGTCAGTCGGCAGCGTCATCCTGTTCATGTTCGGATTCATCTCGCTGTTGTCCCTGTATCGCTTCACGGCCGCCTTGCTGGAACAGCATCAGCGCAGCTGACGTAGCCCTTTTGCCATAAATTGCCCAACTCACGCGATCCGCTCCCCAACTCTGCCCCCCGCATTGGGTAGGGTCCCTCGGCGTGACTCAGAGCGTGACCGTGAAATCTGTAAATGCTCGCCTCGCTGCGGAACTGGAAGTCGCTGAGGCCCAGGTCACAGCGGCGGTTCGGCTGCTCGACGAGGGTGCGACGGTCCCATTCATCGCGCGATACCGCAAGGAAGTCACCGGCAGCCTGGACGACGGCCAGCTTCGCACTCTCGAAGAGCGGCTGCGGTACCTGCGGGAACTCGACGACCGTCGCGCCGCGGTGCTGTCCTCTATCGAGGAACAGGGCAAGCTCACCGACGACCTCAAGGCGGCACTGCTCTCGGCCGACACCAAGGCACGTATCGAGGACATCTACCTGCCGTACAAGCCCAAGCGGCGCACCAAGGCACAGATCGCTCGTGAGGCCGGGCTGGAACCGCTGGCCGACCGGCTGCTCTCAGACCCGAATCTGGTGCCCGACGAGGTGGCCGCCGAGTTCCTCACCGAGGATGTCGCCGACGCCAACGCCGCACTCGACGGCGCGCGCCACATCCTCATCGAGCGCGCCGCCGAGGACGCCGAACTCGTCGGCGCCACCCGCACCAAGTTCTGGGCCGACGGCTCCCTACGGACCGCCCCGTGGTCGGAAGACGCGGCGAAAAGCGAAGCCGCGCAGAAGTACCGTGACTACTTCGAGTTCTCGGAGTCCCTGGAGACCATGCCCTCGCACCGGGTGCTGGCCGTCATGCGCGGCGAGAAGGAGCAGGTGCTCGCCCTCAACTTCGACGGCGGTGAGGACGCGCCGTATGAGGCCATGGTCGCGCAATCACTCGGAGTCAATCTGACCGCGAAGACCCCGGCGACCCCGTGGCTTGCCGGAACCGTCCGGGTGGCCTGGCGCGCCAAGCTCATGTTCTCGGCCTCCGTCGATGCCCGACTGAAACTGCGCCAACGCGCCGAGGAAGACGCCGTCGGAGTCTTCGCTCGCAACCTCAAGGATCTGCTGCTCGCTGCCCCCGCCGGTACCCGCGCCACGTTGGGCCTGGACCCCGGGTTCCGGACGGGTGTCAAGGTGGCTGTGGTGGACGGCACCGGCAAGGTGGTCGACACCTGCGCGGTCTACCCACACCAGCCACAGAAGAAGTGGGATGAGGCCAAGGCCACTCTCGCAGCCTTCGTCGCCCGCCATAGTGTCGAGCTGATCGCCGTCGGCAACGGAACCGCGTCGCGCGAAACCGATGCGCTGGCGGCCGAGCTCATCGCCGATATCAAGGCCGCCGGCGCCAAGGCCCCGACAAAGGCGATGGTCAGCGAGGCGGGCGCGTCGGTCTATTCGGCCTCCGCCTACGCCGCACACGAGCTTCCTGACCTCGACGTGACGCTGCGCGGTGCAGTGTCGATCGCGCGCCGCCTGCAGGATCCGTTGGCCGAGTTGGTGAAGATCGAACCCAAGTCGATCGGCGTCGGGCAGTACCAGCACGACGTCACTCCCGGCACGCTCGCGCGCAGTCTCAATGTGGTGGTCGAGGACGCCGTGAACGCGGTCGGTGTCGACTTGAATACAGCCTCGGTGCCGCTGCTCGCACGGGTATCCGGGGTGACAGAATCCCTGGCCGAGTCCATCGTCGCGCACCGCGAAAAGGTGGGCGCCTTCCGTAGCCGCAAGGGACTGCTGGAAGTTCCCCGATTGGGCCCCAAGGCCTTTGAGCAGTGCGCCGGATTTCTACGCATCCGTGAAGGCGATGACCCGCTTGACGCGTCCGGGGTACATCCCGAGTCCTACCCGGTGGTGCGCAAGATTCTGGACCGGTCGGGCGTCACCCTCGCCGAGCTGATCGGCAACGAGCGTTCGCTGCGCTCGCTCAAGCCCGCGGACTTCGCCGATGATCGGTTCGGAATTCCCACCGTGACAGACATTCTCGGCGAGCTGGAGAAGCCGGGACGTGACCCGCGGCCCGCGTTCACCACGGCCACCTTCGCGGCGGGCGTCGAAAAGGTGTCGGATCTGAAGGTCGGCATGGTGCTCGAGGGTGTGGTGACCAACGTGGCCGCCTTCGGTGCGTTTGTTGATATCGGCGTGCATCAGGATGGCCTCGTGCACGTCTCGGCGATGGCTGATCGGTACGTGTCCGACCCCCATGAGGTGGTCAAGTCCGGCCAGGTGGTGCGGGTCAAGGTCGCCGATGTGGACATCCCGCGTCAGCGCATCGGACTGACCCTGCGCCTCAATGACGAGCCGCAGCAAGGCAAGCGCCCCGAGCGAGCCAACGCCGGCGCTCCCCGACGTGACGACAAGAATCAGGGACGGCCAAACCAGAACCGCAGCAAGAATTCCGGGCGCCAGCAGGAAAGCCGGGCGACGGGCTCGATGGCGGACGCGTTGCGTAACGCGGGCTTCGGGCGTTAATCGTGCACGGGGACTGGCACAGGAGTCGCCGGTCCGCCACGCTGCACGTGTCCAGGTCAGTCGACATACCAGAGCCCAGCCAGGTGATACGCGGCCTCCGTAGGGCCTTCCGGCATATAGGCGAAATAGTTGTGGTCGACAAAGCCGCTGTCCACGATCGAGAAATAGATGTTGGCACCCCTGCGATCCACGCCCGATACCTCGTAAGTGCCGACGTTTATACCGGAGTACTTCTCGAGCGGAGTTCCTGCCTCGATCTCGCGGACCGCAGCCTCAAAGTTGCTGCGGGAATCCGCGAACCGTACCTTCACTGGCACCTGAAAGCACATCAACACCACGGTCACCACCGCCAGGATGGGTATGGCGACCGTATGCCAGCGCACCGGTCGATTCGACAACAGCCACACACGCCAGCCCGCGAACACCAGCAATGCCGGTGGCACCGCGAGAATAACGAGGGCGACGCTGTCGGGGTAGCTCCACGCCCACAATGCTCCGCTACTTGTCGCTACGGTCGCAATCAGCAAGATCCAGCCCACTAACGAGTCCCGTGCCCGCGGCTGTGAAGGGCGTGGTGGGTCACTCCGCGAAGGATGCTGTGGTAGCTGACTGGCCATGCCTCACCGTAGTGAAGCATGGCCAGTCCAGTGGCGGAGAAACTGTGAAGGTTCTGTGCTGATTCTTGCCGACGCGCAGGCTCCTGCCTGCGCCCGTGCCAGAACTCACACCTCGCACGTCTCTTAAAGGTCTGCATTGTCGGTGCCACTGATTAGCGTGGCGCCGTGCTCACCACCGTCGCCATCCGGGGATACCGATCACTGCGCGATCTTGTGCTCCCGCTCGCTCAGCTCACCGTCATTACCGGCGCTAACGGCACCGGAAAGTCCTCGCTGTACCGGGCGCTGCAGCTACTGGCCGATTGTGGTCGGGGCGAGATCATCGGTTCACTGGCGCGGCAGGGCGGATTGCAATCGGCCATGTGGGCCGGGCCGGAAAATCTCAAAGGCGCACGACGCACCGGCACCGTTGAGCCTACGGTCCGCACTCGACCCGTATCAATTGAACTGGGTTATGCATCAACGGATTTTGGCTATCTGGTAGACCTTGGCCTGCCGATTCCCAGCGATTCCGCCTTCGGTCGCGACCCGGAGATCAAGCGTGAGGCGGTATTCACTGGACCATCTCTTCGCCCCAGCGCGACCCTGGTCCGACGGACCCGTCCCGTCGTTGAGGCACGCGCCGATTCGGGACGCGGATTCGAGGGTTTCAGTCGCTCGCTGCCGTCATATCGCAGTGTACTCTCCGAATTCCCGGGCAGATTACCGGAATTGGGCGCAGTCCGGGACACCCTGCGTGGCTGGCGGTTCTACGACGGATTCCGCGTCGACATACTGGCACCGGCACGCCAACCCCAGATCGGCACGCGCACCACAGTGCTATCGAATGACGGCAGCGATGTGGCCGCGGCTATCCAGACAATCATCGAGACCCGCAGCGACACTCTGGACAAGGTTGTCGCCGCCGCCTTCGATGGCGCCGCGGTGGCAGTCGCCGTGCGTGAGGGGATCGTCGATCTTCAGGTTCAGCAGTCCGGGATGCTGCGTCCACTGCGTGCCGCGGAGTTGTCCGACGGCACCCTGCGTTTCCTGCTGTGGGCGGCCGCGCTGCTGAGCCCCGAACCACCGCCGCTGATGGTGCTCAACGAGCCGGAAACCTCGCTGCATCCCGATCTCATCGCGCCGCTGGCGACGCTCATTCGCGCGGCGGCCGCGAAAACCCAGGTGGTCGTGATCACCCATGCCAACGCGCTGGTGGATCATCTTTCCGCACGGCCGTTGCGCGAGATCCTCGCGGGCGACGAGGATCGGTTCGATGACGCGGGTTCGGCGGTGCGGCTCGAACTTGTCAAGGACTGGGGCGAGACGCAGATCGTAGGGCTCGATGCGCTCAAAGCCCCGTCGTGGCATTGGGGTTCTCGCTAAGCGCGTATCACGTCACCACTGGTTGTTGAGCTTGGCGCCACCGCTGTTGACGAGGCTCTGGTGGCTGGCGTCGCCGGTCTGAGTGACGGCGTGGTGGTGATGTGCGCTCTGGCTGCTGCCTTCGGCCACGACGCTCGGTGCGGCCATCATCCAGAGGGCAGCCATGACGGGAGCGAGAACCGCGAGTATCAGCCCGGTCCACATGACGACCTTGCCGGTTCGGCCCGATCCGCCAGAAGGTATGTACCGCTTGGTTCCCCAATTGTCGGGGCTACACCGCGCCGTGAGCGAGGCAGAATTAGCAGGCGCCTAAACGCGGCCTGTGGCTATGTCGTTTCTTCACAATCATTTTCGCCATCTCCGTGGTCGGCTGGTCTCGGGAGTCGACCGCGCTGTTTCGCTCCTCTGCTAAGCCGGCCGGGAAGCCGCGGGGCGGGATGGTCGAGACCGTTGCTCGCGTGACCGTATATCCATGAGGCCACCGACGTGAAGATTCCGAGAGCGACCTTCTCATCACGACTCGTCGGATCAACGCCGTGGATGGTCGTGACGGCTCGGGTGCCACCATCGTCACGGTCGAACATTTCAGAGCGAAACTCCCACGTGGATGCCGGACCCGAGATTCTGGGTGCCACAACATCGATGGCGATCATCTTGACCGGCACCAGCTCGGTCACTTCACACTCGAGACTGCCAACATAATCAGTCCCCATAGTCGGGAACGGACCACCGACGAACACCGTGCCGACGACCGGGCTGAATCCGCTCACACCCAGCGGCCACTGATCCGCATCCCAAATCGCTGCCCACACCTTTGCTCGCTCATGTCGAAACTCCCACTCAATGAGCATCCAGTTCCCACCTCAGCAACAGAACAACGGCGACCCCACCAAGCTCGGGCCGAGCTTGGATTCCCGACGGAAAGCATCGATAACGAGTTTGCTCGTAGTGACGCAAGCCAGCTCACGGACATTTCCTTGAGCATGGCGCCAACCATGCGCAGGCATGGGCAAAGTGTTCACCATGGCCTTTGCCCCTGAGAGGACAGAATCCCACAAGCCAGAGCGGCCGATACATAAGATGAGTTTGCTAAAAATGTGTTTTTAATCACAGTGTGTGGATATTGACTACAGCCATTCTTGGACTATCTGCCCGGTAATGGTCTCAATAGGTGGAGACGTGACGGGTGTGCAGCGTTGTGAGTGCACTTTGACAAGCCGATATCAGGTCCCGGCTCCTGAGAGCCCGTATCTCAGACGGCTCGGCGATTCCCTCCCGAACTGCACCTCATCACGAGAGTCTCCTTGCTGACGGCTTGAACGCGTCCGGAGAGGCCAGGGCGATCAAGAGTTGCGAGGCCGTCGAACTCGACATCGGGGCGACAGACCACCGGCGCGCGCCGTATAGCGCTATCTCCGGAGGTAGACAATGATTGCTTAGCAAGCATTACCTTCTGTACGCATCCAGCACACATCACTGGGGATCCGCCACTGTCCGCAGCCAAGTAGCAAATAGACCCCTATAGTTCCAGATAGGCCGTGTGCGCGGAGCCGCGGCCGCCGAAGTCTCTCGTGGTGAGCCGAAGGGTTGCCAGACAACGGATGCACACTGTTGGCTGGACCGTCGAACCCCAGGAAGGGAGCGCAGTGACCGAAGCGTCACGAGACAACGTTCTGATCGTGCATTGGCACGACCTCGGCCGCTACCTAGGCGTCTACGGGCACCCGGACGTGTCCAGCCCACACCTGGACCAGCTGGCCGCCGATGGCATCCTGTTCACCCGCGCGCATGCCACCGCGCCGCTGTGCTCACCGTCGCGTGGTTCGCTTTTCACCGGCCGGTACCCGCAGAGCAATGGCCTTATCGGCCTGGCTCATCACGGCTGGGAATACCGCGCCGGAGTGCGCACGCTCCCCCACATTCTGTCCGGATCGGGCTGGTACACAGCACTGTTCGGAATGCAGCATGAAACGGCGTATCCGGCCACCCTGGGATTCGACGAGTACGACGTATCCAACTCGTATTGCGAATACGTGGTGGAACACGCGAGCCGCTGGTTGCGCAATTCCCCCAACGCGCCGTTTCTACTGACCGCCGGATTCTTCGAAACGCACCGCCCCTTTCCTCGGGAGCGTTATGAACCGTCCGACGCCGACACGGTGAACGTCCCGGACTATTTACCCGACACCCCCGACGTGCGCGACGACCTCGCCGAGTTCTATGGCTCGATCGCGGTGGCCGACGCCAAGGTCGGTGAACTGCTGCAGGTGCTGGCCGAGACGGGCCTCGATGAGAACACCTGGGTCGTCTTCATGACCGATCACGGCCCGGCGTTGCCACGGGCCAAGTCCACTCTGTACGACGCCGGTACTGGGATCGCATTGATCGTCCGCCCTCCGCGGGGCCGCACCACCGAATCGGTGCGGTACGACGAGCTCTTCAGCGGGGTCGATCTACTGCCCACCCTGTTGGGCTTACTCGGCGTCGACATTCCCGAGGAGATTCAGGGAATTTCACATGCCGACAATATTCTGAAACCGACGGGCGAACTGGAACAAGTCCGCTCCGAGGTATTCACCGCGAAGACATATCACGATTCTTTTGATCCCATTCGGGCCATTCGAACAAAGAATTACAGCTACATAGAGAATTACGCACCCAGGCCGGTGCTAGACCTGCCGTGGGACATTGCCGACAGCCCACCGGGGCGGGCCGTCGCCACGCACATCACCAATCCTCGCCCGCATCGCGAGCTCTACGACCTTGTCAACGACCCGGGCGAGGCACACAACCTGCTGGGACTCGATCCTAACGAGAAGTCCCAGGCCATCGCCGACGATCTGGCACTGCGCCTCAACGATTGGCGAGAGAAGACTCTCGACGTCATTCCCTCCGATTTCGCGGGCACACGCATTTCCGAGCGCTACACCGAGACATTCTTACGCATCCATGGCAGGCCCGGAGCCAACCGTTCCGCCATCGCCGACGAGCGTGGTATCGAACAACAGTTACGTTCGCCGTGATTGCAATTCACGGCGAACCCAATTAGTCGAATACAAAACAATTGCGGTTAGGCTACTGCGCATGCCCGACCATCCCACCGCATATCTGGTGCTCGCATCGCAGCGCAGTGGCAGCACCCTGCTGGTGGAATCCCTGCGAGCGACCGGCGTGGCCGGCGAACCACAGGAGTTCTTCCAGTACTTGCCCACCACGAGCATGTCTCCGCAGCCGCGGGAATGGTTCGCCGACGTACAGGACGAGTCGATCCTGCGTCTGCTCGATCCCTTGGACGCGGGCAAGCCCGACCTGGCGCCCGCGAGCATCTGGCGCGATTACATCCGCACCGTGGGCCGCACCCCCAACGGAATCTGGGGCGGCAAGCTCATGTGGAATCAGACCCCGCTGCTCTTGGACCGCGCCCAGGATCTTCCCGAGCGTTCCGGCGAAGGATTGCTCGCCGGCATCCGCGACGTTGTCGGGAGCAACCCGGTGCTGGTGCACGTATACCGGCCAGACGTTGTGTCCCAAGCGGTTTCGTTCTGGCGCGCGGTGCAGACCCGGGTATGGCGCGGACGTCCGGATCCGGGGCGTGATGCCCGCGCCGAGTACCACGCCGGGGCCATCGCCCATGTCATCACCATGCTGCAGGCGCAGGAGGCGGGGTGGCGCCGCTGGTTCGCCGAGGAGAACATCGAGCCCATCGACGTCTCGTACCCGTACCTCTGGCGCAACCTGACCCAGGTGGTCGCCACCGTGCTGGAGGCACTGGGGCAAGACCCGCGACTCGCGCCACCGCCTGTGCTGGAACGACAGGCAGATCAGCGGTCCGACGACTGGGTGGACCGATACCGGACGGACGCGGAAAGAGAGGGGCTGCCACTATGAGCGACACCGCGACGACACCCGATCTGTTGCAGGTCAACGAGCTTCGGCTGCTGGAGGCCGAGGCGGTGCACATCATCCGGGAGGTGGCCGCCGAGCTGCAGCGCCCGGTGCTGCTGTTCTCCGCGGGCAAGGACTCGATCGTCTTGCTGAAGTTGGCCGAGAAGGCCTTCCGGCCCGCACCGCTGCCCTTCCCGGTGCTGCACGTCGACACCGGACACAATTTCCCCGAAGTGATCGAGTTCCGTGACCGCCGAACCATCGGGCACGACCACAAACTGATCGTCGCCTCCGTACAGGAGACGATCGATGCCGGGCGGGTCGCCGACCCGGGCCCGGGCGCCTCACGTAATCGTCAACAGACCCGAACCCTGCTGGACGCGTTGGAGGCCGGCGGGTTCGATGCGGCATTCGGCGGTGCGCGGCGCGATGAGGAACGCGCCCGTGCCAAGGAGCGCATCCTGAGCTTCCGGGACGAGTTCGGGCAGTGGGATCCGCGGGCACAACGGCCCGAACCCTGGTCGCTCTACAACGGACGCATCCGCAAGGGCGAACAGGTTCGTGTCTTTCCGTTGAGCAACTGGACCGAACTGGACATCTGGCGCTACATCCAGCTGGAAAACCTTGAGCTGCCGCCGATCTACTACGCCCATCAACGCGAGGTGTTCGAGCGTGATGGCATCCTCCTGGCCACCTCCGAGTACACCATCCCAAACGGCGACGAAACTGCCACCACCGAATGGGTGCGCTACCGCACCGTCGGCGACATGACCATCACCGGCGCGGTCCGCTCCCAGGCCACCGAGATCGAAGGGGTGATCGCGGAGATCTCCGCGGCCACCGTGTCCGAACGCGGCGAGACCCGCGCCGATGACCGCACATCCGTGGCCGCTATGGAAGACCGGAAACGAGAGGGCTACTTCTGATGAGCACCCAGACCGCGGTGGACACCCGCCAACTACTGCGTATCGCCACCGCCGGTTCGGTGGACGACGGCAAGAGCACGCTCATCGGGCGGCTGCTCCACGACACCGACAGCCTGCCGGTCGACCATCTGGAGGCCGTCACCGACGACGAGGGGAACGCCGACCTCGCCGCACTGTCGGATGGTCTGCGCGCCGAACGCGAGCAGGGCATCACGATCGACGTCGCCTACCGCTTCTTCTCCACCGAGAGCCGCAGCTACATCCTGGCCGACACCCCGGGTCACGAGCGCTACACCCGCAACATGTTCACCGGCGCCTCCAACGCGCATGTCGCCATCCTTCTGGTCGACGCACGTGCCGGGGTGCTGCGCCAGACCCGTCGCCACGCCCGCATCGCAAAGTTGTTGGGTATCAAGCATTTTGTCGCCGCAGTCAACAAGATCGACCTGGTCGACTTCGACGCGCAGCGGTTCACGGAGGTGGAGGGCGAGCTGCATCTGCTGGCCGACCGGCTCGGCAAGGTGGACATCACCGTCATTCCGATTGCGGCCAAGCTCGGCGACAATGTGGTGCACCGCTCCGAGAACACCACGTGGTACAGCGGGCCGACCCTGCTCGAATATCTCGAGGGCGTTGAGCTTTCGCCGCCACAGCCCGAGCCCGCCAAACTCCGCCTGCCCGTGCAATGGGTCTCGCGACCCACGGCTGATCAGCGCCGCCGGTATACCGGTCGGCTAGCGGGCGGCACCCTCAGCGTCGGAGATCCGGTGGTAAACCTGCCGTCGGGAACCCGGTCGACCGTGACGGTGGTGGACACTCTGGACGAAAACCGTTCCACCGGTGTGGCTCCGCTTTCGGTGTCGATCGAATTGGCCGACGATATCGATGTGGGCCGCGGGGATGTGCTGGTGAGCGGCGCAGAAGATGCGGTGCTGCCGGTGCTGGCCCGCGAGCTGGATGCCACGGTCTGCTGGTTCACCAACGGCCCGTTGCGGGCGGGTGACCGGCTCGCACTCAAGCAGGGCACCCGGACGGTGCGGGCCACTGTTCAGGCCCTGCATACCCGGCTTGATCCGGAAACGCTCGACGAGCTGGATGGCCCGGTTGAGTTGGCGCTCAACGACATCGGCTCAGTCACCCTGCGCACCAGCTCGGTCGTGGTGGCTGATTCGTATACCGACAGCAGAGACAGCGGCGCATTCATCCTGATCGACGAGGCGTCCAACGACACCGTCGGCGCCGGGACCATCACCGAGGCGCGTGAGGTCAAACCGGAGACGCACTCGCGTACAGATATCCGCTGGCACCCCTCGGCCCTGGACCGCGAATACCGTTGGGACAGCACTACTCAGCGCGGTGCGATCATTTGGTTCACCGGCCTGCCCGCATCCGGCAAGTCGACCATCGCGGTGGCGGTGGAACGGGCACTCGTGGAGTCCGGGCAGGTCGCGTATCTGCTCGACGGCGACAACCTGCGCCATGGGCTTTCCGATGACCTCGGGTTCTCGCCGGGCGACCGCGCCGAGAACATCCGCCGGGTATCGCACCTGGCACGGCTCTTCGCCGACGCCGGGGTTGTCGCGCTGGCATCGCTGGTATCGCCGCTGCGCTCCGATCGGGAGACCGCGCGCAGCATCAACGCCGCAGCCAAGCTGCCATTCATCGAGGTGTACATCGCCACCCCGCTGGCCGAATGCGAGAAACGAGACCCCAAGGGTCTGTACGCACGGGCCCGCGCGGGCGAGTTGAAGGGTTTGACGGGAGTCGAGGCGCCCTATGAGGCCCCAGAAAATCCTGAACTCGTCCTGGACACCACCGGTGCCGATATCGACGGGCTGGTAGCCCAGGTTCTCGACGTTCTTCACCGCGCTCGCTGAGCGCGGTGAAGAACGAACCGGCCTAGGTGTGGCTGGCTGCGCGCTCCAGGACGGGACGCTGCTCGGGGCAATACTCGTCGATCGAAGCGGACAGGAACTGCCACTTCTGCTCGGTGGAGGTGCCGCGATCGAGGTTCTTGGTCAGGAAATTGGTCGCCTGGTAGGCGTCCTTGTCCAGACCCGTGTCCAGGCGGTGGCAGGCGATCTTGCCGAGGTAGGCAGTCTTGTCCGGCGGCGCGTAGATGCCATATGAGTGCAGTGTCTCGTTGAAGCTGACGTCATCGGCATGTGCCGGGGAGGCCATGGCGATCGCGGCAGCACCCGCACCCATCGCGATCATCACAGTAAGACTGAGTCCCTTCATGCCGGTGAGTCTACATCCGTTGACCTCAGGGGACATAGGTTCACAGATGTCATCGTGATTGACACCACTGTCGCGGCCTCAAGATCGCGTAAAGAACCACGAAAACCGCTGCGTCTGGGCCTACTCTCCCCCGGTGGTTTCTGCGCCTCCCTCCCCTCCCGTACCGCCCCGCGTTGCCGACCCGCGCCTGCGCCGTGCCCTCAAGGACGACGCGCACAAACTGACCTCGGTCGGTGGGCTCGCGGCGCTGTCCCTCGATGCGCTGTCCTCGGTGGCCTACGGCCCGGAGGCCATCGTCCTCGCCCTGATCGCCGGCGGGGTCGGTGCCATCACCTTCACCCTGCCGGTGGCCGTCGCGATCACGGTGCTGCTCATCGTGTTGGTGTTCTCGTACCGCCAGGTCATCGCCGTGCACCCCGAAGGCGGGGGCTCGTACGCCGTGGCCAAGAAGGACCTCGGCCGCGGTGCGAGTCTGCTGGCCGCAGCGAGTCTGGTCGTCGACTATGTGCTGACGGTCGCGGTGAGCCTGGCGGCCGGGGCGGCGAGCCTGGCCAGCGCCTTTCCCGCGCTGGCCCCGCATCTGCTGTCCATCACGCTGATCGGCCTGGCGATCCTGACAATCCTCAATCTCATCGGCATCAGCGAGTCGGCCAAGGTGCTCATGCTGCCGACACTCCTCTTCATCGTGTGCATCCTGGCGGTCATCCTCTTCGGGCTTGCGCACTCCACCCCCGTGGCCGTCATCGGCAAAGACCTCGGCCCCATCGAGCCGGTCAGCGCACTCGGAATCATCTTGGTTCTGAAGGCCTTCGCGGCCGGGTGTTCGTCCCTCACAGGTGTGGAGGCCATCGCGAACGGCGTCCCGGCCTTCAAGACACCCGCCATCAAACGGGCCCAGCACACCGAAGTCGCCCTGGGAGTTCTGTTGGGCCTCATGCTGATCGGGCTCAGCATCCTCATCAAGGCACACCACGTGGTTCCCCGCGGTGACGTCACCATTCTGGCCCAGCTTTCCGCGGCGGCCTTCGGCACCGGAATACCGTTCTACGTCACCAATGTGACGGTGGCACTGATCCTCGGCTTCGCGGCCAACACCAGCTTCGGTGGACTGCCGGTGCTGATGAGCCTGCTCGCCAAGGACGACCGGATGCCTCATCTGTTCGCGTTGCGGGCAGAGAAGCCGGTCTACCGATACGGCGTCGCCGCGCTCGCCGCATTCTCGGCTCTGATCCTCATCGCCAGCGACGCCGACACCCACCGGCTGTTGCCGCTGTTCGCGATCGGGGTGTTCATCGGATTCACCATCAGCCAAGTCGGCTTGGTCAAGCACTGGTTCGGCGCCCGCACATCCGGCTGGCAGTGGAAGGCCGTACTCAATGGGTTCGGTGCAGCACTCTCGGCCGTCGCCATGGTCGTGTTCTTCGCCAGCAAGTTCACCGAGGGCGCGTGGCTGCTGGTCATCGTCATCCCCCTGCTGATTCTGCTTTTCGGGCGCACCGAGAACTACTACCAAGGCGTCAAACGCGAACTGACACTCGATGAATTGCCCACGCTCACACCCCATCCCCCGGACCAGACGCCCCTGGTGATCGTGCCGATCGACGACATCAACAAGCGAACGGTTCAGCTACTGGAGGCGGCACTGCACCTCGGTGGCGAGGTGGTGCCGGTCACCATCAGCCGCACGGATCAGAAGGCACACGCGATGACCAGGCGCTGGGATCAATGGAACCCGGGACTTGAGCTCGTCGTGTTGCCTACCGCGCATCGATCCCTGGTGACTCCCCTGGTGGAATACGTCAAGAAGCGCCAGGCCGACGGCCGCCAGGTGACCGTGCTCATCACCGAGATCAAGACCAAGCGGCGCTGGCATCAGATCCTGCACAATCAGACCGGAATTGTGCTGACAGCCAGCCTCATTGACCGCACCGATGCGATTGTCGCCAACTACCCGTATCGCATGAACTGACGGCGTACGCCGCCGTCAGTTGGCCGCCTGCGCGGGCACCTTCTCGTCCGCGGCGGCATCGGCGTGATCGTCGAGCATGGTGGTTTCGTCGAACGGATCGGCACCCGAGAGCACCGTCTTGATCCGCTCGCGATCCGTTGTCTTGGTCCAGGTTCCGATGAGCAACGTGGCTACCGCATTGCCCGAGAAGTTGGTCAACGCACGCGCCTCGGACATGAACCGGTCGATGCCGACGATCATGCCCACACCGTCGAGCAGGTCCGGCCGGTGGCTCTGCAATCCGCCTGCCAGCGTGGCCATTCCGGCACCGGTCACCCCGGCCGCACCCTTGGAGGCGATGATCATGAACGCCAGCAGCGAAATCTGTTCACCGATCGACAGCGGCTTTCCCATCGCGTCGGCGACGAACAATGAGGCCATCGTCAGATAGATCGCCGTCCCGTCCAGGTTGAACGAGTAGCCAGTCGGGACCACGATGCCCACCGTCGACTTCTCGACACCGAGGTGAGTCATCTTCGCGATCAACCGCGGCAGTGCCGATTCCGAGGACGAGGTCGAGACGATCAGCAGGTATTCACGTGCCAGGTACCGCACCAGCTTGAAGATCGATACCCGGGCCACCGCCCACAGCAGCGCTCCCAGCACACCGAAGATGAAGATCGCGCACGTCGTGTAGAAGCCGAGCATAAGTGCGCCCAGCTCCTTGACGGCGTTCCAGCCGGTCTGGCCGACCACATTGGCAATGGCACCGAAGGCGCCGATGGGCGCCAGCCACAGCACCATGATGAGGACCTTGAAGACCAGCTTCTGGAGCATCCCGATACCGCGCACGATCGACTCACCGGTCGATCCGAGTGCCTGTACCGCGAAGCCGACCAGTAACGCGATGAACAGCGTCTGCAGCACACTGCCGGAGGTCAGTGCCGAGAACATTGTCTCCGGCACAATCGATTTGATGAAATGCCAGGTTCCGCCGGCGGCATGAGCCTGGTCGGCGTATTTTGCGCCCGCCCCCTGGTTGGCCCCGGACAGATGCAGTCCGGTACCGGGCGCGAGCAGATTGCCGACGACAAGCCCGATCGCCAAGGCGACGGTCGACATCGCCAGGAAGTACACGAACGCCAGTCCGCCCACCCGGCCCACACTGGCGGCCTTGCGCACGGATCCGATGCCCAACACGATCGTGCAGAAGATCACCGGGCTGATCATCATCTTGATGAGGCTGACGAAAATCTCGCCGAGCACACCCACCGATTTTCCGAATCCCGGCCACAGCATGCCCACGACCACACCGAGCACCACCGCGACGATGACCGCGATATAGAGCCAATGCGTGCGGTCCTTGCGTTTCTTCGGTGGAGCACTCCCGGAAGCCGTGGATTCGGTCGCTGTCATGGCCCTTATAGTGCCGTACCGTGACCGGGATCACAGCACGACCCCGCCATCTGCCCGCCTCCGGCGATGATCCGCCGAAAACACGGCCGACCGGCTTTCACCTGCATTGATGGCTTGGCGGGTACCCTGGCGGCCATGGACAGCAACCGCCGCGACGATGCGGCCGCCCCGGGCGGCTCCACGTCATACGGTCCGTGGTCGCAGTCCAGCCAGCCGTTGGACTACCCCGATGACCCGGCCTATGCCTCACAGGCGTTCGAGTATCCCGCGCTCTCCAGCACTGCTCAGCCCAACCAAACGGCCGTGCTGCCGCAGCAATACGGCTCATACGGTCCTCCCCCGCAGGATCCCGAGCCCCCACGTCGATCGAACACCTTCTGGCTGTGGGTCGTCGGTGTTGGTGCGCTGGTCGTCATCGTCGCGCTGATCGCCACCCTCGTCGTCCTCATTCAACGCGAAGATGACCGACCCCCAACAGTTATCGCCACTCCCTCCACCCGGACCTCGACAACCACCGCGCCCAGCATGCCGAGCCTGCCGCCGATACCGAGTTTCACCATTCCGCCGATCCCGGTGAACCCGCCGACGCAGGGAAGCCAGGCCGCCACCGAGACCGTCGTCTATGAGGTCGGCGGTCGCGGGCCCGCCCTGAACGTCACCTACTTCGATGCCAGCGGATCCCTACAGATGGAGTTCAACGTCAAGCTGCCATGGCGCAAGGAGGTCAAGCTGAACGCCGAGCAGGTGACGAACGCCGTGGTGATCGCGGCCGACTTCTCGCACGATGTGTCCTGCACCTTGCTCGTCAACGGAACGCGGAAGAGCACCACGTCCGGGAAGATGGCGACCTGCAGCGGTATGGGCTAGCTTGAGCCGCTGACGTTTTCGCCGGTCACCGGGTGATACCGGGGAACCTTGACGAAGATCACCGCCACCAGTCCCAGCGCAATCATCAACACCGGCCCGGCGATTCCCGCACGGGTGGCGTGGAACAGCAGCGCAAATGTGGCGAACAACCAGGGGCCCGCGAAAGAAACCGCCCGCCCGGTCATGGTGTAGAGACCGAAGACGAACGCCTCCCGACCAGCCGGCGCCATGCGCAACACCAGCGTTCGGGCCGCCGACTGCGGTGGGCCGACGAACGCCGCGATGCCAAGCCCACAGATCCAGAACGCGGACGGTCCCGACAGACACATCATCACGATGCCGAGGGCGACGATCGCGGCGAGCGAGCCGACGATGATCCCCTTGGAACCCAAACGGGTATCGATCAACCCACCCAACACCGCCCCGGCTGCCGCCATGACGTTCCCGGCGACCCCGAACAATGTGATGTCCGCGCCGGACAAGTGAAAGACCCCGTTGGCGATGACCGGAGTCAGCGCGAACATCGCCACCATCCCATCGCGGAAGATCGCGCTCGCCATCAGGAAGTAGATGATGCGCCGATCCATGTGCCACTGCTCGACGAGGTCGCGCCACAGCTCCCGGTACACCCCTAACAGTCCGGGTGAGCTGGGCGGTGGGGCCCACGGATCAGCTACCGGCCGGG
This sequence comes from Mycobacteroides salmoniphilum, assembly GCF_004924335.1. Lineage (NCBI taxonomy): Bacteria > Bacillati > Actinomycetota > Actinomycetes > Mycobacteriales > Mycobacteriaceae > Mycobacteroides > Mycobacteroides salmoniphilum. The sequence continues at coordinate 1,406,946 of NZ_CP024633.1, read as the reverse complement.
ATAAGACCAGCGGCAGCGCGAACACGGCGAACCACGCCGCCGCCAACAAGGCCGAGACGCGCACGTCGAATCCGTCGGCGGCGGGTATGTGGAAGAGTCCGCGGGTCGGACCGTCCCCCGAGATGAAGCCCAGGTAGCACACCAGCAGGACGACGACACCGCCGATGTATGCCGCCGCCAGGCCAAGCCCCGAGACCCGCGAGGCGTTGGCGGGGGTGGTGAGCCCGTGCATCATCGCGTTGTACGGAACCTGGGCCAGTTCGTTGAACACCGAACCCGCGCAATACAATCCGAGACCCAGCCAGAGATAGCGGTTGTCCTCGTGTACCAGGCTCATCGAGGTGGCAACGAGCACCACCAATGTGGTGAGGGTGCCCAGCGCGACTCGGCGCCGCCGCGGGGTGTCGGCCCACACACCGATCACCGGTGCGAGCACGAAGACGAGGACACCGCCCAGACCCATCATCCAGCCGAGGAGGCCCTGCGGGACACCGTCGGGCATCCCCGCGCCGACTCTGCCGGTCAGATACGGCGTGAAAATGAACATCACGATGACGGTGTTGAAGGCCGCAGACCCCCAGTCGAACGCCGCCCAGGCAGCTATCCGCCCGCGTGAGACGGGGGTATCCAATTGTCGGCCGGGTCCTGGGTCTTGACGCCCCATAGGCTCCTCGACCCCAGGCATGCTCATTACCGACCAGCGTAACCTGGCGCGCGATGGGCAACCTTTACGATTGCCCCATGCCGATACCCGCACCAAGTCCCGATGCCCGCGCCGTCGTTACCGGAGCCTCTCAGGGGATCGGAGCGGCGCTCGCTGAAGAGCTTGCCGCCCGCGGACACAACCTCATCATCACCGCTCGTCGCGGCGAGATCCTCAGCGACCTCGCGAACACCCTGACCGAGAAGACGGGCGTGATCGTCGAGGTGCGTGCGGTGGACCTCGCCGACCCCGGCGCGCGTGATGCGCTCTGCAAGGAGCTGTCCGAGCGCAACATCTCGATCTTGTGCAACAACGCGGGAACCGCGACGTTCGGGCCGATACGCGATCTGGACCCCGAGGGCGAACGCAAGCAAGTGCAGCTCAACGCGGTTGCGGTGCACGACCTTACGCTGGCGGTGCTACCCGGCATGCTCGAGCGTGGAGCCGGCGGCATCCTGATCTCGGGATCGGCGGCCGGTAACTCCCCGATTCCCAACAACGCCACCTACGCGGCGACCAAGGCATTCGCGAACACCTTCTCCGAGTCGCTGCGTGGTGAACTCAAAGGCACCGGGGTACATGTCACGCTGCTCGCACCCGGACCGGTGCGCACCGTCGAGCCCGACCCCGCCGAGGCGTCGATCGTCGACAAAGTGGTTCCGGACTTCCTGTGGATCAACGGGGAGTACACCGCGCGGGTCTCACTGAATGCGTTGGAACGCAATAAGATGCGCGTCGTCCCCGGCATCACGTCGAAGGCAATGTCGGTGGCCGCCGGCTATGCGCCGCGCGCCATCGTCGCCCCGATAGTGGGCAGCTTCTACAAGAAGCTCGGCGACTAACCGTCGCCCCGCAAGTCCAGTAGCGCCGCGCGGGCCGTCTCGACCTTCCCCGGATCGAGCGCTCGCTGCGGGTCGATGATGACACCCTTCGACCGCAGGAACACATCGATCGAGGCCCACAAGGTCTCAGCTAGGCGTTCGCCGGTGCCCTCGTCAGGTGCGGCGCCCCGAGCTGCTCGCCATAACGCCGTCGTCGCCGCCGTGCCGATCAACGCGGCGGCCAGCTGATCCGCGCCGGCCGGGTGCACGTTGACGCGCTCGAGAAACGACGAGATCACCGCGGCGAGTTCGGCGATCGCACCGTCGTCACGCAGAGCCGGGGCCGGCTTTCCCCGCACGCTCACCATCTGATGCTCGACGAGGAAGCGCGTCGATTGCGGGAACCGTTGCACCAGCTCGAGAAAGACGGACGCGGCGCGCTGCGCGGAATGTCGCGGCGGGATGCAGATGTCGACGGCCGCGGTCAACTGGTGCCGGACGCCCGCCACCATGGCCTGTGCCACCGAGTCGAAGAGATCATTGCGGTCTTCAAAATGCCGGTACAGCTTGGGTTTAGCGGAGTGCGCCACGCGGACGACATCCTCCACTGTGGCCGACGGGCCGTTTCTCTCGATCGCGACCACTGCCGCAGCGACGAATTTCCGGCGCACGCGCACCTTGTGCTGCACCCAGCGTTCACGCCGGGCATCACCGTGACCTGACATGCCATTGACGCTACTCTAAGTACCCGGTACTTTTCAGTACCATCTAAAGAAGTTGGCGGACCGAGCAGCGGGAGACACGTCATGTCACAAACGCCCATCGTCGAAGACGACTCACCCATCGAGCGGACGGCAGTACGGCTCCTGCGTTCATCGGTCGAGCGCTCCTACAACCCGGAGGTGGACGTCGATTGGGATGCACCCGACGTTCCGGGACTGCGCTATGTGCCCGACAAATACATCTCGCTGTACGGCACAAAGATCTTCGACCGGATGACCGAGGAGGAGAAGATTCGGCTCGGACGCCTGGAGGCGTCGGCCCTGGCCAGCTGGGGCATTCTCGCCGAGAGCGCCCTGATGCACCCCATGCTCAAGCTGGCCTCGGTCAGCGACCCCCGCAGCGCCACAGCGCAATACGCGCTGACCGAGGTCGCCGACGAGTGTCGCCACTCGGTGATGTTCGGCCGCCAGATCAACACACTGAGTGATCGCAGCTATGACCCGCCGATGATTGCCCGGGCCTTGGTGGGCATCACCGCCCTCGCCCCGCTGTCGGCGACGATCTTCTCGATGATGCTCATGGTCGAGGAAATATTGGATCGGCTACAGCGTCAGACCATGAACGACGAGACGCTCCAGCCCCGCACCCGGGCGATCGCCAAAATCCACGTCGTGGAGGAGGCCCGGCACATCAGCTACGCGCGCGTGGCGCTGAACCGGGCCGTCGCACGCACCGGCCGTGCCCGTATGGCCGTGGAGCGCTTGATCGTTGCCGCCGGCGCGGCGGTGGTGCCACTGGTCATGGTGCAACCGGCCGTGTACCGCGATGCCGGACTTCCGCCTTTGCGAACGGCATGGACGGCCCTACGCAATCCGCACTATCACGCGAATCTGCGGTTCTTCGGCGAGCGTCTGGTCCGCGTCATGGACGAGGCCAACATGCTCGAAGGCCGACTGGTGGAGCACCTCTGGCGGCGATCCCGCATGCTGCCCAAAGATTTTGTCCCACAATCGAAACGGGCGGCAGACGCCTAGGTCTCAGCGGCGACTACGCACGATCTGTCCCGACCTTACTTCTTACCCATATTGCGGATGAGCTGCTTGCCCAGCGCGCTGAGGAAGCTCTGAAAGCTCCTGTTGCTGAGCAGACGCCGCCACCAGCTGGGCTTCTCAGGTACCGGTTTGGCGCCCTTCTTCGCGGGAGCCTCCCCGACGGGGGCGTCCTGCTCTGCCTGGGCCGCCTTCTCGGCGAGAACCTCGAAGGCCGATCGCGAATCGACCGTCTGGCCGTATTTGGATTGGAGGGGGCTGGACTCGGCGGCGGCCTTGATGGCGTCGTCACCGATGGCGGCCATCAGCGAACGCGGCGCACGCATCCGGGTCCACGCCACCGGCGTCGGCGCGCCCCTCTCAGAGAGCACCGTAACGATCGCCTCGCCGATGCCCAGCGAGGTCAGCGCCGTGCCCATGTCGTACACATCGGTCTTGGGATAGGTCTTGACGGTCTTGGTAAGGGCCTGCTGGTCCTCGGGGGTGAACGCGCGCAACGCGTGCTGAACGCGCGCACCCAGCTGCGAGAGCACGTTGTTGGGCACGTCGGTGGGCAGCTGGGTGCAGAAGAACACGCCAACACCCTTGGAACGGATGAGCTTGACCGTCTGCTCCACCTGCTCCAGGAACGCCTTCGACGCGTCGGCGAACAGCAGGTGCGCCTCGTCGAAGATGAACACGAGCTTCGGCTTGTCAACGTCGCCGACCTCAGGCAGCTTCGTGAACAGGTTAGACAGAATCCACATCAGAAAAGTGGAGAACAGAACCGGCCGCGCAGCCTGCGCCCCTAGCTCGACAAGCGTGATAACGCCCTTGTCTCCGGACGTACGCATCAGATCGTTCGGATCGATTTCGGGTTCGCCGAAGAATGTGTCGCCACCGTCGGCCTCCAGATTGATCAGCGCTCGCAGGATCACGCCCGCCGTCGCCGCCGACACGCCACCGAGGTTCTTCAGATCCGCCTTGCCCTCATCGCTGGTCAGGTACGTGATGACCGCGCGCAGATCCTTCAGATCCTGCAGTGGTAGCTGCTGTTGATCCGCCCAGTGGAAGATCAGCCCCAGCGTTGATTCCTGGGTGGCGTTGAGCCCCAGCACCTTTGACAACAAAATCGGCCCGAAGCTGCGGATGGTGGCACGGACGGGCACACCGATCCCAGTGGTACCGAGGGAGACGAACTCCGTCGGAAAGCCCGAGGCCGCCCAGTCGTCACCGGTGTCCTTGGCGCGAGCCGCCGTCTTATCGCTGGCCTCGCCGGGCTTGGAGATGCCGGACAGGTCGCCCTTGACGTCGGCCATGACCACAGGCACTCCGGCGGCGCTGAGCTGCTCGGCGATCACCTGAAGGGTCTTGGTCTTGCCTGTACCGGTCGCGCCGGCGATGAGGCCGTGCCGGTTGAGGGTCGCCAACGGAATGCGGATACGCGCCGCCGGGTCGACGGTGCCGTCCACCACGACCGACCCCAGTTCAAGTGCCTGACCTGTGGTGGCGTATCCGGCGGCGATCTGCTGTGCGGGCGTGGCTCCCGCGGTGGTCTGCTCGGCCATGGCCACGACCCTAACGCCCCAAAGCGACTCCGTCATCGCTCGGTGTGGCGTCGACACAGGATTGCTCGCGAAATTCCGTGCTGACGTCACACTCGCGGATCACACGTACCGCTACTGTGGTCAGACTGTGAGCGCTCCACGCGAAGAACTGGTCTGGATCGACTGCGAGATGACGGGGCTCGACCTCGGCTCGGACAAGCTGATCGAGATCGCCGCCCTTGTCACCGACGGCGATCTCAACATCCTCGGCGAGGGCATCGACCTCGTCATTCACGCCGATGACGCGGCCCTGGCCGCGATGCCTCCGGTGGTCAAGGACATGCATGCCAAGTCCGGGCTCACCAATGAGGTCCGCAAGTCGACGGTCACCCTGGAAGAGGCCGAGGCGCTGGTGCTCGACTACATCCGCCAGCATGTGCCCGCCGCCAAGGTCGCTCCCCTGGCCGGGAACTCCATTGCCACCGACCGCGGATTCATCGCACGGGATATGCCGCAGCTCGATGACTTCCTGCATTACCGGATGATCGACGTCAGCTCCATCAAGGAGCTCTGCCGCCGCTGGTACCCGCGGATCTACTTCGGCCAGCCCGACAAGGGATTGGCCCACCGGGCCCTCGCCGACATCAAGGAGTCGATCCGCGAGCTGCGCTACTACCGGCGCGCGGCATTCGTTCCCGACCCCGGGCCCTCTACCAGTGACCTTGTCGCGATCGTGGCGAACTTGGATAACGCTCCGGATACCGATTCGGCCTAAGGCGCCCTCACCGGTTAAGATCTTTCACGCCGCTTCGCGCGGCAATGGTGGCTGTAGTTCAGTTGGTAGAGCACCAGGTTGTGATCCTGGCTGTCGCGGGTTCGAGTCCCGTCAGCCACCCCATATCGGAATCGCCGTCTACGCAAGTAGGCGGCGATTCCGTTTCTCACGTTCGAACGTCTGAGACGCTGACCGTCGGCACCGCCGTGCCGTTCTTCCTGGTCCGCGACACGGTCGCGGCACGAACCGTCGCGCCGAGCTAGATACCCCATACCGCGATCAGGTAGGCGGCACTATCGCTACCTGGGATCGAGCGATCAAGATCGGTTTCAGGAAACGCCCTCTGTAGGCAATACGTTTCACGACGCGATCTATGGCAAACCAACAGGCCCGAAAAGCACATACCGGCAGTGACTGTCGTCAAAATTAGATAGCAAATCACTTTCACGAAGCGACGCGCCGGCGGGGAATCCACGGCGCGCATGCTGGCATCGATCACACCTGAACGTACTGATCAATATTGGCCCCATGACCAGGCATGTCGACCACGGTAAATCTGGTTACGTCACGATCCAGTCTTTACCAACATTGGTATACGGGAACTGGTAACGCGTGTCATACTCTTCGCGGGCTAACGCCCTCCCATTACTTCCATGGCCTGCTTCAAGGGGTACTAGTGACCGTGACAACCGCTAACGAGTCCACTCGGAATTTCACTCGCACTCGCAACGGGTACGACCCGATCGAAGTCAACGAGTACATCAGCCGGCTGACGATCATGCATCAGTCCGGACTGAACGACGTGGAGACTCTCAAGACTCGTCTCGAGGAAACCACCAAGCAGGTCTCCTCCCTCAAGGACGAGGTATCCAACCTCAACGACACCTCACCGTCGGCGCACGCGATGACCGACCGGATGGCCAAGATGCTCCGCATCGCCGTCGATGAGGTCTCCGAGATGCAGAGCGAGGCACGCACCGAGTCGGCCGCGCTGGTCGCCGCCGCCAAGTCCGATGCCGAAGCCATGCGCACTAAGCACAAGGAAATGCTCGCCGACATGGCGGCGCGACAGAGCGCGCTGGAGACCGAGTACACCGAGGTCATGGCGCGTGCGCGCGAGGAAGCCAATCAGATTGTCGCCCAGGCGGTCAGCGAGTCCGAGCGACTCCGCTCGGCGGAGGCAAAGCGGCGCGAAAAGGCCGAGACGGAGCTGGACGAAGAGCTGACCAAGCTGCGTACCGACACCCAATCGACCGTCGATGAGCAACGACGCAGCACGCAGGCCGAGTGCGAGAAGCGCCTTACCGATGCCAAGGACGAGGCAGAACGCCGCCTGCGCCTGGCCGACGAGCAGATCGAGCGCCGCCTGGACCAGGCCCGCCGCTCGGTGGAAGAGGTTGGCCAGCAGCGCATCTCAATCCTGGAGCAGCTCATGAGCGTGCACGGCAAGCTCGAGAGCATCCCGTCGATCCTGGAGTCCGCCTACCGCGACCGCGACAACTCCAAGTCGATCATCATGGTGCCGTCCAAGCGAGTGCTCGATCAGAAGGTCATCGAAGGCTAAACGGCCGACCGAAAGCCCCGTACGCCCGAAGCGGGGCGCACGTTGCATACAAGTCGTGAGTCCGAGTGCGACCCTGTGATATGCCGTCACCGCATGCAATCCCGCCGAAGACGGTGCTGGCCGCATTCGGCACGTCCGGCGAACCCGTCGCGCTGCCCGGCGGCCAGGGCGGGACGTGGCGGATCGGGGATCTAGTCGATCCGCGCGTTGATCTATCGGATCGCCACCGACGAGGCGGCACTCGGTCTTCCCGGGTGGACCGCGGAGCGTGTCGCCGCTTACCGGCCCGTGGTTGACCTCGCAGTAGCCCGTAGCGAGCTTGAGCGGTGAGCGTGCGGTGGACCACTCAGATGCGATACCGCTAGTTCCGGGTGTTTCCGGCCTTCCATTGCGACCACGGGATGTTCCAGTCACCCAGGCCCTCGGTACCGGATAGCACCGGGCCGACGGTGTTGGAGACGATCACGATGTCACCACGTTTGGTGTTCTCGTAGAACCATTTTGCGTTCGCGGTGCTGACATTCAGGCAGCCGTGGCTGGTGTTGGTGCGCCCCTGCGCACCGACGGACCACGGTGCGGCGTGCACGTAGATCCCGCTATAGGACATCTGGGTGGCGTACTGCACCTTGGTGCGGTATCCGTCGGGCGAATTGACCGCGACGCCGTAGGTCGAGGAATCCATGATCAGATCCTTGAACCGCTCGCCGATGATGTAGGTGCCGTTGTTGGTGGGCGCCTTGTCCTTACCCATCGACGTCGGCATCGTCTTGATGATCTCGCCGTTCCGCTCGACGTTGACGACCTTGTTGTTGTCATCCACGCGGCTGATGATCGCGTCGCCGATGGCGAAACGGGACGTCACGTTGTCCTGCCCGAAGACGCCGTTGCCCAGGTCCACCCCGTAGGTGTTGACCTTCACGTCGACCGATGTTCCGGGCTCCCAGAACGCCTCTGGGCGCCAACGCACTTCGCGGTTGTTCAACCAATAGAACGCACCCTCGACGGGTGGGTTCGTGGTGATCTTGATGGCCTTCTCTGCCGCGGCCCGATTCGGAATGCTCTCGTCGAACCTGATGGCGACCGTCTGCCCGATGCCGACTACCTCACCGTCCCCCGGCATGACATACGGCATCGTCATGTTGTCCGGCGAATGAGTGCGGAACGTCGCATTGGCACGGGCCTGCCCGCCAAGGCCCCGGGCATCGGCACTCAGGGTGTACTGCTTGTCATAGCCGAGCGGCTCGGTGGTGGACCAGCTCACACCATCGGGACCGACCTCGCCGGCGATCTCTTTGCCATCGGAGTTGACCATGGTGACGGTTCCGAGCACGCCCTCGCCCGCAGTCACCGTCACGGGCGCATCGACCGGGACGCCGACGGCGCCATCCTTCACCGACATCGCCAACTTGGGTACCAACAGATCGGCGTAAGGCGTTGCCTTGTCAATGACTTTCGGCGGTTCCTGGGACGCGGTACTCGAGCACCCGGCCAGCACAGCCATCGCCACGATCGGGAGAACGAGCACGGACGCCCACCGCCGACGCGCGCCAACCAACAGGCGTGGACGACCCTGGGTCATGCTTTGCTCCCTTTGAATCTCGTGCATGCGATTTCAGCCATGATTGTACGGGCTCGTGAAGGTCGACGACCACCTCAATCAACGCGACCGGGCTATCGCCGGGACGACAATTTTCGTTACGGGCACCGGGGCTGCTAAGGTCTTCCACGCACGTTCACGCGCCGTTAGCTCAGTTGGTAGAGCAGCTGACTCTTAATCAGCGGGTCCGGGGTTCGAGCCCCTGACGGCGCACCACCAGCAACGCCTCGTTCCCAGGTTTGGGAGCGGGGCGTTTCTGTTATCTCGAGGTCCCCCGGGAATACCCGGCGCCGGCCCGTGTTGGGTTGACCGTGACGGTTCCCCAGGTAGTCCCCAATGTGACGCTCAATTCCGGTACCACGATTCCCCAGCTCGGCTATGGGGTATGGCAGGTGCCCGACGATGAGGCGCGCTCGGCCGTGTCGACAGCGCTGCAGGTCGGATATCGCAGCATCGACACCGCGAAGGTGTACGAGAACGAGGAGGGCACCGGCGCCGCCATCGCAGAGTCCGGGATTCCTCGTGGCGATATCTTCCTGACCACGAAGCTGTGGAATGCCGATCAGGGCTACGACAGCGCGCTGCGCGCCTTTGACGCCTCTCTGGCACGCCTGGGCACCGATTACGTGGACCTGTACCTCATCCACTGGCCGGTGCCCGAGCTCGACGAATACGTGGCGAGCTTCAAGGCTCTGCAGCGCATTCAGGCCGACGGCCGCGCCAGGGCCATCGGGGTCAGCAATTTCACCATCGACAATCTCCAACGGCTGATCGACGAGACCGGAGAAGTACCTGCTCTCAACCAGATCGAGCTGCATCCCCGGTTCACCCAGCCCGAGCTGCGCGCCTTCCACGCCGAGTACGGCATTGCCACCGAGGCGTGGTCACCGCTCGGTCAGGGCACCGTCCTGGATGACCCGACGATCGGCGCCATCGCCGAGACCCATGGGGTGAGCGCCGCTCAGGTGATCCTGCGGTGGCATCTTCAGCTGGGCAACGTCGTCATCCCCAAATCGGTGACGCCGGCGCGCATCGCGGCCAACGTCGATGTGTTCGGATTCGAGCTCAGCACCGACGAGGTGGAGCGGATCACCGGGCTCGACGCCGCCGATGGTCGCATCGGCCCGGACCCCGCGACGTTCAACCTGCGCTAACGCGCATCACTGCACGATGTAGTGGCTCTCCTCGGGCGATGCGAGCATGCGCTCCATCGTCTTTCGATCAAAGGGCCACAGGTCCACCGATCCGTCTTCGGTGAGATACCAGGAGTTGCAGCCGGTGGCCCACACCGTGGGCTTCATCGCCTCGCGCGCTTGGTCGTTGAACTCATCGGTGGCCTCACGGCTCACTTCCACCGTGGTGATCTCGCCACGGGCGAAGCGATGCAGCCAGCTGATGATGTACTCGGCGGTGCGCTCTGCCGTGTGCTGAAGCCAGATCGACCCGGTCGGCGAGTTGGGGCCCAGCACGGTGAAGAAGTTCGGGAAGCCGGGGATGGCGGTCATCCGGTAAGCCTTGGGACCCTTCTCCCAGGCCTCGTCAATCGAATATCCGTCTTTGCCAACCAGATTCATGGGCCGCATGTAGTTGTGCGCCTGAAATCCGGTGGCCAGCACAATCACGTCGAAATCGCGCTCGACGCCGTCCATCGTCACGATCCCGGTGGGCGTGATTCTGTCGATGCGGTCGGTGACGATCTCGACATTCGGCTTCTGGACGGCACGGTGGAACGACCCCGACAAGACCTGCCGCTTACACAGAGGCTCATAGTCCGGGGTGAGCTTCTGCCGCAGCTCCTTGTCGCGAATCAGGTGCAGGCACGCCCGCGCATACTGCTGCACCAACCGCCGGCCCCAGCCGGGCCGGGTCACGATGTTCACCAGCGCATCGGTGCCCGTCAACGCGCTGAATCGCACGATGCGTTCGGTGGGCAGGGCCTCCAACACCTTGGCGACGAACTTTGGCTGGCGCATCGCCATCGGCGCCCACAGCACCCATTGCGGGGTCCGGATGAATGACGTCACCTGATCGACAACGGGCTGCATTGCCGAAACCACCTGCACACCAGTAGAACCCGTGCCAATCACGGCGACGCGCTTTCCTTCCAGCACCACTGAATCATCCCAGCGCGCGGTGTGCACCACCTTGCCCTGGAAGCTGTCGAGGCCGGGAATGTCGGGAATGTTCGGGTGGTGCAACACGCCGGTGGCGGCGATCAGGAAATCGCACTCCAGGGTCTCCCCCGCCGCGGTGGTCACCCGCCAGCCCGCCCCGGTGAACGCCGCCGCCGTGACTTCCTGCCCGCACCGAATATGCGACATCACACCGAGATCCTCGGCGACCTGGCGGTGATATGCCTGGATCTCTCCACCCGTAGCGAAGAGTCGCGGCCAGTCCATCCGTGGCGCGAACGGGTATTGGTAGGCCTGCGAGGGCACGTCGCAGGTCAGTCCCGGATAGCGGTTCCAGTACCAGACACCGCCGACGTCATCACCCTTCTCCAGGATGGTGAAATCGTCGAAGCCAGCTTCTTTAAGCTTGTGTCCCACCGCGATTCCGGCCATGCCGGCGCCGACGACGACGACCTTGGGCTGGCGCCGGTCGCTCACTTCTGGTGCTCCTGGCTCTGACGCTCGATGCGTTCGATGTAGGCACCACGCGCGTTCAGATCCAGCGACGTCAATGCCCGGCGATCATCGATGAGTCGGCGGCCAAGTCGCTCAACCGGTTCCGGCACAAACAGCTCCACCAGTCCCCACACGAACGCGAGCCAGCCCGGCACGGAGATCTGCGCGCGACGGGTGTCGATGCTGCGCACGATCGCGGCGGCCACGTCCTCCGGGTCGACGGTCGGCATGCCCTTGCCCAGCGGCGCGCCCGAGGCCAGCTCGGTCCGGACCGCGCTCGGCAGTACGGAGCTGATGCTGACGCCGCTGTCGCCGTACTCCTTGCGTAGCGCCACGGAAAGTCCCACCGCACCGAACTTGGACGCGTTGTAGGTGACCATGCCGGGGACGGCGAGCTTGCCGGCCATTGAGGCCACGTTGACGATGTGCCCGCGTCCGCGCGCCACCATCTCCGGCAACGCGGCGCGCGCGCCGTTGAGCGGGCCGCGCACGTTCACATCGAGAATCAGATCGGTGGTGCGCTCGTTCTCCTCGACGAATCCGCCCAGCGGCATGACGCCCGCGTTGTTGATCAGGATGTCGACAGGACCGGACTCCGCGCGCACTCGATCAAGAAAAGAGGTCCAAGACTCGGGCTTGGTGACATCGAGAGCGCCGGCCTGCGCGCGCGGGATCGTGTTCGCGGTCTCTTTGGCAACCACATCGTCGACGTCACCGATCCAGACATCGGCGCCCTTCTCGGCGAAAAGGCGCGCGGTGGCGGCGCCGATTCCCCTGGCTCCGCCGGTGATGACGACCACCGCGCCGGGCAGCTCGATCTTCGGATAACGACTCACATCAACCTCCAACGGAATGGCTTGTCAGTTTCGGAATGATATGTCATTCCTGATAGGTGTCAAGGTCGGTAGGATCGCCACTTATGACGTCCAGCCCGTCCACACTCAGCCGCGCCGAGCGCAAGAAGCTCGAGATGCGGCAGGAGATTCTGGACGCCGCCTTTGCGTGCTTCGCCGAGCAGGGCTACCACGCGACGGGCGTCGCGGATATCGCCGGGCGGATCGGGATAGGCCATGGGACCTTCTACCGGTATTTCAAGAGCAAGCGGGACATTATCGAGCATGTCATCGACGACGTCACCGGGCAGATCTTTCACGCGATCGGCGCGGAGAACGCGGCAGGGCTCGCCGACGATATCGAGCAGTACCGCCAACAGTCGGTGCGCATCGGCGCCGCCCTCGCCGACCTGTTCCGGGATAACCCCCAGTTGCCGCTGCTTCTGCTGGAAGCGGGCTCGGTCGACAATGAGCTCCGCGAGCGCGTCTTCGGAATGCTCGCCACAAGTGACCAACTGACCGAGGCCTACCTGCGCCACGGAGTCGAAAAAGGCTATCTCCGTGCCGATCTCGACACAGAGTACACAGCCCGAGCGGTGACCGGAATGATCCTGGCCACCGGCTTGCACGCCTCGCGGGGCGGCGAGGTGCAGGACAGCGAGCGATTCTCGGCCGCCGTCATCGCCCTCATGTACGGCGGAATCGGCTCCTAACCACCCAACTCGCGACACCGGCGGAGGGCACCGACAGGCCGACCCCCTAACCTTGCTGTCATGGCCGCAGTGAGCAAGGTGTTCGCAGCCAGGCTCTCAGGCCTGGTGGTACTCGGCCCGGACGGCGAGTCAATCGGACGGGTGCGCGATGTCGTGATCGCCATTGGCGTTACCCGAAAACAGCCGCGGGTCATCGGTCTTGTCGTCGAAATGCTCACGCGCCGAAGGATCTTCGTACCCATGCTGCGGGTCACCGCCATCGAGCCCGGATCGGTGACGCTGAACACCGGAAACGTCTCTCTACGCCGATTTGAACAGCGTCCCAGTGAGGCGCTGGTGCTCGGACAGGTCCTGGACACCACCGTGCGCACCGACGACCCCGAGCTCGACCAGTTCCATGATGTCGATCTAGTCGTGGTGGACCTGGGCATCGAACAGACGCGCACCCGCGACTGGGTGGTCACCCGCGTGGCGGTGCGAAGCCCTCGGCGGCTCGGACGGCGCAGCGGTGTGCAGGTCACCGGATGGAATCACATTCACGGGTTGACGCCGTCGGCACTGAACCTGCCCGGACAGGGCGTCGCCCAGCTGATGCTCCAGTTCGAGGGCATGCGGCCGGTCGAGGTAGCCGACGCCATCCGCGAACTACCGCCCAAGCGACGCGACGAGGTACTGGCCGCGTTCGACGACGAACGGCTGGCCGACATCCTCCAGGAGCTTCCCGAGGATGATCAGGCCGAGGTACTCACCAAGCTGGAAGATGAACGGGCCGCGGACGTCCTAGAGGCCATGGACCCCGACGACGCCGCCGACCTGCTGGGAGAACTGTCCCCTGCGGAGGCCGAATCCCTTCTTGCACTGATGGATCCGGAGGATTCCGAACCCGTCCGACGGTTGCTCACCCACTCCCCCAACACCGCCGGCGGCATGATGACCCCGGAACCGGTGATCCTGAGCCCGAATACCACCGTCGCCGAAGCCCTTGCCCGCGTGCGTGATCCGGACCTGACACCGGCGCTGTCCTCACTGATATTCGTGGTCAGGCCACCCACGGCGACACCCACCGGCCGCTACCTCGGATGTGTGCACCTGCAGCGACTGCTGCGCGAACCCCCCTATGCGATAGTCGGCGGCATTCTCGATACCGACCTGCCCTATCTGGATGCCGAGGCGCCATTGGCCGAGGTAACCCGCTACTTCGCCGCGTACAACCTGGTGTGCGGTCCCGTGATCGACAGGGAGAACCACTTGCTCGGCGCCGTGACGGTCGACGACGTGCTGGATCACCTGATGCCCGACGGCTGGCGCGCCGACGAACCCGAAAGCGTGTCGGGGGGTGACCGTTCATGAGCGACGCATCTGCACGACAGCGGCTCGATACCCCGCGCACCTCCCGCGGTCTGTCTCTCGGTCTCGACGTCGAGGCGGTCGGCAGGGTCAGCGAGAACATCGCCCGGTTCCTGGGCACTGGACGCTACCTGGCCATGCAGACGGTGTTCGTCATCGTCTGGATCATCCTGAATCTCTCCGCGGTCACCCTGCAATGGGATCCGTATCCGTTCATTCTGCTCAACCTCGCCTTCTCCACCCAAGCTGCCTACGCCGCGCCGCTGATCCTGCTGGCCCAGAACCGCCAGGAGAACCGCGACCGGGTGTCGCTGGAAGAGGACCGGCGCCGGGCCGAACAAACCAAGGCCGACACCGAGTACCTTGCGCGGGAGCTGGCGGCGCTACGGCTCGCGGTGGGCGAGGTCACCACCCGCGATTACCTGCGGCGCGAGCTTGAAGAGCTCCACGACGCCATCGCGGCGCTTCGCGAGAAGTAATACCCGGTAAGCCTATTTAGGAGTCGCGATGCCCTGGTCGTAGGCGTACACAATGGCCGCGGCCCGGTCTCGTAGATCGAGTTTGACGAAGATGCGTCCGATGTGGCTCTTGACCGTCACCTCGGATATCACCAGCTGCTCGGCGATTTCGGAGTTGGTGGCGCCGGAAGCGATGAGCGCCAACACATCCATCTCCCGCACGGTGAGCTTGTCCTCAGCATGACCAGTGGTGGCAGCCGGTGCGCGCCGATAGGCGCTGAGCACCCGCGATGTCACCGCAGGATCCAGATATGCCTCACCGCGGGCCACGGCGTGCACGGCCCGGACCAGCTCCTCTGCGGGCGAGTCCTTCAGGATGAACCCCGCAGCGCCCGCACGCAGCGCCCCGGAGAGAAGTTCATCGTCATCAAATGTGGTGAGCGCCAACGCGGGCGGCCCATCGGCGGCATGAAGCAACCGGATGGCCTCGATTCCGCTCATCTGCTTCATGCGCAGGTCCATCACCACCACGTCGGGTCGCCCCCGCACCACCGCCGCCGCTACCTCGCTACCGTCGGCACACTCTCCCACAATCGAGAACCCGTCCTTACGACGCAGAATCCGGCGCAACCCCGTGCGCACCAGCTCTTGATCGTCGACCAGCAGCACGCCTACCTCGGTATCAGTCATGACGCCATAACACCTTTCGCCGCGCGCGGCACGGTGTCCCATTGGGTTCCAACGGGACGCTGGCCGAAACTGTCCAGCCATCCTCCGCCCACCCAGCACGGAACTCCCCGCCGATCATCTCAATGCGCTGCCGCATGCCTGCGAGCCCGCCTCCCGAACACACATCTGAAGGTAATCCTGCGGCCAGGTCGTTGCTCACGGTCAGACTCGCCGCCGACCCGTTGATATCAAGGAGTACCGCAGCCGACGACCTAGGCGAGTGCTTGGCGATGTTGGCCAAAGATTCCTGAGCCACTCGGTACAACGCCAAACCCACTCCAGCGCTAACGGACTCACCCGACCCATAGATGTGTGATTCCACAGCCATCCCCGCCGCCGTGAAATCGGCGACCAGATCAGGAATATCTGAGATGCCCGGTTCTGGAGAAAGCCGCATCGGCTCGGCTCCGCCGGAACCAGCGCTCAACAATCCCACCGTACCGCGGATATCCGACATCGCTTGACGTCCAAGACGTTCCGCGTCGAGTAGCCCCGCAACGGCATCATCCACATCGTGATCCTCCTGCAATGCCCGCCGCGCACCGGTCAAATGCAGCATGGTCACGGACAGAGAATGCGCTATCACATCATGGATTTCACGCGCGATGCGGCGCCGTTCATCGGAGGCGGCCTGTTCCTGCATGCGAACTTGCTGTGCACGCTCCTGGAGGAGCAGCCGCTGTTGCAGCTGCAAGATGTGTCCGATCAGCCAACCGACCACCACGAAGAACGCGTTGTACAAAGAGAACGTCCCGAGGTGATGCAGCTGCTCAGCCACCACGAGTAGCGCGACACAGGCGCCGCAGGCAAGTAGCCCCGCATGCACGGAGGCGAGCGCGCCCACCTCGCCGATCATGAACATCAGCAGGAATGGCGCGGCATCCACGACGTTCGCAGGCCAGGTCAGGAACAGGGCGACCCCGGCAATACTGAAGGCAGCGCTCCCGAAGGTACCGAGCTTGTATCCCGCGATAAAGATGAGGATCGGGGCCAGCGCTACCAAAGCCGCCAGCGCCAGCAGCCATGGTCGGGTGAAACCGCGTTGTACTACTGCGCACCCCACGACAAGCAATGTGCCGGTGTACATGACGACGGGGACAGTCCACGGAAATTCGTACGGCACCAAGGCGCGGCGTCGATATGCCCATTCCCGGAGCCGATCCATAGTGCCAGCGTAGAGGCGGTGACCCCGCCGCACATCATGCTAGGCGCGGATCCGCGTGTCCTACCACGGTAGGAGAAGAAGTGTCGCCCACAGCACGACGCCGCCGCCTCGCCGGCTCCGTAACTTCACTGAGCATGTGGGAAGCCATCGCAAGGTTCTGCAGCCGATACGCGATCCTGGTCATCGGGGTCTGGATACTCGCCGCGGCGGCGGGCAATCTGCTTGTGCCTCAGGTGGAAAGCACGGCACACAACCACGCCCGTGGCTTCCTCCCGCAGAGCGCCCCGGTGAACACCGCCGGCGCCGTCATGGGCAAGCAGTTCCAGGACGGCGACGGCGGAAACCTCAACTACCTGGTGTTGGAAAGCGACCACAAACTGGGGCCTGTCGAGCATCAGTATCACGATCGACTGCTGACAAAACTGCGCGCGGACACCGCCCATCTGGACTCGGCGATGGACTTGTGGGCCGACCCCATGACGGCCGAGGGCGCACTCAGCCCGGACGGCAAAGCCGCGTACACCATGCTGCGCGTGAGCGGCGAGCTCGGCGGAGCCCAGGCCAACGCTTCCCTGGACGCCGTCCGGCAGCTCGTTGCCAAGGAGCCCGCGCCCACCGGCATGCACGCATGGGTCACCGGACCCGGTGCCACCATCGCCGATGAGCTCACCTCCATCGATACACAGATGCTCATGATCACCGGGGTCACCGTGGTGCTCATCGCCGTGCTGCTGTTCGCCGTGTATCGATCTGCGATCACCGCCGCGATCCCCTTGATCACCGTGGGCATGGGCCTGGGCGTGGCGCGCTCCATCGTCGCCTTCCTGGGGGAACGCAATCTCATTGAGGTTTCCATCTTCTCGGTTGCTTTGCTCGCCGCCCTGGTGCTCGGCGCGGCAACCGATTACGGCATCTTCCTGCTCGGGCGCTATCACGAACAGCGACGCGCGGGGCTGGAGCACGAGCAGTCACTCGCCGTCGCCAACCGCAGCGTGGCGCCTGTCATCGCGGCGTCCGGGCTGACCATCGCCGCCGCCCTCTCCTGCCTCATGTTCGCCCAGGTCGGTATGCTGCGCAGCGCCGGATTACCCTGTGCCATAGGGATTCTCACCGGAATGGCGGCCTCGCTGACCCTGCTTCCCGCGCTCATCGGTTTGGCCGGCCGCCGTGGCCTGGCCCAGCCGCGTGCACTGCAGGGAGGGGCGAGCCGGCCGGGACGCCGCTGGCGCCGAGTAGGCACCATGGTCGCCCGCTGGCCGGGTCCGGTCCTGGTCGGCTCGACGCTGGTGCTCATCGTGTGCGCCGTTCCCGTCGCGGGCCTGCGCCTTGGTTTCGACGAGCTTGCCGCACAGCCACTTTCCACGCACGCGAACCGCGGCTATCAGGCGATGGATAGACATTTCCCGCCGAACCGGTTGCTGCCAGAGATCGTCTCGATCGAATCGGACCATGATCTGCGCAACCCGGCCGGAGTCATCGGTATCGAGCGAGTCACCAAGAAACTCATGGAGATTCCCGGAATTCGGATGGTCCAATCCGCCTCGCGCCCGGCGGGTGCCATCCCCGAACAGGCGGCACTGACCGAACAAGCCGGCATCATCGCCGATCAGCTGGACGATGGCACCACGCAAATGAGCCAACGTTTAGGGGCCGTCGACCAGCTTTCGGCAACGCTGAGCCAGTTCTCGAAGGCCATCGCGCAGCTGCAGAAGGGTCTGGCCGGCGGCGTGAGCGGACTGGGCGAGCTCAACAGCGGCGTCGGCGACATGCACTCGGGGATGAAAGCACTGCAAGACAACGTGTCTCAGGTATCGGAGTACATGGATCCGCTGCGTAACTTCACCACGGGCAACCCCAACTGTGCCAATGACGGCATCTGTTCTCTGGTGCTCAAGGCCGTCGAACCGATGGACTCCGTGGTGGCGGCCACCGCCTCGCTGACCTCCAGCACCGCCAAGTTCGGTACCGGCGCGCAGGGAATGCAAAAATCATTCTCCGGTGCCGTGGATTCGGTGAAGAACATGCGGGCGACGGTGGCACAGCTGAGCACGATCACCGATCAACTGACCAGGGCGGTCGGCGAGACGCGCACCATGTTCTCCGGACTCACCGAGTACCTGCGCGCGATGCGCGAAGATTTTCGCAGCAGCGGCGAGGGTGGTTTTTACCTGCCCCAGCGCGCGTGGCAGGATCCGCGCTTCCAGCGGGCCGCCGGCCTGTACTTCGCCCCCGACGGCCGCTCGACCCGCATGCTGGTGTTCGGTGACGGCAAGGTGTTCGGCGCCGACGGCGCACATCGATCTCCACAGATCACCCTCGCGGTGAGCGAGGCCACCAAGGAGGGCACCCTCGTCGGCAGCACGGTGAACATCGCCGGATTCGGCACCGGCACTGCCGAATTGCGCGGATACGTCAGTGAAGACTTCCTGTTGTTGACGGCCGTGGCCCTCGCGTTGGTGTTCCTCATCGTGTTAGTCATGCTGCGCAGCCCGGTGGCGGCGGCGGTGGTCATCGGCACCGTCGTTGTCTCGTACGCATCCGCATTGGGCATCACCACCTTGATTTGGCATGACATGTTAGGGCGCGATCTGCACTGGTCGGTCCCGTCGATCGCCCTCATCGCACTGGTCGCGGTGGGCGCTGACTACAACCTGTTGTTCACCATGCGCATGCGCGAAGAGATATTCCTGGATGGCGCCGGCCTGCGCACCGGCATGATCCGCGCCTTCGGCGGCACGGGCGGCGTCGTCACCACGGCCGGAATCGTCTTCGGTATCACCATGTTCGCCATGCTCTCCAGCGATGTGCTGAGCATCGAGCAGGTGGGCACCGCCATTGGCGTCGGGCTGATCATCGACACGCTCATCGTCAGAACGTTCGTCGTACCGGCGGTGGCGGGGCTGCTCGGCAAGTGGTTCTGGTGGTCGCCGGTGCCGCTGCTGCACGGACTGCTGTTCCGGTGGTCGAAGGCGCGCTCGCCCCGCACTGCCGGTGTGCTCTCGTACCTGGTGACGCGGCCGTCGCGGTTGGAGAGAACAGGAGCCTAGGCCTCCGGAGCGTCGCCCCTGTCGATAAGGCGTCGCGGAAACGCCAGAATCCCGGCAACCGACAACAGCCACGCCAAGAGGCGCACCACGCCGATTCCGATAGTGGGCACCAGCGTGTGATCGATAACCCTGGTTGACCACGCGTCGAGTACGAACGCGATCAGCAGGCCGAGCGCAGCCGCAACGGAGATTCGGTCGAACTTCTCGCGCACCGGCCAGTAGTGCAAGGCCGTCGCTGCGATGCCGACAAGAAGCACCACGGCAAGCCGCACACTGTCGATGCCAAAAAACACGGTGAACGCGAATCCGACGACGTAGAGCAGCATCGCCGTCGCTTTCACCGCAGTCGCGTCCACCCGTAGACCAGCGACACTAATCATCGGAGTACCGCTCGTGCACGGGAACCTGGCACTCGCTCAGAGTAACCAGGTGAAGGCGTACTTGCCACGCTATGCAGCGAATATTGCTCAATAAGCAATAGCTACCTCATTCTGCGTGCGAGATCCTCCCGCGCCGATTGTGCCTGCTCCGGGGTCAACAGCGGGTTGGCGTACACGTCGACAAGGGTCGCCGCCATCTTCAGGTCACCCTCGGGCGAATTGACGTCGACGCCGAGCCCCCGCGAAACATGTTGCTGGAGCAGCGGCACCGCCAAGGCCATCGCGGTGATGACGGTGGCACGGGACTTGACGTCGACATCGGCCGGGAATACGCGGTTGTGGTCGGCGCTGGCCAGCCAGCCCTCGGTCATCGCGACCATCTCATCGAACACTTGCCCCGCAGAGCCGTCGACGAGCGCCCTACTGATGTAGTCCTGGTACTGGCCGATCGGGATGCGGGCCGAAACATAGTGCACGTCACCGCGTTCCATGTTCGTTCGAACCTGCTCGTTGATGTCCCGCATCGTTTTGACGAGGTACTCATCGCATGCGTCCCGCAGTTCCTGCTTGGACCCGAAGTGGTGGCGCAACAGCCCAGAGGACACTCCGGCCCGTGCGGCAATACCCCGGATGGTCGCGCCGTCGTATCCCTTCTCGCCGAACTCATGCAATGCCGCATCCCGAATTCGGGCGCGGGCGGTGAGGTCGTCGGGATCCGCGGACTTCATCGCCGTATGCTACACGACTGGACAATTGACTACACGCTTGTATAGTCGAGCGCATGGGCATTGACACCAGCGGCATCACCCCGGAGGAAGAGACCGCCTTTCTCACCCTGAAGGCACGGGCAGTCAACGACGGCTGGCAGCGACCGATCCTGTCGGATCCAGGTGCGACGGCTGCCGTCGACATGATCGATTACGACTTCGACGCACTGGGGGTGCTCGCCCCAGTAGCATGCCAATCCGCTTTACGCGCAAAACTTCTCGACGATCGCGTGCGGACGTTCATCACCAAGCACCCCGACGCGGTGGTCGTCGATCTCGGTGCCGGTCTCGACGATGGGTATCGACGCATCGAGCCGCCGGCCACCGTCGATTGGTACAGCGTCGACCTACCCGGGATGGCCAGGCTGCGCGATGAAGTCATGCCTCCGGGCGCCGGTGAGCACACCATCGGGGTGTCCATTACCGACCCGGCGTGGATTGCCGGAATACCGTCGGATCGTCCGGCGATGGTGGTGGCCGACGGGTTCTTCGCATTCCTGACCAAGGAACAGATCATCGCCACCATGCGCGCCGTCACCGACCACTTCCCCACCGGGCAACTGGCGTTCAACGATTACGGCCGCATGGTGATAGGCGTGTGGATTTCAAAACTGTTCCCACAGAAGATGTTCAAGAAGGTCAACCAGCTGCGCGGATTCGAGGGTTACGACGATCCACGCACCCCAGAGCGCTGGAACCCTCGGCTGCGGTTCGTCGAAGAGTTCAGCCTGGTGGATGCTCCTGAGGTGGAACTGTTTCCGACGTGGCTGCGGATCTCGTCGCGGCTGGCGCGCTACAGCGCGTCGATGAGACGGTCCGCACGCATCCTGCGGTTCGAGTTCTAGACCTGCGGCAACACCGCACGCTCCCAACTTGACCTGGAGTGCACTCCAGTTCCTAGGCTTCTCATATTCACAAATGACCATGATGTGAGGAGTTCCTCGTGACGTTGTCTGTCCCCGCCTATGCCGCCTTCTCCCCGACGGAGCCGCTTCGCCCGACTGTGGTCGAGCGTCGCGAACCCGGCCCGAAAGACATTGTCATCGATATCGTTTGGGCCGGAATCTGCCACAGTGACATCCACACGGTAAGCAACCATTGGGGTCCCGCGAGCTTCCCCGTGGTGCCGGGGCACGAGATCGCCGGTGTGGTGACCCAGGTCGGCTCCGAGGTCGAGAAGTTCACGGTTGGCGACCGCGCCGGTGTCGGCTGCATGGTCGGTTCCTGCGGCGAGTGCGCCAACTGCAAATCAGGCGAAGAGCAGTTCTGCAACGGCGAGGGCGGCTTTGTTGGCACGTACAACGCGGTGGGCAAGGACGGACGGCCGACCTATGGCGGGTACAGCGACCTCATCGTGGTGGATGAGGCATTCGCGCTGAGGATTCCGGACGCGCTTCCTCTCGATCAGGCCGCTCCGCTGCTGTGTGCCGGAATCACCATGTACTCCCCGCTGCACCATTGGGGGGCCGGCCCCGGTACTCGTGTCGGCGTCATTGGCCTTGGGGGGCTTGGTCATATGGGTGTCCAGATCGCCCACGCGCTGGGCGCTGAAGTAACGGTGCTGAGCCAGTCACTGCGCAAGCAGGAGGATGGCCTGAGCCTCGGTGCAGACCACTACTACGCAACCAGTGACCCGGCCACCTTCACCAAGCTCGCGTCCTCCTTCGATCTGATCCTCAACACGGTCTCCGACGGGATCGATGTCGAGGGCCTGCTGTGGCTCCTGGATAAGGACGGGACGCTGGTTCAACTGGGCCTGCCGGAGGACCCGATCAATTTCAAGCCCTCACCGCTGGTCTTCGGACGCCGCCGCTGGGCGGGCTCACCAATCGGCGGAATCGCCGAAACCCAGGAAATGCTCGACTTCTGCGCGGCCAAGGGCATCGCAGCGCTGGTAGAGAAGATTGAGGCGCCCCAGATCAACGAGGCCTATGCACGGGTACTCAAGAGCGATGTGCGGTACCGGTTCGTGATCGACGGAGCCAGCTTTACGGCTTGAGTAAGGCGCGCAATCAGTCGCGACGGAACTTGCGCAGAACCTTGCGCGCCACCAGTGCGGCAACCACGGCGCCGACACCGAGGATGGTGAATTTGATGGCCGGCTTGTTGAGCGTCGCCAGCACCGACGCCTTGGCGTCCTCGGCCAGGCGCTGCGGATTGGCGCGGTCGCTCAGGGTGTCGACTGTTGCCGCGAGCTGGTCGCGGGCCTTGTCGATATCGGCCTTGATTGCCTCGGGATCCCTGGCCACCTGCACTCCTCCACGTCCGCGCTTGACACTCAAGCAACTACCCTAGGGCAACAACTGTACGGGTCAACAGAAAGGCACCGGTCATGGCGGAAACCAAGCGGCTCGAAGTTGGCGATAAGGCCCCGGCGTTCACCCTGCTCGACGCCGACGGCGAGAAGGTGTCGCTGTCCTCCTACAAGGGTCGCAAGGTGATCATCTATTTCTATCCGGCCGCCATGACGCCCGGCTGCACCAAGCAGGCCTGCGACTTCCGCGATAGCCTCGCCGAGCTCAATGGCGCGGGCCTCGACGTCATCGGCATCTCACCCGACAAGCCCGAGAAGCTGGCGAAGTTCCGCGAGCGCGACGGCGTGAACTTCCCACTGCTGTCCGACCCCGACAAGACGACGCTGACCGCGTATGGCGCCTTCGGCGAGAAGAAGCTGTACGGGAAGATCGTCGAGGGCGTGATCCGATCGACCTTCGTCGTCGACGAAAAGGGCACGATTGAAACGGCGCAGTACAACGTGAAGGCCACCGGGCACGTCGCCAAGTTGCGCCGCGACATATCCGTCTAAGCGACCTACTCACTCTGTATTGGCGGCGCATCTGGATCTTGTTCGTGCAGGTGCTGATCCAGCGTGCTGCGCAGATCGACCATGAAGTCGATGAACAGCCGACGCTGCTCCGCCGGGTACCGACTCATCATCTCGTCGAGGCGATCACCCAATGGCCCGAAGTACTGCGCGGTCAGCCCGCGGACATGCTCCGTGGCGTGCAAGCTGACCATGCGCCGGTCCCCATGGCCCCGCGCTCGTACAACATGATGCGCACGTTCGAGCCGATTGACCAGTGCCGTCGTCGCGCCCGAAGTGAGGGCCACACGCTCGCCGAGCCTGGCCGGTGACAACGGTTCTTCTCGCTGTTCGGCCTCAACGATCTCCAGTAGCGCGACCGCGTCAGTGTGGTGCATCCCCAGCCATCCCGCGAGGTGTCTACCCAGCTCCGCGAAAGCCGAATCCAGGCTGCGCATCTCCGCCATCAGCTGAATACGTTGCACCATAACGTCATCCGACATCTTCTGCGGCACGGAGTCTCCTTCACCTGCGTTTCCGGCGATGCTTTGACAAGCGACCTTCAACACCATACCTTTGCTATGAAGTTACTTCACCATGAAGGAATATCATGCAACTGCCACATAGCGCCCGCCGATGGTTGGGGTTGGTCGCCATCGCGTTAGGGGTGGCGCTGATCGTCGTGGACACCACGATCGTCAACGTCATCATTCCCTCGATCGTGCGCGACCTCGGTGTCACGTCCGTCCAAGCGCAGTGGGTGCAGGAGTCCTACGCGATCGTGTTCGCGGCGCTGCTGTTGCTCGTCGGCCGTGCTTCCGACATTCTCGGCGCACGCCGTGTCTTCCTTGTCGGCGTGGTCGTATTCGGCGCGACCAGCTTGCTGGCGGGTCTGGCGCCGACCGGAGGCCTGCTGGTGCTGGCCCGCTTCATGCAAGGAGCGGGGGCCGCCCTGATCTTGCCGACATCACTTGCACTGCTCAATGCACTGTTCACCGGTAAGGCACGGGGCCAGGCCTTCGCCGTCTGGGGATCCACCATTGGTGCTGCCACGGCACTGGGCCCCCTGCTCGGAGGCTGGCTATCCGAGCACGCCTCGTGGCGTTGGGCTTTCGGAATCAACATTCCACTCGTGGTGGCGATCTGTGTCGGCGCACTGATGTTCATTCCGCGCTCACCGCGCACCACCGCGCGAGTTGATGTCCTCGGCGCCGTGTACTCGATCATCGGCTTGGGACTACTCGCCTTCGGATTGATCGACGGCCGCACGTACGGATGGGTCCATAGCACCGAGCCGTTTCAGCTTTTCGGCATACGGTGGACGTTCGGCATCTCGCCCGTATTCGTCGCTCTGGTCCTGGCGGCGTTGGCCCTGGTTGCGTTCACCGCCCGCCAAATCGCCCTAACCCGTGGCATAGAACCGGGGCAGCCGACCAAAGCCCTGATGGATGTCCGGCTCCTGTCCATCAGCTCTTTCCGCAACGGCAACATTGCCACGCTGATTATCGGGCTGGGCGAGTTCGGCATCGTGGCCGTTCTTCCGCTGTGGCTGCAATTCGCCTTGGGATATAGCCCTGTCCAGGCCGGGCTGGCTCTGGTGCCCGTGGCGCTCGGCAGCTTCGTGGCTAGTGGTGCCAGCTTTGGCATGGCCCAAAAGATCTCGTCTCTCGGCCTGGTCCGTATCGGTTTGGCGTTGGAGGCGTTGGGATTGGCCGTACTCGGATTCCTCGCGCGGCCCGACAGCACCTGGTGGGCCATCGCGACGGTGTTGTTCGTCTACGGAATTGGTGTCGGATTCGCGACCGCCCAGGTGACCAATGTGGTGCTCGCCGAGGTTCCGGAGCGCAGTGCGGGTCAGGGTTCGGGCTTGCAGAGCGTGTTTCGTCAGCTGGGGTCGGCATTGGGGATCGCGGTGCTCACGACAACCTTCTTCAGCGTCATCGGTTCGCGGCTCAGCGGCAGTCTGACTGCGCTGGGCGTACCCGAGCCCCAATCCGACGACTTCACTCACGCAGTCGTGGGCAGTGCGGGCGCCGCCATCGAAACACTCTCCGCACAACCACACACGGCGGCAATTGCCGATGCCGCACGCGACGCCATGGCTCACGGTGTCGCGCTGGGCAGCTATCTGGCTGCGGGTTTCCTCCTGGCAGGGCTCATTGCGACCGTACTCATCGCACCGGCCTCGGCGCCGGCAGAGCCGCCGGTCGAAACCCGAATCTGAGGAAGTGGGCTAGTCCTGCGGCTGAGCTTCCTGTTCCAGCACGACGAACGCCGCTGCAGTGTCACCGTCATGGGTCAGGGTCACGTGCATCGTCATATCTGCCAAGTACTCGGCAATCGCCCCGGAAAGCCGAATACGCGGGCGGCCCCAGGTGTCCGTGACGACCTCGATGTCGCGGTGGATGTTTTCCGGCAGCACCGGCCGCTGCGAGTAGCGCGAACCCGACCACGCCTTGATGACGGCCTCCTTCGCCGCCCAACGGGCCGCCAAGTACCGCGCCTCACCACCGGTCTTCGAGGCCGCGTCACGCCGCTCCCCCGGCGTAAACGCGGACCCGAAAGCCGTTCCGGGACTCGCTAGTTGCTCTCCGAACTCGGAGATGGTGACTAGATCGATCCCGATACCGACAATCACCGGTGGTAGACCTCGTCCTCACTCAGGCGCGCACCCGGATCCAGCAGCATCGATGCTTCCTGACGCTTCTCCGACTCCTCATGATCGTGGTCGAAGCGACGTCCGTCCGGCCTCTCATACATCGGGCGACCGCCGGCCATCGCCGAGGACAGGCGCCGCTGTCCGGCGAGAATGCGCTCACGCGAACGCTTCTCGTAGTCATCCCGATCCTCGGGCCGCAGCGAGGCGATGAACGCCTGCGGGTGCACGAGTGCCACCAGACCCGACACGTGACCAAAGCCGAGGCTCGTCACCAGGCCCGCCTTCAGCGGCAGCTGCTCCTTGAGCGGCAGCGACTCCCGCACCCACACGAAGTGCTGGCTGGTAGCCAGCTCGTCGTCGACACAGTCCAGGCTGCGGTTCGGCGGAATGACGCCGTCGCGCAGCACCTGGCACAGGCCCAGCATCTGGAACACCGCGGCACCGCCCTTGGCGTGGCCAGTCAGGTTCTTCTGCGAGATGACGAACAGCGGCGCACCATCCGAGCGCCCCAACGAGGACGCGAGACGCTCATGCAGCTCGGTCTCGTTGGGATCATTGGCGAGCGTGGACGTGTCGTGCTTGGAGATGACGGCGATGTCGTCGGCGGTGACGCCCAGCTTGTTCAGCGAGCGCGCCAGATCCGAATCCTTGCCGCCGCGTCCGGCCGCCAGCGCGCCCAGACCTGGAGCCGGGATCGAGGTGTGCACACCGTCACCGAACGACTGTGCGTACCCGACCACCGCGAGCACCGGCAGACCCATCTTGAGCGCCAGGTCGCCGCGCGCCAACAGCAGGCTGCCACCACCCTGGGCCTCGACGAACCCAAGGCGACGACGGTCGTTGGCACGCGAGAACCGCTTATCCGCAATGCCCTTGGCCCGCATCATCTCGGTGTCGGCAGTCGCCGCCATGTCACCGAAGCCGATGATGGCCTCCAGCGTCAGGTCGTCGAATCCACCGGCCAATGCCAGATGCGCCTTGCCGAGGCGGATCTTGTCGACACCTTCTTCGACGGAGACCGCCGCGGTGGCGCACGCCGCCACCGGGTGGATCATCGAACCGTACGAGCCGACGTACGACTGAACCACGTGCGCGGCAACGACGTTCGGCAGCACTTCCTGCAGGATGTCGTTCGGCTTGTTACGGCCCAACAGGTTTCCGTGGTACATGGTCTGCATCGAGGTCATGCCGCCCATGCCGGTGCCCTGCGTGTTGGCCACCAGGCTCGGGTGCACCCAACGCATCAGCTCCGTGGGGGTGAAGCCCGCCGACAGGAACGCATCCACCGTCGCGATCATGTTCCACAGCGCCACCCGGTCGATGGAGCTGACCATGTCCGGGGTGATGCCCCACACGGTCGGGTCGAAACCGGTCGGGATCTGTGCACCCACCGTCCTCGACAGCTTGGTCTTGCGCGGCACGCGAACCTCGGTGCCCGCCCTGCGGGTCACCTGCCAGTCACTGCCCTCGGCCGCCGGCGCGATGACGGTGTGCTCGGGATCCCACTTCACGAACTGCCGGGCCTCGGCCTCGGTGGACACCGTGAAGGTGAAGTCCTTGTCCAGGAACACCGACACCAGCAGCGGTGAGGCGTGGTCGGGGTCGATCGCACCGTCATCGACGAACTCGCGGACACCGATGTTGCCGACCACCTTGTCGTGGTACCGCTCCACCAGCTCCGATTCCGGTACCAGTTCACCGGATTCGGTGTCGTACCAGCCGGCCTCGGGGTCGTTCTCCCACTTCACCAGTCCGGTGGTCCAGGCGAGCTCCAGCACGCCGGCCGCCGACAGTTGGTCGTCGACCTCCATCTCGTAGCGGGTACGCGAGGAGCCCAGCGGACCGAGCTCGCCACCGCCGACGATGACCACCAGGTCGGCCGGGTCGACATCGAGGTCGGCCCACTCCGGAGGCAGCGTCGAGGTGTATCCGCGTGGCGGAGACGGCAGTGCCGCAATGAGGTTCGGATCGTCCTCCTCATCGGAGATTGCGGCCGCTTCAGCCTTGGCCTTGGCCTCCATGTCCTCGCGGGCCTTGGCAGCCAGCTCGGCCATGTCGAGTTCGACCTCGGCCAGCCCACCGGTGAGGTCCTTCTCTACCGGTGCCTGTGCGGCCTGCACGCGTGCTTCGGGTGAGCACAGCGCCAGCAGCATCGAGGCCATGTCCGCGGTGGAGTACGTGGTGACTCCCGCTTCTTCGACAGCGGTCACGATGGCGTCGTTGTGACCCATCAGCCCGGTGCCGCGGGTCCAGCCGATCAGCGCGTGCGCCAGGCTGACTCGCGACGCCCACGACGACTCCGCCTTCCAGCGAGTGACCAGTGCATCGAGAGCCGCCTTGGACTCGCCGTACGCACCGTCGCCGCCGAACATGCCGCGGTTCGGTGAACCGGGCAGCACCACGTGCAGACGCGAGGCGATATCGCGCTCCGCGCCGATGGCCGACAGACCACCGATGAGCCGTTGCACGGCCCACAACAGCACCTTCATCTCCATCTCGGCACGCGAACCGGCCTCCGACAGATCCCCGACCACCTTCGGTGCGGCGAACGGGAACAGCAGGGTCGGGGTCTGTGCGTCCTTGAGGTGGATCGACATCGGCCCAAGGCTTTCCGACTGCTCGGTGCCCACCCACTGCACCAGTGCGTCGATGTCGGCGTACGAGGCCATGTTCGCCGGCACCACCCACAGCTTGGCGCCGAACCGCGCGCTCTCGCGGTACAGGTTGCGGTAGAACGCCAATCGGTCCTCGTCAAGACGCGAGGTGGTGGCGACCACCGTTGCACCACCGGACAGCAGCTCGGCGACCACCGCCGCGGCGATCGAGCCCTTGGACGCACCCGTCACCACCGCGACCTCGTCGCCCCACTTGCCCTGCTCGGGGCTTTCCGCGCCGGCGGCAATCCGCCCGAACAGCGAGGCGTGCACATTGCGGCCCTGCGCCAACGACTTGCCCTGCCACCAATTGGCCTGCGTGGCAACGGCATGACCGGCACCCTCGAACTGGCCTGCCAACTGTGCCCACTGGCTGTCGATCTCGTCTTCCTCGGTGATCCACAACCGCGCCAGATCCTCGCGAGCGCTGGCCCAGCGGTCGTCAAACACCACTGCCTTCTTGCCGTCGAATGTCGGCGCCACCAAACGCGGCCAGTCCGAACCCAATTCGGCGGAAACCAGCTCGACGAGCTCGGTGTCGGCGGCGCCGTCCGGCGTGACGATCGGGGCCGACAGTCCCAGCTGGTCGAGCACCAGACGCGCGGCCGAGGCGAGAACACCTTCACGCCCGGTGATCTGGTCGGTGAATTCGCTCAGTGCTGCGGCGTCGACGGTCGCGCCGCCGGCGCCACCCGCCGAGGGCAGAGACACACCGACACCGCGACGCCCGGCCACCGCGGCAACGGCCGCGTCGATCGCCGCGTCGACGGCGTTACCGTCGGCCAGCGTGCTGGGCGCCAGGCCACCGAGATCGCCGCCGCGGACGCTGGTGCCCTCGCGGGTACCCAGCGACAGCTCGACGGTCACATGCTTGACCCAGCCCGGACCGAGTTCCCAGGTCTTGGTGACCCGCTCACCGATGGCGGTGGGGCGCTTACCCGACGGCCCGAAGACCGTCTTGAGCTGATCGTTGATCGAGTCCGAAAGCACCGGGCCGAACGGCTTGTAGGTACGCGCCAATTTGGTGACCTGCGTCCGCAATCCGGACAGATCCGCCTCTGCTGCACCGTCAATGGCGCTCAGGTTCAGCTCGGAGCCCAGGTCGACCAACAGCTGGTTACGACGCGACGAGGCGCCATCGGTGAGGCTCTCGATGGAGTCCACCGGCTCGATCTGGTCGATGCGCATCTTCGTCGACAACGCGATGAGCGCGAGCGTCGCGTCGGAGGCGTCGAACCCGATGTCGTCCGGCCGCGGACCACCGCTGGGCGCCGCGGGGGCGGCAGCGGGAGCCGGAGCAGCGGCCTCAGTGGAACCAGAGGCGGCCGCAGCGCTTTCCACGGGCTCCTCGATTTCAGGCTCGGGCTCCGGATCGCTGTCCGTTCCGAACAGCACCGCGTGGTCGCGTTCGACGTTGAGCACCTCGATCGAGCTGTGGCTGTATTCGGGCAGCTTCAGGGTGTTGTTGGCCAGACCGGCGACGGTCGGCATCGACTTCACGCCCACCTCGACGAACCGCTCCACACCAAGGCCGCCGGCGGCCTCCTCGGTGAACAGCAGGTCCTGGGTTTCGATCCACCGCACCGGACTGGCGAACTGCCAGGCAAGCAACTCGATAAGAACCTTGCGGCACAACAGCACCGGCTTCTCGTTGCGCCAGGTGTCGTAATCGGCGAGCACCTCGTCGAGAGGTTCGGCGGGTACCAGATCGCGGATCTCCTGGATGAATTCACGATCCAGGGTGAACGGCTTGGGCACCAGGTTCGGGATGTACTTGCCGATGATCAGGTTGGGATCACCGTCCATGGGCAGCACCCGCTCCAGGGACCGGCGGAACTCGGCAACGCCGACCCGCAGCACCTCGGAGTGGAACGGCACATCGATGCCGGGCACCATGATGAAGGAGCGACGGCCACCGAACTCTTCGCGACGCTTCTCGACCTCGGCCTCCAGTAGCTCAAGGCCACGCACCGTTCCGGCGATGGCGTACTGCGAGCCACGCAGGTTGAAGTTCACGATCTGAAGAAACTCACCACTACGTTCGGCGATCCCCGCGACGAATGCCTGGACGTCGGCGTCCTCCAAACCGATCTGCGACGGGCGGATCGCGGCCAGGCGATAATTACTGCGTCCCTGCTCATCTCGCGGCACGATGTCGTGCATCGCCGACCCGCGGTGGAACACCACCTCCAGCAGACCATCCTGCGGAATGACACCGCTGACCGTGGCCAGCGCGGTGTACTCGCCCACGGAGTGACCGCAGGTGATGGCGTCCTCGACGAACGAGCCGGACTCCTTCATCTCGGCGATCTGCGCAGTGGCCAACGTGGCCATGGCCACCTGGGTGAACTGCGTCAGGTACAGCACGCCCTCGGGATGCTGGTAATGGACACCGCCGGCGATGAGGCTTGTCGGGTTGTCCTTGACCACGTGCAGCACGGAGAAACCGAGACGCTCGCGGGTGAACTTGTCGGCCTTGTCCCAGACCTTGCGGGCGGCCTTGGAGCGCGAACGCACGTCCATGCCCATGCCCTTGTGCTGAATGCCCTGCCCCGGGAAGGCGTACACCGTCTTGGGGGCAGCGAGCCGGGCGGTCGCCGACATCACGAGATCGGAGCCGACCTTGGCCTGGACCTCCACAACCTCTGCGCCGGAATCGATTCCGACACGGTCCACCCGCACGTCGACCTCGTCGCCCGGCTGCACCATGCCCAGGAAACGGGAGGTCCAGCCGACCAGCGTGCGCGGCGGAGTGCTGGAAGCGTCGGCGGAGGTAACCACGTGCTGCGCGGCGGCCGAAAGCCACATGCCATGCACGATGGGCGATCCCAGCCCGGCCAGCAGCGCTGCCGACTTGTCGGTGTGAATCGGGTTGTGATCACCCGAGACCACCGCGAACGCCCGCATGTCGGTTGGCGCGAAGATCTTGGCATCACGGCGACGACGACGAGTGGTGTCTTCTTCGTGTTCGGAAAGGGCACCACCGGCACGCACCGGGTCGGTGAGTTCGGCTGCCCCGTTTCGGCCCAGAATCGCAAACCGCTCCTGCAGCGTGGCCAGCACAGTGCCGTCGGCCGCCGCCACGGTGACCTCGACCGGAACAACGCGGCCGACCTCGGTATCGGTGGCCGCGGAAGCCGTTGCAGTGACGGTAAGTTCGGCGGCCTCTGCGGGAAGGGCCGAGATCAGGTGGGCAGCGTGATCCAGGTGCACCAGCGAGAGCAGACCCTCGATGACGCCCGTGCCGTCCTCGGTCTTGGCATCACCGATGGCGGCGAACACGGCGGGCCAGCACAGGCCGACCAGCGCGTCCGGCACGATCGACGATCCGGGCGCCAGCGGAGACGGCAGCACAGCGGTGACGCCGGTGTGGTCGGCGACGCGTTCCGGATCCCAATGCGCGACAACACGTACCGAGCCGTTCTGGACAGCTGGAAGGCCTGCCTGATCGTCGGCGCCTGCGGCTACCGCGAGCACGGTCCGCATGGCCGCGGCCGCGGCCTCGGTGGTCACCACCGGGGTGCCACCGTCGCGAGTCGTGACCGGCAAGGTCAGGTCGATATCGACCCAGATACCCGACAGCGGCACACTCAGACGCACCGAGTCGTCGCCGGTGACCTCGAGACGGGCCCCGGTCGACGGGTGCGAGGCGGTGCGGTCTTCGAAGACCTGCCAAGCTCCATCGGGAGCGATCCGGTGCACCGGGTTAACGGCAATTCGTCCGGACCACAGCACATCTGGTGCGTCCAGCACGCTCGCCAACGGACCCTCGACATCCCAGCGGCGACGCAGACGCGAACGCACCGGCAACGGCTCCGCACCGGTGGCAACAACCTCGTCGATGGCGGTCTGCTCAAAGCGGTTGAGCAGGTCGCCCACTGGCTCGTCGGCCCGGGTGATCCCGGCGACAGCGGCGGTGCCGGGGATGATGCAGACCTGCTCGGCGGAGTAGCGCGCGTCGTGGGCCTGCCACAGCGAGTCGCTGCGCCACCAACGGCGCACATCCTTGTCGATGACGGGCACGAAGTTGACGGGCTTACCCAGCGACTTGCACAGCGCGACGAAGAAAGGTACGTCGGCCGGGTGCAGCTTGATGGCCTCGGCATCGGGGTAACGCTGCAACAGTGCCTCGATGGCATCGGCCGGGCGTTCCACCAGAGTCTGGTCGGCGAACAGCGTCTCGACCGGACCGGATTCCTTGGGATGCAACCGGGCTTCGGCGCGCTTGAGCATCTGCTCGAAGCGATCGCGCCAGGTGATATCCAGCCAGGGCGAGTGCGCCACGGCGGTATCGGCGGTGCTGTCGCCGTCACCGATGGACAGCTCCACATAGCGATTCAGCCACTGTGCATACGTCATTTCGGCGACATCACCGAAGTACTGCTTAGCGGTCAGCTCCATCGCGGCAATGATCTCGTCGCGGCGCTTGGACACCGCATCCTCGTCACCGGCCACATCATCAAGCAAACGGCCACAGCGGGAGGCCGCGTTGTCAATCTCGTGAATGTCAGCACCCAGCTGACTGCGCCCGGAAGCCATGCCGCCCTGGGCTTTTCCGGCGGGAACCCACTCAGGGGTGCCCTGGGTCTCGACCAGCATCTGCTTGACCGACGGCGAGGTGGTGGCCTCCAACGTGGCCATGGCCGCAGTACCGACCAGGATGCCGTCGACCGGCATCAGCGGGAATCCGAACTTCAATGCCCAACGACCGCTGAGGTATTCGGCAGCCTGCTCGGGGGTGCCGATGCCTCCGCCGACACACACGGTGATGTTGGAGCGCGAACGTAGCTCCGAGTAGGTGGCCAGCAGCAGGTCGTCGAGGTCCTCCCAGGAGTGGTGTCCACCGGCGCGGCCACCCTCGACGTGCATGATGATCGGACGGGTCGGAACCTCGGCGGCGATACGTACGACGGAGCGGATCTGCTCGACCGTGCCCGGCTTGAACACGATGTGACTGAAGCCGATCTCGGTGAGCTCATCGATGAGCGCGACGGCCTCTTCCAGCTCGGGAATACCGGCGGTCACGACGACACCGTCGATCGGCGCACCGGCCTGACGGGCCTTCTGCACCAACCGCTTCGAGCCGACCTGCAGCTTCCACAGGTACGGGTCCAGGAACAAAGAGTTGAACTGGATCTGACGCCCGGGCTCCAGTAGGCCGGTGAGCTCTTCTATGCGGGTATTGAAGATCTCCTCAGTGACCTGCCCGCCGCCGGCGAGCTCGGACCAGTGACCCGCGTTGGCTGCGGCCGCAACGATTTTCGAATCGACCGTGGTCGGGGTCATGCCCGCGAGCAGAATCGGTGAACGTCCGGTGAGGCGGGTGAACTTGGTGGACAGCTTCACCGAACCGTCGGGCAGCGACACCACGGTAGGCGCGAAGCTGGTCCAGGCACGGGCGACCTCGGGAACCGCACCGTGCGTGAACAGGTTTCGCTGTCCCCCGCGGGTGGCGGTGGGCACGATGCCGATCCCCAGGCCACGGATGACCGGGGCAGTCAGGCGAGTCAGGAGATCGCCGGGACCCAGGTCGAGGATCCAACGGGCGCCTGCGTCGGCGACATGGTTCACCTCATTCACCCAGTCGACCGGGGTGACGAGGATGGATTCGGTCAGGGCCTTGGTCAGTTCGACGTCGAGCCCTGCAGCGGCCGCCCAGCGACCGGCGATCTCGACGCCGTCGGCCAGGCGTGGGGTATGGAAACCCACCTCCACATTGACCGGGTCGAAGACCGGGCTGAACACCGCGCCCCCGCGCACCTTGTCCTTGCGCTCGGCGGCCTCGCGGTCCGCGATCTGCTCGCAGTACAACTCGAAACGCGACAGCTGCTCGGGAGTACCGGTGATAACGACGGACCGGCGTCCGTTACGGATGGACAGCGCGGGCGGCTGGACAGTACGGACATCCTGGGCAAACTCGTCAAGAAGCGCCTTGATGCGTTCGGGGTCGACATTGGTCACCGACACCATGGGAGTGCGGTTGCCGCGCACCACGATGCCGCGGCGGCGCGCGACCAGGGTGGCAGCGGCACCGACCAGCTGAGCGATGGCCAGCAGCTCAACATCGCGAGCACCATGAGCCTTGAGTGCCTCGACGGCCAGTACACCCTGTGAGTGCCCGATGACAGCGACCGGCGGCAGCTGGGCCACATCGAGGCCCTGGATCTTCAGCGCGCGAACGGCGGCCAGCTGCGCCAGCAGTACACCGGGCATCGAGACCGCAGCCGAGGTCAGCTGCGCGGCGGCGGGTACGGGCTCCTCAGCGGTCAGTGCACGCACCCAGGTGAGCGGGGTGAAGCCGACCGGGCGTACGACCACGAGTTCTTTGGCGACGGGCTCCAGACGCAGCTCGGCCTCACCAGCGAGGGTGGCCAGCTCTGATTCGATACCGGCCGAAGCCGCCAGCTCCGCGAGTGACTCCAGCCAGTCGCTGCCTTGACCCCCGAAGGCCACTGCGTAGGGCTCACCGGACTCCAGACGGTCGATCAGCGCGGGTCCCGCACTAGGGCCCGGGTCGACCGCGCCACTCGCGTCGGGATCCTCAGCGCTGGTCACCTTGTCGTATTCGTTGATCGTCACGTCGCCGCTACCCGTCTTTCCGTCAGTCGTGAATCCAGCCGCACCCGTGTCGTCGTCCTTGTCGATCAGGGGCGTTGAGGCACGTGCATCTGCACCATCACCGCAGGTCTGGATTTAAGAGTGTCATAAGAGGGGTGGCGATTTCTTCTGGCGTAATAGTTACTGCCGAGTTCTACGCGAGAGTAACCACCGCTTACGTAACAGCAGGCCACGCGCTGGCAACTGACCGCCGAATCAAACGCGCTGCATGCAGGTGGTTACGGTCGAGTAGGTACAACATCGCAGATCAGACATCGATTGTTATCGAATCGTTATGTATGATTTCGATAGCACCGGCGGTGTTCGCGCGTGTCGCATCGAACTGCCGCGACAACGCCATCCAGACCATGAATTCTCAGAATTCGTGCCATATGTTTGCTGACATTGCAGAGCGGTTCCAACTTCTGTGACGTGTGTGACTGCTGATGATTGTCCAGCTACGCCTCCGAACGCAGGAACCTCGCTACTATCCCGCGATGTCGGGAACAATGTCGACATCCCACTACCGCCGGACCACGAATCGCTCGGCGTGGTGGTTCCGTGGTCCCCCATCCGGTTTCAGTACACCGTGAAGGACATCGGCCGTCTCGCTGGCGGCGCGCTATGGCTGCGGGATACCGCCCACAAGTTCACCGACGTATTCGCTGGGCTCAATCGCGGTCGAGGTAAGTGGCCATATCGCATGATGTGGAATTGAGGCGCGGGCTACTGCAAGGGCGTTGCCATCGACGTGGGAGGGGCGGCGGCGCTGGCGAGGTCTGCGCTCAGACCGGTGTTAGACCCACTGCCCGAAGCCGGGCTTGAGAATGTCGTTGAGATCGACGCCGATTCCGCCGACTTGGCGCTTGTCGATCTCGAACTGGTGCAAGTGCGCCTCGGGGTGAACGAAGCCCTTGGGACTTCCCCAGTTGTGCTGCCAGAAATACGAGCACAGCCCGTCCTGCAGCGCCCAATCGATGGTCTTGGAGTTGCCGTACAGCCCGGTACGGGCATGCCCCACCACCGATTCCCAGGCCCTCAGGTAGGGCGCCACCTGATTCTTGTACTGCTCGGGCGTCGGGTTGTCGTCGATCGAGACGTAGATCGGCACGTTGTAGGAGCCGCCGGCCGCGACATGCAGCTGCCAACCACGCTGCGCGTGTTTGATCCCGGCCTCCTGGCCACCAAGCCAATCGGCGGTGTCCTGCTTGCCGTACTGGTAGTTGGAGACGATCTTCAAACCGGCCCGATACAGATCGCGCGCTTCAGCGAGCTTGATGGGTTTACCCGCCGACAGCCCCGGGCTGCGCGGATCGGAGACGTACCGAATGGCGCCCAGATGCCCTGCGGCCTTGATCGACTCGGGAGTCGGTACTCCGCCGGCGTAATCGATAAGTGTCCCCAGCGAGGCGGCGTTGGCCTGTGGAGCCGCTAATGCGGAGGAGACGGCACCACCCAGCATCGCCGCGGCTGGCATGGCAGCGGCGTATTTGAGGACATCCCGACGGGATATTGACACCACTGCTACCTCACAAGGCCGTTCCGCAGACTTTGAAGAACTCAAGCCTCAGATTACGACAGCTACCTCAATAAGCACGGCAGCCACGCGTGTCACATACGGCACAGTGGCATCTAACTGTCCGCCATCCGAAACACCTCGTCGGCGATCAATCGCGGTTCGGAGAGGACGATCTGATGACCGGATTTGCGGGCCACCACGTGACGCGCGCCAAGCCGATGCGCCGTCGCCTGGTGGGCCGCGTTCAGCTCGGACCGTGTCTCCTCATTGAGAAACTCCGCACGGGCTCCCGATATGACGGTGATGGGGATTCCGTTGATCACCGGCGGGTTATCGCGCAACCTGGTCACCCCGGCGACAAAGCGTCGGTCTTCCTCGTTGGCGGCACGCCCGGCCCGCCACGTGAGATCTTCGGACGTGATGTCATCGACGACGTCACGTGGCATCCGGGGCATCATGCGGCGAACGAGATACGGCAGCAGACCGACCCGTCCCATCGCATCGAGCGCCGCACGATGGATCACGCCCAGGAGCCGCATGCCCGGCGAAGCCGGGCGGTAGTAGGCATCCAGGTTCTCGTCGGAGTGATCGACGAGAACGATGCCCGCGATGCGTGATGGATCGGCCACTGTCGAGGCCAGTGCGATGGTTCCGCCATAGCTGTGGCCCACCAGGACATAGGGGCCCGAACCGAGTGCCGTCAGTAGGGCATCGAGGTCCTCGGTGATCCGTTCCAGCGTGCGCGGCTGATGATCATCGTCGCTGCGCCCCAAGTTCGCACGGTCATAGACCACCGACCGAAAACGCTGGGCGACAAGGGGTTGCACGAGTCCCCACGCCGACCGCGAAAAGCCCATTCCTGACTCGAAGACCACGGTCGGGTCACCCGTTCCGGCGACCATGTAATGCAACGCGCGCCCGTCGGAAGTGGTCACGTAGTTACTCGCCCCCAGCGTGTGGTTCACCCAGCCACCGTACGGAACAACCGCTCTGGGGGTCGGCCCGCAACGCCCCTGAGTGCACCTGAGGTCGGCCCGCAACGCCCCTGAGTGCACCTGGGGTCGGCCCGCTACGCCCCTGAGTGCAGCAGTGGCCGCAGCCGTTCGGTCTTCTCCGCTGTCCATCCCGGTGGCTGCAGGATGTCTGCCCACGCGTTGGCGACCGCCCGAACGTAGACGTGGCCATGCCCATCGGGGACGTTGACCGCGACCGCCATATCGGCAGAAACCTGCAGGAACGTCACGAACGGTATCCATTCCATGCTCGGCAGCACGTCGTAGCCGCGGGGCTCGCGCAGCCAGTCGGGCTTGCTCAAGATGAGGTCAGTATTCCACCAGGCGATCGGATCCGATGCGTGCTGCAGATACACGATGCGAGGACGCGCCCACGTATCGGCGGGTCGTTTGAGATCCTCTGGGCGCGAAACGAATCGAACGTTTCTTCCGTTGTCGTAGATGGGCAGCACCTCCGGCGATCCGTCGTCCCGGTTGTGCGTGGCCTCCAGCCACATGGAGTTGTTGAAGGTCGGGCCGGAGAACAGTGCACCGTCCGTGCGCGCCACGATGTTGTTCACCGACAGGAACGGTGCCTCGCCGCCGAACGATCCGAGGCTCTCCCCGAACACCACAAGCTTGGGCCGCACCCCCTCCGGCATGGCCCGTACCCGCGCGGAAACGGCCTCGAACAATGCTTGCCCCGCCTGACGTGCGTTCTCCTTGTCCACCAGGAACGAGAGCCAGCTGGGCAGAAATGAGTACTGCATGCTGACGATGGCGGTGTCGCCGTTGTACATGTATTCGAGTGCGTCCGCCTCGGCTTGGTTGATCCAGCCGGTCCCCGTCGTCGTGGCGACCGCCACCACCTTGCGGTGAAGGCCACCCTCGCGTTCCAGTTCACGGGCCGCGAGCTCGGCCGTCGCCTTGATTCCATCGGCAGATTCCAGGCCCGCATACGCCCGAATCGGTTCGGTCGCCGAAGCCTTGTTGAACGCCGAGAGTTCCTTAGTGGTGGCACCGCCGCCGATGAAGGCACGGCCTTGATTACCCAACGATGCCCAGGAGACCAGCGAGCCCGGGCCGCCCGAACGCAGCGATGTCGTCGGCGCGGGATTGTCCGGGTTCTCCTCGTTGTTGACCGCCGAGAAGGTGTTGTTCAAGAAATCCATTGCCACTCTGACGACAACGCCGTTGACGAGTGCCATGGCAAGAACCACCACTAGCGTGACCGCGACCACAGCCGAGACACGTTTGGGGGCCACGCGGTTGAGCCGTTCGATCAGGAACAGAATCAGCCGGCGGATCTGCTGTCCGATCTCGACCAGGATGAACAAAACGATGACCGACAGCACGGCGGTCTGCGGGTGCGCCCAGAAACTCAGCCTCGGCACACCCATGAGGTCACGCACACGGTCTTGCCAGAAGTGGAACCACACGATCATCGCGGCGGTGCCGATGATTCCGACCACGATGAGGACCCACCACGCGATGCGAGGCGCCTTCGGACTCGAATCCTTCGACCGCATGTACCGCACCAGCCACACCGACAGGACACCGAGTGCGTAGCCGATGGCACCCGAGCCCCCACTGACCAGGGCCTGGAACAGCGGCCCACGCGGAAGCAGCGACGGGGTCATCGACAGCCAGAGGAAGGCCAGGCCCACCGCAGTGCCCGTGAAGGTGTAGCGCCGTACCCACCAACGCGTCTTCTGTGGCGTCAGTTCCGCCGCGTCCGGTGCCGGTTCCTTGGCGTCCGATGCCGCTTCGTTCGCGTCCGGTACCGGACCCTTTTCGATATCGCTGTCGATATCCCCGTCGATTGCCATCGCCACACCCTTCTCGATACCGCCAGCTGCGCGTGTCAATGGTGCCCGCACGTCGCCACACCGCACAGAGGTATTACCAGATCGACAACGTGGTGGGGCGGGGCCACTGCGACGCCACCAACACCTGAGACTGCGCTGCGCAAATCCCCGAGGCGGACCGGACATCATCGACTCAGCGAACTGTGCGTGCCGGGGAGCCGACCGCTCTCTCAGGTCCCTGCGGTATCCTGCCAACTTGCTATCAGGGCTTTTTGTCCATAGGGCGGGGCAGATCGACGCAACGGGGGACGACGAGGATTACACATGCGACATGCCGGTGCCGGCCGCGAGGCCAGGACAACCAGCACACAAAGCCCTAAGCGGGAACGACGGCGCCGCGGCTCCATCACCGCCGAGGACATCATCGCCGGAGCCTTCGAGCTCGCCGAGGAAATAGGGATCTGTGGGCTGAGCATGCCGCTGCTAGCGAAGCATCTCGATGTTGGTGTCACCAGTATCTACTGGTACTTCCGCAAAAAGGGCGAGCTTCTCGACGCGATGACTGACCGTGCCACCAAGCAGTATCACTTCGCTGCGCCCTTCATTGGCGACGAAACCTGGCAGGACGCCCTGCGCAGCCATACGCGCCGGATGCGCGAGGCATTCCGGGAACGCCCAGTGCTTGTCGAGCTCATCCTGATGCGCACCAGCGAGCTCAGCACCGAGGCATTACAGGCAAGCATTCAAAACCTGGAATCGCTTGTCCAAACCCTGATCGGTGTCGGCTTCAGCCCGGACAACGCGCTAGATGTGTATTTCGCTCTGTCCTTGCATATTCGGGGCATCGTGGTGCTTGAACACATGGATACCGTCATGCCCGCGTCGGGAGGGGCCCGCAGCCTGGTGCCGAACGCCACGCTCGCCCCCACCCTGCATGATCTGGCGTCCCGCGGCCATTCCATCGCGACCATCTCCGATGCCCACTTCGACTTCACCGTCGATGCCATCATCGAGCGGGCCGAGCACCTGCTCTCCCTGGACATCGCGGCACGCGAGGCATCCTGACCGGCTGCTCAGACCTTGGAGTTGAGCAGCTCCTCGATTTTCGCGAGTCGATCGTTCGAGAGCGTCTTGTTGTCGATCGACCGATCCGCCGAGCAGGTGACCAGCTGCGCGATCACATTCGCCTTGGCGATCACCGTGAACTCGCAAATCCATTGATCACCATTGAGATTCGTCGACCAACGGACCATGTCCGGCGAACCAGGAACCACTGGACCGGGCGTTACCGTATGGCGTTTCTGGTCATCGCCCCAGGCGGCGACCGGAAGCTGACACTTGGACACGGTCACGCGCACCGATTCGAGGAACCGCGCCGCCTGAAAATCGCCGGGGTACGTGGCCGATACCTCCAGGATCTGATGCTGGTTCGGGTATTGGTTATCGGTCTGCGTCCGGGCTTCTCGCCCCGTGTAATTCGTGGGGAAGAGCGGATAACGGCCGTATCCGACGACCCCCTGGCATTCAGCGGGATCGGCACCGATCCACAGAATCGACTGCATATCGGTTTCGAACAGCAGCTTTCCTGGCGTCACGCTCAACGATTGCGCCGGAGTGAGGAGTTGATCGAGCTGAGCAGGCTGGATCGGCCCCGCCGATACGGATCCCCTATCCGCCGTT
The DNA here is from genome assembly GCF_004924335.1 of Mycobacteroides salmoniphilum. Classification (NCBI taxonomy): domain Bacteria; kingdom Bacillati; phylum Actinomycetota; class Actinomycetes; order Mycobacteriales; family Mycobacteriaceae; genus Mycobacteroides; species Mycobacteroides salmoniphilum. Next base: position 1,365,410 of record NZ_CP024633.1, on the reverse strand, counting down.
GCCTCTCCGTCAACTCCACGTTGGCAGCCTGTTACCGCGAGCAACGACCCGACCAGCAGCGGTACCAACCACCTCATGTTGGCAAACATTACCCGCATCCAGCGCTCCCCCGGATTTCGGCATTGTCCCGTGGCAGCCATGCGATCTCGGGTAAGAAGGGTCCAGTCGACACGACAAGTCGGTAATGCGATCAGGCACCACGACCCGAAGAGGAGTGCGCGGTATGTCCACCAAGCTGGCAACACCACAGGAGCTGCTGTCCCTGGGCAGAGTCGAATTGGGTACCAGCAGTTGGGTTCAGATCACCCAGGAACAGGTCAACGAGTTCGCGGACGCGACCGGTGACCGACAGTGGATCCACACCGATACCGAACGCGCCAAGGCCGGCCCGTTCGGCGGAACCATCGTGCACGGATACCTGACGCTCGCGCTTGCTCCAGCATTTCTGGACGAAGTGCTTGAGATCGCGTCATACGACGCGGTGCTCAATTACGGCGTGAACAAGGTGCGGTTCCCGGCGCCGTTGCACGTGGGCGCGCGGGTTCGCGGACACGTCACGCTGCTGTCGGCTAAGTTGCGCGATAAGGGCACCGTCGAGGCCACCTATGGCATCAAGTACGAGATCGAGGGCAAGGACCGGCCGCCGTGCGCCGCCGAAAGCGTGTATCTGTACCAGTAGTCACGCCTCGTCAAGCGCCGGGAACAACAGTTCCTGCGCGAGCACCTGAATCGCCGCAGACACCTTGACCACACGCCCAATCACCTTGGGTGTCAACGGTCTCCGTTGGGGTCCGGTCCCGCCTACCGACGTGCTACCTTCCCGCGAATCTTGCCCACCACAAGCATCGCGAGCAGTGTCACCGCACGCAATAACGTCGTGGATGCCACCGTCCGAAAACAACCGTCCACGGTCCACGAGTGACGCTCAAGAAATGACTTAAGTGTACGAATAACGTACACTTAAGTCATGGTTCCACGTGGCGAAGCACGCACCACGGCAATACTCGATACCGCCTTGCGAGTGTTAGCCCGTGACGGATACGAACGATTCACCATAGATTCCGTTGCGGCACAGGCACATGCCAGCAAGACGACCATCTACCGCAGATGGAGAAACAAGGCAGAGCTGGTGAAGGCCGCGCTCGATGCGCACGACGCGGGCTACAACGAACAGGTTCCCGATACCGGCTCGCTACGAGGCGATCTTGTCGCAACGCTGACCATGGTGCGCCGCAAAACAGAATCGGTTCCACCGAATCTGTATGGGGATCTCATCCGCGCGATGGAACACGACGCGGAGCTGGCCGACGCCATCAACCGGCACCTCGCCGATCCGGGCCTCTCCCCCTTCGACGCTCCCCTATCGCGGTCGATCGCACGCGGTGAGATATCCCCGGGGGTTGACCGCGAGCTGGTTCACGATGTCGCCGAGGCAATGCTCACGCACCGATTGACCGTGAAGGCAGTCGATGACGCATTCATCCATCGACTCGTCGACGATGTGCTGATCGTGCTTATTCGGAGCGCGATTTCATGACCGTGGTAATCGCCGGCGCGGGCCCCACCGGCTTGACGCTGGCCTGCGAATTGGCACGTCGCGGTGTCCCGTGCCGGGTATTGGACAAGGCGCCCGGCCTATTTCCGGGCTCCCGCGGCAAGGGGTTGTCACCGCGTACCCAGGAGGTGTTCGACGATCTGGGTGTTTCGGAGGCGATCAGGCACGGCGGTATGGCGATGCCGTCATTTCGTATCTACGCCGGACGCGAGATTGTCGCCGAGCGAACACTTCTGGAGATGCTGGGTTCGCATATCCCGTCGGGACCGGGAGTTCCCTACTCGGGGTTTTGGATGGTGCCGCAATGGCGGACCGACGAGATCCTGCTCTGCCGATTGCGTGAACTCGGCACAGATGTGGAATTCTGCTGTGAAGTAACAGGTTTCGAGCAAGATGCCGGCGGAGTGACCGTTACGGTATCCCGGGGCGGGAGTCCCGATCGGATACGTGCCGCATACCTCGTCGGCACCGACGGCGGGCGCAGCACCATACGCAAGGTTCTCGGTGTCGGTTTCGCCGGCGAGACCTTCGAGAGTGAACGGACACTGATCGGCGATGTACGGGCCGAGGGGTTGGACGGCACGTTCTGTCACGTGTTGACACGCGGCGGTCAGGTGACGGAACGCTTCTCGCTATGGAACTTGCCGGGCAGTGATCACTATCAGTTCGTCGCGAGCATGGCCGCCGACGATGTTCCTCCCCTGACCCTAGAGGCAGTGCAGACCCTTCTGGTCCAGCGGTCCGGACGCGAAGACATTGTGCTGCGCGACCTCCGGTGGATATCCCTGTATCGGGTGAACGCGCGGATGGTGGACAGGTTCCGAGAGGGCCGGGTATTCCTGGCCGGAGATGCCGCTCACGTGCATTCTTCGGCAGGCGGGCAGGGCCTGAACACCAGCGTGCAGGATGCCTACAACTTGGGCTGGAAGCTGGCGGCGGTCTTCACAGGCGCCCCGGCGCAGCTGCTGGACACCTATGAAGAGGAACGAATGCCCGTGGCCGCATCGGTGCTGGGGCTCAGTACAGATCTGCATCACCGCAACTTCGAGCCCTCAGATGACCCTGCGCCACAACTACATCAGATGGACATCACGTATCGCGGTAGATCATTGGCCGTCGACGACCGTTCCGTTCCCGGGGCACTACGTGCCGGCGACCGCGCACCGGATGCACTGCTGCGGGAAGGCCATCGGCTATTCGACGTCTTGCGCGGGACACACTTCACCGTGCTCACGGTCGACGATCGGACCATCGACATCGACGATGTGCGCGTCGCGCGGATCACGCCGTCAACCGATTACGACGTCACGGAGTCGACACTCGTCTTGGTGCGCCCGGACGGGTACATCGGCGTCATGACCGAGTCCGAGGAGACCCTGCGCACGTACCTCGCCCGCGTGCGCTAGACGGCAGCGGTCAGTGTCTCTAAACGCGCGGGAACATGCTTATGCCATGGGGTGCCCGCATATTCATCGCGCCAGGCCGACGAGGTCAGCGCGTTCGGCGCCACACCCGGCACGTGCGTTTCGCCGGACTCGTCGGTGTAATCGAGACCGAACCCGTTCGGGAGTGAGGCGTGACCGGCCTGCATCATGTCGCTGATCTCGACGGTGGCCTCCGCACTACCCGCCGCGGTGGCGATGCGGACTCGGTCGCCGTCGGCGATGCCGAGCTGCTGCGCGTCCTCCTGGCTTATCCGTAGCGCGCCCTGCTGGTCACGTTTACGCCAGGACGGATCACGCAGAATGTCGTTGGCGGTGTACGCCCGCCGCTCTCCCGCCGACAGCACGATCGGAAACTCCGGTGTCGTCAGCTGCGTCGGACGGGATGCCAATCCTCGTATTTCATCCAGCATTTCGGGGATCGCAAGGGCAATCTTGCGGTCCGCGTGCGTGATGAGTGCGAAGTCGTCTTCGTACTCATGAATCGTGAAGGTCACTCCGGACGGGCTGTTCACGATGGCGTCGAAGAGCGCGTTGCCATCCGGGTGACCGGCTCGCGCCACCGCCTGTGGGTAAGTCATCATCGCCTTCTGCGCCAGCCCCCACAGCGCGGCGGCACCCTCCAACCCCTTGGGCAGAGTCGGGCCGAGGGTTTCGTACAGGACATACGGCGCCAGCGGACCGAGTACCGGATTGGCCAACACCGCGAAGAACGCCTGTAGGTAGGCATCCTGACCCTGTGCGGCGGCTTCGCGCAGCGGCTGCAGCTCTGCGTCGTCGACCACTCCCAGCGCTCGGACCAATCGCGCCCAGATCTCGGGCTCGGGCAACGTTCCGGGCTCGGGCTCGAACAGTGGGTGCCGAAGCTGAAAAATGTTGTGCGGAAACTCCAGGTTGAAGAAGGTCGCCTCCACCTTCTCGAACTGGGTGGCGGCCGGGAGTACGTAGTGGGCGAGACGGGCCGTCTCCGTCATCGCCACATCGACGACCACCAGGAGCTCCAACGCCTGGAACGCCTCCTTGCACCGCGCCGAATCCGCCAGGGAGTGTGCGGGATTACTACTTTCGACGATCATCGCGCGGAACCGGTCGGGATGATCGGTGAGGATCTCTTCGGGGATCACATTGGAGGGCACCAGGCCGCCAATGATCCGGGCTCCGGTCACCGGGGTGTTGCCGAAGAACCCGCCCATGAGCGGTGCCATCCACGAATGCAGATGCTGACCACCGCGTTTGGCGAAGCTTCCGGTAAGGATCCACAGCATCTTGTTGAGGTAGGAACTCAGGGTGCTGTTGGGGGCCTGCTGAATCCCGAGGTCTTCGAAGACCGCCACGCTCTCGGCGGCGGCAACACGGCGGGCTGCCCGTCGAATGAGGTCCTCCGCCACACCGCAGCGCTGGGCGTAGTCGCTGATCGGTACCGTACGCAGCGCATCCCGGACCTCCTCGGTGCCGGTGACGTGCTCGGCGAGAAATGCCTCATCACAGAGGCTCTCCTGCACCAATACCGCGGCGAGCGCCGCAAGACACCAGGCGTCGGCACCGGGGCGTACCCGCAGGTGAAAGTCGGCCATCTTGGCGGTATCGGTGATCACCGGGTCGATGACGATCATCGAACGCCGCGGATCCTTGGCGATCTCGTTGAGCACCACCCTCGCCCGCGGAAAGCTCTGCGACATCCATGGGTTCTTCCCGACGAAGACCGACACCTCGGCGTGCTCGAACTCACCACGGGTGTGCCCGCCATAGAGATTCTTGTCGATCCAGGCCTCGCCCGTCTTCTCCTGCGCCAGTGCATTCGAGCGGTACTTGGACCCGATGGCCTTGAGGAAGGCGCCACTGTAGGCCCCGCCCAGGTGATTGCCCTGACCGCCGCCGCCGTAGTAGAAGATCTTGTCGCCGCCATAGCTGTCACGGATGTGCTTGAAGCCCTCGGCGATCTCGACGATCGCCGTATCCCAGTCGATTTCCTCATAGGTGCCGTCGGGGCGGCGCCGCATGGGCGAGGTCAGTCGGTTGGCATTGTTCTGGTAGTGATCCAGGCGCAATGCCTTGTTACACGTGTACCCCTGGGAGCCCGGGTGGTCCTTGTCGCCGCGGATCTTGGCGAGTGTTCGCCCCTCGGTCTGCACAACGATGCCGCAGTTGCACTCGCACAGGATGCAGGCGGTGGGCAGCCAATTGGTGGTGGTCATGACAAAGCCTCCTCGATCAGCGTGCGTAATTGCTTATGCACCACATCGATTGGTGTGATGTCATGGATCGATCGCGCGACGATGATGGCCCCCTCCAAGGACGTTGTCATCAGCATCGCCAGCTCGTCGGCGCGCGCACGGGCGACGCCTGCACCTGCCAGCTTGTCTGCGATGAGGCCGATCCACCGCTGGAAGACGGCCGCCGAGTGCTCGATGAGCTTCTGATTACTTGCCGGACTCTCCGGATCCCCCGCCTCGACAGCGACGGCCACCACGGGGCATCCCGCACGGAAGTCGCTCCGCACCAATTGCTTCCGATAGGACGCGACAAGCGTGTCCAGAGCCTCTACCCCCGAGGGTGTGGCATCGATCATTCCGGCGATGTAGTCCCCGGCCAGATCCACTGCCTCGCCGAGTAACTGAGTACGCCCACCGGGAAAGTAGTGATATGCCGAGCCGCGCGGCGCGCCGCTGTGTTCGAGTACGTCGGAGATGGCCGTCGCGTGGGCACCACGCTCGCGAATCAGCAGGGCGGCCGAGGCCACCATTCGTTCACGCGGGGTGCTCAATCGTCGTCCTTCCCGAGGGGCACGAGGCTATGTATGCTGCTCTACATAGTTCGCTACCGAGACGGAGAAGTCAATGTCTGAGTACGAAACCCTGAGCATCCGGCGCGACGGATACGTCCTGGTAATCGGCCTGAACCGGCCCGCCAAGCGCAACGCGTTCGACAAGGCGATGCTCCAGGAGCTGTCACGGGCATTCGGCGAATTCGACGCGGATGCCGAGCTGCGGGCCGCGGTCCTGTACGGGGAAGGGACGATGTTCACCGCCGGCCTCGATCTGGCCAGCGTGGCGGCCGAGATTCAGAACGGCGCGTCATTGACTGCCGAAAACGGAATCAACCCGTGGCAGGTGGACGGTACGCATTTGTCCAAGCCACTTGTCGTCGCCGTGCACGGCAAGGTGCTCACGCTGGGCATCGAGCTCGCGCTCGCCGCCGATATCGTGATCGCGGACGAGACCGCGACGTTCGCACAGCTCGAAATCAACCGTGGCATCTACCCGTTCGGTGGTGCCACCATTCGCTTCCCGCGTACTGCCGGTTGGGGTAACGCAATGCGGTGGATGCTGACCGCAGAGCCCTTCGACGCCGCTGAAGCGCATCGTATCGGGATCGTGCAGGAGGTCGTGCCCGTCGGCGAGCATGTCGACAAGGCGATCGCCATCGCCCACACCATCGCGCGCCAGGCACCGCTGGGCGTGCAAGCCACCTTGCGCAATGCCCGGTTGGCGCTAGCCGAGGGCGAGGCCGCTGCCGAGGCACAGCTTGTACCCACCATCCGCGAGCTGTTCACCACGGAGGACGCCGCCCTGGGCGTGCAGGCATTCCTGACCCGCACTACCGCCGAGTTCGTGGGCCGCTAGCGCGCGGCCACTGCCTTGCGCACGTCGCCGAGCTCCCCGATGGGCACGGTGCGTGTCGAGGCCACAGGCCGCACACCCGGACCGTCGGGCTTGGACACCATGACCACGCTGTCGATATAGGGCTGAATGGTCGTGGTGTTCTGCACGGTGGCAACGATCACCAGCTGGAACCCGAACTTACGGAATGCCGACAGCGCCTGCTGCGCGAACTGCGGGTCGGACTTCGAGAACGCCTCGTCGAGCATCAGCTGGGCGAACACCGGCCGGTTATCCCCCGTCTCGGGGTTGGCCAGGTTGAAGCTCAATGCACCCGCGAGGCAGAACGCCATCAGCTTCTCTTGTTCCCCACCGGAATTCGCGCCCGCATTACTGTAGGTGCGGATCGCTTCGCCGCTCGTGGCATCGCGCTCCTCGCAGTACAACACGAAGCGGTTGCGTACATCCAACGCGTCGCGCGTCCACTGTCGGGCCTCAGGAGTCTCGGCGGCCAGCAGATTCCGCAACTGCAGAATGTCTTGGTACTGGTCGTGGATGGCCTTCTCGTCTCCCATCGAAACTGCGACCGCGCGTCCGGAGATGCGCCGGGCCCGCTCGTTGAGCTCTCCCACCGCCTCAAGTGCCTTGGGCTCGGCACGCAGGGTCAAGCGCGTCCCACGGTTGAACTCCACCGAACCCAAACCGCTGTTTACCCGGTCGATCTGGTCGGTGATGCGGTGCGCCTCCTCCTCCGCGAGCTGGTGCAGCCGCAGCACCGCGGTGGGTGCCTGCTCGGTAATCAGCCGCAGCATCCGCTCGTAGGCGGCGGGCAGGTCACGCTCGTCGATCCGGCGGCACAAGGCGACATAGTCGTGGATCTTCTCGTCGAAGTTCTCACTGTCATTGGGAATCGAGTCCGGGAAGTCCCGGTCGTAAGCGTTGAGGATTCGGTTGAGCTCGTTTCGCGAGCGGGTGACGCTCTCGCGCAGCACCGACTGGTCCTTCTCGATCTGACGCCACAGCTCCAGCCGGTAGGAGTCCGGCTCCAGCACGTCCAGGCTTGACGAGAGCTGCGGAACATACGTTTCGATACCGGATCGGGTGTGCCCACCCACCTCGCGCGGATTCAGGTTGTCCATCAGATCCAGGAGCCGGGTTCGACGCGAATCATGTTCAGATTCTTGCCTTCTCAACGCACCAATACGCTCCGAGAGCTTCTTGATCTCGTCGAGATACGAATCGGCCTGTTGTTGCAGACTGGTGAGGTCGGGGTTGGCCTCCAGCATCGTCTCGTATTGGTCTTGCAGCCGTGCCACGGCGGCTTCCGCCGAATCCGTATCGATCTGGCTCCAATACTCGTACTGGCTGTGCAGTTTGGACCACCGCACCACTTCGGAGCGCAGTTCCTCGCGCTTGGTATCCATTTCGCCGATGAACTTCTCGGCGTCACCGACGGCCTGCTGAGCCTCGACCACGTCATCGGAGAGCGCCGCGCGCTTGTCACCGGCATTGCCCTGATAGATGTACTGCGACGCACGCAGTTCGCGCCGGTCATCCTTGACCGCGCGCCGGTCGCCGTCCTTGCGCAGACCCTGATCAGTGACGGCACGGCGGTGCTTACTGAACTCGTCGGGGGTATCTACCAACACGTAATCGCCCACGCCGGCGACCAGATTCATGGCGGCACCGGCGCATTCGTGATTCGGGTTGGTGAGGCGCAGGCAGTCGGCGAGCGTGCCGGGTTCGGCGCGTCGAGGCGAGCCCGACGGGATCACTCGTTCCATTTGTAGGTAGCCGCGCATCGGGTGCTCATTGACGTATCGCAGTACCTGCCGGTGGTGCTGGTCGGGTACCAGCAGGCACAAGCCGGTGGATCGCAGCACCTTCTCGACGGATTTGCGCCACCGCTCCTGGCCCGGACGCAGATCCATCAGTTCACAGACATAGGGCAGTTCCTTGGCGGTAAGGCCCAGTGCTGCTGCGATTTCGCCACGCATGCGGTCCTCGTCGGGAGGCACCGGGGTTCCCAGATGCTCGACGCGCTTGAGCTCGGTGGACGCTGCCCGCAGTTGATCGCGCGCCGTCGACAGTGCACCGGCGGCCATCACGTAGGCGTCATGTCCGGCTTCGAGCTCCGCGTTGATCCGAGTAACCGCACGCAGGCTCTCCACCCGCATGGCTTCAAATTCCTCGGCCGATTCGACGTCCTCGTCGTGCCCAAGGTCACCTAGCGCGCTGTCGTAGGCGGTGCGCCGGCGCGATACCTCCTCGGCACGGGCACGGGCATGAGCCAGCTCGCTCTTGAGCGGTGCCAGGTTGCTGTCGGCGGCGGCGATCCGGCCGAGCAGCTTGTCCCGTTCACCGGTGAGAATGTCCTGGCGCGACTGGATTTCGTCGCATTCACCGCCGAGCCGGGTGATCTCAGTGTCCAGCAGATCGATCTCGGGTCCCGCCAGCGCAAGCCGCTGCTGGTCTACATAGTCGCGCACGGTGTGGTGGTCCACGACGTCGACGGTGGCCAGCTGTGCGGCATCGCTGGCGTACGTCTGCTGGATCTGTTCGATGTCGCCCAGGGTCTGCCGCTGGCGCTGTGCGACCGCGAGCGCGGCACGCGCGTCGACCAACGGGGTGATCTGACCCAGCGCCTCGGAGATCGCGGCCATGGACTCCGGCTCGTCGAGCATGTATTCGCGCACGAACTGTTCCAGGCCACCAACGCTCTTGAGCGACTTGGCCTTGCCCAGCAGCTGCTGCGCGGCCGACGAGCCCTGAATACCAACGGCGGCGTATAGCTGTTCCAGGTACCAGCGTTCACTCTTGTGGCCACGCCAGCCCGCGCCTTCGAAGACTGCGGCGGAATATCCCCTACTCGCCCAGGCATTGCACAGGTCTCGGATATCGGCGTCGGCGTCAATCAGGTAGTAGCGACTCGAGGAGTCCGAATCTGAGCCCGGAGCAAGCCATTTGAGTACCAGACCGGTGATTACCCGGCCATCGGTACCCGCATACGTGACCGCGATCGCCGACCACGCCCCGCCCTTACCGCGCAGGAACATCTGCTTGGGCCGCTCCCCCGGGTTCTTCAGCTCACCCCACAGACCGCGCACGTACTTGTCGACGGTGCGCTTGCCCATATTGGAGCCCGCGGCGGTGGTATCACTGGATGCGTTGAAGTTACGGCGGTTTGACGACAGAAATGCCAGCGAGATCGCGTCCAGCAGAGAAGATTTCCCACTGCCGGAGGAGCCGGTGATCAGCGTGCCGCGGCGGCTGAACTCAATGCTGTGGTACCCGTCGAAGACACCCCAGTTGATGACCTGCAGTCGAGACAGCCAGAACTGCTGGGTGGCTGCGCCACTCGGCCTGCCATTCAGGTCGTCATTCATCGTCATCGGTATCGCCATCTTCTTCGTCGGTGGAGTCTTCCGGGGCGGTACCGCCGCGCTGAAGCTGCTCGTACTGGCGTTGCAACGCCTCGATCATCTGTGCGGACATCAGCGCGTTGATGACGGGGCTGATGGTGTAGCTGTGCTCGTCATCGCGGGTGCGTTGCAGGATCTCGGCCTTGGACAGGCGTTTGATGGCCTCGTCGACACGATCGCGCAGCATCGCTTCATCGCGGTCGATATCGTGGCTGACGTTGGCGAAGAGCTCGTGGATATCGTCGCGGCTCACCAATACATGCTCGTCGTGTGCGGTCCGTGCGATCTTGGCCAGGTGCAGCGCCACGATCGACGCGTAGGTACCCAGGGGTTCCCGGCGCAACACCCGAGCACCGTACGCGCTGGGATTCTCCAACGGAGCCGGCTCGGCGTACGCGACCTCAAGATCGTCGAAAACCCGCAGCCGTAGGTCCAATTCGGACAGGCGCGAGGCCAACACCTTGCGGTGCTCGATCATCGATGCCCACAGCTCGGGCTGGCCATCCTTGCTCAGATAACGCCGAGCCACCAGGTTCTGCAGCGCCCAGCACGCCTTGTCCGGCAGCTCGCTGGTATCGCCGTCGAACCGCGGCCCCTTGACGATTCTTGGCGCCGAAGCATCGGGCTCCACACCGGGGAGATCATCGAAGTTGATGTTTCCCAAGGGGGAACCTGTGGTCACGGCGCTCATATTTCTTCCTCGACACTCGCCAGCACTGGTTCACGGAACATCAACTGCGGCACCTCCATCACCCGGTCCTGCCCGTCGAGGGACCGGAACTTCACTCTTACCGATTCACGGTCGGCAGTGCTGTCCTGCTTGAGGGCAAGCGACCACAACACGATGACATCACCCAGGTACGGCGCTTCGACGTGAGAGATCATGTCGGGCAACGACACCGGCCCCTTGGCCACGGCGTTGTTCACGGTTTCGGCTAATGAGGCCATATCCACCTGAGTGGCCAGCGCCGAGAATCCGCTCAAATCGAGTAGCCCCGATGGCGCATCCTGCGCCAGCACCGGCGGGGCGGTGTCCTTGATGGTGAACGAGAGAGCGCCAATGGCGGCCGCGGCCGAGCGGCCGATCGGTAGCTCGGCGTCAATCAGCGAGTCCGCGGTGGACACCTTGAGCAGGGCGTGCCCGGCGGCCAGTGCGTCGTTGAGCTGTCGCGCGCGGCCGCGCGCCTGCTCCGTGGTGCCGGCGGCAAAGAATCGCCGGATGCGCTGTGCGCAGCGCTGTTCGATGCGGGAGACCTCTGCGACCTGTTGCGACACCAGTTTGAAGAAGTTCTTCATGACGTCACGCAGCCCCGGATCGAGCTCGGGCAATCCCTCAGCCACACAAGCGATATCACCGCGCAGGGCGGCGCGCTGATCGGGGTCTTGGATGGTGCGCGTGAAGGCGGCGTAGGAGGCCCGTTCCCGGGAGTCGAAGAGTGCGTCATAGTCGGCGAACATCCGTCGTGCGCGGTCCCGGAACCCGGTGTCGGAGTCCTCCGCGGCATCGATGAGTCCGGCGGTGATCTCGTTCTGCATGCTGCCGTAACGCACGATGTCGGTGATCACCTGTTCCATCTGGTAGGCGATGGCCCGGGTCTCGTCCTCAAGATCGACGATGTCCGGTTCGGGGCGATATCCGTCATCGATGGCGTGCAACAGGGTCTGCAGCTCAGCGATCTGGGCTTCGATATCGGCACGCAGGCGGGATGGGTCGCCGTCCAGTTGGGTCGCGACCCGCTTGAGACCCGCGGCGATACCCGCGATGGATCCGCCGGTGGCCACGCTGTCGGCGCGGCGCAGGCGGCGTACGAAGGCCAGCGCGCTGCGGGCATCCTCGGTCAGTGAGCAGACGTTCTCGGCGTCGGGACCAGCGCCATCCGACGCGCGGTGCAACCAGCCGTCACTGGCCCAGCTCTTGATGAGGGCAAGTCCTGACTGCTCACCCAGCCCGACCGCGCCCACGTCCCGGTCCAGCTTGGCCACCAGCTGGGGCTCGGAAACCTTCGCGCTGCGGTCCAGGTGACGCTCCATGAGCGTGATGTACGGCGCCAGATTCTTGGCGGCCAGCAGCCTGACCGCGCGGGATTTCTGCACGTCGTCGTTGTGCGCGAACAGCTCGCCGATCGTCAGGTCATTCATCGCACACCTCCATCACATCGCTAGCGCTTGTGCCCCGGCCCGCGCGGCCGTCATAGCCGCTGGCCCGGAAAACCTACCGGGCCGACGGGGGCGTGGCGAATGGGCTCGCTGACGTGGGACAAATGAGGCAAATGAGTTAGCTGGGATCTCCGTGAACACCCAGGGTTCCGTCCACGTACTGGCGGCGACAGGCCCATCGCGCCAGCTTTCCGCTGGTGGTCCGTGGGATGGCTCCCGCGGACAGCAATCGCACGTCGGCGAGCTCCAGGCCGTGTTGGGTGCGGGCCGCCGCACGGATCGCGTCGATGGCCTCCTGCGGGTCGGCCGTGGCGGTGCGCGAGGCCCGTTCGGCAACGATGACCAGACCGTTATCGATGGTGAACGCGGTGACGTATCCGCGGCGGACAATCGGCGAGGCGTCGGCAACGGTGGCCTCGATGTCCTGCGGATAGTGGCCGCGTCCATCCACGGTGAGGTGGTCGGCCATGCGGCCGGTGACGTACAACTCACCGGCCAGGTAGAAGCCCATATCGCCGGTGCGCAGCCAGTCACCGCCCGCATTGGCCTTGTCCGTATGACTTGTCGCGAGCGTCTCGCCGAGCCGGGCGTGGAATGTGCTCGCCGTATCCTCGGGGCGGCCCCAGTACCCCCGCCCAACGTTGTTGCCCCGCAACCAGATTTCACCGACGCTCCCGTCCGGGAGCTCGTTACTCGTCTCCGGATCCACGATGACACCCGCGAGACTGCGGGCCAGTTGACCACAGGACACGTGGATGGTGGCGGTGGGCGCATCGGGGCTGGTTGGCACCGCCCGGCCTTCGGCGAGCTGCTCGCGGTCGAGGTAGATGACGGAGGGTTCGGCATCCGGGGCGATATTCGAGATGAACAGGACGGCCTCGGCGATACCGTAGGAGGGTTTGAACGCGGTCGGTGGTAATCCAAAGGGCGCAAAGGCTTTTTCGAATGTACGGATGGCGTCAATACGCACCGGCTCGGAGCCGATGATCATCACGACGTTGCCCAGGTCCACGTCCGCGCCGGCCTTGGGTACACCACGTTGCGCGGTGTACTCATAGGCAAAGTTCGGCGCGGCGGTGATCACACGGCCTTCCTTACATCCATCGGAAAGTGCCTTGATCCAGCGTTGTGGGCGGCGGATGAATGCCGTCGGCGACATGAGGGTGGAGTGGCCACCGTAGACCGTCGGAAAGCCGATCATGGACAGACCCATATCGTGGTACAGCGGTAACCAGCTGCAGCCGTGTGTGTTTCGGTCCAGAAGATCGATCGACAGGATCATCTGGGTCAGGTTGACGCCGACGGCGCGGTGGGTGATTTCCACTCCGACCGGCGGACGCGTGGCACCCGAGGTGTACTGCAGATGTGAGACATCGTCATCCACGAGATGCACGTACTCGAAGGTCTCCCCTGCATCGTCGGGGATCTCGTCGATGACCAGGATTGTCGGCGCGGGGATCTCGGTGAGGCCGTCGAGGAATTCCTGGACTGCCCCGCGCACCGCTGCCGTGGTCAGGACAACCGTGGGCGTGCAGTCCCGTAACGCGGTGTCCAGACGCTCGGCATGGCCGGGCAGCTCGGGGGCAAAGAGCGGCACCGCGATGGCGCCGGCCTTGATGGCCGAGAAGAATCCGACGACGTAGTCCAGACCCTGCGGGGCCAGAATGGCGACCCGATCGCCGCGGTCGATGTGGCGTTGCAGCGTGGCGGCCACCGCGTTCAGACGCACCCCGAGCTGGGACCAGGTGAGCTCGATGCGGGCGCCCTCTTCGGAGGTGGTGAAGTCCAGGTAACGATAGGCAACGGTGTCCCCGACGTTCCTGATGTTGCGCTCGATGAGGGATATCAGTGTCGTGCCAGGTGGTAGTGCGACGTTTCCGTCGGCATCCAGGCAATCGTCGATATCAAGCAAACCGTCAGCGCGAACCACGATTTCAAGTCTAGGCGCGGATGGAGATTGCACCGGGTCTCCCACGAGACCCTTGGTGCGGGCGGAGGGACTCGAACCCACACGCTCTTTCGAGCACTGGCACCTAAAGCCAGCATGTCTGCCAATTTCATCACGCCCGCATGGCAGGGCAATCCTACAGGTGAGATTGTTCCGGGCGTTGTCGGTGGCAGCCGATAAGTTGGGCCGTGGTTGGGGCACAGTGACGCGATCACATCAGCGGTACGAATCAGTCCGACACCTGATCAACGCTGGCCTCAACGACTGTGCGATATCGCGACAAACGGGAATTCCGCGCCGCACTGTGTGCCAATGGCGCCGCGCTCCGCAGCAGGTGCGACGGTCAGACGAATGCACCAGGCACGGCTTCAGCGCACTCCTCGCCCGCCCTTACGCATACCTCTTGGGCATGTATCTCGGCGACGGCTACGTCTCGCGTTCTCCCCGAACATGGCGCCTGAGAGTCACGTGCGACACAAAATACCCCGAGATCATCGCCGAGTGCCGGAAAGCGATCGACGCACTCATGCCCGGCCAGCACGCGTCGATCGTTGACCGCGTCGGCAATTGCGTCGACGTGTCCCATTACTCCAAACACTGGCCTTGCCTGTTCCCTCAGCACGGCCCCGGTCGCAAGCACCATCGCAAGATCGCCCTCGAACCGTGGCAGCAAGACCTCGTCGATCAGGCCACCGAGGACTTTCTTCGCGGCCTGATACACAGCGACGGCTGCCGGGTGATCGCCAACGACCGTGGGGTCGCCAGCATCCGATACCACTTCACCAACCGCTCCGAAGACATCCTCGGGCTCTTCACCGCCACACTCGACAGTCTCGACATTCCCTGGAGCCGATCGACCAGGTACGTGGCCTCCATCTACCGCAAGGCGGCCACCGCGCGTCTCGACGAGTTCCTCGGACCGAAGCGCTGACCAGGGGCATTGGCATCCGCATCCACCTCACGCGGTACCGTCAGAAGGTGTCCACTACACGGCGTCGGAGACCGGCACTCATCGTGCTGGTCGGCGTCAGTGCGCTCGCGTTCCTGGGTCTGGCCTACTGGCAGTTCCAGCGATTCGAGTCGGTGACCGGTGACGGCCAGAACCTTGGCTATGCGCTGCAGTGGCCGCTGTTCGCGGCCTTTGTGATCTGGGCCTACCGGCGCTTCGTCCAGTACGAGGACGAGGGTCCACCCCCGCCGCCCATTGATCGCGTGACCGAGATACCCGAAGGGCTGCTGCCTGCCCGCCCCGCCGCCGCGAAGCCGGACCCGGCCGACCGCACACTCACCGAGTACAACGCTTACCTCGCCGCCCTGGCCGAAGAAGATAGGAAGCCCGCCCCGTGACCGAGCATGAAGCCACGCCCGACGCGCCCGTAGTCACCACCCCGGTCGCGAAGATCCGCGGCGCGCTGTGGCGCTATCGCATTCTGGCGTGGACCACCGGCGTCTGGCTGATCGCCCTCTGCTGGGAAATGTGGCTCAAATACATTGAGCACGTTCCGCATCCGCCGAGCTGGATCGGGATTGTGCACGGATGGATCTACTTCGTGTACCTGATCTTCACCACCGATCTGGCCATCAAGGTGCGCTGGCCGTGGCCGCGCACTGCCGGCACGCTGCTCGCGGGCACGATCCCGCTGCTCGGCTTCATCGTCGAGCATTACCGCACCAAGCAGGTCAAGGAGCAGTTCGGCGTCTAACGCTCCATACGAAAAGAAATCTCCAATGTCAGGAATACTGACATGAAGATGCGGCTTGGATAGCGGTATGACCACCACTCACGCAGTAGTCGCCACCGCATACGGCGCATCCGATGTCCTCGAACTCCGCGAGGTGCCGATCGACAGTCCCGGTGAGGGCCAAGTCCTCGTGGACGTCAAGGCCGCCGGCGTCAATCCGATCGACTGGAAGTTGTACTCGGGAGCCTTCGGTACCGATCCCGGAAATCTCCCGATGCGCCTCGGTCTCGAGGTGTCCGGAACAGTCGCAGCCGTCGGTCCAGGTGTCGACGGGCTCAAACCCGGCGACGACGTCGTCGCTGCGGGGCAGATCGGTGGCTATGCCGGCCAGGTCATCGCCTCGGCGGATGAGGTGTTCAAGAAGCCGGCGAATCTGTCCTTTGCCGAAGCCGCCGGGTTCCTCCTCACCGGCCAGACCGCGGTCCATCTCCTGGAAGCCACCAACGTCACGGAGGGCGACACCGTCCTGATTCACGGTGCCGCAGGCGGTGTGGGGCTGCTCGCCACCCAGCTCGCGAAGGCCCGCGGTGCGACAGTGATCGCCACCGCGAGCGCCGCCCGCCACGACCAGCTGCGTGGTTACGGCGCGATTCCCGTCGAGTACGGCCCCGGTCTGCAAGACCGTGTCAGCGCCATCGGATCCGTCGACGCGGCCCTCGACCTCGTCGGGACCGACGAGGCTGCCGACGTTTCCCTGGCGCTCGTTGCCGACAAAGACAGGATCGCGACGATTGCCGGATTCGGCCGTGCCGCAAGCGATGGCTTCAAGGCGCTGGGTGGCGCCCCGGGTGCCGACGCGGGCACCGAGATACGGCTCGCCTCCCGTCCGGAACTGATTCGACTGGCAGGCAACGGCGAACTGAAAGTCACCGTTGACCGCACCTATCCGTTGACCGAAGCGCGCCAGGCCCACGAGTATGTCCAGACGGGCCACGCCCGCGGAAAGATCATCCTGCAGCCATAAACCCTCGTGAGCAGTCCCCCGCACGCGGGGGGCTGCTCTCCAGGAGGCTAGGGCGCGGTGCGGCCGAGGTTCACCAGGTTGCGCAGCATCGGCAGCAGCGCCGCCAGCGCCCGCCCGCGATGCGATACCGCATCCTTCTCTTCGGGTGTCATTTCCGCCGCGGTCCGCAGACCGCCGCGCGGTACAAAGATGGGGTCATAACCGAAGCCGTTCTGCCCCGCGGGTTCCCGCGCGACGGAGCCCTTCCAGCGTCCCTCCACAACCACCTCTTCGCCCTCCGGTGTCACCAGCGCACACGCTGAGACAAACGCGGCGCCGCGACGCTCATCGGGCACGTCGGAAAGCTGGGCGAGCAGCAGCGTGGTGTTGGCGGCGTCATCTCCATGACGTCCGCTCCAGCGCGCGGACAGCACGCCCGGCATCCAGTTCAGCGCGTCCACCGCAATCCCGGAATCATCGGCGACGCAGGCCAATCCGGTGTGTCGCGCGCCCTCACGCGCCTTGATCAGTGCGTTGTCCTCAAAGCTGGCACCGGTTTCGGGCGCTTCCTCGTATTCGGGCACGTCGGCAAGCGAAACCAGCTCGACCCCAGTAACCCCCGAAGACTCGAGAACCCGATGTAACTCCGCCAACTTTTTTGGGTTGCGGCTTGCGACAAGTATTTTCATGGCCCCACGCCTACTTCGAACCGAACGCCTTCTTCTGCGGCGCGTCGGGCAGCACACCCGGGTACGGCAATGCCAGTGCTTCCTTCTGCAGAACGAAGAGCTGCTCGGCAGCTCCCACCGCGGCGTCCAGCAGCTTGTCCAGTGTTGTGCGCGGGAAGGTGGCACCCTCGCCGGTGCCCTGCACCTCTACCAACGTACCGGTGTCGGTGGCCACCACGTTCATGTCAACCTCGGCCCGCGAATCCTCTTCGTACGGAAGGTCAACACGCACCCGGCCGTCCACCACACCGACGCTCACCGCGGCGATCGCGCAGGACAGTGGCTCCTCATCTGCCAGCTTGCCATGTGCGGCCAGGTAAGTCACCGCGTCGGCCAGCGCCACGTAGGCGCCGGTGATCGCCGCGGTGCGGGTTCCGCCGTCGGCCTGCAACACATCGCAGTCGATGGCAATGGTGTTCTCCCCCAATGCCGACAAATCGATACACGCGCGCAGCGACCGCCCGATCAAGCGGCTGATCTCCTGGGTACGACCACCCACGCGCCCCTTCACCGATTCGCGATCGCTGCGGGTGTGCGTAGAGGCCGGCAGCATCGCGTATTCGGCTGTCAGCCAACCAAGTCCAGAGCCCTTGCGCCAGCGCGGCACGCCCTCCGTGGCACTGGCGGTGCACATCACCCGCGTCTGGCCGAACTCGATGAGCACCGAACCCGCCGGGTGCGCAGTGAATCCCCGCGTGATGGTTACCGGGCGCATCTCGTCGTCTTGTCTGCCGTCTTCTCTTCTGGACACGCCCTCGACCTTATCGTCTCCGCCGTAGTGCCGAGTGTGAGTGGCAGAGCTACAGGTCGACGCTCTCTCCGGCGACCACGGCCCGCACCGGCCCGTCGAACGCCGACTTGGCCTCCGCGATGACGTCCTCGCGCGAGGTCCACGGCGGGATGTGGGTCAGCAGCAGTTCCTTCACACCCGCTCGGGCCGCGATCTGGCCCGCTTCGGTCCCCGACAGGTGAAGGTCCGGCGGACGGTGCCCCGGCATATGCGTCCACGACGCCTCGCACAGGAACACGTCGGCATCGCGAGCCAGCTCCACCACGGCATCGCAGATGCCGGTGTCTCCGCTGTAGGCCAGGACGGCGCCCGACGTATCCTCGATCCGCAGTCCATAGGACTCCGGCGGGTGCGCCACCCTGGTGGGTGTCACGGTGAGCGACCCGAATTCGACGGGCACACCCTCACTCCACGCATACAAGTCGAAGATGTCGGTGAAATCGTCGACCTCGCCCCCGATCTCGGCGGAGGCCGCGCCTACCCGCACCAGGGTGTCAGCGGGCCCGTACATGATCGCTTTGCCCTTGGGCGGATTCGGGTGATAGCGGCGCCACACGAACAGACCGGGCAGGTCGAGGCAGTGGTCGGCATGCAGGTGCGACAGCAGAACGGACACCGACCCGGGATCGGCGAAACGTTGCAGAGAGCCCAAGACACCGCCACCGAAGTCGACGACCAACGGTGGCGCATCCGGTGCCGTCAGGAGGTAACCAGACGCCGGTGAATCCGGTCCGGTGACACTGCCTGAGCAGCCGAGCACGGTGACTCGCACAGCCCCTAGCTTGCCACGTCTGGCAAGCGTCTCGGCAGAGGGTTAGAGAGGTGTTGCAATTTCGGTGTAACCCGGAACACCGCTAGCTCGAGTTTGCACTGCCGTCACAGCCGGACCGAGGAATCGGGCCGCCAGGGTGCGGAACGCATCGGGATCACCGGTTGCCTCGAAAATGCGGTTCGGACGCGAGGCACTCGGGTTATCCGGATGTGGCCGCAGCAGATCTCTCTCCGACAGCACCCGCAGCAGGTCCTTGGCAGTTTCCTCGGCGCTCGACACCAACGTGATGTCCTCGCCCATAGCGAGCTGGATCAGTCCGGACAGCAACGGATAGTGCGTACAGCCCAGCACCAGGGTGTCGACCTGAGCCCGCTGCAGGGGCTCCAGATAGCCCTCCGCCAGCTGCAGCACCTGACGTCCACTGGTAATGCCCCGCTCGACGAAATCGACGAACCGTGGACACGCCACGGCCGTGATTTCGGTGTCGCGCGCGGCCGCGAACGCGTCCTGGTACGCACCCGACGCGATGGTCGCCGCGGTGCCGATGACAC
Organism: Mycobacteroides salmoniphilum; assembly: GCF_004924335.1. Lineage (NCBI taxonomy): Bacteria > Bacillati > Actinomycetota > Actinomycetes > Mycobacteriales > Mycobacteriaceae > Mycobacteroides > Mycobacteroides salmoniphilum. The sequence continues at coordinate 1,345,761 of NZ_CP024633.1, read as the reverse complement.
CAATCTTGTTGTTGTGCGTGGTGTGCACGGCACGCCGCACCGCGGGCAGCACCACCTCGATAACCGGCACCGGAGCGTAGCGCTCTCGGGCGTCGCGCAGACATGCCGCCGATGCCGTGTTACAGGCGATTACCAGGGCTTTCACCCCGCGTCCGACGAGGTCGTCGCCGATGGCCAGGGCGTGCCTGCGGATCTCCGGAATGGTCAGCGGACCGTAGGGTCCATTGCCGGTGTCACCGACGTAGATGATGTCTTCGTCGGGCAGCTGATCGATGATGGCCCGCGCGACGGTCAATCCGCCTACGCCGGAATCGAATATCCCGATAGGTGCGCTCGGGCTGGTCATGTCGTAAGCCTCGGTGGCGACGACGCCTTCGCCTTGCGTTCCTTACCGGAGAGCCAATAGGCCGCGAGCACACCGGCGATGGCCCCACTCAGGTGTCCCTGCCAGGACACCCCGAACTGTCCGGGCAGCACACCCCACAGCACACCGCCGTAGAGAACGATGACGACGACGCCGACGAGGATCTGACCCACACTCCGGTTGAAGAACCCCCTGACGATCACATAGGTGAGCCAGCCGAAGATCAGGCCCGACGCCCCGATGTGGTTGGTCTCGTACGGCGAGCCGAGGTTGCCGATGAGCCACGTGCCGACTCCGCCGAGAACCCAGATGATCGCGGTTGCCAGGAGGAAGCGTCCGAGCCCGGCGGCCGCCGCCAGGAAACCCAGGACGAGCGCGGGCACCGTGTTGGCAACCAGATGCCCCCAGTTGGCGTGCAGCAGTGGGGCGAACAAGATGCCGTCGAGCCCGTCGGCCTCCAGGGGGCGAATGCCGTTCTCATCGAGACGGTGTCCGGTGACCGAATCGATGCCCTCGACGACATAGAGCAGCGCAATGAACGCGACCACCAGGATTCCCCCGGTGACCCACTGCGGACGTCCGGACCGCTCGGGACGGGCTGGATGGAACCCCTCCGGGCCACCCTGATATCCCGTCATGCCCACAACTGCCCTTCCAGCGCATCCTCTGCGTCATCCACGGTACCGGCGTACGCACCGGTCGACAGATACTTCCAACCCGCATCGGCCACCACGAAGGCGATGTCCGCCTGCTCGCCGGCCTTGACCGCCTTGGCGGCCATGCCGAGGGCCGCGTGCAGAATCGCACCCGTCGAGATGCCCGCGAAAATGCCTTCGACGTGAACCAACTCACGGGTGCGGCGCACCGCGTCGAACGACCCGACCGAAAAGCGGGTGGTGAGCACCTCGGGGTCGTACAACTCGGGCACGAATCCCTCATCGATGTTGCGCAACGCGTAGACGCCCTCGCCGTACCGCGGCTCGGCAGCGACAATCTGCACACCCGGCACCTTTTCGCGCAAGAACCGTCCGGTACCCATCAGGGTGCCGGTGGTACCCAGCCCGGCGACGAAGTGAGTGATCTCGGGCAGATCGGCCAGAATCTCCGGGCCGGTGCCGTGATAGTGCGCGGCCGCATTTGCCGGGTTGCCGTACTGGTACAGCATCACCCACGAAGGGTTTTGCGCGGCAAGTTCTTTAGCGGTGGCGACGGCGGTGTTGGAGCCGCCTTCGGCCGCGGAAAAGATGATGCGAGCGCCGTAGAGCTCAAGCAGCTGACGCCGCTCGATGGAGGTGTTCTCCGGCATCACGCAGATCATCTTGTAGCCCTTGAGCTGCGCGGCCATTGCCATCGAGATGCCGGTATTACCGCTGGTGGGCTCGAGAATCGTGGCTCCCGGTTCCAGCAGCCCGTCTTGCTCGGCTTGTTCGATCATGCGCAGCGCCGGCCGATCCTTGATGGATCCGGTCGGATTGCGGTCTTCCAGCTTGGCCCACAACCGCACGTGCGGATCGCCGTCCCAGGCCGGGGACAGCCTCTGCAATCCGACCAACGGCGTATTCCCGAGGGCCTGCAGCAGCGAGTCGTAGCGGGTCATGCGCCGCTAGCCACCGGCCACAGCGGGCAGGATGGTGACCGAATCGCCATCGGCGATCACGGTGTCCAGCCCACCCGAGAACCGCACGTCCTCGTCGTTGACATAGATGTTGACGAAACGGTGCAACTTACCGTCGTCGACGAGTCGGTCGGAGATCCCGGAATAGTTGGACTCCAGATCCGCGATCACCGCCTGCAAGGTAGAACCCGTTGCGGCGACGCGCTTCTCGCCGCCGGTGTGAGTGCGCAGGATCGTGGGAATCGATACTTCAATCGACACTGTGGACATTCCTTTTCTCTAGTACTGCTCGACGATGGTGATGTCCTCTTCGGTGACCACCCCGTCGACAATCCGGTAACTACGCAGCTCATGCTGCTCCGGATCGCGAGTGGACACCAAGACGTAGTGCGCATCGGGCTCCGCGGCCAAGTTGATATCGGTACGGCTGGGGTAGGCCTCGGTCGCGGTGTGAGAGTGATAGACAACCACCGGAACCTCGTCGGCGTCATCCATCTCGCGCCAAACGCGAAGCTGCTCACCGGAATCAAAGCGATAAAAAGTCGGAGACCGCTCGGCGTTGATCATGGCCACGTGCCGCTCGGGACGATCGGACCCCTCCGGACCCGCCAGGACGCCGCAGGCCTCATCGGGGTGGTCGGCACGGGCATGCTTGACCATGGCCTCGACCAGGTCAGCACGAATACGAAGCACCAACAGCCTTTCCTCTCCCTCTGACGCCGTGGCGGAGCACTACGAAAACGCTCCTGGCAACACGTCACGATATGCGGGTATTCCGGCAATGCTCCCGGCGCCCACCACCGCGCGCACCACGGCCCGCTCGACACAGTCGGCGGCGGCGATCCCCACCGAGGTAGTCAGAGCTATCTGCTCTTCGCCCGAGCGGCTCATCGCCGCCTCGGCATCGCCCTCGCCAGTCCCGGTCGCAAGCGCGTACAACGTGTCCCCGTCCATCGGGGTGTGCGCCGGTCTGATCGCGCGGGCCAACCCGTCATGGGCGGCGATCGCCACCCGACGGCATTGCGCCTTGGTCAGCGGGGCGTTGGTCGCCACCACGCCGATCGTGGTGTTCAACGAGACTGATTTGTCGGGCAACGCGGCCAGCGCTGCAATCTGGCTGGCCGGGGGCACGCCCAGCTCCGGTGCACACGCAGGGTCCCAAGGCAGCCCTGTCGACGGATTAATCACCAGCCCAACAGGGTTGGCGACAATGACGGCACCGACAACGATTCCGTTGCCCAGACTCACGCTGGCCGACCCGATGCCCCCCTTGAGGGTTCCGGCCCGGGCTCCGACACCCGCGCCCACCGCACCCCAATCCGGCGCATCATGGGCAGCTTCCGCGGCCCGGTATCCGAATTCAGCGTCGGGCCGATTCTTCCAGGCACCCACGGGCAGATCGAAGATGACCGCCCCGGGGACGATGGGCACAGTGCCACCGGGCAGCGCCACTCCCCTGCCTCGCTCCTCCAGCCAGCGCATCACTCCGTCGGCGGCGGCCAATCCGTAGGCGCTTCCTCCGGTGAGCACGATGGCGTCGACCGTCGAGACCGTATTGGCCGGATCGAGCAGGTCGGATTCACGCGTTCCCGGAGCCCCGCCGCGCACATCGACCGCGCCCGTGGTCCCCGGTGGCGCCAGCACCACGGTGGTACCGGTGGCCCAGCCCGATCCGAGGACGGCATCGGCGTCCAGCCGCTGGTGATGCCCCACGAGTATTCCGGGAACGTCGGTGATCACCCCGGAGAACTGGCTCATACCGCCGATTTCCCCATCAGCGCCAGCACCAGCAACTCCTGCATCACGGTCAGCCAGTGATAGATGTCCATATGTCCGGCCATCGGATCGTCGGCGGGTAGCTCCTGCGGCCCGTCGCGGTCGATCCCGAGCATCGCTCCCAGCGCCAGTCGCACGTCATTCAGCGCGGTCAGCCATGCGCGCGCGTCCTCCTCGGACAGCTCGAACCGTCCGCCCTCAGGAGGAAGCGTGCGCAATAACCGTTGTCCCGCCTCGCGTTTGGCGTCGATGATTTCGGGCTCATACAGGCTGCGTAGCGCGCTGTTGAGTCCACTGACCGCCTCGATGCTGCTGGTGTCGTCCTGGTCGGGGCGGTGAAAATCCGGGAGCAGCCGCCCCAGAGTGACATCGCTGGGGGCCTCGGAGTTTCCCGTGCGAATACCGGTCAACTGCTCCAATTCGTCACTAGGCGTGGATGATTCGCGCTCGTCCAGCATTGCCAACATTGACGTGACCATCGACTGTACGAGCGCTGCCTCGTGCGGCTCCATCTCCGAACGTAGCCGAGTCCCATCAGACGCGTTGACGCGCTTCCACTTTCGCACGGATCAGCGACTCAGCGATCCTGCTGCAGAGTGGCCCACAGACCGGCGGCGTGCAGCTTGCTGACATCGATCTCCATCGACTCGCGAGCCCCGCACGACACCACAGCCTTACCCTCATGGTGAACCTGCAGCATGAGGTTGGTTGCCTCGCTCTCGCTATAGCCGAACAGCTGCTGGAACACATAGGCGACATAGTTCATCAGGTTCACCGGGTCGTCCCAGACAATGGTGACCCACGGCGACTGGGTCTGGTCGACATGTTCGACAGACCTCTCCGCAGTAGTCCCTGGCAAGGCTCGCGCCGGCGCACCCATGGCCCCAGAATACCGGGACCGCCAACTCTGTCAGCATGAAGTTCGGAGTTCCGCCGTCCCCCGAAGCCTGTCGGAGCCGGTCACGCGCCCAGGTATCCCGCTAACGTGGCGCACATGACGCACCCGTGCACGTCATTGCTCACCGACAAGTACGAGCTCACCATGCTCGCCGCAGCACTGCGTGACGGCACCGCGGGGCGCGAAGCCACGTTCGAAGTGTTCGCCAGAAGGTTGCCGGACGGCCGCCGGTACGGCGTGGTCGCCGGTACCGCTCGATTGCTCGAAGCGCTTGCCGAGTTCCGATTCGGATCCGAAGAATTGGATTCTTTGTCCGATTTCTTGGACGAGGACGCACTCCACTACCTCGCCGCGTACCGATTCGGTGGCGACATCGACGGCTACCCGGAGGGTGAGCTCTACTTCCCGGGATCCCCGGTACTGACGGTGCGGGGAACCTTCGCTGAATGCGTCATCCTCGAAACCCTGACACTGTCGATTCTGAACCACGACAGTGCCATCGCCTCCGCCGCCGCCCGAATGGTGTCGGCGGCCGGAGGGCGTCCGCTCATCGAGATGGGGTCGCGGCGCACGCACGAGCTGGCCGCGGTGGCCTGCGCCCGCGCGGCCTATCTCGCGGGGTTCGAATCCACGTCCAATCTGGAGGCGCAGCGCCGTTACGGCGTGCCCGCCCGCGGCACCGCCGCACATGCATTCACCCTGCTCCACGCAAGGGACGGGATGAGCCCCGGCGAGGCCGAACGCGAGGCATTTCGTGCACAGGTGGAGGCGCTGGGTGTGTCGACCACCTTGCTGGTGGACACCTACGACATCACCAGCGGGGTCGAGAACGCGATCGCCGTCGCGGGCCCCGAGCTCGGGGCGGTACGCATCGATTCCGGCGATCTGGGCATGCTGGCCCGGCAGGTTCGAGCACAACTCGACGCCCTCGGTGCGCACCGAACCCGCATTGTCGTCTCCGGAGACCTCGACGAGTACTCCATCGCGGCACTGCGCGCCGAACCCGTCGACATCTACGGGGTGGGTACTTCGGTGGTGACCGGCTCCGGATTCCCGACGGCCGGCATGGTCTACAAGCTCGTCGAGATCGACGGCATCTCCGTGGCAAAACGCAGCAGCCATAAGGAATCCCACGGCGGCCACAAATGCGCCCTGCGCACCGCCAGGCCGACCGGCACTATCACCGAGGAAGTGGTGTACCGGGCAGCCACCGGCCTGCCGACGCTGAAAGAGCCGCACCGGACACTGACCGCCCCACTGGTGCGCGGCGGCACGCCCATCACCACCGACTCGCTCGAAGACGCCAGGGGCCGTGTACGCGCGGGATTACTGAGCCTGCCGTGGGAAGGGCTGGGCCTTTCCCACGGGGATCCTGCGATTACCACCCGACTGGTGGGATAATTCTGGCCCGGAGGACATATGGCAGCCAGAAGGCAATGGGCGGGAACCACTCCCGAAGAGCGTCGGGCGACGCGTCGACGCGCGCTGCTCGACGCGGGCATCGCGGCGCTCGGCGCCGTCGACGGCCCGGCGCTGACCATCCGCACCGTATGCAGGTCTTCCGGTGTCTCCGAACGCAACTTCTACGAGGAGTTCGGTGATCGAGACGACTTCGTCCGTGCGGTGTACCAAGACGTCCTCGAATCCGTGATGCGTGTGGTCACCGAATTCCCCGCCGATGGCGACGATTTGGAAACCCGTGCGGTGGAGACCTTCATCGGGGCGACCGTCGACAACCCGGAGTACGGCCGCATCATGATGCTGGCCCCTTTCACCGAGCCGACACTCGGCAGCGTCGGATTCGCGGGTTCGATGGCGTTCGCCTCCCTCGCGGAGAAGGCGCTGGTGGACGTCGGCGACCCAGGACGCCGCCGATTTCTGTCGGTATCGCTTGTCGGTGCTGCCTCGGGCGCCATCATCGACTATCTACGCGGAGATCTGGGCATCAGCCGTGACGAGCTCATTGACTACATCTCACGCATGGGCCGCCAGGTGTCGTCGATCTTCGACTGAGCACGGGCCGGGTACCGTCAATCCATGGGCAGGGCACTTATCGTCGTCGACGTGCAGAATGACTTCTGCGAAGGAGGCTCGTTACCCGTGCCCGGTGGTGCCGCGCTCGCTCGGACGATCAACAACCTCACCACATCCGGCGCATACGACGCGGTGGTGGCGACTCGCGACTTTCACGTCGACCCCGGTGATCACTTCTCCGAGACGCCCGACTTCGCGACAAGCTGGCCGCCGCACTGCCGGGTCGGCACACCCGGCGCCGACTTCCATCCGGACCTTGATCTCAGCCCCGTTGACGCGGTGTTCTCCAAAGGCACCTATTCCGCCGCCTATTCGGGTTTCGAGGGCGTCGGCACCGATGGCACGGCAATGGCGTCGTGGCTGCGGACCCGAGATCTGCACAGCGTCGACGTGGTGGGGATCGCCACCGAATACTGCATGGCCGCCACCGCTCGCGACGCGGCTCGTCAGGGGCTGCATGTCCGTGTGCTCACCGAGTATTCCGTTGGCATTGACGAAGAATCGATGAATCGTGCCCTGGATGAGCTCCGGGACGCCGGCGTCGAGGTGATCCGCTGAACGAGAAATCGAGCGGCGCATCCGTATCCACGGGTCTGCTCGCCACCGCCGTCACAGCGCTTGGCGGAACTGAACGCACCGGACAGCTCACGATGGCCACCGCCGTCGAACACTCCCTACACAGCGGCGAACACCTGGTGGTCCAGGCCGGCACCGGCACCGGCAAGTCCCTGGCATACCTGGTGCCTGCCCTTGCCCACGCCATCGAGGAGTCATCCCCGGTCGTAGTCTCCACGGCCACCATCGCGCTGCAACGTCAGCTCGTGGATCGGGATCTGCCCCGATTAGCCGAAGCGTTGGCACCCTCACTGTCCCGCAAGCCGACATTCGCAATCCTCAAAGGCCGGGGAAATTACCTGTGCCTCAACAAATTGCACAATGGAGCCGCTTCCGATCAGGAAGCGCCCGACACGCTGTTCGAGCCCTTCGCGGCCAGCGCGCTCGGGCGCGATGTACAGCGGCTCAATGACTGGGCAGATACGACCAAGACCGGGGATCGCGATGAGCTCAAGCCCGGGGTGCCCGATCGTTCCTGGTCACAGGTCAGCGTGTCGGCGCGCGAATGCCTCGGCGCCACGCGGTGCCCGTTCGGCACCGAGTGTTTTGCCGAGCTGGCCCGGCTCGACGCGGGACAGTCGGATGTGGTGGTCACCAATCACGCGCTGCTCGCCATCGATGCCATCGCTGACATAAACATCCTGCCCGAGCATGACGCGGTCATCGTCGATGAGGCACACGACCTCGTTGACCGAGTAACAAGCGTTGCTACCCAAGAACTCTCGGCAGTCGGCCTCACCGTCACCATCCGCCGCATCGGCCGACTGGTATCACCCGAGACGGCGAGCCGGTTCGAAGCCAGCTCGGCAACGTTCTCCTCACTGATCCACGACAGCAGGCCCGGCACCATCGACCGCGCGGATGAGGAAACCGTCACCTATCTGACTGCGCTGCGCGATGCCGCGGCCGCGGCGCGCACCGAGATACCCACAGGGCAGTCGACCGACCCCGCCACCGCCGCGGCGCGTACGGAAGCGGTTGCCGCACTGGACGATATCGTCGATGCCGCTTCCTTAGCACTGGCATGCTGGGGCGAACCGGACATCACGGCACGCCCCAACGTGGTCTGGCTCGATCATGAGGACAACCGGGGCTCGGTGCGCCCAGTCCTGCGAGTTGCCCCGCTGTCGGTGGCAGGGCTGCTGCGCACCCGACTGTTCGGACAACGCACCGTCATCCTCACCTCTGCCACCCTGGCTCTCGGGGGGAAGTTCGACACCATGGCCGCCTCCTGGGGCCTGCCCGCCCGCGAACCCAGCGCAGACTCTGGCACCGAGGCCAAGACCACCTGGCATGGCATCGATGTCGGGTCCCCCTTTCAGCATGAGAAGTCCGCCATTCTTTACCTCGCGCGGCACCTTCCCGCCCCGGGACGTGACGGCGTCGGTGCGGCGGCACTTGATGAGATCGAGACGCTGATCCGCGCGGCAGGGGGACGCACGCTGGGACTGTTTTCCTCGATGCGCGCCGCCAAGGAAGCGTCCGAAGAGATGCGTAGCAGGCTCGACACCCCGGTGCTGTGCCAGGGTGACGACGCGACGTCGGTTCTGGTCGAACAATTCAGTGCAGCGCCCGAAACCTCACTGTTCGGCACCCTGTCGCTGTGGCAGGGCGTGGACGTACCCGGCCCCTCCTTATCGCTCGTTCTCATCGACCGCATCCCATTCCCCCGACCTGATGATCCGCTCCGGGCGGCCCGACAACGAGCGATCAGCGCGCGCGGAGGCAATGGGTTCATGGCGGTGGCGGGCACGCAGGCGGCGCTGCTGCTGGCACAGGGAACCGGCCGACTACTACGTAGCGCGCAGGACAGAGGCGTTGTCGCGGTGCTCGATTCGCGAATGGCGACGGCGGGTTACGGCGGATTTCTCCGAGCATCGCTGCCACCGTTCTGGTCGACACACGATTTGTCGGTGGTGACCGCGGCGCTGCAACGGCTCGTGACCAAGCACACCGCGACTTATGCTGGAGGGGGCTCCCGCACACGGGAATAGCCCCGACAGAGAGATGGCCATGTCGCTTCCGGTCAGGTGGTTCCGCAACCCGACGGGGATCCTGACCTGCTGCGCCCTGCTGCTCCTCGTGTTATCCGCTTGCGCGAATGCTGTTGATGGCGCACCGGTTTCGCAGCTCGGCAATGCCTACCAAGTCGCCGGGCTCCCTGCCGTCGACGGCCCGTCCGGGTTACGCCCGAATCCCAAACCGGCCGACAGGGCCGTGCGTGGCACCGACGACGGCGAGATGGACCGGCTTGCGGTCAGCGCGGTCGCCGACATCGAAGACTTCTGGCAGGAGGCATATCCCAAGACCTTCTGGGCCACATTGCATCCGGTCGAATCACTAGTGTCCTGGAATAGCGAGAGCCCCAGTACAACTGACTTCTGCAACAACCCGACGATCGGCTTCGACAACGCCGGGTACTGCATCAGGCAGAACAGCCTTGGGTGGGACCGCGGCGCGCTGTTGCGCAGGCTGGTGCGGATGTTCGGACCCATGGCGGTACCCATGACGCTGGCCCACGAGTACGGACATGCCGTCGCGCACCAATCGGAGATGGTTGACCCTCACACGCAGACCCTGGTCGGTGAGCAGATGGCCGATTGTCTCGCCGGAACATACCTGCGGTGGGTGGCGCAGGGCAGCTCGCCGCGTTTCACGCTGAGCACGGGCGATGGTCTCAACAAGGTCATCGCGGCGCTCATCGCCTTCCGGGACGACCCCGTCGAGGCAGGCGGTGCCCTCGATGCGCACGGATCCGCATTCGAGCGGGTATCGGCGTTCCAGCGCGGATTCGTTGACGGCGCAGCCGAATGCACCCGGATCGATATGGCCGAGATTGCCAAGCGTCGCGGCGGGCTCCCGGAGAACTTGCCGCCCGGCGCATCGGGAGACACGCCCGTCTCCATCGACACCTTGCGCACCCTGATGATGGTGCTCCGAGCGGTGTACACGCCTACGGGGAACACATCACCGCCGCGACTGTCGGTGTCGGGGGCCGCATGTGACGAGCCCGGCCATCGGACGCGGTCCGCAGCCGCGGTGTACTGCCCGGATTCCAATACCGTGGCCCTCGATCTACCGCGACTGACCGATCTGGCCCGGCCCACCCACGATCAGGGGCAGATAACGGGCGACTTCACCGCCTACTCGATGGTCATTTCCCGCTATGCATTGGCGATCGAGAAGCAACATGGCCTGCCGCTGGACAACGGGCAGAGCGCGCTACGCAGCGCCTGTCTGACTGGTGTCGCATCGGCGGCCATGGCCAAACCCACGACGCCAACCCGGGAACCGAACCCGATGGTGCTCACCGCCGGGGATCTTGACGAGGCCGTGTCGGGCCTACTGACCAATGGCGTCGTGGCCAGCGATGTCAACGGAACCACCATCCCGGCCGGCTTCTCCCGGATCGATGCCTTCCGCGACGGAGTGGCTGGATCGACGGACCGCTGCCTCACGCGCTACGGCTGATCGCTCCTAGTGCTCCAAGTCGCTGGCGGCCAACACCGAGAGGCCCAGCTCGCTATCGCCGGCCAACAGCGGATGGTGCGGAAGCACCCGCACCGTGTAGCCCACAGATCCGGAGACCGGCAATGTGGTCGTGGTGGAGAACGTCTCCACCCCACCATCACGGCTACCCGTGTGCGTCATCGGGACGATCTCCGAATCAGAGAGCTTGTCGTCCAAGTCAACTCGACCGATCACGGCCTGCACCGCAACCTCCGTCGGTGCCAGCCCGGAAAGCTGAACCGACGCGGTGAGCGTCAACGGAGACCCCAACAGCGGCGTGTCCGGCAGGCCCGAACTGTCGACGTCGGTGATGACCAGCGACGGCCACACCTGCTGCACCCGCTCCCGATAGCGCGCCAGCTCCTTGGCCGGGGTAAACGAATCATCGGGACCGACGGTGGCGCGCAGCGATTTTGCCGCAGGAGCGTAGTAGCCCACCGTGTAATCACGAACCATCCTGGATGCCAACACCTTGGGACCCAACTTCTCCAGCGTGTGGCGAACCATCTCCACCCAACGCTGCGGGGTGCCGTGTTCATCGCGTTCGTAGAACTTGGGCGCAACCTTCTGCGCCAGCAGCTCGTACAGCGCGGCGGCCTCCAGGTCGTCGCGTCGCGTATCGTCGGTGACCCCGTCGGCCGTCGGTATCTCCCAGCCGTTTTCGCCGTCGTACCACTCGTCCCACCAGCCATCGCGGATGGACAGGTTGAGCCCACCGTTGAGCGCACTCTTCATCCCGGAGGTCCCGCACGCCTCCAGCGGGCGCAGCGGATTGTTCAGCCACACGTCGCAACCGAAGTACAGGTAGCGGGCCATCGACATGTCGTAATCGGGCAGGAAGGTGATCCGGTGTCGCACATCGGCCTGGTCGGCGAATTTGACGATCTGCTGGATGAGGCCCTTGCCGCCATCGTCGGCGGGATGCGACTTGCCTGCCACGATGAGCTGTACCGGCTGCTTCTCGTCGAGCAGTAGCTCACGCAACCGTTCCGGGTTGCGCAGCATCAGGGTGAGCCGCTTGTACGTCGGGACGCGACGCGCGAAGCCGATGGTCAGCACGCCAGGGTCGAAGGCAGTGTCCACCCAGCCCAATTCGGCCTCGGCAGCACCCCGCTGCAGCCACGATGCACGTATCCGCCGCCGCACGTCCTGTATCAGCTGCTCTCGCAGCTGCGACCGGATCCACCAGATGTGTCCGGGATCCACCTCGTGGATGCGGTCCCATCCGCTGGCATCGTTGAACGCCTCGGCGCCGACGAGCTGCTGCCCCAACTCCAACCACTGCGGCGCCGCCCACGTGGGCGCGTGCACGCCATTGGTGATCGACCCGATCGGGACCTCCGCGGCATCGAATGACGGCCACAATCCGTTGAACATCGACCGGCTCACCTGGCCGTGCAGCAGCGATACGCCGTTGGCGCGCTGCGCCAGGCGCAGCCCCATGTGAGCCATGTTGAACGTGGACGGATCGTCCTCTGCCCCCAGGGCGATGATGCGGTCCACCGGCACCCCGGGCAGCAGCGTGGAATCACCGGATTCCCCGAAGTACCGACGCACCAAGTCCACGGGGAATCGGTCGATACCCGCGGGAACCGGTGTGTGCGTGGTGAACACGGTGCTGGACCGCACCACCGTCAAGGCCGTTTCGACATCCAGCCCGTGCTGCCCGACGTACTCACGGATGCGCTCCAGCCCCAGGAACCCGGCATGCCCCTCGTTGGTGTGGAACACCTCCGGAGCCGACACGCCTGCGGAGGCGACATACGCACGAATGGCGCGCACACCACCGATGCCGGCCAGGATCTCCTGCTTGATGCGGTGGTCCTGGTCACCGCCATACAGCCGGTCGGTGACATAGCGCAGTTCCCGATCGTTTTCGGCGATATCTGAGTCCAAGAGCAGCAACGGAATCCGGCCCACCTGCGCAACCCAGATGCGTGCGGAGAGCACCCTGTCCTGTGGCATCGGCACCGTGATCAGGATCGGGGTGCCATCTTCATGCGCCAGCAGCCGCAGCGGCAGTCCGGCCGGATCGATCAACGGATACTGCTCGGTCTGCCAGCCGTCGGCGGTCAACGACTGCCGGAAGTATCCCGACCGGTAGTGCAGTCCCACCGCAATGAGCGGCAGACCCAGGTCGGAGGCAGCCTTGAGGTGATCGCCGGCCAGGATCCCCAAACCGCCGGAGTAGTTCGGCAGCACCTCGGAGACGCCGAACTCCATCGAGAAGTAGGCGATCGCGGTCGGCAGAACGGTGCTCTCGGCGGCCTCTGCGGGGTCGTCGCTGGTTCGCTCCAGCTGGCGCTGGTACCACATCGGCCGGTTCAGATAGTCATGCAAATCACCCGCCAGGGCAGCCACCCTGTCGACAAAGCCGTCGTCGGCCGCCAGTTCGTCGAGCCGTTGCGCCGGGACCGACCCCAGCACCGCGACCGGATCGTGGTTGGTCTGGTCCCACAGTTCGTGGTCGATATCGGCGAAGAGATCCAGGGTGGGCTGATGCCATGACCAGCGCAGGTTGTTCGATAACTCGCCCAGCGCCGCCAACCGCTCCGGAAGATGGGCACGAACCGTGAATCGACGTAGGGCTTTCACCCTTCAGAACCTTACTGAGATTTCGGTGGAGCGCATGCCCGGCGGCGAGATAGGCCGTCTACTACGGTGGACGTGGTGACCGGACGCATAGGCATCGACGATGTCGCCCCCGCGATCTCGGGAGGACGCTATCCGGCGAAAGCCGTCGTGGGTGAGGTCGTGCCCGTGGCGGCGACCGTATGGCGGGAAGGTCACGAGGCGGTCGCCGCGACCCTGGTGGTGCGGTGCCTGGGCCCCAGCTATCCGCAGCTCGCGGAGGGCCCGCTGCGCCGCATCTCGGCTCCCCGCGACAAGGACACGAGCGCGACGCGCATCAAACCGCTGCATGTCCAGATGCGGCCGGGCGGCGCACTCGACCGTTTCCACGCCAGTTTCGTCCCGGACCGGGAGGGGCTGTGGACCTTCCGGGTCGACGGATGGGGTGACCCGATCGCGACCTGGCGTCACAACGTCGAGGCCAAACTGGAGGCCGGGCAGGGTGCCGCGGAATTGGCCAACGATCTGGAGATCGGCGCGCGACTGTTCGAGCGTGCGGCGTCCGGAGTGCCGCGCAAGCGCCGCAAGCCCCTCCTGGACTCGGCGGAAGCGCTGCGCACCCAGGACGATCCAGGTGCACGGTTTCAACACGCGCTCTCCGATGAGGCGCAGGCGCTACTCGCCGAGTTCCCGCTGCGCGACCTGCTCACTCGCGGGACCCAGTACGGCGTCTGGGTCGATCGCACCCGTGCGCTGTACGGCTCCTGGTACGAGCTGTTCCCGCGTTCCACCGGTGGAGTGGGGCCGGACGGACGACCCATGCACGGCACTCTGGCGACGGCGACCACCGACCTGGCACGGGTCGCCGCCATGGGATTCGATGTGGTGTACCTACCGCCGATTCATCCGATCGGTGAGATAAATCGCAAGGGCCGCAACAATAATCCGATCGCCGAGCCTGGTGAGGTCGGTTCACCGTGGGCCATCGGCAGCGCCGCGGGCGGCCACGACGCGATCCACCCCGAGCTCGGAACGCTCAGGGATTTTGACCGATTCGTGTCCACGGCAGGCAAGCTGGGCCTGGAAGTGGCACTGGACTTGGCGTTGCAGTGCGCGCCAGATCATCCCTGGGTGGGCGCGCATCCCGAGTGGTTCACCGAGCTCCCCGACGGCACCATCGCCTACGCGGAAAACCCTCCGAAGAAATACCAGGACATCTATCCCCTGAACTTTGACACCGATCCAGCGGGCCTATACACCGAGGTGCTGCGCGTGGTGCAGCACTGGATTGCCCACGGTGTCAAGATATTTCGGGTAGATAATCCGCATACCAAGCCGCCCGACTTCTGGCAGTGGCTGATCGGTGAGGTCAAGGCGGCCGATCCCGACGTCCTATTCCTCTCCGAGGCGTTCACCCGCCCGGCCCGGCTCTACGGCCTGGCCCGGCTCGGCTTCACCCAGTCGTACACCTACTTCACCTGGCGCACCGCAAAATCCGAGATCGCCGACTTCGGCAGAGAGATTGCCGCACAGGCGGATGTGGCGCGCCCGAATCTCTTCGTCAACACGCCGGACATCTTGCATGCCAGCCTCCAACACGGCGGACCGGGCATGTTCGCCATCCGCGCCGTCCTCGCCGGCACGTTGAGCCCCACCTGGGGCGTGTACTCCGGATACGAACTTTACGAACATGTTCCACTGCACGAGGGCAGCGAGGAATACCTGGACTCGGAGAAGTACCAGCTGCGCCCTCGCGACTACAAGGGCGCCGTCACGCGTGGCGAATCATTGGAGCCGTTCATTACTCGGCTGAACGAGATCCGCCGACTACATCCCGCCCTGCATCAGCTGCGCAACATCACCTTCCATCATGTCGAAAACGACGCTCTGCTCGCGTATTCCAAGTTCGACCCGATAACCGGCGACGCCGTCCTGGTCATCGTAAATCTCAACCCCTTCGGCCCCGAGGACGGCACCATCTGGCTCGATCTGCCCGCGCTCGGCCTGGACTGGCACGAGACCTTCTGGGTGCGTGACGAACTCACTGGTGAGCAGTATCGCTGGGGGCAGGCCAACTACGTGCGACTCGACCCGTCCAAAACCGTAGCCCACATTCTCAACCTGCCGCAGGTTCGAGAACCGGCCCGCGCACATCTGGTGTTCCGCCCATGACCACACCCGCAACCTTCGCGAAGCCAGACGCCGCCGATATCGCCAGATTGGTGGCGGGAACCCATCACAACCCGCATTCGATTCTCGGCGCGCACGAGTATCCGAACCCGGGCGGTAAGGGGCACACCGTCATTCGTGCGTTCAAACCTGGCGCAACTGCGGTCGCCGCGGTGGTGGGCGAGGAACTTCACCCGATGACCCACCTGGAGTCGGGATTGTTCGTGGTGGCGTTGCCCTTCCTGAACCTCCTCGACTATCGCCTCGACGTCGACTACGACGGCACCTCGTTTGTCATCGCCGACGCATATCGATTCCTGCCCACGCTCGGCGAAGTGGACCTGCATCTGTTCAACGAGGGCCGCCACGAGCGGCTCTGGGAAATCCTTGGCGCGCATCCGCGCTCATTCGTCACCGCGGACGGCGAAGTGAGCGGGATCTCCTTTGCGGTGTGGGCTCCCAACGCGCACGGAGTCTCGGTGATCGGCGATTTCAACGGGTGGAACGGCAACGATGCCCCCATGCGAACCCTGGGATCCTCCGGAGTCTGGGAACTGTTCTGGCCGGGTATGACGCTCGGCACCCTGTACAAGTTCCGCGTGCACGGCGTCGATGGGTCAGTGACCGATCGGGCCGATCCCTTCGCGTTCGCCACCGAGTTGCCCCCGGCCACCGCGTCGCGGGTCGCCGCCTCCTCGTATTCCTGGGAGGACGGCGAATGGATGTCCCGGCGCGGCACTCGCAATCCGGTGTTCGAGCCGATGAGCACCTACGAGGTGCATCTGGCGTCGTGGCGGCCCGGGCTCTCCTACCGCCAACTGGCCCGCGAACTCACCGAATACATACTCGCTCAGGGGTTCACTCACGTCGAGCTGCTACCCGTGGCCGAGCATCCCTTCGGTGGATCCTGGGGCTACCAGGTGACCTCGTACTACGCTCCGACCTCGCGACTCGGCACGCCCGATGACTTTCGGTACCTGGTCGATGCCCTGCACCGCGCCGGAATCGGCGTCATCGTCGACTGGGTGCCCGCGCACTTTCCCAAGGACGCGTGGGCGCTGGCGCGTTTCGACGGGACGCCCCTGTATGAGCACGCCGATCCGCATCGCGCCGAACAGTTGGACTGGGGCACATATGTTTTCGACTTCGGACGCCCCGAGGTACGCAACTTCCTGGTCGCCAATGCCCTGTTCTGGCTCGATCAATTCCATATCGACGGCCTGCGCGTGGATGCCGTCGCGTCGATGCTCTACCTCGACTATTCACGCCCCGCGGGCGGGTGGACACCCAACATTCACGGTGGTCGCGAAAACCTGGAAGCGGTGCAGTTCCTGCAGGAGATGAACGCCACGGTGCACAAGCTGCATCCCGGGATCGTCACGGTGGCCGAGGAATCCACGTCGTGGCCGGGCGTTACCCGTGCGACCAGCCTGGGCGGCCTTGGCTTTTCCATGAAATGGAACATGGGATGGATGCACGACACCCTGGGCTACCTCGGGCGTGATCCCATTCACCGCAGCTTCCATCACCATGAGATGACCTTCTCCATGCTGTACGCCTTCAGCGAGAACTTCGTACTGCCCATCAGCCATGACGAGGTGGTGCACGGTAAGGGCACGCTGTGGACCCGGATCCCGGGTGACGACCACGCCAAGGCTGCCGGGCTGCGCTGTCTGCTGGCCTACATGTGGGCACACCCCGGCAAGCAGCTGCTGTTCATGGGTCAGGAGTTCGGCCAGCGGGCCGAATGGTCCGATGAGCGTGGTGTCGACTGGTTCCAACTGGGCGAAGATGGGTACTCATCGGGAATCGGGGCGCTGACGGCCGATCTGAATTCCGCGTACCAACAACGTCGTGCGTTGTGGTCACAAGACACCGCACCCCAAGGGTATTCGTGGATCGATGCCAACGACTCGGCGAACAACGTGCTGAGCTTCCTGCGCTTCGGTGATGACGGTTCGGTGTTGGCATGCATCTTCAATTTCGCGGGCGTAGAGCACAGCAGCTACCGGGTTGGGTTGCCGCTGACCGGTCGCTGGCGTGAGGTCATCAACACCGACGCGCTGCAGTACCACGGCAGCGGGGTCGGGAATCTGGGCGAAGTGATCGCCTCGGCGAACCCGTGGCACGGCCGCCCGGCCTCGGCCACGCTGGCACTGCCACCCGCAGCTGCCATCTGGCTGGAACCCGTCTCAGGGGACCTGTAGACGACATTAGGATGCGCTAAACGCAAACTCGCGTATGAGGGGTGGCTCGATGTCCAAACGCTGGATGGCACTGCTGGTGGGGCTGGTGCTGGTAGTCGCGTCGTGTGGCCGTCCGCTCGGTGGGCAACCTCAATCCATCTACGCGGATCCCCTGCGCGTGGCCGGCATGCCCGCGGTCGATGGCCCCTCCGGCATGAAACCCGGGGTGCAGATCCCCAAGCGCAAGATCGAGAACACCGATAACGGGGAGATCGACGATTACGTCAAGGTGTCCCTGGCGGACATCGAGGACTTCTGGACGCAGTTCTACGGCGATTCGTTCGCCAATTTCCGACCGGTGTCCCGGCTCATTTCCGTTGACTCGAGTAAGAGCAACCGCGACCTGGAATTCTGCGGGGGCAACCTGAACGGGTTCATCAATGCCGCGTTCTGTCCGCCGGAAAACTCGTTCGCGTGGGATCGCGGTCAGTTGTTTCCCTACCTGCGCAAGCAGATGGGCGATATGGCCATGAACACCGTCATGGCCCACGAGTACGGACACTCGATCCAATACCACGCCCAGCTCATCACCCCGATCGACGATCCCAAGATGACCAAGGACCAGGTCGAGTACCTCCTCGATCTCAATCAGGAGCAGCAAGCTGACTGTTTCTCCGGCTCCTATCTCCGCTGGGTCACTCAAGGGGATTCACCACGATTCACCCTGAACACCGCCGATGGACTCAACAAGGTCATGGCCGCGATGATCGCCATCCGCGACAACGACACCAGTAAGAAGTGGGCCATCCACGGTTCGGCGTTCGAGCGGGTCTCGGCTTTCCAATTCGGGTTCACCGACGGTCCCATGGCCTGCAAGCGCATCGACGCCCGCGAGATCCTCAAACGCCGCGGCGAACTTCCGAAGGGCCTGGGTGTGGGCCCGAATGGCGACAACTGGCCCATAAACCCCGACACCATCGATGCGGTGCTTGCCGCAGCCTCGCAGGTGTTCCCCATGGACAACCCACCCAAGGCGGTATACGGCGAGGGGAAATGCTCCGACGGTTCGGGCACCGCACCGGCTTCGTTCTGTCCCAAGGACAACACGATTGCCCTGGACCCGAAGGCTCTGCAGAAGATGGCCACGCCCTCATCGGATCGGGCACTGTTCTCCGCGCAGGTGAACGGCGACTATTCGGCGTTCAGTGTGATCGTCTCGCGCTACGCACTGGCGGCGCAGAAGGCCGCAGGGCTGGAGACCGAAGGCATCATGACCGGGCTGCGCACCGCGTGTCTGACGGGATATTTCACCTCGCGTGCCGCCGGCAAGGGCATCGTGACTCCCCGCGCGCCAGTCATCCTCTCCGGCGGCGATCTCGACGAGGCCGTCTCCGAATTGCTTTCCAGCGGTAGGGCTTCCAGTGACGTGAAGGGCCAGACCGCGCCGGCCGGATTCTCCCGTATCGACGCCTACCGGATAGGCGTGCTGGGTAATGACCAGACCTGCGCCAAGCGCTTTCCGTAGGTGCGGGAGCCCGTCAACGCCGAACTAGAACAGCGCGTTGGCGAGCTTGCGCCGCCCGGCGACCACGGCAGGATCGGCGGGATCAAACAACTCGAATAGCTCGAGCAGTCGGGCGCGCACCGCGGCCCGATCATCGTCGGCTGTCGCGCGAACCAGCGCGACCAGCCTGTCGAACGCCGAATCTGGCTGCTGCGAAAGCACTTCCACGTCGGCGGCGGCTAACCCCGCTGCGATATCCCCCGGTATGGCATCGGCGACAGCCACGGCATCTTGCGGCAGACTCGTCGCACGGATCAGGAACTCGATCTGGCGCACCGACGCGGTCGCCTCGGCCGCCACCGCACCGGTGGCCCCGTCGTCCAGCAGGGCCTGATACGCGGTGCGAGCCGCCTCGAAATCTCCGGAGTCCAGCGCATCACGCGCAGCCGCGAGCGCCGGGTCTGTGTCGTTTTCGGACTCGTCGATGTCCTCACCGTCCGACGCGGCGGCATCGGGCAGCTTACCGGCGACCGCGTCGAGGATCGAGTCGAGCCAACGTCGCAGCTGATCAGCCGGCTGCGGTCCCGCGAAGCTGGTGATGGGTCGCCCTGCCGCCACGGCCACCACGGTAGGCACCGCCTGCACGCCGAAGACCTGTGCGATCTGCGGGCTGGTGTCGACGTTGACCGTGGCGAGGATCCACTTGCCGTTGTCCTCTGCGACCAGGTCGCCCAATGTGGCGGCAAGCGTCGCCGAGGCCTCGCTACGCGGCGATCCCAGAAGCACGATCACAGGGACGCGGTTGGACTGCGCCAGCACCTCGGCTTCCAGATTCGCCTCGGTTACCTCGACGGTCCAATCACCCCCGGCCGAGGGCTCGCGGGGTGTTGCGGACTCCTGCGCGCGCTGCTTGAGAGCGGAGAGGTCGACAGCTCCGGACATGGCCGCAGCCATCGCGGGACGTGGTCGGGTCACGCCGTCCAGTCTGTCACGGCTCGCGACCTCCGCACTACGGCGCTGCGTCGCCCGCCGGCGCCCTATCCGTGATGGGCAATTTACCCGCCTTGTCGGCCCATATGACAAAGATCACACTGCACAAAGGGGCTACCCCAGCTAACAGTGCGAGCAACCAGGTGAGCGGGCTCCAGCGGTATTCACGACCCGCCAGAAATCCCACCACCAAGTACGCGATGAAGACGACCCCATGGATCCAGCCGAAGACCTTCACGCCGATCTCATTACCTGGATCCGGCACGTACTTGAAGAACATCCCGGTGAGCAGACCCGCCCAGCTGACGGCCTCGAGCAACGCGATGGCGCGGAACCTGCTAGCGGTGCTGCGCAGGTCGAAAAGCTGTGTCATGCCCTCATTGTGCCCGACACATCGCCGATCTACTACGCCCTGTCGTTGAAAGTCGTGAAACTTACACCCGCACGATGAGGGCGTCACCCTGACCGCCGCCGCCGCACAGTGCGGCCACACCGATACCACCGCCGCGGCGCTTGAGCTCCTGCGCCAGATGCAGCGTGATCCGGGCACCCGACATCCCGATGGGGTGACCGATAGCGATCGCACCACCGTTGACATTGACCTTGGCCGGATCGATACCCAGGTCCTTGATCGAGGCCAAGCCCACCAGCGCGAAGGCCTCATTGATCTCGACCAGGTCGAGCTGATCAGGGGAAATCCCTTCCCGCTCACAGGCCTTCCGAATGGCGTTGGC
This sequence comes from Mycobacteroides salmoniphilum, assembly GCF_004924335.1. Taxonomy (NCBI): domain Bacteria; kingdom Bacillati; phylum Actinomycetota; class Actinomycetes; order Mycobacteriales; family Mycobacteriaceae; genus Mycobacteroides; species Mycobacteroides salmoniphilum. Next base: position 1,324,795 of record NZ_CP024633.1, on the reverse strand, counting down.
CGGCTGCAGCTGCAAGCTGGAGTCGGGGCCGGCGACGACACCATGTGCACCGATCTCGGCGATCCATTCCAGCCCCTCGCGCTCCGCGCGCTCTTTGCTCATCACCACGACGGCACAGGCGCCGTCGGAGATCGGCGAGGACGACCCCGCGGTGATGGTGCCGTCCTTGCTGAACGCCGGACGCAACCCCGCCAGTGACGTGGCAGTGGTGTCCGCACGGATGCCTTCGTCCTCGGCGAACTCGATCGGGTCGCCCTTGCGCTGCGGGATCTGCACCGCGACCACCTCGTCGGCGAAGACACCGTCCTTCCATGCACGGGCGGCGTTCTGATGCGAGCGCGCCGCGAACTCGTCCTGCTGTTCACGGGTGAACTTGTCGGACACGTTGCGCTGTTCGGTGAGCAGGCCCATCGCCTGGTCGGTGAAAGCATCATGCAGACCGTCGAAGGCCATGTGATCAACGAGCGTCACGTCGCCGTATTTGAACCCGGACCGGCTCTTGGGCAGCAGATGTGGGGCATTGGTCATGGATTCCTGACCACCGGCGACGACGACCTCGAACTCGCCGGCACGAATCAGCTGGTCAGCCAGGGCAATGGCATCGACACCGGAAAGGCACACCTTGTTGATGGTGAGCGCAGGGACATCCATACCGATTCCACCGGCAACCGCCGCCTGGCGCGCGGGAATCTGGCCGGCACCTGCGGTGAGAACCTGGCCCATGATGACGTAATCGACCGCGGACGGCGCCACCTTGGCCTTCTCCAGGGCGCCCTTGATAGCGATTCCGCCCAGCTGAGCGCCCGAGAAGTCCTTCAGAGATCCCTGGAAGCGGCCAACGGGTGTACGCGCTCCAGCAACAATCACGGACGTGCTCATGGAATCTCCTTAATACTGCTCGAGTGGACGCCGTTTTCTGGAACGCGTTACCGTTGCGTTATGACGACATCGTCTCCTCTTGATGTTCCCTCGATCCTATCGACCGGCCTTGTGACCGCGATCGACCACGTGGGTATCGCGGTGCCTGACTTGGACGTCGCGATCGAGTGGTACCACGAGCACCTGGGCATGATCCTGGTGCACGAGGAGATCAACAAGAGTCAGGGCGTCCGCGAGGCGATGCTGTCCTTCCCCGGAGCAGAGCCCGGCAGCGCACAGATTCAGCTGATGGCCCCGCTCGATGAGTCCTCGCCCATCGCCAAGTTTCTGGACAAGAAGGGCCCGGGACTACAGCAGCTGGCCTACCGCGTCACCGATATCGACGCGCTGACCGATCAGCTGCGTGCTGCGGGAGTCCGTGCGCTCTACGAGGAGCCGCGCCTCGGCACCGCGAACTCACGCATCAACTTCCTGCATCCCAAGGACACCGGCGGCGTACTCATCGAGCTCGTCCAGCCTACGCAGTCGCACTAGCTCCAACGCCGCGTCGGGCTTCGGTTCGCCCGGTTGCTCCAGCACGGCGTATGCCAGTGTCGGCGGTCTTCCGCTCCACTGTCGTGCCTCTCGGAGACGGGCCACGCCACCACGTGCGCTACCCCCATCGCTATCTCGTGATCGCATCCGGGACAGCGGTAAACCTTGATCGCTCGCGCTGCGGAGATCCGCCGCACCTGGTAGTCCAGACCATCAGTCCCCAGCTCCACCTGATGCCCGCCGAGGGGCGACGCAGCGGAACGATCGCCGGCATCGCGGCGCGGCGGATGTCGGCGGCCCATGTGGTGATTCTAGGAGCCGTGGGGCGATTTCAGAACAAACGGAATTCGTCTGAGTCCATTCCCCGCATGGCATCGTAGTTCAGTGTGAGACAACGGATTCCGCGATCCTCGGCAAGGGTACGGGCCTGAGGCTTGATCTGCTGCGCCGCGAAGACACCGGCGACCGGCGCCAGCGTGGTGTCACGGTTGAGCAGTTCGAGGTAGCGGGTCAGCTGCTCGACACCATCGATCTCGCCGCGGCGCTTTATCTCCACCGCCACCGTCGCACCGTCGGCATCACGACACAGGAGGTCCACCGGTCCGATCGGGGTCATGTACTCGCGACGTACCAGGGTGTATCCGTCGCCGAGTAGCGCAACATGCTCGGCGAGCAACTCCTGCAGGTGCGCTTCCACCCCATCCTTGACCAGTCCGGGGTCAATGCCGAGCTCATGCGCCGAGTCATGCTCGATTTTCTCGATGGTGATCCGCAGCTGCTCGGCGGCCTTGTTCTCCACCACCCACACGGTCGACGCTCCACCCTCGCCCGAGCCCTCACCCTCGGTTTCGATGAGCCAGCATGGCGGGCTCATCCAGTTGAGCGGCTTATAGGCTCGATCATCGGCATGCACACTCACCGAGCCGTCGGCCTTGATCAGCAAGAGCCGCTTGGCGGATGGCAGGTGGGCGGTCAACCGGCCGACATAATCAACCGTGCATTGAGCTACAACGAGACGCACCGGCTCACTGTATAGGGCGTTAGGCTGACCACAACTATGGCAAACGAGTCGATTCGCGCAGTGTCGCGACGAGTGGGCCGTGCCCTGGCCGCGATCACCGGGCAGACCGGCCGACTCGAGGCCGGCGATGGGTACGGATCGTGGCTGCTGGGCCGCTATGACGAAAGCACCCTCGTCCAGCGCATCCGCATCCAGCTGATACTGACCGTGTTCGTGGTGGCCGCCAACCTGATTGGTGTCGCCGTAGTCATCCTGCTGGTGCTCGTCGCGGTGCCCGACCCCAACGTCTTCGATGCACCCTGGTGGATCCAATTCGTGGTCGTTCCGGTGTACGTGACACTCGCGGTGCTCATCGGCGCCGTGTGGGGTACCCGCCGAATCTTCAAGGTGGTGCGTTGGGCCATCGACGAACGGGAGCCGACCAAGGAGGACCAGCGCAACGCGTTTGCGGTCCCTCGGCGACTGACGGTCGTCGAGGCGATTCTGTGGGCGGGCGGTACCGCCTTGTTCACCACGCTCTACGGGCTGCAAGATCCGCTCTACATTCCCAAGATCTTCTTCGCGGTGGGGTTCAGCGGGGTGGTGGTCTGCGCGGCGAACTACCTGTTCACCGAGTTCGCGATGCGCCCCGTCGCCGCGCGAGCACTCGAAGCGGGGTACCGCAGGAGGCGGCTCGCCTCGGGAATCATGGTGCGCACCATGCTGGCATGGATGCTGGGATCCGGGGTGCCCGCTGTCGGCATCATGCTCACTGGTGTCGGTGCGCTGATCTTCGGCAACTTCACGGTCAACCAGCTCGCCGTGGCGGTCATCATCCTGGCGTCATTCCCGGTGGTATTCGGGTTGATCCTCATCTGGATCGCATCGTGGATGACTGCCGCCCCTGTCAAAGAGGTGCAGGCCGCGCTCAAGCGCGTCGAACAGAACGATCTCGACGTCAACCTGGTCGTCTACGACGGCACCGAACTGGGCGAGCTGCAGGCAGGTTTCAACACCATGGCAGAGGGTCTACGCGAACGCGAGCGGGTCCGGGACCTCTTCGGCAAGCACGTCGGCCGTGAGGTCGCCGCCGCGGCCGAATTGCAACAGCCCGCGCTTGGCGGCGAAGAACGCCACGTCGCCGTGCTTTTCGCCGATATCGTCGGGTCTACTCAGCTGGCGGCCACTCGGCCCGCCATCGAGGTGGTCGCGCTGCTGAACCGATTCTTCACCGTCGTTGTCGAAGAGATCGACCGATACGAAGGCATGGTCAACAAGTTCGAAGGCGACGCCACCCTCGCTGTGTTTGGCGCGCCGGTTCGGCAGGACCGTCCCGAAAGCCAGGCACTCGCCGCCGCCCGCGCCATCGCCCGCCGGCTACGGACCGAGGTGCCCGAATGCCAGGCAGGCATCGGCGTGGCCTCGGGGCAGGCGGTGGCCGGAAACGTCGGGGCCCATGACCGCTTCGAATACACCGTGATCGGCGACCCAGTCAACGAAGCAGCTCGGCTCTGCGAGCTCTCCAAAACGGTGCCGGGACGCTTGGTGGCTTCGCTCGACACCGTATTACGCGCACACCATCGCGAGGCGTTGCACTGGCGCTCGGGCGACACCGTCACGCTGCGCGGACGCACCGAGCCCACCGAGCTTGCCGTACCGGTGGGCTAAACGCTGCTGCCCGATCTAGTCGGACTGCTTCCACCAGGCTTCGACGTAAAGCACCATCGCCACAACGAGTGCAATGAGTACCCATAGCACCAGCGCTTGGTCTATCCACGCTCCCGGCGGTGGCGCTCCGGGCAAGATGTTGCGCAACGGGACGATGGCGAACAACATCGTTCCGAACCACGTTGTCAGCGGCGGGTGGAACTTCTTCCTCCCCTTGACCGTCTCGATTGCCACAATCAGGGCCATTGTCGGAAGTGTGATCAACACCAGGCAGATGCCCGCATCGAATGCCAGGGTGCCGCGAGCCCGTACCAGCGTGACCGTCGTCTGGTCACCCGTGCCAGCCGGCGCCGGCGATGTCTCCGTCGACGCCCGCCATCCGCCCAAGCTCCCGATCACTTCGATGCGCGCTGGTACCGGACGCCGCCCTACGCCATTACCCACCATGACTTCTGCGCGCAAACTCCCTGTGGAGTATTCGTCGAACGGCCATGACTGGGCATCACCGGTTGCGACCAGAGTGTCGTCCATGGCGACAGGGACCGTCCCCCGCGGAAAATGCCGCTCCCCGTAATCCAGCGAGGACACCAATCGCACGGACATGTCCGCATTCAACAGCCCGAAGGCATCGAGTGTCGTCTTCGCCGGTAACACCACAACTTCGGCGTCCAGCCGGTTATTCACCGTCCGCAGGTCCTGGAGATCGATGACCACCACAGTCTCGTTGTCCCGCGACAGATCCAGATCGGCCGACGGCGGGCCCGAATGATGATCCAGCATCCGATAGATGACGAGAAAACCCACGTAGATGACCAGCACTAGTATCACTGCACCCACGGTGGTGGCAGCCGGCTTCAGCTTGAAGCTCCCCTTGAATGCCTGCACAGGGTTCCTATCTCTACCGTCACACTATTTCAGAAATCTAGCAGCCAGAATATGAAAATACCCCCCAGTTTCCTGGGGGGTATTTCCAATTTATGTTCGGCGGTGTCCTACTCTTCCGTTCCGTGTTAAGAACAGTACCATCGGCGCTGAGAGGCTTAGCTTCCGGGTTCGGAATGGGACCGGGCGTTTCCCTCTCGCTGTGGCCGCCGTAACTCTTTCGTGTGATTAACACACAAGTTATCTGGTGGTGGAGTGTGGTCGTCAAATGACGACGAATAGTGGTTGCGATTTATTAGTAAGTTTTCGGTCGATTAGTGCCAGTTCCCTGAACGTATTACTACGCTTACAGGTCTGGCCTATTGAACCCATAGTCTGTGGGTGACCTTATCCCTCTAAAAGGGTAAGAAACCTGGTCTTGGAATAGGTTTCCCGCTTAGATGCTTTCAGCGGTTATCCTGTCCGAACGTAGCTATCCAGCCGTGCTCCTGGTGGAACAACTGGTACACCAGAGGTTCGTCCGTCCCGGTCCTCTCGTACTAGGGACAGGTTTCCTCAAGTTTCTGACGCGCGCGGCGGATAGAGACCGAACTGTCTCACGACGTTCTAAACCCAGCTCGCGTGCCGCTTTAATGGGCGAACAGCCCAACCCTTGGGACCTGCTCCAGCCCCAGGATGCGACGAGCCGACATCGAGGTGCCAAACCATCCCGTCGATATGGACTCTTGGGGAAGATCAGCCTGTTATCCCCGGGGTACCTTTTATCCGTTGAGCGACACCCCTTCCACTCAGAGGTGCCGGATCACTAGTCCCGACTTTCGTCCCTGCTTGACTTGTAGGTCTCGCAGTCAAGCTCCCTTGTGCACTTGCACTCAACACCTGATTGCCGTCCAGGTTGAGGGAACCTTTGGGCGCCTCCGTTACTTTTTAGGAGGCAACCGCCCCAGTTAAACTACCCACCAGGCACTGTCCCTGGACCGGATATACGGTCCGAGGTTAGAGGTTCAATACGATCAGAGTGGTATTTCAACGATGACTCCACAAACACTGGCGTGCCTGCTTCAAAGTCTCCCACCTATCCTACACAAACCGAACCAAACGCCAATACCAAGCTATAGTGAAGGTCCCGGGGTCTTTTCGTCCTGCCGCGCGTAACGAGCATCTTTACTCGTAGTGCAATTTCGCCGAGTCTATGGTTGAGACAGTTGAGAAGTCGTTACGCCATTCGTGCAGGTCGGAACTTACCCGACAAGGAATTTCGCTACCTTAGGATGGTTATAGTTACCACCGCCGTTTACTGGGGCTTAAATTCTCCGCTTCACCCAAGGGTTAACGGGTCCTCTTAACCTTCCAGCACCGGGCAGGCGTCAGTCCGTATACATCGTCTTGCGACTTCGCACGGACCTGTGTTTTTAGTAAACAGTCGCTTCTCACTGGTCTCTGCGACCTCGTTCAGCTCACGGAGCAAGTCCGGTCACCAAGCGAGGTCCCCCTTCTCCCGAAGTTACGGGGGTATTTTGCCGAGTTCCTTAACCATAGTTATCTCGTACGCCTTAGTATTCTCTACCTGACCACCTGTGTTGGTTTGGGGTACGGGCCGTGTGTGAACTCACTAGAGGCTTTTCTTGGCAGCATAGGATCACTGAATTCGCCTCAATCGGCTATGCGTCACCTCTCAGGCTTATGACATCCGGATTTGCCTAGATGTCGCCCTACAGGCTTGCTCCGGTATAACCACTAACCGGTACAGCTACCTTCCTGCGTCACCCCATCGCTTGACTACTACCACCGAAGGTCCCACGCAGCGGGTTCATGTCGCACTCCGAAGAGATTGATCTAGAACCTTTTGGGTGGTTAGTACCGATGATTCATCATGGGCGCGCACACACGGGTACGGGAATATCAACCCGTTGTCCATCGACTACGCCTGTCGGCCTCGCCTTAGGTCCCGACTTACCCTGGGAGGACTAGCCTGGCCCAGGAACCCTTGGTCATTCGGCGGGCAAGTTTCTCACTTGCCTGTCGCTACTCATGCCTGCATTCTCACTCCCGCACCCTCCACTGCTGAATTACTTCGCAGCTTCGCTGGGTGCAGGACGCTCCCCTACCCATCCATGCCACTGCCCCGAAGGGAATGTATTGCATGAATGCCGCGGCTTCGGCGGTGTACTTGAGCCCCGCTACATTGTCGGCGCATAATCACTTGACCAGTGAGCTATTACGCACTCTTTCAAGGGTGGCTGCTTCTAAGCCAACCTCCTGGTTGTCTTCGCGACTACACATCCTTTTCCACTTAGTACACGCTTAGGGGCCTTAGCCGGCGATCTGGGCTGTTTCCCTCTCGACGTACGGAGCTTCTCCCCCGCCGTCTCACTGCCGCGCTCTAACTTATTGGCATTCGGAGTTTGGCTGACGTCAGTAACCTAGTAGGGCCCATCGGCCATCCAGTAGCTCTACCTCCAATAAGAAACACGCGACGCTGCACCTAAATGCATTTCGGGGAGAACCAGCTATCACGGAGTTTGATTGGCCTTTCACCCCTACCCACAGCTCATCCCCTCAGTCTTCAACCTAAGTGGGTTCGGGCCTCCACGGCGTCTTACCGCCGCTTCACCCTGGCCATGGGTAGATCACTCCGCTTCGGGTCCAGAACACGCCACTATGGGCGCCCTATTCAGACTCGCTTTCGCTACGGCTACCCCTCACGGGTTAACCTCGCGACGTGTCCCTGACTCGCAGGCTCATTCTTCAAAAGGCACGCCATCACCCCACGAGGAGGCTCTGACGGATTGTAGGCACATGGTTTCAGGTACTATTTCACTCCCCTCCCGGGGTACTTTTCACCATTCCCTCACGGTACTAATCCGCTATCGGTCACTAGAGAGTATTTAGGCTTACCGGGTGGTCCCGGCGGATTCACAGCAGATTCCACGAGCCCGCTGCTACTCGGGATGAAGTACGAGACAGGTGTCGGATTTTCGCGTACCGGACTCTCACCGTCTGCGGCGGGCCGTTCCAGACCACTTCCGCTAATCACGACACTTTTTTACTGTCCGCCGGTCTGGTAGAACCGGCAAGTACAACTCCCACAACCCCGCACACACAACCCCTACCAGGTATCACATGCATGCGGTTTAGCCATCTTCCGCTTTCGCTCGCCACTACTCACGGAATCACGGTTGTTTTCTCTTCCTACGGGTACTGAGATGTTTCACTTCCCCGCGTTTCCTCCCAAAGCCTATATATTCAGCAGTGGGTAACACGACATCACTCGTGCTGGGTTTCCCCATTCGGATATCCTCGGATCAAAGCTCGGTTGGCAGCTCCCCGAGGCTTATCGCAGCCTCCTACGTCCTTCATCGGCTTCTAGTGCCAAGGCATTCACCATGCGCCCTTAAGAACTTAGCTAATAAATTGCAAAAACCAGCCTCACTCGTAAACGAGCGAGGCTATGTTTAGATGCTCGCAACCACTATCCATAAGTCAAAGACCACACCCCACCACCAAGCAGGGTGACAACACAATGTGTTGCCTCAGGACCCAACAGTGTGCCAGCGTTTCAATTCTTATGACAGTTCGACGTTTTGCCGACTACCTATCCACGGGGTGGACAGGATTTATAAAACATATTCACCAAGCATGCATCCACTACAGATACTCGCTTTATGTTCCCAATTCATTCGACTGGGAAATGGTGCTCCTTAGAAAGGAGGTGATCCAGCCGCACCTTCCGGTACGGCTACCTTGTTACGACTTCGTCCCAATCGCCGATCCCACCTTCGACAGCTCCCTCCAAAAGGTTAGGCCACTGGCTTCGGGTGTTACCGACTTTCATGACGTGACGGGCGGTGTGTACAAGGCCCGGGAACGTATTCACCGCAGCGTTGCTGATCTGCGATTACTAGCGACTCCGACTTCATGGGGTCGAGTTGCAGACCCCAATCCGAACTGAGACCAGCTTTAAGGGATTCGCTCCACCTTGCGGCTTCGCAGCCCTCTGTACTGGCCATTGTAGCATGTGTGAAGCCCTGGACATAAGGGGCATGATGACTTGACGTCATCCCCACCTTCCTCCGAGTTGACCCCGGCAGTCTCCTACGAGTCCCCGGCATTACCCGCTGGCAACATAGGACAAGGGTTGCGCTCGTTGCGGGACTTAACCCAACATCTCACGACACGAGCTGACGACAGCCATGCACCACCTGCACGCAGGCCACAAGGGAATACCTATCTCTAGATACGTCCTGCGCATGTCAAACCCAGGTAAGGTTCTTCGCGTTGCATCGAATTAATCCACATGCTCCGCCGCTTGTGCGGGCCCCCGTCAATTCCTTTGAGTTTTAGTCTTGCGACCGTACTCCCCAGGCGGGGTACTTAATGCGTTAGCTACGGCACGGATCCCAAGGAAGGAAACCCACACCTAGTACCCACCGTTTACGGCGTGGACTACCAGGGTATCTAATCCTGTTCGCTACCCACGCTTTCGCTCCTCAGCGTCAGTTACTGCCCAGAGACCCGCCTTCGCCACCGGTGTTCCTCCTGATATCTGCGCATTCCACCGCTACACCAGGAATTCCAGTCTCCCCTGCAGTACTCTAGTCTGCCCGTATCGCCCGCACGCCCACAGTTAAGCTGTGGGTTTTCACGAACAACGTGACAAACCACCTACGAGCTCTTTACGCCCAGTAATTCCGGACAACGCTCGGACCCTACGTATTACCGCGGCTGCTGGCACGTAGTTGGCCGGTCCTTCTTCTGTAGGTACCGTCACTTTCGCTTCGTCCCTACTGAAAGAGGTTTACAACCCGAAGGCCGTCATCCCTCACGCGGCGTCGCTGCATCAGGCTTGCGCCCATTGTGCAATATTCCCCACTGCTGCCTCCCGTAGGAGTCTGGGCCGTATCTCAGTCCCAGTGTGGCCGGTCACCCTCTCAGGCCGGCTACCCGTCGTCGCCTTGGTGAGCTATTACCTCACCAACAAGCTGATAGGCCGCGGGCTCATCCCACACCGCAAAAGCTTTGCACCACTCACCATGAAGTGTGTGGTCCTATCCGGTATTAGACCCAGTTTCCCAGGCTTATCCCAGAGTGCAGGGCAGATCACCCACGTGTTACTCACCCGTTCGCCACTCGAGTACCCCGAAGGGCCTTTCCGTTCGACTTGCATGTGTTAAGCACGCCGCCAGCGTTCGTCCTGAGCCAGGATCAAACTCTCCAAACAAAAATTTAATCCCGACAAAACAACTGTCAAAAGAATTGTTATCGACATAAAATGTCTATATAAACACTGACACACTATTGAGTTCTCAAACAACACATTTATTTGTTGTGGCTATGAATTCGGGAATTTCTTCCCTTATTCTTGCCTCCGCCCTTTCAGGCGGCTCGGAAACCGTATCAAGTTCGGTGAACTTGAGTCAAATTCCCGGTTTTGGCTGGTCACTTGCGCACCATCCGATCGCCGAGATATCTGAATTTCTTCTTTTATCTCGACTTCCGCTCTTTCGGGCGGCTGGGAAACCGTATCAAGTTCGGTGAACTTGAGTCAAATTCCCGGTTTTGGCTGGTCACTTGCGCACCATCCGATCGCCGAGATTTCCGAATTTCTTCGTCTATTTCGACTTTCGCTCTTCCTGAGCGGCCCGGGAACCGTATCAAGTTCGGTGAACTTGAGTCAAACTCCGGGTTTTGGCTGGTCACTTGCGCACCAAACCTAAGACTGGAATTTCGGAATCGCTTCCTTGTCCCAGCCTCGCTCTTTCAGGGCAACCCGACCACTGTACCAAGTCCAGTGAACTTGAGTCAACTTCGGGTTTCGGGGGTGGTCAGCGCTAGCTGACCCGCTCGACTTCGGCACCCAAGCTCTGGAGATTCTCCACGAACAACGGGTAACCGCGGTCGATATGAAAGACATCGTATACCTCGGTGACGCCATCCGCCACTAGGCCCGCCAAGACCAGCCCCGCGCCTGCCCGGATGTCCGATGACCACACGGGTGCACTGGACAGTTGCCGGATCCCCCGGACCACAGCGTGGTGTCCATCGGTCCGGGCATCGGCCCCCAGCCGCATCATCTCCTCGACGAAGCGGAATCGGGCTTCGAAGACATTCTCGGTGATCATGGATGTGCCGTCTGCTATCGCGGCGAGCCCAATTGCCATGGGCTGCAGGTCAGTTGGGAATCCAGGGAACGGCAACGTCGCTACGTTTATCGCTTTGGGACGCTCGTACTGAACGACGCGAAATCCGTTGTCGTTCTGAGTAACTGTGGCGCCGGCATCATGCAGCTTGTGCAGCACCAGTTGCAGGTGTTCCGGATCGACTCCGGTAACAGTGACGTCACCGCGGGTCATCGCGGCAGCGAGACCCCAAGTGGCAGCGACGATTCGGTCTCCGATAACGCGATGCTCGGTGGGATGAAGCTTGGAGACGCCGATTACCGTCAATGTCGACGTCCCGGCACCTTCTATCTGGGCGCCCATCTGCACCAACATGGTGCACAGGTCCACCACATCCGGCTCGCGCGCAGCGTTGTGGATGGTCGTGACGCCATCGGCGAGCACCGCTGCCATCAAAATGTTCTCCGTGGCACCCACTGACGGAAAGTCGAGCTGAATATCGGCCCCGTGCAATGCTTTTGCCTCTGCGACTACACACCCATGCTCGATGGCGCATTCCGCCCCGAGCTGGCGTAGGCCTGCCTGATGCATGTCGAGCGGACGTGACCCGATGGCATCTCCGCCGGGTAACGCCACCTTGGCCCGTCGACACCGGCCCACCAGCGGCCCCAGGACACATACCGAGGCGCGGAACTGCCGTACCGCCGCGAAGTCGGCGTCGTACTTAGGTTCGTCCGGTGAGGTGACCCTGACGACATCACCTTCTAACTCCACCGTCGCACCCAATCCCCGCAGCACCTCCGCCATCAGCGGCACGTCGAGGATGTCCGGACAGTTGGTGATGGTGCTGGTTCCCTCCGCAAGGAGAGTGGCCGCCATCAGCTTGAGCACACTGTTCTTGGCGCCGGTTACCGCCACGTTGCCGGTAAGCCGGGCGCCGCCGGTCACCAAGAAATGCTCGCTCACGCCCGACAGCGTAGCCGGGTAACGTTTCGACGCATGACCGATGAGCCACGCGGGCGAAGAGGCAACGGAAACGATGGCGCACCCGCAGGCGCGAAGGACCCGCAGCGCGAGCGGGCAGCATCGAGTGGCGTGCATCTCACGCGCATCTACACCCGGACCGGAGACGACGGAACCACGGGTCTGAGTGACTTCTCGCGCGTACCGAAGAATGATCCGCGGCTCGCCGCGTACGCAGATTGCGACGAAGCGAATGCCGCCATTGGTGTCGCGGTGGTGCTCGGGAACCCGAGCGGGCCGATCGGCGCAGTGCTGCTGCAGATCCAGAACGATCTGTTCGACGCCGGCGCGGACCTGTCGACTCCCGTGATATCCGACCCCGAATACCCGCCGCTGCGGATCACCCAGCCGTATATAGACCGCCTCGAGCGCTGGTGTGACGAGTACAACGCGGATCTGCCCAAGCTGAATTCCTTTGTGCTGCCAGGTGGTACCGCGCTATCCGGGCTGTTACATGTGGCGCGGACCGTGGCGCGTCGGGCGGAACGCTCGGCCTGGGCCGCCATCGACACCTATCCCGACAGCACCAACGTGCTGACCGCCAAGTATCTGAACCGGCTCTCGGATCTGTTGTTCATCCTGTCGCGGGTCGCCAACGACGGTAAGGACACGCTCTGGAAGCCCGGCGGACCCGCACAACCCGCCTAGCGGGTGGGCACGAGCGCCTAGCGGGTGCGGCGTTCCGCACGCCGCGAGGGTCGCGACTCAACCCAGGACATGAAGGCGGTTAACGCGCCGCGATCCAGCGCCATTTCGTACACGCGTGCGCCGTCGCGCAGCTGCAGCACCACAATCTCGGCCGTCATGATGTCGTATTCGTCGCCGCGCGGAATCCGCCGGTCGATGATCTCGAGTTCACGCCGCGACAGCCGGCGATCGGCCCAGAGCCGCACGCTGGAGAGCCGATAGAACTCCGCTTGAGATTCGCGGTACCGCATGACGCCGTGGCGCCAGCGCCCCTCCCCCGCCTCCGGTATGTCACGCAGCAGAGCCGCGGTACCGCCATGTCGCAACTTGAGCAGACGAAAACTCAACGCGGTCACCGCCAAAGCAAGGACGGCGATGACCGATATCTCGATCATCGCCGTCACGCTCAAAGCGGTGTTTCCTTAGTGGTTGGCCGTATGGGTAGTGCTAAACCGTCTGGCCGAGAGCACGTAGGCGCGCGCGTCCTTGCGCGGCTACTCGTGGATCCTCAGAGCCGGAATCGGTCTTGGCTTTGGACTCGTCAATATCCGCACGTGCCTGCGCGGACTCGACCAGGATGCTCACCTTGGTGTCGGTGATCGACAGGAATCCCCCGTCAATCGCCCACCAAAGATCGTCATTACCCTCGCGCTCGATCTTCACCGCCGCATCGTCAACCAGCTGCGCCACCAACGGAATGTGGTGCGGCAGGATGCCGATTTCGCCGGAGGTCGTGCGGGTAAAGACGAATGTGGCCTTACCCGACCAGATCTCACGCTCGACGGCGACAATCTCGACGTCAATCTCAGACATTCAATGCACCTCCTTCAAAATCGCTAGCGACGAATTACAGCTTGGCGCCGAGGCTTTCGGCCTTCTTCGCCAGGTCGTCCAGGCCACCGATGAGGAAGAACGCCTGCTCGGGCAGGTGATCGAACTCGCCCTTGGTGAGCTTGTCGAACGCCTCGATGGTCTCCTTCAGCGGCACCGTCGAACCGGGCTGGCCGGTGAACTGCTCCGCCGCCATCATGTTCTGGCTCAGGAAGCGCTCGATACGACGGGCGCGGCCCACCAGCTGCTTGTCCTCTTCGGACAGCTCATCGATACCGAGGATGGCGATGATGTCCTGCAGATCCTGGTAGCGCTGCAGAACGCGGATGACTTCCTGCGCGACGCGGTAGTGCTCTTCGCCCACCACGGACGGCAGCAGAATCGTCGACGACGAGGCCAGCGGATCCACGGCGGGGAAGATGCCCTTGGAGAACACCGCGCGCGAGAGCTCGGTGGTGGCATCCAGGTGCGCGAACGTGGTGGCCGGCGCCGGGTCGGTGTAGTCGTCGGCGGGCACATACACGGCCTGCATCGAGGTGATGGAGCGACCACGGGTCGAGGTGATGCGCTCCTGCAGCTCACCCATCTCGTCGGCCAGCGTCGGCTGGTAACCCACCGCGGAAGGCATGCGGCCCAACAGGGTCGACACCTCGGAGCCGGCCTGGGTGAACCGGAAGATGTTGTCGATGAACAGCAGCACGTCCTGGCCCTGCTCATCGCGGAAGTACTCCGCCATGGTCAGAGCGGACAGCGCGACGCGCATACGCGTGCCGGGCGGCTCATCCATCTGGCCGAACACCAAGGCGGTGTCCTTGAGCACGTTGGCATCGGCGAGCTCGACCCACAGGTCGTTGCCCTCACGGGTGCGCTCACCCACGCCGGCGAACACCGAGGTACCACCGAAGTTGCGGGCGATACGGTTGATCATCTCCTGGATCAACACGGTCTTACCCACGCCGGCACCGCCGAACAGGGCGATCTTGCCACCACGCACGTACGGGGTCAGCAGGTCGACGACCTTGAGGCCGGTCTCCAGCATCTCGGTGCGCGGCTCGAGCTGATCGAACGCCGGGGGCTTGCGGTGGATGGACCACTTCTCGAAGTCGCTGCCGTAGCCCGGCTCGTCGAGGCAGTCGCCCAGGGCGTTGAAGACGTGGCCCTTCACGCCGTCGCCGACCGGCACCGCGATGGTGTTGCCGGTGTTGGTGACGTCCACGCCACGCACCAGGCCGTCAGTCGGCTGCATGGACACGGTGCGCACGAGGTTGTCGCCCAGGTGCTGTGCCACCTCGAGGGTCAGCGTCTTGGCCAGCGACTCATAGGTGATCTCGGCATTGAGGGCAGAGAAGAGCGGCGGCACGGCGCCGCGCGGGAACTCCACGTCAACGACCGGGCCGGTAACGCGAACAACTCGCCCGACGGTCTTGTTAGCAGTTGGTGCGGTCATCTACTCGTCTCTTCCTAATGTTCGCTTGCGGCGGCCGAGGCAAGCGCGTCAACGCCGCCAACGATTTCACTGATTTCCTGGGTGATCTGGGCCTGGCGAGCACGGTTGGCTTCCAGGGTGAGTCCCTTGATGAGCTCATCGGCGTTGTCCGTGGCCGCCTTCATGGCGCGCCGACGGGATGCCGACTCCGAGGCTGCGGCCTCCAGCAGTGCCGCGTACACCCGGGTGGCCAGGTAACGAGGCAGTAGCGACGCGAAAAGCGTTGTGGCGTCAGGCTCGAACGAGTACTGGGTGGTCGGTCCGGTGGCCTCGCCGACGTACTCGACCTCCATCGGCGCGATCCGCTTGGCCACGGCCGCCTGGGTCAGCATCGACTTGAACTCGGTGTAGACGATGTGCAGTTCGTCCACGCCGAGGATGCCGTCGGCACCCGGGTCATCGCCGTCGTCATCGGCACCCGCCAGGAACGCGTCCACCAACACACCCGCGATCTCCTGGGCGTGCGCGTACTCGGGTCGCTCGGAGAACCCGGTCCAAGACTGGGTGACCTTGCGGCCGCGGAACTTGTAGAAGTTCAGCGCCTTGCGGCCGACCACGTAGATCACCGGGGTCTTACCCTGCTCACGCAGCAGCGCGAACAGCTCCTCGGCGACACGCAGCACGTTGGCGTTGTAGCCACCACACAGACCGCGGTCCGAGGACACGATGAGTACACCGGCCCGTTTCGGCTCGGCCCGCTCCACCAGCAACGGATGATCCAGTGCGGCGTCGTCGGCGAGTGCGGTAAGCACGTTGGTGATCTCGGTCGCGTACGGACGCGCCGCCACGACGCGAGCCTGCGCCTTGGAGATGCGCGACGTCGCGATCAGCTCTTGCGCCTTGGTGATCTTCTTGATCGACCCGGCGGATTTGATCCGCCGGCGCAGTTCTCGGATTTGTGCAGCCATTTTCTGAAGGTCCTACTGCTCTACTTCTTTGCCGGAGCCGGCTTGCGGACCTGGACGGTCTCCTGGCCAACCTCGGACTCGTCCAGAGCCTGGGCCGCGACGTCCTTGACCTCCACCGAGCTGCCGTCAGTAGCAGCGAAGCTCTTCTTGAACGCGTTGATCGCGTTGGTGAGCTTGGTCTCGGTGTCCTCGGAGAACTTCTTGGTCTCCTTGATGTCGGCCAGGATGTCGGCGTGCGAGCCGCGCACATGGTCGAGGAATTCCCGCTCGAACCGGATGACGTCTCCGACCGGCACCGAGTCGAGGTGACCACCGGTGCCGAGGTAGATCGCCACGACCTGCTCCTCGACCGGGTACGGCGAGTTCTGCGACTGCTTGAGCAGCTCCACCAGGCGCGCGCCGCGCTCCAGCTGGGCCTTCGAGGTGGCATCCAGGTCGGAGGCGAAGGCCGCGAAGGCCTCCAACTCGCGGTACTGCGAGAGCTCCAGACGCAGCGAGCCGGCTACCTCTTTCATGGCCTTGATCTGTGCGGCACCACCCACGCGCGACACCGACACACCGACGTTGATGGCCGGGCGCACACCCTGGTTGAACAGGTCGGTCTGCAGGAAGCACTGTCCGTCGGTGATCGAGATGACGTTGGTGGGGATGTAGGCCGAGATGTCGTTGGCCTTGGTCTCGATGATCGGCAGGCCGGTCAACGAGCCGGCACCGAGTGCGTCCGAGAGCTTCGCGCAACGCTCCAGCAGACGGGAGTGCAGGTAGAAGACGTCACCCGGGTATGCCTCGCGGCCCGGCGGACGGCGCAGCAACAGCGAGATGGCACGGTAGGCCTCGGCCTGCTTGGTCAGGTCGTCGAACACGATGAGGACGTGCTTGCCCTGGTACATCCAGTGCTGGCCGAGGGCCGAACCGGTGTAGGGCGCAAGCCACTTGAAGCCGGCAGCATCGGAGGCCGGGGCGGCGATGATGGTGGTGTACTCCAGCGCGCCGGCCTCATCCAGCGTGCGGCGCACCGCGGCGATGGTCGAGCCCTTCTGGCCGATGGCGACGTAGATGCAGCGCACCTGCTGTGCCGGGTCACCGGTCTCCCAGGCCTGCTTCTGGTTCAGGATGGTGTCGACGCAGACGGCGGTCTTGCCGGTCTTGCGGTCACCGATGATCAGCTGCCGCTGGCCGCGGCCGATCGGGGTCTGCGAGTCGATGGCCTTGATGCCGGTCTGCAGTGGCTCCGAAACGCTTTGACGCTCGACCACACTGGCGGCCTGATGCTCGAGAGCACGGCGGGTCTCGGCCTCGATATCGCCGCGGCCGTCAATCGGCTCACCCAGCGGGTTGATGACGCGACCGAGGAAGGCATCGCCCACAGGTACCGAGAGCACCTCGCCGGTGCGCTTGACCTGCTGGCCCTCTTCGATGCCGTGGAAGTCACCGAGGATAACGGTGCCGACGCTGCGCTCATCGAGGTTCAGTGCCACACCCAGCACGCCGCCGGGGAACTCGAGGAGCTCCTGGGTCATGACCGAAGGCAGACCCTCGACGTGGGCGATGCCGTCACCGGTGTCGGAGACGATGCCGATTTCTTCGCGGGTGGGGTCGGCGGAGAACGTCGCGACGTACTGCTCGATCGCGCCGGAGATGTCGGCCGAGGAGATCGTCAACTCTGTCATGGCTTTTCGTCTTCCTGCTCGTCTTTAGGTGATGCGTCTAATGGGGTTAATTGGGCAGATGGAGGGCGGCCGCGGAGAGCCGGGTGGACAGGCTGCCGTCGATTTCCTCGTCACCGATATTGACGACGAGACCACCCAGCAGGTCGGGATCCACATCCAGCTGCACCGCAATGGTGCGTCCGTAAATCTGTCCGAGCACCTGAGCCAGTCGGGTGATCTGCGCATCGCTGACCGGAGCTGCCGCCTTCACGTGAGCGACCGACTCGTCGCGGCGGGCAACCGCCAACTCGGCGACCTCAAGTACCGCGATATCGGCACGCTTGCCACGCAGCAGGCGCACGGTCTGGGCCAGCAGGCTGGTCACAATCAGGTTGGACCGGCCGGCGAGAACGTTCTTCAGCAGCGTCACGCGATCGGCGGCAGGCGCGGCGGTGTTGCCCAGCAGCGTGCTCAGTTGCGGCTCCCCATCGAGGATGCGACTGACACGGAACAGCTGGTCCTCGACATCGTCGATCTGACCGTCGCGCTCGGCCCGCTCCAGCAGCGCGAGGCGGGCAATGTGCTCGATCGCGGTGATCAGGTCACCGGACGCCGACCACCGGGCCGTCACGGCCGCACGCACGACCTCGAGCGCCGGCCGTCCGATCTTGGACGTGAGCACGGAGTCGACCAGGGCGACCTTGGCGGCCTGCTCGCTGGCATCGACCGGCTCGGACAGGTGCTTGCGCAGCACCAATTCCTTGATGAGGAGCTCGGCGACCGCGGTCAGATCATCGGCCAGCGCGTTGAGCGTCAGGCTGTCGAGCGAGACCGCATTGGCCTGGAAGGCCGACACCTGCTCCGCCAGCGATTCGCGGCTAGCGGCGTGCAGGCCCGCTCCCCCGACCGCCAACGGTCGGCGTTCGGTGTTGACGCTGCCGGCCATCTGAGACAGGTCATCGAGGAACCGGTCGACGGTGGCTGACTGCGCCGCGGGGTCACTGACGTGTGAACGCACCAAATCGCCTGCGCGGTTCACGGATTCGGCACCGAGGTCACCGCGTAGCTGACGGATCAGCTGCTGGCGCTGCAGCAGGATCTGCTCCTGGCCATGCACCTTGATCCGCGCAACCTCAGCGTCAGCCTGCTCACGCAGCTGCTTGGCGATCTGCACGGCATCCGCCTTGGCTTCCTCGGCGATCTCGGCGGCATCAGCCTTGGCATCTTCGATCGCCTTGGCATGCGCACCCTCGGCCTCGACCAGCTTGTCCGCCGCAGTCTTGCTATCGGCGAGCTGCTGACGCACCGTGTCCTGCTGCTTGGCCATCAACGTGCGTACCGGCGGCGCGACGTACTTGACCACCAGAAACACGATGACAGCGAAACCGAAGAGCTGTCCTAAAAATGTCGACATCTTTTAGCCTCGCCCTGCATTCGCTGGTTCCGAAAGGCTCACGCCGAGAACGCGTTCGGCGAGGGTCCGGGACAAGCTGTCGACATTCGTCGCCAGCTCGCCGGAGGTTGCCTCGCCCTGACGGGCCAACTCCTCTGCGGCCGTCGCGTTCACGGCAGTCGCTTCGGCATTGGCCCGCTGACGCATGTCCTCGAGAATTCCGCGTCCCTCGGCCCTGGCCTCGTCACGCACCGCAGTTGCGGCACCGCGCGCCTTAGCCAGCTCATCCTTGTAGTCAGCCTCGGCGGCGGTGAATTGCTCAGCGGCGTTCCGGTTGTCCTCGGTCGTCTTGGTGGCCATGTCCTCACGCGCCTTGAGCACACGCTGAATCGGCGGGACTACGAAGGTTCCGATGACCGCCAGGACGATCAGGAAGATCGCCAAGACGACAAAGAAGGTGCCGTTGGGGATGAGGAAGTTGTTCTGCTTCCCACCCTCTTCGGCGGCTTCCGCCGCTACTGCCGTGACGGCAGTGGCGACACTGTGCAATTCACCCATGCCGATTAGCTGGCGCCGGGGGTCGCGAAGACGAACAGCGCCATGAAGGCCAGGTTGATGAAGTACGCAGCCTCAACCAGACCGACGGTGATGAAGAACGGCGTGAACAGCCGGCTCTGAGCCTCGGGCTGACGGGCAACACCGGAGATCAGGGCGTTACCGGCGATACCATCACCGATACCGGCACCGATGGCGCCACCGGCCATGATCAAACCACCGCCGATGAGGGCACCAGCAACAATTGTCGGGTCCGCCATTTTCTTCCTCCTTATTATGTGGTAGCTGTGCTACCGGGGTCTATTCAGGTTGGTCTGGGTAATTAGTGGTGTTCGTCGGTTTCCATCGACTGGCTGAAGTACAGGACAGTCAGCAGCGCGAAGATGAAGGCCTGGATCAGACCGACGAACAGGTCGAATGCCTTCCAGATGGCGTTGGGCGCCCACATGATGTACGCGGGGAACATGGCAATAAGGGCCACCATGATGCCGCCGGCGAACATGTTGCCGAAGAGCCGCAGCGACAGCGAGATGGGCTTGGCCAACTCCTCGATCGGGTTGATGAACGCGGTAACCCAGGTGTGACCCTTGAGCAGCTTGATCGGGTGGCCGATCAGGCCGCGGCGCGCAAAACCAGCGATGTGGTAGCAGACGAATACGAACAGCGCCAACGCCAACACGTAGTTGATATCCGAGGCCGGGGGGGCCAACAGTTCGGCCGTCTTACCCGTGTCATCGGTGTACTGCACGGGCAGCACCGAAATCCAGTTGGAGACGAGAATGAAGACGAAGATCGTCACGGCCAGCGGCAGCACAAATGGCGCCACCTTCATGCCGATGGCCGACTCAACCTGGTTGCGGAACTGAACCGTGACCGCCTCGAAGAACAGCTGCACACCGTTGGGCACACCGGTCGAGGTGACCTTGGCCCGCAAGAACAGCGCCAGCGCGATCACGACTACCCCGGCCAGGGCGGTGGCGACAATCGTGTCGACGTTCACCTCACCGAGAAAGCCCCAGTGTGCGTGCTTGTGATGACCAACCTCGATGGCGGCTTCTGCCTGGAATGTCGTAATCATGCTGCGCCCTGCTCACTGCTCACTGAACGGATCCCTTTCCACACCGGCACAGCGGTGGTCAACACCAGCAGCACCTGGAACAACGCAACTCCGAAGAACACCCCAAGACCAGCGGGGCGGAACACGAATGCGATCACCAGGGCGAGGACGGTGATGATCATCAACCGCGCCGCGGAATTGATGGCCATCTTTTGTTTGCTTGGATTGTCTTGTGCGGTAATTACTTCCGCAGATTGGCGAACGAGGAGAGCGTTCACCAATCCGAGTCCAAGCCCAGTAACGAAGAAGACGCCGAACTGCCAATGCCCCAGCAGGGCGGAGGCCAGCAGAGCCAGAGCACCGAGAACGCCACACAACACCGCCAGACGCAACGGGCGAAACGCCAATGCCGGAAGAACCAGCGGAGCATCGGGGCTTGCCTGGGGCACGGTCACCTGGAGTGTCACCTCACATCTTTGTCGGGGTGGCGGAACAAAAACTGCGTTCGTCGGTTCCAGACCTTATAGGAGGTCTGAGGGCTCGCTGAACTCACCTCAATGGGCAGCTCCCTGTCGGTCAGTTGATCGGTCCCGGCGGAACCTGGAATGTCTAGACAGACTTTCCAAAAATTCCGTCGCTCCGGTGTGGCCGGCACCCGTGAGTTTTCGGGTATGGCAGAACCGTATCACATGGTAGAGGCGGTTAATGCACCCCTACTACTTTTCGTCGTACACCGATGGTTCCGGTGGAACGGTGGCCGAACTGAGCCCTGATTCGGCTCCCGGCAGCTGATCGAGTTCCTCCCGACGCAACAGGGGAACGACCGTTGCGACGATGGCGATACCGATGGCGCCAACCACCACCGCTCCCGCATATCGGGGCTCGAAGAAGATGGTGCTGGCGGCTCCGAAGGCGATGATCGCCACCCACAGGTAGATGATCAGCACCGCCTTGCGATGCGAGTGCCCGATCTGCAGCAGCCGGTGATGCAGGTGCATCTTGTCTGGGCTGAAGGGGCTCCGGCCCGCCCGGGTCCGGCGGATGATCGCCAATAGCGCGTCCAGCGCGGGCACCAGCAACACCGCGATCACCAACAAGAACGGCGACAGGAGGACGAACATGTCTTTGGCGCCGTACGAGCTCTGCGAGATGGGGCCCGCGGCCGTTGTCGATGCGGCCGCCAGCATCAGGCCGATCAGCATCGACCCTGAGTCCCCCATGAAGATGCGTGCCCGGTGGAAGTTGTGCGGAAGGAAGCCAAGGCACGCCCCGGCGAGCACCACCGAGATCACCGCGGGCGGGTAGTACAGGACGTCACCGCCGTGGCTGCGCAACAGCCCGATCGAGAAGATGCAGATGGCGGCCGCGGTAATGAGCCCCAAGCCGGCGGCCAGCCCATCGAGCCCATCCACGAAGTTCATCGCGTTCACGATCGACACCGTCAACGCGAGCGTGACCAGGATGGAGGACATCTGATCCAACACGATGGTGCCCACCCCGCCGAAGGGGATGTAGATCATGCTCCAGGCCACCCCCATGGTGACCAGGACGCTGGCGGCCGTGACCTGCCCCGCGAACTTAGTCAGCGCGTCCAGGCCCCATTTATCGTCGATGAGCCCGACGGCCATGATGATGCCGCCCGCGACGACGACGGCAGGCATACCCGACGAGTAGACGAAACCCCTTGTCAGGGCGGGCAGTTGCGAGGCCAGGAAGATCGCCGCGCACACGCCGAAGTACATGCCGAGGCCGCCCATCCGGGGGGTCGGCTGTAGGTGCACGTCACGCTCGCGCGGGTAGGCCACCGCGCCCACCCGGGTGGCGAACATCCGCACGCCACCAGTGCAGAAGAACGTCGTGATGGCCGCCGTCAGCCCAACCAGGGCGAGCTCACGCAGAGGGACACCCGCGCCGCGATCGGCGAGGGCCAGCAGCTCACTCACGCATCCGACCGTACTTCAAGATCCTGTGGGTTCCGCCGACTCGCCGGGCCCGATGTCGCCGCCAATCACCTCGACGATCTGTTCCCGGGTGATCGGTCCTTCCCTCAGGATCAGCGGCACCGGTCCGGTGAGGTCGACGATGGTCGATGCCGCACCCAGTTCAGCGGTGCCACCGTCCAGATACACCGCAACCTTGTCGTCCAACTGATCGCGGGCCTCAGCGGCCGTGAGCGCCGCGGGCTGCCCCGATACGTTGGCACTGGAGACCGCCATCGGACCGACAGCGCGCAGCAGCTCGATGGCCACCGGATGCAGGGGCATCCGTAGCATGACGCTCCCCTGCGCATCTCCAAGATCCCAGGACAGCGACGGCGCGTGCTTCACGATGATGCTCAGCGGCCCCGGCCAGAAGGCCTCGATGAGCTCACGGGCGGCCGACGGAACCGCGAACACCAGTCCGTCGATCGTGTGCCACGACCCGACGAGCACTCCGACGGGCATGTCCCGGCCCCGGCCCTTGGCGGCCAGAAGGGCCGACACCGCATTGGAATCGAATGCATCACAACCCAATCCGTAGACAGTGTCGGTGGGCATGACCACCAGTTCACCCGCCTTGAGCGCGCTCACCGCTGCGTCGATACCCTCTTGGCGGGTCGCAGCGTCCTGGCAGTCGTAGACGACGGTCACGCACCCAGTCTATGGGGTCGGGGATTTCCGGCGAGCGGTAACGAAGCGCGGCCGCCCTGCCAGGTCGTATCGCTGCGCAACCTCATCGAATAGGCCACTGGCCGTGAATAACTCGCGCGTTCCATCACCATTGGTGTCGTCATGCTCAACACCAATGCGGCCTCCGGCGGCCAGGAGACGACCGGCAGCCGTCACGATGGGCGCGATAATCTCCAGCCCCTCGACACCCGCGAACAACGCCAATGGCGGATCGTGCTGCGCCACTTCGGGCTCCAGTTCGACGCCTTCCGGGATGTAGGGCGGGTTGGCGACGATCAGGTCGACCATTCCATCCAGCTCCGCCAACAGCGTGGGCGAGGTCGCATCAGCCTGGATCACCTCGACCGGAGTTCCTTCGGTGTTGCGCCGCGTGTAGATCAACGCCCGCTCATCAAGCTCGATCGCGAGGATACGAGCGGACGGCTGGTCATGTGACAAGGCGACAGCGAGCGCTGCCGATCCGGCGCATAACTCCACAACCGTCGCATGAGTTGTCAATTCCCCTGTTGCCCAGGCGTACAGAGACTCCGTCTCCGGGCGCGGGATGAACACACCGGGGCCCACGAATACCTCGACAGGGCCAAAAGCAGCATTACCAGTCAAGTGCTGCAAGGGAATCCGCTGCGCCCGCGTAGCTACCAGTTCGCGGTACCTCTCGGGAAAACTCGGTGCGAATTCGGCAAAACGCAATCGTGTTCGCGGGATGCCGAGCAGATGCGAGGCGAGCTCTTCGGCGTCTACCTGCGGGCTGGAAACTCCTGCTCGAGAGAGCGATTCGACCGCTTCGGCGATCAGCTGACGCAACCCGCTCATCTCACTCACGCCTCTTGCAGGCGCGCCTTCCGATCGGCCACGGCCAGCGCATCGAACAGCGCATCAAGGTCACCGTCGAGCACCTGATCCAGGTTATGTGCCTTGAACCCGACACGGTGATCGGTGATCCGGTTCTCCGGGAAGTTGTAGGTGCGGATCCGCTCACTGCGATCCACGGTGCGGATCTGGCTGGCGCGACCGGCCGATGCGTCGGCCTGCGCCTGCTCCTCGGCGAGCGCCTGCAGCCGCGCCGCCAGCACCAGCATGGCGCGCGCCTTGTTCTGCAGCTGCGAGCGCTCGTTTTGGCAGGTCACCACGATCCCGGTCGGCAGGTGGGTGATGCGGACCGCCGAGTCGGTGGTGTTCACCCCCTGGCCGCCCTTGCCCGAGGAACGGTAGACGTCGATCCGAAGATCCGACTCGTCGATCTGGATTTCCTGGACCTCTTCGGGCTCGGGATAAACCAACACACCCGCTGCCGACGTATGCACGCGTCCTTGGGATTCGGTGACGGGAACACGCTGGACGCGATGCACCCCACCTTCAAACTTGAGCCGCGCCCAGACACCGTCGGCGGTGTCTCCCTTGCTCGCGATGGCCAAGGTGGCGTCCTTGTACCCGCCGAGGTCGGATTCTGTCTCGTCGAGAACCGTGACCTTCCAGCCATGCCGCTCGGCGTAGCGGATGTACATGCGGGCCAGGTCGGCAGCGAACAGCGCCGACTCCTCGCCTCCCTCACCAGATTTCACTTCGAGGAGGATGTCGTCACCGTCATGGGGGTCGCGCGGCGCCAGCATGTCCGACAGCTGAGTCTCCAACTCGGCGACCGACGATTCCAACTCGGTCACCTCATCGGCGAACGAGGGATCGTCCGCCGACAGCTCGCGGGCGGTGTCTAGGTCATCGCGAGTAGCGACGAGCTTGCGGTGGGTGGCGACGATCGGCGAGAGCATCGCGAACCGGCGGCCGGCCTTGCGTGCAGCGCCCGCATCCGCGTGTAGCGCCGGGTCGGCCAGTCGCTTCTCCAACTCAGCGTGCTCGGCCAACATCGCGCTGATCAGCGGCGTCTCGCTCATGCGCCCTCCTCCCAATGTTCATACGCTCAGTCGTCCCTACAAAAAAACCGACGCCCGGACTGCGCAAAGGCAAATCCGGGCGTCGGCAAGGAAGCTATTTGTCGGCTGCGGCCTTGCGCTTGCCGTACCGGGCCTCGAACCGGGCGACGCGACCGCCGCTGTCCAGGATCTTCTGCTTGCCGGTGTAGAAGGGGTGGCACTGCGAGCAGACCTCGACAACGATGTGGCCGCTGTCCTTGGTGCTGCGGGTGCTGAAGGTGTTACCGCAGCCGCAGACCACGCTGGTCTCGACATAGGTGGGGTGGATACCCGATTTCATTGCTTTTCCTCTGCGTGTTGTGGTCGCCGGGTCGCTTTGTGGGCGTGAACCGGAACCCTTCAAAAGGCTGAGAGGCCATTATGCCAGCTCAGTTACGTAGAACCTAAACGGCGCCGACCTGCTCACTATTCCCCACTCCGGGACCCGGCGTACGTTGGGAAAGGAACGCCGATCAGGAAGGGACAACGCATGAACATCAAGAGATTGATCGTGACAAGCGCATCCGCGGCGGCAATGGGCTTAGCCGCCTTCGCGGGTGCTCCGGGCCTGGCCAATGCCGACCCGATCACTCCCCCGTCACCGCCGCCCATTCCCCAGGCTCCACCGATTCCTCAGGGGACGGGGGTACCGCCCATTCCCCAGGCACCGCCGATTCCTCAGATTCCGGCCATCCCGCAGCCTTGACGCAGGCCCGATCTCGGGCATGTAACGGGCATTGACATCCTGTCGATATCCCCAACAGCAGCCGCGGCATCACCAACACGGTGCCGCTGTTGGATCTCAATACGTTCGGTTGAGTCGGGGCGAACCGCCGAGATAATCGGACAGGAGTCGCATATGAATCTGAAAAGTCTTGTGAGCCAAGGTGTCATCTTTGGCGCACTGGCGATGGGCACGCTGGGGTTGGGCGCCGTTCCGGCATACGCCCGGCCCGCTGGTCAGCCCGGTTACACCCAGGATCATCCGAATCGCCCGCACGACGACGATGACTGGGGCGACCACGACGGCCGGCGCAACAACGGGAACTGGCGTGGCAACGACAATTGGCGCGACCGCGACCAGGACTGGCGGGATGACCGCAGCTGGCGAGACGATCGCCGGGAGTGGCGCGACAATCCGTGGCATTACGACCAGCGCCCGCCCTGGGGTTGGGCCCCGCCGCCTCGCGCGGAATGGCGCGGGCCACTCCCCGACCGCTGGGGTCCGCCTCCCCGTGCCTTCGATTACTGGGGACATCGGGTCCAGCCAATCTGGGATGACGGATTCCGGACCTGGGGATTCTGGCTGTTCGGCATCTGGATCCCGCTCGCGTCGATCGGCTAGCAGTTCGGCGCGGAAGGTCGCACCGCCAGGGGCTTAGGCGCCCAACTGAGTAGCGTCGACAGCGCCCGATCACACCGTGTCAAAAGTGCGCGGTATCACCGATACCTACCGGTGATACCGCGCCACGCGCTAGCTGTACTGCGGTTCGTCTGCGTTCATCCCGCCCGGTGCGGTCTTGGAGACCTGGAGCAGGAACTCGTAGTTGGTCTTGGTCTTGCGCAGCTGACTCATCAGCAGGTCGATGGCCTGATGTGAATCCAGACCCGAGAGCACGCGGCGCAGCTTATGCACAATCGCGAACTCGTCGCCGCTCATCAGCAGCTCGTCCTTACGGGTACCCGACGGGTTGACGTCGACGGCCGGGAACACCCGGCGCTCGGCGATCTTGCGGTCGAGCTTGAGCTCGGCGTTGCCGGTGCCCTTGAACTCTTCGAAGATGACGGTGTCACCAGTAGATCCGGTCTCGACCATGGCCGTGGCAATGATCGTCAGCGAGCCGCCGTGCTCGATGTTGCGCGCCGCGCCCAGGAATCGCTTGGGCGGGTAGAGCGCGGTCGAGTCGACACCACCGGACAGGATGCGGCCCGACGCGGGTGAGGCGTTGTTGTACGCACGTCCCAGACGGGTGATGGAGTCGAGCAGCACCACGACGTCCTTGCCCTGCTCGACGAGGCGCTTGGCGCGTTCGATGGCGAGCTCGGCAGCCTGGGTGTGATCTGACGGCGGGCGATCGAAGGTGGAGGCGATGACCTCACCCTTGACCGAGCGCTGCATGTCGGTGACCTCTTCGGGCCGTTCGTCGACCAGCACGACCATCAGGTGACATTCGGGGTTGTTCGCAGAGATCGCGTTGGCGATGTTCTGCATGATCGTGGTCTTACCGGCCTTGGGCGGGGACACGATCAGCGCGCGCTGTCCCTTACCGATCGGCATGATCAGGTCGATGATGCGGGTCGTCAACTTCTCGGTGGTGGTCTCCAGCCGCAGCCGCTGATTCGGGTACAGCGGGGTCAGCTTGGTGAAGTCGGGGCGCTTCTTGGCGTCCTCAACCGGGCCGCCATTGACAGTATCGAGGCGCACCAGCGGGTTGAACTTCTGCCGCTGGTTCTGGTTCGCGGCATCCTGGTCGCGGGGCACCCGCACCGCACCGGTGATGGCATCGCCACGACGCAGACCGTTCTTGCGCACCAGGTTCATCGAGACATACACATCGTTCGGCCCGGCCAGATATCCGGACGTCCGAACGAACGCGTAGTTGTCGAGCACGTCGAGAATGCCGGCCACGGGCTGCACGACATCGTCCTCGCGCAGCTCGGTCTCGCCGCCACCGCCGCCGTCGTTAGTGGTGCGGTCGCGACCGCGGCGGCGCTCACGGGTACGACGACCACGACGACCACGGCCGTCGCCATCATCGCCACGGTTCCCCTGGTTCTGGTTGTTGTCTTGGTTATTGTCCGAGTTCTGGCCCCCCGAGCCGCCATCGCGACCCGAATTCTCGGAGTTTTCGGCGTTCGCGCGGCCGCCGTTCTGCTGCTTGCGCTCACCGTCGGCGTTCTGGTTCTGGTTGCGACGCCGCTCGCCACGGCCCTCACGGGACGCGCCGTTGTTCTCGGCATCCTTACCCTCGGTGACCTCGGCAGAGCCGGTCTCCGGAGTGGACTTCGGCGCCTCGACTGGCAGCTCAAGGGCAGTCTGAGCCGGCTCGGACTGCGCTGATTCACGCTGGCCCTTCGGGGCCGATTCCTTCTGAGCAGCCTCGGCGGGTGCCGAGGAGGCCTGAGGCTGCTGAGCCTGGGCGGCCTGATTGTTGTTCTTTGGCGCGCCAAGCGCACCCTGATGCTCACGAATGGCGGCGATCAAATCGCCCTTACGCATTCCGGAGGTACCCTTGACGCCTACTTGGCTGGCCAGCGCACGCAACTCCGGCAACACCATCGTCGACAGCGCACCCAGTCCATCACCCCGGCGCTCCTTGGTAGAGCGATCGGAAGAGGCTGTGGTGGGCGCCTCCGGAGTTTCCGGGGCGGCTTCGGTCGCGATGAGGTCCGTATCGGTCACGGATTTCCTTTCCTTCCCCCGCCAAACATGGGGCGAGGGGTCTCACTTCGGCCAGTCAGGTTGCTGGCCGCGAAGTTCATGCTGCGGGCCCACAGAGATAGGGCCACGCGAGGTCCGGAGAAATAGCAGCTGACCATCGACCTTGCGCAATATCGCCGCCTGTCTGGGACGACGGAGACATCGGAAAGAACTAGGAGAATTTGTGATCGTCCTCGTTCTCGGCGCAGGTGCGCAGAAGCTGCAATTGCTGGGACTGATACCGAGGATAACCCCCTGGTGAGCATCAAGCAACCAGCACCCCCCGGCGAGTCCCCCGCTCACCAGCAATAACGCCAGCTATCGAGCCGACACACCCGCAGATACGGACAACTCCACGAGTGAGAAACCTTGATCTTCAGCGTATTTCACCGCGGAATCGGGGAGATCGCCGGTGATCAGCGCCAATACCGCAGGTCCAGCACCGGAAAGTACCGCCGCAACCCCTTCGCGCCGCAGATACCCGAGAACCTCCGCGGATGCCGGCATCGCGACGGCGCGCTGCGGCTGATGCAGACGATCCTCGGTGGCTGTCATGAGCAGATCCGGCCGTGCGGTCAACGCAACGGTGAGCAATGCCGCCCGGCTAATGTTGAATCTTGCATCTACATGGGTGACAGATTCTGGCAGCAATACACGAGTATGCGCCGTGGAGGACTGCTCCTCCGGGATCGCCGCGACAATCTTGATATCGGGGTGCACTTCGAGACGAGTGGCCGCATAGACAGGGGCCGCACCAGACGTCTCCGACCAGGAGACCACCGCTCCCCCGAGCACGCTGGCCGCCGCGTTGTCCGGATGCCCCTCGAATTCGGAGGCCAGCTGCACCAGCACGTCATCGGAAAGCACCGCGCGCCCAGCTTTGGCGAGCAGCCCATTCGCGGCCGCGAGGCCGGCGACCGCCGCAGCGGCCGATGAACCCAACCCACGCGAGTGCGGAATCTTGTTGTGACACTGGACAATCAGCCCAGGCGCGACGACTCCCCCGACCGCGAGTCCTCGTTCGATCGCGCGCACGACAAGGTGGCTGCCATCGAGCGGAACCTCGCCGGCGCCCTCACCTTCGACAACCACCTTGAGGCCGGATTCGGTTGTGTTGACTTCGATTTCGTCATACAGCGACAGCGCAATGCCGAGACTGTCGAAGCCCGGGCCCAGGTTCGCACTCGACGCGGGCACCACCACGGTGGTGGCCAACCCCGCGGGCAGAAGTTCGCTCACGCGAGTTCCAGCGCCTCGGCGACCGCGCTCGCCTGCACCGGAATGGGAGTCACCTCGGGCATTCCACTCAAGGCGTTATCGGGATCCTTCAGGCCGTTCCCCGTCACGGTGCAGACCACGGTGGAGCCCTTCGGAACCCAGCCGTCGGCAACCGATTTCAGCAAGCCCGCAATGCTGGCCGCCGACGCGGGCTCCACGAACACGCCCTCACTGGAGGCGACCAACCGGTAGGCGCTGAGAATCTCCTCATCGGTGACGGCCAAGAACTTGCCACCCGACTCCTGTTGTGCAGCAACAGCACCCGACCACGACGCCGGCGATCCGATACGGATTGCGGTGGCAATGGTCTCGGGGTTGGCGACCGGTGCCCCGTTGACCAGTGGCGCCGCACCCGCGGCCTGTGCGCCGAGCATCTTGGGCAGCCGGTCCGACAGACCATCGCGGTAGTACTCGTTGTAGCCGCGCCAGTACGCGGTGATGTTGCCCGCGTTGCCGACCGGCAGTGCGTGAATATCGGGGGCCGTGCCGAGGGCATCCATGATCTCGAAGGCCGCGGTCTTCTGCCCCTCGATGCGCACCGGGTTCACGGAGTTCACCAGGGCGATGGTCGGGTAGTCCGCGGTGGTCTTGCGCGCCAGCTCCAGACAGTCGTCAAAGTTCCCGTCCACCTGGATGATCCGGGCGCCATGGATGACGGCCTGGGCCAGCTTGCCCATCGCGATCTTGCCCTGCGGGATCAACACCGCACAGGTGATGCCCGCCTTGGCGGCATACGCGGCGGCGGAGGCGGAGGTGTTCCCGGTCGAGGCGCACAGCACCGCACGCTGGCCGCGAGCCAGTGCGTCGGTGACCGCCATGGTCATGCCACGGTCCTTGAACGAACCGGTGGGGTTGAGCCCTTCGACCTTCAAATGCACCGTGCAACCGGTGAGCTCGGACAGGCGTGCCGCGGGTAGCAGCGGAGTGCCGCCCTCACGCAGGGTCACGGGCTGCCAGTTCTCTCCGATCGGGAGGCGGTCCCGGTACGCCGCGATGAGGCCGGGCCAAGGGGTGTGAACGGTCACTCTTGTGTTCCTTCCAGCCGGATGACACTCGCGACACCCAGCACCACGTCGAGATCGGCAAGTGCGGCAACGGTTTCCGAGAGCGCAGCGTCTGTCGCCTTGTGGGTGAGCACCACCAGCCGGGCGCCCGTCTCGTCGACCTCGCCCTCCTGCCTGACGGTGGCGATGCTGACCTCGCGCTTAGCGAATTCGGTGGCAACGGTGGCCAGCACGCCCGGCTTGTCGGCGACCCGCATCCGCACGTAGTAACGCGTCGGAATGAGCCCGATCGGGGCGATGGGCAGCTGTGCGTACCTGGACTCCAAAGGCCCGCGACCTCCCTGGACGCGGTTGCGTGCTGCCATCACCAAATCTCCTAGTACTGCGGACGCGGTCGGTGCACCGCCGGCGCCCTGTCCGTAGAACATGAGCTCGCCGGCGGCCTCCGCCTCGACGAAGACGGCGTTGAATGCCCCATTCACACTTGCCAGCGGGTGGGTCAGCGGTACCAGCGCCGGATACACTCGCGCCGAAACACGATGGCGCCCTTCCTTATCAGTGATCCGCTCGCAGATGGACAACAACTTGATGGTGCAGCGCAGGGCACGCGCGGACTCGAAATCGTCGGCACTGATCTTCGTGATGCCCTCGCGATACACGTCGTCGGCACTGACCCGGGTATGGAAGGCGATGGACGCGAGAATGGCGGCCTTCGCGGCGGCGTCGTAGCCCTCGACATCGGCGGTCGGGTCGGCCTCGGCGTACCCGAGCTCCCCCGCCTCGGCCAGTGCCGTGTCGTAGCCGGCACCGGTGTTGTCCATGGCGGACAGGATGTAGTTGGTGGTGCCGTTGACGATCCCGGACACCCGGATCACCGAATCTCCGGCCAACGATTGAGTCAGGGGACGGATGACGGGAATGGCTCCCGCCACGGCGGCCTCGAAATAAAGGTCGACTCTTGCTCTTTCGGCGGCCTCGGCGAGCTCACCGGCAGACTGGGCCAACAGCGCCTTGTTGGCGGTGACCACCGACTTACCCGCGTTGAGCGCACCCAGGATGCCGCGCCGTGCGGGTTCCACCGGGCCCATGAGCTCGACGACAATGTCAACGTCATCCCGCGAAACCAGGGCGTCGATATCGTCGGTGAGCAGGTCCACCGGGACACCACGGTCGTCGGCAACACGGCGCACACCGATTCCGCGGATCTCCAGCGGGGCACCGATGCGGGCCGCGAGATCACTCGCGCTGCTTTCGATGATCCGCGCTACCTCGCTACCGACATTGCCCAGGCCCAGGATCGCTACGCCTATCGCATCACTCATTCACTTACCTCCAAACTCACCAAATCCTCGACGGTCTCGCGCCGCAGGATCAGCCGCGCCTCCCCGTCCTTGACGGCGATGACCGCCGGACGGGTCAGCAGGTTGTACCGACTGGACATCGAGTAGCAGTACGCGCCCGTCGCGGCGACCGCCAGCAGATCTCCGGGCGCCACGTCCTCGGGCAGCCACGCGTCTCTAACCACGATATCGCCGCTTTCGCAGTGCTTTCCGACCACCCGGGACAGCACCGGAGCCACATCGCTGTCGCGGGAAACCAGCTGCGGGTGGTACTCGGCCTGATACAACGAGGTGCGGATGTTGTCACTCATCCCGCCGTCGACGCTTACATAGCGGCGCTGACCGTTGGACAGAATCACGTCCTTGGTAGTGCCCACCCGGTACAGCGTGACGGTGCCGGGGCCGGCGATGGCCCGGCCCGGCTCGATCACCAAACGCGGCTCGGGCAGACCGACCAGCGCCGACTCGGTGCGCACGATCACACCGAGCTTGGCCGCCAGATCCCCGATGGGGGGCGGATCGTCGGAAGGCACATAACTGATACCGAGGCCACCGCCGAGGTCAATGATGTTGAGCTGCGCGGTCTTCTCGGTGCCGAACTCGGCGACCACATCACGCAGCAGCCCGATCACCCGATGCGCGGCAACCTCGAACCCATCGACATCGAAGATCTGCGAACCAATGTGGCTGTGCAACCCGACCAGTCGCAGGTTGTCGGTGCCGAAAACGCGACGCACGGCCTCCAGCGCCTGCCCACCGGCGAGGGACAATCCGAACTTCTGGTCCTCGTGCGCGGTAGAGATGAACTCATGGGTGTGTGCCTCGACACCGACGGTGACGCGCACCAGAACGTCTTGCACCACACCGGCGCTGCCCGCGATCGCATCCAGCCGTTCGATCTCGATCATCGAATCGACGACGATGTGCCCAACACCGGCCTGCACCGCTTGCGCGAGTTCGGCCTCGGATTTGTTGTTACCGTGCAGCGCGATCCGCTCCGGAGGGAACTCGGCACGCAGCGCGATGGCCAGCTCACCTGCCGAGCAGACATCGAGGCCCAGCCCCTCGTCTTTGATCCAACGCGCGATCTCGGTGCACAGGAACGCCTTCGAGGCATAGTGCACACGCGCGGCGCCACCGAACGCGGCCGCCATATCCCGGCAGCGTGAACGGAAATCGTCCTCGTCGATGACGAATAGCGGCGTTCCGTACTTCTCGGCGAGCTCGGAAACGGCTAGGCCCGCGAGGGTAACCTCACCGCTCGTACCGCGAGAAGCATTGCGGGGCCATACGTTCGGTGCCAACTCGGTCGGGTTGGCCGGTGGTGCACTGGTCATGGCGGTGTGCTGTTCCCCTTCTGCGTGGCGGGGGCCTGCCGGGTGTGCGCTCACATCCGCTCCGGTGCGCTCACGCCGAGAATATCCAGGCCGTTGGCGATGACCTGCCGGGTGGCAAGACATAGCGCTAGGCGTGCCGCGTGCAGGTCCCCAGGTGTTTCGTCACCCTGAGGGAGCACCCGACACGAGTCGTAGAACCGGTGATAATCACCGGCTATATCTTCCAAATAGCGTGCGACACGGTGCGGTTCACGCAACACCGCGGCGTTCTGCAGGATGCGGCCGAACTCGCCGAGCCCGCGGATGAGCGCACCCTCCTTCTCATGGGTGAGCAGCTCGAGATGATCGGTCGAGTGCTGCAGGCCCAACTCGGCGGCATTGCGCGCCAGTGCGCACAGTCGAGCGTGCGCGTATTGGACGTAGTAAACCGGGTTCTCACTCGATGCGGAAGCCCATAGCTGTAGGTCGATATCGATCGAGGTGTCCACCGAGGACCGGATCAAGGCGTAGCGGGCGGCATCGACTCCGATGGCGTCGACCAGGTCATCGAGGGTGATGACGGTGCCGGCGCGCTTGGACATCCGGACCGGCTGGCCGTCGCGTACCAGGTTGACCATCTGGCCGATGAGCACCTCGACGCTATCGGCCTCGTAACCCAGCGCTGCGGCAACGGCTTTCAGGCGCGCGATATACCCGTGATGATCGGCACCGAGCATGTAGATGCACAGGTCGAAGCCGCGCTCACGCTTATCGAGGTAGTAGGCGATGTCACCGGCGATGTAGGCGGGATTGCCGTCACTCTTGATGACAACCCGGTCCTTGTCGTCGCCGAAGTTGCTCGAACGCAACCAGGACGCGCCGTCCTTCTCGTAGATGTTGCCGGTCTTACGCAGCTGCGCAATGGCCTCCTGCACCCTGCCGGAGGTGTGCATCGAGTCCTCATGGGTGAAAACGTCGAAGTCCGTGCCGAACTCGTGCAGTGACTCCTTGATGTGGGTGAACATCAAGTCCACGCCGATTTCCCGAAAGACCTCAGCGGCCTCGCCCTCCGGCAGCGAGAGCGCATCCGGACGCTGAGTGAGTACTTGCTTGGCGATATCGGCAATGTAATCGCCGGCGTACCCGTCCTCCGGGGCTTCCTTGCCTTCGGCCGCGGCGATGAGCGAGCGGACAAACCGGTCGATCTGCGCACCATGGTCGTTGAAGTAGTACTCGCGGGTGACCGTGGCACCCTGGCGGGTCAGCAGGCGGCCCAGTGCATCGCCGACTGCGGCCCAGCGGGTACCGCCGATGTGGATCGGCCCTGTCGGATTGGCCGATACGAATTCCAGGTTGATCGTGTGCGTGCCCTGCGCATCCGAATTGCCGTAGGTCTGACCCGCGTCGAGAATGTTGGTGACGATGGTTCCCTGCGCATCGGCGGCGATCCGCAGGTTCACGAACCCGGGCCCGGCGATCTCGGCGGCGGCGATGGCCTCGTTGGCGACGAGCGCATCGACGAGCCAGGTGGCCAAGTCACGCGGGGCAACACCGACCTTCTTGGCAACCTGCAGGGCCACGTTGGTGGCGTAGTCGCCGTGCTCCGGATTACGGGGCCGTTCGACGGTCACGGTGGCCGGTAGCGCCGACGTGTCCAGGCCTCGCTCGTCCAGCACCGTGGTAGCGGTGGAACGTAGCAGGTCGGCGAGGTCGACGGGAGTCACGGCGATCATCCTATGGGCTGGGGTATCCAGGCCCCGAATCCTTTACACGCGACCGAAACGGTGTTCGGGGTGCTGATGGGGATGCGCTAGGCTGTCAGGGCCCTGATGCCCTCGTAGCTCAGGGGATAGAGCGTCTGCCTCCGGAGCAGAAGGCCGCAGGTTCGATTCCTGCCGAGGGCACACACGATTTATTCGGCCGTAGGACCTTCCGTCACGGCGGCAGCGTCACGGACCTGCTGCTTCTCGACCTTCACGCGCCGTCGCCAGTTGCGCACGACGAAGTACACGACAACCAGCACGATCAACAACGCGACGATCGCCCCGATGGCTGTCGCTCCGCGGAATCCCGGTGCCTCGACATCGAGCACTCGCTCTCCGGCATGTGCGGAATTACTGGTGCCGAACACGATCGTCAGGGTCATCAGGTTGGGCACCGCGACAATCACGGCGAGCAGCGTCAACACCCCGGCGAAGAACTTCCCACCGCGGCGGCCCCGCAGCAAAAACGCCCACAGCGCGAGCAATAGCGGTATGCCGGTGCACAACAGCCCGAGCGTGAGCCCGCTGCCAATTCCCTTGCTGAAACTGCCGTGACCGGACATGTCGGCGATGCGTTGCGCCCACCAGCGCGGGATGAAAGCCGACAACGCGAAGTACACCGCCACCAGCGCCAGTAGCAGAGCGATGACCCCGATCACGCGCCCGCGCCATCTCGCCCAGAACGACTCTTTGCCCGCAGGCCTTACCTCGCCGCTCCCAGCCATACTGAAAGGCTAGGCGAAGAGAACTGACTTCGTGGGCCAGAAAGCAGCGATCGGTATGAATTCAGTCTGCTGCCAGCGCGATGGGCCGCCGCCGGGCGTACAACAGCGACAACGCGAGCACTCCGAGCCCCGCGACCGCCAACACCGCGCCGACAAGAGACGGCGCGCGGTAGCCGTACCCGGCGGCGATGACCAGACCACCGAGCCACGCCCCGCCGGCGTTGGCCATGTTGAGTGCCGAGTGATTCAGCGCGGCGGCCAGCGTCTGTGCGTCATCGGCCACATCCATCAGTCGGGTCTGCAGCGCGGGCACCAGTGACGTTCCCGCAACTCCTACCGCGAACACCAGCACCAGTGCGGCCCAAATGTTTCCGGATACCACCACGAAAACCACCAGCATCACCGCGACCAGCACCAGGCTGACGGCGATGGCCCGGACCACACTGCGGTCCGCCATCCACCCGCCCAGCACGTTTCCCGTGACCATGCCGATTCCGTAGAGCGCCAACGCCAGCGGGACGGCAGCCTTGGGCAGTCCGGCGACGCTGGTGAGCGTGGTGCTGATGTAGGTGTAGAAGGCGAACATGCCGCCGAAGCCCACGATGCCGATGAGCAGGGTGAACCACACCTGCACGCGACGCAACGCGCCGAGCTCGGTCAGCGGATTCGTGATTTTCATATCCGTCAGCCCCGGCAGGAACTTGAGCAATGCCCCGATCGTGATCAGTCCGATGACCGCGACGACGGCGAACGCCGACCGCCAGCCCACGGTGTTGCCCAGCCAGGTGGCCACGGGAACCCCCACGACATTGGCCACCGACAGCCCCAGCATCGTCTGGCCCACGGCCTTGGCGCGTTCCCCCGGACCGGCGAGGTGGGCGGCCACCAGGGCCGCCACGCCGAAGTACGCGCCGTGCGGCAGGCCCGAGATGAACCTGGACAAAATCAGCGGCGCGTAGCCGGGCGCGAACATGGTGGCGGCATTGCCGATGGTGAAGGCGATCATGAGCGCGATGAGCAGTGTCCTACGCGATGCACGGGCGGTGAGCGCTGCAATCACCGGCGCACCGACGACGACACCCAGCGCGTAGGCACTGATGACATGCCCCGCTTCCGGCTCGGTGACACCCAAACCGTGCGCGATATTGGGAAGCAGCCCCATTGCGACGAATTCTGTTGTCCCAATGCCGAATCCACCTACGGCCAGCGCGAAGATGGCGCCCCGGCGCACTCGCGGCGACACCGGCGATGCGGGCTGTGCGCGCGAATCGACAACGGCAGTCATGAATGGGCTCCTGTGCGGTATGCGGTGGATGCAGCATGCCTAAGACACACGGCGGCGCACACCGATGAGCGCCTTGATCGGTCAACCACCGATTCTGCCGGGTTCATTCCCTTCAGGCGAACTGTGGTCGTCCCACCGTTGTCGGCAGTCGTCAGCGGAATGGGCTGATGATGTCGCGCATGAACTGACCGATATTGGTGGGCGCATTCCCGTCAGGGAAGCTCGCGGTGGCCAGCACATTGCCGCCCGCATCGGCGAAGTTCCTGTCTGCACGCTGCTGGTGGGTCGAGTTCGTCACCAGAATGATTCCGGAGGCGCCGGCCTGCTTGGCCAGCGGAACGGAGAACTGCGCGTTCTGCACTGTGCTGTTGGCGCGCGGCTCCACCACGATCCGGTCGGACGGATATCCCAGGCCGACAAGCATATTGCGCATCTGCTCGGCCTCCGACACGCCGTTCTGCGGGTTGCCGCCCGTGACGATGATGAATGAATTCGGGAACATGTTGGCGATCGCCCTACCGGTCGCGACTCGCTGATAGAGCTTGTCCCGCATGGAGCCGTCGGGCTTGAGCCCATATCCGAGGATGACGACCGCCGGTTTCGAGAAGTCCTTGCCCATCGCCATGGGTTCGGCGCTCGTCGTCGCGGGAGTACTCAGCGTAAGGACAGCGCTGACGACCATCGCGGTCGTCCATCGAGTGATCAATGCGCCCTCCAAGACCTAAGTGACTTCTGAGACGGACGAGATACATGGTGCCAGAGTTACCCCTGTCAAGTCGACCCGCCGATCAAATCTCCCGCGATTTCCCCTGGTGTGACCGACATGACAGATGTAGGGTGTGTTATCAGACACATGTCTACTAACACCACAACGCCGTGGAGGGTGACGTGACCGAGGCCTCAACCATCGATCGAGACGCCGATACACCCGAGCCGATCGCTCCCCCGCTCGTGACACTTCCCAAGCTGGCCCAGGGCATCGCCTTCGTGGCCTCACGGCGCTGGACCACGAGCAGGCTGGCCAAGAAGTACGGCAAGGTCTACACCATCAATATCCCCAAGTTCGGGTACACGGTCGTGGTGGCCGACCCGGATCTCACCCGGCAGGTGTTCACCACCAGCACCGAGATTCTGGGCAATATCCAGCCCAACCTCAGCCAGCAGCTCGGACCCGGATCGGTCTTCGCGTTGGAACGCAACGAACACCGGCACCGCCGTAAGTTGCTCGCACCGAAGTTCCACGGCAAGGCCATGATTCAGTACGAGCAGATCATCGAGGAAGAGACTCTGCGCGAGTGTGGGTCATGGCCCGAGGGTCAGCAGTTCGAAACCATGGAACCGATGATGCGGATCACGCTCAACGCCATCCTGCGCGCGGTCTTCGGCGCCGACGGAGCCGAGCTGGATGAGCTGCGCGAACTGATCCCGCCGTGGGTGGTGCTGGCCTCTCTGACGACTCGTGTGCCGCAGCCCAAGCATGACTATGGGCGTTTCAGTCCGTGGGGCCGGTTGAAGACCTACCGTGCGCGCTACGACGAAGTGATCGCACTCCTCATCGATAAGGCCCTCGCCGCAACGGATTTCGAGGATCGCACCGATATCCTGGCCCTGCTGTTGCGTTCCACCTACGACGACGGCACCACCATGTCGCGCAGCGATGTCTGCGACGAGCTACTCACCCTGCTGGCAGCCGGCCACGAGACCACCGCCACCACACTCGCGTGGGCTTTCGAACGGATCACCCGGCACCCTCGGGTGCTGTCGCGCCTCGCCGAGGAGGCTCAGACCGAGAGCGGCGAATACCGTCAGGCGACAATCCTTGAGGTACAACGCAGTCGGCCGGTCATCGACTTCGCAGGCCGCCACGTGCTGGCACCGTACGTCGACATCGGGCCGTATCGCATCCCGCAGGGCCACTCCCTCGTCGTGAGTATCAACCTCATGCACGATGACCCGGCCGCCTTCCCCAACCCGGGACGATTCGACCCCGAGCGCTTCACAGACGCCAAGCCCGGCAACTCGTGGGTGCCCTACGGCGGCGGTACCCGGCGCTGTGTCGGGGCTGCGTTCGCCAACATGGAGATGGACATCGTGCTGCGGACCGTGCTGCGGCACTTCACCATTGAAACCACGACGGCACCCAACGAAAAGTGGCACTCACGCGGGGTCGCCTCGTGCCCGAAGAACAACGGACTCATGACGGTGCGGCGCCGCTGACACCGTCAGACAAGCCTGCGCAGCTCCGCCTCAACATTGCGTCGCGCGGCCGCTTCCCAACGCGCCCTGCCCGCCTCGGTATGAAAGAGCTCGTCCTTGTCCAGCAGCGCACCTAACACCCGCGCACGTTCGG
This sequence comes from Mycobacteroides salmoniphilum, assembly GCF_004924335.1. Classification (NCBI taxonomy): domain Bacteria; kingdom Bacillati; phylum Actinomycetota; class Actinomycetes; order Mycobacteriales; family Mycobacteriaceae; genus Mycobacteroides; species Mycobacteroides salmoniphilum. Next base: position 1,285,066 of record NZ_CP024633.1, on the reverse strand, counting down.
GCCGGAACACCTCGTCGGGAACCGACGCGTACTCCTCACGTACCGCATCGACATATCGCACGTAGCGATCTGCCGATGCGCCAAGCACCGAGAGATCCGCATCGCTGAGCACGGCACCGTTGCCATCGTCCGGCTCGACGCGATGCGTCTCGGTGAGCACGACCAAGCGCGCCACTTCGTCACCGATGCTGGGAGGCAACAGCTCCCGGGCCAGTTCCGCGGATTGTCGCTCGTTGTCTGCCCGACCGATCTCATACACCGCGTCGTGGAACCACGCCGCCAGCTCGACGGGTTCGCGATCGAAGAGCGCGCCGTCCTGCGCGAGCAGATCCACCGCGTCGAGCACCTCGCGTAGGTGCACAACATCGTGGTGACGCCGGTGCGGCTCGGACCATCGGCGCAACAGATCCGAGCGGAGCTCGTCGGTGAGTACCGTCATCACCCGTCAGGCGTGCCGTTTGCGCAGCTGCATGCGGATCTCGCCTTCGGGGCCACCGGTGAAAGTCACCTCGCGGCGTGGCTTCTGACCCGGCACCAGATCCAATTCATATGCCTGGGCCAGCGAAGCGATCCCGATGACGGCTTCCAGGTTCGCGAACCCCGAGGCGATGCACATGCGCTTGCCCGCACCAAAGGGCATGTGCGCCTTGCGTTGTTCGGGCTGAAGGTTCTCCTTGAGGAAACGTGAAGGATCGAATTTCTCCACGTTCTCCCACACCCGCTCGTTGCGGTGGATGCCCTCAATGAGAACCGCGACAGTCGTCCCAGCGGGTATCGGGTAAGTACCCAACACATCATCCTCCTTGGCAGACCGCGCCAGACCGATGATCGGCGGGTACACCCGCATGGCCTCGTTGATCACCGCCATGGTCCACGGCAAGTTCTCCACATCAGCGGCCGTCGGCAGCCGGCCCTCGAGCACCCGGTCGACCTCCTCACCGAGCTTGGCGCGGGCATCGGGGTTGCGGGACAACAGATACCAGGTCCAGGCGAGCGCGGCAGCCGTCGTCTCGAACCCCGCACCCAGGAAGGTCATCAGCTCGTCACGAATCTCCAGGTCCGTGTACCTCGCCCCAGTCTCGGGATCTTCGGCGGCCATCAGTAGCGCAAGCAAGTTGTCCTGCCGGGTAATCCGCCCACTGCGGTGGTCGGCGATCAGCTGGTCGATGGTGTTCTCCACCCAGCGCAGCCCCCGCATCGTCTTCGGGGCGACGACCGATGCCCCGATACGCAATGCCCGGATAGCCAGACGCGGTGTGTGCGCTGACAATTCGTCGGGTCCGTGAGTGGCCAGCTTGTCCACCAGCCATCGCAACGGGGGCGAGGCCCCAACGATGAAACCCACGCCGAAGAGCTTGAGCAGTCGCGCAAAACTGATCCGCATCTTCTCGGCCATATCACCGGCCAGGTCGATGCCGAACATGGTCTGCGCGACGATATCCATGGTGAGGTAATTCATCTCGGCGGTGACATCGACCGCCTTACCCTGCTCGTGTAGCACGTCCCAACGTGCGAGGGTGCGCGCTGACGCTTCGGCCATCTGGGGGGCGAACAGGTCGACCTGACGCTTGGCGAAGATCGGCTGCACCAACCGCCGGTTGCGGTTCCATAGCCCTTCATTGAGGTCGGTCACCAGACCCCGGCCGAAACCCACGGCCAGCAAGTCATATTCGGCACTCTTGATGTAGTTGTCCTGATTCGCCACCAAGACGTGGCGCGCCAACTCGGGGTTTCGGACGATGACCATCTTCCGCATCGGTGCGCGGGCGACGATGACATCATCCTGGCCGGGCAGGTCCGCGATGTACTCGGAGATGGTGTGCCGGTACGTGGACCAGACCGCACCCAGGGCCATACGCCATGACTTCAGATAGCCGACCTTGGTGTCGTGCCACCGCAGGAACGTCGGGCCACCCGGGTAAAGGTCATGATTGAGCGGACATGCACCGATCTCCGCGGGTGGCAGCGTGGAAAGGGGTTCTGGCTGCAACGCTGGAGCCGACACGATTAGACCCGTTCCTGCTCCGAGGCGCCGTCGCGTGCCTCGTCAACCTCTGGCTCGGAAGTCACCTCTTCCACCACGGCGTCGATCTCGTCCTCGGCGATGCCATCATCGGCGTCAGCGTCGTCAGCAGCGGCGACATCCTCATCGACGCGGTCGACATCGTCATCCTCGGTCAGGTCCTTGGCGTCCCACCGCTCTTGATCGGCACGCGCCCGCTTGCTGGCCTCCGCGATTTCGAACCCGTCAGCCACGACACCGCTCACCTCGCGCCCAACTTCTCCCACCGTCCGCGTGATGATGCGGATGATCCGGCCGACACGCGACCCGACCGACTCCACGACTTCCTGGACGACGTTGACGTTGCGCTCAACAGGTCCCACCATGCTGCACTGCCCCTTCGAATTCGGTGGCTAAATAGTGAACAATCGTGCACTGAGATCAGTGTGCGTAACGTAGATGAACCTGTCAATACCAGACATCAACGCGGTTTCGAACGAAACAGGTCAAGCAATAAGAGTACGCCCGTACACTGACAGGTATGCGCCATAGTCGTGCCGAGAAGAAGTTGCACACCCGCCGCGCATTGCTCGACGGGACCTTGGATCTCCTCAAGGTGCGTGGCTTCGCCGCCGTAAGTCTGCGCGAGGTGGCCAGATCCGCGGGTCTGGTTCCCACCGCGTTCTATCGGCACTTCGAATCGATGGAGGACCTCGGTACGGTCTTGGCCGAGGAGAGTGTCCGTGTGCTTCGCGACACCTTTCGTCAGGCCCGACGCGAGGTGGGCAGTGATAACCCTGCCAAGATTCTCGGTCTCATGGTCGACCGCGTGAGCGAGCACACGAACAACTTCCGGTTTCTGGTACGTGAACGTCATGGCGGCTCGCCTCAGGTGCGGCGAGCCATCAACAACGAAATGCGCATGCTCACCAACGACGTGGTGGTGGAGCTGGCACGCAACCCGGCGACGAACCATCACACCACCGAGGATCTTGAGATCGCGGCGGAGCTCATCGCGGGCTCGATCCTGAGCACGATCGGCATGTTGGTGGACACCGATCATCCCACCGAGGCTGACGCGAACGCCGCCCTGAATCGCGCGCTGCGCCAATTGGACCTGGTCACCAGCGGGCTGGCTCACACCGGCACTATCACGACCGTCATTCCGAAGCCGACCAACGCCGACACTGACCACGAGTCTTCTGCCACAACCACAGGCCCGTGAGCAGTCCGACCGCATCGGCGAGCAGATCCAGCAGGCTCCCGTCGCGGTGCGGAACCCACAGTGCCTGAATCACCTCCGAACACGCGGCGAAGGCCAGAACCCATGCCAGCGTGATTTTCTCGCCGATCCTCGCAAAACGCGAAGACACCGCCAACATCGCGAAGATCAGAACGTGTGCCACCTTGTCCGCTCCCGGCGGACCCGACGGGACGGCGCCACCGGGTGTGAACAACAGCAGGCAGGCGACCGCGAAGGCACCCAACAGCGTGAGCCAGCGAAGGCACCACAAACAGGACTGAACTATCCGAATCATCGTGACCCATATTGCCGCTTCGGTTCTGGCTGATTCAAAGCGATGCCGGCCATGGGCATGCTGCGTAGAACGAAGACATGACTTCCGCTCCGTCAGTCCTCGACATCCGCGCGCTGCCCGGCACCGAGACCTACCGGAATCTGCTCGCCCAGGTGGCGAGCGGGGCGCGGGATCGCGATCTTGCCGACGAGAATCCCTTCGACCAGGTTCGGCTACTCAAGGAGGCGGGGATCGGACGGCTGCGCATCCCCGTCGAGCTCGGCGGGGCGGGACTGTCTGTGCGGCAGCTCTTTTCCACCATCATCGATCTCGCGCAGGCCGACCCCATCGTCGCGCACATCTTCCGCACCCACTTCTGGTTCGTCGAGGAACGACTGCGCACGCTGTCGGATCCGTCGTCTGCTGCCTGGCTGACCAAGGTGAACGAGGGCAATCTCTTCGCCAATGCGTTCAGCGAGAAGGGTGCATTGGCCGTCGGCAGCCTGGTGTTCAACACCCGGCTGCTGCCGGCCGGTCATGGATATCGCTTGAACGGTGAGAAGTTCTACAGCACCGGGACATTGTTCGCGGACTACCTCACGGTCACCGCGACCACCGACCGCGACTCGGTGGCATCGGTCATTGTCCCCGGTGATCGTGACGGAGTGCGGCTGGTGGACGACTGGGACGGGTTCGGCCAGCGACGGACCGGGACCGGGACCACCATCTTCACGCAGGTTGACGTCGCCGAGGAAGAAATCCTTTCCGAAGCACCGTATGACGCGGCCGCGGTGCCCACCACGCAGTACGCCTCGCTACAGCTGTACATCCTGGCGATAATCGCCGGTGTGCTGCGGTCGGTCGTGGACGACGGTGTGGCGCTGTTGCGCTCCCGCCAACGTAATTTCAGCCATGCTCTCACCGAACGTCCGGTCGACGATCCACTGCTGCAGCGCACCCTCGGCGAGCTGAGCGCGAGCGCCTTCGCCGCGGAGGCAGCGGTTCTCGCCGCGGCCGATGCCATTGACGCCGCCACCGCATCCTTGCGCGACGGAGTCCCCGATGCGCAGCTGGCCGAGGAGGCACAGCTAGCGGTTGCCAAAGCGAAAGTACACATCGATGCCGTCGCACTCGATGCCGCCACCAAACTGCTGGATCTGGGTGGCGCCAGCGCCTCGAGCCGGAGCCGTAACCTGGACCGGCATTGGCGCAACATCCGGACCATCAGCCTGCACAATCCGGTGCACTACAAGGCCCGGGTAATCGGCCAGAACCTGCTGCACGGCACGCCGCTTCCCGCGAACGCCTATTTTTAAGGGGTCCGGAAGGTCTGCCGGCTCGCTCAGGCCGACAGGCTGATGCGCTGCGCCCCGGTGACCGCGTCATAGCGGTCGGGGCTGCAGGTCAGCACGATCACCTGCGCCTCGGTACCCACCGCGCCGAACACCTCCCCCATGCGCTCCAGTCTGTCGCTGTCGGTGAAGCCCAGCGCGTCGTCGATGATCACGGGCACCGCGTCCTGCGGCGCCACCAACGCCGCACTTGCCAGCCGCGCGACGATGCCCAGTTGTTCCTTAGCGCCGCCCGATAGCGACTCATAGGGAACAGTCCGGCCCTCCAATGTCCGGCTGCGGATGCTCAGATCGCTGTCGATATCCACTTCGAAGGTGGGGCCGAAAACCATGCGGCCCAACCGCTCCAGCTCCGCACGGAACGGGTCGACATAACGCAACCTCATACCGTCCCGGTGCCGCAACATCACTGAGCGCAGCGTGTCGACGGCCCGGGCCTTGGCGCCTATCCGCGTGAATTCCGTTGCCGCGTATTCCCGTTCAGAGGCAGCGGCATCCAGTTGATCCTTGCGGCCCTGTCTGCCAAACACCTCCAGCCGCACCGCGATGTCGCGCAGCCGATGCCGCAGCGACTCGTGCCGCTGATCCAGCCCCTGCGCCAGCACGGAGACTTCGGCGAGTTCGGTGCGCACCCGGTCGGCTTCCAGCGCGGCCAGCTGATTCACGAGATCGATGACACGACGCTCGGTCAGGTCCGCCGCTTGCACCGCCTGATCATGGCGCTCGGTCAGCAGATCATCGGAGGCCGACGCCCGCACCTGAGCAAGACGCTGCTCCGCAGCGGCCAGCTCTTCGGCACGTGCGGCTTGCTTTTCCCGCAATACCGTTGCCTCGGTGGACTTCTCGGCGAGCCGCTGACCGGCCACCTGGACGGCCTGGCGGTGCGTGACCTCTTCGGCCTGCAGCCGTTCCACCTCGGTTACCAACCGGGCGACCTCGGTGCGCGCCTGCGCCGGATCGATGGCATCCCATAAGCCGGTGGCCTCCGGTGCGAGCTCACGCAACCGGCTGAGCTTCTCCCGTAACGTGTCCAGGTTGTCCGAGCCCATCAGCCCATCGAGTAGCGCTGTCAACCGGTCGCGTTCGGCATTGAGTTCGGTACGCCGTTCATACTGCTTCTGCGCCTGCCCGACATCGGCAACACCGGCGGTGGCCAGTGCGGCGGCGAGCGCCGCGCGGGCGGCGTCGAGGTTGCCACGCAGTTGAGCCGCGTTGGCCCCCGGAATGATTCGGGTGACCGCTACACCCGGAGCGGTGATCTCGATGGTGTCAGCAGCCGCACTCGCCCACTGCTCTCCGGCCTCGACCCGCAGCTGCTCGCCGTTGACAGTGATGTCGACATCGGCAAGCGCCCGGACCTCCACCCGCGCCGAAGCCGTGTCCAGCGCGACCTCTGCCATGCCGACAGCGCGCACCGCGGACTCGATCGCCCCTAGAGACTGTGCCGTGATGACCAATGCCGAGAGCTCCTCGCCAACCGACGTCAACTGGCGGGTCGTGAGGTCGATACGCGACACCCTGGCCGCCAGCCCGTCCACCTCGTCCCGGGCGAGCGCGCGGTCCAACGTGTCTCGGGCCGTCTCCAATTGGGCACGGGTGCCGTCTATGGCTTGAGTCGCTTGCGTCGCGGCGGTCTCGGCAGCCTCGGACAGCTGCTGTGCCGTTTCGTGCGCCTCCTTCGCGGCCGATGCGTGCTCCGCGAGCCCAGCGATCGAGGCACGGCGGGCCTGGATATCGGCAACCAGCTGTGCCCGCTCATCGCGTTTGGTCTGTGCCGCCACCGCTGCGGCTTGCGCTGCCTCCGCGACCACGGTCGCGTTATCGCGCTGCTGCAGCAGTGTCGAGACAGCTTGGGAGGCTTGCTCTAACGGAGCCAGGCGGCGACTCACCTCGGCACGATCGGCGATGACGGTGGCCAGCTCTCGGGTCAGCTCGTCATGCTCGCGAACCTGCTGATCGACCTCTGCGACGGCGGCGTTGGCGGTGACAAGAGCGTCCTCGGCGGCGGTCAGTCGCAGGTCGGCCTTGGCCCACTCGCCGGTAGGGCGTCCGGTCGCGGTGAAGTACAGCGCGTATTCAGCATCGATCCGCTCCACCAGGTCGGGCTCGCTGCCCGAGAGCGCAACCGATTGCCCAGCAGCCAGATCCAGGGCACGCGTGAGCGCATCGCTCGAGGACAAGTCGAGCACACCCGCACCCGCCGACTGCAGGACCCGTTGCGCCTTCCACAGGTTCATGTCAATGGACTGATCCAGCATGTCCAGCACCCGTTGATGCGCCTCATCGCCGGAGAGCTGCTCGCGGCGCGGCTCGATGATCGTCAGGTGTGTCTCGGCGCGCTTGTGGAAACGCTTGCGGTACACGAATCGAAAAGCTCCACAGCTGATTTCGGCCTCGACCTCAGAGCCGACATCGGCGAAGGTGGGCTTGACCTGCTTGACATCCTTCTTGGTGGAGCGATCTTTGGATTCGATCAGCAGGTCAAGCGCCTCGATCATGGACGTCTTGCCGATCTCGTTCGCCCCGCTGACGACCACAACACCGCGATCGGGAAAAGTGATGTCGCGATGGGCGATTCCGCGATAGTTGGTCACCGAGAGGCGGTGCAGCTTCACGCCGCCGACCCTCGTGTCAACGAGCCTTTCGCCGGAGTGCCTCGTCCGGCATGAGAGGTGAGGCGCAGCAACAACGACAGCGCCCCCTGGGCATCCGCCGATGATGCCCCGTCGGCGGCCGCCATCTCCTTCAGCTCGGCGATCGCCGATTCGGCGAAACCGCCAACGCCGAGATCACTGAACTCTCCATCGGCAGGTACCACCGCAATATCGGTGTGCCGCTCCCACGTCCGCACGCTCGCGAAAAGCCGGGTGTACTTGTCCAGACACTCTTCCAGCACGGCGTTATCGGTGACGCTGAGCGTGCCGGTCAGAGCGAGGCGCACCACCGTGCGCTCCTTGTCGGGCAGCAGTTCGAGGTTGAGTCCCAGATCGGCGATATCGCGCGCGTTGTCCACCGACCGCCGCAACGTGACGAACCGCCATCTACCCACATGATGGGCATCAACCTGCACCGCACCCGTTTCGTCCAGACTCACCACGAGGGCGTGTCCCGGATCGGATTCGACATCGTCATAGTTGGTGACCTCAGGCGCGCCCGAGTACCAGACACGGCCACTAGAACCCACCTGAGTTCGGGAGTGCTTATCACCCAGCGCCACGTAATGGACGGCACCACGGGCAAGAGCGTCCTCGACGGCCTTCAACGCGATAAGCGCAGGCTTCGTCGGGTCGGGGTCGAGAACGTCGACACCGCCATGGGCCACCACGATGCGCCGGGTGCCGTCGGCGGGTAGAGCCTCCAGCTGTTCGGCCACGAGATCATGCGTGGGCGCCTTCGATCGCCACGGCACGGCAACCAACTCAACTCCGGCAGCCACCTGATGGATGCCCGCGGTATCGAGCACGTGGACGTTCGCGGGCTTTTCGGCCAAGAACAGCTCGCTGGTGTACACCGAGGCCGCATCCAAGGGATCGTGGTTGCCAGGAAGCAGATAGATGTCCACACCGACGCCCCGCATCACCTCCAGTGCCTGACTGATCACGCGCGGGGCCAACTGATTGGACTCGAACACGTCTCCGCACACCACCATGAAATCGCAACCCTGCGCCACGGCAACCTCGCCGAGAGAAGCGACGGCCTCCCGGCGCGCGGCCGAGTACTGCGGCTGGGCTTCACCGGCAAGGAAATGCCGTGTCATGCCGAGCTGCCAATCAGCGGTGTGCAGGAACTTCACATGCGAAGTCTATTGCCGCCCACCGACAACCTCTGGGAGGCCGCGCCTGACCCTTGGGCCCGGCCGGACGAGTTATCCACAGGTCTGGCATTTGCCCGGCGCTCACCGCGTAGCCCGGCTACCGTACGAATCATGCCGGAGGACGCCAAGCGCACCCTGATCCTGATGCGCCATGCGAAGTCGGCGTATCCGCCCGGAGTCGACGATCACCAGCGTCCGCTGAATCTGCGCGGCACCCGACAAGCCACCCAGGCTGGAACGTGGCTGCAAGACAACTTCAATCGGATCGACGCGGTGCTGTGTTCGACCGCCACCCGCACCCGGGCGACGCTGACCCAGACCGGGGTCCACAGCCAGCTCGTCAGATTCAGCGACAAGCTCTACGACTCGACGGTGGGAATCACCCTCGGTGAGATCAATGCGGTACCGGATTCCGCGACCACCGTGCTCGTCGTCGGGCACGAGCCCACCACATCGCAGCTGGCGCTCGCGCTCGCCAACACCGGCACCAGCAACGCGGAGGCCGCGAACCGGATCTCTACGAAGTTTCCGACCTCGGCAATCGCGGTGCTGACGACTCGTTCGCCATGGTCACGGCTCGAACTGGCGGGCGGATCGCTGACCAAGTTCCACGTGCCGCGCTAGCGGGTCGCCTCAGACCTTCTCCGCCACCTGGGTGGACAGCTTCATCGCGCAATGGCAGGCGTCGGACGATGTGCCGTGACCTGCACCGAGCAGCGTGACCGCCAATTCGAAGAACTGGTCGTTCCCGTACTCCAACGCGGTCACGCACATCCCATACGTCGAACTGATGAAACCGCTCTTGCCTCCGGCCGAGAAGTCCTTGACCTCGTCGCGCGTCCGTTCCTCTCCCTCACGCTCGCGGCCGATCGGGCTACCCCGATACCAGGAGAGAGTGACGTTCGGGAGCGCACTCCAGGATCCGTTCGGAGACCACGTGCACCCGGCGGGGGTCTTTGCAATCAGCTTGAAGTCAGACCGGTGCACAACGGCCGCGATATCGCGTGTGGTGAGGCTGCCGCACTCGGAGTACACGGGGCCGACCCGGATGTCATGCCCAACCGTTGCGTCGTGCCCGTCGAGTTCACGGAGGTGGCTGGAACATCCAGAGCTGAGCAGGAGTCCCGAGGCCAGCACAAGACACAGCAGTATCCCGGCGATACGGGACGAGCGAACACGACCTGTCAGATGTTGACTGACAGCGTCATCTCCATCAATTTGATTGCCTGCGTGCATGAGTCTCCGCCTTGGCCCTGCGGGTTGACCCACCATCCAACAACACCTGCGGCATCGCTGGCAACTCCACAGGCGCCCGGCTGGTCCGGCGGCTTCATCACGATCGACCGAATACCCTGGATCGCCCGTTCCTGGACGTTGTATTTCAGACTGTTCGCTGTGGCCTTTTCGGCTTCGAGGCTGCCGGTCTCGAACCAGAAGCGGGTGATGTCGACGAGGCCGCCACTCTTACTCATGGCCTGCCACCGGCATAGCGCGCCCACAAAGGTGCTCTGAATATCCCTTGGATCGGCGTCGACGGCCTTGGCGAGGACGTCGGTGGTGAGAACGTCACACTCCTTGAGCAGGTTGGGGTACTTCTGCTCGGCGGGCGTGCCGTCACCCAGATCGCCCTTGCCGGGCATGACCGCCTCGCCGTCGACGGTGCCGCCGCAGCCGGCCGACGCGAATGTGACCAGTGCGATGCAGGCCGCCGCGAACAGCGACTTCGTTTTCCGATGCGTCATTTCTTGGCCGCCTTGATGGACGTCTCGGTCAACTGCTTGGCCACGTCACAGGAGTCGGGAGCGCCTGATCCGGGCTCGAAGTTGATAGACCATTCGATGAAGTCGTTTCCGAAGTCCATGCCGATCTCACACAGCGTGGTCACGGTGCCCGGGTAGCCGTTGGTGGCGATAAATCCCTTGTACCCGGCGATCTCGATGTCCTCGACACTCGGGCGCGTCCGCTCTTCCGTCGCGCGCTCGCGACCGATGGGACTGCCGCGGTACCAGTTGAAGGAGAAGTGCGGTCCCACAATGCTTCCACCGCGGAGCCAGACACAACCGACAGAGTTCTTGGCGGTGCCGACCAGGCCCATGACCTTGGTCATCTGCGTCATCGCCTGGTCGCTGACGCCGCCGCACTCCGTGAACATCGGACCCTCGACGCCCTTGGACTTGGTCTGCGCCGGCGCCGTCGCGTTCGGCGCCGCGCCATTGGGCTCATCGGACTTATCACCGCCCGAACAGCCCGCCAACACAAGTGCAACCATCGCCAGCGCGACCGCACACTTGCCCCACACGTCGCGCGAATCCAAGCCCAACCTCACATGTGCACTGTAGCGGCACAAACCGGAGTCAACCACTGAGCTGCGGGTTTGTTGCGAGTCCGGATGAGCCGGATGCGCGAAGACCATGTCCAGCGTGTGCGACAGTGGTGCCCATGCCTCAGGGTCAGTTGCGGGCCCTTCTGGGACGCTACGTCCGCCCGTACCGCAGCCTGGTCGCGGTGGTCGTCAGCCTGCAGATCATCAGCACGCTGGCCTCTTTGTATCTACCGACCGTCAACGCCGCGATCATCGACGACGGAGTGGCGCAGGGCGACACCCGAATGATCATGCGGCTCGGCATGGTGATGCTCGCCGTGACACTGGTGCAGATCGCCTGCTCGATCGGGGCGGTGTACTTCGGTTCCAGAACGGGTATGGGGTTCGGCCGCGATATGCGATCGGCGCTGTTCCATCACATCACCGGGTTCTCCGCCGAGGAGTCCGCCCGATTCGGCGCGCCGACCTTGCTGACGCGCACCACCAACGATGTTCAGCAATTACAAGTGCTGGTGCAGATCACCTGCACCATGCTGGTGACGGCGCCGATCATGTGCGTCGGCGGAATCGCCATGGCGGTCCACCAGAATGCTGGCTTGTCCTGGCTGCTCATCGTGAGCATGCCCGCGCTCGGTGTGGTCAATTGGTACATCGTGCGATCGATGTTGCCGATCTTCCGCCGAATGCAACGACTCATCGATGGCATCAACCGCGTGATGCGAGAACAACTGACCGGCATCCGGGTCATCCGCGCATTCACACGGGAAGCAGTGGAGCGCAAACGATTTAGCGTCGCGGTCGCCGAGGTATCCGACACGGCGCTGGCCGCCGGACGATGGCAGGCACTGATGCTGCCCACTACTTCATTGGTCATCAATACCTCCAGTGTGGCGCTGATCTGGTTCGGCGGGCTGCGGATCGACCAGGGACAGATGCAGGTGGGCTCGCTGGTGGCCTTCTTGTCCTACTTCTTGCAGATCCTCATGTCGATGATGATGCTCACCATGCTGGCCGTCATGGTGCCGCGCGCATCAGCGTGTGCCGAACGGATCACCGAGGTGTTCGAAACGGTGGGATCGATTACAGCACCGGCCGATCCGGTGCATGTGGACGCACTCGACCCGACCGTCGAGTTCACCGATGCCGGGTTCCGTTATCCCGGTGCCGAGCGTGCGGTGCTGGAAGGGGTTTCGTTCACGGCGCGACCCGGGACGGTTACCGCCGTGGTCGGCGCGACGGGCTGCGGTAAGAGCACGCTGCTGTCTTTAATCCCCCGCTTGCACGACGTGACCGCAGGTTCGGTACGTGTGGGCGGTCACGATGTTCGCCGATACGACCCCGAGGACCTTTGGATGGTTATGGGTCTGGTCCCGCAGCGGGGCTACTTGTTCTCCGGAACGGTGGAAAGCAACCTGCGCTATGGCAAGTCGGATGCCACCGAGGATGAGATGTGGGATGCGTTGCGCGTCGCGCAGGCGGCGGACTTTGTCCACGCGCACGCCTCGGGGCTGCAGATGCCGGTGTCGCAAGGCGGTATCAACTTTTCGGGCGGGCAGCGTCAGCGCATCGCGATCGCGCGGGCGGTGATTCGCCGCCCCGGCGTCTACCTGTTCGATGACGCGTTCTCCGCGCTGGATGTGCATACCGATGCGCGGTTACGGGAGGCGCTGCGTGCGGTCGCCGGGCACGCCACCGTGATTGTGGTGGCACAACGGATCTCAACGGTGGTCGATGCCGACCAGATCGTGGTTCTGGAGGACGGCCGAGTGGCCGCGGTGGGCACCCACGCCGAACTGGCGGACCGCTGTGGGATGTACCAGGAGATCTGCGATTCGCAGGCGGTGCTGCCGGTATGACTGGGGCGATCGGCTTTCGAGGTGTGCAACAAGGGCCGGCAGAACGTTCCCGGGACTTCCGCGGCACCGCCGTACGGATGGTGAGACGACTTGCTCCGCAACGTTTTCTGACCGCCATGGTGATCACTCTGTCCATGACCGGTATCGCGATCGGGGTCATCGGGCCCCGGATCCTGGGGCATGCCACCGATCTCTTGTTCAACGGGGTCATCGGACGGGAGTTGCCCGCCGAGCTCAGCAAGGAACGGGCCATCGAGGCGGCTCGGGCCCGCGGGGACGGCCAGTTCGCACAGATGCTTTCCGGCATGAACATCACCCCCGGGGTAGGTGTCGACTTTCACGCGGTGGGGATGACGCTGGCCCTGGCCTTGGGTATGTATCTGGCGGCCGGGTTACTGGCATGGGTACAGGCACGGCTTCTCAACGTCACCGTGCAGCGCACGGTGGTGGCGCTGCGTGCCGATGTAGAAGACAAACTGCATCGGCTTCCCTTGTCATACTTTGATTCCCGACAGCGCGGGGAAATCCTCAGCCGCGTAACCAACGATGTCGACAACATCCAGACGTCACTGCAGATGAGCATCAACCAGCTGCTGAGCTCAATGCTGACCCTGGTTGCCGTACTTGCCATGATGCTCAGCATCTCGCCGCTGCTGGCACTGATCACACTCGCGACCGTGCCCATGTCGCTATGGGTGACGCGCGCGATAGCCCGCCGCTCCCAACAGCTGTTCGTGGCGCAGTGGTCTAACACCGGGAAACTCAACGCACACATCGAGGAGACCTACAGCGGTTTCACCATCGTCAAGACCTACGGACACCGCGCCGAGGCAGAGGAAATCTTCGCCGATCGGAACGCCAAGGTCTACAGCAGCGCCTTTGGGGCACAGTTTTTCTCGGGATTGGTATCGCCCGCCACGGCGTTCATTGGAAACCTGAGCTATGTGGCAGTGGCGGTGGTGGGCGGCATGAAGGTGGCCTCCGGCGACCTGACGCTCGGCGGCATCCAGGCGTTCACGCAATACGTGCGGCAGTTCAATCAGCCCCTGACACAGGTCGCGGCGATGTACAACACCCTGCAGTCCGGACTCGCCAGCGCCGAAAGGGTTTTCGAGCTGCTGGACGAGGCCGAGGAGCCGCCCGATCCGGCATCTCCTGCGACGGTCCCGGGCGGGACCCCGGGTGTCGAGTTCGATGACATCAGCTTTAGCTACTCCCCCGGCAACTCGGTGATCGAAGGGCTGTCGCTGCGCGTCGAACCGGGGCAAACGGTAGCGATCGTCGGGCCGACCGGGGCCGGAAAGACCACCCTGGTGAACCTGCTGATGCGCTTCTACGACATCGACTCCGGGCGGATACTGCTGGACGGCACGGATATCTCGACGATGAGCCGACATGACCTGCGGTCTCGGATGGGGATGGTGCTACAGGACACCTGGCTTTTCGGCGGCACCATCGCCGAGAACATCGCCTACGGGCGGCCCGAGGCGTCCGACGACGAGGTCCGCGAGGCTGCGCGTGCGGCATACGTGGACCGATTTGTGCGCACACTTCCCGACGGCTACGACACCAGGATCGCCGACGACGGTGAGAACATCAGCGCCGGAGAGAAGCAGTTGATCACCATCGCCCGTGCATTCCTGGCACGCCCGCAGCTGCTGATTCTCGACGAAGCGACGAGCTCGGTGGATACCCGCACCGAGCTACGAATCCAGCGGGCGATGGCCGAGCTGCGCCGGGACCGCACGAGTTTCATTATCGCCCATAGGCTTTCCACTATTCGCGATGCCGATCGCATTGTCGTGATGGATGGCGGCTGCGTCGTCGAGAGCGGCACCCACACGGAACTGCTGGCGCGCCGCGGCGCCTACTTCGCGATGACACAGGCCTAGAGCTGCGGACCTTGCGTCCGTAGATCCCGAACCTCCGTCATGGCACCGCGCAGCTTGTCCAGCCAATCCTCGGCGTGTTCGCCGACCAGCCGCACCGCCCACGCCAGCGCATCGGCACGGGAGCGGGCGACTCCGGCCTCAACCAGGGTGTCAAGCACCTGACGTTCGGGCTGTCGCAGCCTCGTCATCACCGGAACGGCGATGTGTGTAAACAGGATTCGCTCGGACTCTGCGGCGGTACCCACATCGACACCCCAGGAAACCTTGCGCCCGTACCGGGCCTGCGCCTCGTCGGCGATGCGCATTCGATGGGAGCGAGTCTCTTCCCGGAAGCGTGAGGCCCGGCCCGCAGCGTGCGCCTCGCTCTCGTTGTCACCCTCATCGGCGGGTAGCCGACCGATGACGGTGATCTCTTCGCGGTCGACGACGACTTCGGGATCACCACCGAACCAGCCGTCGGGCAGGCGCCCGGCGAACCAATCCGCGGCGTCGGAGGCGTCGGACTGTTGATCTCGTTTCATGATTACAAAATTACACGCTTGCAGATACCGGGGTGTTCGCTTATAGCGAACACCCGTGGGAGCGTCGGGCGCTACATCAGCTGCGGCGCATAACGAGCGCGGCACCGCCGGCGAGCACGATGACCACTGCCAGGACCAACGCCCATCCGAGACCGGCGATCCACCACACGGCGCCGAGAGCGGCCAGGACCGGGGCAGCCAAGAACAGCGCCATCCCCGGGTGCTGACGGATCACCGCCAGCGCGGCATTTGCCCGCTGCTTGTCGATTTCCTTACCAGCCATATCGCCAGCGTACTGCGCATCAGCGGAAGTCAGCGGTCCGACTTCTCCAGAATCTCGGCATCTGCACGCAGTAACCCGTCGAGATAGAGCGGGCGGATACCGTTCTCGTCGAACGCGACGAGAATCCGGCGCCGCAACTCGCGCTCCACCGCCCACTGCGCATTGGCGCGGACGGCAACCGTCAATCGCAGACTGATCGCATCGGTGGTGATTGCATCCACCCCCAGCATCTCCGGAGCTCCTAGAACTTCCTGCCGGAGCGCATCGTCGGCAACTGCCTGCTGAGCAGCCTCGAGCGCCACCTTGCAGGCCAGGTCGACATCGGCGCTGTAAGACACGGGCAGCTGCAGGAAGGCCACCGCATAGTCCTGACTGAAATTACCGACGCGCGCGATCCCACCATTGCGCACGTACCAGAGGGTGCCGTGCAGGTCGCGCACCGTGGTGATGCGCAGACCAACGCTCTCCACGGTGCCTACCGCGTCACCGACGTCCACCACGTCACCGACGCCGTACTGGTCCTCGAACAACATGAATATTCCGGTGATGAAGTCCCGCACCAGGTTTTGCGCGCCAAAACCGAGCGCGACACCGACGATCCCCGCAGATGCGATAAAGGGAGCCACGTTCACTCCCAGGATCGCAAGCGACTGCAGGATCACCCAGACGAGCACGAGAAACGAGACGGCCGACTTGAGAACGGAGCCAAGGGTCTGCGCACGCTGTGCTCGGCGTTTGCGCCGCCGCGCGTCACGGGCCGGGTCCTGAGCGCGTCCCCGCAGTGTGCGCACGACCGAGGGCCGCCGCTCGGCCTCGTCGAGAGCTGCGTTCTCCGCCGTATCCGGTGCGCGGCGCGTGAAGAGCGACCATCGGCGGCGGCTCTCCGACTGATCCGTCCGCTTGGCGCCTTGAACCAGCCGATCGATCGCCCGGTGAAATACGTACCGCACCACCAGCGCCAGAACGACGTAGATCGCGATGTCGACCGGCCTGTGGATCAGCCAATCCCGGCCGGACTCGGACAATTGGATTGCTAGGTCTGACACCACCCCGAGGGTACCCATTGAGGACGATTCTGCGAGTGGGCAAAGGCACAGAGGCCGCCTTGCGCCGCGCGAAAACTATTTGCCCCGTGGGGAACTCAACGTGGAGCCAAACACGCACACCAAAACCCTTACAGCAAAGGAGAATAAAGCGTGTCCGGCTGGCGGTCCGTATTGGTCATTACCTCACCCAGGCCCAGCTGTGGTGGGGGTATCCATTCGGTGGTGCCGTCTTGGTGTTTTTGGGTGGTCCAGCCGTGGTTGAGGAGGCGGTGGTGGGGGCCGCAGGCGAAGGTGAGGTTGTCGATGTCGGTGGGGCCACCATCGGCCCATTCGGTGATGTGGTGGACTTCGCACAGGTATCCGGGCACGTGGCAGTCGGGGTGGGTGCAGCCGCGGTCTTGGGCGTGCAACACAATCCGCTGATCTGCCGATGCGATGCGTTTAGAACGTCCCAGATACAACGGTCGGCCGTCATCATCGAAAATCGTCAGGTAGTGGTGGGCGTGGGCGGCCATGCGGATCACATCACGCACCGGCAGCCTGGTGCCGGCGCCGGTGACCGCTATGCCCGCGGCGCCTTCGAGCTCGGCCAGGGTGGTGGTGACCACGACGGTGACCGGTAAACCGTGGTGTGAGCCGAGCTGCCCGGAGGCCAGGGTGGCGCGCAGGCAGGTACGTAGTGCGTCGTGGTGGCGTTGGGCACCCGAGCGGTGGTCGTGTTCGGCGGCTTCCGGGTTGGGCTCCCCGTCCACGAGAGGGCTCTGGTCGACCGGGTTGCACATGCCGGGTGCAGCTAGTTTGGCGAACACTGCATCCAGATAGGCGCGCGTCTCCGGATCCAGTAGGCCGCTGATGGGTGACATGCCGTCAAAGCCCTGCTGCCCGATCGTGACTCCGCGCCGCCGCGCCCGATCCACATCGCAGAACTCACCATCCGGGTTCAACAGGGCCATCATGCGGTCGGCACCGATACGCAGTGCCTCGGGCCCAAACCGGACGGCCATCTGGGCTAGTTGTTGTTCGGCGCCCTGGCGGGTCGGTGCATCCACCACCACCGGCAGCCGATCAAAGAATGTGCGGATGATCCGCACATGCTCGTCCCCGATATCGCCGCGAGATAGCGCGGCGGCGACATTCGGCAGCTGCGGTGCCAGCACCTCACTGGTCAACGCCCGCCGCGGCGCCAACTGCTCGGCATCGGCGATCCGGCGCCGGGCCGCCCCCTTACCGATATGCAACCGCCGCGCAATCACATCCGCATAAGAAGTGCCACCCAACTCCACCGGCGTGCCGCGCTGCACCAGCTGCGCAATCCCACGATGGGAAACGGACATGAGCCTGCGTTGAGTCACCTCAAGACGAGCCAGCACCGATAGCAGTTCAGGGTTGTTCAATCCGTCGACGGCGTCCGAGCACACGGCATCAATCGCCGCCTCCAACACCTCGACCGAACTCATGTTCGAATACTAACCGTGCCCACCGACACGTAGCCGCACCCTGAAACAGCTGTGACAGAAGTGAATTCACCGAGGACCCGCTACGGTGTGCTCATGTCGTGTGTCTTCTGCGCCATTGTCGCCGGTGAGTCGCCATCCTTCCGCGTATATGAGGACGAGGCGACTCTCGCCTTCCTCGATATCCGACCGATCACCCGCGGGCACACGCTGGTGATCCCAAAGACCCATGCACAGGACCTCACGGATCTAAAGCCCGATGACGCCGCCGCCATCATGACCGTGGGCCAGCGAATCGCTAACGCCATCCGAAGCTCGGAGCTACAGAGCGACGGCACCAACCTGGCCCTCAATGACGGCCGCGTCGCGTTCCAGACGGTCATGCACGCGCACCTGCACGTGGTGCCACGACGCGGAGGCGACAAACTTGCCTTCGCAAAGGGATTCATGATCCGTCGAGATCCCGACCTGGAATCCACCGCCCGCATCGTTCGCGAGGCAGTGCAAGCCAACTAACGAAAAATCACTCGACCACCCGCACTATCCGCTGATACGTTTTTCGGCGACATGTCCACTCCGACGGCGGATTCGCCGACAATCGATCAGGTGAATCGCCGGCCGGTCTTCCTGCTGCTCTTCGCGTCCGTTGTGGCCGCCATCGGCAATGGTGTGTCGATCGTCGCGCTCCCCTGGCTGGTACTGCTGCGCACCGGCTCTGCGGCGGATGCGGCGATCGTTGCCGCCGCCGGCACCCTGCCGTTGGTCTTCTCCACCCTGATCTCGGGAACCGCGGTCGACTTCTTCGGACGCCGCAAGATGTCGATCATCTCCGATGTCCTGTCACTGTTATCCGTCTCGGCCATACCGATTCTGGCCATGACCACCGGGCTCAGCGTGCCGCTACTCGCAGCCCTTGCTGCAGTCGGCGCCATCTTCGACCCCGCCGGAATCACCGCACGTGAATCGATGCTGCCCGCCGCCGCGAAAGCTGCCGGCTGGTCGCTGGACCGGATGAACAGCATGTACGAGGCGGCATTCAACGTCGCCTACATCGTGGGCCCCGGTCTGGGCGGTCTGCTGATCGCCTCGATCGGCGGCGTCAACACCATGTGGGCCACTGCGTCGACCTTCGTCGTGTCCATCGTGGCAATCTCCTTCCTCACGGTCGAAGGTGGCGGGAAACCGGCCGCTGAAACCAAGCCGACCGGCGTCATCAGCGGTGTGGTCGAGGGATTGAAATTCGTCTGGAACGTCAAGATTCTGCGCACACTGGCGCTCA
This sequence comes from Mycobacteroides salmoniphilum, assembly GCF_004924335.1. Lineage (NCBI taxonomy): Bacteria > Bacillati > Actinomycetota > Actinomycetes > Mycobacteriales > Mycobacteriaceae > Mycobacteroides > Mycobacteroides salmoniphilum. Next base: position 1,265,727 of record NZ_CP024633.1, on the reverse strand, counting down.
TCGACATGGCGATCACGGCGCTGTATCTGCCGATCGAAAGTGTGCTGCTGCCCAAGCACTTCAGCGACGCCGGCACACCCCAGCAGCTCGGCTGGATACTCATGGCGATCTCCGCCGGCGGGCTGCTCGGCGCCCTCGGGTACGCGACCATGGTGCGCCACGTCCAACGCCGCACCATCATGCTGTGCGCCACCTTCACCGCCGGCATCACCACCCTGGGCATGTCGCTCCTCCCGCCGATTGCGGTACTGCTGGTGCTCGGAGCCTGCCTGGGCTTTATCTACGGACCCGTGGCACCGATTGCCAACTATGTGATGCAGACCCGCTCCCCCGAGCACTTGCGCGGACGGGTGGTGGGTGTCATGACGTCCACCGCGTACTGCGCCGGGCCGCTCGGGTTCATGCTCGCCGGCCCCATCGCCGACACGTTCGGCGTCGCCTCGACCCTGACCATCATCGGCGTGCCCATGCTCCTCATCGCTGTGGCCAGCACTCGGATGCCCGTCTTGCGAGAGTTGGACCGGGACGAACTGCAGCCCCACAAGGATCCCACTCGGTAGGGTCGTCTCCGTGGCTGGCTTCGAGGGAAAAATTGCACTGATCACCGGCGGCGCACGCGGCATGGGCCGTTCGCACGCCCTGGCGCTCGCCGAGGCCGGCGCCGATATCGCGATCTGTGATCGCTGCGAGAACAGTGACGTCGTCGGGTATCCACTGGCTACCGAGGACGACCTCGCCGAGACGGTCGCCATGGTGGAAAAGACCGGACGCCAGTGCATCTCGGCCAAGGTCGATGTGAAGGATCGTGCCGCGCTGGAGGCGTTTGTCGCCGAGACCGAGGACTCACTCGGCGGAATCGACATCGCCATCACCAACGCCGGTATCAGCACCATCGCACTGCTGCCCGAGGTTGAGTCCGCGCAGTGGGACGAGGTTATCGGCACCAATCTCACCGGCACCTTCAACACCATTGCGGCCGTGGCACCCGGCATGATCACGCGGAACTACGGCCGCATCATCACGGTCTCCTCAATGCTCGGGCACAGCGCGACATGGGCCCAGGCCTCCTATGTCTCGTCCAAGTGGGGTGTCATCGGGCTGACCAAGGTCGCCGCACATGACCTCGTCGGCTACGGCATCACGGTCAACGCCGTCGCACCGGGCAACATCGAAACCCCGATGACACAAAACGATTTCGTCTTCGGCATGATGCGCCCCGATCTGGAGAAGCCGACGCTCAAGGACGTCGAATCCGTCTTCGCGTCGTTGCACCTGCAGTACGCGCCCTTCCTCAAACCCGAAGAAGTCACCCGTGCCGTGTTGTTCCTGGCCCACGAGGCCAGCTCACACATCACCGGCACGGTGCTGCCGATCGACGCCGGCGCGACAGCACGGATGATATGAGCCAGACCGCCCTCAACGAGCTCGCGACCACCCTCGGCGAGGGCGCGGTCATCACCGACCCCGATATCACCGCCTCCTATCGACAGGACCGCGCCTTCGACCCGGACGCCGGAACACCCCTGGCGGTGGTGCGTCCGAGCAGCACGGAAGAGGTTTCCGCAACCCTGAAATGGGCCAGCGCGCATCACATCCCCGTCGTCCCCCGCGGCGCGGGCACCGGACTGTCCGGTGGTTCCACCGCCCAGGACGGCGCCATCGTGCTGTCGACCGAACGAATGCGCGCCATCTCCATCGACACCACCACCCGTGTGGCGATCGCCCAGCCCGGGGCGCTCAATGCGGAAGTCAAGGCCAAAGCCGCCGAACACGGCCTGTGGTACCCGCCGGACCCGTCGTCCTTCGAGATCTGCAGCATCGGCGGCAATATCGCGACCAACGCCGGCGGACTGTGTTGCGTCAAGTACGGAGTCACCACCGATTACGTGCTGGGGATGCATATCGTCCTGGCCGACGGCACCATCCTGAGGCTGGGTGGACCACTCCTGAAAGATGTTGCCGGACTGAGTCTTACTAAGCTATTTGTCGGCAGCGAGGGCACGCTCGGCGTGATTACCGAGGTCACTCTGCGGCTACTGCCCCCACAACCGCCGCCGTGCACCGTGGTGGCGACCTTCAACTCGGTCACCGAGGCGGCCGATGCGGTGCTCGCGATCACCGCGCAGATCCGGCCCTCGATGCTCGAGTTCATGGATTCGGTGGCGATCAACGCGGTCGAGGACAAACTGAGAATGGGGCTGGACCGCGAGGCCGCCGCCATGCTCGTCGCCCGCTCGGATGAACGCGGTAAGACCTCCGCGGAGGATGCCGAGCTCATCGCGCAGATCTTCACCGATCACCATGCCGCCGAGGTCTTTTCCACCGACGACCAGGAAGAGGGCGAGGCATTCGTCGCGGCACGAAGGTTCGCGATCCCCGCCGTGGAGGCAAAGGGCCCACTGCTGCTCGAAGACGTGGGCGTCCCACTGCCGAAGCTGGCCGAGCTGGTGGAGGGCGTGGAAGCCATTGCCGCACAACACCGATTGCTCATCTCGGTGATCGCGCACGCCGGTGACGGCAACACCCATCCCCTGATCGTGCATGACCCCACCGACCCGGACGAATCGCAGCGTGCCCACGCCGCATTCGGCGAGATCATGAACCTGGCGATCTCACTGGGCGGCACCATCACCGGCGAACACGGCGTGGGACGGCTCAAGAAGCCATGGCTGGGCGGTCAGGTCGGCCCGGAGGTGCTGGAGGTCAACCGCCGGATCAAGCAGGCCCTCGACCCCGAGGGCATCCTCAATCCCGGCACGCTCGTCTAGTTCCCCACCGGATGTTGACACTTTAGGTGACATGCCTTACACATAAGACATGTCGATCGATGTGTCTCACACAGTTGTGCCGCGCTACATCCCCGGAGCCGCCGACAACTGGACCAATCCCTGGCCGATGTACACGGCGCTTCGTGATCACGACCCGGTGCATCACGTGGTGCCCGAGCACGCCCCGGACGACGACTACTACGTGCTCACCCGGCATGCCGATGTCTATGAAGCGGCTCGCGACTGGGAGACGTTCTCGTCGGCTCGGGGTCTGACCGTCATGTACGGCGATCTGGAGAAGACCGGCATGGGCGACAACCCGCCCATGGTCATGCAGGACCCGCCCACGCACACGAACTTCCGCAAGCTCGTCTCCCGTGGTTTCACACCGCGTCAGGTCACCGCCGTGGAGCCCAAGGTGCGCGAGTTCGTGGTGGAGCGCCTGGAGCGCCTCAAGGACCGGGGCGAGGGCGATATCGTCGTCGAGCTGTTCAAGCCGCTGCCCTCGATGGTCGTCGCGCACTATCTCGGGGTGCCCGAAGAGGATCGTGCCCAGTTCGACATCTGGACCGACGGCATCGTCGCGGCAGCAGCCGGTGGCGCCATCGACATCGAGGCCATGCAGGGTGAGGTCGCTCAGACCATTGGTGAACTGATGATGTACTTCACCGGACTCATCGAGCGGCGGCGTGCCGAACCCGAAGATGACACCGTCTCGCACCTGGTTGCCGCCGGAGTGGGAGCCGACGGCGACATCAGCGGAACACTCCAGATCCTCGGATTCGCGTTCACCATGGTGACCGGTGGCAACGACACGACCACCGGAATGCTGGGCGGTGCAATACAACTGCTGCACCAGAACCCCGATCAACGCCAGAAACTGATCGACGACCCTGCGCTCATCCCGGGAGCCGTGGAAGAGTTCCTGCGCCTGACGTCTCCGGTGCAGGGTCTGGCGCGAACCGCGACCCGCGACGTAACCTTCGGCGACACCACCATTCCGGCGGGGCGACGCGCGCTGCTGCTCTACGGCAGCGCCAACCGGGACGAGCGCGAATACGGCAATGATGCAGGCGAATTGAATGTACTCCGGAACCCGGGCAAGCTACTCACCTTCAGCCACGGGAATCACCACTGCCTGGGAGCCGCCGCGGCACGCATGCAGTCACGGGTGGCTCTCGAGGAACTGCTCAGCCGCATACCGGATTTCGAGGTTGACCTCGACGGTGTCACCTGGGCGGGCGGCTCGTATGTGCGAAGGCCCCTGACGGTACCCCTCCGCGTGCGATGATCTTGCGATGAGCCGCCTGCGCGAAGAGCGTGAACCAGCATGAGCTGGTTGGCCGACACGAGGACATCGGTGGCTGCGGAGAAGATTCTCGACGCGGCCGCCGAGCTGTTCGTGCGTGACGGCGTCGCTGCCGTCGGCATGAACGAGATCGCCAAGGCCGCCGGCTGTTCCCGGGCGACGCTCTACCGATACTTCGAAAATCGCGAGGCGCTGCACATCGCTTATGTACACCGCGAGGCCAGGGCCATCACCGGGCAGGTCACCGCAGCGGTCGCCGACATCGATGATCCGACGGAACGTCTGGTCAGCGCCGTGCTCATCAGCCTCGGTTTGGTCCGTGACAACCCGGCCCTATCGGCCTGGTTCCGTCCCGGCGAATATGTCGGCGGATCACTGGCCCTGCATTCGGAGGTCCTGAACGCCATGGTGTCGGCGTTTGTCAACGGCACAGTGGCCGACTCCGAATCTCACCTGCGAGCCAAATGGTATGTCCGGGTGATTATCTCGTTGCTTTCCTACCCCGAGGACAACCCGGAGGACGAGCGCACTCTCATCACCGAATTCGTGGCGCCCATGATTTCCGCAGACGTGATCCACCCACCAGCAGCATCTGCGCGGCCCGATGGATCAACCACGAAGCAGGCACGCTGACCGCCATCGTCACCAGGAACACGATCACCACCGACCCGGTGTAGACGTGGTAGTGCAACAGGTCAACCATCACGATCTCCATCAGGATCATGTGGATGAGGAACAGCTCGTAGGAGATCTCACCCAGCCACACCATGGGCCGCGAGGCGAGAAACCTGACATACCAGCCGGTGTCACCCAACCCGGCGGGCGCGACCAGCAACGTCGCAATCACCACGTAGAAGATGGACTTCGTCAGCGCTTGCGGCAGCGCCCACGGCGACGTGGTCGGGTCTCCGGCTATCCGCGTGGACACGATGAGGTAGCAGATGATCGCGAGCGGCACCGTCACCAACGCGTAGCAGCGCACACCCATGACGGCGAGAACGGACAGGATCATGCCGCCGACGAACCATGAAAGGTAGGCCGGAAGCCACAGTTTCGCACCGTCGGGAAGGGCACTGACGGTGTACACCAGCGTCATCCAGGCGGGAGTCACCAGAACCAGACCACCCAGGCCGACCAGCAGGCGCACCGGATGCCACTGTCCCCCACAGAGTTTCCTGATCAACAACCACGCCAAGAAGGGCAATGCGACATAGAACGCCGCTTCGACGGCGAGGCTCCAGATCTGCGTCATGCCCTGGTGGATATAGCGATATCCGTAGTTGGAGGTGTAAATCTGGGTGAGCGTGAGGTTCCGGAGCAAGCCCAGCCAGGTGTGTCCGGGGTTCGGATATTGGTCCCGGATGTGATACCAGATGTACGCGATGGCCACCAGAATCCAGTAGGCCGGCATGATGCGCCGAAATCTGTGCCAGGCATAGCGTTTCACCGAGGGTGAGGCGGTACCGTCAGCGGCCGCCCGTACCCACGGCAGGAACAGCAGAAAACCCGACAACACAAAGAAGATCGGGACACCGATTTCCAAACGGGCCTGTATCAGGTGCAGATAGGCACGCCACGGGGAAACGCCGTCGACAACATAATTCCCGGTGCTGTAGGCCGCGTGGGTGGCCACCACGAGCGTCGCGGCCACCGCCCGGATACCCGTGAGCGCAGCGACGCGTCCGGGACCGTGGACGACGGGGGCACTGTCAGTCGCGGGGACCGCCGTCATGGTTTCTTGGGGGACCGCTTGGGACGCTTCGCCTCCGACCGTTTGTGGTCCGTGTGCTTGTGGTCCGGGCGCTTGCGATCCGTGAACTTACGGGGGGGACGTGCGCCGTCGGCCGCGTCCGCGAGGCGCAGCTCGATGAGCACACCCGAGATCCGGGTGCTCTCCAGTGCCTTCAGTGTCTTGGGCGACATCTTGGCGGGCAGCTCAACAAGTGAGTGATCGGGGCGGATCGTGATGTGCCCGAAGTCGCTGCGATGCAAACCGCCTTCGTTCGCTATCGCGCCCACGATGGCACCGGGCATCACCTTGTGCCGCTTGCCGACGGCGATGCGGTACGTCGCCAGGCCAGGAGTCTGGCCGCGTGGCTCGCGGGGGCCGCGCTCGGGGCGCTCCCCGCGCTCTTGGCGCGGATCACGGGGCGGATCGGGCTTGAGCAAAAACTGCTCGCCGTCGCGCGACAGTACCGCCAGCGCGGCGGCGATATCGGCCACCGGCACGTCGTTATCGCGTTCGTAATCCTCGACAAGCCTGCGGAAGAGCTCGATCTCCGGTGCCGAGAGCGCAGCGGTGATGGCATCGCGGAATTTCGTCACCCGCTGGGCGTTGACATCGTCGACCGATGGCAGCGCCTCCTCGGCAAGCTTGGCCCCGGTGGCTTTCTCGATGGCCTTGAGCAGATGCCGCTCGCGCGGAGAGACGAACAACACCGCCGTACCCGAGCGGCCCGCGCGGCCGGTACGGCCGATGCGGTGCACATACGACTCGGTGTCGTGCGGGATGTCGTAGTTGAGCACATGCGAGATCCGCTCGACGTCCAGGCCGCGCGCGGCCACGTCGGTGGCGACCAGGATGTCGATGGCACCGCTCTTCAGTCCGTTGATGGTGCGTTCGCGCTGTGACTGGTTGATATCTCCGTTGATCGCCGCCGCAGAGAACCCGCGCGCCTTGAGCTTGTCGGCCACCTCCTCGGTGGCCTGTTTGGTCCTGACGAAGACGATCATCGCTTCGAAGGTCTCGACCTCGAGTATCCGGGTGAGCGCGTCCATTTTGCGATGTCCGGCCACCTGGATGAAGCGCTGGGTGATGTTCTCGGCGGTGGAGGTCTTCGCCTCGACCTTGATCTCCACCGGATCGTGCAGATACTTCTTGGTCAGCCGCCGGATGGTCGCGGGCATGGTCGCCGAGAACAGAGCCACCTGCTTGTACTCGGGAGTGTCGGCCAGGATGCGTTCGACATCCTCGGCGAAGCCCATGGTGAGCATCTCGTCGGCCTCGTCCAGCACCAGGTAGTCCAGGTGCGAGAGATCGAGCGTGCCCCGCTCCAAGTGATCGATGACACGCCCGGGCGTGCCGACCACGACGTGGGCGCCCCTTTTTAGGCCCGACAGCTGGACCACGTACGACTGGCCACCGTAGATCGGCAGCACGTTCAGTCTGGGCAAATGTGCCCCGTACCGACCGAAAGCCTCGGCAACCTGCAAGGCCAGCTCGCGCGTGGGCGCAAGCACCAAAGCCTGGGTGTTCTTCGAGGTCAGGTCGATTTTCGAGAGGATGGGGATGGCAAACGCCGCCGTCTTCCCGGTGCCGGTCTGCGCCAATCCCACCACGTCCGAGCCTGCGAGCAGCGGCGGGATGGTGGCGGCCTGGATCGCCGAGGGTGTTTCATACCCGACGTCGGACACCGCACGCAGCACTTCGGGGGCAATCTGTAGGTCCGCGAAGGTGACGGCGTCATCCACGCGTGGTGCATTCGAATCGCCGGTGTCTGGCGTTGGGATATCTGTAGAGGTCATGGCGTCAAGAAGTCTAGGCGCTACCGCGCTCAACTCCCGCCTCCAGTGCATCTTTGGTAAATGTCGGTAATGTGCGGGGCCGTGCGGAGGATGGTTCTAGCGAGGACACTGTCGGTACTGACGGCGGTGATCGCGCTCGCCTGCGCCTGCACCGGTGGCGACAGCACGGTGTCCAAGACGCCGGCCAACACCATCACATCTGCCTCACCATCTCCCGGACCGGCGGGTTCCGCGACCAAGCCCAAGCCCCCGCCTTCGATCAAAGACGACTGCGCGATCAACCTGAAGGATCCGGCCGTCGCAACGGCCGTCGCACTCCTACCCCCCGGCCCCAACAGCGAGGCCGCGTGGAATCCGGTGCCAGTGGCGGGCAACTACAACAAGTGCGCCCCCTTGTCGGCGGTCATCGTCGCTGCGGATACGCACGAGCCCGCGCCCCCTACCCGCGCGGTGTTCTTCCACCTGGGCGGTGTGATCTCGCATGGCGTCCCCGACACGTACGGATACAACGCCATCGATCTTCCGGCGAGCACCTTGGACACTGTGGTGCTCAACTTCTCCAACGGCATCCCCGGCCTGGAGAGTGTGGTGTCCTTCCGCTGGAACGGATCTGGCGTGGAAAAGGTACAACTGGCCGCACAGTAGGGCATCTTCGTCGGTGCGAGCACCTACAGTGATCGGGTGTTCGTCCTCGACGGCCGGGTCGTCTACAGCGCTTCGGATCTTGCCTCCGCCGCCCGCTGTGAGTACGCCCTGTTGCGGGCATTCGACGCCAAGCTCGGATGGGCACCGGCGCCCCCTCGTGATGATGAACTGCTGGCGCGCACCGCGACTTTGGGGGAAGCCCACGAGGCTCACCACCTTGCCGAGCTGCAGAAGCGCTTCGGTTCCGGAGTAGCCAGCATCCCCTTTCCCCCCACCTTCACGCTCGACGGACTCCACGCGGTCGCCGCGGCTACGAAGCGGGCCTTCGACGATGGGCGCCCCGCGGTGTATCAGGCCGCGATGTTCGACGGCCGGTTCCTCGGTTTCGCGGACTTTGTGGTCCGAGAGGACCAGACCTACCGCGTCTGCGACACCAAACTGGCCCGCAGCGCCAAGGTGACGGCCTTGCTGCAGTTGGCGGCCTATGCCGACAGTTTGATGACGACAGGTGTGCCGGTGTCCGCGGAGGTGCGGCTGATATTGGGTGACCGATCGGCCGTTGACTATCCCGTGGCCGCTCTGGTCGGCGTGTATCGACAGCGACGAATCCAATTGCAGGACTTGCTCGATCGCCATCTGGTGGGCGGGGTTCCGGTGCAGTGGTCCGATGAGAACGTCCGCGCCTGCTTCCGTTGTCCCGTGTGCGAGCCGGAGGTCGAGCGCACCGACGACTTGCTGCTTGTCGCCGGCATGCGGATCAGTCAGCGGGCGGCACTGATGGACGCCGGGGTGGACACTGTCGCAGAGCTTGCCGCGGGTCCCGGCCCCGTCGCCGATATGTCGGCGCGCAGCCTGCAGCAATTGGTGGCGCAGGCCGAGTTACAGGTCCGTCAACGAGACAGTGGCACACCACAGTTCGAGGTTGCTGATCCGATTCCGCTCGGCACCATGCCCGCCCCGAATCCCGGAGACATCTTTTTCGACTTCGAAGGCGATCCGCTGTGGACAGAGGATGGCGTGCAGTGGGGGCTGGAGTACCTGTTCGGCGTGCTGGAGTACGACCGGTCCGGCAAGGAGAAATTCCGGCCGATATGGGCTCACGATCGCCACAGCGAACGAAAGGCCCTGATCACGTTCCTGGATCTGGTAGCCAAACGCCGTCGCCGGTATCCGGGGATGCACGTCTACCACTACGCGGCGTACGAGAAGACCGCGCTGCTGCGTCTTGCCGGCCGGTACGGGGTCGGCGAGGAACAGATCGACGAACTTCTGCGTGACAACGTACTGGTCGACCTCTATCCCGTGGTGCGCAAAAGCATTCGCTCTGGTTCCAGCGGTTACGGGCTCAAGGCGTTGGAGCCGCTGTTCATCGAATCCGGAAAGCGCTCCGGCGACGTCACAACGGCGGTGGATTCGATCAACGAGTACGCGCGTTACTGCGCACTGCGCGATAGCGCCGACCCCGCGGCGCAGGAAGTACTGGACTCCATCGCCGAGTACAACCGTTACGACTGCGCTTCGACGCGCAAGCTCCGGGATTGGCTGCTGGTGAGGGCCTTTGAACACGGCATTACCCACCTGTCCTCTTCTGCCGCTGTCGGCGACACGGACGAGTCGGAGCCCGATGGGATCGGCATGGCGCTGGCGGCATTCGTGGGAGACTCCGGTCCGGCCGATCGTAGCGCCGAACAAACAGCGGCAGCCATGGTGTCGGCAGCACGCGGATATCACACTCGAGAGCGAAAACCATTCTGGTGGAGTCACTTCGACAGACTGAACAACCCAGTCGACGAATGGGCGGATACCGCGGGGGTTTTCATCGTCGAGGGCGCCGAGCTGATCGAGGACTGGCATAAATCTGGAAGCCAGCGCAAGCTCCGACGACACGTGAAACTGACGGGCGACCTCGCCGGCGGTGTCCTCGACGACAACGTCTACGCGCTCTATGAGCCGCCGGCACCGACGGGGCTCGGCGACGGGGACCCCGATCGGCGGGCGTCTGGATCGGCGACCGTCGTGGAGGTCACCGAATCCGGCGGTGTCCCCGTGGACGTGACGATCCAGGAGCTCACGCCGAAGAACGGCGAGGTGTTCTCCGAGCTGCCGATGGCTCTTGCGCCGGGTGCGCCGGTGATGACCAAGGCATTGGAAGCCGCCATCGAGCACGTCGCCGCGGGCGTTGCCCATGGCCTTCCTGAGCTACCCCATACCGCGTCCATCGATATTCTGTTGCGCCGCAATCCCCGTGGTGCGCCTCTGCCGACCGTAGGTGACGACGGGCATGCCGGAGCCATCACCTCCGCTTTGCGGAATCTGGACTCGTCCTACCTGGCCGTACATGGCCCGCCAGGAACCGGGAAGACCTTCACCGCGGCACGGGTCATCGCTGAACTGGTAACGCGGGAGGGCTGGCTTGTCGGCGTGGTGGCGCAGTCTCACGCGGTCGTGGAACACCTCCTGGACCAGGTCGTCGCGGCGGGGGTACCGCCCGAACGGGTCGCCAAGAAGGCATCGCCATACAGCGGTGATGCCGCGTGGACTCAGATTCGGGATAGCGACTATGCGGGCTTCATCGCATCCCACGCCAGCGAGGGCGCCGTCATCGGTGGCACCGCATGGGATTTCGCAAACACCACCCGTGTCGCCGATGGCGTGCTACGGCTGCTGGTCATCGACGAAGCCGGTCAGTTCAGTCTGGCGAATACCCTTGCGGTAGCACGGGGAGCGCAGAACCTGCTGCTGCTCGGCGATCCGCAGCAGCTGCCGCAGGTGTCGCAGGGTGTACATCCCGAGCCGGTGGACACCTCCGCGCTCGGCTGGCTCGTGGAAGGTCACGGCGCGCTGCCCGTCGACCGTGGCTACTTCTTGGAGCGCTCTTACCGGATGCATCCCGCTCTATGCCAACGAGTTTCGGAGCTTTCCTACGACGGTGAACTTGAGTCCGCGGCACCGGCGCGCACCCTAGCAGGACAGGAACCTGGGGTGCGGACGCTGCTGGTTGACCATGAGGGGAATGCGACCAGCAGTCCACAGGAGGCCGAGGCGATTGCCACAGAGATCACAGGACTGATCGGATCGGACTGGACCGAAGAATCCGGCACACGGCCGCTGGCGCAGTCCGACGTGTTGGTGGTGGCTCCGTACAACGCACAGGTGTTGGCGTTGCGGGCCGCGCTGGCCGCAGCCGGGCTGGGCGAGGTGCTGGTAGGGACCGTGGACAAGTTCCAGGGTCGCCAGGCGCCGGTCGTGTTCGTGTCGATGACCGCCTCGGCCGTCGATGATGTGCCGCGCGGTATGTCGTTCCTGCTAAACAGGAACCGCCTCAACGTGGCGATCAGCCGAGCCAAGTTCCAGGCGGTGATCGTGAGATCGCCGGCACTGACCGAGTATCTGCCGGCCACGCCCGACGGGCTGGTCGAGCTCGGGGCGTTCTTGGCCCTAAGTCCGGACCGGACCAATGACGCCGTGCCACACTGAGGTCCATGTCCTCGCTTGCGGATGACCTGGTCCAGATTGTCGGCGATCGGTACGTCAGCACCGATGCCGACGTACTGGCCGGGCGTACGATCGACCACACCGGCCGCTACCGCGGTACCGCGAGCATCCTGATCCGTCCCGGCTCCGCCGAAGAAGTCGGCGCAATCTTGAAGGCTTGCAAGGAACACGGCCACCCCGTCACCACCCAGGGCGGCCGCACGTCGATGGTCGCCGGGACCGTTCCCGAGCATGACGACGTACTGCTATCCACCGAGCGGCTCACCGAGATCGGCGCCATCGACACCGTCGACCGCCGGATCCGCGCCGGATCAGGTGTAACCCTGGCAGCACTACAACAAGCGGCCGCCAGGGAGAACCTGCAATTCGGCGTCGACATCGGCTCCCGCGACTCGGCCACTCTGGGCGGCATGGCATCCACCAACGCCGGAGGCCTGCGCACGGTGCGTTACGGCAACATGCGCGAGCAGGTCATCGGCGTGCAGATCGCTCTCCCCGATGGATCAATCATGCAGCGCCACAGTGATGTTCGTGCCGACAACACGGGCTACGACCTCACCAGCCTGTTCGTCGGCGCCGAGGGCACCCTCGGGGTCATCACCGCACTCGAACTGCGCCTGCATCCGGTCCCAAAACACAGCGTCGCAGCGATCACCGGGTTCGACCATCTGGATCAACTGGTCGAGGCGAGCCGGATCTTCCGTGACCTCAGCGGAATTGCCGCACTGGAGCTCATGGACGCCAGATTGGGTATTCCAAGCCCCGTGGACAATCCATGGCTGCTGCTCATCGAACTCGCCCGCGATAGCGACCCCACCGAAGATCTGGCCGAAGCACTCGACGCCGCCGGCGTGGCCGAGCAGGCCGCTGTCGGTTTGGATGCCAACTCCCGTGAACGCCTGTGGCAGGTGCGCGAATCGATCGCCGAGGCGCTGGGAACCCACGGCCCGCCCTTGAAATTCGATGTGGCACTGCCGCTGACACACATTGGCGAGTTCGAACGCCGCGCCACCGCACTGATCGCGGAGAAGGTCTCCGACGCTATACCCGTCTTGTTCGGCCACGTAGGAGAGGGCAACCTGCACTTAAATGTGTTGCGCTGCCCCGACTCCACCGCGTTGTATCAGCCCATGATGACGCTCATCGCCGAACTGGGCGGCAATGTCAGCTCAGAGCACGGAGTCGGGACAATCAAACGCGATTACCTCGGCATGGCCCGCACACCCGGCGATATTGCCGCCATGCGGGCCGTCAAGGCTGCCTTCGATCCCACCGGGTTCCTCAACCCCGCAGTGCTGTTCGGGCACAGCCCGGAGAGAAGCGGTGCTGCCGAGCGAGAATCATGACACTCACCGTCGACCCCGAGAAGTTCAGCCGCCAGTGGTACGCGGCGTGGAATGCGCACGACATCGAGGCGGTGCTGGCGCATTTCCACGAGGCCGCCGTCTTTACCTCCGCCTACGGCGCCGAGATAGCCCCAGAGACCGGAGGCATCTTTCGGGGCAAGAAGGCCATCCGCGACTACTGGGCCGAGGCTCTCACCCGCAACCCGGATCTTCATTTCGAACCTGTCGGCACCTATGTGGGCGCAACGGCCGTCGTCATCAACTACCGAAATCACAAGGGCGGCCTCGTCAACGAGGTACTAATCTTCGACGGGGACACTGTGATCGAGGGGCACGGCACCTACCTGTGAACCGGCGGGCCGCATAAACAGTGTCGCCACCAAACCGATCACCAACGCGGCCACACCCAGCAGCATCGACTGGGACATCGCCGTCGAGAACGGCGCACGCAACCCGGGCGGCAGCACGCCACCTGACGCGGAATCGACCGAGGAGGACGGCATTGCGGGCATGTTCGAAGCCAGCCGTGCCGTCATCAACGCACCCATCGCCGAGCTGCCCACCACGCCTCCGACCTGGCGCAGCGTGTTGTAGACGCCGGACCCGGCGCCGGCCACCGCGGACGGCAGATTCCGTGTCGCGGTGGTGGCCAAGGGCCCCCAGATACATGCCATGGCCGCACCGATACCCGCTGCGGGCAGCATGAGCTGCCACATCTGCGTCTCCGGTCGCATCATCGCCGTCCACCACAACGTCGACGCGATCATCAGCGCGACGCCACCGCCGATCAACACCGATGGACGCACCCTGTCGACAAGCCAGCCGGAAACCGGCGCCAAGACCCCGCTGACGATCGCCGTCGGGGCCTGCGTCAACGCCGCCTTGGTCGGCGAAAATCCCAGCGCCAATTGTGCATAGAACATCATGGGCAACCCGGTGGAGATCACACAAAAGCCCATCGACGCGATACTCACACCAGCGAGCGAGAAGTTGCGGTCTGCGAACAGCCGCAGCGGAATCAGCGGCTCACCCCGATTCGCCGACTGCCACCACACGAACACGCCCAGGGCCGCCAGACCGGCGGCCATCGTCCCCCATACCCCCGGCGCCCAGTGGAAACTCTCCCCTTCCTGAAGTGCGAAGACAAAGGCGAACATGCCCGAAGCCGAGAGCGCCATACCCAAGAGATCCAGTCGATGCGGATGCGTCGGCATGCGCGGAATGTAGATGGCGCCCAAGATCATTCCCAGCACACCCACCGGGACGTTGACGTAGAAGATCCACTGCCAACCCCACCCGTCGACCAACACGCCGCCGGCGACCGGGCCGACCAGCGTTGCGATCCCGGCGACCGCGCCCCACACCCCCATCGCAGTCCCGCGCCGCTGCGGCGGGAACACCCGTTGCACCACCGTGAGTGTCTGCGGCGTCAGCATCGCCGCACCGATCCCCTGCACCACCCGCGCCGTGATAAGCCAGCCGATCGATCCGGCGAGCCCGCACCACAGCGAGGCGGCGGTGAAGACTGCCAGCCCTGCCAAGTACATGAAACGCGGGCCGAACTGGTCGCCGAGTCGCCCGCTGATCAGCAACGGGACCGCGTAGCCCAACAGATAGGCGCTCGTGACCCACACCGTCGCCGAGTAGTCGGCGCCGAAAGCGGTCTTGATGGCGGGATTGGCGACCGACACGATCGTCGAGTCGAGCAAGATCATGAACAGGCCGAACAGCACCACCCACAACGTCGTCCACGGTCGCGGATACTCAGACTGCACGGCTACGGAAATCTCGTCGTGGTTCAGGTGGTGACACGATTTCTCACGACGGCCAGCCCCGCCAGAGCCAGCACAACCCCGATCGTCATGACGACAGCCACGGCGAGCGCGTTATTACCCAACGCCCCCACCAATGGCGCGATCACTGCTCCCACGCCGAACTGTGAGGCGCCCAGCACTGCCGCCGAGGTCCCGGCCGCCTCGCCATGGCGAGACAAAGCCAAGGCCGGCGCGTTGGGAATGACGAAGCCCATGAACGCCATCAGGGTCCAGACCGGAGCCACGAAGCCGAACAGCCCACCGATACCGAGCCCGGCCAGTACCAGCAGCACCACCGCTGGGATCAGGGCCAGCGACAGGCACCATTGCACGATCTGTTGCGGTTCGAACCGCTTGAGCAACACCACGTTCAACTGCGAGGCCGCGACAAACGCGATGGCGCCCGCGCCGAACATGATCGCGAACACCTGCTGATTCATGCCGTACTGACCCTGCAGCACGAAGGACGCACCCGAGATATAGGCGAACAGGCCCGACAACGACAGCCCGGCGACAAGCACCAAGACCACGAAAACCTTGTCACGCAGCAGATCGCGATAGGTCTGCAGAATGCCCCTCACCCGCAGCGGGCGCCGCGCGCTCGGCGGCAAGGTCTCCGGCAGCGCCACCACCGCAAGGATGAGCAGCAGCACCCCCAGACACGACAACGCCGCGAACACGTTCTGCCACGAGCCGTGTACCAGTACGGCCGCGCCCAGCGACGGGGCCAGGATCGGCGCGATACCGATCACCAGCGTGAGCCGGGAGATGACGGTGGCCGCGGCCTTATCGGTATAGAGGTCACGCACCACGGCCATCGCCACGACCATGGCCGCCGCGGCACCCACCCCTTCAATCGCCCGGAGCACACCCAGCACCACGATGTTCGGGGCGATGGTGATGGCCAGCGACGCCGCGATATGCAGGGCCGCCCCGGCGATCAGCGGCAGGCGTCTGCCGAGCGAATCCGACAGCGGGCCCACCAGGAGCTGCCCCAACCCCAACCCCACCAGCGTTCCGGTGAGTGTCAGCTGTGTGAGGGTCGAGTTGACGTGCAGATCCGCCCCGATATCAGGCAAGGCCGGGAGGTACATATCGATAGTGAGCGGCCCCAGGGCAACCATCGCGCCCAATACGGTGATGAGCCACGCCTTGCCCAGCCGGGTAGTGGGGGGCGAGATCGAATCGGCTGGTGCCGGAACGCCCACCGGATCCTCCGTGGTGGTCTCACTCCGGGCAGCAATCACCTCAGTCTTCAGCGCGCGCACGCGGCAAAACCTTCCCTTTCCTAACAAATGTGAGCTGCATCTCACCGATTCCACCCCACGAGACGATGTGTCCGCTTCCCCCGGATCCGCCCCGCCGTTGTCACACGAGACCGACGGCCGTCGACGAACTACAGCTTGCCAGTTATCGGAAACACACCCCACCGGGCTACCTGTTAAGGAACGAAAAGCGCTCGTCATTCGTCTTCACTACTGTGAGACCAAATCTTCGCTCACAACAACGTGGACCCATCCAGCCCACCGCATTGAAGGAACACACGCCGATGAGCACTCGCATCACCGAACCGCAGCGGCAGCTCGCCTTGAGCGGCAAGGGCAAGGAATCCAAACTCGGGGCCTCCGGCAAGCTCCTCTCATTCATCCTGGACCAGAGCACCAAGGTTCAGGAACCCGCGGTCCGCGCGTATGTCCAGAAACTACGCACCACCCATCCCGGCGCCGCACCCAGCGACATCATCACCATGTTGGAGAAGCGATACCTGGCGACGGTGATGGGCAGTGGTGCCGCCGTCGGCGCCGCCGCCGCATTCCCCGGGGTAGGCACTCTGGCCGCATTGTCGGCCACCGCCGGGGAGGCCGTGTTGTTCCTGGAGGCGACGTCGCTCTTCACCTTGGCGCTGGCAGCGGTCCACGACATCGAGCTCGCCAAGATCGAACACCGGCACACGCTGGTGCTCGCCGTCATGTTGGGCGAGGACGGCGAGACGACGGTGTCGGACGTGCTGGGCAAGGAGCGCACTGTCGGAGGCGGCTGGCTGGCCGAGGCCACCTCGACGCTGCCGGTGCCCGCGCTAAGCCATCTCAATGCCACCCTGCTCAAGCGGTTCACCAAGAAATTCGCGGTGAAGCGCGGTGCCATGGCGTTTGGCAAGCTGTTGCCGGCCGGGATCGGCGCCGTCATCGGCGCCGGCGGTAACCGGTTCATTGGCAAACGGATAATCACCAACGCACGTCATGCCTTTGGACCTCCACCAACCGTATGGCCGGTGCAGTTGCGCCTGGTCGCACCCAAGAGCTAGCAACACACCGGGGTGGCTGTTCACGGTGCGGCCACCCTGCGGCCATCAGCGGCGCCGATGATGTCGCCTCTGTCATATCACCGTGACACCTCACCCCCGTTGGCGACGCGTTAGCCTGGTACCGGTCGCTAGACGGACTGAATATCGAACGAGACGGAGCGAGGCGAAGACTGCCGTGAACGGTTCAAATCCCCAATTCGGGCAGAACGAATGGCTGGTCGAGGAGATGTACCAGCGATTCAAGGAAGACCCGTCCTCGGTGGACTCCAGCTGGCACGAATTTCTCGCCGACTACGTGGCCGAGCCCGCGACCGACGCCGGCAACGGCCACGCCGCAGCGGCGCCCGCGCCTGCCCCGGCACCCGCGGCTGCACCTGCGACACCCGCCGCACCTGCACCCGCCGCACCTGCACCTGCAGCGCCCGCACCTGCGGCGGCCCCGGCAGCCGCGCCAGTCGCTGCACCGAAGCCTGCCCTTCCGCCGGTGCCTTCAGCCGAAGGTGACGAGAGTCAGGTACTGCGCGGCGCCGCCGCAGCCGTCGTCAAGAACATGTCGGCCTCCCTGGAGATCCCGACCGCCACCAGCGTCCGGGCGATCCCCGCCAAACTGATGATCGACAACCGCATCGTCATCAACAATCACCTCAAGCGCACCCGCGGCGGCAAGATCTCCTTCACGCACCTGCTGGGCTACGCCATCGTCCAGGCCGTCAAGGACTTCCCGAACTTGAACCGGCATTTCGCCGAGGTGGACGGGAAGCCCACGGCCGTAACGCCCGCTCACATCAACCTGGGCCTGGCCATCGACCTGCCCGGCAAGGACGGTAACCGCACCCTTGTCGTGGCCGCCATCAAGGGCTGCGAGACAATGGCTTTCGGCCAGTTCATCACCGCCTACGAGGACATCGTGCGGCGCGCACGGGACGGCAAGTTGACGGCCGAGGACTTCTCCGGGGTCACGATCTCGCTGACCAATCCGGGCACCATCGGCACCGTGCACTCGGTGCCCCGCCTCATGCGCGGTCAGGGTGCCATCGTCGGTGCCGGCGCGCTGGAATACCCCGCGGAGTTCCAGGGCGCCAGCGAGGAGCGCATCTCCGATCTGGGCATCGGCAAGCTCATGACGCTGACGTCCACCTACGACCATCGCATCATCCAGGGTGCCGAATCCGGCGACTTCCTGCGCACGGTGCATCAGCTGCTGCTCTCCGACGACTTCTTCGACGACATCTTCCGTGAGCTGGGCATCCCCTACGAGCCGGTGCGCTGGCGCATCGACAACCCCGACTCGATCCTCGACAAGAACGCTCGGGTGCTGGAACTGATTGCGGCATACCGCAACCGAGGCCATTTGATGGCCGACACCGATCCGCTGCGCCTGGACAAGACCCGTTTCCGCAGCCACCCCGATCTGGATGTACTCACCCACGGTCTGACGCTGTGGGACCTGGACCGCGAGTTCAAGGTCTCGGGGTTCAAGGGTCAGGAGTACATGAAGCTGCGCGACGTGCTCTCGGTACTGCGCGACGCGTACTGCCGGCACGCCGCCGTGGAATACACCCACATCCTGGAACCCGAGCAGCAGAAGTGGCTACAGGACCGCATCGAGGTCAAGCACGATAAGCCCACCGTCGCCGAGCAGAAGTACATCCTCTCGAAGCTCAATGCCGCCGAGGCGTTCGAGACCTTTTTGGCCACCAAATATGTTGGACAGAAGCGGTTCTCACTGGAAGGCGCCGAGGGTGTCATCCCGATGATGGACGCGGTCATCGACCAGAGTGCCGAGCACAGCCTCGACGAGGTGGTCATTGGCATGCCGCACCGCGGCCGCCTCAACGTGCTGGCGAATATCGTCGGCAAGCCGTACTCGCAGATCTTCACCGAGTTCGAGGGCAACCTGAACCCGGCACTCGCGCACGGCTCCGGTGACGTGAAGTACCACCTGGGCGCCTCCGGCACCTACATCCAGATGTTCGGCGACAACGACATCGAGGTGTCACTGACCGCGAACCCCTCGCACCTGGAGGCCGTGGACCCGGTGCTGGAAGGCCTGGTGCGGGCCAAACAGGACGTCCTCGACGTCGGCACCGACGGCGGCCGCTTCACCGTGGTGCCCCTGATGCTGCACGGTGACGCCGCATTCGCCGGACAGGGCGTGGTGGCCGAAACCCTGAACCTCGCCAACCTCCCCGGCTACCGGACCGGCGGCACCATTCACATCGTGGTCAACAACCAGATCGGTTTCACCACCGCACCGGAGCATTCGCGATCCAGCGAGTACTGCACCGACGTCGCGAAAATGATTGGGGCGCCAATCTTCCACGTCAACGGGGACGACCCCGAGGCGTGCGTTTGGGTGTCACGACTGGCCGTCGACTTCCGGCAGAAGTTCAACAAGGACGTCGTCATCGACCTCGTCTGCTACCGCCGGCGCGGCCACAACGAGGGCGACGACCCCTCGATGACCAACCCGCAGATGTACGAGGTCATCGACACCAAGCGCGGTGTGCGCAAGACCTACACCGAATCCCTGATCGGCCGCGGCGATATCTCGATGAAAGAGGCCGAGGACGCCCTGCGCGACTACCAGGGCCAGCTGGAGCGGGTGTTCAACGAGGTCCGCGATCTGGAGAAGTACCAGCAGCGGCCGAGCGAGTCGGTCGAAGAAGACCAGCAGCTGCCGCAGAAATTGGTCACCGCCGTCGACAAGGCACTGCTCCAGCGCATCGGCGACGCCTTCCTGTCGGTACCAGAGGACTTCACCGTGCACCCGCGGGTCAAGCCGGTGCTGGAGAAGCGTCGCGAAATGGCCTACGAGGGCAAGGTGGATTGGGCCTTCGGCGAGCTACTTGCCCTCGGCACCCTCGTCGCCGAGGGCAAGGTGGTGCGGCTCACGGGCCAGGACTCCAAGCGGGGCACCTTTACCCAGCGCCACGCCGTGATCATCGACCGACACAACGGCGATGAGTTCAGTCCGCTGAAGCTGGTCGGCGTCGACGCCGAGGGCAACCCCACCGGCGGACGTCTCGTGGTGCATGACTCATCACTGTCGGAATACGCTGCCGTCGGCTTCGAGTACGGCTACTCGGTGGGCAATCCAGATGCAATGGTGTTGTGGGAGGCACAGTTCGGCGACTTCGTCAACGGTGCGCAGTCCATCATCGACGAGTTCATCTCCTCCGGTGAGGCCAAATGGGGCCAGCTCTCCGAGGTGGTGTTGCTGCTCCCCCACGGCCACGAGGGACAGGGTCCCGATCACACCTCGGGCCGTATCGAACGGTTCCTGCAGCTGTGCGCCGAGGGGTCGATGACGGTGGCGATGCCGTCGACACCCGCCAACTACTTCCACCTGCTGCGCCGGCACGCGCTGGACGGCATCACCAGGCCGATGGTGGTGTTCACACCAAAGTCCATGCTGCGCAACAAGGCTGCGGTCAGCGATATCAAGGACTTCACCGACCGCAAGTTCCGATCGGTTCTCGAAGAGGCCAGCTACGAGGATGGCGTCGGCGATCGCAGCAAGGTCCGCCGCATCCTGCTGACCAGCGGCAAGCTGTACTACGACCTGGCGGCTCGTAAGAATGCCGACAAGCGCGACGATGTTGCGATTGTGCGCATCGAGCAGCTGTACCCCATCCCGCGCTTCCGACTGGAAGAGACCCTGGGCCGGTATCCGGATGGTACGCAGTACATCTGGGTGCAGGAAGAGCCTGCGAACCAGGGCGCCTGGCCGACCTTCGGCTTGAACCTGCCCGAGGTGGTACCGCGCCTCACCGGCCTGACCAAGATCTCGCGCCGGGCCATGTCGGCACCGTCCTCCGGTTCCTCGAAGGTGCATGCCGTCGAGCAGCAGGAGATCATCGACGAGGCGTTCGCTCCCACATCCGAGTAGGAGTGAGCGAACCCAAGGTCAGGCCCGCCCCTTAGGGGGTGGGCCTGATTCATTACCGGACCCCTGCCTCGTTGCGCGCGTGTTCAATACGCTGCACCAATGACGGCCAAGCCCGCACCCGCAATCGAACCGATCACGCTACCGGTCGAGGAATGGCCACCGCTTAACGGCAAGCCCAGGCCCTCGCCCGAGGATCCTTTCTACCTACCCCCATCCGGCTGGGAGAACACACTGCCGGGAAGTGTATTGCGGCGCAGGAGAATTCGTATCGCCTTGTTCGGCATAGTCCCCCTGCGCCTGCAGGCCTGGCACCTGCTCTACCGCACCACCGACCTCCACGGCGCCCCCGAGACCACAGTGACAACAGTGCTGGTGCCCCGCGACGCCTGCGAGACGTCGCCGGTCCTGGCCTATCAGTGCGCCATCGATGCGGTGTCTCCACGAGCCTTCCCCTCCTATGGGCTGCTTCCCCGAACATTCGGCCTCAACCAGGCTCAGAACGAACTGATGTTGATGGTGGCCGCACTCGCCCGAGGTTGGGTGGTCTCGGTAAGCGATCACGAAGGGCCGCATGGACTATGGATGGTGGCCAGGCAGCCGGGGTATCACGTCCTGGACGGGGTGCGCGCAACCTTGAACGCCGGCGGCGCGCATGGCATGCCTCGCCTCCCGGCCAACGCCCCTGTCGGATTCTGGGGGTACTCCGGAGGCGGAACGGGGAGCACCTGGGCGGCCGAGATGGCGCCCGTCTACGCACCGGAACTCAATGTCGTCGGAGCGCTGCTTGGCGCTCCCGCGGCCCGGCCAGGCGCGCTCGTGCGGAAGCACAGCGGCAGATTCGCCTCCGGACTCATCCCACCGGTGCTGGCCGCGATGACGCGGGCGCACCCGAGCACACTCGAATTCCTCGGTGGACACCTGACCCCGCGCGGTCGTCAGATCATCGCCAAGGCGGCTGAGGTAAGTCTCGCGGAATCGGTCTTGCGGTGGCCATTCAAGAACTTCGACACGTTCGTCGATCGGCCCATCGAAGAATTGATGAAAGCGCCCGAAATCGCCCGAGTCACCGAAGAAATGGAACTGGGGCACCGCATGCCCAGCGCGCCGGTCTACCTGTACCACGCCATCCATGACCAGCTACTTCCGATCGAGGGCTCCGATCAGCTGGCGCAGAACTACATCGCGGGTGGCACTCATGTCACTTACCGGCGCGACCGGAGCACCGAACATATTCTGCTGGCCCTGCTTGGCGGCAGCGACGCCCTCGGCTGGTTGGCCGAGCGGTTGGCGGGTCAACCATTGCCTGCGGAATCGGACGTCCAGACCGTGCTCTCCACGTCGCTGAACCGCCGCGCGGTGCGGAGCCAGCTGCAGTGGCAACGGGGAATCCTGAAGCTTTTCCTCGGCCGTCTGTAGGTGCCGCAACAATGGCCGACCATCGCGGCGAGAACTTAACCAAAAAGCCAACTCAGTGTTCAGTTTCTACCGCGGCATTACCCGCCGGTAACCGCCTGGACAGCGGCGATGACGGCCCGTGTATTCTGAGCGCAGTCTCGAGGTTGACTTCGGCCGTTTGCTTGATCGGTGATGAACCACAAGGTCACACTGGCGCCTTAGTGGCTAACCCCGATTCAACGCCGATTCGTTACCGCGGATCATTCTTGTTGAATACGCTGCGCGAATCCTCAGATTCTTCTCCGGGCGTCACGACTACCCATCACGTTCACCCAGGAAGACAAGAGCGACAAGAGCGACAAGAGCAAGGACAGGAGCCAGATGACTGCCGGCACTGCGCCCACGTCGACCCCGGCGACTCAGTCGATCGAGGCCTGGCCGATGCAACTTGATAAGCCACTGCCGTCCCCGGACGACCCATTCTTTGTCCCACCCGAGGGCTGGGACAAAACCGCGCCCGGTACACCCTTGCGGCGCAGGCGAGTTCGGATCGGGTTGTTTGGACTCATCCCCCTGCGGCTGCACGCGTGGCAGGTGCTCTATCGCAGCACCGACCTACATGGGGCCCCCGAGACGACCGTGACAACGGTGCTCGTCCCGAAGAAGGCGACAGAGACAGCGCCGCTGCTTGCCTTCCAGAGTGCGATTGACGCCGTCACCCCCAAGAGATTCCCCTCCTATTACCTGCAGCACCGCACCTTCGGCATCAACCAGTCACAAAACGAGTTTCTGCTGGCAGTGGCCGCACTCCAACGAGGGTGGATAGTCACCATCAGCGACCATGAGGGACCGAAGGGCCTCTGGATGGCGCCCAAACAACCCGGCTACCACGTGCTGGACGCGCTGCGCGCCACGATTGCCGCATCCGGCGAGGACGGCATCCCGCAACTGTCCGTCCACACTCCGACAGCGGTATGGGGGTACTCGGCCGGCGGCAACGCGACCGCCTGGGCCGCCGAACTCGCCGGTGAGTACGCGCCCGAACTCAATCTGGTGGGCGCGCTGATCGGCGCACCCGCCCCCCAACCCGGCCCCCTCATGCACCATCTCAGCGGCCGATACTCCTCGGGGCTCATCATCATCGTGCTGGCGGCCATGATGCGGGTAAGTCCCTCCATCCAGGACTTCCTGCAGAAGCACCTCACCAAGAGAGGTCGCCGGATGGTCGAGAAGGCCGAACGCCTGACCGTCATCCAGGCACTGCTGTACTGGCCATTTCTCAACTTCAACAAGATCTTCGACCGCCCCCTTGAAGAGGTGATGGACACACCGGAAATCGCCGCCCTCACCGACGCGATGACGCTGGGGCTACGCACCCCCACCGCGCCGATTTACCTCTACCACTCGATCCACGACGTACTCCTGCCGGTTTCCAGCACGGACCAACTCGCCGAGGACTACATCGCCGGTGGCGCACACGTCACCTACCGGCGCGACCGTGCCAGCGAGCGCGTCTTTTTGTTACTGTCCGGCGGTCATGATGCGCTCGGTTGGCTCGATGAACGTATGCGCGGCAAGGCATTACCGACGCGACCCGATATCCGAACGGTGGTGTCAACGGTCCTCTCACCACGCGCCCTGACCATGTACGTCCGACAGGTTGTGGCGTTCGTGAAGCTCCTCGCCGGGCGGCTCTGAACCGGAGTCAGCGGGCCTTTACGGCCAATAACGCGGCCGCGAGAGTGCGCGCGGCCGACGGCTGCGCGGGATCCAGGCCGGTGAGTTCGGCGACGCGACGGAGTCTGTAGTCAAGGGTGTTCGGGTGCACATGCAGCGATTTGGCCGCAAGCTGCCGTCCGTGTTCGTGCTGCAGATACGCGCTGAGCGCCTGCTGCAAATGGGGGTGTGCCGCCAGTGGCTGAACCGTCGCAGCGAGCAGATCACGCGCCCTGCCGGGACGGGTGATCTGGTACTCCATGAGCACGTCCGGCAGCCGGTAGGCGCCGGGCGCCCGGCCGAGTCTCAGTGCGAGCAGCGCCAATTCACGCGCCTCTTCCGTGGCCGCCGCAATCTCACCGGGATCGGCCGCCTCGGAGACTCCGAGCGTGACAGGCCCGCCGGCCACCTCTGAGAACAAGGGCAGCAGCGATTCCACCTTGCCCACGGCCGGCAACAATATGACACCCCCGCGACCATCCAAAGACGTGAGCACGGGCTCACGTGCGTACTGATCGACGACGTCCTGCACGCGGTGGGCACGCCGCCGAGCCACCACGGTGTTCCCCGCCGGTTCCGGCATGTAGAGGAACAGCACGTCATAGGACAACGCCAGCGTGACACTCGCGCGTTCGGCGGCCTCCACCCACGGTGTCCCCTTGACCAACGCATCGAAAAGGTCGCGCCGAGCCTCCGCCGACGCACCGTGAAGACCTTGGCGCTCTTCCAGATACGCGGTGGTAACCGCGGGCACCATCAACTGCAGATACCGTTGCAGTTGGACGCTGACCGTGAGCACCTCGTTGACCTCGTCGGGGGTTGCCAGTTCCCGGAGCGTCTCTATGCCGACCCGCGCGGCAACGCTGTACGCGGCCAGGAGCGCCGCGAGCGGAATATCCTCCTGCGCCCGCCGTGACGCCGCCAGGATCGGCCCTGCCAACTCGTCTTCGGTGGGCGGCCGCGACTCCAAAAGCACCCGGACGAAAATCCGGAAATTCTGCTTGGTGAACTCGGTGATCTCACCATCGAGAACCTCACGGGGCAGCATCCCGTAGTACGGCACCTCAGCGGCGAAGCAGTCCACCGCATGGCGCACCGTCTCCGGCAGCTGGCGCATGAACCGATCACTGAGCGACGCCGTCATCAGCGGACTCCAACCTTCTCCCACTGCACCGTGGAATACCCGTCCCCTCACGGACCATATCCGCGAGACCCCTGCGCACCCTACCGTCCCGCAGTTGAGTTCGGAGGTTTGCTCACAGGTTCATCGCACGGCACGGAGGTTCTTGGGGCCAGTCATAGCTTTCGGACATATGCCTCGTATCTTTCACAAAGATCGGGCCGAGTCACGGACTTTCACTCGTGCCACTTCTAGGTTTCACAGATGACTGCCATCGCGCCACGGCGTTCGCTCAATGAGCTGGTCACGCGGTACTGGACCATGATGTCGAAGGTCTATAACTTCCCGTTCGTGCAACGCCATATCTACAGGCCGGCCCAAGACGACACCATCGCGCAACTACGCGAACACAACGGCCAGCGGATCGTAGATATCGCTTGTGGCACAGGAATATTGGCGTCCCGCATCCAGGCCGAACTGAGCCCGGCATCCGTTTTCGGTGTCGACATGTCCGATGGCATGCTCGCCAAGGCGACGGCTCGGTCCACCGAGGTCCAGTGGAAGAAGGCGCCTGCGGAGCAGCTCCCGTTCGGGGACGCCACCCTCGACGCCGTGGTGACAACGTCGGCATTCCACTTCTTCGACCAACCTGCAGCACTGGCGGAGTTCTACCGCGTGCTCGCCCCGGGCGGCTTGGCCTCGGTCGCCACGATCTGCCCGAAGGAGCGCCGCTGGCTGGGTCGCGGAACCGGCGAGCGCAGACCGGCGCACTTCCCTACGGCCGGCGAAATGGAGCGACTGTTCTCCGGTGCCGGGTTTGATGTTGTCGTGCATCGTCCGGTGGCGCGACCGTTCACGCCACCGGTGATCTCCGTCGACTGGATCTGCGTCGGCCTCAAGACTTGACCGCTACTGCCGCCGCCGTGACCACCCCGCGCCGCCATCCATTACCCTCACTGATTGACGTCAGCCTCACAACGTAAATCTGTCAGGAGTGCTCATGGACGGCTTTAACGGCAAGGTCGCCGTGGTGACCGGCGCGGGTTCGGGAATCGGACGCGCACTGGCGGTGGAACTCGCACGCTCGGGCGCCAAGGTCGCCATCAGCGATATCGATAACGAGGGCCTGGCCGAAACCGAACGCCAGATCAAGGCCCTCGGTGCCGAGGTCCGCTCCGACCGCCTCAACGTCGCTGAGCGCGAAGCCTTCCTGCTCTACGCCGACGTCGTCAAGGAGCACTTCGGCAAGGTCAACCAGATCTACAACAACGCCGGCATCGACTTCCATGGCGACTTCGAGATCAGCGAGTTCAAGGACATCGAACGAATCCTCGACGTCGACTACTGGGGCGTGGTCAACGGCACCAAGGCCTTCCTGCCGCACCTGATCGCCTCCGGCGACGGCCACGTCATCAACGTCTCCAGCATCTTCGGCATCATGGCATGCCCGGGCCAAAGCGCCTACAACGCAGCGAAATTCGCGGTTCGCGGGTTCACCGAGTCCCTGCGCCAGGAGATGATCATCGGCAAGAAACCGGTCGCGGTCACCTGCGTGCACCCCGGCGGCATCAAGACGAATGTGGCGCGCAACGCCACGGTGGCCGAGGGCTATGACCATGCCGAGTTCGCGAAGTTGTTCGATCTGCTCGCACGAACCAGCCCGCAGGCCGCGGCGCGCATCATCCTCACCGCCGTCCGCAAGAAGAAGCCGCGCGTCCTTGTCGGGCCGGACGCCAAGGTAATCGACGTCTTGGTCCGACTGACGGGCTCGCGGTATCAGGATCTGTTCCTTCTCGGCGAGCGGTTCCTGATGCCCAAGCGTTCCAGCTGACCCACTATTCTGGCTATTTGACAGTCGTCTAACAAGGAGACATCTATGGAAGGCTTCAACGGCAAGGTCGCCGTGGTGACCGGCGCGGGTTCGGGAATCGGACGCGCACTGGCGGTGGAACTCGCACGCTCGGGCGCCAAGGTGGCCATCAGCGATGTCGACGCCGAAGGTCTGGCCGAAACCGAACGCCAGGTCAAGGCCCTGGGCGCGGAGGTGCGCTCCGACCGCCTCAATGTTGTTGAGCGCGAAGCCTTCCTGCTGTATGCCGACGCCATCAAGGAGCACTTCGGCAAGGTCAACCAGATCTACAACAACGCCGGTATCGCCTATCAGGGCGAGGTAGAGGAAAGCCACTTCAAGGACATCGAGCGAATCATCGACGTGGACTTCTGGGGCGTGGTCAATGGCACCAAGGCCTTCCTGCCGCACCTGATCGCCTCCGGCGACGGCCATGTCATCAACGTCTCCAGCCTGTTCGGCGTGCTGTCCATGCCAGGCCAAAGTGCCTACAACTCAGCCAAATTCGCGGTACGCGGGTTCACCGAGTCCCTGCGGCAGGAGATGATCATCGGCAAGAAGCCGGTAGCGGTCACCTGCGTGCACCCGGGCGGCATCAAGACCGCCATCGCACGCAACTCCACTGCTGCGGAAGGCTACGACGTCAAGGCCGGGGCCGCGTTGTTCGACAAATACCTGGCGAACACCAGCCCCGAAGCGGCCGCACGCATCATCCTCACCGCCGTCCGCAAGAAGAAGCCCCGCGTGCTGGTCGGCCCCGACGCCAAGATCCTCGATGTGATCGTTCGGGTCACCGGAGCGCGCTACCAGGACATCTTCTCCCTGTTCACACGCTACCTGCTACCCAAGCCCACGAAGTAACTTCCCGGGGTTGATCATTCGCGCTTTGCGCTACCGCGCTGCGCGAATGATCGACGGCAGGAAGGTTCCGATGATGGTCTGGTCGAAGACCATCGTGCTGGGAAGCCGGTTATGCACAATCGCCACCGAGATGTTGCGTTTCTGATCGGCCCATCCGAACGAACCTCCGGCCCCGATGTGCCCGAAACCGCCACCGATCATCGGCACCGTCAAGGAGTGGTACCCGCGGTGCCAGCCCATGGGCAGTCCCAGCGTGTGGTCGATCCGGTAGCTGTTCTTGCGCGCCAGTCCCTTGGTGATTTCCGGCGAAAGCAGCCGTATCCCGTCGACACTGCCGTCCCCCGCCAGGGCGGCGTAGAGCTTGGCCAGCGCGGGAGCGGTACAGCAGGCGCTGCCCGCCCCGCACCGCAGATCCATCACCGGGGCACTCGCATGCCCGTCGTCAGCCAGCAGCATCTCGGCGCCCGGCTGGTACAGCGTGGAGGCCGCACCCTTGGCCCCAGGCATCTTGTCGAGCACCCCCATCACCGGTGGGGCGGTCCGGCGAATAAAGCCGGACCTCGCGACCCGGTCCAAATACGGTGTGAGGGCAGCTGATTCGGAGGGCGCACCTTCGGGAGGCCGCCCCATGTGGATACCGTCGACTCCGAGCGGCTCGGCGAGTTCGGTGCGATACAGCTCTTCAAGGTCCTTACCGGTAACGGCCTTGGCGAGCCGCCCCATGAGCCATCCGATGGACAACGCGTGGTACGCGGGCTTGCCGAAATACCTGTCAACGGGTGCCGCGGCGAGCCGGTCTGCCATCAAGTCCGGATCGAACATCTCCTCGTAGCTATGCGCGATACCCGTCAGCCGCGATAAACCCGCCGTGTGCGACAGGATCTCGTCGACCGTGATCGCGCCCTTGCCATTAGCAGCGAACTCGGGCCAGTACTGCGAGACCGGTGCCGAATAGTCCAACAGGCCGCGATCCACCAGTCTGTGGATGATCGTGGCGGTGACACCCTTGGACGCCGAGAATATGACCGGCGCGGTGTCCCGCGTCCACTGCTGCCCCCTCTGCGCGAGCCCTGCCCACAGGTCGAGAACGGGCTCGCCATCCACGTATACGCAGATGGCGCCGCCGCCGACGTGGTACCTGGTGAAGGCTAGCGAGAAGACCCGCACCACCCCCCGGAACTCGGGGCGGGCCCAGCCATTCACCCCCTGCGGTAGCTCTACGCCGCGTTCCAGCGGCGGGTAGGCGAAGGGAAGGGGTGCGGGTCGCGACGATTCCGTGGCCGCGTCGTCGAAGCCATGAGGTTGTGCCATAAGTAACACTGAGTACCAGGTACTTGGCGTCGAGACAAGACTGGCTGAGCAGATATCAGACAGGTACCCAATCAACGGTCATCGATTGGGGGCCCTTCACGACATCAGCTACTGGTCTTCGCGCAAGCTCATCCTCAGCCGACGGCCTTGACGATCTGGGGCCACAAGAATGCAAACGAGATCTGGTCGAGCGCCATGGTCAGCGGCAGCCGGTTATGCGCGAAGCCGACGGCGATCCTGCGCTTCGGGTCGGCCCATCCCATCGAACCACCGAGTCCGATGTGGCCGAAACCACCGCGGAATCCGTTCATGGGCAGCGACATGTACCCCAGGTGCATCCCCATCGGGAACACGACGGTGCGGTCGATGGTCAGATTGGTCTTACGAGCAAGTCCGGCAACAGCGTCCGGCGAAAGGAATTCGCGACCGTCGACGCTGCCACCGCCCGCCAAGGCGGCGTACATCTTGGCGAGCGCGGGCGCCGTGGCCACCGCGTTGGCCGCGGGCGCCTGCATGTCGTACAGAGCCGAATTCAACGTGCCATCGTCGGCAAGGATTCGCTCCATTCCCGGCTCGTACATCGTGCCGATGGCACCTTCGAAACCGGGCAGGCGGTCGATGGTGCGTATGACCGTCGGCAGCACCCGGCCCACCACGGGCTTGTTCGCCACCGGATCCAGAAAGGGGTACATCGAGGCGGCCTTGGTCGGCGAGCTGCGCGGAGGCCGACCGAGGTGAATTCCGTCGACCCCGAGCGGTTCGGCTACCTCGGTACGGAATAGCTCGCGCATGTCCTTGCCGGTGACCGATCGAGCCAGCCCCGCGAGTAGCCATCCGAAGGTAAGTGCGTGATAGGCACGCTTACCGTAGAACTTGTCGACGGGAGCCGCGGCGAGGCGTTGCTCCATCAACTCGTGATCGACGATTTCCTCTGCGTGGTAGGCGATTCCATCAAGACGAGAGAGGCCGGCACGGTGATCGAGCACCTGGCGCACGGTGATGGACGCCTTGCCGTTGGCCCCGAATTCCGGCCAGTAGCGCGCCACCGGGGCGTCATAGGAAAGCAGTCCGCGATCAACCAGACGGTGAATGACGGTGGCGGCGATACCCTTCGACGCCGAGAAGACGAGGGCGCCGGTGTCTCGCGTCCAACCCTGCCCGGCCGCCGCCGCGCCCGCCCAGATATCCAACGCGGGTTCACCGTCGACATAGACGCTCAGAGCACCGCCACCCAGCCGGTACTTGGTGAACATCCAGTCGAAGGTCCGAACGACGGAGGACAGCTCGGGCCGCGCCCAGCCCTCCACTCCACCCGGTAGCCGCAATCCGGGCAGGTCACCCGGGTACAGCTCATCGACACGTACAGGTGCTGTGGCCGCAACATTGGGGCCCAGAGGGATCGCCATAGTCAGACGTGAGTAGCACGGCTTAAACGACCAGGTCAAGTCACGATCTGATGTATGGAGGTGTTGTTGCAGGTCAGAGACCCGCAGCCCTGCCCGCCCTCCTCCACTACCGGGCCTGCTGGGCCTGCGGTGCCCAGGGCTCGAAGCGATAGTTCGCGAGGTTGAATGTGCGACTGCGCCAGGCGGATTCCCACGTAGTCGTCGGCCGAAGAGGGGCATCACCATTCTTGTCGAAGTAGTAGCTGTTCGCGTGTGCGCAGCTGTCTTGCCAAAAGATCTGGCGGCGCCTGCGCCTGAGCATCTCCGCGAAGAAGCGGTCGTTGGCCTGTTGAGTGACTTCGACGTAGTTGGCATCGAGCTTGCGTGCGCGCATGAGGCACCGAGCGATATGGGTGGACTGTGCTTCGATCAGCGCGAAATACGATGACCCGTTGTATCCGTACGGTCCCATGATCGAGAAGTGATTGGGAAATCCCGGGACACTCACACCTTCGTAGGCCTGCAGACGGTGCGTATCCCAGTAGGCCTGTTGCGTCACGCCATCACGCCCCATCAGGTCATACGTCGGCATGTTGTCCGGGTCCATCACCTTGAAACCGGTCGCGAGGATGAGCATCTCCAGTTGGTGTTCGACACCGCTGGACACGTGGACGGAATGCGGGCCGACACCGGTGATCGGGTCCGTTTCGAGCGTGACGTTGTCTCGGTTGAAAGTCGCAAGGTATTCGTTGTGAAAACTTGGGCGCTTGCAGCCCAGTCCGTACCGGGGTGTCAACTTCTCACGGGTCTCGGGATCTCGAACCTGGCTGTGTAAGTACCTGCGCGCGAGTGACTCCACCACGGGTGACATCCCGGGTATTACCCCGTGATAGTGCGCCGGGATCGGAAAAGTTGCTTCCACAAACGCTTGGCTGGCCAGCCGCGTGGCCTGCAGCCCACCGGGTAGCCGCGTCAAGAATCGCGATACGGTACCGCGCAACGAGAAGTCCGGTTTGGGCAGGCACCAGATGGGTGTTCTCTGAAACACGGTGAGATGCTCTACTTCTGGAGCGATAGCGGCGACAATCTGGACAGCTGATGCCCCAGTTCCGATGATTCCGACTCGCTTTCCCGCGACGCTCTGGCCGTGGTCCCATCGGGCGGTGTGCATCGTCTGCCCTGCGAAATCCTCGATGCCTTGAATCTCCGGATAGACCGGCCGGGTCAAGATACCGCACGCGTTGATGACAAAGCGCGCCGTCAGCTGTTCTCCTGCGGCGGTGCTGATTTTCCACAGACATGCCTGCTTATCGAACACCGCGCCGGTCACGGTGGTGTTGAACCGAATTTTGTCTGCGAGACCGTATTTCTCAACGCAATGCTCCGCATACGCCTTCAGCTCTCGGCCGGGTGCGTAGCTACGCGACCAATTGCGTTGCTTCTCGAACGAAAACTGGTAACTAAACGACGGGATATCGACCGCAATGCCCGGGTAGGTATTCCAATGCCAGGTTCCCCCAACGCCGTCGGCCTCATCAATCAGCAGCAGGTCATGAAATCCATTCTTTTGCAGAGTGATTGCGGTACCTATGCCCGAGAACCCGGCACCGATGATGATGACGGGGTGATCGGGCGTCGGCCGCTTGTCGGCAGACTGAGCGGATGACCGGGGTGCGGTGGTCGCCACGTCGTCGTTGACGGAGGTTGTCATAGATGATCCAGTTCTCGAGTAGGTCAAATGCGAGCAAGCACGTTGCCGAACGAAGCCGGCAGTGCACGAAGCGCGTGGTAGGCCAGTCGAGACTCGATACCGACAGGCACGATCGAGAGATTGTGTTGGGCAGCGCGAACGATGGCTCTGGCCACAGCATCTGGTGGATGTCCCAGCTTGAAACCCCTCGCCATCATTTCCTTTTCCTCGTTGACAGCGCCGCGCAAGCGAGTGTGCTCCAGAATCGGCGTCTTGATCACCCCGGGGCAGATGACACTGACTCCAACACCGCGGCTCGCCCAATCCGCCCGCAGACAGCGAGAAAACATGATGACCGCCGCCTTGGATGCGCAGTAGGAAGCCATTCGGCGGTTGGGGATGTACCCGGCTCCCGAGGCCACATTGACCACGTGCCCTGATCCACGCGCCACCATATCGGCCCCGAATGCCCGGCACCCGTGGGCGACACCGTCGAAATTGATGGACCTCAACCACACCCAGTCCTCGACCGTGGTCTCCAGAAAATCACCGCCGACACCGACACCCGCATTGTTGACCAGGATGTCCACAGGCCCGTGCCCGGCTCTGATACGCGCCGCCGCCTCATCCACCGATTCGACATGGGCTACGTCGCACTGGTATCCGAAAACCCGCCTGCCGCCGTGCCGGGCGACGCCCACCAACGCCTGCAGTGCGTCCTCGTTGATATCCAGGCCGATCACCTCGACACCCTGGCCTGCATAGCGTTCCACGGTGGCAGCGCCGATCCCACTGGCCGCACCCGTAACCACGACGCGTTGTGGCACCTTCATGCCGACCGCCGCCTCCGGGCAATGACCTGGAGTCCATGGCGAGGACGCAGCGTCAGGGTCGCCTCAGGGTCAACCGGGTGCCCCGGCTTGAGGTCAAAAATGAAGTGCTGACTCAAGATAGCCGTCACCAACACACCCTCCATCACGGCGAAACTCTGGCCGATGCAGATACGTTTTCCGCCACCGAAGGGCACATACGCACTGCGGGGGCGCCCCTTGCCCATTCCGGGCAAGAATCGCGAGGGATCGAACTCCTCCGGGTTCGTCCACCACCGCGCATCGTGGTGGACCAGATGTCCAGGCAGCATGACGGTCGTTCCCTTTCGGATACGGTGGCCGTCAATGACGTCGTCCTTCACGGCGACTCTCGGAATGACCCACGCGGGACTGTAGAAACGCATTGCTTCCATGAAGCACGCAGTCGTCCATGGCAACTGCGCCAGATCGTCCGCACCCGGCGTACGCCCCTGCAGTGCCGAGTCGATCTCGTCGATCATCCGATCACGGACCGCAGGGTTCAGAGCCAACAAGTACCACATCCACGACAGCGCATTGGCGGTCGTCTCATGGCCGGCAAGCATGAAGGTTATCGACTCATCCCGGACACGCTTGTCCGGCAATGGCTTACCGCCTTCAGCCTCGGTGGTCAACATGTAGTTCAACAGATCGAGCCCATTCGTCGGGTTCTTCTTGCGTTCGTGCACCAAATCCCATACCGACTTGTCGAGCGACTTCGCGACGACCTGCATGGTCCGAAAAGGCCACGGAAGCGGGATGGGCAAGAACGCGCCACGCATGACCGCCCGGAACATCCACCGGGGAGGTTCCACTACGAGAAACAGCCGCAACAACAGCTCACCGAATCTGAGTCCGGCGGTGACCTTGTCGGACATCTCATCGGAGATCGCACCAAATTGCTTGCCGAACAAGGCGTTTCCAACCACGTTAAGGGTCAGCTTGACCATAGCGTCCGATAGGCTCATTTCCGTCGAATCCGGCCGGGACTGCAGTTCTTCCACCAGATCGTCGATTGGGGCCACCATCAAATCCACAAGCCCGTTGAGTCTGCGCTTCGCGAACATGGGATTGAGCAATGCGCGATGCCACTGCCAGGACTCCTCCTCGTCGGTGAACAAGCTGACGCCCAGCAGTGCCCTCAACAGCTCGTACTCAAACGACTTGTAATAGTTCAGCCTGCCGGCATGCAGGACGTGATCGATGTACTCCGGATGGGTGAGGCACACGAATCGTCTAGTGCCACATCGGAAGCGGGAGATATCGTGTCCAGCCACCCGCCTGACCCAGCCCTTGTTGATATCCAGGCCGTACCGCGCCATCTGAACGCTCATCGACACACCGTTGAGATATGTGGCCGGCGCTCCGGAAACGACCACCGACTTACCGGCTGGGCTGGCCGGGCACGCTTCGACACCCTGGACCGCTGCAGACGCCATTGTCTTCACCTCTCCGGTAGGCGAGATCCGAGATCTCCGAATCATCATCTGGTCTCATATGAGACCATTTACATTAGAGCGCTAACCGTCAAAGTTTTCAAGGAGTCAGCAAGATTTGCGATCATCGACAGATGCGCCGCACGTCTGACCTCTACGGCGGCCAAACGCACGCGCAACGACGGCAGGAGCGTCGTTCACGGTTTGTCCGCGCAGCCTTCGACATCTGGCGCGAGTCTGGCTGGGCAGCGGTGACGATGCGCAAAGTATGTGCGCAGACGACCCTGAACACCCGATATTTCTACGAGGACTTCTCAGATAGAGACGACCTGCTGGTCGCGGTATGGGAAGGCATCCGAGCCGAACTACTCGCCGCGCTGTTGGAAGTAGTCGCCCTCGATCCGGCACGGCCTCCACTGGAGACACTCAGCCAGGCACTCCGCACGCTCGTCACGTGGGTCGCGGACGATTTTCCCCGCGCGCAGGTGCTCCTGGGCGCCCACACAGGTTGTCCCGCACTCGAGAAAAAGAGGCAGGCCTCGCAGCGGGAACTGATTGAACTCATGATCGACACCGGTAACCCTCATCTGCGACCAGATGCGGACCCCGACGCATTCCGAGTCGACGTCACCATCGGCCTCCACGGATTCAGCGGCATGCTGAGCGAATGGCACTCCGGCGCACTCGTCCTCACCGAGGCACAGGTCGTCGATCACGTAACCCGGCTCGCCGCTACCATCGCGAACCAGCACATCAACACCGCCGGCTAGCGCACCAGTATCTGATGGTCGTTGAGCCAGGTATCCACCACACCCTGGGTATCTGCGCCGCTCGATACCTCTCGAGTCATCGCAGCCAGATCACCGGTGGTCAGCTCGCCGGCAACCTTGTTGAGCGACAACACCTGAGGCTCGGACAGCTCATTGCGCCGGTACAACGGCACGACGTTGTTGGCCGGAAGCCAGCTCTTCTCGTCGTCGACCACGGTAACCCCCGCCGCGGGAAGAGCAGGATTGCCGGTTGACGTCCAGGCGACCGCTACTTCCCCACGCTTGAGAGCAGCGAAAAGTTCACCAGTGTCGGGGAATTGACGCGGATTACCCGTTGGACAGGAGCCGATGCGCACCACGGGAACAGGCTCCGAACCCGCCTGGCCGGCGCGCGCCAGTGCATCGCAATGCCGCGCGAGCCCGGCCAATGTGGGCTTGGACGAAACACTTGTCGCAACGGATGGAACCGCCACTGCTGGGCGATCTTCAGCCGTCCCGTAATCGGCCGCCGCCACACCGGCGGGCAGCGAGGCGATCATGGCCTGGTAGGTGATCTCTTCGTCCCCACTGGGCCGTTGCTGCGGCGCGAATTGGCGCAGCAGCCTGCCGGTGAATCCGGGTGCGACGCTCGCGATGCCCGTGTCCAATTCCGCCACCGGATCAGCACTCTCACGCACCTTGGTGTCTATACCGGTCGCCTTCACCACCGCCGCATAGATATGCGCGAGCACCCGATACTGCGGGTCATTCGGTGTGACCACCGTCAAATACGGTGCCGGGCCATGGTTTTCCGAGCAACCGGCGAGAACGGACACCGCAACCAGCAGCACCGCCGTCCATGCGCGGAAAGTCAAACGGCTAATCGACCTCATGTGCAACAGCCTGGACCGCCGCGGCCACGGCGGGTCCGACACGCGGATCCAGCGGGCTGGGCACGATCTTGTTGGGCGCCAGATCGGGTTCCACTACCGAGAAGATTGCCTCGGCCGCAGCCACTTTCATCCGCTCGGTGATCTTGGTGGCCTCGGCGTCCAATGCCCCGCGGAATACGCCGGGGAACGCCAGCACATTGTTGATCTGGTTCGGGAAATCGCTGCGTCCGGTCGCGACGATCGCCGCGTATTTGGCCGCCACGTGCGGGTGAATCTCGGGGTCGGGGTTGGAGCATGCGAAGACGATGCTTTCGTCGGCCATGGTCGCGATGAGCGACTCGTCGACCTTTCCGGCCGAAACACCCAGGAACACATCGGCACCGGCGAGCGCCTCCGCCTGTCCGCCGGTGAGACCACGCGGGTTGGTGCGCGCGGCAAGATCCACCTTGAACTCGTTGAGGTCATCGCGGCCCGAGTGCACGATGCCCTTCGAATCCAGCACCGTGACATCGGTGATCCCGTCGGCCAGCAGGATGTTCGCGCACGCGACGCCTGCCGCACCCGCACCGGAGATCACTACCTTGAGCGACTGCTGGTCGCGGCCCAACACCCGGGATGCACCCATGAGCGCGGCCAACACCACGATGGCGGTGCCGTGCTGGTCGTCGTGCATCACCGGACAGTCCAGCGCCTCGATCACACGCCGCTCGATTTCGAAACAGCGTGGCGCCGAGATGTCTTCCAGGTTGACCGCACCGAAGGTGGGGCGCAGCCGGATCAGCGTCTCGACGATCTCGTCGGGATCCTTGGTGTCGAGCACGATCGGGATGGAATTGAGCCCGGCGAAGGTCTTGAACAGCGCGCTCTTGCCCTCCATGACGGGCAGCGATGCCGACGGACCGATATCGCCGAGACCGAGCACCGCGCTGCCGTCACTCACGACCGCGACCAGGCGATGCGCCCACGTGTACTTCTTGGCCAGGCTGGGGTCGGCGGCGATGGCCCGCGACACCTGTGCGACACCCGGGGTGTAGGCGATCGACAGTGCACGCTGGGTATCCAGCGGCGACTTGAGCTCTACCGACAGCTTTCCATCGATATGCGCTTCGAAAATCTCTTCATCTGTCACGACAACGTCGGATGCGGTCACAGCGTGAGACTACTGGCCGCCGTGGAGGTCACTTCTCGCGACTCTGGAACTGTGAGCGGCCCGTTACGCACCCG
This sequence comes from Mycobacteroides salmoniphilum, assembly GCF_004924335.1. Lineage (NCBI taxonomy): Bacteria > Bacillati > Actinomycetota > Actinomycetes > Mycobacteriales > Mycobacteriaceae > Mycobacteroides > Mycobacteroides salmoniphilum. Next base: position 1,228,151 of record NZ_CP024633.1, on the reverse strand, counting down.
CCACGAATCCACGTACCGACTCGGCGATCATCTGCACCGCGATGGCGGCCAGTAACAGACCGGCCACCCGGGCCAACAGCATGATTCCGCCCTCCCGCAGCACCCTGATCAGCACCGTTGAGAATCGCAGTGTCAAGTACAGCACCAGGTGCACACACAGGATCGCGGCAGCGATGGCCAGATATGTACCCACCTGCCCCTGCGCCTGACGGACCGCGATGATGGTCGCCGCAATCGCACCCGGGCCTGCCATCAGCGGAGTACCGAGCGGCACCAGGGCCACATTGACGCCACTGTCCGCGTCATGGCTGGTGGCCCCGCCCATCAACAACGACAGACCGGTGATGAGCAACAGCAGCCCGCCGGCGCCCTGCAGCGCGGGCACCCCGATATGGAGGTAGGCCAGGATCGCCTGGCCGCCTATCGCGAACATCGAGATGACCGTCAACGAGACCGCCGGTGCCTGCCAGGCAGCGCGATGTCGTTCGGCGGCCGGCTGGCGGCCCGTCAGCGACAGGAACACCGGTACCACACCCGGGGGGTCCATGATCACCACCAGGGTGATGAACACTGAGGTGAACACCGCGATATCGAAGGTCACGACTTCAGTGTCCCAGGCCGTCCCACAGCTTCGCGGGTTACCATCGCGCGGAACGGTTACGCAGAACGATTGGTTGCGAGCAGGGAGCCCACATCATGGCGCGATTTCCGTCGGTCAATCCGTCATCGTTACGTTCACCCGTGCGTGCGCGCCCGCCCCTCCCCGACGCCAAACGCATCCCCGTCCCTCTCGCCCGTGCCATCGTCGACTGCGGCGTCTACGTCGACGGGGTGCGCCTGCCGGGGAAGTACACCCCGACCGCCGCACTGGAGAAGGTGCGCTCACTGGATCGTGGATTTGTCTGGGTGGGCCTGCATGAACCCGACGAACATCAGATGGAGGCCGTCGCAGGGCCCTTCGGGTTGCACCGGCTGGCCGTCGAAGACGCGGTGCACGCACACAACCGCCCCAAGCTGGAGCGATACGACGACACCCTTTTCCTGGTCCTGAAGACCGTCAATTACGTTGAGCACGATTCAATTTCGACAGCACGCGAGATCGTTGAGACCGGCGAGATCATGATCTTCGTGGGCGGCGACTTCGTCGTGACGGTGCGCCACGGCGACCACAGCGGCCTGGCGAAGGTGCGCGCACATATGGACGCCGACCCCGACCACATGCGGCTGGGCCCGTATGCCGTCATGCACGCGATCGCCGATCGCGTCGTCGATTCCTACCTCGAGGTCTCCGATCTGGTGGAGGACGATATCGACTCCATGGAGGAGAACGTCTTTTCGCCACGGTCGGCCACCGACATCGAACATATCTACATGCTCAAACGTGAAGTGGTGGAGCTGCGCCGGGCGATCAGCCCGCTGTCGGTAGCGCTGAGCAAGCTGACCCAGGACCACAACGACCTCATCGCCAAGGAAGTCCGCCGTTATCTGCGCGACGTGCTGGATCACCAGACCCATGCCGCCGACCAGATATCCAGCTACGACGAGATGCTCACCTCCCTGGTGAACGCCGCGGTCGGCAAGGTGGCGATGCAGCAGAACACCGATATGCGCAAGATCAGTGCCTGGGTCGCCATCGTCTCCGTACCCACCATGATCGCCGGGATCTACGGCATGAACTTCGATTTCATGCCCGAGCTGCATCAACCGTGGGGCTACCCGGTGGTGTTATTGGTCATGGTCAGCGCCTGCACGTTCGTGTACCGCACCTTGCGGCGCAACCGCTGGTTGTAACCCCGGCTACGACGGCTGCGCGTGCGCGCGCGACGGATCCTTCACATCGATATCGGCCTGCTGCCAGGCGTCCCTCAACGCCTCGGCGCCCTTGAGCCGCACCCAGGCCGCTTCGTTGGCGGTGATGGGCACCGCCGCCAGGAAACGCACCGGTGATAGTGGTTCGGGCAACGGAAGATCCGGGATATCGCCGGCCTGTAGCAGCGCCGCGGTGTACGCCTGCCGTGCCGGATCATCCCAGAGTGGCTGACCGAGGTCGACCAGCGCGTCCTCGGTGAGCACCAACCCTTCCACCGCGGGCGAGGCGGCCAGCACTGCAAGAGATCGGGCCAGGCCGGGAAATACACTGCCGTGCAGGCTGATCGACACTTCGGCGCGCGGTCCCAGTTCCTCGGAGGTCAGCATCTCCCCCGGGTCGCTCATCGGGTACCGCGATGCCCCCACGGACACGAAATGCGACACCCCGGAATCATCGGGACCATAGCGCAACAGCTCGTAGGGTTCGGACCCAAGAAAGGTCACCGAGGCCGAATCCGGCTCCCCCACACCGAGAGTGCCGAAATGACTGGACAGATGCGCGAGCACCCGACGGACAATGTCGTCCGAAGTCATTCCAGCGCTATTCACTCGCCGATGGCGGGCAGGGAAAGGTTCTCCCCCGACACGGCATCAAAGATCACCAGCTTGCCGGTGTCGATGATCAGCTCGATGGGCTGCCCCTCCACGACCTTCGAGGCCGCCGAAAGCCTTGCCACGAATTCGTTCTCGCCAACCTCGGATTCCTGGGCGAGTTCGGTCAGCTCTTCCGAATGCGCCGCACCGCCCTCGGTGGTGAAGTGCACGTACTTGTCCGAACCCAGCGACTCCACCACGTCGGCCTTGACGGTGAGCGTCAAGCCGGTGATCCGCTTATAGGTATCTACCAAGGCGGCGTCCTCGAACTGCTCGGGCCTAATGCCCACGATCACATCGCTGCCCAGGACGCCGGCCTTCTTGGCAGAGACATTCGCGTACACGCCCGCCTCGAGCGTCACCTCGCCGAAGGGCAGCTGCACACCGATATCGGTGAGTGCCGCCGGAAAGAAGTTCATGGCCGGGGAACCGATGAAGCCGGCCACAAAGAGGTTGGCCGGCGTGTCGTAGAGCTCCTGGGGCGCGCCGATCTGTTGCACCTTTCCCGCACGCAGCACCACCACGCGATCCCCGAGCGTCATCGCCTCGGTCTGATCGTGTGTGACGTACACGGTGGTGGTGCCCAGTCGCTTTTGCAGCCGCGCGATCTCCGTGCGCATCTGCACCCGCAATTTGGCATCGAGATTGGACAGCGGCTCGTCCATGAGGAACGCCTTCGGGCTGCGAACGATCGCACGGCCCATCGCCACTCGCTGCCGCTGACCGCCAGAGAGGTTCGCGGGCTTGCGATCCAGATAGTCGGTCAGATCCAGGATCTTCGCGGCCTCTTCGACCTTGGCGCTGACATCGGCCTTGCTCATCTTGGTCAGGGTCAACGGAAAGGCGATGTTCTGCCGCACCGTCATGTGCGGATATAACGCATACGACTGGAAGACCATCGCGATATCGCGGTCCTTGGGCGCCTTCTCGTTGACCCGCTCACCGGCGATCGTCAGCTCACCCGAGGAGATGTCCTCAAGTCCGGCAATCATGTTCAACGTCGTCGACTTACCGCACCCCGACGGCCCGACCAGGATGATGAACTCGCCATCCGCGATGTTCAGGCTGACGTCCTGTACCGCCGCGGAACCATCCGCATACGTCTTGGACACCTGGTCGAGCACAATCTCAGCCATCGTTAACCCTTCACTGCACCGGAGGTCAACCCGGCAACGATCCGTCGTTGGAATATGAGCACGAAGATGATGATCGGCACCGTGATGACGATGGCGCCCGCGGCGATCGATCCGGTGGGTTCCTCGAATTGCGAACTGCCGGTGAAGTTCGCGATGGCGACCGGGGCGGTGATGGACCGGTCCGTTGCCGTCAGCGAGATCGCCAGCAGCAGGTCATTCCAGGCGAAGATGAATACCAGGATCGCGGACGTGACGATGCCCGGCGTGGCCAACGGGGCGATAACCTTCCAGAAGGCCTGTGCCGGTGTGGCGCCATCCATCTTGGCCGCCTTCTCCAGTTCCCAAGGGATCTCACGGAAGAACGCCGAGAGCGTGTAGATGGCCAGGGGCAACGCGAAGGTGATGTACGGGATGATCAGCCCCGGCCAGGTGTCGAACAGGCCGACCGAGCGCTCGATATTGAAAATTGGTGTCACCAGCGAGATCTGCGGGAACATCGCGATGAGCAGGGCCGCACCGACGAGCGCCTTCTTCCCGGGAAAGTCCAGCCGTGCCACCGCGTAGGCGGCCATGGTGCCCACGCTGACGGCGATCACCGTCGCGATGAGCCCGATGCCGATGGAGTTCACCAATGCCGAGGTGAACACGTTCCCGCTGAAGATGCCACGGTAGTTATCGAGCGTCACCGGCCACGGGAAGAACTTGCCGTCCTTGACCGTCGAGGTGGGTTTGAGCGAAAGGCTCAGCACCCACAGCACCGGCACCAGCGCGTAACAGAGCACCAATACATTGGCGATCGCCCACCCCGACAACTGCCGAGCACGCGCTGGATTCGTGCGGGTCACCGTCTTGCCCCCTCGTCATCCGCTGTCGGCGCCGAGGCGCCGAAACCCTTGATGAAGATGAAGGCGATGACTGCCACACACAGGAAAATCAGGACACTGATCGCCGAGCCGAGCCCGACATTGAAGGCCTTGAACAGATTGTCGTACCCCAAAATCGATACCGACCCGGTGTTGTTGCTGCCACCGGTGAGCACGTAGATGTTGTCGAAGATCCGGAAGGCATCCAAGGTACGGAACAGCAGCGCAACAAGAATCGCGGGTTTCATGATCGGGATGGTGACGCGGATCAGCCTGCTCCACCCGTTGGCACCGTCGACCTGGGCGGCCTTCAACAAATCGTCGGGAACCAGTGCCAAACCGGCCAGCAACAGCAGTGCCATGAACGGCGTGGTCTTCCACACCTCGGCCAGGATCACCACCGCAAGCGATGGAAGCTGCTGTGTCAGGGGCGCACTGCCCGAAGGGAGCAGATTGGCCAGGTATCCGGTGCCCGGCGTCCACGCGTAGTACCAGCTGTATGACGCTGCCACGGTGACGATTCCGTAGGGGATCAACACAGCGGTGCGCACGATCCCCTTGCCGAAGATCGTCCGATGCATCACCAGCGCGAGGGTCAGCCCGAGCACGAGCTCGATGACCACCGAGATCACCGTGATCGCAAGGGTGACCACAAGGGCGCTCCACCAATATCTGTCGGTCAGCACCGTGATGTAGTTGTCGAACCACACGAACTTGCGATCCTGCGGACTGGCGAAGCTGTACTTCTGCAGGCTCAGCCAGACGGCATAGCAGATGGGGTATGCGGTAACCGCGAGCATCAGAATCGCGGCGGGCGCGATGAGCAGTAGACCGAGGCGGCGCTCGGCCTTCTTTCCGTCGGAGGCGGCCACGTTGGTCACCGATCTGATCACGGGATCAGCCCCCGTCCGTCAACGGCCTTCTGCACCTGATCGGTCAGCAAGTCGGCGGTGCGCTCGGGATCGATCGCGGTGATCGGCGCCAGTACCGCCGAGATTCTCGTCGAGATGGCTTGGTAATAGGGCGAGGCCGGACGCACCGCGGCGTTGGCCAGCTGCTCGCGGATGATCGCGTACGCCGGGTACTTGGCCTGGAACTCAGGATCGTCGTACAGGGAAGCGTCCACGGCGGGTAGCCCGCCCTCGATCGCCGTCGCCTTCTGATTCTCCCGGCTGCGCAAGCAGTTCAACGCCTCGAACGCTTGCGCCTTGTATCGCGTTGTCCTGGCGACCGCGATGTTCAGTCCGCCGATGGTGACCTTGGCGGGCCGACCGGCGACCACCGCCGGATATGGGGCGAAACCAAGTGCCGCACTGGCGGCCTCATACGCGGCGGTGAACTGCTCATCGCTCGGCTCGAAGCGGCCCGCTGCGCCGATCGCACCCGTCAGATCCGGTCGCCGGTCCAGGCGCAGGAACGGCACCCCGCCCTTGATGGCGTTCTCCATCATGCTGGCCATCACGAACGGCCAATTGACCTCGAACGCCGCATCGCCCCGCTCGAGCGCCAAACGCGCAGTGCCCTCATCGGTCTGGGTGATCGAAGGGTCGGCACCGTCTGCTGTCGCTATCGATTTGATGATCCGCAATGCGGTGACCGTGGCGGTGCGGTGCTCCGGGGTATCGGTCAAGGTGACCGTCTTACCGTCATCGGCCAGAACGGAGCCGCCGGCACTGGCCAGCAGGGTGTTGAACAGCACTACCAGACCTTCGTACTGCTTGCCCTGCAATGCAATCCAACTAGGCCCGCCAGAACGTGCGAAACCCTCGGCATCCTGCACCGTCTGATCCCACGTCTCGGGCGGTTCGGGTATCAGGTCCTTGCGGTACCAGAGCAGTTGGGTATTGGTGCTCAAGGGGGCCGCGTACAGCTTGTCGTTCCAGCGGGCGCTCGCCAACGGGCCCGCGAGGGTGTCGCGCTGCGCGTTGGCCTCGGTGACACCGGCAGGGTCATCGGAAAGCGGCAGTGCCCAACCCGCTTCGGCGAACTCCGCGGTCCACACCACGTCCATGCCCATCAGGTCCAGGGTGCGATCGTTACCGGTCAGTCGGCGGGCAAGCTGCAACCGCTGCTCGTCGGCCCGCTTCGGGAGGCTCACCTGCCTGATGGTGAACCGGCCGCCCAGTTCTTTGTTGCATCGCTGGGCGGCCGCGGTGAAGGTCCCGGCCTCACTGGCCGGCGTATAGAAACGGATGATGACGTCGTTATCGTCGGAGCGGGCACATCCCGTCAGCGAGGCCAGCGTCAGGCAGGTCAGCAGGGTCGAGCCCAGCGCCACACCCTTCCGTCGGAACCATCCGGCCGACGACTCCAGCACGACCGCCTCCTGGTCCGTTGACGCGCCTCGGCACCTCCGTGTGCCGGCACGGCGGGCACACCCGTCCCGCGCGGCAACCGTAGAGCTAAAACCAGGTGACATGCAACATGTTCGGTGCGCGCGTCCCGCCATCCGGGGTGTGGGCAACGCCGCAGGCCAGCGCCATCCGGCACGAGCCGATGGGGCCTAGATAGCCAGTTTGGCCAACATGTCGCGCGCGGCCTCGGCCTGTCCCGGCTCGCACAACACGTCATATCGTCCCGCGACGAGCTGCATGGTTGATGCGAAATCTCGTGTGCCCCTCGTCATCGCATAGGGCACCGCGGCGGTGACCAGTCCGAAGACCAACCCGACGGTGAGACCCACGATGAGTGAGCCGGCCAGATTCGTACTGAACATCCCCAGCACCAGACCGATGAACAAGCCCAGCCAGGCCCCGCTGAGCATGCCTCCGCCCAGCACCTTGGGCCACGACAATCGGCCGGTCACTCGCTCGACCTGCATCAGATTCACTCCGACGATGGTGACGTTCTCTACCGGGAATTGCTGATCGGACAGGTAGTCAACGGCACGCTGAGCCTCCGCGTACGTCGGGTACGAACCGATGGGCCAGCCTTGCGGCGGCGTCGGCAGGGACAACGACGAAGACAAGGGGGAACGCGGTGACGTCGAGCGCTGTTGTTGCCCGGGTGTGAGCGGTTGTCCCACGGGTTCGGTCCTCCTGCAGAGAGTCAGTGATGCATAGCTAGCACCTATTTAACGCCCGCCGGCACCAGATGGTGCCCCTTTGACCGCTACCTGCGACTTCCCGCCCGCAGCGCGGCCAGAAACCCCCTCGATACGCTAGGTTTGCGCCATGACTACCCCGGGTAACGAATCCTCCGGCACCGGTCCCGACGCGTCGTCCGGATACGAGTACCCGTCCCTGGAACAGTCCGCCCCACCGGCCGATGCCGCGTCCTCGGCCAGCCAGGTACCGCCGGGCATTCCACCGGCGTGGGAGACCCCCGGTGCCCCACCGTCCTACCCTGCCTATCCGCCCGCTTACCCGACCGCGCCTCCCGCCTATCCCACCGCGCCTCCGCCGTATCCGACGGCACCGCCCGCGTATCCCCCGCCGTACGGCCAGGCATATCCCCCGTATCCGTCGGGACAACCGGGCGCATACCCGCTACCGGGTTATCCCGCCGCCGGCGGTTATCCCGGATATCCGGCGCCCGGATACGCCGACCCGTACGGGTATGGCGCATACGGGCAGACCGGCGGCACCAACCCGCTGGCCATCGGATCTTTGATCGCGTCGATCGTCGGCGTCTTCTGCGGCATCGGATCGATTGCCGGCGTCATCATGGGCTTCATCGCGCTCAACCAGCTCAAGACGTCACCGCAGGACGGCAAGGGCGTGGCCATCGCCGGGATCATCATCGGTGCCGCGGTCATCGTGTTCTGGGTACTGATCATGATCATCGGCATCGCTTCGGGCGGCAGCTCGAGTTCGTATTAGCCCGTCGGGGGCTCGAACGGGGGCGCCTGCCGCGCCATCCCCGCAGCACGGCCCTTGCCCGCGATCACCAGCGCCATCTTGCGACTGGCCTCGTCGATCATCTCGTCTCCCAGCATCACCGCGCCCCGTGCGCCACCCGCCACCGAGGTGTGCCACTCGTAGGCGTCCAGGATGAGCTCGGCCCTGTCGTAGTCCTCCTGGCGCGGGCTGAAGATCTCGTTGCCCGCCTCGATCTGCGCGGGGTGCAGCACCCATTTCCCATCGAAACCCAACGCGGCCGAGCGGCTCGCCGCGACGCGGAAGGCAGCGACGTCACGCACCTTGAGATAGGGGCCGTCGATGGCGTCGAGTCCGTGCGCCCGCGCGGCAACCAGGATGGTCATCAGCACGTGGTGATACGCCTCGCCGTCATAGCCGGGAGGCTGCTCCCCCACCACCAGGGTGCGCATGCCCAGGCTGGCCATGAAGTCGGCAGGACCGAAGACCAGCGACCGCACCCGTGGGCTTGCCGATGCGATCGCATCGATATGGGTGAGTCCCGCGGCGCTTTCGATCTGCGCCTGGATGCCGATCGCGCCCACCTCAAGCCCGTGTGATCGCTCGACCTGCGTCAGCAGCAGATCCAGGGCCGTGATGTGCGAGGCGTCCATGACCTTGGGCAGCAGGATGTTGTCGATGCCGGCGCCGGCCCGGGAAACCACCTCCACGACATCGGCGTACGTCCATTCGGTGGTCCAGTCGTTGACGCGCACCGACCGCAGCTGCCCCGACCATCCTGGTGCGTTCAAGGCATCGACGATGCGCTGGCGCGCCTCTACCTTGGCAGGTGCCGCGACGGCGTCCTCAAGGTCGAGGAAGATCTCATCCGCGGGAAGGGTTTTCGCCTTGTCGATCATCTTCTGGCTGCTGCCGGGGACGGCGAGTGTGGTGCGGCGCGGTCGATAGGTCACAGCTAGCCAGCGTAAAGCGCCGTCCTATGCGGTGGCTCGCCTGCCGTACCGCTCCTTGGCCTCGGCGGGTGTGACGGTGACCGTACGCACCGGAGCCTTGGCGGCGTGGAAGTCACGCAGGGTCGTCGCCGTCATGGGCAACTTGGCGAATCGCGCAACGGAGTCTTCGATCGCCGGAACGCTGGCGATCGACATGGCTGCCGACACCAACGGCCGGTACGCCACATCAACAATTCCGGGCTGGTCGAATTGGCCCAGCTCACGCATCCAGCGCGGCAGCGTCGCGATGGTCGCCGGAGCCATCAGCCGACTGACCGCCCAGAACCGCAGATTGCTGCCCGAGCGCGGGGTGCGCAACAGGTAGTGCATGGCGTGCTGCGCACGCTCGGAGGTGCACAGCGTGGGGCGCATCTGGGCGAAGTACTCGCGAACCTCGTCACGCGACCGCGGTACGTCGGCCGGATTGACGGTCTGCAGTTCGGCCGCGGTCACGCACTCGGACCAGTAACGGTTCTCTTCGGCCTGGCTCAACGGCCCGGGCCCGTACATCTCGTAACACTTGAGCACCGAATGCCAGCCAGTCACATGGATCCACAACTGCGAGGCCGGATCGTTGGCGCTGTAGCGCTTTCCCGTCACCGGGTCGATTCCCTTGGAACGGGCATGAACCTTCTGTAGGTGCTCGGAGGCCTCGACCGCGGTACGCGAATCAGCGGTCGCGACGATGAGGAAGTAGGCGAGGGTCCCGTCCATCCGTCCCCGCGGATCCCGATAGATGCCCGCCGAATCGGCTACCGCGGCGGCCAGGTGGGGCTCGAAATGTTCCAGCACCACCGAGCGCTGGAAACCGATCAGCGCGGTGGGGCTGCTCCACACCTTCCAGGTCGGCGAGTCCGGCCCAAAGAATCCGTAGTCCTCGCGGGGCCGATCGGAGCCAAGTTCCCAGTGGACGGCAACGTCCGGTGATGCAGTCATGCTGTAACGCTATCAATTGATTGTGTTTACGTCCAGACACTGACCGTAAGTCATATTCATCGCGATTCACGCAGCGTGAGATAGCCACTCGCCCATTTTGCGAGGCGCTTCCCGGCCGAACCCGGCATGCTCAGGGGGGATTCGTCGGCGTTCCGCGGTTCGCTGGGGTTTGCCCATTTTGCAACCGGACCGTCATCTCGCCGGTATGGTTGCTCCGGTTCACATCGGTCACATCCGTCACGACTGCATACGTCAGAATGGTGCCGACAGATGGGACCCATATGTGTAGAACAGGGGCCCGAGAGATAGGGGCGCGGTGAAGCTTCCGGGTTGGGTTGCGTCGTCGGTAAAACATGCCCGCGACGTGGCGCTACGCGTCACCGGCGCACCCGTGCCCTGGCTTCGGGTCGGCGGACTGAGCGCCTTGGTGGTCGTCGGCTCCGCCGTGGCCGCCAGCAGTGCACAGGTCAGCGGGCAGGCCGTGGTGCCCATTCCCGTCCCACTGGCCTCGGTGGCCGCCGCGCAGGCGGATATGGGTCCGCTGAATCTCGTGACCGTGATGCGCCCGCCGACGCAATACCGCGTGGCACCGAGCGCTGCGGTCGCACCACCGCCGCCGGGGATCGTGATGGCACCTGGGGGACTCGGCATCCCGAAGATCGCATTGGACGCCTATCAGAACGCCGAACGGATGATGGCCAAGGCCGCACCCGGTTGCGGAGTGAGCTGGAACTTGCTGGCGGGTATCGGCCGGATCGAATCGGGCCACGCCAACAACGGCGCCACCGACGTGAAGGGCCGCGTGGTCCGGCCTATCTATGGTCCGAGTCTGGATGGCACCCTCCCGGGTAACGAGGTCATCGTCGACCATGAGCAGACCCGCACTCAGGGTGCGCAGGTATACGTCCGGGCCATGGGACCCATGCAGTTCCTGCCGAGCACCTGGAACCACTACGCCTCCGACGGTGACGGCGACGGAAAGGCCGACCCACAGAACGTCTTCGACGCGAGCCTGGCCGCCGCCCGCTATTTATGCAGTGGCGGATTGAATTTGCGGGATCGCTCGCAAGTGATGTCATCCATCCTGCGCTACAACAACTCGGTGGCGTACGCGCAGAATGTGCTCGCCTGGGCCGCCGGCTACGCCACCGGGGTAATCCCACTCAACCTGCCACCGCTGACTGCCGCCGATGTCGCACCCGAACGCAAGGCGCACCTGGGCGGCGGCGAATCGCGGGGGCTCGGGCCGGGCTCGGTGACCGACGTCGCCGCACTCTCCCCCAACGATCCCCTGGCCCAGCTGCCCATCGTCACCCCGCTGACACCAGACCGGGTTGGCGTGGCGGGCACACCCGGAGCCGTGGCGCCCGCTCCCGAGGCGCCTCAGGCACCGTGCATGTTCTTCTGCGCGCCGCCGCCTCCGGCCGAGCCCGTCAACCCGTTCGCGCCGCAGCCCCCCGCCGAACCGTTCAACCCGTTCGCGCCTGCTCCTGCCCCACAGCCGTTCAACCCGTTCGCTCCGCCCCCGCCGCCGGTGGAGCTGGGACCGGCCCCCGGACCAGCGCCGGGACCGGCAGCGCCAAAGCCATAAACGGCACGCCCTAGACTCGGGTAGTGACATCCGAGCTCACCACGGCCGTGCGCAGTGCACTCGCCGGGGTAATCGACCCCGAACTTCGCCGTCCCATTACTGAATTGGGGATGGTCAAGGACATCACGTTCGATGACGCCCACAACGTCGAGATCGGGATCTACCTCACCACCTCCGCGTGTCCGAAGAAGGCCGAAATCTCCGAGCGGGTGACCCAGGCCGCCGCCGACGTCGATGGCGTCGGCACCGTGCGCGTGCTGCTGGATGTCATGGACGACGAGCAGCGCACCGAACTGCGCAAGCAGCTGCGCGGCGACAGCGCCGAGCCCATCATCCCCTTCGCCCAGCCCGGCTCCCTCACTCGCGTCTACGCGGTGGCCTCCGGTAAGGGTGGCGTCGGAAAATCAAGTGTCACAGTCAACCTCGCGGCGGCGATGGCGGCCAAGGGACTGTCGGTCGGATTGCTCGACGCCGACATCTACGGCCACTCGGTACCGCGCATGATGGGCACCTCCGACCGTCCCACCCAGGTGGAGCGGATGATCTTGCCCCCGGTGGCGCACGATGTGAAGGTCATCTCGATCGCCCAGTTCACCCAGGGCAACACCCCGGTCGTGTGGCGCGGGCCAATGCTGCATCGCGCCCTGCAGCAGTTCCTGGCCGATGTGTTCTGGGGAGACCTGGACGTGCTGCTGCTGGACCTGCCTCCGGGTACCGGCGACGTGGCGATCTCGGTGGCACAGCTCATTCCCGGCGCCGAGATTCTGGTGGTCACGACGCCGCAGCAGGCGGCCGCCGAGGTGGCCGAGCGTGCCGGGGCGATCGCGACCCAAACCCGTCAGCGCATCGTCGGTGTGGTCGAGAACATGTCCTGGCTGGTGTTGCCCGATGGCACCCGCATGGAGGTGTTCGGATCCGGCGGCGGCGACGCTGTTGCCGAGAGCCTGACCCGCGTGGTGGGTACGAAAGTACCTCTCCTTGGCCAGATCCCGCTGGATCCCGCGGTACGCGAAGGCGGCGACGACGGGCTGCCGATTGTGCTCAGTCAGCCGGATTCGGCTGCGGGCCAGGCACTGCGGGCAATCGCCGATAAACTCTCGACACGTAGCCGCGGTCTGGCGGGCATGTCGTTGAACATCGATACCGCCCGACGCAACTAGGTCGCGTCGGCGTCGAATCGGGCCGGGCCAGACTCTGCGGGCTTGGTGAGTTCGGGGTTCACCACCGGCGTGGGCATTGGCTCCGACACCGCCTTCTTCACGTCGTCGAGGGGTTTGGTCAACGAATCGAGCACCGAATCATCGCCGTCCAGCAGATGTTTGGTGATGACGGCACGCGGCGTCATACCCCGCAGTTTCTGCAGTTCGGCGAGCGGCTTGCGTACATCGTCGAACTCCGGGCCAAGCTCCTCACGCAGGGAGGCCGTCGCACCACTGGCGTAGTCGCGGACCTTGCGCAGCGATTCAGTGGTCCACTGAATCGCCCCCGGAAGCCGCTCGGGACCGAGCACCACGAGCCCCACGACCAGTAGGACCAACAGCTCCCCCCAGCCGACACTGCCGAACATCAGGAGCCGTCTGGGCCGGGAGTAACTTTGAGCTCGACGGGGCGCCCCTGGCGCAGCACCGTGACGGTGGCTTCCTGTCCAATCTTCAACTGTCGCACCGCGACCACGAACTCGTCGGCATCGGCCACCGTGCGGTTACCCACCTTCACGACGACATCGTTCTCCAACATGCCGCCCTTCTCGGCGGGGCTACCGGCCTTCACGTTGGCCACCTCGGCGCCCGTGGCGGTCGCATTGCTGACCGTGCGGCTGCTGATGCCCAGTGTCGCGTGCACGACCTTGCCGTCACGGATCAACGTCTGCGCGACGTCGGCAACCTCGTTGATCGGAATGGCGAAGCCCAGGCCACTTGAGCTGTCGCTCAAGGACTTTCCAGCGGTGTTGATCCCGATCACCTGAGACTTCATGTCGATGAGCGGGCCACCGGAGTTGCCGTGGTTGATGGCGGCGTCCGTCTGCAGCGCATCGATCACCGTGTCGGTGTCGCTGCCCTCACCCGAGAGCGGCACCGGACGATGCAGCGCACTGATGATGCCGCTGGTCACGGTGCTCCGCAGACCCAGCGGTGAACCGAAGGCGATGACCTCGGCCCCCACCGAGACCTTGTCGGAGTCACCCAGGCGCGCCACCGACAGGTTGTCGACGTTGTCCACCTTCAACACCGCGATGTCCGTCTTCGGGTCACGTCCCACGAGATTGGCGGGCACCTTTTTGCTGTCGTTGAAGATCACTTCGATCTTGAACTTGCCGGGATTCTTCGCGGCATCGGAGATCACGTGATTGTTGGTGACGACATAGCCCTTGGGGTCGATGACGACTCCTGACCCCTGCGCCACCTCGTCGTCCGAGCTGGCCTCGATGGTCACCACCGCACCCTTGACCGCGTTCGCGACCGCGGTAAAGCGGGACTCGTCAGGCTGGGTGCTGTCATCGGTGGTCAGCGTGACCTTCGATGTGGTGAAGGCCTGAACCACCTCGGCCGTCTTACGGCCGATAATGCCGCCGACCAGGCCGATCACCAGTGCGATGGCCGCAAGAATGGCGAGCGCCGGAATCGAGACCCGGCCACCGAAGAGAACATCCCGGACGCCCAGCTTCGGGGCTGGCGTGCCGTCCACCGAGACGGGCGCCTTGGTGACCCCGGGCTTGCCCAGCTGAACCTGCGCCGTCGGGTCGCGCCACGGATCCTCCGCGGCGTCCGGACCGTCATCGGCGGCGTTGAGCTTGCCGGTATCGGCGGGATGACGTTGCAGGGAAGTAGTGGTGTTATCGGGTCGCCCGAAGGCCTGTGCCAGCACCGGATCGGGCGGCCCGACTCGCGGTGTGTACTCCCCCTGGTCGCGGTACTTGTCCAACCCCTGGAACGAACCGGATACCCCCGAAGGACGGCCAAAAGCCCGCTGCGAAGCCGGATCGACGGGCGGCCGGTCGACCGGGCGCGGCGCCAACCGAGGAGCGGTGTCCTGTTTTGCGGTCACCGGCCCACCCTACCGGCGCTTACGGCGTACGCGGCTATCTGGTCGCACCGCGTCATCGCCCAACGCGGGCGGCAAGTCGCCGTCATGTGACGACGGTTGCGGCGGTACCGCCTCGTGCGGGATATGCGGAATCTGGCTGAGTAACCCGAGCAGCGATCCGGGCACCCGGATACCGCCGGAATCACGCAGTGCGCTGCGCGCTTGGCGCTGCGCGTCGATCTCAAGGGCACATTCGGGGCACATCGACAGGTGGTGCGCCGCCCGTAGGTGCGCGCTCATCCGCAGTTCGCCGTCCACGAACGCCGCTATCGCCTCCGTGGACAGATGCTCGGTCGATCCGAACTGGCGGGGAGCACCGATCGGCGCCTCACTCTGTGAGGCGAAGGGGGACGGCAGCCGCGAGAACGACGAGAAACTCGAGAACGCTCGCCGGAACGAGCCGCTATCCACCACGGCAACGCTCCCTTCGGTCCGGAACGGCCGGCGGACTCGTACCGACCTAACTCGAAGATAGCGCGCGAACGTACTCATTGCGTACCAACCTGCACCAACGGTGTCGTGCGCTATTCGGCGGCCGCGAGCGCGGACGTCGAGGAGTGCGCGGCCAAGTGCTCACGGATCGCCTGCCGACCGCGGTGAATGCGGCTGCGGACGGTGCCGAGCTTCACATCCAGCGTGGCGCCGATTTCCTCGTACGACAGACCTTCGATATCGCACAGCACCACCGCGGCGCGAAACTCCGGAGCCAGCGCGTCCAGCGCGGCCTGTAGATCAGCGCCCAGCTGAGCGTCGTGGTAGATCTGCTCGGGATCCGGATCGGTCGCGGGCACGCGGTCGTAGTCCTCGGGCAGGGCCTCCATGCGGATGCGTCCGCGGCGGCGGACCATGTCGAGGAACAGGTTTGTGGTGATGCGGTGTAGCCAGCCCTCGAAGGTGCCGGGCTGGTAGTTCTGCAGCGAGCGGAACACCCTGATGAAGGTTTCCTGGGTCAGGTCCTCGGCGTCTTGCTGGTTGCCCGACAGACGGTAGGCCAAGCGATACACGCGGTCGGCATGCTGACGAACCAGCTCATCCCAAGACGGCATGGCTGCCTGGTCTCCGGTGGCATCGAATACCGCGGTCCCGGATAGTTCTGCGGGATCGATAGCCTCGACGAAGTCGGTGTATTCGGCCGACTCGCTGATACCCGTAAGCGAAATCGCGTGTTCCTCCTGTTCGGTTGTGGCGGCCTCACCCACGACGGGGAGGCTGTCAGCCTGCTCAACCCGGCTGCCATGGGTGTTATTCCCGGCGTGGGCCTGCGCGGCGGGGCGCGTTTTCAGGATGGATCGCGACATAGCAATGACCTTCTACTACCGAGGTGTGGGCCACTTATGAGGCAACTTAACTCTTCCTGAGAATGCGGTCTCGATCCGATCTCACCAGGAGTTCCGGAACAGGAAAACGCCCCGATCGGTCACGGGTCCGGCGTGTCGCGGGACATATCCACTCCCGCTCGACAGGATCGAATCGTGACCAGCAGCGCAGACCGATCCCGCGTCGAGGCGATGGTCAGCCACGCCGAGGGCGCCATCTCCGAAGACGACATCGTCGCCGCCGCCCGGGAACGTGCCGTTGACCTGGGCGCGGGCCCCGTGACGCCCGCAGTCGGCGCCCTCCTGAGTGTCTTCGCACGTCTTTCCGGCGGCAAGGCCGTCGTCGAGGTCGGCACGGGCGCGGGGGTCAGCGGCCTGTGGCTGCTCTCAGGAATGCGCGAGGACGGCGTGCTGACCACCATCGACCTGGAACCCGAGCACCAGCGCAGTGCCAAACAGGCGTTTTCGGAGGCGGCCATCGCGCCGTCGCGCACCCGCGTCATCGGCGGGCGTGCTCAGGAGGTGCTCCCCCGGCTGGCCGACGAGTCGTACGACCTCCTTGTCATCGACGCCGCGCCGGCCGATCAACCCGAATTCCTGGCCGGGGGCATTCGGCTGCTGCGCCCGGGCGGGGCGGTCGTTATCCACGGGGCATCCGCCGGTGGGCGCGCCGGTGATCCGGGAGCCAATGATCCCGACGTGGTCGGAGTCCGCGAGGCGGCGCGCATCATCGCCGACGACGGCCGGTTCACCGCAGTGCTGATCCCGCTGGGCGACGGCCTGCTCGCCGCTACCCGCGACTGACGTTCCAACATTCCCGTCGCCGACGCGCCGCGTTCTGCCCGGGCCACTCACGAAATGACGCAGAAACCGTAGTTTCGGCGCAGCCTTCGGCACCGGTTTCGTCACGACACCAATCCTCGGCGGGATAGTGCTTGACGCTCGACTGAACGTGCGTTTAGTCTACTAAACATGCGTTCAGTCGATGACCTCACCGCCGCAGCCCGCATCCGGGATTCCGCCATCAAGTTGTGGGGCGAGCAGGGGCTGAACACCAGCGTGCGAGCGATCGCCGAAGCCGCGGGAGTGAGCCCCGCGCTCGTTATCCATCACTACGGATCCAAGGACGGGCTCCGGCAGGCCGTGGACGAATACCTGTTGGAGTACATCCGCTCAGAGAAATCGCGCACGCTGACCTCCAACGACCCCAAGGTCTGGCTCGACGCCATCGACGAGATCGAAACATTCGCGCCGATGGTCAGGTACCTGCTACTCAGTGTGCAATCGGGCGGAGAGCCCGGCCGGGCGTTCCTTCAGCACTCCATCGAGAACGCCGAGACATATCTGGACGACGGGGTACGCGCGGGCACGATCAAGCCGAGCCGTAATCCCAAGGGCAGGGCGCTGTGGCTGTCACTGAACGGCGTGGGCGCGCTGGCGATCTACGTGCAGATGCATCCGGACGACGACCTGGGCACGATCTTGCGCCGCTACTCCGATGAGCTGATCTTCCCCGCTATCGAGATCTACACCGAAGGCCTGATGACCGATTCCACCATGCTCGATGCCTTTGCAGCACAACAGGAAAGCTCTCGCAACGGAGGAGATTCGAAGTGATGTACCCCAACCTCGCAGTCGAAATACGCGGCCTCTCCAAGTCATTCGGGAAGACGAAGGCACTCGACGGGCTCGATCTGTCGGTCGCCCACGGCGAGGTCGCGGGATTCCTCGGGCCCAATGGCGCGGGGAAGTCCACCACCATTCGGGTGCTTCTCGGCCTGCTGCGCGCAGACGCCGGCTCGGTACAGCTGCTCGGCGGCGATCCGTGGGTCAACGCGGTCGATCTCCACCGACTCATCGCCTACGTGCCCGGTGATGTCACCTTGTGGCCCAACCTCACCGGCGGACAGGCGATCGACTTCCTCACCAGAATGCGTGGCACCGAACATATTTCGCTACCTCGGCGCAACCAACTCGTCGAGCGCTTCGAACTCGATCCCACCAAGAAGGCCCGCACCTACTCCAAGGGCAACCGCCAGAAGGTGGCACTCATCGCCGCGTTCTGCTCAGATGCCGAGCTGTTCATTCTCGACGAGCCGACGTCCGGCCTGGATCCCCTCATGGAGACGGTCTTTCAAGAGTGTGTGGCCGAAGTGGCCGCGCGAGGCTGCGCGGTGTTGCTTTCGAGCCACATCCTGGCCGAGGTGGAAAAGCTGTGCCACCGGGTGACCATCGTGCGCGCCGGGCGGACGGTGCTGTCCGGATCGTTGGCCGAGCTGCGCCATGTCATGCGGACGTCCGTGGCCGTGCGCACGTTAGCGAATCCCTCAGGGCTCAGATCTATTCCGCAGTTGCATGACCTCACGATCGGTGGCAATCGGGCCTCCTTCACAGTAGATCGCAGCAACCTGGATCGCACCATGGAACAGCTGGCAAGCCTGGGGATCGTCGACCTCACGGTGGCGCCGGCGTCGCTCGAAGAACTGTTCATGCGCGAGTATCAGGGGGTACCGCGGTGACTACCGACTTCGCGACCCTCCCTATTCGCCAACCCATTTCGGACGGCACCCCGCGACACCCGTTGGCCGGAACCGGCATTCTGATCTTGTTGGCACTGCGCCGCGACCGATTCCGGATCTGCATGTGGGTGGGCTGGCTGACGCTGCTGATGACCTATACGCCGTTGGCGTTCACGGCGATGTATCCGACATCCGCCGACCGGATGGCGCGGGTCACGATGATGAAGACCCCGGCCGGGATCATCATGGGCGGACCAAATTTTGGTGTCAACGAAACCGATATCGGCGTCATGGTCGCCAACGAGCTGATGACCGTCATGATCGCCGCCGCTGCCATCATGTCCATCCTGACCGTCATCCGGCACACCCGCGCCGAAGAGGAATCCGGTGGCGCCGAGCTAGTGATGTCGGCGGTGATCGGCCACCAGGCACGCACCTACGCGGCGCTCATCGTGGTGGGCCTGATGAACGGCGTTCTGGCCGTGGCCATGACGGTCGCGTTGTCCGCGGCGGGATTCGATGTGGCCGACTCTCTCGGTATCAGTCTCGGAATCGCCGGAGCCTCCATGGTTTTCGCCGGTATCGCGGCGGTCACTTCTCAGTTGTGGCGGACCTCGCGAGCGGCCAGCGGCGTCGCGATGGCGTCCCTCGCGGCAGCCGTCGTGGTTCGTGGACTCGGTGACATCATCGACAACACGGGCAGCGCACTGAGTTGGTTCTCGCCTTTGGCCTGGGCCCAGCAGATGCGAGCGTTCGTCGATCTGCGCTGGTGGCCCTTCCTCCTGCTGGTGGGCACCACCCTGGCACTGATGCTCACCGCCCACGTACTCGAAGGGCGTCGCCAATACGACGCGGGCGTGCTGCCCTCGCGCGGCGAAAACGCCCATGCCCCCGAGATCAGGTCCGTGTTCGGACTCAACCTGCAACTGCAACGCGGGCTGCTCGCCGGATGGGCTTCCGGAATCTTCCTGAGCGGTATGGCATTCGGATCGATGGCCAAGAGCCTGCGGGATTCGATCGATACCAACCCGCTGCTGACACGTGCATTCCGGGCACACGGTCTGGACAGCATCTTCGCCACCTTCAACCAGGTGCTCGCCATCGCGATCACCGCGTACGTGGTGTCGGCAATCGTAAGACTCGCCAAGGACGAACAGTCGGGTATCGCCGAGGCGGTGTTGGCGCGCGCCGTATCGCGCTGGAACTGGCTGTTATCCGCGGTGGCGGTGACGGTGTTGGGCAGCACACTTCTCATGCTGATCGCGGGCCTGGGCAGTGGCCTGGGCGCCGCCACCACCTTGCACGATCCCCAGGTGGTGTGGCGCCTCACCCTCGCGGCATTGGCGCAGATTCCCGCCCTGCTGGTGATCGCCGGTATCGCCGCGATCGCGGTTGCATTGCGGCACAGCTGGATTGGCTGGCTAGTGGTGGCGTTCTCCGTGGGCATGCTCTATGCCGGAATACTGCAGCTGCCGTCCTGGATTGTGAAACTGTCCCCGGTGATGCGGGTCAGCGCACCCGTCGAGTATCCGTGGCTCACCATGTTCGCCCTTATGGCGATCGGTGTCGGGCTCACCACTGCCGCGGGCGAGATTTACCGCCGTCGTGACGCGATCTGAGAAAGGAAAATTATGAAAACCGGTGTACAAGCTCTTGCCTCGGGCATCGTCGGCCTCGCCGTCTTTGCCGCGGCACTGTTCTGGCCCGCGGGCACATTCGGCTACTGGCAGGCCTGGGTGTTCTTGGCCATCTTCGTGATCAGCTCCACGGTCTCCTCAATCTATTTGGCAACCACGAATCCCGAGGTGCTGCAACGTCGTCTGCATGGTGGACCCATCGCAGAGACTCGCCTGGTACAGAAGGTCGCGGTCACTGTGCTGCTGAGCTCCTTCGTGGCCCTGGTTGTGGTGAGCGCCTTCGATCACCGATTCGGTTGGTCGCACGTGCCGACCTGGCTCGTCATCGTCGGGGAGGTACTGGTGGTCGCCGGATTGGGCGCCGCCACCCTGGTGGTGGCCCAGAACAATTACGCCGGCGCGAGCATCACCGTCGAATCCGGTCAGACCGTCACCTCAACCGGGCTGTACGGGTTGGTACGCCACCCCATGTACACAGGCTCACTGGTGATGATGGTGGGTATGCCCGTGGCGCTGGGCTCGTATTGGGGCCTGCTTGCAGCCATCCCGGCCACTGCCTCGCTGGTGGTGCGAATCCTTGACGAGGAGAAGATGCTGCGCCACGACCTACCGGGTTACGACGAATACACCGAAAAGGTCCGCAACCGTCTCGTACCGCTGGTGTGGTGAGGCGACGCCCGGCTCGCGAGACTAGATCCAGACGCCCTTGCCGACGGCGACGACGCCGCCGGCACTGACGTTGAATCGCTCACGGTCGCGCTCGATGTCGACGCCAACCTGTTCTCCGACACCGACAACCACGTTCTTGTCCAGAATCGCGTGCCGGACCACCGCACCACGGCCCACCCGCACGCCGGGCATCAGCACGCTGCCCTCGACGACGGCGCCGTCGTCGACGACGACATTCGAGGACAGCACCGAGTTGCGCACCGAGCCCGCCGAGACGATGCTGCCGGCACCCACCACCGACTCCTGCGCGGAACCACCGTTGACGAACTTGGCGGGTGCCAGGTTCTCCGATTCGCCACGGATGGGCCACCGCCGGTTGTACAGGTTGAACACCGGGTGCACCGACACCAGATCCATATGCGCGTCGTAGAACGCGTCGAGGGTCCCTACGTCGCGCCAGTACGCGTGATCGCGCTCGGTGGCACCGGGTACCACGTTGGTGTTGAAGTCGTACACCGCGGCCCGCCCATCGGCCACCAACCGGGGAATGATGTCGCCACCCATATCGTGATCGGAATGGTCGTCCTCGGCATCCGCGCGGATGACGTCGACGAGTTCCTTGGTGGTGAAGATGTAGTTCCCCATCGACACGAACGCGGCGTCCGGATCGTCCGGCGTGCCCGGTGGATTCGCAGGTTTCTCAATGAACTCCCGAATCCGGCCGGTGTCGTCGGCATCGATGCAGCCGAATGCGGTGGCCTCCGCGCGGGGAACGCGGATTCCCGCGACCGTCACCGCCGCACCGCTGTCGATATGGAAGTCGAGCATCTGCTCGGGATCCATCCGGTACACGTGATCGGCACCGAACACCGCGATGTACTCGGGATCCTCGTCGTAGATCAGGTTGAGCGACTGGTGAATGGCGTCAGCGCTGCCGGTGTACCACCGCGGGCCGAGTCGCTGCTGAGCAGGAACAGGCGTGATGTACTCCCCCGCCAAACCAGACAGCCGCCAATTCTGCGATATGTGCCGGTCCAGCGAGTGCGACTTGTATTGGGTCAGAACGCAAATCCGCAGGAATCGCGCGTTGACCAGGTTGCTCAGCACAAAATCGATGAGACGATAGGCACCGCCGAAGGGCACCGCCGGTTTCGCACGGTCCGCGGTCAGTGGGTAAAGCCGCTTGCCCTCACCGCCGGCAAGCACGATCCCCAGAACGTGTGGCGATGCCCTCATAGCAATCAACCTATCGGCACTCGGCAGAAGCGGCCAGCGGTACACCCCCGGCGGCCCTGCGGTCGTCGGGGCCACCTACTACGGTCGTGGCATGACCGACCGTCTTCGCGCACGCGGCTCATCCCCGACGGAGGGTCTTTTCGCACGCGGCTCATCCCCGACGCGGGTGGCAATGATGACGCGGGAGTACCCACCCGAGGTGTACGGCGGGGCCGGGGTCCACGTCACCGAGTTGGTGGCTCAGCTGCGCACACTGTGTGATGTCGAGGTGCACTGTATGGGCGCACCCCGCGACGGTGCCTTGGTGCATCGGCCCGATCCCGCGTTGGATGGCGCCAATCCAACCTTGACGACCTTGTCGGCCGATCTGGTCATGGCCGCCGCGGTCACCGGTTCGTCGGTGGTGCATTCGCACACCTGGTACACGGGCATGGCAGGACATCTGGCCAAGCTGCTGCACGGCATTCCGCACGTGCTGACCGCGCATTCCCTGGAGCCCCGTCGCCCATGGAAGGCCGAACAGCTCGGCGGCGGATACCGGGTGTCGTCGTGGGTGGAACACACCGCAATACACGCCGCCGACGCGGTCATCGCGGTCAGCAGCGGGATGCGCGAAGACATCATGGCGACCTATCCCGATTTGGATCCCAGCCGGATCCATGTGGTGCGCAACGGAATCGATACCACAACCTGGTATCCGGTTGATCCAGCCCAGGCGATCACGCAGCCAGGGTCGGTTCTCGCCGACCTCGGTGTGGATCTGGGCCGCCCGATTGTCGTATTCGTCGGACGGATCACCCGGCAAAAGGGGCTCGCACATCTCGTGGCGGCCGCACACCGGTTCTCCCCCGAGGTGCAGTTGATCCTGTGCGCAGGCGAGCCGGACACCCCCGAGATCGCCGAACAGATCACCGGCGCCGTCACCGAGTTGGCCGCGGTGCGACCCGGAGTGCACTGGATACGCGAGTTCCTGCCCGCACCCAAACTGCGGGAGGTGCTTTCGGCGGCAACGGTTTTTGTGTGCCCGTCGATCTACGAACCGTTGGGCATCGTCAACCTTGAGGCCATGGCGTGCGGTACGGCGGTCGTGGCATCTCGCGTCGGCGGGATACCCGAGGTGGTTGCCGACGGCGTCACCGGGACGTTGGTGGCCTACGAGAGCAGCGAAGCCGCCGCGTTCGAGGCGGGACTCGCCGATGCGGTCAACGCATTGGTCGCGGACCCGACCCGTGCTGCCGAGTTCGGCAACGCGGGCAGAGCGCGGTGTATCGAAGAGTTCTCGTGGGCGCACATCGCGGAGATGACGCTGCAGATCTATCACAAGGTCTGCAGCTAGCGCCCGAGGGCTGGGGCCTAGCTGGTGACGTTCTTGAGTTCGTCGCCGAGTGCGGCGGCCTCATCGGGGGTCAGCTCGACCACCAGGCGACCGCCACCTTCCAGTGGCACGCGCATGACGATCCCGCGCCCCTCTTTCGTAGCCTCGAGAGGACCGTCGCCTGTTCGGGGCTTCATGGCCGCCATCGTGTGCTCCCTCCAAATTCCAGCCAAGGGTGTTCGGCATCTCCGACCATTGTTCCCTATCTGAGCTGCCGTTTCACTGCACCATTCTTCCCTATCGCGAACATCTGGGGACAGCAGACCCTCAACTGGGCCTTCCGGAGGGGGCAGTATCGACTCGCGGAACCCAGCAGGAACGCACGTGATCATCCACCATCCCGGTGGCCTGCATCAGGGCATACGCCGTGGTAGGGCCCACAAAACGGAACCCTCTGCGCTTGAGTTCTTTGGCCATCGCCGTGCTCTCGTCGGTGACTGCGGGCACGTCCGAAAGACGCTGAGGCCGGGCGCGGCGTTTCGGCGCAAACGACCACAACAGGTCCGAAAGATCAGTGTCCAGATCGAGAACAGCGCGGGCATTCGATATCGAGGACTCGATCTTGGCGCGGTTCCGCACGATCTGGGCATCAGCCATCAGCCGTGCCACGTCCTTGTCGCCGTAGCGGGCGATTTGCTCGGGTATGAAGCCTTCGAACGCGCGGCGGAAGCCCTCACGTTTGCGCAAGATGGTGATCCACGCCAGCCCGCTCTGGAAGGCCTCCAAGCACAGCCGCTCGAACAACGCATCACGCCCGTACAGCGGGCGTCCCCACTCGTTGTCGTGGTAGTCGGCATACAACGTGGAACCGGCCGGATCCACGGCCCACGAACAGCGGCTGGGCGCTTTAGTCGGCATGTGCTTCGGCGCCCTGCACCTCGTCGAGCTCGGCACGCAGCTCATCGATCTGGCGGGCGAGCCGGTCCAGCACCCAATCGACCTCGCTGGCCTTGTACCCGCGGAAGACCAGCGAGAACTTGACGGCGTCCACATCGGCACCCGTCACCGTCTCGGCGGGCAGGACGGTGGCGGTGGTGCCCTTGGGCAGCGGCGGCAACTCTTCGCCGCGGCCGAACAGCATCGAGCCCAGCACAAAGAGCACGGCGGCCACTGCGATGAGAACCAACAGATACGTCAGTGCGAACGTCACGAGACGATCTTGCCAGCGAGGTCCGACATCCGGGCCTAGCGTGGGGCCATGACCTCCTGGCACGAGTTCACGCAGCAGGCTCCGACGATCGCCGCAGTGTTCACTCGCCGTCATGACGCGACGCGCAATCTGTGCTTCCTCTCGACGCTGCGGCGCAGCGGCGCCCCGCGGATCAGCCCGATGGAGCCTCGCATCTTCGAGGGCAGGCTGATCGTCGGCGGCATGCCCGACACTGCCAAGCTGGCGGACCTCGCCCGTGACCCCCGTTTCGAGCTGCACACGGCTACCACCGACACGCATGTCGGCGAGGGCGATGCCAAGGTCTGGGGCGCGGTGCACGATGAGCAGGATCTCGACCTACACGCCGCGTTCGCCGAGCATCTCTATGCCAGCAGCGGATTCGATCTACGCGGAAGACGGTTCGCGCCGTTCTACGTCGCCGACATCCGGGGTGCGTCCGCGGTGCGGCTCGACGACGGACACATGATCGTCACCGTGTGGTCGCCCACCGAGGGTGAGCGCGAGATCCAGAAGACCTGAGGGTCAGCGCAGGGTGTTCATGGGCGGGCGGTCCTCCAGTGAGACCGTCGAGCTGCGCGGGGTGAATCCGTCGCCGTCGGCGAAGAACTGGGTGATGCCCACCCCCGAGTCCGGAATTCCGCAGCGTGAGAGCATGCTCGCCATCACCTGCCGACTCATCACTCCGAGCTCGACCAGCGGCCGATTGCGGTGGCTGCGCACACCCAGATTCACCTGAGCGATGGCGTTGAGCCCGAGACGGTCGTAGGTGTCGATGAGCAGCCCGATCTCGACCCCGTATCCGGGCGCGAAGGGCACGGAGGACAGCAGTTCACGAGTGCCCGCGTATTCGCCGCCCAGTGGCTGCACCACGCAACTCAGCTCGGGCCGCAGCGCGGCGAGCATGGGTCGGGCCACCAACTCGGTCACCCGGCCGCCACCGTTGGCGTCCTCGGACCCGCTCACCTTCAGCGGACGCCGATAGAAGCCCTTGACGAGATGCACACCCTGCCCCAGCAAGAGCGGGCCGAGCAGGTGCGGCACGAACATCGGGTCGGGGTCGATGAGGTCCGAGTCGACGAAGGCGATCACGTCGCCCGTCGTCGCGGCCACCGAACGCCACAGCACCTCGCCCTTGCCCGGATTGGGCGGTACCTCGGGAAGCGCTTGCTCACGGCTGACGACGCGCGCGCCCGCGGCCACGGCCCGGATCGCGGTGTCATCGGTGGAGCCCGAGTCGAGGACGATCAGCTCGTCCACCAGACCGCCCAGCAGCGGGCTGATGGTGTCGACGACTGAGGCGACCGTCTCCTGCTCGTTGAGCGCGGGCAGCACCACCGACACGGTGCGGCCCTTCTTCGCAGCGACGAGCTGTTCGACGGTCCATTCAGGCCGGTTCCAGCTGTGCGTGTCCAGCCAGCCCGGGTCGATACCCACTGCTTCGTCTAATTGATGGGTCATGCCAACCCCCTCACTGTTCGCGCCGGAGGGCGGGTCCCGACGATGGAGCCCACCATTTCCAGCGTGCGGCGTGTGGGTCCGACTTCATGTACCCGGAACATGCGGGCACCGGCCGCCGCCGCCAACGCGGTGGCGGCGAGAGTGCCCTCGAGTCGTTCCGTCAGTCCCACACCAAGAGTCTCCCCGATGAAATCCTTGTTGCTCAATGCCATCAACACGGGCCACCCGGTATTAACGAGATCGTTTACGTGGCGCAACAAAGCGAGCCCGTGGAAGGTGTTTTTGCCGAAGTCATGCGTCGGATCGATCAGGATCGAGTCCTTCGATACCCCGAGAGCCACTGCACGCTCGGCAGATGCGGTGACTTCGGCGACAACGGCATGAACAACACCATCCACTTCAGTCCCATAATTCACCCGAAAAGGCCGGGTGCGCGGTACCGCACCACCGGTATGCGAGCACACCAGTCCGGCACCGTGTGCGGCCGCCACTGCGGGTAGCTCCGAATCGACCCCCGCCCAGGTGTCGTTGATCAAGTCGGCGCCCGCCGCGCAGGCCTTTTCCGCGACCTCGGCACGCCAGGTGTCGACGCTGATCAGCAGGTTTGGGTGTGCACTGCGCACCCAATCGATGAACGGCACCACGCGCGCGATCTCCGCTTCGGCGTCGACGGTCTCACCCGGGCCGGCCTTGACGCCGCCGATGTCGACAACGTCCGCGCCGTCGGCAACCGCTTTGTGCACGGCGGCCTGCGCGGCCTCGTCGGTGAAGGTGGCGCCGCGGTCGTAGAAGGAGTCCGGTGTGCGGTTGACGATCGCCATGATGAGGGCACGATCGGTACGGACCGGTCGTCCACAAAACATGTCGCGCACGCTCTCATTGTGCAGGCCAGGGCCGCCGCAGCCGCGCCGAGTGTGAAACGTGGGCGAGATTTCCGTCTATTTCCCGCCTACGTTTCACACTCGGCGAACGAAATGACTTGCGGTCCTGAGCAGTATGGGCTCATGCGCGAGCATCGATTCCTGGTCACCGGGTCCTCGGGCCATCTCGGGGAGGCGCTGGTCCGCACCCTGCGGCGGCGCGGCGCCGACGTCGTCGGCATGGATATCGCGCCCGGTCCTGTCACGGACATCGTCGGGTCGATCGCCGACCGCGCGGTCGTCAGCGAGGCGATGGCCGGGGTGTCGTCGGTGCTGCACACGGCGACCCTGCACAAACCGCATGTGGGATCGCATACGCGGGCCGACTTCATCGAGACCAACATCAGCGGCACGCTCGCGCTCCTGGAAGAGGCCGTCGCCGCGGGCGTAACCAGCTTTGTCTACACCAGCACCACCAGCGCATTCGGGCACGCCTTGGTCGGCGCGAGCGAGACCGCCTGGATCACCGAGGACGTGACACCGGTACCCAAGAACATCTACGGCGCCACCAAAACCGCCGCGGAAGACATCGCGCATGTGGTGCACCAGGACAGTGGCCTGCCGGTCATCGTACTGCGCACCTCGCGCTTCTTCCCCGAACAAGACGACAGCGACGCGGTGCGGGCGCGCTACCCGGATGCGAATGTGAAAGCCAACGAATACCTCTATCGGCGGGTGGATCTGGCCGACGTTGTCGACGTACACCTGCTGGCGGCCGATCACGCACCGACCATCGGCTGGTCCACATACGTGGTGTCGGCGACGACGCCGTTCTGTCGCGCCGATGCCGCACAGTTGCGCACCAATGCGCCCGGTGTGGTGGCTCGATACTTCCCCGGGCAGCCCGACCTGTACGCGGCGCGGGGTTGGTCGATGTTCCCGGCGGTCGATCGCGTCTACGTCAACTCCAAGGCACGCGAGGAACTCGGCTGGCGCCCACGATACGACTACCGACATGTACTCAATT